>NZ_JANIPJ010000009.1 GCF_024623455.1 Paenibacillus soyae | reverse complement strand
AGTAGAAACCGACTCCTTTGTTTTGTAGCTCTGATTTGGTATTTAATGGTTGTTTCTCAAGCTCCATTATTTCCAAATTAACCTACGTAGAAGCAAAGTGGATGTCGGTTTCGTTCATTATAACTATTTCGGGTAAACGGCATTTTTTTTCGGGGGTAACGGAACTGAGCGCAGTTATTTGCCTATTTCAACGGTGTTTCAGACAAATTCAAAGTTAATAAGAGCGCACAATTCCGTTAGTTCGCCGAAAAGCCTCATTTTCGGTGGAATAACGCCTCTCCGTTCCGTAAGCCGCAACCGAGTTCCCTTAAACGGCCCGGTCGCTGGCTTCGGCCTTTGCCATGTGACGTCAGCATCGCCGCGCTGTAAGTATAGTTAGTCAGAAAGCATTCCCGTCAGCGGTTCGGCTGGATTTCGTCAAAATATTGCTTGACCTTGTCCTGCATGCTGGTCGGAAGCTGCGAGCGTCCCAGCGACTCTTTGGCCTCCGCGGCGTACTCGCTGTATACTTCCTCGTACGGACGCGTCGTACCGTCGATCATCGGCGATTGGCCGCCGGATTGGATTTGGCCGCCCGTGGACGGACCGCCATCCTCCTGAACATTGCCTTCGCCTTCTAACGATCGGGGAGTCGTCACTAACGTGCGGCCGCCCGTTCCGGTCCCGGCCCCCGTGCCGCCACCTTGCCCAGTCCCGGAGCCGCCAGAACCAGAGCCCGATCCGGAACCTGAGCCTGAGCCGCTCCCACTGCCGCTGCCGCTTCCCGAACCTGAGCCGCTCCCGCTACCCGATCCGCTTCCGGAGCCGCTTCCTTGACCTTGGCCTTGACCCGTACCGGTCCCTTGCCCCTGACCGGAGCCGTCCGCTCCCTCGCCATCGGCGCCCGATTGGCCGCCGCTGCCAGGGCTGCCCGGGCTCCCGGCGGAGCCGGACGCTCCGCCGCTCCCCGCGGAGCCGCCCGCCGCGGCGCTCGCCCATGCGGGCGGCACGGCGGCGCCCTGCTCGGCCAGCCGCTCCGCGAGCTCGCCGCCGGCATCGCCCAGCTGGCCCGACATCTCCCGGGCCAGCCGCTCCAGCTCGCTCGCCGACAATTCGCGGGCGAGCGCCTCTTCCAGCGCGGCGAAGCCATCGCCGCCGCTGCCGCTTCCCGGGGCGGCTTCGCCAGCCGCCGCCCCGTCATCGCCGGCGGCGCGAGCCTGCCGCGCCGCCTCCTCCAGCGCCGCCGCAAGCTCCTCGGCGGCGCCTTGCCCGAGCGGCTGCTCCGCAGCGAGCCGCTCGAGCGCTTCCGCCAGCGCTTCGCGCTCCGCTGGCGACAGCTCCTTGAGACGCGATCGCAGCTCGTCGATCGCGTCCGACACGGCGGCGGCGTCGCGGTCCTGCAGCGCGGCGCCCAGCCGGCTGAGGCTCGGCTGCCGGCCCATCTCGGCTGCCGCCGCCTCCAGCCTCTCGGCGGCCTGCATCGCCTCGGCCGCAGCCTGCTCCAGCTGCTCCATCGCTTCCGCCAGCTCGGCCAGCGCCTCGGCGGGATCGGTTACGCCATCCGACAGCTCCCGCCGAAGCTCATCCAGCGGCTTCAGCAGCTCTTCCTTCGCGGCGTCCGGCAATTCGGACGCGCCCAGCTCCGCCTCCAGCCGCTCCGCCTGCTCGTCGAGCCGTTCCACGGCCGTACGCGCTTCCGCCAGCGCGTTCGCCTTCTCTTGCATGGGGTTCGGGATGAACAGCAAAACGGCGATCATGATCCACAAGGCTGCCGTTCCATACACCCAGCCTTGGAGCTTCCTCCACGCCGGCCATGGCAGCCGTTCCGACAGCGAAGCGACGTACCGCTGCCCCGAAGCGACCGCGTCCTGCCGCTGAAGCCTGACGATGGCGGGCTCCGCTTCGCCGCCTTCATACTTGGCCATGCCGTCCAGCGCCGTCATGATCGCGTCTTCCGTGTCGCTCTTATCCATCTCCCGCGCGGCATCCCGCACGGAAGCGCGCTTCCAGATGCCGAAGCACAGCCCGGCGGCAGCCCCAAGCAGAACGATCGCGGCGAAGTACGCGTAAGCGTGAACAATCGGCCACAGCCTTGCCGCGACAAGCACGAGAGCCCCGGCGAAGCTGCCGGCGATCAGCCCGAATGCAAGCGTACGCGCGAGGCGCAGCAGCGTAAGTCTCTTACGGACGGCCTGCAGCAGCCGTATTAGCGCATGTCCCTCCATCCCTGACTCTCCTTCCCGCAATCGTCGATTCGCTAGCTCCTGCGGTTCAACCGGGGACGCAGCTTCCGGATCGACATCCAGATCGCCGCGGCCGACAGCACCGTATAGATGATCATAAACTCCAGCCACAGCGGCATCGGCGCGCCTTTGGTCGGCGAAGTGTTATAACGGCCGGCCCGGAACAGCTCATCCGAGACGGTAGGATCCAGTATGCTGTACAGCGCCGCGACCGGATTCCACGCGATAATATGTCCGACCCATTGATAAGAGCTTGCTTTGGCCGCGGACACCGCGCCTTGACTGTTCAAGTAATTATCGACCACGTTCATGACGACGAAATACAAAATCCCGGTTCCCACGAAAATGAACAAGGTAACGCCGTATGTCGAAATAACGGAAATCATCGTTCGCTTCAGCACCGTCGAGAAGAAGATGCCGAACGAGCCGAGCATGACCATCATGAACAAATAAAACAGGAACACGAGCGCAAGCTGCTTCGGCGACACGCCTCCGTACAGGAACACCATGCTGTACACCGGAATCGTGCTGATGACGATCAGCACCATGAAGCTCAGCGACGAAGCCAGCTTGCTGACGATGATGGTCGTCGAGCTTTGCTGCGTCGTCAGCAGCAGATTCAGCGTCTGCTTCTCCCGCTCCACGCTAATGACGCCAGCCGTCAAGCCCGGCGCCATGAACGCCACGAGGCCAAGCTGCGCCATCGCGAGGAAGTAGAACAAGATCCGGCTCTGCTGCGGGTTGTACGAAGCGCCGCTGCCGGATAGGATTTGCGTTAGATAGATCGCCGCGAACGCGATTAACCCGATGGCCAGCAAGTAGAAAAACAACGTCCACATCGCCCTCGGAGACCTTAGTCTCAGGCGGATTTCTTTGTCCAAAACCGGATTGATGAGCTTCGCCCGCCATCCGAGCCCTCTGCTAGCGTCCGCCTTCATTCGTCAACACCTCCTCCCTTGGTTATTTCCAGGAATACGTCCTCCAGGTTCGTCTGCGCTTCGCTGAACGACACGACGCGGAACCCGGCGCTCATGAGCGAACCGAGCAGCTCCGCCTGCTCCGCGTCATCGCCTCCGAAATGGATTTGCAGGCCTCGTTCATCCCGCAGCAAGCGATTGACGTGGGGACGCTCTCTCAGGAAGTTCTCGGCCTCTTCCAGCCGGTCGAGCAGACGGATATGAAGGAAACGCTTGACGCGAAGCCGGCTTTGAATATCCGCCACATTGCCGACCGCAACCATCTGGCCGTGCTCGATGACGCCGATTTCGTCCACCATCTCCGCGAGCTCCGGCAGAATATGGGATGAGATGATAATCGTTTTGCCCATCGCCTTCAATTCCTTCAAAATTTCGCGCATCTCGATACGCGCCCGTGGATCCAGACCCGATGCCGGTTCGTCCAGAATGAGCAGATCCGGATCATGCACAAGGCATCGCGCCAAGCACAGCCGCTGCTTCATCCCCCTGGACAGCGAATCGACGTACGCGTCCTTCTTGTCGCTCAGGTTGACCAGCTCCAGCAGCTGCGGAATAAGCGCCTCCCGCTCCGCCTTTGGAATACCATAGCTCGCTCCATAGAAATGCAAATATTCCAGCGTCTTGAATTGATCGTACACGCCGAAGAAATCCGGCATGTATCCGATCCGCTTCCTAACCTCATGGGGATGCTTCGTGACGTCGAAGCCGCCTACCTTGGCATAGCCGGCGCTGGGAGCCAGCAGCGTCGACAGAATGAGCATCGTCGTCGATTTGCCCGCTCCGTTCGGACCAACGAAGCCGAACACCGTTCCTTTCGGAATCGTCAGATCGATGCCTTTCAGCGCGTGGAAGCTTCCGAACGATTTGGCGAGACCGCGTATTTCGATCATCGGCGCTTCCGCCTCTCTTTCTTCGATCAGCTGCGTATTCATGGGGTCAGCTCCTCTCCTTCCAGCGTCACGTACGGGAATATGGTATCGCCGTCCGCGGCCGATTCCAGCTTGATCCGGATCGTCTGGCCATCGACCAAATAGTCGTCAGGAGCCCCGAGCGCCCCGCCGATCGGCGTCCATTCGCCCGTTCCTTCCCGCCAAATGCTCCATTTCATGTTCGGATTCGCATAGCCTAAATTAAACTGGATGTCCAGCTTGTCGTACGCCACGTTATAATTCGCCGGCGTCATGTATTCCAGAATCATTTCTCCTGCGGACAGATTAACGACGCCATTGCCGTAGTGATTCATATAGCTAAGCGTGCTCGAAGTGACGATCGGCTTCATGGCGCCGGCCGGCACGAGCACGCGCTCGCCGCTGCGCTCGACCGGGTCGAGCCGCTTCACCCACATCGTCAGACGATCCGTCCTCGCCTTGCCGCCGTCCGTCTCGAACGCAGCTTCCTGATCCTTGCTGTAGCCTACGACAACCGGATCCAGGGTGAACAGCGCGCCGTTATTCTGATTGAAATAATTGTCCGTCATTTGGCGCTCTCTGCCAAAAGAGTCCGAGTTGGAAGAACCGGAATACGGGAAAATCGAATCGGCGTAAGAATAATAGACTCCCGGCTGGGGGACGGTGATGGACTTCGGCATGACGATCGAGCCGCTGTCCCCTTGCTTCAAGTCGCCGATCGGGTGGACAGACCCGTTCATCAGCAGCGAGACGTTCGTCAGATCCGCCGTTGTATGATTCGTCACGACCAGCTTATTGGATCCGTTCTCCTGTTCATAAGCGATGCCGATGCTGCCCTTCTCGGCCGGATCGGCTACTCTGCGGTCCATCCACAGCTTGCGCGTCGACCAATAAGGCACATTGCGCCAGATGGCCTGCATACGGCTGCCATCGTCCCGCAATTGATACTCGCCGTTAAATACGAGCGAAGAGTTCCCGCCCATGGAAGAATCCGAATAGAGCCGCGCAGGCTGCTTGCGTTCGAAATCCGCCGTCAGCGCCCCTCCGTTCGGGGAGAAAATAGCCGCCGCGCCGGATACGACTGCCTGACCGTCCGCGGCGAGCTCTACAATCTCGATCGTATGGACGTTCGTGTTCCGTTTGTCGCCCGCTCCAACGACGAAAATGAGCACGCCCGAGAGCAGGGCAAGCGAAGGGATCAGCCACCAGCCCCATTCCCTGCGGTCCAGCTTCGCGAGTACGATATAGAGAATAGGGGCGACGATAAGAACATACAAGGCGAACATGCCGACCAGAAGTCCGAAGGAAGGCGGCTTGATCGATGGGAACAAGTCGACCAGCTGCGTGAGCGTCCACATCATATTGTCGTTATACGTGTTGCCCAGTTGAACAGCTCCGCCCATCCCCTGCAGACTGGACAAGTTATGCTGAAGCAGCTTCGACCAAAGCGGGGCGCTGCCCGGCCAAGAGGACATGGGCTCCAGCGAAGGATCGAACGCGGTATATAACACCGTGCCGAATCCATAGCTCCGCGTAGCGGCAAGCGGCAGCTCTCCTTCTTGGATGACGGTCGCCGCTCCCGGTGTCAGCTTGCCGGCCGAGACGGTTAACGGCGCCGTCAGCTCGAGCGACTCTCCCGAAGCCCGGGACAGGCTGCCGGCCGTTTCCAGCGCGGCGGTTCCCGAGACGGTCACCGGCGCGAGCTCGGCGAACGCCTCCGCCGTCTTGTCATAGCCGGCTCCGCCGGATAAGACGAGGGTGCCCCCGCGCGCGACCCAATCCTTGATCGCCTGCACGACGCCGTCGCTCCAATCGGTTGTAGCGAAATCGTTAATGACTAGCGTGTCCAGCATGTCGAGCAGCTCCGATTCCTCCGGCAGCTCGTCCGGCTGAATCGGCAAAACCGTGATCTCGTATCCCTTCTGATTCAGCATAGGCATGAAATTCATCGTGTCCGGATCGCCGGACACGACGCCGATCGCGTAACCGGTCAGCGACTGGGCCGTGAAGTTCGTCGTTCCGGACATCTCTATCGTATCGCCGTTTTTATAAGAGCCTTCGAAGAACCGCAGCTTGCTTTCGCTTACTAGCAATTTCGTCCCCGGCAGTCCGATCGTGATTCCAACCGGAGTACCGGCCGGCAAATCGACGGGGACCAAATAATCCGTCGTCATGCCGGTTTGGGAGACCACGGACAATACCGCTTCTCCGGATAGATTCTCTTCCGTGTTGTTTGTCAGCGTTAACCGCAGGGGATACCACTTTTCCTCTTTGTATCTGCCGCCTAAGCCAACCTGGCTCTGAACCTCGATCGATCCGTCATCCGGCGCGGCTTCGGCCCTCTGCATCGGCAAGCCGGTAAGCAGCATGACCGCCGCTAGTGCCAGCGTAATGACGGCATACGTTTTTTTCAGCCTTACGTTCACAAGCGCAACCTCATTTCTTTATTAAATCGTCCATCAATATGTCCATCTTCATAATAACGGAAATAAAGGCCGTTTAGTTGCTTTTTTCCAAATCCACCCTTTAAGAAGTTGTTCAATAAGTCCATAAAAAAAAGCGAAGCACGCCTGACGCGCCGCATGACGGCCGTGTATGGCGTTTCTTCGCTCTGTTCATTCTAGGTTTGTCCGCGCCGCCCGGAGCGCGTGTATCCATTCGGCTGCACTTCCCTCAGCTTCACGGACACAAGCGTATCCGTCCGCACGGTAAGCGTGACGCGAACGCCGAATTCCCGCCCGTCCTGCTTCAGCCAAAGAAGAAACCGTTCTTCGTCCTCTTCCCCGCCGCCGCGGAACCTTCCTTCGTACTTGTAATCCACGATGGACGCGCTTCGATACGCTTTCGCCGTCTCTTCCATGGCGATCCTGCCCCACTTCGCGTAGCTGGGGGAAGCGATCTGAACGGCGGAGCTGTCCGCTTGGATCGTCTCGGGATAGGACATGCTGAGCAATAAAAATATCGCTTTCACCACGACCTGGCCAATAATAGCGAACCACCTCCTTTGCTTCCGAGGCATACTTACGGTTAGCTTAACCAAATCGAGGGCGATTTATCCTTGACCGATTCCGGATATCAGCCTAAAAACCCGCCTTGACGACTGTTCAAGAAGCATCGCCGCATGCTCCATCCCGAATTGGACATCGGCGGGACCGCTCATGATCGAGAAGCATCCCGCATAACCGGCTTCGAGCTCTTCGCTTCCTTCGCCAAAGCTGCCGGACAACAGTACGCATTTCGTCCCCGCCCTGCGGGCCGCCTCCAAGACGCGCCAAGGTAGCTTGCCGTTAGCCGTGCTTGCGTCGCTTCTCCCTTCGCCTGTCAGCACCCAATCCGCTTCCCTCAATTTTTCCTGGAAAGCCGCAAGGCGCATGAGCCATTCGGCTCCGCTGACCATCTGCCCGCCCAGCGCAAGAAAAGCAAAGCCCAGACCTCCCGCCGCGCCTGCCCCGGCCGCGTCCCGCCAGCTCCCCCCGCCCAGCTTAGCTTCGAGCATCCTGCTGTACCGCTCCAACGCTTCGTCAAGCTTGGTTCGCTGCTCGAAGCTCGCGCCCTTCTGCTTCCCGTACGTCAGAGAGGCGCCGTTCGGTCCACATAAAGGGTTCGTGACGTCCGAGGCGACGATGATCCGGCATTCCCAGAGCCGTTCGTCGAGCCCGGACAGCTCCATGCCGCCGAGCCGAAGCAAGTCGCCGCCCGTGCCATACAGCGTCTGCCCCCGTTCATCGTGAAGCTCGGCCCCAAGGGCGGCCAGCATGCCGAGTCCGCCGTCGTTCGTCCCGCTTCCTCCAAGTCCCACAACCAATCGCCTTAGGCCCGAATCGAGCAGCATTCGAATAGCCTCGCCAAGTCCTCGCGAGCTTGTTCGCTCCGGATTGAGCAGAGGTGGCGGTATGAGCGTAAGACCGCAAATGTTCGCCGTCTCCAGCACGGCCGTTCTCTCGCCCGTCGCTTCATCGATTATGATCCCGGCGCGTGCTTCCACCGGTTCTCCGAGCGGGCCTGCGACCTGAAGCGGCAAGTAGACGCCTCCGGCCGCTCCTACGGCCGCTTCGACTGTGCCTTCGCCGCCATCCGCAAGCACTATAATCTTGCACTCCGCGTCAGGAAATACCGCCCGAACGCCGAGCGCGGCGGCAGCGCCGGCCTCGCTTGAAGTCAGGCTTCCTTTGAATGAATCGAACGCTAACACGACTTTCACGGCAGGCACCTCCTTCTTACCAGTCGACTAGCTAATCCCAGGCCAAATAGAGAGCATGCGTGCCTTTGTCCGCCAGCCCGGCGTCCGCGATCCGCATATACAGGTCGCGCGCCAGCGCAAGACCCGGGAGCTCGATTCCCATCTTCTGAGCGGAGTCAAGCGCGATGCCCATATCTTTGATGAAATGCTTGACATAAAAGCCCGGCTCGAAATTTCCCGCGATCATGCGAGGCGCCAGATTGCTAAGCGACCAGCTTCCTGCGGCTCCCGTGCTAATGCTTTGCAGCACGCCATCCAGATCAAGCCCGGCGTTTTTGGCGTAGATCAGCGCTTCGCAGACGCCGACCATATTCGAGGCGATCGCGATTTGATTCGCCATCTTCGTATGCTGCCCGGCTCCCGCCGCACCCTGCAGCAAAATTTGTTTGCCCATCCGCTCGAAGATCGGGTAGACCGCATCGAATGCCGCCTTGTCTCCCCCTGCCATAATGGACAAAGCAGCGTTCCTCGCGCCAACGTCTCCGCCGGAAACCGGCGCGTCAAGCGCATGCAGGCCGCGGGCCTTAGCGGCCTCATAGATCCTCACGGCAAGCGCCGGGCTGGACGTTGTCATATCGATCAAATAAGCGCCCGGCTTCGCGGCCGCAATCAGGCCGTCACCGCCGAAGTAAATTTCCTCGACATCGCTCGGATAGCCCACCATCGTAATGATGACATCGCATTCCCGCGCCAATCCCGCAGGGGCGTTATGCCAAATCATGCCTCCGGCAATAAGCTCCTCCGCTTTCGACTTGGTTCTTGTATAAATATGCACCTCATAGCCGCCATCCTTCAAGTGTCCGGCCATGCTCCCGCCCATAACGCCCGTTCCGATAAACCCTACCTTCTTCATCTCGGATGCCATTTCGCTGTCACTCTCCTCATGCTTTCGATCCTATGCCAGCATTATAACAAAAAAGAAAGTCCCATGGACAAATCGTCCATGGGACCTGCTGGGTTACGCGTTGCCCGCGTTCATTTCAAGCTGCGCCTTTTTCGCTCTCTTGCGGTTCAGGAACTCGTATACGATCGGCACGATTATGAGCGTGAGGAGCGTCGAGCTCGTCAAGCCGCCGATAACGGTAACGGCCATGCCTTTGGAGATCAGGCCTCCCGACTCGAAGCCGAACGCAAGCGGCAGCAGAGCGCCGACGGTCGCGATCGCGGTCATCAGAATCGGACGAAGGCGCGTGACGCCCGCTTCGAGAAGCGCTTCGCGGACGGACATTCCTTCCTGTTCCTTGTGGATAACGCGGTCGATCAAGACGATCGCGTTCGTCACGACGATGCCGATCAGCATCAAGGCGCCGATCAATGCCGTCGCGCTGATCGTTTCGCCGAAAATCAGCAAGCCAAGCATCGCGCCGATTACCGTGAACGGCAGCGAGAACAAGATCGTCAGCGGTGTCAGCGCGCCGCCGAACGTCAGCACAAGCACGAGATAGACGACGGCTACGGCTGCCAGAATCGCCAGGCCCAGCTGCGAGAACGTCTCGTTCATCTGCTCGGTAACGCCGCCCATATCGATGTCGACGTTGCCCGGAAGCTTCATGTCGTCGATCATCGTTTGCAGCTCGGCAGATACCGCGGCCACGTTCGTTGCCGTTACGTCCGCGGAGACGGAGGCGTAGATGCGGTCGTCCAGACGAGTGATCGTATTCGGCGATTCACCTTCCTCGATGGTCACGACGTCTTTCAGAGCAACCGGCGTGCCTAGAGGCGATGGAAGCATGACGTTCTCGAGATCGGACAGATCGTTGTACGTGCGCTCTTCGACGCTCAGGTAGACCGTCACTTCTTCGCCGTCTTTCTCGATTGTCGTCAGCACCGGCTCGGTGCGGACCGGGCTAAGCGCCATGGCCACCTGGCCGGCGGTCAGGCCGTACATGCTCAGCTTCTCGCGGTCGGCGACGATGCGGTATTGCTCGTACGTTTCCGCCAGACTGGAATCGATTTTTTTCAAATCTTCGTTTTCGTTCAGCTTCGCGACTAGCTCGTCGACGACCGGCTGGATGGTCTTCATGTCCGGTCCGTATACGTTCATCGAGATCGTGGAGCCGCCAAGGCCCGCGCCCGCGAAGTTCTGTTCCTTCCACTCGCCTTGTCCGCCCAGCTCTTGCAGAAGCGGCACGATCTGTTCCTTCTCTTCCGTGAAGCCTTCGAATTCCTTGTCGTAGGTCAGGTTGAACAACGCTTGCTTGGAAGCGCCCGGATTCATCGGATTCTGGCCGCCGATCGAATATTGGACGATCGTGACGCCTTCGCGTTCCATCAGAATTTTTTCCGCTTCCAGCGCCATCTCGACGACGTTTTCCTTCGTCTCGCCCGGAGCCGGGTTGTACGTGATGATCATCGATTTCTGTTCGTCTGCCGGCAGGAAGCTGAAGCCGACGACGGGGGCAAGCATGAGACTGCCGACGAGCAGCAGCACGGCGCCGCCGAACGTCACGAATTTATGATCAAGCGACCATCTGAGCACGCCTTTGTACCACAGCGCCAATCTGCCCGGCTTCTCTTCGTTAATTTGATTCGCCTTCAGCCCATTGCGGAACATCATGTGTGCCATCATCGGCACGACCGTAATAGCGACGATCAGGGAAGCCGCAAGCGCGAACACGACGGTCAGCGCGAACGGCATGAACACTTCGCCGACCATGCCGGATACGAAGCCGAGCGGCAGGAATACCGCAACCGTTACGATGGTCGAAGCCATAATCGGCACGAACATTTCGCGCGTCGCTTCCAGTATCAGCTCTTTGCCTTTCAGCTTCTCGCTGGATAACGACATCCTTCTGTATATATTTTCGATGACGACGATGGAATCGTCGATAACGCGGCCGATCGCAACGGTAATCGCGCCGAGCGTCATGATGTTAAGCGTAATGTCCATTTGGTTAAGCGCCAGCATCGCCATCAAGATGGAGAGCGGAATGGACACGACGGAGATGATGGTCGAACGGATATTGCGAAGGAACAACAGGATGATGACGATCGCGCAGAGCGCGCCGATGACGGCTTTGCTCATCATCGTGTGCACGGAGGCTTCGATCGGCTCGCCTTGGTCGAACGCTACCGTAATATCCAGGCCTTCGTTCGCGGACTCCAGCTCTTCGATCTCGGCTTTGACCGCGTTGACGACGTCTACCGTATTCGCGTCCGCCGCTTTGACGATGCTGACGCCGATCGCGTCCTTGCCGTTCGTGCGGGAGATCGATTCGGCTTCGCCGCCGACCGTTAGCTCGGCCACGTCGCTCAGCTTCACGCCCGGCATTAGGATTAGATTGTTCAGATCCTCTTCCGTCGTGATGTTGCCGTCGACAAGCACGGACTTCTCCGTTGCGCCGAACTCGAAGATGCCAAGCGGAGCCGACACGGCGGAGGCTTGAATGATGCCTTGAACCGCTTCTTGCGTCAGTCCGGTCTGCGCCAGCGCCTCCTGATTGAAGGTCAGCTCGCCCTTCACGATGTTCTGTCCGGAAATCTGGACGTCGGCTACGCCTTCGAAGCCTTGCAAACGAGGGATGATGTTATCCGTCGCCTGCTTCGTCAGCTGAGCCAGATCCAATTGGTCGTTAGACAAGCTCAGCGACAGAACCGGGAACGCGTTGAAGCTGATGCGTGATACGCCCGGATTCTGAACGCCTTCCGGGAAGGTCAGGTCCGCCAGGACGTTCTTCACTTCGTCGGCTGCCTTCTCCATATCCGTCTCGTACGTGTATTCGATGATGATGGACGAAGCGTTCTCCATTGACGTGGACGATACGCTCGTGACGCCGACCAGATTGCGCGTCCTCTGCTCGATCGGCTTCGTGACCTTCTCCATCACTTCCTCCGGCGCGGCCCCCGGGTATACGGTCGTGACGCTGACGATCGGAATCGTAATGTCCGGGATCGTCTCCATCTTCATGTTCGTGCCGGCGTACAAGCCGGCGAACAGGACGAGGAACGTCATGATCCATAGCGCGAATTTGTTATTCAGCGAAAACTTGATGATACCTTTCAATCCACTCCACTCCTCGCGATGATTTCTCTATTTGGTCAAACCTTGAACCTGTAGCCTACGCCCCAGATGGTCTCAATGTACTGCGGCTTGGACGGGTCATGCTCTATCTTCTCCCGCAGCCGCCGGATATGGACGGTGACGGTAGCCGGATCCCCTAACGCGTCGAGCCCCCAGACGCGCTCGAACAGCTCCTCCTTCTCGAACACGCGGTTCGGATGCGAAGCAAGGAGGAGCAGCAGCTCGTATTCCTTGCCGGTCAGCATCGCTTCTTCGTCATGTATGGTCACCCGCCGTGCCTGCTTGTCGATCAGCAAGCCCCGAATCTGAATGACCTGTCCCGTGCTCGGTTTATCCGCGGTCAGCCGTTCGTACCTTGCCAAATGCGCTTTCACGCGGGCTACGAGCTCGCTTGGGCTGAACGGCTTCGTGATATAGTCGTCCGCCCCGAGCCCGAGCCCCCTGATCTTATCGATATCCTCTTTCTTCGATGTCACCATCAGAATCGGAATATCCTGCTTCGCCCGAATCTCCCGGCAAATTTCGAAGCCGTCCAGCTTCGGCAGCATGACGTCCAGCACGATTAGGTCGTAGCCGTCGGCGAGAGCCTTCTGCAGTCCGATATCGCCTCTTCCCTCAATGTGAACGTTGAAGCCATGGCTTTCCAAATAATCTCTTTCCAGCTCGGCGATCGATTTTTCGTCTTCGATGATCAAGATGCTTTTCAAGTCATTACACCGCCTTCGCTTTCCTCTTCCGCTGCCAGCGGAAGCTTGATGCAGAATCTCGCCCCTCCGTCCGCCTTGTTCTCGGCCCACACCTCTCCGCCATGTCCGCTTACGATCTGGCTTACGATGGCAAGACCAAGTCCGCTGCCGCCCGTCTCCGAGTTGCGGGATTGCTCCGCCCGGTAGAAGCCTTCGAAGATATGAGGCAAGTCGGATGGGTCGATGCCTGGACCCGTATCCTCGATTTCAATTTTCGCGAAGCCGTTCTCCTTGCCTACGCGGAGCAGCACAAGATGATCGCTGTTTCCGCCGTCATCAAGCATATACTTGACGCTGTTGTCGAGCATGTTCGTGAACACGCGGTACAGCTTATCCGGATCGGCCGCAACCAGTAAGGGCTCGTCCGCAACGACCTCGAATTGAAGACGCACGCCGGCCTTCTCCATATCGAATCGCTGCTCCTCCGCCAGATGGTTCATGTACTTGATCATGTCGACCAGCTTGAAATCGTACGCGACCTTGTGCAGATCCAGCTTGGAGAATAGGAACAGCTCGTCGATCAGCTGATCCATGTCGGAGGCTTTCCGGTAGATCGTCTCCATATACCGGATCCGCTTCTCGTCCGTGTTCGCGATGCCGTCCATGATTCCTTCCACGTAGCCCTTGATAGCGGAAATCGGCGTTTTCAAATCGTGCGAAATATGGGACAACAGAAGCTTCCGGTTCTCTTCGTACTGCAGGCTTTGATCGATCGACTGCTTGAGCCGGATTCTCATCTCTTCAAATGCGGAAGCCAATTGCGAAATCTCGTTCTGCTTTGCGGCTTTGCGCGTCAGCTCCTCCTGAAACTCGTAGGACAGATCGCCATCCTTGATCCGCAAGGCCGCGGCGCGAAGAGAACGAATCGGCCGAATAATGCTCCGGGAGACGAAATACGTCAGCAACAAGCTGGTTAAGCCGACAAACAGCAAACTGGCGGCAATAGAAAGAGGATGCCAAAAGATCGGAACCGGCTCGGATCGGTAATAAATGATGGCTTCGCCTTCGCTCCCGTCCGTATAGACGAATGGAATCCGCTGCGACTTGAACCGGTAGAGATCCAGGAACAGCTCGTTTTTCCCTTCGTCCACGACATGCTGCCAATCTTCATCCGCCGACATGCCCTCCAGAAACGGCGAAATCTCCGATACGATTCCGTCTCTTGTCAGCAGGATGCCCGCCCATTGCATGCTAAGCTTTTCCTGCAGCCCGCTTAGATAAGCCGGGTCGTCCATCTTCTCCTGCTGCTCTCGCAGCACATATAGGAGCTCACCGTACACGATCGCCTGATTGAAGCTCTCGTTCTTCTGCGCCTCCGTGAACTCTCGCAAATCTTGTTCGTTTCCGGCGAAGAACAGGAAAAGCATAAACAAGCACAGCAGAATGACCGGCACGATGGCCATCGCCAAATACGACATATACAGCTTGACTTTGATGGACAATAGTTCACTCTCCGCTGTTGCTAATCTTCTTGTGCCTATCGTTTATCATAAAGGGGAATTCTAAACGAAAATGTACGCGATTCTTACGAAATTCTTACATTTAAATAAGGATGGTTCACGATAAACCGCCGAACGCATCAATCGGCCAAACGCGGAACACGGCTTTGCCTTCCAGGCTGTCCAGCTTCACGGGACCGAAGGATCGGCTGTCCGAGCTGTGCTCACGGTTATCGCCCAGCACGAACACATGACCTTTCGGCACCGTGAACGGAACCTCCACCAGGCCGGCGAACGTCTGCCCTTTCGCGTAGGGCTCGTTCAGCTTCTGCCCGTCGATATATACGTTTCCTTCTCTCATATCGATCGTCTGCCCCTCTACGGCGATCACGCGCTTGACCAGCCTGTTTTCATGCTCCGGGCCGTTAATAATGACGATATCTCCCTGCTTCGGCTCATTGAACCGATAGGACCATTTATCTTCGATTAACCGCTGTCCTTCCACGAGCGTATTCTGCATCGACACGTTATGGACTTCCGTTTGAGCGTAAACGTAGTTTTGGAACAGCAGCGCGCCAACGACGGCTATGCCGAGGGAAAGCGTCCAATCTTTGATTTCCTTCACTATTCGCTTCCCGCCCTCTGGTTGGGTTGACTCCGGGGTACGATTCGACAACATGTTCAACACCTCTCCTATGGCTATATATTTTTAATGGGCCTAACCTATACGTTATACGAGTGAAGGTGGATAAAGTTTCCTATTCACTCACGACAAACAAACAAGCCGGTTCGATAGTTTGCGGATTCCGGCTTGCTCTTTTAGCTTCTACTATATTTGGCGGCTGCTTGCCGAACCTTGCCCAGCCCTTGACGCCGCTGAACAACGCGACCTTCGCATGGTATCCTTAAGAAAGGCTGTTGCGGTATTCGGTCGGCGTCATGCGCTCGAGCTTCTCGAACTGAGACACGAAATATTCCACGTTGTTGAAGCCGACCTTGTCGGCGATTTCGTACACGCGGTTGTCCGTCAGACGCAGCAATCGCTTGGCTTCGTTCACCCGCAGATGCAGAACGTAGTCGTTAAAATAAGTGCCGTACGTCTTTTTGAACAGCTGCCCCAAATAGACGGGATTCATGTAAAACTTGGCGGCGATCGACTTCAAGCTGATGTTCGAGGCGTAATGGGCGTCGATGTAGCTTTTCATTTTCTGAATGCCGCCTTTGGCGAAGTCCTTGCGCTGCTCCGCCGCCAGCCGGGAGCATTCCTGAATGAACCGTCCGAACAGCTCCTTAAGGAGGGGGCCCGTCACGTTCCGGTCGTGCCAAGACAGCATCGGTTCCTTGTACGTCATCGCCTCCGTATCGACCTTCATGCGGTGCAGCATGGCTAGCGCTTCGGAGACGCAGCGATGCAGGCTTGTTCGCACCGCCTCCGGGGCGTAGTACCCGGAACGAAACTGCCGGAACAACTGCTCAACGGATTGGGTGATCGCCTGCTCGTCATTTTCCTCCATGGACTCAGTGAGGTTCGCGAACCAGGAATTGTCCATAATTATGCCGTTAGGCTGGATGCCGCGCAGCTCGGCGAAATCGAACACATGCCGGCTATCGTCCATGAACTTATAGTTCATCGCATCTTTGGCCGTTGCATACGCCTGTTTCAGGTCCGCCAATCGGTCCACGGGCTCCCCGATATAGATGCATACCGGACATCCCGACTGTTGCTGCAGCTTGCTTTGCAGCGTTCTAGCCAGCCGTCCGACGCTCCAATTCTCAGGCAATTCCCCCACGATGACGCCGAGCCTGCCACGATGCTGAAGCGTGAGCAGCGGGGGACAGGCCGGCGCGATTTGCTCCAACGTCTCATGCAGCCAGGACCGGACATCAATAGCCGTTTCCGGCCTTCGTTCGGTGAACCTAATTTCCGGCTCGTTCAGCTCAATGAATAGATAATGCAGACGGACTTTCGGCGGAAAGCCCAGCACTGCTTGCCACTCCTCGGCTTCCCTCTCGGTGAATTCGCCTTTGATTAAGGCGCCCAATATGTCGTTGCTCATTAAGTTCCGCTGCCGCATGGCGTCAGCCGCTTCCCGCTCAAGCTTGGCTTTCAGCTCCAAGAGCGTCGATTCCATGGAGACTTCGTCGAGAGGCTTCAGAAGAAAGTCGCAAACGCCGTATTTAACTGCTTGTTGTGCGTACTTGAATTCGCCGTAACCGCTTACAATTATAAATTTGGTATTCAGCTTATGCTCTTGTACAGCCCTTTGGATAAGTCCAATTCCGTCCATGACCGGCATACGAATATCCGTGACGACCACGTCGGGCGCCTGTTGCAAAATCATATCGAGAGCATCCTCCCCGTTATCGGTTTCGCCCGTCACCTGGAATCCGCAGCGCTCCCAACCGATCAACTCCTTTAAGCCTTGCCTTGAGTAAGCCTCATCGTCGACGAGCAGCACGCGAAACATAATTATTGCCTCCTCGGAACTATATTGAAGATAGTATATACGCGAAAATTAACGTGACACAAGCCCCTCCTTCCGCTACATTGGTAACAAAGAAAGGAGAGAACCGCATGTCTTTCAGCAATGGCGCCGCCAGAAGCGGATTATTTATCGCCGTTACCCTCTTGTATTGGACCTCGATGTATATTTACTTGCCTACCTTGACTCCCTACCTGAACGCTGGCGGCTATTCGCTGTCGTTTATCGGAATCGTGCTTGGCAGCTACGGCTTCACGCAGATGCTCGTGCGGTTTCCGCTCGGCGTATTGTCGGACCGGCTGGGCAAGCGTAAGCCATTTATCCTACTAGGCATGGCCGCCGCCTGCTTAAGCTGTCTGCTCTTCCTGCTGCCTGGCGGCTGGGTTTGGCCGCTGGCGGGCCGGATCGTCGCCGGTATATGCGCTTCCGCATGGGTTGCGTTTACGGTGCTGTATGCCAGCTATTTCGAAAGCGGTCAAATCGGCCGCGCCATGGGCCGGATCAGCGTCATGACGGTATCGGGACAGATGATCGGCATGCTGCTGAGCGGCGCTCTATCGGAAGGCTTCGGCCCGCGGGCGCCGTTCCTTGCCGGAGCGTTGTGCGGCGCTGCCGGCTTGCTGCTCGCAATGCTAATCCGGGAACCCGCCGGCGGCGTCGCCAGGGAGAATGGCGGCATGTCGCTTGCCCAGGTTGGGACCGTCGTCAGGAACCGCACGCTGCTGCGAGTATCCCTCCTGTCGATACTCGCGCATGGCGTTCTGTTTATTACGATGTTCGGCTTCACCCCGCTCAAAGCGGAGCAGCTGGGAGCCGGCGGCGTGGAGCTCACTTTGCTCGTGTTCGCATTCATGCTGCCGCACGCTCTCGCTTCGTTCGCAGGCTCGCACTGGCTCGTCCCTCGGTTCGGCTCGAACGTCACGATCGCCATCGGCTTCGTGGTCAGCGCCTGCTGCACGGCCGGTATGATCGCCGCGCCGTCGCTCGGCATTCTCTATGCGACGCAAGCTTTGAACGGCTTCGCCCAAGGCCTGCATATGCCGTTGCTGCTGGGGCTCGCGATTCGCGACGTCGATTCATCCTCGCGAGCGACGGCGATGGGCTTGTATCAGGCGCTCTATGCCGTCGGCATGTTCTCGGGTCCGTTCCTGGCGGGGTATCTGAACGGCGGATGGGGGCTTGACGGAGGCTTTCTGTTCGGCACGGCGCTTGCCCTTGCGGCTGCCGTTCTCACTTGGAGCTGGGCCGTTAAGGATAAGCGCGAAGCCGCGCGTCTTAAGCGATCGTCCGAATCGGCCGACACCTTGCAATTTTGACTCAACGATAACAGGAGTGATTGTATGACTACTAATGAAAGGATTCACCGCGAAGGCGATGGTTCAGTTGCCGCAGCTGCTAGGCCGCAGCTCGTCTTCGATATCGGAGGCGTGCTCGCCACGAACATTTCGCCGTTATTTTGGAACCTTGTCGCGAATGAAGCGAAGAGGCCCGTCGAACAGATCTATCGGCCGTACAAAGAGGAAATTAGCGGAAAGCTATGGACGGGCGAGGTGACGGAAGCGGCGTTCTGGGAGTGGCTGGTGCAGCATGCGGAAGGTCTAAGTATGGACCAAGGAAAAGCTTTCCTCGAGGAAAGCTTGGTTCCCTTGCCCGCGCTTCGAGAGGTGGAGCGCTGGAGCATGGCCGCGGATATCCATATATTAAGCAATCATGTCGAAACCTGGATCGCACCTTTGATATCGGATGTACGCCCTCATTTGGCCAGCGTAACGATATCAAGCTTGGCGGGCTATCGCAAACCGCATCGAGAGGCGTTCGATATCGTCGCAGCCAAGCTGCGCCAGAACGCCCCCATCCTGTTCGTCGACGATCAACAACGGAACCTGGAAGCGGCGGAGACGGCCGGCTGGGCGACGCTGCTCGCCGACCCGAACGGCCATTGGATCGGCGAAGTGGACGCTTGGCTCGACGCGGCGGCCAGAACCGTTATAGCAGACGAATAATGATCAAGAGCAGGAAGCCGCCAAGCGCGGCCAGCCCCAGCATAAGGGCGTCCGAACGTCTGAATGCTACGCGGAAGCCATATACGGGCTTGGCCGGCATACTCCCATACCCTCGCGCTTCCAGCGCGTCGGCCATTTCCTCCGCGATTCGAAGAATGGAACGGACGAACGGGATAAAGATGACGCGCAGCATCCGGATCGGAACCGTCCCAAGCCGCGACGCCGCTTTGCCCCTGGCATGCGCCAGCTTGGCGAATCGCTCCCACTCCCTCCCCAGCAACGGGATGAATCGGAAAATTAACATGATTAACAATCCGACGGAATGAATAGGAATGCCGATCCGAGCCATCCAGCCAAAGGTTTGCTGGATGGCTCTTTGCAGTCGAAGCGGCGTCATCAGCTCCAGCATCGGCATGCCGATCACCATGATGAGCATGAGCTGCGACAGCTTGACGGCCGCCGGCTCCGCCTTCGCCCAGCTGAAGGCAAGCGGCGACCAGGATAGACCTCCGATTAGCAGCAGGATGATGGAGACGATGGCGAACCCGCGCAGCACCTTCCACCATTTCCGCATAATCGAGCTGAATGGAGCGGCCGCCGCCACAACGACGATCGCCCCCACCGCCAGCTCTTTGATGCTTCCGAGATACAGCACGAAAGCCGATAGCAGGAAATAGGCAAGCACGACAGCGCGGGGATCGAAGTAGTCCGGCCTTAGCCAGACCGCCCTTTCGATCTGCGCCCTCGCCGCTCCGCTTGTCTCTGGCTTCCCGTCGGCGGGCGCCGAGGCCGTATCGCTTGCCGCGGCGGGCGCCGAGGCCGTATCGCTTGCCGCGGCGGTGGCGTTCCTCGCTGCCTCTGCAAGCGGCTCGCCCGCGCCGCCGCGGTTCCCGCCGCGCCTCCGCTCGCGCGCGAGCTCCGCCGCCAGCTCGCGCGGCGTCGGCCAAGGCGCCCCGCCGCTCCGCTGGGCGGGCGCCTCCGGCGGCAAAGCCGCCGTCCCGCGCAGCAGAGCCTGCGCGCGAAGCGCCTGCGGCGCGGCTGCGGCGAGCGCGAGCGCCGCCTCCGCCGGAGCCGCTTCGCGGACCTCGCCGCGCCGGACGACGACGACGCGGTCCGCGAGCGGCAGCAGCGCCTCGAGGTCGTGCGTGGCCACGACCGCTCCGCGCCACGCCGCCCTGTGCGCCTCCAGAATGGCGCACAGGCGGCGCGTGCCGTCGGCGTCCAGCCCCGCCGTCGGCTCATCGAGCAGCAGCCAGTCCGGCTCGCACGCGAGCAGACAGGCGATGGCAAGGCGACGCTGCTGGCCGCCGCTCAGCGTCCAAGGATCCCGCTCCAGCAAGTCCGGCTGGAGCCCAATGCTCTGGAGCGCCGCCTGAATCCGGCGCTCCGCCTCCTCGGCTGACGGCTTATACGGCCGCAGCGAATAGAGCAGCTCCTCCCTTGCGTTCGGCGCGAACCACTGCGACTCCGACTGCTGCATGGCGATGCCGAATGACAGCAGCAGTGCGCGATTCAGCTTGTTTCGTTTCCTCCCCATCCAGAGCGGCTCTCCGTCTAGCGAAATTGAACCGTCGTTCAGCTTGCGCAGTCCCGCTAAAGTCTCGAGCAGCGTCGATTTTCCCGCCCCGTTATGCCCGATCAGCAGCGTAATCTCTCCCGGGCGGAATTCGGCGGACACGCGCTCCAGAAGAAGCTTCTTCGCATCGCCGCCCGCTCCGACCGAAACGTCTTGCATCAGCCAGCTACCCTTCATCGTTCAGCACCGCCTCCGCCAATTCTTCGATCGTAAGCGGCAGCGGCTCCAATAGGATGCCTTCGCGCTGCAGCTCCCAAGCGGTCCGGACCGCATAAGGCGGCTCCAGCCCGTACCGCTCCGCAATGCTGCTGTTCGCTTCCCCGCGGGAGTCGCGGCGGAACAGCTCGCTCGCCTTGCCGTCGAACCGAATCTCTCCGTCATGCATGATGACGACCCTATCCCCGGAGCGAAGCTCTTCCAGCTTCTGCGTCACCCATACGACCGCCGAGCCGTCGCGGTGCAATGCGCGAACGCCGTTCAGCACTTCTCGCGACATGATGGGATCCAGCATCGACGTCACTTCATCCAGCAACAGGATCGACGCGTTTACCGCCATGCAGCCCGCGATCGCCGTCAGCTGCTTCTGTCCGCCGGACAGCGTTTCTACCGGCTGCCGCATCCTCTCCTCCAGTCCGACGGAGCGCAGCGCTTCTTCGGCTTTCGCAATAATCGTGGAAGCCTCCGCGCCGTTGCGTTCGAGCAGCGAGACGATATCCTCCCATGGCGTCGCGCCGATGATGCCGGCATCCGGCTGCTGCAGGACGAGCGGAATGATGCCGCTGGACGCCTCGCGCGCGTTTTGGCGCGCGATCATTCCCGATATGCCTTTTGTAAGCATGCCCGCCAGCACCTTCATCATCGTGCTTTTGCCGCTGCCGTTCCCCCCAATCAACGTCACCCATTCCCCGCTCCGTACGGAGAACGACACGCCCTTCAGAATCGGCTCTCCCCCGTTACCGTTCCAGAGAGCTGGCGTAACGGTTACGCCCTCCAACATGATCTCTGCCTTTTCCTGCAAAATAATTCCTCCAAACCTCTTCCCATGTCCATTCCGCTATGCTACAATTCGATTTGTTAACTGAAATTAATGATAAATGGTTAACAATAAAAAGGCAACTACATAAAAAGGAGTCGTACAGATGCAAACCGTAAATGTTCGTTCACTCGTCTTTATCGCTTTATTCGCCGCTCTTTTTATCGTGCTTAGCATTCAGCATCTCCGCATTACGTTTACGCCGGTTCCGATAACGTTCCAGACGCTCGGGGTCATTCTCGCGGGTGTTTTCCTCCGTCCCAAGCAAGCGGTCGCCAGCATTTTGCTTGTGTATGGACTCGTGGCGATCGGCTTGCCTCTATTAGGAGGCAAGGGCGGCCTCCCGACTTTCGTCGGCTATACCGGCGGTTTCATCTTCGCTTTTCCGTTCTGCGCGCTATTCATCAGCTTGGCGATGAAACGGATCCTGCGGAGCGAACGGTTAACCAACCATAAATGGCTGACTGCGATCGTCCTCTTCATCGTGTTCGAGCTGTTCAGCTCATTCCTGGCTTATGTTCCCGGCGTGCCTTGGCTGATGCATGTTCTGAACTGGTCCTGGAGTCAAGGCATTAAGGAAGGCGTCCTTCCGTTCCTGCTCGGCGACGCGATTAAATCCGCGGTAGGCGTCCTTATCACGCTTTCCTTGCTCGGCTATATCAAGCAGCTCCGCGCATCGACGAAGAACGCCCCTTCCTCGCAAGCGTCCGCCATACGACTGTAGAACAAGTAAACAAAGCAATGCCCGCAAGCTTCTCGCTTGCGGGCATTTTCTTTGGTTAATCGCTGCAATTTTCCGGAGCCGGCTCGCTGGCGTTCTCTACGTTGATGCGATCGGACACCGTGTCGCGAATGACGGTAACGACAAGCTGAAGCAGGTAGTTAATATCCGATTGGCTTTGCTGGAACTGCGATACGATTGGAATGCTGTCCAGCTCATCTTGGAGAGCTTCCATTTCCGTCTCGATTTTTTTGACCATTTCCGGATTTTTGAACGTCGTTTCGAAGGCGACGACTTCTTTTTGCTTTTTCTTAATCTGGTTAATTAAAGCTTGAACGCGTTCGTTGGCGTTGATCTGCTGCTCCGCGCGGCGATAGGACTGCACCTCGTCGGAATGGAAGATCACCTCCGCCATTTCTTTCGCCTTGGCCATAATGTCTTCCTTCACGATCAGATCGCGCGTATGGAAAGACGGGATATCCGTTGTGCCTCCATGATGGCTGCATGCTACGCCATGCTCATGGCTGTGTTGTTCTGCCATTTCCTTCTCTCTCCTCTATTGCCGTCAGCTGACGGCTTCATCTAAAGCCGATTCGATCGGCTCCGCTTTGATATACCAGGTTTGGGCTTCCGTCACTCTTGCTCTTACGAACGTGCCGATCCATTCCTTGGGCCCCTCCATATGGACAAGCTTATTCGAACGGGTACGGCCCGCGAGAACCCGCGAATTGTTTTTGCTTTCGCCCTCGATGAGCACCTCGACCTCTTCGCCTACAAGCGCTTCGTTCTGCTCGCGCCCGATCTCCGCCAGTACGTCGTTCAGCCGATGCAGGCGGCGCTTCTTCGTCTCCATCGGGACGTTGTCCTCCATCCCGGCAGCCGGCGTGCCTTCGCGCGGGGAATAGATGAACGTGTAGGCGGAATGGAATCCGACTTCCTTAACCAGACTTATAGTCTCTTCGAACTGCTCGTCCGTTTCGCCGGGGAAACCGACGATAATGTCCGAGGTCAGCGCGGCATTCGGAATGGCCCGTTTGATCTTCCCGACAAGCTCCAAGTACGTCTCGCGGGAATATTTACGGCTCATCCGCTTCAACACTTCCGTGCTTCCCGACTGCACGGGCAAGTGAATATGCTCGACCAGATTGCCGCCCTCAGCCAGCACTTCGATTAGATGATCATCGAAATCCCTCGGATGGCTGGTCGTGAACCTGACGCGCGGGATATCGATTTTGGAGATGTCATGCATCAGATCGCCAAACCGGTATTCGATATCCTCGAAGTCTTTGCCGTACGCGTTCACGTTCTGACCGAGGAGCGTCACTTCCTTATACCCTTGCCGGGCCAGCTCCCGTACTTCCGCGATGACGTCCTCCGGACGCCGGCTCCGCTCCTTGCCGCGCGTATACGGCACGATGCAATAGGTGCAGAACTTATCGCAGCCGTACATGATGTTCACCCAGGCGCGCATCCCTTCCCGCTTCTTCGGCAGGTTCTCGATGATGTCGCCTTCCTTCGACCACACCTCGACGACCATCTCTTTGCTGTAATACGCGTTCTGAAGCAGGTGCGGAAGCCGGTGGATGTTATGCGTGCCGAAAATCATATCGACGAAAGCATGCTTCTGCAGAATCCGTCCGACCACGGCTTCCTCCTGAGACATGCAGCCGCACACGCCTAGCAGCAGATCAGGCTTCTCCTTCTTCAGCACCTTCAAGTGGCCGAGCTCGCCGAACACCTTGTCCTCGGCATTCTCCCGGATGGCGCAAGTATTCAGCAGAACAACGTCCGCCTGCGAGCGGTCCTCGGTAGGAGCATAACCCATCTCCTCGAACATACCCTTCATCACTTCGGTATCGTGCTCGTTCATCTGGCAGCCGTACGTCTGGATCAAATAACGTTTGCCGACGCCGAGCGTTCGCAGCTCCTCGGGGATCGTGAAGTCATAATGGACCTGGATGTCCTCTTTGCCTCTCTTCTTCTCGTCCTTATAGGAAGGCGCGGAGCTAAGCTGAATGTTACGGCCTTTGATCCGGAGCGTCGTGACGCCGTCTTCTTCGCTGATGAGCTTGGCATCGCTGAAGTCGAAATATTTGGAATAGTCCTTGGCGCCATCGCCTGCTGCGGCTTTTCCGTTCACAGCGCCTGGGGTCTCTTTCGTCATTCGGAGTTCACTTCCTTTATAAGGTTGTTCAAAAAAGATCTTCTCGGTGCTGAAAACCGGACTTTTTGAACACGCGCTTTATGAACTTTCATGCAAATAACAAACAATACAAAATTATACCACAGCGCGGGCTTCTAATCCATTGGAAGTTCGAAATCGAACACCACCTATTTTATCGAGGGCGCCGCGGCAGGTCAATGAAAGTTAGCTAGCAAAACCATCATTGGAGTAGGATGTAGGATGCATGTCATAAGCATATGTTAGTAGCGCAAGAGGGCCGCGCAGACTTTTCTGCGCGGCCCCCTCCCCTTCTTTGTCAAATAAATCTGTTCCCGCTTTTACTGCCGCTGGTCCGATAGCGTTTTTCTGCGCTCGCCGGCGGTCGTCTTTTAATCTAATATCTCCGCCATGTCGCCGTTTTTAACGCCCGCCGCATTCGCTTCGTCCGTGTCGATGTGCATGTCCAGCGCAAACTCCGGCGATACGCGCGCAACGACGTTTTCGAACACGACGCCCCTCTCCCCGCCAACGCGAACGCGCAGCTTTTGCTTATCTTCAATGCCGAAGCGCTCCGCGTCGCTTGTATGGAAGTGGATATGACGAGCCGCCACGATGACGCCTTCTTCGATCACGACTTCACCCGCCGGCCCTTGAATCGTGATACCCGCGGAGCCCGCGATATTCCCGGACTCCCGCACCGGCGGATTGACGCCGAGCGCGAACGCGTCCGTCCGGGACACCTCCAGCTGCGTGCGCTTGCGCGCTGGACCCAGAATACGAACCTTGCCGAACGAGCCTTTGGGACCTACGACGGCCACTGTTTCATTCGCCGCGTATTGGCCGGGCTGCGACAACGGCTTCATCTCCGTCAGCTCGTAGCCTTGCCCGAATAGTTTATGTACATGCTCCTCGGAAAGATGGATATGTCTCGCCGATACGCCTACAGGTACTTGCTTGCTCATAAGACTGCACACTCCGTTTTCATATATTTATGGCAAATAGAAAGCATACGGCGAGTGGGCCGTATGCTCTTATCATAGCATTTATTTAAATTCCGCCACAAGCTGATCGAATTGCTCTTGCGTAATGGAAAGCTCCTGGTTCGCGAGCGCTTCCGGCTTGAAGCCCGGGATCATATCCTCATAAGATTTACGCGACTTATTTTGGTAAATTAGACCTGTAAGCATGCCGTTTGTTTCCATGATTTTGTTCATGGCGACGACTCGGTCCGAAGGATCGTAATCCGGGAACTGCTCAAGGCTGACGATATTTTCTTTGAACCAATCGTACGTATTGATTTTGTTGAAGGTGACGCACGGGCTGAATACGTTGATCAAGGAAAAGCCTTCATGCTGAATGCCTTGCTCGATCAAGCTCGTGAGACCTTTCAAATCGCTGGAGAACGACTGCGCCACGAACGTCGCGCCGGCCGACATCGCGATTTCAAGCGGAGACAGCGTAGACTCGATAGAGCCTTCCGGCGTCGACTTCGTTTTGAAGCCTTCGGCGCTTCGCGGGGACGTCTGTCCTTTGGTCAGGCCGTAGATTTGGTTGTCCATGACGATATACGTAATGTTCAGGTTGCGGCGAATCGCATGGACCGTATGCCCCATGCCAATGGCAAAACCGTCGCCGTCGCCTCCGGAAGCGATGACCGTCAATTCGCGGTTAGCAAGCTTCACGCCTTGCGCGATCGGAAGCGCGCGGCCGTGAATCCCGTGCAGACCGTAAGCGTTAATATAACCCGAAATCCTGCCGGAGCAGCCGATGCCGGAGATGACGGCCAATTGCTCCGGTTCCAGTCCTACGTTCGCCGCGGCGCGCTGAATCGCGGCCTGGATCGAGAAATCGCCGCAGCCCGGACACCAGTTTGGCTTTACATTGTTACGAAACTCTTTGAACGTTGCCATCTCTTAGCTCAGCTCCTTGCAGGCTTTATATACTTCCAGCGGCAAGAACGGATTGCCGTCGTATTTCAGCAAGCTTTCGATCTTGTCCGCGTACCCTGCGTTCATTTTGATTTGACCCGCCAATTGGGCCGTCGCGTTGTTTTCGATGACGATTACTTTGCCCGCGTTCTCCAGATGAGGCTTCAACTGCTCGGCCGGGAACGGATGGATTTGGCGCACCGTGATGTGATTGCTGGAGATGCCGTTCTCCTTCAGCATGTCTCTCGCCGCGTCGATCGTGCCGCCGGTGGAACCCATGCCGATGATAAGCAGATCGGGCTTCTCGTTCGGAGCGTCCACGCGAATCGCGTCGCGGATCCGAAGATTGTTCAGCTTCTTAAGACGTTTCTCCATCATGAGCTTGCGGTTCATCGCATTCTCCGACGGACGGCCGACTTCATCATGCTCGACGCCCGTTACGTGATGAATGCCGCCTTTTTCGCCCGGCAGTATGCGCGGGGATACTCCGTCTTCCGTGAACTCGTACCGTTTGAACAGCTCTCCGCCTTCAAGGGCAGGCGAGTCCTTCACCAGCTTGCCGCGGGAGATTTGCACCTTGCTGTAATCCAGCGGTTCGCAGGATTGCTTGCCGAGAGACAGCTGCAAGTCCGTCATGACGATAACCGGTACTTGATATTCTTCGGATAGGTTAAACGCTTCTATCATATCGTAGAAGCAATCCTCGATCGTGGACGGAGCGATCACGATTTTCGGAATTTCGCCGTGCGTACCGTATACCATCGCGTTCAGGTCGGATTGCTCCTGCTTCGTCGGCAGTCCCGTTGACGGGCCGCCGCGCTGCGTATTGACGATGACGAGAGGCTGCTCCGTCATGCCTGCCAAGCCGATCGCTTCCATCATCAGGGACAAGCCGGGACCCGCCGATGCCGTCATCGTCCGCACGCCGGCGTAATTGGCGCCGATCGCCATCGTGACGGCCGCGATTTCGTCCTCCGTCTGAACGACGGTTCCGCCGAATTTCGGAAGCTTCTTAATCAAATATTCCATAATTTCGGAGGCTGGCGTTATCGGATATGCCGACATCAAACGGCAGCCGGCCGCGATGCTGCCAAGTCCGATAGCTTCGTTCCCGATCATGAACAGCTTCTGCTTGCCGTCCGCTTCGTCCAGCTTAAAATCGTCAAGGGGTCCGCCCGCTTGCTCCAGCACGAATTCGGCGCCTGCCTTCACCGCTTCAATGTTTTTCTCGACGATGGCCGGCCCCTTGCGTCCGAACTCCTCTTCCACCGCTTTATTGAATACTTCCAGCGGCAGGCCAAGCAGAGCCCATGAAGCGCCGGAAGCGACCATGTTCTTCATGAGCGACGTGCCGAGCTCCTCGGCCATTTTTGTAATCGGTACCGCGAATAGTCTCGCTTCGACGTCTTCCGGAACCGTCGGATTAAATTTCGCGTCCGCCACGATAACTCCGCCTTTGCGAAGCTCGCGCGCATTCAGGTCAATGCTCTCCTGGTCGAACGCCACCAGAATGTCCAGATCGTCCGATATCGCTCGAATCGGCTTCGTGCTGATCCGAATTTTATTGTTAGTATGACCGCCCTTAATACGGGAAGAAAAGTGGCGGTACCCATATAAATAATAGCCCAGCCGGTTAAGCGCCGTCGAGAAAATCCGGTCCGTACTTTCTACGCCTTCACCTTGCTGTCCGCCAATCTTCCAAGACAATTGACTTATCAAAACGCCCATCTCCTCTGCATCATGAAGGTGCATGATTTTCGACAACTGAGTGCATTATATAATAGAAATGTTAAGAGTCACAACAATTTTATGCCTGAGACCCCCGTTTTGCAAGATGAAAACGCTTAGATAACGCATAGTTTTTTCCGATTGATTAGATACCGGTTTGAGATGGGAAAAGCGCTTACTCCGCCGGCAAATTCCGCTTCAAAAACGCGACCGCGTTCCCGGACCAGATCTTCTCCGTTAACGTCTTCGAAAACCGGCCTATCATCGCTTCTCGTAAGCCCGCCAGCTCCCCTGGATGCGTCAAGCCTTCGACGTAATGATCGATACCGTCGAAATCGGAACCGATCATCACATGCTCCTCGCCCCCCAACGAACAAAAATGCTCCATGTGGTTCAAGACATCCTCGATCTTAGCATGCCCGTCCGCTCGAAGAAACATAGGAACAAAAGTAACGCCGACGACCCCGCCGCTTTCGAAAATCGCCTGGATCTGGAGATCGCTCAAATTCCGCGGATGGTCGCAAAGCGCTTTCGCGTTGGAGTGCGAGGCGATAATCGGTTTCTCCGACAAGGCGGCGACGTCCCAGAAGGCTCGTTCCGATAAGTGCGAGACGTCTATGATGATGCCGAGCTCGTTGCATGCTTTTACGAATGCCGCGCCTTGCTTGGTCAAGCCCCCCCCGCGCGGCTCCATTGCGCCATCCGCGGCCCAGTTCGCATCGTTCCAGGTGAAGCCGATCGCGCGAACGCCGAGACGATGCATAAGCCGGAGAGCGGACAGCTTTCCTTGCAAGCCTCCCGCGCCTTCCAGGGATAGAAGCGCGCCCGTCAAACCTTGGTTCATGCAAGCCTCGAGATCGGCCGTTGACCGGATATGGCGCAAACCTGACTGCTTCAATACCTTCTCGTAAAACAAATCGATACTTTCGAGCACCGGATTCAAGCTGCGATAATCAGGTCTGGAAGGCGAGATGTAGACGGCAAAGGTTTGGAGCAGCGCCTTCTGTCCTCTTAGCCGTCCATGCGTGACATCCAATTTGCCGGACATGCCCGGTTCGAAGCTTAAGCTCTCATCCTCTAATAGCTTGCTCAGCACATCGCAATGAAAATCGACGATTCTCATCCCGTTCCGCGACCTCCTCACTATCCCGAGTGACAAAGCAAAAAACCTGTCTACTTCGTAAACAGGCCGATTCATCCGCGCAAATTCGGAAGCGTCAAGCCTATTATCTTGGCTCGACTATTAATTTGATTGCCGTGCGGTCCTCGCCGTCAATCACGATATCGGTAAACGCCGGGATGCAAATGAGATCCACACCGCTAGGAGCAACAAAGCCGCGGGCAATGGCCACCGCCTTAATCGCTTGATTGAGCGCGCCGGCGCCGATAGCCTGCAATTCCGCACCGCCTCGTTCGCGCAGAACGCCTGCAAGAGCGCCTGCTACGGAATTTGGATTGGACTTGGCTGATACCTTTAATACGTCCATGAAAAGTACCTCCCCTAGAATGTTGGATGGATTCCACTTCTAAAATACTATTCGAGGAAAGGGGAAAGATTCCTGCTTTTATTCGGACAACTTTCCGCGCAGTTCTGAATGTTCTGATTTTTATATCCAAATAAAAAACTGCCCGCCAGCGAGCAGTTCTTCATTTATTATCTTACATGAGCAGCCAATCTTCTTCAGTCAGACGGATTTTCGTCAGCTTTGTCGCCTTGCCTGAGGCTTCGTCGATCTCCACGGACAGACCATGCAGATGCCAATTCCCTTCGTCTACGACGAACCGCACAGGCAGCTGAGTCAGAAATTTGTGCAACACGGCGTCCCGCTCCATACCGAGAACGCCTTCCTTGGAACCGACCATCCCTACATCGGTCAGATAGGCGGTTCCTCCCGGCAGGATCGTATCGTCGTTCGTTTGGACATGCGTGTGCGTGCCAAGAACGATGGATGCCCGGCCGTCCAAATACCAGCCCATCGCGATTTTCTCGGATGTCGCTTCCGCGTGGAAGTCGACCAGAATCGCCTTGGTTGACCGCTGGGCTTCTTCTATTAATTCATCCGCTTTGCGGAACGGACAATCGATCGGCGGAAGGAATGCCCGGCCTTGCAAATTAATGATCGCCAGCTGCTTGCCATTGGCTTTGATGAGAGCCATCCCCTGCCCCGGAGCCTCCGGCGAGAAGTTTGCCGGCCGCACGATCCGGGGTTCTTCGTCAATCCATTCGAAGATGTCTTTGTTGTCCCACGTATGATTGCCCATCGTAATGCCATGAACGCCCCATTCGAAAAACTCGCGGGCGATCGTTCTCGTGATCCCTCTGCCCGCCGCGGCGTTCTCTCCGTTTACGATAATGATATGCGGCTTGTATTTATCTCTCAACGCGGGAAGCGTCTTCTTGAGCGCATTCCGCCCTACATTCCCGACGATATCGCCTATAAAAAGTACATTCATCCTATCTTCATTCCTTTTCATGCATTCATGAAGAAAAGTGGCTGACGAGCAGCCACTTTTCCGTAATGCTTGTTATTTCGCGTATTCGACTGCCCGCGTCTCACGAATAACCGTAACTTTAATATGTCCCGGATAATCGAGTTCACTCTCGATCTTCTTCGTAATGTCGCGAGCAAGACGGAACGCTTCCGTATCGTCGATCTTCTCAGGCTGAACCATAACGCGAACCTCGCGGCCCGCTTGGATCGCGTAAGACTTCTCGACGCCGTCGAACGATTCGGTGATCGCCTCGAGCTTCTCCAGACGTTTGATATACGTCTCGAGCGTCTCGCGTCTCGCGCCCGGACGCGCTGCGGACAACGCGTCAGCGGCGCCGACCAGCATCGCGATAACCGATGTCGCTTCCGTATCGCCGTGATGCGACGCGATACTGTTGATAACGACCGGATGCTCCTTGTATTTCTTGGCGAGCTCTACGCCAATCTCTACGTGAGAGCCTTCCACTTCGTGGTCCAGCGCTTTGCCGATATCATGCAACAGACCTGCGCGTTTCGCTAGCGTAATATCTTCGCCCAGCTCCGCAGCCATTAAGCCCGTCAGATAGGCAACCTCCATCGAATGCTTCAGAACATTCTGACCATAGCTTGTCCGATATTTCAATCGGCCAAGAATCTTGATCAGGTCCGGATGCAAGCCATGAACGCCAACCTCGAATGTCGCTTGTTCCCCGTATTCGCGTACGCGTTCGTCGATTTCCTTGCGCGATTTCTCAACCATCTCTTCAATCCGCGCAGGATGGATACGTCCGTCCGCAACCAGCTTCTCAAGGGATGTACGTGCAATTTCGCGTCTAATCGGATCAAAGCCCGACAATATGACCGCTTCCGGCGTATCGTCGATAATGAGATCGATACCGGTCAATGTTTCGAGTGCGCGGATATTACGGCCTTCACGTCCAATGATGCGACCCTTCATCTCTTCGTTAGGGAGAGTAACGACGGAAACCGTTGTCTCCGCCACATGATCGGCCGCGCAACGCTGAATCGCGAGAGATATAATGTCGCGCGCTTTCTTGTCGGCTTCTTCCTTCGCTTGCTGCTCGATTTCCTTGATCATCTGCGCGGTCTCGTGACGTACTTCCTGCTCGACATTCGTCAATATAATCGACTTCGCGTCTTCCATTGTCAAGCTCGAAATACGTTCCAACTCGCTCAGCTGCTGCTTGTAAATGGAATCAATCTGCTCTTGTGTTTCTTCGATTCTTTTCTCCTTGTTGGCTACGGTCTCTTCTTTGCGTTCTAGCGCTTCTAATTTCTTATCAAGCGACTCTTCCTTCTGGAGCAGGCGTCTCTCGAGACGCTGCGCCTCGTTTCGCCGCTCGCGAATGTCCTTTTCCGCTTCCGAACGAAGCTTATGGACTTCGTCTTTCGCCTCGAGTACGATCTCTTTCTTCTGTGCCTCCGCGTCTTTCTTCGCGTTATCCACGATTAGCACCGCGGCTTGCTCAGCGCTCGAGATTTTCGCTTCGGCAATCGACTTTCGAATAAAATAACCAATCCCAAAGAAAATTGCGCCAACAAGGATGCTTACAAGAATCAAGACCCAGATGTCTACCATCTTGTTCACCTCCTTGCTGCATACACCAAGGCATTGCTTGGGATGTTATTAGGTTTTAACCGGTTTCCATACCGTTTCATCATGTACCAATTTGACGAAAAAAATCGTTTCGAATCAACTTTTGGAAGAAAAATTGATTCAAAATGTGAAGGAATACACACTCATTTTATCTTTACACAAAATCAGTTGTCAAGCAAAACGCCATCTTCTTCCTCGTCATGCCCATTTTCTTCCTTCCAATCCAGTCCCTTAAGCGCTTCCCGAACAACCGATCCGGGGAATCCTCTGCGCATCAGGAAAGCGGTCAGCTTCATTCTTCTCTGGTTGCGGTCGCCCTTCACCGAGCGGAACTTCTTCTCCGCGAGCTTCTTGGCCGCGGCGAGCTCGCTGTCCGAATCGAGTTCGGAAATGGCTTCCGCCGCCGCTTGCTTGGAGATGCCCCTCTGCTGAAGCTCTTGCTTGATCATCAGCCGGCCCTTCAGTCCGCTTCGGAGACGGCTGCCGGCGAATTGACGCGCATATTGTTCATCATCAACAAGTTGCTCCGATTCTAAACGGTTTAACGCATATTCGATGTTCTCCTGCTGAAATTCCTTTCGCGTCAAATATTGACCGATAGCCTTCCGCGTTCGAGGCTTCGCGCCCAGATAAGCGATTGCGAGCACATAAGCCCGATATCGCTCGTCTTCATTGCGGATGTGGACGATCTCGCTCGGGGTTATTGTTCGGCCTTTCATTAGCCGGTATCGAATCATGATATCCTCGTGCACGGAAAGCACAGGCTCTTCCGTCTCCGTATAGATTAAATATCTTCGCTTCTCTTTCTTATCCCGATCGACGGATTCTATCTTCTGCTCTTCCGCCAGCTCCGCAAACTCTTCATTCATTAGGCTGATCTCCTTTCGCCCAAAAACAAACAGCGCCGCTCTGATAAGAGCGGCGACCATTCAGGAAAGCTTATTCGAATTCAAGATCGAGTTCATCATCATCTTCTTCGTCCGGAGTGAAATTCGCTTGTGCTGCAGCCGCGGACAAGTTGTGGGCTTCACGAATTTGCTTCTCGATCTGACCTGCGATTTCCTTGTTCTCCTTCAGATATTGCTTCGCGTTCTCGCGACCTTGGCCGAGCCGCTCTCCGTTGTACGAGAACCAGGCGCCGCTCTTCTGAACGATATCCATCTCGACGCCGATATCGACCAAGCTGCCTTCCTTGGAAATGCCTTCGCCGTACATAATGTCGATCTCGGCTTGCTTGAACGGAGGCGCAACTTTGTTCTTCACGACCTTGATACGAGTACGGTTGCCGACCATGTCGTTACCCTGCTTCAACGTCTCTACGCGACGCACGTCGAGACGCACGCTGGAGTAGAATTTCAGAGCGCGGCCGCCTGGCGTCGTCTCCGGGTTACCGAACATTACGCCGACCTTCTCGCGCAATTGGTTAATAAAGATCGCGATCGTCTTCGATTTCGCGATGGCGCCGGAAAGCTTGCGGAGCGCCTGCGACATGAGACGTGCTTGCAGACCAACGTGAGAATCGCCCATATCCCCTTCGATCTCGGCTTTCGGCACGAGCGCCGCTACGGAGTCGACGACGATAATGTCAACGGCTCCGCTGCGTACGAGCGCTTCGGCGATCTCGAGCGCTTGCTCGCCGGTATCCGGCTGCGAGAGGAGCAGCTCGTCAATGTTGACGCCGAGCTTGCTCGCATAGAGAGGATCGAGCGCGTGCTCCGCGTCGATAAAGGCGGCTTGTCCGCCGATGCGCTGCACTTCGGCGATCGCATGCAACGCGACTGTCGTCTTACCGGACGATTCCGGTCCGTATACTTCGATAACCCGGCCTCTTGGCAATCCGCCGATGCCAAGCGCAATATCTAGAGCAAGCGAGCCGCTAGGCACGGTCTCTACTTGCATGTGTGTTGATTCACCCAATTTCATAATCGAGCCTTTGCCAAATTGCTTCTCAATTTGGCGCAGTGCGTTATCCAAAGCTGCACGACGATCCGCCAACCCACTCACATCCTTCATCATTTATACTAGTATGATACCTTATTTTTTGCCGGTTGCCAATAGTTTTTTCGAACACACATTCGCATTAATCGAACGGCGCACCTCCATTCGCCCCAGAACGTAAAAAAAACCGCAGCAAAGTAATCTTCGCCACGGTTCTTCCGATAACTAGCTTCTATTATATAACCCTCTTCGACATTTGACAACAGCCTTCGCGAATTTTGTCCTAATCCTTGAGCGCCTGCCAGAGCCGGTACATAGCCGCCTTGACGGCGCGAAGTCTGATGATCGAACGTCCGCCGCTCAGATTCGTCGTATGCACGATCGTCTCCTTGCCCTTCTCCGCGATAGCGAAGTAGACCAGACCTACCGGCTTGCCTTCCGCTTCCGCGGGACCCGCGACGCCGGTTAACGACACGCCGAAATCCGCGTCCGCGATCAGGCGAACGTTCTCCGCCATAAGCTTGGCCGTCGATTCGCTGATCGCTCCCGGAGCGCCGGGACCTTCCATCTGCGACATCGGGATACCCAGCAGCTTGTTTTTCATGACGTTGGTATACGTCACGACGCCTCCGACGAATTCGCCGCTGCTACCCGGCACGTTCGTCACCAGCTCCGCGAACAGGCCGCCGCTGCAGCTCTCCGCGCAGGCCAGACGGCGCCCCGATTTCCTTAGCAGCTTCACGATTTGCTCCTCGATCGGAATATCCTCCTGCGCGTACAGATGCTCGCCGACCCTCGCTTTGATCGTTTCGACCGCGGCATCGATCTTCCCGTCCGCTTCCTTGGCCGTCGCCGCTTTGGTGGATACGCGAATCGATACTTCGCCTTCCTTGGCATAAGGCGCAAGCGTAGGGTCCACCTGATTCTCGATCAGGTCGATCAGCTTCGCCTCCAGGTTCGATTCGCCGATCCCCGCGAACTTGAGAAGGCGGGAGAAGAGAGGCTTCTCTTCGCCGAGCATGGAACGGAGCCATTCCTGTCCCGGCCCTTCGAGCATCGGCTTCATTTCCTTCGGCGGACCGGGAAGCAGCATGTACAGCGTCCCGTCTTCCTTGAGCGCGTTGCCGACCGCAAGGCCGGTCGCATTAGGAAGAGGCACGCAGCCTTCTATCATTAACGCTTGTCTGCGATTGCTCTCGACCATGGCCATCCCCCGCGAAGAGAACAGATTTTCGATCGCGCTCATGGAAGGCTCGTGAATATGGAGCCCGCGCCCCAAATAATCGGCGAGCACATCCTTCGTCAAATCGTCCTGCGTCGGCCCGAGACCACCCGTAAATAACAGTAGGTCAGCCCTGCCCCTTCCGATTTCGATAGCCTGGCGAAGTCTCGCCGCATTATCGCCGACGACCGTCTGAAAATAAACGTCGATGCCCAGCTCCGCAAGCTTCTGCGATATCGCTTGCGCGTTCGTGTTCACGATCTGCCCGAGCAGGAGCTCCGTGCCGACCGCAATGATTTCCGCTTTCATCTCGCGCTTCCCCCCATTTACATACGAATAGTAATAGCTTATTGCTCCACTGACGGCAGAAGCACTCCCCCGCTCGCGGGAAAGTGCTTCTCCTGACTCGTTCGCTCCTCAAATGCGAGTTTATTCGACCGGTATTAAATGTTTGTTCTTGACGAAATAGTCAATGCCGGAATAGACCGTAATGACGGCCGCCGCCCAGCTGGCGATCTGATCGAACGGGAAATCGATGAGCGCGAACGGGAAGTTATTGATCAGCAGCGCGATGATCATCGTAATTTGAATCGCCGTCTTCCATTTGCCCCATGCGCTGGCCGCCATTACGGAGCCTTCGAGCAGTGCGATCTGCCGAAGCCCCGTAACGGCGAACTCCCGGCTAATAATAATGATGGCAATCAGGGCGTTCGTCTTATCCATCTCCACAAGGGAGATCAAGACCGCCGCCACTAGAAGCTTATCCGCAAGCGGGTCGAGCAGCTTCCCTAGATTCGTCACGATCTTGTTCTTGCGGGCGATATAGCCGTCCAACCCGTCCGTGCTCGCCGCGATAATGAAGATGATCGCCGCGATAATTTGGTTATAGCTGATTTCGAAATCATTGAAGGCCAGCGAACCTAAATTCACCTTGATAAGCAGGAAAAACATGATGACTGGGACAAGGAATATTCTTGCAAGGGTTATTTTGTTCGCTAAGTTCATGAGACTGCCTCCCCTGACAGATCAAACTCGTACGCGTGCGTGACGCGCACCTTCTGAATGGCGCCGATCTCCGCGCGGCAATTCGAGATAAACACTTCGCCGTCGATTTCAGGAGCGTCGTACATGGATCTGCCGATATACACGTCGCTGCGGCCGTCGTAGCGCTCCACCAGCACGTCTATCTCTTTGCCGATATATTTGCTGCTGTTGTCGCGGGATACGATGCGCTGTATTTCCATTAACGTATTGACGCGGAATTCCTTCACGTCGTCCGGAACGTGATTCGGAAGCCGCACGGCCGGCGTATCTTCTTCGCTGGAATAAGCGAAGACGCCGAGACGGTCGAACTTCATTTCCTTGACGAATTCGCATAGATTCTCGAAGTCTTGCTCCGTTTCGCCCGGAAAGCCGACGATTAAGCTGGTGCGAAGCGCTACGTCCGGAATAGCCGCTCTGATCTTCGCGACCAGCTCGCGCGTATCGCGCTGGCGTCCGGGTCTGCGCATCCGTTTCAGAATCGTATCTTCGCTATGCTGCAGCGGCATATCGATATATTTGCAAATTTTCGGATTCGAAGCGATCGTCTCGATCAGTTCTTCCGAGAAAAAGCCGGGATAAGCGTAATGGAGCCTCACCCAATGGATGCCTTCCACCTCGCTCACGCGATTCAGCAGCTCCGGCAGCATAAACCGGTCATAGAGATCCGTACCATAGTTGGTCGAATCTTGAGCGATCAGGCTGATCTCCTTCACGCCTTGGGCCGCCAGCCCTTCCACTTCCATCAGAATGGATTCGACGGAGCGACTGCGGAAAGCTCCCCTCATTATCGGAATACTGCAGAAGGTGCACGCGTTATCGCAGCCTTCCGCGATCTTCACGAATGCCGTATAGCGCGGCGTCGTGACCAGACGCGGCAGCTGCTGCTCATAATTAAATACGGGATTGCCGACGCGGATCGGTTTCTTGCCGCGCAGCGCTTCGTCGACGATATCGTTAATATTGTGGAAATCCCCGGTTCCGACGATCCCGTCGATCTCCGGCATCTCTTCCATCAGCTGCTGCTTGTAGCGCTGGGTTAAACAGCCCGACACGATTAGAGCTTTCAGACGTCCGGTTTCCTTCAGGTCCGCCATCTCAAGAATCGTATTTACGGACTCCTCTTTGGCCGCGTCGATGAAGCCGCAAGTATTCACGATGATGACGGTAGCCTCATCCGCCTCGTTCACCAATCGGAATCCGCGTTCGTGAATGAGACCCGACATAATTTCGGAGTCGACCAAGTTTTTTTCGCAGCCTAGCGTAACTACTTTCACTCGTTCGGTCATATATGTACTTCAATTCCCTTCTAGCTACCAGCGTTACCGGTAATTCGTGAATTGCAATTCGATTGGAAGATCGGCGCCGCGAAGCAGCGCGATGACAGCCTGAAGATCGTCGCGGCTTTTACCGGTTACCCGGATTTGGTCGCCTTGAATCTGGCTTTTCACTTTCAGCTTGGAATCGCGGATCAGGATGTTGATTTTTTTGGAAATGTCCTGCTCAATCCCCTGTCTCAGCTTGATGCGTTGCTTGACGGTACCGCCCGAAGCGCCTTCGATTTTGCCGAAATCCATATTTTTGATCGGCACGCCACGCTTGACCATCTTGGACTGCAGGATGTCGATTACGCTTTTCAGCTTGTATTCGTCATCCGAGCCTACAACCAGCTCTTCCTTCTCTAGAGCAATGCTGCTCTTGCTGCCCTTGAAATCAAATCGCGTCTCGATTTCTCGTTCCGCTTGCGTGATCGCGTTGGACAGCTCCTGCATGTCCACCTTCGAAACGATATCGAACGAACTTTCTGAACTCATTCATTCTCTCTCCTTTTCCCATGACATAAATAAGCTGGCTAATCGCTATTCGCTCGTGATGGAATCCGCCCCCGCGCCGCTCGTATTGGAAGGCGTCGGCGTAGGAGAAGCCGCTTCGCCGGCACCGACGGCGACAGGGCTGAGAAGCAGCTGCTTGGAGCCCGCGCGATCGCCGTCCGGGACAGGCACGCCATCGATTCTCACTTCGGTGAAATCGGCTCTTCCTACGTTGATGTAGATCGGTTCGGTGAGCTCGTACGTTTGAACAGTTCCATCCTCTGCATTGGCATAAAATAATTTTTTGCCTTTGTTGCTGCCGGATCGAACCTCGACCCAATTGCGTCCGCCTACAACCTTAAGCTCCACTTTATGTATAACCCCTGCGGGACCTACATCATATTTGTCCGCTTTGCCCGCTTTGCTGTTGAACGTAACGGTCGTCGGTGCTTTCGATGGCGGCGGAGGAGTAACCGATGTCTGCGGAGCGCTCGGCTCGTCTTGCTGCTTCGTCGGCTCCGGAGTCGTCGTATTCTCCGTCATTGGCGTTTTGTCCACCGTATCAGGCTCGCCCCCTGATTTGTTGAAGGCGAAGTACCATACGAGCACCACGATCAGAATCAGGAAGCTCCACATAACAAGATTAAATCCAATCTTTCCGAATTTCTCGGAGGCTTGCGATTTCAACTTGCGCGGTTTGCGAACGGGAATCGGTTCCGTAGAGTTCTCCACTGCGGGAGACGGCACTTCATGCTGATAAAGACGCAGCACTTCTTCGGGATCGAGACCGACCGCTTCGGAGAAGTTCTTCACGAACGCCCGAACGTAGAAGGACCCGGGCAATACGCTGTAATCGCCGGATTCGATCGCTTCTAAGTATCGTTTTCTGATTTTGGTTAGCTCCTGGATTTCGTCAAGCGATAAGCCGCGCTGCTCTCTTGCTTTGCGAAGCAATGCGCCTAGGTCAGACATGGAGAAGCCTCCTTCCGAATGGATATAGAGATAGTCTAGAAGTCGTCTGTGTAATTCGCTGTAAACGTTTCATACGTAATTTCTTCCTCAGGCGTATTGCGCAGCTCGACGATTATGTCGAAATGGCTGTAATCGTAATGGGATTCCTTCACGAATATATCCGGGTGCTCGATCACCTTAGTGGAAGGCATAGCCATGATTTCCTGAATTAGAGAGTGGTGCTTCTCATTCGAGCGTATCGTGCTCACGATTCCGTCAATAATAAAGATGTTATTCGGCTGCATCTCTTCCTCGGAAAGCTGGCTGCGGACCGTCTGGCGAAGCAGCGTGGAGGAGACGAACGTCCATCTCTTGTTGGAGCAAACGCTTCCGGCAATAATCGATTCCGTCTTCCCGACGCGAGGCATGCCTCGCAGCCCGATGACGTGATTGCCGTCCCTCTTGAACACCTCTCCAAGAAAGTCGACAAGTAACCCCAGCTCGTCCCTTACAAAACGGAAGGTCTTGCGGTCATCCGAATCTCGCTCGATGTAACGCCCGTGCCTGACGGCCAATATATCGACGATCGTAGGCGTCCGAAGCTTATTGACGGTAATATTGTCTACCTTTTGCAGCATCTTGCCTAGCAGCTCGATCTTCTCGTCGTCGTTCGTCTGCAGCAGCATACCCCTTGTCCGATCTTCAACTCCGTTGATCGTCATGATGTTCACTTCAAGCATGCCGAGCAAAGACGCGATATCGCCGAGAAGTCCGGGACGGTTTTTATGTATTTTATATTCCATGTACCATTGTTTTGTTTCCAATGCGTTCACCGTCCTAAACTCGTATAATAAATAGAATAAAGACAAAAATCAAGCGAAAATCTGCATTTGTTTACCATAATCTTAATTCTACAATTTTCGTCATAATCCTGCAACGAGGCAGAACATTGCAGAAAAGCCTCCGCTAACGGAGGCTTCCCTGCTCGTTATGAGTGCTAGGCTTTCTCTACAAGCTTGACCATCAGCCTTGCAATCGTCTTGCGCTCTTCTTGATCCCCTACGTCCCAAAGCTGCTTCAAAACACTTTCTTCATCGTTTTTCGGATCCACTTTCTCGTCGAGGAAGCTGCCGATCTCGAAGGCCAGGTTCGAAATCGTATCTTCCGTCAGCCCCATTTTCTTCGCTTGAGAAACGCGGTCCGCCAAAAAATGCTTCCATGTTTCGAAATTCGTAAGGACTGTTGAAGTTGACATGTATCTTCGCCTCCTAAAATGGTGTGGAAAAGAATCATCAACAGTCGTTATTGTGCGCACTTTGGACAAGGTTTATACCCTCAGGCGCGTAAAAGCCTCGCTTCGCTTAAGTATGCCAACCGCCGTTCGGGCTAATGATCTGCCCTGTTATATAGGAAGATTCGGGCAGCGATAGAAAATAAACGAGAGACGCGATCTCCTCGGCGGAGCCGAATCGTCCCGCCGGAATTTCTTGCTGCAGGGCAGCCTTCTCCTCCGGATTGAACGACCCCATCATGAGCGTATCCACGACGCCCGGAGCGACCGCGTTAACGGTTACGCCGGAAGGCGCGAGCTCTTTGGCCAGCGCTTTCGTGAACGCGTTCATGCCGCCCTTCGTCGTGGAGTACAATACCTCGCAGGACGCGCCGGACAAACCCCACACCGAAGATACGTTGATGATTCTGCCGTATCGCTGCGCGATCATCTGAGGCATAAACAACTGCGTGCATAAAAACATGCCTTTCAAATTAACGTTCATAACATCGTCCCAAATCTGCTCCGTCACATCCGCCAGCATCCCGTAATGGGAAATGCCGCCGTTGTTCACTAGAATATCGGGACGGATTCCATGGCTTTCCAGCTTATCCCGCATGCGCGTAAGCTGTTCGCTCGACCTTAGATCGGCAGAGATGGTCATAACGTTCGCTCCGAGCGCCATGCACATCCTTGCCGTTTCGTTGGCATGCTCATGCGATTCCAAATAGTGAATGACGATATTGACCCCTTCCGCGGCGAATCGTTTGGCGATGGCCGCCCCGATTCCCCGGCTCCCCCCCGTGATCAATACCGTCGTTTCCTGCAGCGTCTTCATTCGCCCGGTTTCGATTTCTCCACGATGGACACGGCTAATTGCTCGAAGTCGAAATGCTCGCGCAGCCTGTTGTTCACTTCGTCCAGCGTACATGCCTCGTAGCATTTCAGCACGTCGAACATGTCGCTGTCGCGGAACCGGTAACGCGTAAATTCGCCTGCAATCGATTCTGGGGAGTTCAGCATGCGAAGATAACCGCCGATTTTCTTGCGTTTGGAACGTTCGAACGACTCGGAATCGATTCCGTTGCGGATGGCCTCCGCGATCCCGTCGCGCAAGCCTTGAATGAGCGCGTCCGGGTCGGGCGTATCGCCGCCGAGCACGGAGAATGCGTAATCCCTGCTCGAGTTGTATTCGGAGCCGAACGAATCGGAGATAAGATTTTGTTCGTAGAGCGACTGATATAGCTTGGAGCTGGGTCCGATAAGCGCGTCCAGCATCAATTTGCTCGTTACCTCGTGGCGGAGCAGCGCCTCGCCTTCAAGGCCGACCCGCTTCTCCTTAAAGCCCAGCATGCATTTCGGCAGCGAGACCGGAAGCTCGACGACTTTTCGAGGAATTTTGACGTTAACGGGCTCAGAATCGAAATACCGCTTAATTTCCCCTTGCGGCTTAAACGATTTGGCCGCTTGGTTGCTTCGGACCAATCGGAATACTTCTTCCGCATCTACGCCTCCTACTACGAACAACAGCATATTGGAAGGATGGTAGAATGTTTCGTAGCAACGGTACAACGTTTCCTTGTCGATCTGATAGATCGATTCAACGGTTCCCGCGATATCAATATGAACGGGATGCGTGTGGTACAAAGCGTCGATCAGTCCGAAATAAACGCGCCAGTCGGCATTATCCCGGTACATGTTGATCTCTTGCTCGATGATCCCCTTCTCTTTGTTGACGTTGGCATCCGTAAAATACGGGTTTTGCACGAAATTGATCAACGTCTCGAGATTGGCGTGGATCTGCTCGGTTGCCGAGAACAAATAGACCGTCCGGTCGAAGGTCGTATAAGCGTTCGCGCTTGCGCCTTGAGACGCGAACACGGCAAAGATGTCGCCTTCGGGCTCCTCGAACATCTTATGCTCCAAGAAATGAGCGATGCCGTCGGGAACTCGCTTCGGTTCTTCGACGCCGACCGCAAAGACGTTGTCGACGGATCCGTATTTGGTGGAGAAGGTCGCATAGGTTTTCTGAAACCCTTCCTTCGGCAGAACGATGACCTCCAGGCCGTTGTCCAACACTTCGCGGTACAACGTTTCCTGCACATTCGGATATTGTAAGGTTTCCATCGTCGCTTAAGCCTCCTTCCGGTCTCGCAAGAAATAGACGGTATCCAGCTGCACGTGCTTCGCAACCTCCACGATGTCGGCAGGCGTAACGGCCTGCACTTGCTCCAGCAGCTCCGCGGATGTCCGGTTGTTGCCGGTCAATACGCTGTTGAAATCGTAGGATAGCATTTCGTACGCCGAATCCTGAAGCTCGCGCAGATGCCCCGAGATCATCGCTTTCGTCTGGCTCATTTCGAGATCCGACAATTGTCCGGCTTTCATGCTTTCGAGCTGCGCTTTTATAATTTCGACCGCCTTGTCGTAATTGGCGAATTCGATTCCCGATTGGATGGTGCAGATGCCTTTGTGACCATCTAGACGGCTTGCCGCGTAATAGGCCAGGCTCTCCTTCTCGCGCACGTTAATGAACAGCTTGGAATGCGGGTAGCCGCCCAATATGCCGTTATACATGAGCGCCGCCGGATACAGCTTGTCATCGTAGCCGATGCCGGTGCGGAGGCCCATGTTAAGCTTCCCTTGGCTTACGTCCATTTTGTCGACGACAAATTTGGTTTCCCGCGCGTCATGCTTCAATTGGGGACGCGTATAGGAAGCAGGCGTGCCTGGCTTCAGACGGAAAGACTCCCTGAACAGCTTTGTTACTTCCTCCAGCGTCGTATCGCCGACAACGTACAAATCGAGCGCCGCGTTCTGCAGCCAATCTTCATAGCTGCGGTACAGAGCATCCGGCTGGATGCCATCGATTTCATCTAATTTGCCAAGGGGATGCAAGCGGTAAGGCTCATCCGCGCACATCTCTTCGATGCATCGCTCGGCTGCGAATCGGATCTTATCGTTGACGATAGCCTCGAGCCGCTTCCGAAGGGTGGCCTTCTCCGCCTCCACGTACTTGGCTCTGAACCCGTTGCCCTCCAGGCAAGGATCCGTCAGCACATCGCCCAGAAATCCGAGGGATGCCGCAAGCAGCGACTGATTGGAGCTGACGAATCGGTCGTTGATGACGTCCATGCGGAACTGGACAATCTGGGAATCGCCTCTCTTGTATACGTCGAATCCGAAACCCGCGCCGTACATGTCGTCCAGCTTCTCCCTGAACGCGATCGTCTCCGGCGTCTTCGCGGTTCCCCTGCGAAGCACGAACGGGATGAGAGCGACGGGCGTAACGTTCTTTTCGTCCAGCGGAACACCGGCAAACAAAGATATAGCAAACGTTTTGAAACGATTCGTGGGCAGCACATGCAAGCGAATTCGCTCGAGCTGTCCTCTTTGGAATGAAGTCACGCGGTTTGCTCCCTTCATTAACGCCGTTTTTTTCATTTTAACCGATCAGAAATGGAAGAAGCAACCACTGCTGCGCTCGCGCAGAAGCGGCTGCTTCTAGTATGTTACGACTATTTCTTTACATGCAGAATATATGTTTTCCGATCGTTTTCACCTGCGGCCTGGTCCAGATCCAGCTTGAAGTTGCCGTATTCGGGTTGAAATAATACAGACAGCCTCCTGTCGGATCCCATCCGTTCAAAGCGTCTTCGACGGCTTCCTTCGCTTTGGCGTTCGGTGTCAAATAGATCTGGCCGTCGGCTACCGCCGTGAACGCTCTAGGCTGGAAGATAACGCCGTAGACCGTATTCGGAAAGCTCTCCGATTTCACCCGGTTCAATATGACGGCCGCGACCGCCACTTGCCCTTCGTAAGGCTCTCCGCGAGCCTCTCCGTACACGGCGTTCGCCATAATTTGAAGATCATTGTCGGTCAAGCCCAAGCGATTGGATTTGGCCATGTTGCTTTGGGAGCCGCCCCCGGCGGCCGGAGCATTCGAACCGCCTCCCGCGTTCGTCGAACCAGGCTTCCAGCCTTTGGTCGCATCCACGAGCTTCTTCTTCGTATCCCCTCCGACGATGCCGTCGGATTTGAGTCCGAACTTCCATTGGAACCAGGTTACGGCGCCTTTCGTCTTGGAGCCGAACACGCCGTCTATCTTGCCGTTGTAATACCCAAGATAGCTAAGCCTTCCTTGCAGCTCGGTCACGTCTTGTCCGGAAGAACCTACCTTCAACGTCGCATTGCTGAACGTTTCGGCCGTGCCGCCGCCATGTCCGCGCATGATGCTCAGCGTGCCGAATACGAACAGAACGATGATGCAGGTTACCGCTATCAAACGATTTCTCATGTAAGGATCTGCCTTTCTCATGCAAGTTAGTTCGCTTTAGGTAGCGTTACCTAACTGTAGTATGAGAAACTTGTCCAGCTTCTATGCAGATTGCCATGGAACTTAAGAGCTGATTCGGCTGGCTTGCAGCTGCTCGAGAGTCATGAGCACCTCGCGAGGCTTGCTTCCTTCGTATGGCCCGACGACGCCTCGCGCTTCCATCTGATCGATCATACGCGCCGCCCGGGTGTAACCGACCCGCATTCGTCGTTGAAGCAGTGAAACCGATGCCTGCTTGGCTTCGACAACGATTTGAACGGCTTGATCGAACAGCTCGTCCAGCATCATCTCTTCGTCGTCGGACTCCTCTTCGATCTCCGGCACCAAATCTTCTTTGTATTCGGCTTCGCCTTGATCCCGGGCGTAACCGACCAGCGCCTCGACTTCTTGGTCGGAGAGGAAGGCGCCCTGTACGCGTATCGGCTTCGACATGCCGACCGGGAGGAACAGCATATCGCCTCTGCCGAGCAGCTTCTCTGCTCCGGCCATATCGAGGATGGTCCTTGAATCGACCTGGGAGGAGACGCCGAATGCGATACGCGATGGAATATTCGCTTTGATGACGCCGGTGATGACATCGACCGAAGGCCGCTGTGTCGCGATAATCAGATGTATGCCCGCCGCGCGCGCCATTTGGGCGAGCCTTGCGATCGAATCCTCGACATCGCCCGCCGCTACCATCATGAGGTCGGCAAGCTCGTCCACGATAACGACGATATACGGCAGGACGGCAGCCGGATTATCCGCCATCAGCGTATTGTAGCCTTCAATGTTCCGCGTGGAAGATTTCGAGAACAGCTCGTACCGCTTCTCCATCTCGACCACGATCTTCTTCAGCGCCAAGGACGCGCGCCTTGGGTCCGTAACGACCGGCGCAAGCAAATGCGGGATGCCGTTATAGATGTTAAGCTCAACCATCTTCGGATCGATCATAAGAAACTTCACTTCGTCCGGCTTGGCCTTATACAAAATGCTGGTGATAATGCCGTTAATACATACCGATTTGCCCGAGCCCGTTGCGCCCGCCACAAGAAGATGCGGCATTTTGGCCAGATTGCCTACGATCGTCTGCCCGGATATGTCCCTGCCGAATGCTATCGACAGTTTGGACGATGAATTGAGGAAGGCAGGCGTCTCCATGACTTCCCTCATCGTGACGACCGAAACTTCCATGTTGGGCACCTCGATGCCGATCGCCGATTTGCCCGGAATCGGAGCTTCCATCCGAACGTCTTTGGCGGCCAGCGCGAGGGCGATATCGTCGGTTAATCCGACGATTCGGCTTACTTTGACGCCGGTTGCCGGCTGCACCTCGTATCGCGTAACAGCTGGCCCCCTGACGACATCGAGAACCTTGGCCCGAACGCCGAAGCTTTCGAGAGTCGCCTCCAGCTTGCGCTTGGAATCGTACATATCCGAGGTTTCGCTTCCTTTGGAAAGCCCGTTCGGCTTGTGCAGCAAAGTAAATGGCGGCAGCCGATATGGCTTCTCCGTTCTAGCCGGCGCTTCCGCGTCAACCGGTCTGCGAGGCACGCCTCCCTCCCCTTCTTCTTCCGATACGATCGCTTCGGAATCGAGGAGAGGATTATGCTGCGGCGTTTCATCCGGAAATTCTGCGTCGTCCATTCGACTTTCGCTTGGAATGTCATCCTGTACGTCCGGTTCGGCAGTATTCTCCCACTGTTCGAGCGGAAGCTCGTCGTTATTGGTTTCGTTATGTATATGGGCAGGGGCATCGCCTACGCGGCGTTCCTCCTCCCATGGCGGTTTTTCGCCGTGTTGACTGTCAAGGGACTCAGACGTTTGTTCTTCTTTGACCGGCTCGCCCGCCGGCTCCCACTTGTCGTCTAATTGTTTTTCCCATGCCGGCTTTACTTCGTTTCTGGTTTCCGCGTCGAAATCTTGGTGAGACAACTGCCAATCATCATCCTGCTCTTCGGTCTCGCTCTTGCTAGCCGGTTCCTCCTGCTTCCAGGCAAAAAACAAAGACCGTTTTTTCTTGACAGGGGCAGGCTGATAATGGATATCGTCGTCGATCGTTTGATCATTCTCGTAATCATCCTGCTGGCCTTGCGTCGCGGTCGCCAAGGCGGCAGCCGCGGCCCGCCGCTTGCGCATGGCCGTTCTTTTGGCGAGCAGCAGCTTGATCAGCCTTCCCGTTCGTTTGCGCAACATCTGGAACAGCTCGACGTAGGATTTGCCGGTAATCAGCATAATCGCTATCGCAAACATCACCATATTGAGAATAAACGCGCCGTAATAGCCGAACAGCATAAATAAAATCGAGTATTGTACCGCCCCGACATAGCCACCGCTGATCGATTTCTCACGAATCGAGACATCCAGCTCAGGCGATACGGAAATGAGCTGATCCCGAAGGTCGGTACTCAGCGTGCTTAGGATCACGCTGCCGGTCAACGCCTCGCGTTCCACGCCGGCAAACCTCATGCTCACTTCCGATATCGAGCTGCTTAGGGTGCAGGCAAGCACCAGAATAAGCAGGCCTGTCTTTCGGCTGGACCAGGTTTTGGGCCAAGCCCGCTTCACCATGACGGTAAGGCCGACATAAATGCCGACCAAAGCTAGAACAAAATAAAATTTGCCGAGAAAAAGCCCGAACAGCTTGGACAACGCGCGGCCAACCGTCGCTTCTCCCGACATCGCGATTATGGATATAGTGATTAGCAGAATGCCGTAAACTTCAAATTTCAACTGAGCGCCTATCGATTTTTTCCGTCTCTTCTTCGCCAATTCCGTCACCTCTGGTCTACCATTATATCACAGACGAGGGCGATTGGACTATGACGGACCCGATATCGGTCAGCGGTTCGGATTATCTGCGGCGTAGTAAATGATGGAGCCTGGCGTTAATTCCGGTCTCAAATAATCCTCCAACTTGCATTGCAGCACCCTAACGATTCGTCCCATTCCTTGGGCGACCGGCACAATCTCGAGCTTGACGTCACCGGACCAAACCTCGCAGGTCGGTTCGGGTTCCTGGTCAAACCCTTGAAGCACGAGCTCGAGGGGAAGCATGGTATGAAGCGTCATTGCGTCAATCCTCCTCCGACCGGAGCAACAGACGATGCTCTTCGCATCTCGATCATGTTGTTCAATTCCCTAAGCGCATCGCCAAGTCCGCCTACGGCGTCGATAACGCCGTGCTTGACGGCATCCATCCCAATTACCGTCGTTCCTATGTCTCGGGTGAGTTCTCCCGTTTTGAACATAAGCTGCTTGAAGGTTTGTTCGGTAACGTTCGAATGCGAAATGACGAACCGGACGACGCGCTCTTGCATTTTGTCCAAATATTCGAAGGTTTGAGGCACGCCGATGACAAGCCCGTTCAGTCGGATCGGGTGAATAGTCATCGTAGCCGTCTCGGCGATAAACGATTTATCCCCCGCAACCGCGATCGGAACGCCAATGGAATGCCCCCCTCCGAGCACGAGCGTTACGGTTGGTTTCGAGATCGTAGCGATCATCTCCGCTATGGCAAGCCCCGCTTCTACGTCTCCGCCTACGGTATTCAATACAATAAGCACGCCCTCGATCTTAGGATTCTGCTCGGCCGCGACGAGCTGCGGGATAATATGCTCGTACTTTGTCGTTTTGTTCTGCGGGGGCAGAATCATATGACCTTCTACCTGTCCGATAATTGTCATGCAATAAATATTGGACTCTCCGGGCGACGGTGCCGAAGCGGTACCAAGCTGTTGAATGTTCTCGACCGCCGGATTCATTTTTTTCTTATCGTCGGGCATCGGCTGATCGGGCTGCTCGTTGATTAACGTTTTTATTGGATATAGCGAATCTGTCATCGTTCATGTCCCCTTTGGTTCGATTCAGTGGCTCATCATAGTATGGGGACGACTGTTTTTTTTATACCGTATAATCGCCATGCTGCAGCGAAGCTTGGACATACCAAAAACGCTCCTCCCATCCGTTGCTACGGAGGGAGGAGCGTATCGTATCGTGATGGGTTCTCGTCTATTAGACTTCCATGATAATCGGCAAAATCATGGGACGACGACGGGTTTGTTCGTATAGGAATCGGCCAAGCGCATCCTTCACGTTAGTCTTCAGGGATGCCCATTCATTGACCTTGTCGTTCATTAGTTTATTGAGCGTCGATGTAACAATACGGTTTGCTTCGTCAAGCAATCCTTCGGATTCCCGCACATACACGAATCCGCGGGAGATGATGTCCGGCCCGGACAAGATCGTACCGTCTTGCTTGCTTAGCGTCACAACAACGACTAGGATGCCGTCTTGGGAAAGCAGCTTGCGGTCCCGAAGAACGATATTGCCCACATCGCCGACCCCGAGTCCGTCAATGAGTACGTTGCCAGCTTGAACTTTCGCTCCTTTGCGGGCGCTGCCTCCTTGAATCTCGACCGTGTCGCCGTTGTCGACGATGAAGATGTTCTCCCGTTCCATGCCGATCGCTTCGCCGAGCTTCGCGTGTTGGCGGAGCATGCGGTATTCGCCGTGAATCGGAATAAAATATTTCGGCTTAATCAAGTTAAGCATCAGCTTCAGCTCTTCTTGGCTGCCGTGGCCCGATACGTGAACGCCGGAGACGGATCCAGGTCCGTAGATGACGTTCGCGCCCAAGCGGAACAGCTCGTCCACCGTGCGTCCTACATAACGTTCGTTGCCCGGGATCGGCGTCGCGGCAATGATAACCGTATCCCCCGGCAAAATATCGACCTTGCGATGCGTGGAACGTGCCATGCGTGTAAGCGCGGACATCGGTTCGCCTTGGCTACCCGTGCATAGGATAACAACGCGATCCGCGGCAAGCTTGTTCACTTCTTCCGGCTCGATCAGCATACCTTCCGGAATGTTCAAGTAGCCCAGCTCGGAAGCGATTCCGACAACGTTCACCATGCTGCGGCCTACGACCGCAATCTTGCGGCGGGTTGCGATCGAGGCGTTAATAATTTGTTGAATACGGTGTACGTTCGACGCGAACGTGGCGACAACGACGCGCTGCGTCGACTTGCGGAAAATATCCTCAAGCTCGTCCCCTACATTGCTCTCCGACGGCGTATAACCCGGTCTTTCGGCGTTCGTGCTGTCCGACAGTAGCGCAAGCACTCCGCGGCTCCCGATCTCGGCAATGCGCTGAAGATCGGCGAATTGATCGTTAACCGGCGTGTGATCGAACTTGAAGTCGCCCGTATGAACGACAATACCTTCCGGTGTATCCAGGCAAACGCCGACGGAGTCCGGAATACTGTGGTTGGTTTTGAAGAAACTCGCGCGAATCGTGCCCATTTGAATTTCGGATTCCGCGTTGATCAGAATGCGCTTCGTCTCGCCAAGCAGCCCCGCTTCCTTCAGCTTGCCTTCGATGAGGCCCAGCGTCAGCTTCGTACCGTAGACCGGCACGTTCAGATGCTTGAGCACATACGGCAGGCCGCCGATATGATCCTCGTGGCCGTGCGTAATGAGAATGCCGCGAACTTTGTCGCGATTCTCCGTCAAATACGAGATGTCCGGAATGACAATATCGATTCCGAGCATGTCCTCTTCCGGGAATTTAAGACCCGAGTCAACGACGACGATGTCGTTGTTGTATTGGATAACGTACATATTTTTACCGATTTCGCCTACTCCGCCTAGCGCAAAGATCAGCAGCTTATCTTGGTTGTTCTTCTTTGACAAGTGGATCTATACCTCCTACAAAATGTAATAAAATCTCAATCTATACATGCTTAGATAAACGTCAGATGCCGCTCTGACGATCTCTTCAAAAAATAAAACGATTCGATTACCGCACCCAGTCACTTGTGATTATTATACATGAAGAAAAAGATGGAATACAAGTAATACCGAGAAACCGACGAAACGAAATATTCAGCGGCTCGACAAAACAGAAAAACCGATGCGGAACGCATCGGTTTTTGGCGGGTCCAAACCTATAAAATTAAGAGAGCAAGTTTTTCAAAAACGCGGCTTCCGCCTCGTTGACCGTTACAAGCGGGAGTCGCACTCCGCCTACCGGCAAGCCTTTGAGGGCCAGAGCGTACTTGACCGCAACGGGATTAGGAACCGGATGAGGACAATGGAACAGCCCCTTGAAAATCGGGAACAGCTTTCCGTTCAATTGAGCGGCTCCCTGCACGTCGCCGCTTACGTACGCTTCGATCATCTTCTTCATTTCAGCGCCGACAATTTGGCTTGCCACGCTGACGATGCCGTACGCGCCGACAGAAAGGGCAGGCAGCGTCGCGCTGTCGTCGCCGCTGTACACCTTGAAGCCGTCCGGCGCTCCGCTGATAATCTGCGTCAATTGCTCGAGCGATGCGCAATCCTTTGTTGCCACGACGTTATCCAACTGCGCGAGCCGAAGCGTCGTCTGGACGGAAATATTGACGCCAGTACGGCCCTCCACGTTGTACAGCATGACAGGAAGCTTTGTCGAGTCCGCGATCGCTTTGAAATGCTGGTAAAGCCCCTCTTGCGAAGGTTTATTATAATAAGGAGCGACAAGCAAAATGCCGTCGACGCCGCAGGCTTCCGCTTCTTTCGTCAGATGAACGGAATGGGCCGTGTTGTTGCTGCCCGTTCCCGCTATCACTTTGCAGCGACCCGCCGCGTGCTTCACGACAAATCGGAACAGCTCCAGCTTCTCATCTTCCGATAAAGTAGGCGATTCGCCCGTCGTACCGGAAACAATCAAAGTGTCGGTTTGCTGTTCATCAATTAAATAGTCGATCAATTTCTCCGTCGTCTGCCAGTCGATCTGTCCTTGGGCATCGAACGGGGTCACCATCGCGGTGATCAATCTGCCGAAATCCATGAAAGTCTGCCTCCTAATTGTTGCATAGTATCGTATAAGTTTAAGAGCCTTCTATCCATTTATTATCGATGCAAGTCGAACTTGGCGTGCAAGGCCCGAAGAGCCTTAGCCATATCCTCTTGCTGAACGAGAACCCAAATGGTCATGTTGGAGTCGGCGGACTGCATAATGGTAATGCCCTGCTCCGTTAAAGCTTCAACGATGCGAGCCATCACGCCCGGTTGTCCGCTCATCCCGCCGCCGATAACCGAGATTTTGGCGCAGCCTTGAACGGCCGTCGGGGCAAAACCGCTTGCCCGCAGCAACGCGAGCGCATGCTCCGCATCTTGGTCGAATACGGTATATACCGCGCCGCTTGGCGTCACGTTAATAAAATCCACGCTGATATGATGTTTGGCCATCGTCTGGAACACTTGAAGCTGCATGTCGTTCCGTCCTTCGATTGCCTTCACGGAAATCTGAGTGACGCCGGATACATGCGCGATCCCCGTCACGAACCGGTCTTTGACCGCCTCTGCCTGGGCCGCGGGCGGGGCGTCCGTGACCAGCGTTCCCGTTTCTTCCGAGAAGGTCGAGCGCACGCGGACGGGAATGCGGGCCTGCTGCGCCACTTCGACCGCACGCGGGTGGATGACCTTCGCGCCTTGGCGTGCCATGTTGCCGATCTCGGTATAGCTGACATAAGCCAGCTGCTTGGCTTCGGTTACGATCCGGGGATCGGCGGTCAAGATGCCGTTCACGTCGGTATAGATGTCGACGAGCTCGGCGCGCAGCGCCGCTCCGAGCGCGGTAGCGGACGTGTCGCTGCCGCCGCGGCCGAGCGTCGTCAAATCTCCTTCCGCCGTTACGCCTTGGAACCCGGTTACGATGACAACCTTGTCCTGCCCCAGCAGTCTCATGATCCTATCGGTCTGGATCGACCGGATTCTTGCCGTTCCGAACTGATCGTCCGTCAAGATGCCCGCCCCTCCGCCCGTCAGAGCAGCGGCCGGTATTCCTCTGGATAAGAGCAGGCTGCATAAGGCAGCGGCGGAAATGATCTCGCCGCAGCCCAGCAGCAAATCCTTCTCTCGTGGTGGCAAGGAGTCGCCGTTATCCCGAATGAACGATAACAGCGTATCGGTTGCGTAGGGTTCGCCCTTGCGGCCCATTGCCGACACGACGACGACCACCGCATAACCGCTCTCCCGCTCCCTTGCTATATGACGAATAACGCGTTCTCTTGCTTGCTCGGTTGATAGCGAGGTTCCTCCGAATTTCTGAACCAGGATTCGCATATCGTCAGCCTCCATCATCGACCGAAGACGAGAGCAGCGTTAACCCGTTGTTTATTCCATTAACTTGATTCGATGTTTTCTTAGATGGAATGACGTCTCTTGCTGCGTTCGTACAGAAATAATCCCGGCATTCTCTATCAGCTGCTTGGCGTCTTCCGGTGCTGAGTAGTGTACGTGTTACGCTTGCCGTTCAACCAGCAACGGCTGCAGCTGCTTGCCCTGAAGCGCGGCTTCGCAGGCTTCCATGACCAAATCCATTCTAGCAACCAAGGAGTTCGGCTTCTGTACCGGGTTATCTTGACCGAATGGAACAAAATAAATATGTTTGGCAACTAGCAGCTTAGCGATATTAGCGGCGTTAAGGCCCAAACCGTCATTCGTTGAAATCGCCAATACGAGGGGACGGCCGTTGCGCATTTGCGCCTTGGCTGCCATAAGCACTGCGCTGTCCGTGATCGCGTTCGCCAGCCTGCTCGTCGTATTGCCCGTGCAAGGCGCGATAACAAGTACGTCGAGCAGCTTGGAAGGCCCGAGCGGTTCCGCCTGAACGATCGTCGAGATAATCTCGTTGCCGGTGATGCTTGTAAGCTGCTCCTGCCATTCCTTCGCCGTGCCGAATCTTGTATCCGTCGTAATCAGAGAATTCGACACGATCGGCACGACATTCGCGCCGGCGTCCACGAAACGTTTAATCTGAGGCATAACCTCGGCAAACGTGCAATGAGAGCCCGACAACGCGTATCCTACCGTAATTCCGTTCCAATTCATATCCCATTCCCCCGCTTAATCGTATCTTCCATAATCAGTTGCGATAGACAATCCGCTATGATTCGACCAGCTGTCTTGGGAGCCACGATTCCGGGGAGACCGGGAGCAAGCATCGCCTTAATACCCCGCTTCTCGGCGAAGCGGAAATCCGTTCCGCCAGGCTTCGACGCGAGGTCGATGATGACGGCCCGTGATGGTAAATTCGCGATAATTTGCGCTGTGACTATCATAGTCGGAATTGTATTAAAAAGCAAGTCAATATTCCCTACGTTTTGCAACAAACTGCCCATGTAGAAAGGCTCGAAGCCCATCTCCGACGCTCTCGCGAAATGCTCCGAACGACGCACGCCGACCTTCACTTTGGCCCCTAATCCTTGCAAAGCCCTTGCCATTGTAAACCCCGTCCGGCCGAATCCGAGAACCATGGAGACGGACCCGTGAATCGTAATGTCGGTGTGCTGGATCGCCATCATCAATGCGCCTTCCGCCGTCGGTATGGAATTGTAGATGGCAACATCGTCCCTGTCGAAAAGCTCGACAAGCGCGATCCCTCTCTCCTCGCACAGCTGGCGGAGATACGGCTTCGCCATGCCCGTATATACCGTGCAGTGCTGAGGCAGCTTCGCGATATGATCGCGGGTCAGCTTCATCTCGCGATCGCTGAAAACCGCATGGATCAGACCTTGATCGTCCGTTCCGACCGCCGGCAGCAGCAGAGCGTCAACGCCCTCGAACAGCGATTCATCGAACTCTGCGTGTATGGCTCCGTCCAAAGACGAATGCAGTCCGTCGAAGCCGCAAACGGTGACGCTGGCATCGAGCTCGCTCAGCTTTCGAATGACTTCGAGCTGACGCGCGTCGCCGCCCAGCAGCAGTACTTGAACGCCTGTTAACATCGGGCTTCACTCCCTTCTGGCAAATAGATATAGACCATCGTATGCTTGCGCCCAAGTCAGGGTGAAAAAATGAGCACAAAAAAAGATCGGAACGCTGAATGCGCACCGATCTTCTCTTCTTATTTCACTCCTGTATGGCCGAAACCGCCTGCTCCGCGCACCGTATCCGGCAGCTCGTCCGCTTCCTCTATCGTTACGGAAGGCACCTCCTGAAACACCATCTGGGCGATCCGCTCGCCGCGCGTAATCGTGAACGGCTCCGAACCCAAATTGACGAGAAGCACCTTCACTTCGCCCCGATAGTCCGCGTCGATCGTACCCGGCGAATTCAAGCAGGTAATGCCATGCTTGAAAGCAAGACCGCTCCGCGGCCGAATTTGCGCTTCAAGCTCCTTCGGCATCGCCATCGCGAAGCCGGTCGGAACAAGAATCCGATCGCCCGGGGCGAGCGTTAGCGGTTCTCCCACCGCCGCCTGCAGATCGAAGCCGGCCGCCCACTCGGACATTTTGCGGGGAACCGCAATGTCGTCGTTGCCTTCCAGCCGTTTAAACAGTACCTGGTACATATTGATCTCTCCTTACTTTCGCCGCGTCCTTATCGGTGGAACCGACCATCGCTACCGCAAACGGCACGGACAGCATTCTGTTCGTTACCTCCCGAATATCGTCCATCGTCACGGAATCGATCCGTTTTAGCAGCTCGTCGAGCGTATAATGATGGCCGATCATCAACTCGTTTTTGCCGATCCGGTTCATCCGGCTGCTTGTGCTCTCCAGACTGAGGATTAGGGAGCCCTTCAGCTGCTCTTTGCCTCGATGCAGCTCTTCCTCCGCCAAGCCTTTGACCGACAGCTCGTGAATTTGCTCCAGCGTCAGGTCAAGCACGTCTTTTGTCTGCTTCGGCGCCGTTCCCGCGTACACGGTGAACAAACCGGAATCCGCATAGCCCGTGTGATAAGAATAAACGGAATACGCAAGGCCGCGCTTCTCCCGGATTTCCTGGAACAGTCTCGAGCTCATGCCGCCCCCGAGCGCATTGTTGAGCAGGACCATCGCGTACAGCTTCTGATCCCTGTTCGAGCAGCCGGGGAACGTCATGCAAATATGGTTCTGCTCGGTCTTCTTCTTATAGAAGATATATTCGCCTTGGAATATCGGGGATTCGGTCTGGACCGGATCGGAATGAACGGAGAACCCCCCAAAGTGCTCCTCGAGCAGCTCGAGAAGCTTGCTCTCCTCCACGTTGCCCGCTACGCTGACGACCGTATTCTCGATCGTGTAGCGTTCTTTCATATAACCTCTGAGCGTATCGGGTCCCATCGCCTCCAGTCTATCCTTGAGCCCAAGAATGGAATAAGCTAGCGGATGGTCGCCATAAGACGCGCGCGAAGCTTCGTCATGCACCTTATCGTCGGGGGTATCCTCGTACATCGCGATTTCTTCGAGGATCACGTTCTTCTCCTTGGCCAGCTCCGTCTTGTCGAATTGGGAGTTAAAGAACATATCGGAGAGCGCGTCCACCGCTAGAGGCAGATGCTCGTCAAGCACCTTGGCGAAATAACACGTATATTCCTTCGCCGTAAACGCGTTGACGTTCCCGCCGATTCCGTCGAACAGGTCGGCGATGTCTTTGGCTGTCCGTTTCTCCGTTCCTTTGAACAGCATGTGCTCGATGAAATGGGAAATCCCGTTGTTGTCCTTCGTCTCGTTCCTCGAGCCCGTCTTCACCCATATGCCGAACGAAACGGATCGGACCGTCGGTATGTATTCCACTACAACGCGCAAGCCGTTGCTCAATGTATATTTGTTCACTAAGCGTCTTCCTCCTCGAATAAGCTGATTTTCCCATGTGAAATTTGTGGTAAACAACAATGCTTTCACTATATCAGAATACGCCCGCTCCCTCAACAACGGCGGCGACGCGGCTGGATGAGAGCGTTTCGCTGACCGTTCCGATCGCGTAACCCTTGGCAAGCGCGCTGTCGATCATCCCGCCGATCGCGTCCCTTGTCGTTGCCGTCGGATGCATCAGGATTAGTGCGCCGGGCTCCAGCTTCGAATCGATTTTGCGAACGACCGAATCAGCTGACGGCTTCATCCAGTCGACGGTGTCCAGCGTCCATAAGACCGTGCCGAGTCCTTGCTCCCTCGCCACCTGCACCGTCGCGGTGTTATAGGAGCCTGATGGCGGAGCGAACCATACGTTATCGACGCCAAGCAGCTCTTTGAGAAGCTTCTGCGTCCTTACGATTTGGCTGGCCTGCTCGGCCCTGCTCAATTTTTTCATATCCGGGTGCGAATACGCGTGGTTGGACAGCTCGTGGCCTTCGGCTTGTATTTTCTTGGCGACTTCAACGTTGGATTTCAGCCATGATCCGTCCAGAAAAAAAGTCGCTTTCACTTTTTTGTTCCTCAGCGTCTCCAGGATTGGATCGATATATTCGTTCCCCCATGCCACATTGATCATGAGCGAAACCATTGGCTTGTCCGGATTTCCTCTATAGATGGGATGCGCCCCCAGCTGGGCAAGGCTGATCTTGGGAGGAATTTCTTTGTACTGGAAAGGAATCGGGCTGGATCTTGGCGCGGCTAGAGCGGCTTCGTACGTCTTGTCGATGTCAATGGCGAGCCCGTTATAGCCCGGAATCGCGTGCCACACTCGGTCGAGTCTCGCATCTACAGGGGGAACGGATTTGGTCTCCGCTTCGGCCACGATGGCGTCGAACAGCTCGCGTTTCTCCTCTTCCGTGTAGGAAGGCGCGGCTAACGCCTCGACGGCGTCCTCCGATTTGACGGTCGCTATAAAGGATGACACGTTCCCGTTCATCTTGACGAATACCAGCATCATGAACAGGCTGGCCGCAATGACGGCCGCTTTGCGAATATTCATAGCCTTCACTCCCATACGAGCTTGAGTCGCGCAGAGCAGACAAGCTCCGCGTTCGCTCATGAACAAGTGTATGTCCCCACGGACAAACTTATGCCCATAGAGGAAGGTCAAAATGTCCAGTTTTGATCACGATGTAACTCCTCGAAGCTAATTCGACATCGAATCTTGAATTCAGCCGGATCTTCCGATGCTCACGTAGCGCTGCTACGCTCCGCTCCTCAATTACTAAGCTTCATCCAATCTTCTCGGTGCTGAAAACCGGGCCTATGAAGTGTTTATTATCACGATTAAATGCAAAACAAAAAGAGACAGATAAACTCTGGCTCTTCGGTGGAAATCTATGGAATGGAGGGGGAGGCCCGCTCGAATCTAGGATTGAGCAGGCGCTTCCGCTGTTAATACGGCTTTGCGGGACAGATTGACGCGGCCTTGCTGATCGATCTCCGTTACCTTGACGGTGATTTGGTCGCCGATCTTCACGACATCCTCACATTTCGCCACGCGCTCCGTGGACAATTGCGAGATGTGGACCAGACCGTCCTTGTTCGGGAGAATTTCGACGAATACGCCGAATTTTTCGATGCGCTTGACCGTTCCCAAATAAATTTCGCCGATGACGACTTCTTTGACGATGCCTTCGATAATGGCCTTCGCCTTTTGGTTCATCTCTTCGTTCGAGGAAGCGATGAAGACCATGCCGTCTTGCTCGATATCGATTTTTACGCCGGTCTCTTCGATGATTTTGTTGATGATTTTGCCGCCTGCGCCGATAACGTCGCGGATCTTGTCCGGGTTAATGCGGAGCGTCAAAATCTTAGGCGCGTATTTCGATAGGCTTGTACGAGGCGCGGACATCACTTCGAGCATCTTGCCCAGGATGTGCATGCGGCCTTGGCGAGCTTGCTCGAGCGATTGCTCCAGGATGCTGCGGTCGATGCCGTCGATTTTGATATCCATCTGGATCGCCGTTACGCCTTGAGCTGTACCAGCTACCTTGAAGTCCATATCGCCGAGGTGATCTTCCATGCCCTGAATGTCGGACAGAATGGAGAAGTGATCGCCGTCTTTGATCAGGCCCATGGCAATGCCCGCTACCGGCGCTTTGATCGGTACGCCTGCATCCATCATCGCGAGAGTGCTCGCGCAAATGCTGGCTTGTGAAGTCGAACCGTTCGACTCCAGCACCTCGGATACGAGGCGGATCGTGTACGGGAATTCCGCTTCGGAAGGAATGACCTTCGACAACGCGCGTTCGCCGAGCGCTCCGTGTCCGATTTCCCTGCGGCCCGGAGGACGTAGAGGACGAGCCTCGCCTACGCTGAACGGCGGGAAGTTGTAATGGTGCATGAACCGTTTGGTTTCTTCCGGCGAAATGCCGTCAAGAATTTGCACGTCGCCCATGGCGCCGAGCGTACAGATGCTAAGCGCTTGCGTTTGACCGCGCGTGAACAAGCCGGAGCCGTGAGTACGAGGCAGCAGCGCCACGTCGCATTCGATTGGGCGGATCTCGTCGAGACCGCGTCCGTCCGGACGCACTTTGTCATGCGTGATCAGGCGGCGCACTTCTTCCTTCACGATGTCGTACAGCACTTCCTTCACGTCGGATAGCAGCTCCGGCGTATCCGCATATTGCGCTTCGAAATGCGCGACCGCGTCGTTGTTGACGGCGTCGATCGCCTCTTGGCGGGCATGCTTCTCCGGAATTTTGATCGCTTCCACCAGACGGGCGGATGCAAAAGCGCGAACTTCAGCGTTGACGCTCGCGTTAACCGTATGTAGCTTCACTTCCATCTTTTCTTTGCCTGCTAGAGCCTGCAGTTCCTCGATCTTGGCCACGATGGATTTGATCTCGTCATGACCGAACATGATCGCTTCTAGCATGACCGATTCCGGTACTTCGTTCGCTTCGGCTTCCACCATCATGATGGCTTCTTTCGTGCCGGCCACGACAACGAAAATATCCGTCTTCTGCTCTTGCTCGACCGTTGGATTGATAACGAATTGTCCGTCTACGCGTCCAACGACGACGCCGCCGATCGGACCGCTGAATGGCACGTCGGAAATCGTAAGCGCCGCGGACGTACCGATCATCGCCGCGATTTCTGGCGAGCAATCCTGGTCCACGCTCATGACGATGTTCGCGATTTGCACGTCGTTACGGAATCCTTCCGGGAACAATGGACGGATTGGACGGTCGGTCAAACGGCTGGACAGGATCGCCTTCTCGCTCGGTCTGCCTTCGCGTTTAATGAAGCCGCCAGGGATTTTGCCAACCGCATAGAGACGCTCTTCATAGTTGACGGTAAGCGGGAAGAAATCCAGATCCTTCGGCTCCGTTGATGCGGTAACCGTACATAGGATGACCGTTTCTCCATAGCGAACCGTAACGGCTGCGTTCGCTTGCTTGGCCAGACGTCCCGTCTCGAGAATGAGCGGTCTTCCGCCAAGCGTCGTTTCAATACGTTGAATCATCTTGGATACCCTCCTTTTTCCTATTACAAAAAGCAACCCGACGTCCCTGTCCAGAGTATCTGGCAGCCGGGAGGATCAGGTTGCTTTTCGCTCACGCATGTTTTAGCGGCGAAGACCGAGTTTTTCGATCAATGCGCTGTAACGTCTAACGTCTTTGTTCTTCAGGTAAGCTAGCAACTTACGGCGTTGACCTACCATCTTAAGCAAACCGCGGCGGGAATGATGATCCTTCTTGTGCTCGCGCAAGTGCTGAGTCAGGTTAACGATGTTCTCCGTAAGGATAGCGATTTGAACCTCAGGGGACCCCGTGTCACTTGCGTGAGTTTTGTGAGTCTCGATCAGTTCTTGTTTACGTTCTTGAGTAATTGCCATCCTTTTCACCTCCTTCATTCATAATCGCCGTTAGCCTCGCTGCCGTCGGTGAGAGCGGACAACCAAGCTAAGGTTAAGTACACGAAACGCGCTGTACCCCGAAATCAGGCAAGCTGTTCGCAACGTTCTCTAGTATAGCACATTCCCGGGTTCCTTGTCGAGAAGCTGGCTTAGATCTTTGCAAGCAAGCTTCTCGCCTTGTCGGAATCGGCCGCAATCTGCGCGATTAATTCCTTAATGGATCCGAATTTTTGCTCGGGCCGGATAAAGTGGCGGAACTGCACCTTCATTTCCTTGCCGTAGATGTCCCGGTCGAAATCGAACAGATGCGCCTCCATGACCGGCACCACGTCCGTCTTGTTGAACGTAGGCTTCATGCCATGATTCAAGACGCCGTCGTAGGCGGCACCGTCGATCCAGGCTGATATCGCGTACACGCCAAGCCGCGGCGCGACATAGGGAGCGTGCAGCTCCAGATTCGCCGTCGGAAATCCGATCGTGCGTCCGCGTCCGTCGCCATGCACGACAGTTCCCGTTACGTCATACGGTCTGCCGAGCAGCTTGCACGCCATATCGAGATCGCCGCTTTCAAGCGACTCCCTCGTGTAGGTGCTACTTACCTTCGTCCCGCTCTCGATGAGCGGTTGTTCGATATGCACGGACAGCTCCGAGCCGCCTAGCTCGCGCAGCATCTCGGCATTGCCCATTCCCCGGCTGCCGAACGTAAAGTCGAAGCCGACCGCCGCATGCCTTACGCCAAGCGGCAGCAGCACTTCGGAGACGAACTGCTCGGGAGATAGCGCGGCAAAACGCAAATCAAAACGCATGACGAACACTAGGTCGACGCCAAGCGCGGCGAACAGCTCGGTTTTGCGGGTCAAGGGCGTCAAGCAGCGAAAATAATGCTCGCCTTGCCCAAGAACCTCCTTCGGATGCGGCGAAAAGGTAAGCACGGCAGAAAGCATATTCGATTCCTTCGCGAAGCTCACCGCCTCGCGAATAACGTTCTGATGCCCGCGGTGCACGCCGTCGAAATGGCCGATCGCGACTGAGATACGTTTGTCCGCGTACGGCAGCTCTATTTCGTTTAGCGGGTAAGATAATGAGATGATTTCCACAGATGACACCTGCATTTCTACATGAACTGTACGAAGGCTTAAGGATTTAATCGTCCTGTGCCGTCGTAAAAACTTTCACCGGCTTCAACTGCGAAGCTTCCGAATCAACCTGATAGATGCCAATAAACGCTCCGTTCTCGCCTGGCTCGTAAAGCCGGAACAACTCGTCGTCCGACATGGAGCCTTGATCCGGCGCCACCGCCCATAGCTTGATCTTCTGTCCGCGCTTCGCCAGTTCAACCTTTTCCGGTTTGACGAACGCTCTCGGCATATGGGCAATCGCCTGGTCGGCAGGAATCAAATGCTGCTCCAAGTCGCCGGCTTCCATATGCTTCTCGATCTGCTCGAGCGTCAAGCATCCTTCGGCTGTTATGCCGCCGGACATCGTCCGCGTAAGCTTCGCCATCGTAGCAGGCAAGCCGAGCGCTTTGCCGATATCGACGCATAACGTCCGGATATAGGTGCCTTTGGAGCATACGACCGAAAACGTGAACATCGGCTCCTCGCCTTCCAAATCAGCATCCAGCAATTCGATTTGGTGAATGGTGACCTTTCTTGACTTACGTTCGACGGTTTTCCCTTCCCTAGCCAACTCGTATAACCGTTTGCCGTCTACCTTAACCGCGGAGAACATCGGAGGCACCTGCTCGATCTCGCCAACGAACCGCTGCAACGCCTCTTCGATCCGCTCGCGCGTTACATCGTGAACAGGCTGCTTGTCGATCACCGTACCGGTCAGATCCTCGGTATCGGTCGCGATTCCGAGCCTAAGCACCGCTTCATACGCTTTCGGTCTTTCCTGTATGTATTCTACAACGCGGGTGGACCGGCCTAAGCAAAGAGGGAGAACGCCGGTAACCATAGGATCAAGCGTGCCGGTATGGCCGATTCGTTTCATCTTGAGGAGCCTTCTTGCTTTGGCTACCACGTCGTGCGATGTCCACCCTTCCGGCTTCCATACCGCCAGTATGCCTTCCATGATTACACCAACGCCTTTCTAACCTCTTCTACCAATCGGCTCATGGCTTCGGTTAACGCGCCATCCAGCCTGCAGCCCGAGGCCCGGACATGACCGCCGCCTCCGAAGACTTGAGCGATTTGCGCGACATCCGCCTTGCCCGCCGACCTGAGACTTGCCTTAACGCCTCCGTCAGCCGTTTCCTTGAACAGAATGCCGACTTCCACGCCGTCTACATTAAGGGCGTAATTGACGATGCCTTCCAGATCCTCCGGCACGGCGCCGCATTCCTTCAGATCGTCTTTGCCAATGTACAGCCAGCCGATTTTCAAATCCTCGCTGAAGGCCAGCCTCGCCAGCGCCATTTGCAGCAGCTTAAGCTTTGCGACCGTCATCTTCTCCAGCAGATGATCCGCGAGATCGCTTCCGGAAACCCCGATTGCCAGAAGCTTGGCGGCGATTTCCATGACGCGCGGACTTGTATTCGAATAGCGGAAGCCTCCCGTATCGGTCAGCAATCCCGTGTAGATCGCCGTTGCGCAGTCCAAGTCAAGCTCTAAGCCTGCTCGTTCGATTAGATCATACAAAATTTCTACGGTAGCGGCGGCATCCGGACGGATCAGGTTGACCGTGCCAAAACCGTCGTTCGTCGGATGATGATCGATATTCAGAAGCGGACAGCCCTCCGGAATCATCGAAGCGACTTCTCCGATACGCCTGTGATCGGCGCAGTCTACCGCGATAACCGCATCGAAGGAAGCCTCTGGTTTTTGCTGTTTTAAGCTATGAATCCGATCGAAGCGATACAAATATTGGAGCCGCGAAGGCAATTCGCTTTCATTGACCAGCACGACATTTTTGCCTAGGCGCTCGAGCAGCCAGCTGACGGCGACCGTGGAGCTGATCGCGTCTCCGTCAGGCTGCACATGGGACACGACAAGGAATGAAGCATTGGCCTTAATAAAGGCCAATGCTTCGTCTAATGGCTTACATTCCTGTTGACCGTTCATGACCGCGCATCATTCCCGCTGTTGATTTCGCCAAGCAACGACTCGATCCGGCTGCCGTATTCGATGCTGCTATCGAACTTGAATTGCAGCTCCGGCGTATGACGCAGCTTCATCCGTTTGCCAAGCTCGGAACGGAGGAAGCCGTTCGCTTTGTCAAGCGCTTTAAGCGTCGCTTCCTTCTGTTCATCACTGCCGAGCACGCTTAAATAGACGCGTGCTTGGGACAAATCGCTGGTCGTTTCCACGCCCGTTACCGTAATGAAACCGATCCGAGGATCCTTCAGCTCCAGCTGGATAATTTGGCTCAGCTCTTTTTTGATCTGCTCGCTGACCCGTCCAACTCGTATCTTAGCCATGCATGATCACCTCTCTACCGTTTCCATGATGAACGCTTCAATCATATCTCCCTCTTTAATATCGCTAAAGCGTTCAAGGGTTATACCGCATTCGTAGCCTTGCGCCACTTCCTTCGCGTCGTCCTTGAAGCGTTTCAAGGAATCGATCTTGCCTGTGTAAACCACGATGCCGCCGCGAATAACTCTTGCTTCCGCGTTGCGGGTAATCTTGCCGTCCACGACCATCGAACCGGCGATCGCGCCGACTTTCGTTACCTTGAAGACGTTGCGCACTTCGGCATGGCCGATGACAACCTCTTTGTAGATCGGATCCAGCATGCCCTTCATCGCTTGCTCGATCTCGTCGATTACGTTGTAGATGACGCGATGCATACGAACATCGACTTTCTCCTGGGCAATCGTCGCTTCGGCTTGCGGGTCTGGTCGAACGTTGAAGCCGATGACGATCGCGTTGGAAGCGGAAGCCAAGATAACATCCGATTCCGTGATCGCGCCGACGCCAGTGTGAATGATCTTCACGCGTACGCCTTCGATGTCGATCTTCGCCAAGGAGCCTTTGAGCGCTTCGGCGGAGCCTTGCACGTCTGCCTTGATAATGACGTTAAGATCCTTGATCTCGCCTTCTTTAATGTGGTTAAAGAGATCGTCGAGCGTAACCCGGGTATTGGCACCGATATCGGATTGACGCTGCTTGATCGCGCGGCGATCGGCAATCGCGCGCGCTTTGCGCTCGTCTTCGAATACCATAAACGGATCGCCCGCTTGCGGAACCTCCGTCAAGCCCGTAATTTCGATCGGCGTGGATGGACCCGCTTCCTTCAGTCTGCGACCGCGATCGTTCACCATCGCCCTAACGCGGCCGAAGCAGTTACCTGCGACAAACGCGTCTCCGATCTTGAGCGTGCCGTGTTGAACGAGAATGCGAGCCACAGGGCCTTTGCCTTTGTCCAGCTCGGCTTCGATGACCGTTGCTCTTGCCCGTTTGTTCGGGTTCGCTTTGAACTCGTTCACTTCCGCAACGAGAAGGATCATCTCGAGCAGTCCCTCTAGGTTGATGCGCTGCTTCGCGGATACTTCCACGAAGATCGTATCGCCGCCCCACTCTTCAGGTACAAGCTCGTATTCCGTCATTTCTTGCTTGATTTTATCCGCGTTCGCTTCCGGCTTGTCGATTTTGTTAACCGCAACAATGATCGGTACGCCAGCCGCTTTCGCGTGGTTGATCGCTTCGACGGTTTGCGGCATGATGCCGTCGTCCGCCGCAACGACGATAATCGTAATATCCGTTACTTGAGCGCCGCGCGCCCGCATGAGCGTGAACGCTTCGTGGCCCGGCGTATCGAGGAACGTAATCTTCTTGCCGTTGATCTCGACCTGGTAAGCGCCGATATGCTGCGTAATGCCGCCCGCTTCTCCGCCGGTTACGTTCGTCTTGCGGATGGCGTCCAGCAAAGTCGTTTTGCCGTGGTCGACGTGACCCATGATGGTTACGACCGGAGGACGAACCGTCAAATTCTCTTCCTCGTCGACTTCCTCCACCGTTTCGAACGAATCTTCCTCGACCGGAATTTTCACTTCGACTTCCACGCCGTATTCGCCGGCGATGAGAAGAATAGCGTCCATATCGATTTCTTGGTTGATCGTCGCCATGACGCCCAAGAAGAGAAGCTTCTTGATGACTTCGGAAGCGTCTTTGTGGAGCAGCTTCGCCAGATCGCCGACCGTCAGCGTGCCGCGAACGATAATTTTCTTCGGCGTATTATCGATTTTCTCGCGCGGTGGCTGTTGATGTCCTTTCCCTCCGCGGTTCTTGCCGCCGCGGTTGTTGTTGCCCTTGAAGCCCGGACGACCGTCCTCGAAGCGCTTCTGGTTATTGCCGCCGCGGTTGTTATTGCCTTTTCTATCATCGAATCCGCCGCCGCCGCCGCGGGATTGCTGGGATCTGCCAGCGCCTGCGTCGAAGCTGCGCGCTTGCCCTTGCGGAGCTGGAGCCGGACGATTCCCGGTTGGAGCGCCGGATCCGCCGCCTTGGCCGAACGACCGGTTGCCGCCGCCGGATGGTCCCTGACCGCCTTGACGATTGCCTTGGTAGCCTCCTTGGCCGCCGGATGGACGATTCTGTCCGCCGCCTTGACCGCCGGAGCGGTTGCCTTGGTAGCCCTGACCCTGGCCTTGGCCGCCGCCGGATGGACGGTTGCCCTGATAGCCTTGACCGCCGCCGGACGGACGGTTGCCTTGATAGCCCTGGCCTTGGCCGCTGCCGGATGGACGATTCTGTCCGCCGCCTTGACCGCCGGAGCGGTTGCCTTGATAGCCTTGACCGGATGGACGGCCTTGGCCTTGATTCTGTCCTTGGCCGGATGGACGGGATTGTCCTCCCTGGCCGTTATTTTGAGGTCTCTGTTCGCGTTGTTCTCGTTGTTCGCCGGTTGGTTGTGTTTTCGTATTAATAGAGTTCATTGTCCCCTGTCTATCTTGAGTTGTTGTAATCGATGAATTTGTCGCTTGCTGACCGCCTTGGGCTGGCTTTGGCCGATTCGAAGCGGACGATGCGGTCGCCGCCTGGCTTCCGCCCTCCTGCGCCCGTTTTGCGGCAGCGTTCGCTTTAATATCCCGGAAGAAGCCTTCCACCTTATGCACCATTTCATTCTCCATGACGCTCATGTGGTTGTTGACAGGCAAATTCAACCGTTTAAGAATCGTAATGATTTCTTTGCTGCTCATATTTAAGTTTTTCGCATATTCGTAAACGCGAAGCTTATCTTTATTGTCCTTGCTGTCCTGTTTGTTGCTCAATAGGATCCACCTCCGTATTTTGGCTCAGATGACTTCCAATCATTTTTCCGAATTGCATATCGGTAACCGCCAGCACGACGCGTTCTAATTTACCTATCGCCTTTCCCAGCTGCTCACGATCGAATGCCTCGGCGAGTTGTATTCCGTAGGTGCCGCATTTGTCACGAAACTTCTTCTTTGTATTGTCGGACGCGTCGCCGGCGACGATCACGAGATAAGCCTTGCGGGCCCTGACAGCCTTCAGCACCGTCTCGTCGCCTGTAATCAGCTTGCCGGCTCGCATGGCCATGCCGAGGGACGACAATGCCTTGTCAGGCTTATTCGTCATCCGGCGTCAGCTCCTTGGCCGCGATGAATTGATCCTCCACCGCGATGAATTCATTCTCCAATTGATCGTATATAGGTTCGCCCACGGGCTGCTTCAAAGCCCGATCCAGCGCTTTCGACTTCTTCGCGAGCTTGAAGCAGCTCACTTTGCCGCACAGATAAGCGCCTCGTCCGGCCTTCTTGCCGGTTAGATCAATCCCGACCTCGCCGTCCGGTGTGCGAACGATCCGAATGAGCTCCTTCTTCGGCATCATTTCTTGGCAAGCGACGCATTTGCGAAGCGGTACTTTCCTCGGTCTCACCGTACACCCTCCTCTGCATGTCCGAATGATAAATTAAGGCTAGTCGATAGATACGGAATCCTGGTGCATCGTTCCCGTGTTGGATTTCGGGCGGCCGTATTCCTGCTCCGCCTGGGTTTCGCTCTTAATATCGATCTTCCAGCCGGTCAGCTTGGCGGCCAGCCTCGCGTTCTGGCCTTTGATGCCGATTGCCAGCGACAGCTGATAATCCGGAACGATGACTCTTGCCATCTTCTCCTGCTCGAACACGATGACTTCCAGCACCTTCGACGGGCTGAGCGCGTTCGCCACGTATTCCTCAACGTTCTCGGACCAGCGCACGATATCGATCTTTTCGCCTTTCAGCTCGTTTACGATCGTCTGCACGCGCAGACCCTTCTGACCCACGCAGGATCCGACCGGATCTACTTCGTCGTTGCGGGAGTGGACGGCAATTTTCGAACGGAATCCCGCTTCGCGCGCCACGGAGCGAATTTCGACGACGCCGTCGTAAATTTCGGGCACCTCAAGCTCGAACAAACGTTTAAGAAGGCCGGGATGCGTACGGGATAAGATGATTTGAGGACCTTTCGTCGTGTTCTCGACTTTCGTGATAAACGATTTGACGCGGTCGCCATGTTTGAACTTGTCCGTTGGCATAAGCTCCGTAAGCGGAAGCACCGCTTCGACTTTGCCAAGGTCGACGAACAGGTTGCGCACGTCCTGACGCTGCACGATACCGTTGACGATGTCTTCTTCCTTATCGATGAACGCGTTGTAGATCAGTCCGCGCTCCGCCTCGCGGATGCGCTGCGTCACGACCTGTTTTGCCGTTTGGGCCGCGATCCGTCCGAAATCTCTAGGCGTTACTTCGATCTCGGCAACGTCGTCCAGCTGATAGTGCGGGTTGATTTCGCGGGACGCCTCCACCGAAATTTCCAAACGCGGATCGAGCACCTCGTCCACGACCGTTTTGCGGGCATATACTTTAATGACGCCGTTATGGCGGTTAATGTCGACCCTTACGTTCTGAGCCGTATTAAAATTACGTTTGTAGCTGGAAATAAGCGCAGCTTCGATCGCCTCGAGCAGCACATCCTTGGCGATACCCTTCTCTCTCTCGATTTCCTGCAGTGCTTCAATAAAATCCATACTCATTGGAACGTTGGTCCCCCTTTCATAATAGAAGAAAAATTAAAATTGAATGGCGAGTCTTGCGCTAGCGACTTTGCCGTAAGGAATGCTGTGTTCTTTTTTGCCGGTCTTCACGACAACCGTGTCCCCGTCGAACGACACCAGATGGCCTTCGAATTCTTTGGCGCCGTCTACCGGCTCGTATGTAGTGACAAGAACGAATTTGCCGACGGCCTTGCGTACGTCCTCGGGCTTCTTAAGCGGTCTTTCCGCGCCCGGAGACGAAACCTCCAGGAAATAAGCGCCGGAGATCGGATCGTTTTTGTCGAGTTGCTCGCTTACGAATTCGCTGATCCGTCCGCACTCGTCGATGTCGATGCCGCCTTCCTTGTCTACGAATATGCGCAAGAACCAATTGCTGCCTTCCTTGATATATTCAATGTCGACCAGCTCAAAGCCATTATCGTTAAGGTATGGCTGAACCAAAGCCTCAACAGCGGATTTGATAGTGGATGTGCTCAAAATGAAAAAACCTCCTGTGTGGGTGCAATGTGATATTGCCGAATACAAAACGTAAAGAGTGGGTTTCCCCACTCTTCTGCATCAAGAATCTATCCTCATCATTGCCACAAAAATTATAACATAATCGCTAATACGTGACAAGAAATGATTTCTAGCTGACCCTAAAACAAAGATAGCTGGTTCGACTCCGGCAAGCCGCGGAAGCAGCCCATGCCATTTAGTACCTCTATGATCGTCTTCGTCGCTTTCGACTTCATCTGGAAGTCCTCGATGGACAAAAACTCTCCATCGTTTCTTGCGGCGGCGATGTTGCGCGCGGCGTTATCGCCGATGCCCGCAATCGCGGCGAACGGCGGGATCAGCGAGTCGCCGTCAACCTGGAACTTGATCGCGTCGGAGCGATACAGGTCGATCGGCTTGAAGGAGAAGCCTCTCGCCGTCATTTCCAGCGACATCTCCAGCTGCGACACCATGTTTTTCTCTTTCGGCGTCGCGTTGAAGCCTTTGGCCTCGATCTCCACCAGCTTGCGGTAGATCGCATCGTAGCCTTGGCAGAGCAGCTCGAGATCGAAATCGTCGGCGCGGACCGTAAAGTACGTCGCGTAATACTGAATCGGATAATAAAGTTTGAAGAAGGCCGTGCGCACCGCGGAAATAACGTAGGCCGCCGCGTGCGCCTTCGGGAACATGTATTCGATGCGCAGACAGGAATCGATGTACCATTGCGGCACCTTGCAGCGCTTCATTTCGTCGATCCATTCCTGCGTGAGGCCCTTACCCTTACGAACGCTCTCCGTAATTTTGAAGGCCAGGCCGGCATCCATGCCCGCTTTGTAGATCAGGTATAACATGATGTCGTCGCGGCAGCCGATAACGGTTTTGATGTTGCACGTTCCGTTCTTGATGAGCTCCTGCGCGTTGCCGAGCCATACGCCCGTCCCGTGGGACAGACCGGAAATTTGGAGCAAGTCGGCGAACGAAGACGGCTGCGTCTCCTGAAGCATCTGACGAACGAACTTCGTTCCCATCTCCGGAACCCCGTAGGTGGCGACGGAAGATTTGATCTGATCCGGCCGTACCCCGAGCGCTTCCGTCGAGTTGAACATGCTCATGACCTTCGGATCGTTCATCGGGATCGTCGTCGGATCGACGCCGGTCAAATCCTGCAGCATGCGCATCATCGTCGGATCATCGTGCCCCAGAATATCGAGCTTCAGCAAGTTTTCGTCGAAGGCGTGGTAGTCGAAATGCGTCGTCTTCCATTCCGCCGACGTATCGTCGGCCGGATACTGCACCGGCGTGACGTCTTCCACTTCGATATAATCGGGAACGACGACGATGCCGCCCGGATGCTGTCCGGTGCTTCGCTTCACGCCGGTACAGCCGCTCGCCAGTCTCGCGAGCTCCGCTCCCCGCCACTTCTTGTGATGCTCTTCCTCGTATTTCTTCGCGAAGCCGTACGCCGTCTTCTCCGCGACGGTGCCGATCGTTCCCGCGCGGTACACGCATTTCTCCCCGAACATCTCCTTGGTGAAGTTATGCGCGATCGGCTGATATTCGCCCGAGAAGTTAAGATCGATATCGGGGACCTTGTCGCCTTTGAAGCCCAGGAACGTCTCGAACGGAATATCCTGTCCTTCGCCTTTCATAGGCTTGCCGCAGTCCGGGCAATCCTTGGCGGGAAGGTCGAAGCCGCTCGGCACGCTGCCGTCGAGGAACCATTCGCTGTGCTTGCATTCCTTATTCAGGCAGAGATAATGCGCAGGAAGCGGATTAACCTCGGATATGCCGAGGAACGTGGCGACGACGGAGGAGCCTACGGATCCCCTGGAGCCGACCAAGTAGCCGTCCCGGTTCGATTTTTTGACCAGCTTCTCGGAAATCAAATAGTTCGCGGAGAACTTGTACTTAATGATCGGGACAAGCTCTTTCTCCAGCCGGTCGATGACGACCTGCGGAAGATTGTCCCCGTACATCGATTTGGCTGTTTCGTAGCAAGTGTTGCGGATTTCTTCGTCCGCCCCTTCGATGTTAGGCGTGAACAGCTCCTTCGGGAACATGTCGTACGTCTCGAAGCGGTCCGCCAGCTCGGACGTATTCGTCACAACGACTTCCTTGGCGCGGGCTTCGCCCAGGAACTTGAACTCCTCCAGCATCTCGTCCGTGGTTCTCAGATGAGCGTCCGGCTTTCGCTGATTTTTCAACGGACTGAAGCCCGTTATGCCGTGGATCGTAATATCGCGGTACAGCTTGTCCCGCGGGTTCAAATAATGCACGTTGCCGGTCGCGATCACCTTCTTGCCTAGCTCGTCTCCGATCTGGCAGATTCGGCGCATCGCTTCCTCCAGCTCCGCGCGGCTGCCGACGAGTCCCTTCTCCACGAGGTGCATGTAGAAATCGATTGGCTGAATTTCGAGCACATCGTAGAATTCAGCCACTTCCTTGGCTTCGTCGTACGATTTGTTCAGCACCGTCTCGAAAAACTCGCCTTTCTCGCAGCCGGATATGATGAGTAGACCTTCTCGCAATTCCACGAGCTTGCTTTTCGGGATGGTGGCTACCTTCTTGAAATAGTCGGTATGAGATAATGAAATTAAACGGAATAAGTTCTTCTTCCCTATCGCATTAAGAGCGTAAATATTGCAATGGAACGGTCTCTGGTTCGAAAGATCAAGTCCCACGTAATCATTAAGCTGATGCAGGTCTTTGATGTTGCGTTCCGCCGCGTCTCCGATCAATCCGAACAACACGCCGCCCAGGGCGATCGAGTCGTCGATGGCGCGGTGATGATTTTCAAGACTGATTTTGTACTTGTCGGCAAGCGTGTTGAGCCTATGATTCTTCATCGTAGGGTGAAGGAATCTTGCCAGCTCCAACGTGTCTAGCACGGGATTCGTTAATTCCGGGAGACCGATCGTTTTCAGGTTCGCCTGAATGAAGCCGATATCGAATCTCGCGTTATGGGCAACGAGAATATCGTCACCGATAAACTCGACGAACTCGCGAAGCATCGGCTCAAGCTCGGGAGCGTCCTTCACCATCTCGTCGTTAATATTGGTTAGCTGCTGAATATGATAAGGGATCTTCTCGTGCGGGTTGATGAAGGTCGAGAATCGGTCTACTTCCTTACCTTCCCGCATCCGTACGCCCGCAAGCTCGATAATTTTGTTGTTCATGACGGACAATCCCGTCGTCTCGATATCGAAGACAATATAAGTCGCCGTCGCCATCGTCTCGGAGCGTGAATTCAGCACCATCGGCACCGCGTCGTTAACCACGTTCCCCTCCAAGCCGAACAGCACCTTCATGCCGTGCTTCTTGGCCGCTTTCACCGCATCCGGGAAGCATTGCACGTTGCTGTGATCCGTGACGGCGATCGCCTTGTGGCCCCATTTGGCCGCCATCTTTACATAATCGCCGATCGGCGTGACCGCGTCCATCGTGCTCATCGTCGTATGAAGATGGAATTCGACCCGCTTCTCTTCGGCCTTGTCCATCCGCTCCGGCGGAGAATTGATTTCATGCAGATCGTTCGGCATCATAACAAGCTCCGGCTCCTGCATGAAACGGTCGTATTCGATCCGTCCGCGGGCTTTCACCCATTTGCCGTTAGCCAGCTGAGACAGAATTTTGACGTCTTCCTTTGTCTTGGCGAACATCTTCATGGCGATAGAATCCGAGAAATCTGTTACGTTGAACGTGAAGAGCGTGCTGCCGTTACGCAGCTCCTTCACATCCAATCCGAATACGGAGCCTTGCACCGTAATCTTCTTCTCTTCGTCCTGAATGTTCATAAGAGGCACGGCTTCTTCGCGAATGTCGTAGCCGACGGCCAGACGGACAACCTCGTCGCCGTCCTCCTCGGCGGAGGCGGATTCGACCATCGCGTCCGCCATCAGCTGCTGGACGACGTTGCGCTCTTCCTGCACAATCTTCTGCTGGAATTCTTCATAGATTTCCGCCCTTGCTTCACCCACGATCATTTTCACTCTGCAATCGCGGTCAAAGTGGGTCTTGTAGAAAGAAACGATCGCTTCGTCAACCTGCTTCTTGCGCGCCAGCTCCAGGCCGGTTGAATCCATCAAGGCAAGCGTAATGCCGTCTCCCTGCGCTTCGATGGAGGCTTTCACCAGCCAGCCGTTTACGGAGGCGATTTCTCTTTGCGCCCATTCCATGAAGAGCGGCCAGTACTGCATAACGATATTTTCGGTCTCTACGATAGGATCGTATTGAAAGACGAAGGTTATCGCGGCGATATGCTCGAACTTCCTCCGAACCGCCTGGCATAACCCATTATAGGCTTGCAAAGGAACCATGGACGTTTTGCGGATGCAAAACGTCCATTCTCTGTTAGTGCTGCTAACGATCACTTGATCGATATATCCATCTTGAAAATAGGACTGAATTAGTTCATGCGGCAGCCCCGCTTGCTGCAGAAGCAGCTCGAAGCGCTGACGCTTGTCGCCGGTTTGGCTCATCACTTTCAACTCCTGCCCTAATCCGAACCGAAAACAGTTCTTAATAAGGTCGTTCAAAAAGTCCGCTTTTAATAAAACTGAACTTTTTGAACTCACATCTAATAAGCACGCGCGAAAACGACGGTGTGTTTGGCTTCGTCGCCGCATACTAGACACGACGGCTTCGAGGTGGACGGCTCGAACGGAATGTTCCGGCTCGTCGCCCCCGTTTCTTCTTTAACCTGCTTCTCGCACGCCGCGGAACCGCACCATCCGGCTTCTACGAAGCCGCGCTGTTCCTCGAGGAACGACTTCATTTCGTCCAGGGTGTCTACGCTACGGGAATTGTCTTCGCGGAACGCTTTCGCGCGGTTGAACATTTCCTGATGCGTTTCTTCCAGCATCTTCTCGACTTCGGCAACCAGATTATCCTGTTGAACGATTCGTTTCTCTCCGGTAATCCGCGAGACGAGAACAACGACGCCGTTCTCCATATCGCGAGGACCGAGCTCCAGGCGGAGCGGCACGCCGCGCATTTCGTATTCGTTGAATTTCCAGCCCGGACTCACGTCGGAACGGTCGTCGACCTTGACGCGCACGCCGGCTTTCTTCAGCTGCGCGTACAGCTCGTCCACTCTTCCGATCACTTGCTCTCGCGTCTTCGGAGGGCCGATCGGAATCATGATGACCTGCGTCGGCGCAACCTTCGGCGGCAGAGCCAATCCGCGGTCATCGCCGTGAACCATGATAAGCGCGCCGATCAGGCGCGTGCTGACGCCCCATGAAGTCGTATGAGCATATTGCAGCGTATTCTCGCGGTCCAAATATTTGATGTCGAAGGCGATGGCGAACTTGTTGCCAAGGTAGTGGGACGTGCCCGCCTGCACGGCGCGGCCGTCCTTCATCATCGCTTCGATAGAATAAGTATCCACGGCTCCGGCGAATCGCTCAGACGGCGTCTTCTCGCCTTTGATGACCGGAATCGCTAAGAAATCCTCAACAAAGCTGGTATAGACGTCCAGCATTTGCATCGTTTCCTGGCGCGCTTCCTCTTCGGTCTCGTGAGCCGTATGTCCTTCTTGCCAGAGAAATTCGCTTGTGCGAAGGAACGGCAGCGTGCGCTTCTCCCAGCGTACGACGTTAGCCCATTGGTTAATGAGCACCGGAAGATCGCGGTAGGACTGAATCCATTTCGCGTACATATGCCCGATCATCGTCTCCGAAGTCGGACGGATGGCAAGCCGTTCCTCGAGCTTCTCGCCCGCCGCTTCCGTTACCCACGGCAGCTCCGGATTGAAGCCTTCGACATGCTCCTTCTCCTTCTGGAAGAAGCTCTCCGGGATGAAGAGAGGGAAGTAAGCATTGCGGTGGCCCGTTTCCTTGAAGCGGCGGTCCAGATCGCGCTGGATGTTCTCCCACAGCTCATAGCCTTCCGGACGGAAGACGATGCAGCCACGTACCGGCGAATAATCCATAAGCTCCGCTTTTTTGATGACATCGATATACCATCTCGAGAAATCTTCGCTTTGCGGCGTAATTTCGGTAACAAAACCTTTTTCCTTGGACATGGGCGACAGACTACTCCCCTCGAACTAATCGTAAAATATCATTATAGGTTACGGCGACCATCAATAGCATCAGCATCGCAAAGCCTATGAAATGGACCATGCTTTCTTTGTTCGGATCGATCGGCTTCCTCCTGACGGCTTCCAGCCCGAGGAAAATAAGGCGGCTTCCATCCAGTGCCGGAACAGGCAGCAGGTTGAAAATGCCTAAATACAAGCTGAGCAGCGCCGTCCACGAAGTGAGTTGAACGATTCCTTTCTTCGCGATTTCGGCCGTCACGTTCGCCGTGCGCACCGGTCCGCCAAGATCGTCGAAGTTGAATTGGCCCGTTATGAGCATTTTGAAGCTTTCGAATATAAACTCCGTCGACACCTTCATCAGATCGGCCGCCCGGGTAATCGTCTCTCCGAACGTTGCCGCCCGCATAGGCGGCGTCGCGCTGATGCCGACCTTGCCGATTCCATCCTCGTTCGCCATCGGCGTAACTTGCACCGTATGCGTCTGGCCTTCCCTGATGATCTTCATCTCAATCGGCGTCCCGGGAGACTTGCCGATCATGTCGATCATTTTCTCGAGGTCCGCGCCAATCTTCACGCCGCCAACGGATTCAACGATATCGCCTTTTCTAAGGTCGACGCCCGCGGCCGGCATATTGCTCTCGATCGTACGGATGATCAGCTTATCCGGGTTGTCGACCGGCATGCCCACCATCTGAGCATACACGGCATACAACACGAAAGCCAGAATAAAATTCATCATGGGACCGGCAAATATAGCCATTGCGCGCTTGCGCACGGGCTTGCTTCCGAAATGCCTGTCGATCGGCGCGATTTGCGTGTCTTTTCCTTTCGAGATGACCAGCGCCTGCGGATGGACTTGGAACGATTCGGATTCTCCTTCTATCAGAAGCTTGATCGCGAGGTCCCGTTCCAAATCAACCGTTTCCACTTCGCCGCGAACCGTCCCCGTGCGTTCGTCCAGACGATCCAGATAGATACGGGTTACTTGATTATCTTTGACTCTCACGGCTACGGTCTGTCCGGGCTGAACCTCCACGATTTCCGGATCCTCGCCAGCCATGCGAACGAAGCCGCCGGCCGGTACGAGCCGCAGCGTATATCGGGTTTCGCCTCGTTTGACCGAGAATAGCTTAGGACCAAACCCTATCGCGAATTCTCTTACCAAGATGCCTGCGCGTTTGGCGAAAAAATAATGCCCCCATTCATGAATGGTGACAATGACGAAAAACACGAGCACTGTCGACAAAACGACCCCAATCATTCCCATTGCAGTGTTGCCTCCTGTTCGTTACGGCCTGTACATAGATTATCATTATTCTCCCGCCCGATACAAGAGAACCACTTTTTGGGTAGGGTCACACCGTCGCCGCTAGCTCCCTCGCCCATTGATCCACTTCGGCAATCGATTCCAAATCGAAGATTTCGCGCGCATCATGCCGTTCCACTACCGTCTCCAGAACCCGTTCGATGTCGAGGAAGGAAATCTCTCCTCTCAAGAAACGAGCGACTGCGATTTCGTTGGCCGCATTGTACACAGCTGGAGCCGAATGCCCCATTCGCCCGCAATCGAATGCGAGTCTCAGACAAGGGTACCGCTCATAGTCCATCGCGCGGAACTGAAGCTTCGCGACATCCGCCAAGTTAAGTCGTTCCGTCGGCGTCGTCATGCGCCCCGGATACGTCAGCGCATACTGAATCGGCACGCGCATATCCGGCATGCCTAGCTGTGCGATGATGCTATGATCCACGAATTCCACAAAGGAATGAATAATGCTCTCCGGATGGATGAGCACGTTAATTCGGTCGTACTCGAGATCGAACAGCCATCTCGCTTCGATAACCTCCAACCCTTTGTTCACCATCGTCGCCGAATCGATCGTAATTTTGGCTCCCATCGACCAGTTCGGATGATTCAGCGCTTCGGCAACGGTGACGCCTTCGAGCTCGGCCCGCGTCCGGTCCCGGAACGAGCCTCCCGAAGCCGTCAACGTGATGCCCAGCACATCGGCTCTCCGTTCACCGTTTAAGCATTGGAATAGAGCGGAGTGCTCGCTGTCGATCGGCAATATCGCAACGCCGCGTTGTTTGGCGCGCTGCATGACAAGATGTCCCGCGGTGACAAGCGTTTCCTTGTTCGCGAGACCTATTGTTTTGCCCTCTTCAATCGCCGCCAGCGTGGCAGGCAATCCGCGGCTTCCGACGATGGCCGTCACGACCGTATCCGCATCGGTCGCTGCCGCGACTTCGATCAATCCTTCGTCTCCGTATACGACCTTCGTGCCCGAAGGCAGATGCGGCCGAGCTTCATCCGCAAGCTCTTTCGAAGCTAAGCTGATAATGCCCGGCTTAAATTCCTTGGCTTGCTTGACGGCAAGGTCTACATTCCCGCCCGCCGATAGAGCGGTAACCCGGAACTGCTCCGGATGATGCCGGACAATATCAAGCGTTTGCGTCCCGATGGAGCCGGTCGACCCTAGCAATGCGATTTTTTTCAAAAGAGTTCCTCCAACGCCTGAAATGAGAGTTCGAAATTTCGATGTTCAGCATTAAAGTTCATACGTCCGAAGCAGCTTCTCGTACATTCACTTAAACGGGAATAAGCTCCGTGAGCAACAGCAAAGGGAAGACGATCAACCAACTGTCGCAGCGATCGAGCACGCCGCCATGGCCTGGCAGCAGAGTCCCCGTATCCTTTATATTCCGAACACGTTTGTATGCGGATTGAATAAGATCACCGAATTGACCGGCAACGGCCGCTAACACGCCGATGATCAGCGCTTTCCCTATCGTAATCGCCTCAGGATTGAAAAAGGCGAAAATTACAGCAACGATCAGCGACAGCAGGACACCCCCAAGAGCCCCTTCGATGGTTTTGTTAGGGCTGATTGATGGCCACAGCTTTCTCTTGCCGATAGCTCGTCCGACGAAATACGCCCCCACATCCGATGCCCAAATGCAGCCGAATGAGAGGAACGTCCAGAACAAACCGTGTTCGTCCAATGCGCGAACCGAGATCATAGCGGAGAAGCCGTAGCCGACGTATAGAGCCCCAAGCAGCATGAGAGCCGCTCCGTCGATCGTCGTATTGTTTTTCGTAATGACGGTTATTGCCAATAGAAGAAACGCCAGCATCCATAGAATCGTTAATGGAGAAGGCAAGCTGACGTCCCATGTTTCCCATGGCAGCGTAAAATACAGCACCCCCGCGTACCCAAGCAAAGACGTAGGGTGAAGCGGAGCAACGCCGTTCATTCTGGCATATTCAGTAAATCCGATAATGGCGAGAAGCACGAGCAAACCCGTGTAGAATGCCCCACCGATGAAGGTAAGAGCTAAAAAAAACGCTCCCGCGATAATCCCCGTAACCAAACGTTGTTTCAAATGTAGTCACACTCCGTCAGATGAAGCTATAATCCGCCGTACCGCCGGGCTCTTCGCTGATATTGACCGATGGCCTCATAAAAATGCTTTTCCGTAAATTCAGGCCAATATACGTCCGTAAACCATAATTCGCTGTACGCCAGCTGCCATAACATGAAATTGCTGAGACGCAGCTCCCCGCTCGTACGGATGAGCAGATCCGGATCCGGCAAGCCGCTGGACAATAACCTCTCGGACATGGCCTCTTCGTCGATATCGCCCGGCGCGAGCTTTCCGTCCTTCACATCCTTGGCTAAGTCCCGAATCGCATCCAGCATTTCCATGCGACTGCCATAATTGAGCGCAAAGTTCAGGACAAGCCCGGTATTATTCGCGGTCTTGCTTATCGCCTCTTCCAAAGCGTTGATGGTATGCGGCGGCAGGTTGTCGCGAGAGCCCATCATTCGAACTTGCACGTTGTTGGAGACGAGCTCATCCAGCTCGATATCCAGAAATTGCTGCGGAAGCTTCATGAGGAAATCCACTTCCGCCTTCGGCCTTTTCCAATTCTCCGTGGAAAAAGCGTATAAAGTCAAATATTTGACGCCAAGCCGATCTGCGGCAATGGTTATTCGCTTCACCGTCTTCATCCCGGAATGATGGCCTGCCATCCGCGGCAAGCCGCGCTTCTTCGCCCATCGCCCATTCCCATCCATAATGATGGCGACATGGACAGGGATATTTTCGGAAGAGAGCGATTCGGCAGTCGGTGAGGATGAAAGGCCCAGTTTGGCCCATAGTCGCTTGATCATCTAGCTTCCTCCCAACCGAAGGCCATTATAATGTAGGTGCAAGCAATCCAATTCATCGAGTTATGGTAAAAACGTAACCCCACCTAGCGGAGGGGCTCTGCAGTCGTTTTACACTTCCATAATCTCTTTTTCTTTGGCGGATAGCACTTTATCCACTTCGGCAATATACTTGTCTGTCGTCTTCTGGATATCTTCTTGATGGCGGCGGGACTCATCCTCGGAAATATCCGTTTTCTCAAGCTTCTTCACGTCGTCGTTCGCGTCGCGTCGAATATTACGAATCGCGACCTTCGCGTCTTCACCGAATTTTTTGGATGTTTTTACGAGCTCCGCGCGGCGCTCTTCTGTCAGAGGGGGAACCGAGATGCGAATCGCAGACCCGTCATTCGAAGGCGTCAAGCCTAGATCCGATTTCAGAATCGCTTTCTCGATGGCGGCAACGGACGATTTGTCCCAAGGCTGAATCATAAGCGTACGCGAATCCGGCGTATTAATGTTTGCAAGCTGATTTAGCGGCGTCATCGCGCCGTAATACTCAACTTGTACGCGATCCAGCAATGCAGGGCTTGCTTTGCCGGCGCGAAGCGTCGACAGGTCGCGTCTCAAAGCGCCAATCGCTTTCTCCATCCGTTCTTCCGCGTTTTTTTTGATTGATTGCGGCATTATTTTGCACTTCCTTTCACGATGGTGCCGATTTTTTCTCCTAGCACGACACGTTTAATATTGCCATTCTCCGTGATGGAGAACACGATTAAAGGAATATTGTTGTCCATGCAGAGCGACGAAGCGGTAGAATCCATAACGCCGAGATTCAAATTGAGCACGTCCAGATACGTCAGCTCTTCGAACTTCTGAGCCGTCTCGTCCTTGAACGGATCGGCGGAGTAAACGCCGTCGACTTTGTTTTTGGCCATGAGGATGACTTCCGCTTCGATCTCCGCCGCGCGCAGAGCTGCCGTCGTATCCGTCGAGAAGAACGGATTGCCCGTGCCTGCTGCAAAAATGACGACCCGACCTTTCTCCAGGTGGCGGATAGCGCGGCGTCTAATGTAAGGCTCCGCGATTTGCTGCATGGCAATCGAAGTTTGCACGCGTGTTGGCACATCGATTTGCTCCAGCGCGTCTTGAAGAGCAAGCGAGTTCATAACCGTGGCCAGCATGCCCATATAGTCTGCCGTGGCGCGGTCAATGCCTTTGGCCGTGCCGGCAATTCCTCTCCAGATGTTACCCCCGCCGACAACGATAGCAACTTCTACGCCGAGCTCGACGACTTCCTTCACCTGATTGGCGATGGATGAAATGACGGAAGCTTCGATGCCGTACCCTTCGTTGCCGGACAAGGATTCGCCGCTCACTTTCAAGACGATGCGTTTAAATACAGGATGTTCCAACGTATATACCTCCATCATGCACCTCGCGAACGAGGCCACTCTAAATTAATACAGCCGTGCGATGAGACCAATCTCTTTAGACAAAAGCAAGGCGGGGCGGACGCCCCGCCCCGCCTGTGCGTTCGGATTACAGTTTCGCTTGAGCCATAACTTCTTCAACGAAGTTATCGACTTTCTTCTCAAGGCCTTCGCCCAGCTCGTAACGAACGAAGCGACGGATCGAAATATTTTCGCCGATTTTGCTAATTTTTTCGTTCAGCAGCTCGGAGATTGTTTTGTCTGGATCTTTGATGAAGGATTGCTCAAGCAAGCAATACTCTTCATAATATTTCGAGATGCGGCCTTCAACCATTTTCTCGACGATTTTTTCCGGCTTGCCTTCGTTAAGAGCCTGGTTTTTCAGGATTTCTTTTTCCTTCTCGATCTCGTCGGCAGGAACTTCTTCACGACGCACGAACTTCGGATTAGCCGCCGCGATTTGCATCGCGATGTCTCTAGCGAACTCACGGAATTGATCCGTCTTCGCAACGAAGTCCGTTTCGCAGTTGACTTCAACCAGAACGCCGATACGGCCTCCAGCATGTATGTAGGATTCAACTACGCCTTCCGTAGCGATACGGCCAGCTTTGTTAGCTGCAGCCGCAAGGCCCTTCTCGCGAAGCAGCGCGATCGCTTTTTCAACGTCGCCGCCCGTTTCGTCCAGCGCTTTTTTGCAATCGAGCATGCCTGCTCCCGTTCTCTCACGTAGTTCTTTTACCGCGCTTGCGCTTACTGCCATGTGAAACCCTCCTAAAAGTTTACATCCGATTTTTGTTCAAAAAAAGGGCAGTGAGAGGTTTGCACCTTCTGACCACCCTTTGTTGTTTGCATGGTAACGCCATAGCCGTTAGGCTTAAGCTGTTGTTTGTTCGCCTTGGTTCGCTTCCACGATAGCGTCAGCCATCTTAGCTGTAAGAAGCTTAACAGCGCGGATCGCGTCGTCGTTACCAGGGATAACGTAGTCGATTTCGTCCGGATCGCAGTTCGTGTCAACGATACCTACGATTGGGATACCGAGCTTGCGAGCTTCCGCAACCGCGATACGCTCTTTGCGAGGATCGATTACGAACAACGCGCTAGGCAGGCCTTTCATGCCTTTGATGCCGCCCAAGAATTTCTCGAGGCGTTCCTTCTCCTTGCGGAGAATGATAACTTCTTTCTTAGGAAGAACTTCGAAAGTGCCGTCCTCTTCCCATTTCTCCAGTTGCTTCAGACGGTCGATACACTTCTGAATCGTTTGGAAGTTCGTCAGCGTGCCGCCCAGCCAGCGCTGGTTGATGTAGAAGTTGCCGCAACGCTCGGCTTCTTCCTTCACCGAATCTTGAGCTTGCTTCTTCGTGCCGACGAACAGCATAGTGCCGCCCTCTGCAGCGATCGATTTAACAAAGTTGTACGCTTCGTCAACTTTCTTAACCGTTTTTTGCAAGTCGATAATGTAAATTCCGTTTCTTTCTGTGAAGATATAACGATCCATCTTCGGGTTCCAACGACGAGTCTGATGACCGAAGTGTACCCCAGCTTCGAGAAGCTGTTTCATGGAAATAACCGCCATTCTTCAACACCTCCTGTAATGGTTTTTGTGTGTCCCTCCGCTAATCGCATCTTCCGTTAAAACTTTCGCCGGGCGAAAGCACCGTTAACGGAATTGATTACCGTGTGTTTTTAACACCGTCATTTAATATATCACAGTTGGGCATGCGGTGCAAGGACTCATTGAATATCAGATCACATTTTGTCGATATTCGAATGTTATTACTGATTGGCGATGATCTGCTCAGCCTCACCTTGACTATAGGGCTTGCTGGTGACGGCTTTTATGGCCGCTTCAATACCCGAGTCTTTGGCGAGAACATAATAACCGGCCCGAACCAACAGATTTTGTTTTTGCATTTCGGCAATGAATGCGCCTGCATCTTCTATTATCCCGCTCTCCGAAAACTTCGCCGCAGCTTGTTCTAGCGTTGTGCCGTGCACGATATGTATAAGTCGCAAATTACCGTTAGCCGACGATACGGCCGAAGCGGTCACAGCAGCTCCGGCAGACGGCGACGCTGCTTCGGGCGCTGTCGTCGCAGGTACGGGCGTTTGCTCAGGGGTATTCCCCGGCGCCTCTTCTTGCGGGACGTCCGTTGCCGTCTGATCTGGAGGATCAGTAGCAATCCCGGTCTCGAGAGGCTCGTTCTGCAGCTCCTCGCTGATTTCGTTCAGCCGGTCCTGGCTTGTTTCCCCCATAATAAAAAGCTGCAGCAACAGCGCCCCGATTATAATGCCGGAGCCAAGCCCGAGAAGAAACGTTCTTCGGTTAGACATGGGCGGCTTCCTCCTGCTTGGAGAGTCCAATGATAAGCTGAACCTCGCCTTTGTTCATTCCCAGCTTCTTGGCGATCGCCTCTACCGACTTGCCTTCGCCGTGCAGCTGGAACAATTCGGCATATCTCGCGTGTATCGAGTTCGACTTGGCCGCCGACTCCTTCTCGGCTTCAGGAGATTGCCCGGCCGACCATGCATCTTCCTCCGGGACTGCCTGGCTTGCAGCCGGTTGTCCCTGACCGCCAAGCTCGCCGTATCCGACTGACGACGCTTCCAATTGGGCGGCTTGCGATAGTACGCGCCGAGGCTGAGGCTGGGCCGCAGCTAACGCGGGTCCAACGACGGAATCCTGAAGCAGCTTCTCAAGCTGTCCGCACCGCTGCTCTAGCGAAGCAATCCGCTCATCTTTTTTTTCGGCCTCCTGCTTAGAGGTTTTCTGGGCTTCCGCGACCAGCTTCATAATCTGATCATTGTCTTTCTCCATGTTTTCCATGAATTGATCGAGAGCCGTTTCCATGTTGCGCACCGATTGCGTGGATTGATCCGCTTCCGGTTTCTTCTTCGGCATGAAGAAGGCAACCATGATGACAACCGCTCCGACAAGTACAACCGTTTGCCACGGATCCATCGGTTCCATCCCGCCTTTAAACTGTAATCAGGTATTGATCTTTCGATTGGGATTAAAATTTAATATCAAAATGATGACCTTTGAACGGATGAGCCGGGGGCTCCAAGCTGCTTTCTTCGCCTTGATTCGAAGCATCCCGTTTTTTCTTCCGCTTCTTATAAGCTTTTCCATCTGCGCTATCTTGATCCGTTTTCACGTCAAGATTTGAAGATTTTTCGATCCCCGTATTTTGACGGCGAAGCTCCTCCGTCTGCTTGGCAGACTGGCTGGCGAGCATCGTTTGTTCCGCGATCGGACGTTGCAGCGCCTGCTGATGCATGCCGCCGTATTCCTGCGTCCTTGGAACGGAGATCTGCAGATCCAAAGGCTTAAACGTCACGCTGCCACTCTCCTTCGCTTTGGGCTCGGCTATGAATGGTAAGGCGTGAGCGCGATATCTCCATCCACTAGACGGAAGGAAATTCGCTGCGCGCTGTCTTTGACGAATTTGGTGTATCTGCCGATGACAACCTTGGCCCCTCCGAACACCGTTCCGCTAACATTCACCTTGGAGCGGTCGGTGTCTTCGAGCGTTTTTTCGATTTCCAGCATCCTGGCTTTGGATTCATCGATGACCGCGTTCGTCTGGCGCTTCGTCGCGTTTAACTTGGCTCGAAGCTCGAGACGCTCCGGCGACAGCTGTCCGGCGGCCGCGAGCTGATCCAACAGGACAAGCGCTTTTTCCGTCTTCTCGTTGCTTTCGTATGACTGCTTTATAGTCGAACGCAGCTGTAGCAGCTCTTCTCGGAGCTGCGGATTTACGCCTACCTCAACGACGGTTGCAGTCGACATCATATTGCCAAGCGTTCTGACGACGACCTGCTCTCCGGCTTGAATAACGCCGCCGACGATAAGCCCTTTGGCACCGGAGCAAACAACGTTCTTCCCCGCTTTGACTGAGGAATGCATGATGCTTTGCGACACGATCACGTCTTCGCCCGCGTATACGATGCCGTCTTGAATGAAGGAGCTTTTGACATTCCGCCCCGCCTTCACGAAGCCCTTGTTGCCGGCCATAATGCCGCTAGTAATTTCGATGGAGCCTTCCGATTCCAGCTCCGCCCCTTCGACGCCTCCCACGACGCGAATATCGCCGGACGCCCGGACTCGGAATCCGTTCAGAACGTTGCCTCGTATGACGACGGTGCCGACAAAATCGATGTTGCCGACGCTGTAATCGACGTCGCCGTTGACCTCATAAACGGGGAACACGTTTGTTTTTCCTTTCTCCGTCATGGTCACCAGTCCGTCAATCGCCGCGTACAAGGCCGTCTGTTCTCCGTTCAGCACCACGTTTTTGCCTATTTTGAAGCGCGCTCGCTTGCCGTATTTCGGCGCGATCTCCTCTCCCGTAACCGTCATCCCAGAGGGCCCGGCAAGGGGTTCGATCAGCTCTGCGATTAATTGGCCGCGCTTAACGTTCTTAAGCTTTGTCACTTCCTTCAAATCGACTTTCCCATCCTGGCCTTCGGCCGGCTTAAGTTCTTCGTCTTCCATATCGAATACGAAACGAACGTATCCATCCTTTCCGGCAGGCGGATTGTCGCCTTGAGCGATGTTTACTTGTTCTTTGCAGAATGCTACAGGGTTGTGGCAGATTTGTTCCAGCACATCGGTTCGGAGTCCGTGGACAACGCCCTTGCTGCGTATGAATTGCGTAAGCTCGGAGACGGAACAAGAGAATTCGTCCGTCATTCGATTAAACGTAAGGAAGGCAGACAGCTTGTCGGCTGATGTCTGGATACGCAAGTAAGAGTCTAGCTGTGGAATGTCCACCTTACTCCCCCCTCTCTAATGCTGCATAAGTTGGTCCTTCTGATTCGCGAGCGCCGCCCGCAATCGCAGAATAGCCTTGGAGTGTAGCTGCGAAATTCGCGAAGGAGATAACGACATGACTTCCGCGATTTCGCTGAGCGAAAGCTCCTCATAATAAAACAAGGAAACGACGGTTCTTTCCTTCTCGGTCAGCCTGTCGATGCCTCGAGCAAGGGAGTCCTTCAAATAAAATTCATGAACCTTATGATCAGGATTTTTGGCTTTGTCGTCGACCAGGAGAGACATGCGGGTTTCCGACTCTTCCTCGCGGATCGGATCTTCGAGGGAGCATATCGACGCGACGGAAATATCCTGGAGCATCGTCACGAACTCCTTCTCCGACACTTGCAAATAATCGCTGACTTCGGCGTCCGATACCGAACGCATGTATTTCTGCTCCAAGTGCTGATAGGCGTCCTCGACCCGCTTCGCTTTCTCCCGCACGGAACGTGGAACCCAGTCGCCTTGGCGAAGACCATCGATAATGGCGCCGCGAATGCGCCACGATGCGTAAGTTTCGAATTGCAGGCCGCGCAAATAATCGAATTTTTCGATGGCATCAATTAAACCCATGACGCCGTTGCTGGCAAGATCGTCCTTAATGACGTTTTTAGGCAATCCGATCGCCATCCTGTTTGTTACGTAATCGACAAGCGGCAAATAATTTTCAATCAACTGTTTCTTCGCGTCAACGTCTCCATGCTCTTTCCACGCTTGCCACATCTGGATGTTTGTCAAATGAGGCGTCTTTAGCTCGGTCATCGACTCACTCTCCTGTCAGGTGACGTATGGCTTTCGCCAATTCTTCTGGTTGTTTGTTAGTGTTTGATACGAATTGAGGAGGAGCCAATGGTCGAAACTCGGCTTCCTGTTGTCTTTGATTCGTAGAATGGTCATCCGAGCTCCCTCCCTGCAGCTGCGCTTTTAGCAAATCATTCAAATCGTCGCCCTCATCGGGCGTCGTGACATCAAGCTGTCGTCCTTTCTCGGACGGCTCATTCTGAGGCTCTCCAGGCAACGCCATGGACGGCGGCCGCAGAATGAGAGCAAGAATAACCCGCGCGACGTAAGCCAAAAGGAAAAATGCCGCGAATGCGTACAATCCTCTGAGCATAACAACGGCGGGAGGATTGTTGCCGAATGAGAATAACGCGGTCAGCGTCACTCCCAATATGCCGAAAGCTACATTCCATCGCCATGTACCCAGCATCTTAAATCTCCTTTACGCCAAACTGCACGCTTCTAATAAATAGAATGCCCTTTTCGCTGTCAAATTCGACCGTTCTTCCGTAGCTGCCTCCGGTATCCTGGGCTTTGATCGGAATGCCGTAGCGGCTCAGCATCTCCGTGCAGCTCTCGACGTTGCGCGGTCCAATCCGAAGCGTGTCGGAGCCGCCCAGCGCGAACATTTGAGCGCCGCCGGCCATCTTCGCCTCCATCCGCTCCACTCGCGCCCCCGCCGCTTTCATGCGTTCCAGCAGCTCGGGGATGGCCGTATCGGCGTATTTCGCGACATTGATTTGCGACTCGCGGGCAATACTGGAGGAGGGCAACATGACGTGGGCCATGCCGGCTACTTTGCTTTTGGGATCGAACAAAGTAAGTCCGACGCATGAGCCTAAACCGGTTGTCTTCAGGACGGCTCCCTCTACCGCAATATTGAGATCCGCCATGCCCACCTTCACTAATGGCTGCCCTTTCATCCCAGATCGACTCCCAGTGCCTTGAATATTTTCGTGAATGAATCCGGATCAGGGATAAGGAAGAAATGGCCTTCCAAAGCTTGTCGATCCTCGATAAACGTCGTTTCGATTAACATGGCGGAATCGCCCATCTCACCATATTGCATCAAACCGTAGCTTAAGATCGCGCCCGCCATATCGAGGGCAATCGAAGGAACGGACGGCGCCATCGGAAGCTTCGTGAAATCGGCCAGGGACGATAAGTAAGAGCCTGCCAAAATGTTGCCGATCTCGCACAAAGCCGACAATTCCATCTCGGAGTAGCCTTCGCTCTCCTGATGATTCAGCGACACCAGCTGATTAAGCATGCGTCTGGCCGCCGGTTCTTCGATAATAAAAAACATGTTGCCGGGAGCTTCGCCCTCGACGCGCAGAAATACGGCAAGCACAATCTGCTCCGCTCCGCCTACGCGTTCCGCGACCTCTTCGAACGGCAGAAGGCTAACCTTCGGAACCGCCATGTCGACCGGCTTGTCCAGAAGCTTAGAAAGCGCGGTTGCCGCGTTTCCCGCCCCGATATTGCCTACTTCCTTCAGAACATCCAGTTCAAACGCTTGGAACGAGTCGAATGCCGCCACGGGTTAAACCTCAAGCTGCTCGATTTGAACAATTTCATTACGGTTCAGCACTTCCGCAAGATTCAGCATAATCAGCAGGCGTCCTTCCCCAAGCTTGGCAATGCCCCGCAAGTATTTAGCCTTGATTCCGCCCACGATTTCCGGCGGCGTGTCGATGTCGTCCGTGTCGATATCGATAACGTCATTCGCCGAATCGACGATAAAGCCGACTTCAACTTCTCCGACGGCGACTACGATGATCCGGGAATGCTCGGTTGGAGCCGTCTCCTCCAGATTAAAGCGGCCTCTTAAGTCGATGACCGGCACGACGACGCCGCGAAGGTTGATAACGCCTTTGATGAAAGCGGCCGTTTTGGGAACGCGCGTAATCGGCGACAGTCTTTCGATCGTGCGCACACGATCCACTTCAATTCCGTATTCCTCATTGCCCAGCGCGAATACGATCACCTTTAATTCTTCACCCATCGCAATAACCTCCCTTATTTAATTAACGCGTTCGGATCAATGATGAGCGCGACTTGGCCGTCGCCGAGAATCGTGGCTCCGGAGATGGCATGAATATTCGTTAAGTACTTACCGAGCGATTTCAGGACGATTTCGCTTTGGCCGATAAACTCGTCCACAAGCACGGCCGCCCATTTTTCGCCTTTGCGAATAACGATCATTTCGTTCTCTTCTTCCGTCGTCTCGTCGTAGTCCGGCGATTCGAGCACTTGGCTGAGCGAGACGACCGGAATGATGGTGTTGCGGAACTTGATCATTCGGTTTCCGTGCACGTTCAGCATGCTGCTTCGTTTCACGATGCCCGTCTCGACAATCGAGGTGAGCGGAATCGCGTATTTCTCCGAACCGAGCTTGATCAGCATGGCCGAAATGATGGAGAGCGTCAGCGGGAGCTGGACGGAAAATTTGGTGCCCTTGCCGAATTCGGAATGAACGGTCACGTTGCCGCCAAGCGACGTGATTTTGGTTTTGACGACGTCCAGTCCGACGCCGCGTCCCGAGATATCCGAGATTTTATCGGCCGTGCTGAAGCCTGGAGCAAATATAAGCATGTTGATCTCGTTCGAATTCAGCTTCTTGCTTTCCTCTTCGGTAATGACGCCGTTTTTGATCGCAGTCTTGAGCACCTTTTCTTGATTGATGCCTGCGCCGTCCTCTTCCACCTCGATAAAGACGTGGTTCCCGCTATGATACGCGCGAAGGTTGATCGTGCCGGTCTCCGGCTTGCCTGCCTCAAGACGCTTCGCCGTCGTTTCGATGCCATGGTCGACGGAGTTGCGGAGCAAGTGGACGAGCGGATCGCCGATTTCGTCGATAACGGTACGGTCCAGCTCGGTGTCCGCGCCGGTAATGACGAGATCGATTTTTTTGTCGAGCGACTTCGCGAGATCGCGCACCATTCTCGGGAATCTATTGAAGACGGAATCGACCGGAACCATGCGAAGCTTAAGCACGATGTTCTGCAAGTCGGAGCTGACGCGGGCCATATGCTCCACCGTCTCCGTCAGGTCGTTGCGCTTGATCTCGCTTGCAAGCTGCTCTAACCGAACCCGGTCGATCAACAGCTCGCTGAACAAATTCATCAAAGTATCGAGCCGATCGATGTCGACGCGGATGGTTCTGCCAACGGCCTGCGTTCCCGCTGCCGGCTTTTTGGCCGTCTCTGCTGCTTCTTTCTTCGCCGCTGGAGTCTCCTCAGCTTCCGCCGGTTTTGGCGGAGCTTCCACGGCCGCTGCCGCTGGCGCGGAAGTCAGCGAGGCCAGCGATTCGGCATCGAGAGGAGTAACCTCTACCGATGCGATCTCGGAAATGTTAGCGATTTGTTCGCGGAGCGAGGCTGCTGGAATCGTCGAAATCGTGAACACCTTAAAGGATCGGTCGAATTTCTCCTGCTCCAAGTCCTGGACGGACGGATCCGATTTGACGACCTCGCCAGTACGTTCCAGCACGTCGAACACCATGTAAGCTCTCGCGGCCTTCAGAACGCAGTTATCGTCAAGCGTAACCTGTACGTAATAAGGCTCGTGACCGGTTTCCATCGACTGCAGCAAAATGGATGACTGGAACTGATCAAGCAGCGACGCCGAGCTCTCTTCGCCTGCTGGCGCGCTCGTTTCCGAGCTTGCGGAAGGCGCGGACCCGCTCTTATAGTCGCTTTTCAGAATCGATTGGAGCGCGGCTACGATTGCCGTCACATCGGCTTTGCCGGTGCCGCCTCCGATAATGTCCTGCACCATGGCCTCAAGGGCATCCAAGCCCTTGAACAGCGTATCGAAAATAAAGCTGTCCATCTTCAGCTTGCTGTTGCGGACCAGATCGAGCACGTTTTCCATCTCGTGCGTCAAGGCGGCCAAATCTTCGAATCCCATCGTCGCGGACATGCCTTTGAGCGTATGTGCCGAGCGGAAGATGGATTGTACGATGCTCAAGTCTTCGGGGTTGCTTTCCAACTGGAGCAGATTTTCGTTCAAGGATTGCAGATGATCATTCGATTCATCGATAAACATGGACAAATACGCGTTCATATCCATTTTCTAGCACCTCCTATTTTAATAATCCTTCTACAAGAAGCCGTAATCCCATCATGGCATCGACACGGCGCTAACAAGCTTGGACGCAATATTGTGAAGCGGTAGCACCGTTCTAGCCGCGCCGCTTTCGACGGCTGAACGTGGCATGCCGTAGACAATGCACGTATCCTCCGATTCGGCGATCGTCGTGGCCGCTCCGTTATCCGCCAAAGCTTTCATGCCCTTGGCCCCGTCGCTGCCCATGCCCGTCATAATTACCGCATGTCTCTCCAGCTCGCGGAAGCCTAAAAGCGATTCGAACATGACGTCGACCGATGGCCGGTGCCCATTGCGCTGAGGAGCTTCCGTGAGCCTTATCGCAAAACCCGCTCCGTCCTTGATGAGCTCCATATGATAACCGCCGGGAGCGATGTACGCATGTCCTACGGCTACCCGCATCCCTTGCTCGGCTTCCACGACGGTTAATTCGCTGAAGCTGTCTAAACGCTGAGCAAGCGACTTCGTGAAACGAGGCGGCATATGCTGCACGATTAGGACGGGAGCCGGGAAATTGGCAGGCAGCGAGCAAACCACCTCATGCAAAGCTCTGGGTCCTCCTGTCGAAGTCCCGATCGCAACGACATGCTTGAAAGCCGAAGGTTTGCTTTCCATCCGATTTTTTGGCGCTGAAGGCTTCGCGGCAGGAACCGGTTTGACTTCAGGTGGTTTAACCGGAGAAGACTCCTTTATTTTATCCGCTCGACTGTTAAGCTCGTTTTTAGGCAATGCCTTCGTAAGCTTAGTATCGGTTTTGTTAGCTGAAGGCTTTGGAGCTTCCGCTCGCTCTGGCTTAAGCGGCCCCGGTTTTTCCGTTTTCGGGAGGCTGATTTTTGGTTTTTCTAAAATGGAAGACCCGCTCTTCTTGTTTTCCTTGTCCTTAAGCCCGGCCGCCGGATTATGCAAGGGCTTTTGCGGGGTTGCCGCATTGCCGCTGCCGCTGATTGGCTCGATGGTACTTGACCTGAGCGGCTTCTTAAACGGCTCCGTTTGGGAAGGCAGCTTTGGCGGCTCGGGGGCAATCGGCGATTTCGGCGACTCGGCAAGCAATACGCCGCTGCTTCGTTTGGCATAAACCGCGGCGCGGAGCTTCTCCAGCAGCTGCTCCCCGACTTGAAGAATATCGTCCCCAGACGTTCCGATGGATGGTTTGCGTATAAAATCGAATGCGCCGAACTGCAGAGCCTTGATCGTATCTCTCGTGTTGTCCTCGCTAATTCCCGACAACATGATAATCGGTACCGGCCTTGCCTTCATAATCAGCTGCAGGGCTTCGATTCCGTTCATTTTGGGCATTTCCAAATCCATCGTAATGACATCGGGCTTCATGTCAGCGGCTGCCGTAACGGCTTCAAGACCGTCTGCAGCGGTAGCCGTAATCTCGAACTGTCCGTCCTGAAGGATAAGGTCGCTAATTATTTTCCGCATGAAGGCGGAATCATCCACTACTAGAACGCGATATGGTGCCATCTCATCCCACCTCAATTCCAAAGGATCATCTCGAAAGCCTGAATAATTTTGTCAAAAATCCTTTGACGCCGTTGTTGTCGCCGCTATTCTGAGGAATGTCCAGAAATTGTCTGGCTATTCGCGTCAGAGCGACTGCCGCATCGCTGTCCGGGAACGCAATGATGAAAGGCACCTGCCGCTTAACGGCCTTGGATACGAGAGGATCGTCCGGCAAAATCCCGAGTGTCGGAAGCTCGGACTGCAGGAAGCGGTTAGCCACAAGGCTGATCTTCTGAGCCGTTTCCTTGCCTTCCCTGTGATCCGAGGATCGATTGACCACCAGCTTGAAAGCGATGCTCATATCCATGGCCTTCACCATCTTAATCAGTGCATATGCGTCGGTAATGGACGTCGGTTCAGGGGTTGTGACCACGATCGTCTCTTGTGCGGATGAGATGAATTTGACCGTTTCCTTAGACAAACCCGCTCCGGTATCGAAGAGAATAACGTCGTATTCGCCGTGGAGCTTTTCGATTTCGCTCGCGAACCGGTTCAGTTGATCGTCCGAAAGCTCCAACAAATCTTTAAAGCCGGAACCACCCGCGATATAGTGGATGTCCTCGGGACCAACCGACACAATATCCCATATCGTCTTCTCTTGCTTTAGAAGATGATACAGGCTGTAAGTAGATGTTCTGCCCATTAGCACATCGATATTCGCCATCCCGATATCGGCGTCGAACACGAGCACCTTCTGGCCTAGCCGCCTAAGCGCGATAGCGAAGTTCAAGCTGAAATTCGATTTCCCCACTCCGCCCTTACCGCTTGTTACGGTGACGATTCGTGTATTTTTCTGGTCTGTGCGATGCTCCTGCTGTCTGACCAAATTGCGCAGCGCTTCAGCCTGATCATTCATTTTCGCCGTCTCCTAACAGCTTATCCAGGTAAAGGCTTACCCGGAATCGCTCGATATCATCTGGTACGGTTTGGCCGCTGGCCAAATAGGTCGGTTGCAGCTGATATTTAAGGATCAAGTTAAGGATGGCTCCAAATACGGTCGTTTCGTCCAGCTTCGTGAACAGGACTTTACGAATTCCGTATTTCGTGAAACGATCCGCGATAATGGACATATCCGTCGTTTTTCCGGTGAGACTCAGAACCAGAATCGTCTCGTTCGGCTCGTTAGATTGCAGAAGACTAATCACTTCCGAAACGTATAGCTCGCTGCGGAAGTTTCTTCCTGCCGTATCCATAAAAATCAAATCCCGTTCTGCCAGTCCTTTATAGGCTTTCGGCAGATCGGAAGGCGAGAACACGACCTCCAGCGGTACATTTAAGATGTTCGCATAGGTGCGAAGCTGATCGACGGCCGCGATTCTATACGTATCTGAAGTAATAAAACCAACCTTTTTGCCGCGTTTAATCGTTTGATCGGCGGCGAGCTTGGCAATCGTCGTCGTCTTCCCGACACCCGTCGGACCGACGAAATGAACGATCCGCGCCTCGCTGCTTATATCCGCGTTGCTGAAAGGCTCGAGCCATCCGGCCATTATCGATTTGGCTTGCTGCCAAACCTCCTCCTTCTGGAACGAACGGTTTTCGCGCTTCTGCTTCTCGAGAAGCTCTTCGACGAGCTTCTCGATCCACTCCTCGTCAAGCTCCTGCTGCTGCAATCTTTCCTTCAGCTGCAGCATCGGCTCCGACATCTCATGAAGGAGGCTTTGCTGCTTGGAAAGCTTAATCATATACTCCCGCAAATCTCGAATTTCGTTTAGGATATACTGCTCTTTATTTTCCCGTTCCGCCGATTTTGGAGGCTGCGCTTCGACAGCAGCAGGCGAAGGTGCAGCCGCTGCAGGCGGTTCCATGACGGCCGTCCCGGCACTCGTCCCGCGCTGAGCCGTCTGCAAGATTTGCTCCACGACAGCGTGAACCTCAGGAGTTGCTTTACGCGGCGCCGGATCCGGTTGTTTGGGCGAGTTCGTTTCGACGGCAGCAATAACCTCCATCTTTTTCTTGCGGAACATCCCCATGAAGCCGCCAACCTTGATTTCTTTCGTGTCCAGTATAACGGCATCTTTGCCTAATTCAGTTCGAATTCGGGACACCGCCTCCGGCAATGCGTTGACCACGTATCGCTTTACTCTCATAGATTCACCACCCCTACGCTTTGTACTTCAACGGAAGGCTCCAGCTCGCTGTACGACAAAACCGGAACTTCCTGCATCGTTCTTTCGATAATTTGGCGCAAGTACATCCGAATCGTCGGCGATGCAAGAACAATCGGCTGTTGTCCGGATTGTATTTGACGATTCACGTGCTCGTTCAATTTATGATAGATCTGCTGCGTCGACACGGGATCCAGGGCGATGTAGCTTCCCTGATCCGTTTGTTGCACCGATTCCGCGATCTTCTTCTCGAGCTGCGGGCCGACGGTAATGACCTTCAGCGTATCCCCGCCCGGAGCGAACTGTTGCGTAATCTGTCTGGATAATGCCTGTCTTACATACTCCGTCAATATATCGGGATCCTTTGTATAATGGCCATGGTCAGCCAGCGCTTCGAATATGGTAACCAAGTCCCGAATAGATACTTTTTCTTTCAGAAGCTTTGCAAGAACCTTCTGAACGTCGCCGATGGTTAGAATGGATGGTATAAGTTCTTCGATAAGCGCCGGATACGATTCTTTTACATTCTCCACCAGCATTTTTGCTTCTTGGCGGCCGATCAGCTCATGGGCATGGCGTTTCACGATCTCGGTCAAATGGGTCGCCACGACCGAAGGAGGATCGACAACCGTATAGCCGGACAGCTCGGCTCTTTCCTTCATGGCTTCGTCAATCCAAATAGCCGGCAATCCGAACGCCGGTTCGGTTGTCTCAATGCCGACGACGGAGTCGTCGTCAAAGCCTGGACTCATCGCTAAATAGTGATTCAGCAACAGATCGCCGCGAGCGACCGTGTTCCCTTTAATCTTGATGACATATTCATTGGGACGGAGCTGAATGTTGTCGCGAATCCGAATAACCGGCACGACAAGGCCAAGCTCCAGTGCGCACTGCCTGCGGATCATGATGATCCGGTCAAGCAAATCGCCGCCTTGCTGCGTATCGGCAAGCGGAATCAAGCCATAGCCGAACTCGAATTCAATAGGATCCACTTGCAGCAAGCTGATGACGCTCTCCGGACTGCGGACCTCTTCGATCTGCTGCTCTTCGACAAGCAGGTCCTCCTGCTCCTGCCGCTTGACCATCTTCTTCTGCATCGTATAAGCGCCGAACGCCAGAAGCCCCGCGAACGGCCATGTGACTAGAATTCCGATTGGCGTAAGACCAAGCACGGCAACCGTAGCGGCCGCGACGTACAGCATCTTCGGATACTTGAGCAGCTGTCCCGTTACATCCTCGGACAAATTGCCGTCCGAAGCGGCGCGGGTAACGATCAAGCCTGCAGCCGTCGAGATAAGCAAAGCCGGAATTTGGGCAACAAGTCCGTCGCCGATCGTCAGAATCGAAAACGTTTGAAGCGATTCCGCGAACGGCATGCCGTGCATCGCCATGCCGACAATGAAGCCGCCAATCAAGTTGATGATCAAAATGATGATTGTTGCGATCGCGTCGCCTTTTACGAATTTCATAGCACCGTCCATCGCGCCGTAGAAATCGGCTTCGCGTTCGATCTTGGACCGGCGTTCCTTCGCTTGCTGTTCATTAATAAGTCCCGAGTTCAGGTCGGCGTCGATGCTCATCTGCTTACCTGGCATCGCGTCGAGCGTAAATCTTGCCGCAACCTCGGCTACCCGCTCCGAGCCTTTCGTAATCACGATGAATTGAACGACGACGAGAATAAGGAAGACGATAAATCCGATGACGACCTCGCCGCCCCCGACCCAGCTGCCGAACGTGGCGATTACCTCGCCTGCTTCCGCGTTCTGCAAGATGCTGCGAGTCGTCGAGATCGACAATGCCAGCCTGAACAATGTCGTAATGAGCAATAGCGACGGGAAGATGGAGAAGTCCAGTGCTTCCTTCGTATTCATGGAGACTAACAAAATCATTAACGCAATCGATATGTTCAAGATAAGAAGGATGTCGATCAGAATGATCGGAACCGGAATAATCATCATGAGGACGATACCGATAATACCCAGAATGATAATAAGATCTTTTGGTTTCATGATGGCTTCCTCCTTCTTCTGCGATGTCATCTTGCGCAACCGCGATTACTTCCGGCGGCCCTTCATTTTATATACGTAAGCCAGCACCTCGGCTACCGCTTGGAACAAGTCGGCCGGGATCACGTCCCCGATCTCTGCTCGTTCGTACAGCGCTCTGGCAAGCGGCTTGTTTTCCATGGTGAGGACGCCGTTCTCCTTGGCAATCTCCCTGATGCGCAAGGCCACATGATCCATGCCTTTCGCTAATATGGTCGGGGCTTCCATCTTGGAAGCGTCGTACTTCAAAGCGATGGCGAAGTGGGTTGGGTTCGTAATGACGACGTCGGCTTTGGGAACATCCTGCATCATTCGTTGCAGCGCCATCTTGCGCTGTCTTTCGCGAATCCGGCCTTTGATCATCGGATCGCCTTCCGATTTCTTGTATTCGTCTTTAATGTCCTGCTTGGACATTCTCAAGCTCTTTTCGTGCTCGTACTTCTGATACATCCAGTCCAATAAAGCAAGAACGGCCATAACGGCACCGATCTGCAGCCCCAAACTTATCGTCAATCCCGCCGTAAAAGAAAAGATGGATTCGAGGGGCATGCTGGACAGCGACAGCATCTTGTCCCATTGGCGCATGATGGTCGAGTAAACCAGCGTGCCGATTATCGTAACCTTCAGGATGCTCTTGAGAAATTCCACCAAGCTTCTTACGGCAAAAATCCGTTTAAAGCCTTCGATCGGATTCAATTTTTTGAGTTGGACCTTAAGCCCTTCGCCCGTTAACAAAAATCCGAATTGCATGATGTTGCCGACAATACCCGCCAGCATAACGATGGCGAATATGGGCAGCAGCATCATAAGGCACTCCACGGTAATGTTGAGGAACAGCTCCATGACGTTGGCGGTTGTCAGCTCCATGGTCAGCCAGTGCTCGAATAATCCGCCGAACATGCCGTTGATTCTTGATTTATAGTAGTCGCCCAGCATCATGAACGAAGCGAAGACGAACAGAAGAATCATGGCTGCGGGGAGATCCTGGGATTTAGCGACCTGCCCTTTCTTTCTGGCTTCCCGGCGCTTCTTTGGCGTCGCTTTTTCCGTTTTCTCTCCGGTGAATAATTGCAAATCCAGTTGAAAGCGAAATTTGCGCACCTTGTAAGCCTCCTATGGTCCTTCCTTCGGCGCTCCCTGCATGATTGCGAACAATTGCTCCAGCGAATCGAACATGATCGAGAACAATTTCTCGAACAAAATAGCAAGGCTCGGCATAAGCAGGACAATCAAAAACATCCCTAACATTAATTTCAACGGAACGCCGATAACAAATACGTTGAATTGCGGCGCGGTCTTCGTTAGAAAGCCAAGTCCCAGGTCCGTCAGAAACATCGCTACGACCAGCGGCGCGGCAACCTGCAGCGACAGCAGAAACGTGTTGCTGAACACCCGGATCAAAAAATCGGTAATGTCTCCGCTCGCCAGCCTGGCGAACAATTCGTTCTGCAGCGGCATCCACTGATAGCTGTCCATAAGACCGATCAGCATATGATGGTGACCGTTCATCATCAGGAACACAACCAGCATCAGCATGTACTTGAAATTGCCGAGCAGCGGCGCCGTTACTCCCGTGTGCGGGTCGACGACGTTCGCCATCGCGAAGCCGATCTGCATATCCATCAATGCTCCGGCGGTCTGTACCGCCATGAAGAACAGATAAGTGACGAAGCCGATCAACAACCCGATAATGATCTCCCGGATCACGGATAGCACATACTGCGCGTCGAGAACGATGCTTTGCTCCATCCCGTAAGAGAGGAATACGATCAGGGAAATAAAAAAACCTATTCCAATCTTGAACGTATTCGGCACGCCTCGCGAAGAAAAGACAGGAGCGACGACGAAAAACGCAGTAATTCGACAAAAAATCAGCAAAAAAATGGGAAACCCTTCTACGATCGCGTTCATTTTCTCACAACCTAACCGATGTATTGATGAAGATTATTCAGTAAGTTGTAGGTAAAATCGACAATCGTATTCAGTATCCACGGTCCAAAGACGATAATAGATACAAACACCGCGACGATCTTCGGAACAAAAGCAAGCGTCTGCTCCTGAATTTGCGTCGTCGCCTGGAAAACGCTAATGATCAAACCGACTACCAAAGCAAGGACGAGCATAGGAGCGCTTGCTTTCAAAACCGTGTAGACGGCGTCGCCGGCAAGTCCGATGATAAAATCCGCGCTCATCGCATTCGCCACCTGCCTTCATCATGTATTGAAACTGAGGAGCATCGATTTCGTAATTAAGTACCACCCGTCCACAAGCACGAAGAGCAGCAGCTTGAACGGGAGCGAAATCATGACCGGCGGAAGCATCATCATCCCCATCGCCATGAGCGTGCTGGCCACGATCATGTCGATAACCAGAAACGGGATGAAAATCATGAACCCCATCTGGAAAGCCGTCTTCAGCTCGCTGATCGCATAAGCGGGAATAAGCACCGTTAACGGAATATCCTCGACCGTCGCAGGCCTCTCCGTCTGCGTGTAATTCATGAATAGAAGCAAGTCCTTCTCCCTCGTGTGGGAGAACATGAAATCCTTCATCGGCACAGAGGCTTTGTCGAAGGCCTCCGTCTGAGTTAATTCCCCTTTCAAATAGGGCTGCATCGCCGTTTCGTTCACTTGTCCAAAGGTCGGCGCCATAATGAACATCGTCAAGAACAACGCGAGACCGATCAACACCTGGTTGGGCGGCATCATTTGCGTGCCTAGCGAGGTTCTGACGAAGCTGAGCACAATGACGATCCTCGTAAAGCTGGTCATCAGCACCAGTATGGCAGGAGCAATGCTTAATACGGTGATGAGCAGCAACAGCGACAAGGCGCTTGTGCCGGGTTGTTCGCCCTCCCCGCCCCCTATATCAATCGATATATCGGGAAGAGGCTCCGCGAACGCTTGCGAATGAGCAAACATCGAGAGCAGCAGAATTGCGGCAATGGACAGCCACAGCTTATTTCTTCTCATGATCCATCAACCGTTCGTTGGTATTATCGTCTTGCAGCATGGACTCCAACTGCTGTTTGCGGTCGGAATGCTTGCTCAGCTTGCTCTGCAGCATCTGCTGGAAGCTGGATTGCCCATTCCAATTGTCTTGTGCATCCGATGCAGACGTTGAATGGCGGTTCCGCCATTTCTGGACGAAGGAAGCGAAGTCCTTCGGCGACCACGTCGATTCGCCCTGTTGCTCCAGCGAGGCGATCAGTTCGGCCGCTTCGTCCGGATCGGACAGCTTATCAAGCAGCGTAATCTGTTGTCCTACTCCCACGATATAGACGCGCCCGCCGATGTCTACGACCTGCAGCGAGCTGTTCTGACCGAGGGCGATCCCGCCCAAGGAACGCATGGAACGATTCCCGCCCCAGAGCTGATTCCTCTTGGATAACCATTTGATGGCGAACAAGATAAGCGCGACGACGAGCGCCAGAGCCACCATCACCCAAACCAGATTGCCGATCAATTCGCCGGGAGATGATGCTGGAATCGGGGGTATTTCTTCCTCCAAGACGCCGCTGCCGCTGGAATCAGCAGCAGCATATGTCGGCAAAGCAGCAAACCCGATAGTCGAAAGGAAAGCCGCGTGCATTCTGAGATTCTTCATGGCAGAAGAACCGTTATCCTAGCGTTTTCTTAATCGCTTCGATAACGCGATCCGCTTGGAAAGGCTTCACGATAAAGTCTTTGGCGCCCGCCTGAATGGCGTCGATTACCATCGCTTGCTGGCCCATCGCAGAGCACATGATGACTTTCGCGTTGCCGTCGAGCTTCTTAATTTCCTTCAAGGCGGAAATGCCGTCCATCTCGGGCATTGTAATATCCATCGTGATAAGATCCGGCTTAAGCTCCTTGTATTTCTCAACGGCTTGCGCTCCGTCCTGCGCCTCTCCTACTACCTCGTACCCGTTCTTGGACAGAATATCGCGAATCATCATGCGCATAAATGCAGCGTCGTCTACGATAAGAATGCGGTTTGCCATCTTCATTTCCTCCTAGGATGTTATTGTAATTTTTGAATTCGGTCCCACTGGCTTACGATGTCCGTGACGCGAACGCCAAAATTCTCGTCGATAACGACAACCTCGCCTTTGGCGATGAGCTTGTTGTTGACCAGAATGTCGACAGGTTCGCCGGCCAGCTTGTCCAACTCGATAATTGAGCCTTGCGAAAGCTCTAGAATATCCTTAATTTGCTTCTGGGTCCTTCCTAATTCTACCGTGACCTTCAACGGTATGTCGAGCAATAAATTCAAGTTAGTGCCGTCATTCGACGCAAATTGCGGTTGGCCGAAATTCGCGAATTGGACCGGCTGTACATTGACATTGCGATTCGCGCTGGCGGCATAACCGGGCGGCGCGTAGTTGCCCGCGTAAGGATCGTAAGCAGCTGCAGGCTGACCGTATCCCGGATGAGGCGGCATAGGCGGTTGATAAGCCGCAGGTGGCGGCGAAGGCGGCGCCGTCATGCCGGCCGCAGCCGTCTGCTGCATGGCCGCGTATTGCTCGGCGGATGCTGCCGCTGCCGGCTGAACCGGCGTCGGCGCAGGAGCTGGTGCTGCTGCTGCCGGAGCAGGTGCTGGCGCAGGAGCTGGTGCCGGCGCTTCCTCAGCGGTTCCCATCAGAATGGATACCATTTGTTTGGCGAACGATACCGGAACCAGCTGCATAATGGTCGAATCGATCAAATCGCCAATGGCCAGACGGAACGAAATTTTGATAAACACGTCCACTGGCGGCAGATGCCCCATCCCGTCTCCGTTGTTCACGTCCAAGATATCGATGCCAGGAGGCGAAATGTTAACAAACCGGTTAAAGATTGTCGACATGGATGTCGCGGACGATCCCATCATCTGATTCATCGCTTCTTGCACGGCGCTAATATGAATTTCATTCAGCTCGCCCGGCTCCACGTGCCCTTCGCCGCCCAGCATGAGATCCGCAATCACTTGCGCGTCCTTCGTATGGATAACCAACGAGTTGATGCCTTCGAACCCGTCAACGTAATTGACGCTAACCGCCACATGCGGCTTCGGGAATATATCACCGAGCTCCTCGCGCTTGACCAGCGTTACCGTCGGAGTCGTAATGTCTACTTTCTTGCCGAGTAGCGTCGACAACGCGGTAGCGGCGCTTCCGAACGTGATGTTTCCGATTTCGCCTAATGCGTCTTGTTCGATTTCGGACAAGTAGTCGGATAGCAATACTTCATCCGAAGGCGCTTCTTCGGGCTCGCCCGAGGATTGACGAAGCAACGCGTCGATCTCTTCTTGGGACAAATAGTCTTTACTCGTCATTTTCTTCTTCAGCTCCTTCGTTTACGATCTTGTCCACCTGAATGGCTAATTTATCCCGAACTGAACCCGGACTTCCGATAAACTTCAATTTATCGCCAACGAATATTTTAAGGCCGTCGTTAACTGACTTGTTTAAGTTTAATACATCTCCGGTGCTTAGGGATAGGAATTCGTTGATGGTAATTGATGTTTCGCCAAGCTCTGCTACAATAGGAAGCTTCGCCTTGTTTACGCGCTGCTCGAGGATTTCCACTTCCCCCGGAATTCTTTCTTTCTTCTGAGAAACGAACCAATGATGAACCGACAATCTCGGCATGATCGGCTCGAGCACGACATGAGGAATACATAAGTTGATCATTCCCGTTGTATCTCCGATTTTCGTGCTGAAGGAGATAAGCGCAATCGTTTCGTTCGGAGACACGATCTGCATGAATTGCGGGTTGGTCTCCAGCGCCTCGAGACGCGGCTGGATATCGATGACCGTCTTCCATGCTTCTTGCAGGCTATCGAATGTTCTGGCGAATATTCGCTCCATCACGGTTGTTTCAATTTCGGTCAAGTTGCTGATCTTGGAAGGAGCGACGCCCTGTCCTCCGAGCATCCGGTCCAGCATCGCGTATGCGACGTTCGGATGGACTTCAAGCACCATTCGGCCTTCTAGCGGCTCTGCTTCGAATATGTTCAAAATCGTCATTTTCGGTATGGAACGAATGAACTCGTCATAAGGCAATTGTTCGACGTCAACCACGTTGATTTGAACGAAAGTGCGAAGTTGAGCCGAGAAATAGGTTGTCAAATATCGCGCGAAGTTTTCGTGAATGCGTGTCAAACTGCGGATGTGGTCCTTCGAGAACCGAACGGCGCGCTTGAAGTCGTACACACTGACCTTCCGCGTGGTCTCTTCTTTCTTCAGATCCTCCGCGTCCATTTCGCCGGAGGACAATGCGGCAAGCAGTGCGTCGATTTCGTTCTGCGATAATACATCAACCAATTCTCTCACCTCCTTCGAGGAATATCGTTACGAGCAATTAAATCTCGGTAATTATGAAATTCGTGATTTCAACCTTTACTAATTTGCCGCTCGGAAGAACGGGATTAATCAGCGTGAGCAGCTTCGATTCCAGGAAATCCTCCCCGGCGGAGCCGTTCAGCTCTTCCGCTTTCATATCAGCGAGCGTGCGGCTCACTATCGGTTTAATCTCGATTTCGAGCAGCTTGTCGAACTCCTCTTTCGTTTTCTTCTCGTCCAGCTGGAAAGCGAAGCTCATGCGCACGACGTAGTTCGGATCGAGCAGATTGCGTTGAAAATCCTTAAGCTCCGACGTTACTTCCACGCGTTCGTCCGCCGTCAACACCTCGATCTCGACAGGCTCTTTATGGTTCGCCTCTTCTTCGGTCGGGTCATTGAACATCGTCCGGAACAAAATAATGGCCACGATGGCGATGAGAGTTATGGACAGCAGTATCGTAATTAACCAAGGCATCATCTTTTTCATGTCGTAGGACCCTCCGTTTACTCACTCTTTTGGGCCGCTGCAACGAGGCCAATTGTTTGAAGAAACTGCTGATTGAGCGCGATAAGCTCATGCGTCTTTTCTTTTACGACGATTTTGTTCCCGGTCGTTAGCGTTATGACCGTATCAGCAGCCTCTTCAATCAATTCAATTAGAAGAGCATTAATTGTTATTTTGTTTCCGTTCAAACGCGTTACGGTAATCATCATTATCCCCTCTTTATAAAGGGGAGGCGGGCGCCTCCCCTGCGTTAATTACGTGGATTAACGTTTCAGATTGACAACCTCTTGCAGAATTTCGTCGGAGGTCGTAATGATTCTGGAGTTGGCCTGGAAGCCGCGCTGCGCGACGATCATTTCCGTGAACTCGGCCGTCAGGTCTACGTTGGACATTTCAAGCTGTCCGGAGATGATCGCGCCTGTGCCATTCTCCGGATCGTTGCCGGCGAACAGCTCGAACTCGCCTTCCGGATTGGCGTTGACCGTCATGCGGTACAAGTTGCCGCCAATCTTCTCCAGACCGCTAGGGTTGACGACCTTCGCGATGCCGAGAGGACCGTATTCAACCTGTCCGTCGGCCGTTACGCCGAGAATCGTGCCGTCCTGGCTGACGCTGAATGCCGTTACTTCGGCATCGAGCACGATCGGAGCGCCGTCTTGCCCAAGCACGAACATTCCGTCCTGCGTCACAAGCTGTCTGTTGGCATCCAAGGTGAAGTTACCCGCGCGCGTCAGCAGCTGTTCGGTTCCATCCCCTTGCGAGACAACGAAGAAGCCGTCTCCATCGATGCGAAGGTCCGTTGCTTGGTTCGTTGTCATCGCGGAACCCGCCGTATGGATCGTGTCGATCGATCCGATCGCCACGCCAAGACCGATCTGCTTGGCGTTAACGCCGCCGCTTGTTCCTTCTTCGGGAGCCGTAACGCCCGAAACCGTCTGGCTCAGAATATCTTGGAACATAACGCGTCCGGCTTTGAAGCCGACCGTATTCACGTTCGCGATGTTATTGCCGATGACGTCAAGCTTGGTTTGAAACCCTCTCATCCCGGACACGCCGGAGTACATAGATCTTAACATGGATTCGGTTCCCCCAATGGTTATAATTTGCTATTTGCCGCTGCTTCAGTCGATCCGCAAGCGGTAAGGCCTCCGTTAGGTCCAGCCTTACGATAAAATAATGGCGCTGTCGATTTGCGTAAATACGTTGCTCTTCATTTGATTGCCGTCCATTGCCGTCACGACCGTGCGGCTTGGCACGTTTACGATCATGGCAATATCTTTAAATACGATTAATGAGTCCCTAGCGCCTTTGGACGCCGCATCGTCCACAGCCTTCATGATTTGGGACAATGATTCAGGCTGCAAAGAGATGCCTCTCTGTTCCATTCGAACCTCGGCATGGTGGCTGAACTTCAAAGTCTTCGATTCCAGCAGATCGCGGAATTCCGTCGACTGTGGGGTTCTGCCCGCATTCGTCTTAGATGTCTTATCGTGAGGGAGAGGAGCGGATTTTATTGGAAACAGATGACCGATCTTCATTCTATCGCTCATGGTGTCTCCACCTCTTCCGTTCCATCTTGTGCTTCCTCCGTCTCTTCTTCAGGCTCCGCTGCTGCCGGATCATTCTCCGAAATCGAGACGAGATAATCAAGCGCTACCTCCTTGGCCCCGATCCTTGCGTACAAGACTCCGTCCTTGGATAGAATCGAATCCACCTTGCCGTTTAACGTCGTAATACCACCCGATCCGTCGTATTCATTCCACTCCACGTATTTGCCGATGATGCTGGACGCCGATCCGATATTTTGACGCATCAGGGATAGCTCCGTCGACATGTTCATCAGCTGCTCCACTGAAGTAAACTGCGCCATCTGGGCGATAAATTCTTTGTCCTGCAAAGGCTGCATCGGGTCCTGGTTGCGAAGCTGCGTGACGAGAATCGATAGAAACTGGTCTTTTCCCAGAGTGTCCGTATTTTTTTTCGCCGCCGCCGCTTGCACGTTCGTCTTGTCATAGCTTGGCCATACATTCCTCGTGGATACGCCGCCTGCCATATATGCTCACCTCCCGTCCGTCGCTAACTTACATGATTAAGCCGTTTCGTTGATGGCTCGCCCGTAACCCAATCCTTGGATTGCGGCTTGTTCGATCCGATCTGACTCGAAAGCGTTATCCGTCACTTGCTTCTCTTCTCTGAACCCTTGACGGTTGCCGGATGATTGACCGCCTTGATGCCCTTGTCCCGCATGCTGCTGCGTCAACCCGGATGAGGAGGGGCTATGCGTAACTTCAAGCTTCTCCACGTTCAGGCCTTGCGCTTGCAAGGAAGCGCGGAGCTGAGCCATTTGATTGTCCAGCATATCCTTCGCCATGGCGGTATCCGTCTGGAAGACGGCCGTCAAGACGCCGTTTTGCATCGAAATGCGTACGTCTACTTGACCGAGATGCTCAGGGAACAACATAAGCTTAGCCTCGGACAATCCGTTCACGGATTGAATATCGAGCTTCGACACGATCAAACCGTTCATCGTTTCCGCGAATTCATCAGCCAGAACGAAGGCGGTTGGCGCCGCCGTAGCCTTGGCCATCAGCGGAGCAAATTCCTTGACGTTATCCGGTCCGATAAAAACTTGAGGATACACACTGCTCGACTCGCTCGGAGCTTGGGCGTTCCATTCGGTTATCTGCTGAACGATAGTCGTTTCGTTCGCCGACTGAGCTGCGCCGCTCAACATGGACGGAAGAACCGCAGCCTGCTGCGACAAGCGCTGAAGCAGCGTCGCCGCATCCTTGGATCCCGTAGTCTGCGCCGTTAACCAAGCCGGAACGGAAGCCTCTGCTTTGGAAGTCTTGCTTTCCGCCTTTGCCGATTTGTCGTCAGTCAATGCGGACGCCATCGATTGAAGCTGATTCATGACGAGGGCGAATGGCTCTTGACCTTTGAGCGGCTTAAACGTTCCGAGCTGCAGCGCGGCTTGCAATTGTAGAAGCCCATCCTGCAGGCCGGTCTTGACTTGAACGAGAGTCTCATTCATGTCGACTTCTTGTTGGTCGACAGAAGCATTCTGAGCTAGAGGTGTTGGCACTCCCAGCAAAGCAAGCAATGCGTTCAACGAGTCCAACAAAGCTTGCAGCTCTTCCAGCTGCTCCTCCGTCGCTTCAGCCGATCCCGTATTCATTGGCTCCAGCTGATCGACTAACTCTTCGATAAGCGTAAGAGCTGTGTCGACGGAATTGGCATCGGCTTGGGAAGTCTGAGTAGCGAACGCTTCGAGCTGCGCGACGATCGCCTGAAGGCCTGAAGCTTGCGTTTGCTCTCCCGACGCGTCAGTTTCCGCATTCAGTTGCTGCACCAATGCCTTCTGGAATCCGCCTTCGCCTTCGGAGCCCGCCGATGCTTTGGCGTTTATCGTTCCGGTTTTGCCCATAGCTGGTTGTTGCAAGGCAGCTGTGCTTCCATTTATCATATCCATTTGTATTCACCTCCTTTCCTATGCCTGAATTGGCATTATGATCCAGACATCAGCTCAGACATGATTCCGGCTGCCGCATCCTCGTCAATCCCTGACATTTCCGCCAAAATAGAAGAACGTGTCGCATCGTCAACCGAATTTAAAATCCGAACGACTTTGCTAGGGCTAATATCGATCATCTTGATCAGCATCTCGCCCGCGCTCTTCGGATCCATCGTGGAGAAGGTAGCGCTGAGCTGATCCTGATTTAATGTGGACGAAACCGGCTTTTCCGCGGCTGCCGCTTTTTCCGCCTTATCCAAACGAGCTTGAAGCGCGGCGATTTGCTGGTCTTTGACGCTTGCGCTGTCTTTCATCTCCAACGTGACCTCGGCCGCGATTGCGGGATCCATCTTCTCCATGATCCTGACGCGATCTTCGGCGCGCATCGAGGAGAACAACAAGACAATCTCCTCCGTCGTCATGTTCTGAACGATCGGAGCCGCCTTGCTTGGCGTCATCCGCGTGAACATGCTGGCCAGCTCCGTAATTTTCGCTTGATACTCCTCGTCTTCAAGCTTCTTCTCTTCGGTTTGCTCCTTTAACGCCGCGTTCTCCTCGGTCAGCTCCTTGACGGTCGACTCCTGTGTCGATTTCGTGCTGGATGCATCAGCAAGCTCTTGCTTAGCCGCCGCAAGCTGAGCTTCCAGCTCTTCGATCTTCTCTGTCATCTTTATCGTGCGGATTTGATCATCGTCCATTGAATTCCCTGTTACCTGAGGCTCCGGCAGCATGTCTTTAACGACGGGGATCGACTGGCCGAGGTTTAGAGCCCGATTGCGGAAGTCGACGTCGAACAAAGTGAGCAGCACGCCTAAGAGCACGATGACGAACAATATGGGCACCATGACGAACATAAAACGTTCAAAGCCGTTATAACCTTTTTCTATTTCTGGATCCGCCAACTATCTCACTCCCTTCAAGCGGCTTTCCGTCATTTAAGTGGTAGGCATCATAAACCTTACGGTTGCCATCTCGTCCAGCTCGTTCTGCTCCTTCAGCTGCAAAGCCTGCTTGAAGCGGTCGAACGCGTGGTCCTTGGCTTTCAGCCATACCTTCTCGTCCTTCATTTTGTCAGCCAGCTTCGACCGGTTTTGTTCGACCGCTCTCTCGGCCAGCCTGACATCCTTTAATTTGAGTTCAATGCGAGACTGCAGGTGTTCTACATATTGGCCAATCATTCGCAAGTCGGAGAGGGGCACTCCCTGCTCGGATGCTTCAAGAAGCTTCTGCTCCCATTCGTGCTTCGTTTCCCTAAGCTGCTCCAGCGATTTCTCCTCGTCGGACAAAGCGCCGAGCGCCGTCGAGAGCAGCCATTCCGCCTGCGTTTTCTCGCTTGTCTTCAAATCCACGATTTTTTGGAAGGAATAATTGAAGGACGCCAATCAACTCAACTCCTATAAAAATTCATTAAGCAAACGTTCTTGCGTCTCTTGCAAATTCGTTTTTTCATTCGTCTTTTGCTTCGTGAAGGCATGGATCGCGTCGATATATTCGATCGCAGTATCAATTTCTTTGTTCGAACCCTGCTGGTACGCCCCGATATTGATCAGGTCCTCCGAATCCTTATAAAGAGAGAGCAGCCGTTTCAATCGGTTTGCCGCGTCCTGCTGCTCTTCGGATACGATTTCCTTCATAACCCGGCTTACGGACGCAAGCACGTCGATCGCGGGAAAATGTCCTTTGTGGGCAATATGCCGGCTTAATACGATATGACCATCCAAGATGCCCCGAACGGCGTCGGCGATCGGCTCGTTCATATCATCGCCGTCCACTAGAACCGTATAGAACGCGGTAATAGAGCCAGCCGGACCCGTTCCGGCTCTTTCGAGCAGCTTCGGCAGAGCAGCGAACACGGACGGCGTATAGCCGCGCGTTGCGGGAGGTTCGCCGACGGCAAGTCCGACCTCGCGCAGCGCCATCGCGTAACGCGTGACGGAATCCATCATCAACATGACATTAAGTCCACGGTCTCGGAAGTATTCCGCGATGCTGGTTGCGATCAGAGCGCCCTTCATTCGAATCAAGGCAGGCTGGTCGGAGGTCGCGACGATGACAACGGATCTTGCAAGACCTTCAGGTCCTAAGTCCTTCTCGATAAACTCGAGCACCTCTCTGCCGCGTTCGCCGATCAGCGCGATGACATTCACATCGGCCGACGTATTGCGGGCAATCATGCCGAGCAATGTGCTCTTGCCTACGCCGGAACCCGCGAAGATACCGACGCGCTGTCCCTGCCCTACGGTTATCAAGCCGTCTATGGCCCGAACGCCGACGCTTAGAGGCTCCTGAACCCTTGGCCTGCTGAGCGGATTGCTCGGCTCGTTGTGCGTGGAATAATGCTGCATTCGGCTTGGCAACTTCGATCCGTCGAGCGGATTGCCGAGACCGTCGAGCACTTTGCCGAGCAGCTCGGAACCCACTTGCACGGTGAGCGGCTTGCCTGTGCCGACGACATCGCAGCCGGGACTAATCGAATGCAGGTCCCCGAGGGGCATTAGAATAACCTTATTGTTACGGAAGCCTACGACTTCCGCTTTCAGCGGTTTGGCGCTTTTGGACGGATAGATGTAGCATAGATCCCCGATGCTTGCGTCAGGCCCTTCGGATTCGACCGTAAGGCCGATGACCTGAGTGACCTTGCCGTTAACCCGCACGGGATCCAATGGCTTCAGATGCTCCAGGTATTTGCCAATATCGATCTCAATCGTGTTCATGGCCTATACCTCTTTCTTCCCCGCTTTGATGCGCGAGTCCCATGAGCTCTCTCTTGATCTCCATCAACTGCGTGTCAATGCGGGCATCGATGCTGCCGAACGAGGAACGGATGACGCATCCGTTATCCTTGATCGTCGAATCCGGCAAAATCTGCAGCTCGGCTTGAGAATCGATGGCGGTATGAAGCTCTTCCCTTGCCGCTTGCACGAACGCAAGCTGCGACGGCGCGACGCACAGCGTAATGACGCCCTGCTCGCGTCTTCTAGATAATGAATTGCGTATAAGTTCGATCGCGATTTCCGGTTCTATAGTAAGCTGTCTGTCGATGATCTTCTCGGCAATGGCGCAGCTTAATTCAACTAGGAACGGCTCCGCCTCCTGAATGATCTGTGCGCGGGAAGAATAGGCCAGCTTAAGCACTTCCGACGCTTCTTCCAGCTTCGAGCGCCACTGCTCATGCAAATCCGCCTCGGATGCGGCGGCTCCTTCCGAGTACCCCTGCTCGAATCCCGCTTTACGCGCGGCTTCGACCGTTTGCTCGTCTTCAGCCCGCTTCTGAAGCCACCAAACCTCGATGTGGGCTTCGGCATCGGCGAGCATCTTCTCGCAGTCTTGCGCCGTTTCGCGCAGACGGTTCTCGGCGAAAGCTTGAGCATCCTCCAAAATTTGATCCCGAAGGGACAACGTCTCTTCATCCGGCCCGGCGGGCACCTGCTGCTCAATCTCGTCCAACCCGGCGTTAGCCGGCGCGGGAAATGGATTAACCCATTTGAGCTGCTTGGACTGTTCGAGCGGAACGACGCTGGTCGACTTGATCAAATTAGACAATGATATCATCTCCTCCGCCGCGAGCGATGATGATTTCGCCTGATTCTTCTAGCCTGCGAATCGTAGCGACGATTCTTGTTTGGGCTTCTTCCACGTCACGCAGCCGGACAGGTCCCATGATATCCATTTCTTCCTTGAACGTGTCGGCCATCCGCTTCGACATATTGCGGAAGATCGCTTCGCGTACTTCCTCGCTCGCCACTTTGAGAGCCAGCTGGAGATCCGCGTTTTCGATATCCCGGATAATGCGTTGAATGGAACGGTTGTCGATGTTGACGATATCCTCGAATACGAACATCCGTTTCTTGATCTCTTCGGCGAGCTCCGGATCCTGAATTTCGAGGGCGTCCAGGATCGTCCGCTCCGTTCCGCGATCGACGCCGTTCAAGATTTGGACGATCGAATCGATGCCGCCCGCATTCGTGTAGTCCTGCGTAACGGTAGCCGACAGCTTCTGCTCGAGCACTCTCTCCACCTGAGAGATAACCTCTGGCGAAGTGCTGTCCATAAGAGCGACTCTTCTTGCCACATCCGCTTGTTTATCCTGCGGAAGCGACGAGAGAATCTGCGACGATTGATCCGGCTGCAAATAGGACAACACGAGAGCGATCGTCTGCGAGTTTTCGTTCTGAATGAAGTTAAGAATCTGGGTCGGCTCCGCTTTACGCGCAAAGTCGAACGGTCTGACTTGCAGAGTAGCGGTCAACCGGTTGATCACTTCCAGCGCTTTGGACTCGCCGAGCGCTTTCTCGAGAATGTCCTTGGCATAGGTGATACCGCCTTGGGAAATATATTCTTGCGCCATGCAAATTTGATGGAATTCGCTTAAGATGAGCTCGCGATCTTGGCTGTCGACCTTCCGGACGTTCGCGATTTCAAGCGTTAGCTGCTCGATTTCGTCATCGCGAAGGTGCTTGAAGATTTGCGCGGACACTTCAGGCCCCAGCGTAATTAATAAGATCGCTGCTTTTTGTCTACCGGTTAGTGGTTGCATCGTTTTCGACAATGACAGCCCTCCTATTCATCCGCCAGCCAAGTACGAAGTAGGTTAACGAATTCGTCCGGTTTACGTTTGGCGAGCGTTTCTAGATTTTTGCGAGCCTGGCTTTCGTTGGTAACATTTTCAAGATCGAGAGTCGGATATTCGACCTTCGTAGGTTCAGGCATTTCGACTTCTTCGATTTCGGCTTGCTTCCGTCTGCGCGCCAGCATATAGACAAGTCCGCCGATTACGGCCAGAGCGGCAACTCCGAGACCGACCATCCAAGCTGTGGATAAGCCGCCGGCAGTCGTTTCTGTCGGGCTTTCCGCAAAAGTTCGGGCGATAAGCGAAACCTTTTTGTTAATCAACTCGTCATCATTTACATCCTGACCAGAATCGGCCAGCTGCGAGCGGACAAGCGTTGTCAAATAATTCATAATATCCGTTCTAGCCTGTTCGTCATTCAATTGTTCGGCCTCGATGCCGATACTAATAGAGAGGTCCTTCAGTACAAATGGTCCGGACTGGATATTCTTCTTGATTCGGTCGAAGTCATAGTTACGGATCTGGGAGCTCGTCTCGGAGGAGCTGGTATCTCCTCCGGCAGCCTCGTAGCCCGGGATGTCGGTTTCGCCGGTCCCGGCTACGCCTCCAGCCTCAGTCGAAGAGCCGGTAGATGTTGCGTTATTAACTTCCTCGCTTACGATAATGCCGTTATTATTGTTGTTCTCAAGCGGCCTTACCAGGTTTTCCTCCGTAATCTCCTTATCGAAGTTCATGCTGCTGGATATACTAACAACCAGATTGTCATTGCCCACGATCGGACCCAGGAATTCTTGAATGTTCTTCTTCAAATCGGATTCGAACTTGCTTTGAATTTTGAATTGAAGATCAACGGCGTCCGCGTCTCCCGTACCCATCCCGCCAGCTTCCGTAGACATAAGTTCGCCCTGAGGACTCGAGATCGTGATGTCCTCGACAGCCAAGTCAGGCACGGTTGCCTGAACAAGATTATAATAGCTGTCGATCGCTTTTTGCGTCGGGCGGAAGCCCGGCGTAAACTTCATCACGATTGCGGCAGATGCCTTCGATGTATCCTCAGGTGTGAGAAAGACGCTTTCTTCTGCGGCGCTGATGAGCACCTTCGAGCTTTCGACTCCTTCCAGCTGGTTCAGGAGCTTCTGGACTTCGCCATTCAAAGCGTTCTGATATATAACGTTAAATTCATTTTCGGTCGTTCCAAGCTGAGAGGAATTGGCGCTGAACACTTCAAAGCCGATGGATCCGTTCTGCACCAAGCCTTGGGAACCGATATCCACCTTCACCTTGGAGGCCACGGCGCTAGGCACCATGATGCTGGTGCTTCCATTGCCGAGCTCGTAAGGGATGGCGTTGCTGTCCAAATAGTTCATGACAGCAGCGGCATCCGTAGCGTCCAGATTTTGAAAAGCAAGCTCATATTCCGTTCTTGTGAAGACGATTGTTAACAAGATGACCGTTAACAACAATCCGCTAATCGAGGCCCCCAACCATATTTTTTGTTTCTTGCCCATCTGCCCCCAGAACTGCGACAGCCGCTCCCGGACAAGGGCTACTTTCTCGTTCACAGTTTCACCTCACCTTTGCTAGGAAAAAATTACGATTAGATTTGCATCCGCATAATCTCTTGATATGCCTCGACTACCTTGTTGCGGACTTGCGAGGTGAATTGCAAACTAAGCTGGGCTTGCTCCGAAGCGATCAGGACTTGAGTGACATCGACTTTGCCAAGCAAATATTGATCGTTCATCTTATGAACGTTTTTTTCTTGCGCGCTAACGCTGTCTAGGGCCGTTTGAAGATATTGGCCGAAGCTTTGGGTCAATTCAGCCGGAGTTTTTTGCTCAATGGGCTGGGTCTGAATGGTTTTGGCAGGGACTGCTTGTCCTAATTGCATCGATTGAATCATGTCGTCATTTCCCTCCGCTAACTATTAAGTCGGTTATTTTCCAATCTCCAACGCTTTTACGAACATTGATTTGGTTGCATTAATTGCAGTTACGTTAGCTTCATAGGCTCTGGACGCCGAGATCATGTCGACCATCTCTTTCGCTACATCCACATTCGGCATGTTCACATAGCCATTCTCGTCGGCATCGGGATGCGATGGATTGTAGACCAGCTTGCTAGGCGTCTGATCTTCCTGAATTCTGGCGACCCTCACGCCCTTCGCCGCGCCGTCTTGGGCCATTTGCTTCGACAGGACGTTCGAGAACGACTGCGAAGTCGGTTCCAGCACGACAAGCTTGCGCTTATATGGTTCAAATTTCCCATTCACAAAACTGCCCCTGGTCGTTTCGGCATTCGCGATATTGGATGAAATAACGTCCATCCGCAAGCGCTGGGCGGTTAACGCCGATGCGCTAATATCAAAACCTGTGGATATTCTCATGGATTAAGCCCTCCCGTCGATTGCGGTTCTTATCATTTTCACATCGTGGTTAATTTGCTGAACATAGAAGTTATAGTTCAGCTGATTTTTTGCAAGTAACGACATTTCTCGATCTATGTCGACATTGTTCTGGTTATTATTCATAGTGGTCGATTCGTCAGTTACAACTTTAGCATTAGGGACCCTTGATGCGCTAGAACCAATTTCTATATGTCTGGCGTCGCTCATTTTTCCTGCCAGTCTTTTATGGGAGGATGTTCCCATCGATTCCTCGAGTAACTGTTCGAACAAAACCTCAGATCTCTTGAAATGAGGTGTTTCCGCGTTCGCAACGTTATCCGAAATGACGCGTTGTCTCATTTCGGCCGCGTAAACGGCTTGCTCCATTCTGTTAAAGGAGGCGCTATTTAACAATCTCATAGGTTTCACCACTTTCATCATGAAAATCTTATGTTACCTATTCAACAGAATGCTCCTCATTCCTTCTTCATTCGACACAAAAAGATTAAAAAAATGAGATAAAATTGTCGACTCGTGCCGACATGAATATATTAAACATTTCCTAAAAGTTTACAATAAGAAAATAGCCCTATCTTTTTGGAAAGATAGGGCTAGTTTGGTATGTCGGACCTAGATTTGCGACTTAATTTTTTCCAGCTCCTGCAAAAGCTGATGGTTGAGGATACGAATGTAAGTACCTTTCATTCCTAGCGATCTGGTTTCGATTACGCCGGCGCTTTCCAGCTTGCGCAGCGCGTTCACGATAACGGAACGGGTAATGCCGACCCGATCGGCAATCTTCGAAGCGACCAGCAATCCTTCTTTGCCGTCCAGCTCTTCGAAAATATGCTCAACGGCTTCCTGCTCGCTGAAGGATAACGAACCGACCGCCACGGATACAACGGCGCGGCTTCTGACCTCCTGTTCGATCTCCTCCGCTCTTTCCCGCAGTATCTCCATCCCCACGATGGTTGATCCATATTCGGCAAGGACTAGGTCATCGTCGTTGAAGGCGCCCGACAGCCTGGACAGCACGAGCGTCCCCAGCCTGTCGCCGCCTCCCAGAATCGGGACGACGGTCATGACTTCCTGGCTGCCCAATCTGCCGAAGCCGCGGAACATGTCCGCTTCGGGGGAAACGTTAGTTATGGATTCCTCCGCTTCCAGGAAACCTGCATTCGTCTCCGGCGAGAAACGAAGCTCGTCCCCCGACAACGTACGGATAAAATCGTGATCGTAAGGGTCTACGGCCGCGCAGCCCAATATTTTGCCGCGGCGGCTGACGACGAAGACGTTGCTCTGAATAGTCGTTTGTAGCACTTCCGCCATTTCCCTGAAGCTAAGCGCCTTGCCGGCCGCTCGTTGGAGCAGCCGGTTCAGCGTTCTTGTTTTATTCAATAAACTCATTTCCTAATGCCTCCCAAGACTATAACCGCTACAATATATATTGACTCAAATCGCGATCCTTCGCAATGCCTCCAAGCTTCTCTCTCACGTACTCCGGAGTTATCGTCATCTTCTCGAGCGAAAGCTCTGGCGCTTCGAAGGACAGATCCTCGAGCAGCTTCTCCAGAATCGTGTGCAGTCTGCGGGCGCCGATATTTTCCATATTGCGGTTAACATCCGCGGCGATGGAAGCGAGCTCTCGGATCGCTTCGGGAGCGAACTCGACCTCGATGCCTTCGGTTTGCAGGAGCGCCGTATATTGCTTCGTGAGGGCGTTCTTGGGCTCCGTCAGAATGCGGATAAAGTCATCCAAGCTGAGGCTGGTCAGCTCCACCCGGATCGGGAAGCGGCCCTGCAGCTCGGGAATCAGATCGGATGGCTTCGCGATATGGAAGGCGCCGGCGGCGATGAACAGCACGTAATCCGTTTTGACCGGGCCGTACTTCGTCATGACCGTCGAGCCCTCCACAATTGGAAGAATGTCCCGCTGCACGCCTTCTCTGGATACGTCCGGACCCGAGCCGCGCGAAGGGCTTGCGATTTTGTCGATCTCGTCGATGAAGATGATCCCGCTCTGCTCCGCCCGCTTTACGGATTCCGTAATGACGTCATCCATGTCGATCAGCTTGTTTGCTTCTTCTTGCGTTAATGCTTTGCGTGCTTCCTTGACGGGCAGCTTCCGCTTCTTCGGTTTCTTCGGCATCAATTGGCCGAATAATTCCTGCATGTTCATGCCCATGCCGTCCGCCCCAGGCCCTTGACCGGACAGCATATCGAGCATATTAGGCGTCGTATCCTCGACCTCGATCTCGATCACTTCGTTCTCAAGCTTGCCGGCAGCCAGTTGTTCGCGTATTTGCGAACGTTTGAGCTGAATCGCTTGATCCTGCTCCTTGTTCGGTTCTTCTTCCTTCTCCTCGGAATTTCCCCCGAACAGCATCTCGAACGGATTTTTGGACGGCTTCGCTTTGGCAGCCGATGGCGCGAGAAGCAGAACGATGCGTTCGTTCGCAAGCTTCTCCGCTCGTTCCTTCACTTCCTCCGTTTTCTCCTCTTTCACCATGCGGATAGCCGTCTCCACCAGATCGCGCACCATAGACTCCACGTCTCTGCCGACATATCCGACCTCGGTAAATTTGGTGGCCTCCAGCTTCACGAACGGAGCCTTAACCAGCTTGGCTAGTCTTCTCGCGATCTCTGTCTTGCCGACCCCGGTTGGCCCGATCATCAATATGTTTTTCGGCATGATCTCGTCGCGGAGCGACTCATCGAGCTTGCTTCTACGATAACGATTGCGAAGCGCGACCGCTACCGATCGCTTCGCGTCCTTCTGGCCAACGATATACTTATCCAATTCCGCGACGATCTGGCGCGGCGTCAGTGCATCATTTCCCATTGTCCATCGCCTCCGCTATCCTAATTAAATCTCTTCTACAATGATATTATGATTCGTGAAGACGCATATTTCCGCCGCGATTTCAAGAGACGACTTGGCGATTTCCTTCGCTTCCATGTCAGGCGCATGCCTCACGAGCGCGCGAGCCGCCGATAGCGCAAACGAGCCGCCCGAGCCGATAGCGAGAATGCCGTCATCCGGTTCAATAATTTCGCCGTTGCCGGAAATCAATAATAATCCGGTCTTATCCATGACCAGCATCATCGCCTCCAGCTTTCGCAGGATGCGGTCTGAACGCCAATCCTTGGCCATCTCCACCGCCGCGCGTTGAAGATTGCCGTGATGCTCCTCGAGCTTGGCTTCGAACTTCTCGAACAAAGTGATCGCGTCCGCGACGGAGCCGGCGAAGCCCGCCACAACTTGGCCGCGGTAAAGCCTGCGCACCTTCTTCGCGGAGTTTTTCATTACCATGCTATTTCCGAAAGTCACTTGCCCGTCCCCCGCGATTGCTCCCTTGCCTCCGTGACGAACCGCGCAAATCGTCGTCGCATGAAACTGCATTTCCATGGGCGAGAACCTCCTCCAATGAATGTTAGGACCCGTAATCGATTGTAGCTTGCCAAAAATCGAAAATCTCCTAGTTTACTGTACGGCGGAAGCTGATAAATGTTCCTGCTTAAATTGTTCTATGCGATCAAGAGCGCGATTAGCAATCGCTTCGTTTTTATCTTTTTTATTTTTGATACGGCTCTCCAGCGGCGGGAACAAACCGAAATTGGCGTTCATCGGCTGGAAGTGCTTGAAGTCCGCCGTCGTAATGTAATGAGCCATGCTGCCCAGCGCCGTCTGCTCCGGCAAGACGAGCGGCTCGAGGCCGCCGGCGAGACGAGCCGCGTTCAGTCCCGCAATCAATCCGGAGGCCGCGGATTCCACGTAGCCCTCAACGCCCGTCATTTGACCGGCGAAAAACAGCGTCTCCCTGTTGATCGTCTGATAAGTCGGCTTCAGCAGCTTAGGCGAGTTGATGAACGTATTCCGGTGCATAACGCCAAAGCGAACAAATTCCGCGTTCTCGAGCCCAGGGATCATGGAGAAAACGCGTTTTTGCTCGCCCCATTTGAGATGAGTCTGAAACCCGACCATGTTATATAACGTGCCCGCAGCGTTATCCTGGCGAAGCTGGATGACCGCGTGCGGCAGCTTGCCCGTATGGGGATTGACGAGTCCGACTGGCTTCATCGGCCCGAAGAGCGCGGTTTGTTTGCCGCGTCGCATCATCACTTCGATCGGCATGCACCCTTCGAAATAAATTTCTTTCTCGAATTCCTTCAGCTCGGCCGTCTCGGCGGCAATTAACGCTTCGTAGAAAGCGTTAAATTCCTCCTCCGTCATCGGACAGTTTAAATAAGCCGCTTCTCCTTTATCGTAGCGGGATGCCAAATAAACTTTACTCATATCGATGGAGTCCTTCTCGATAATCGGCGCCGCCGCGTCGTAGAAATAAAAATACTCCTCGCCCAGCAAATCCTGGATTTGCTTCGACAGATCGGCCGCGGTCAGAGGTCCTGTCGCGATAACCGTAATGCCGTCCTGCGGAATTTCGGTTACTTCCTCGTTGCGAATTTCTACGAGCGGGTGTTCGCGAAGCCTCCGCGTCACTTCTCCGGAGAAGCCCTCTCGGTCGACGGCCAGCGCGCCCCCCGCCGGCACGGCATGCTGATCGGCGCAGCTCAGAATTAGGGAGTCGAGCCTGCGCATTTCTTCCTTCAGCACCCCGACCGCATTGGCGAGGCCGTTCGCGCGAAGGCTGTTGCTGCAGACGAGCTCTGCGAATTGATTCGTATGATGAGCCGGCGTTTGCTTCACCGGACGCATTTCGTATAGGGTAACGGGAATGCCCTGCGAGGCGATTTGCCATGCGGCTTCGCTCCCGGCGAGGCCTGCTCCGATAACGGTAACTTTTTGTGACAAGTTGGATCAATCCTTTCTTTTTTCAAAAAAACAATTCGAACCCTCCCAAACCCTCCCTTCCAAGGGAGGGCCCCGAGGGCGGCGCCCTCTGGACACCCGCTTGAAGAACGAAGGAGAAACAGAGTGCGTCAATGTTAGGTTAGCGGTTGGAGCGCTTAGTCCCTGCGGGACAAGCTAAAGTAGTTTGGGTGGATAATAGTTTGCATGGTTAATTATTAACACTGGCGTTGGTTGCAATTGAGCACGCTATGCGACTTTGCCAAGTTATGGACAGGTGTTCCTAAGAACAACATCATCCTCCCCTGAAGGGGAGGACGTGTGTGGGGCGCATGTTGTGCGGCCGTATGAGGCGGTTGCCCGTCAGGCGTTAAGCACGGATCCGTGCTTAAGCTTGTTCTTCTTGATCATTCTCTTGCTCGTCTTCGATGACTTCCTCCGAATAATCGCAGGAGACGCATTGCAAGCGGGCGCCGCTCCTGTTGCGCTTCTCGACGAGCATCGCGTTACAGTTCGGGCAAGGCTTGCCCGTCGGCTTATCCCAGGAGACGTAATCGCAGCCTGGGTACTGATCGCAGCCGTAGAAGATACGGCCCTTTTTGCTGCGCCGCTCGATGATTTTGCCTTCATGGCATTTCGGGCACGTGACGCCGATATCCTTGACAATCGGCTTGGTATTCCGGCAGTCCGGGAATCCCGAACAAGCGAGGAACTTGCCGAACCGACCCATTTTATAAACCAGATGACGGCCGCATTTTTCGCAAATTTCATCCGAAACTTCGTCTTGCAGCTCGACTTCCTTCATTTCTTCCTCGGCTACTTCGAGCCGTTTCTCGAACGAATCGTAGAACTTCGCCAGAACCTTAACCCAATCCTCGGTGCCTTCTTCGACATGGTCGAGGTTCCCTTCCATGTTGGCCGTAAACTCCGCATCCAGTATCTCCGGGAAAAATTCCTCCATCAGCTGAATGACCAGCTCGCCCAGCTCGGTCGGCATAAACTTCTTCTCTTCGATCGCCACGTATCCGCGCTTCTGGATGGTCTCCAGGGTTGGCGCGTAAGTACTTGGTCTGCCTATGCCCAGCTCCTCCAGCGTACGGACGAGCCTCGCTTCCGTATACCGCGGAGGCGGCTGAGTGAAATGCTGCTTCGGATCGATCGATTCCGTCTGCACGGAGTCTCCGGAGACGAGCGGCGGCAAAAACTTATGCTCCTCGACCGTGCCGTCGTCGTTGCCTTCCACGTACACTTTCATAAAACCGGCGAATTTCACCTTGGAACCGTTCGCCCGGAATATGGTTTGGCCCGCTTCCAGGTCCACGGTCATCGTATCGAGCACCGCGGATGCCATCTGACTGGAGGTGAACCGCTCCCATACGAGCTTGTATAAACGAAGCTGATCGCGGGTGAGGAAAGGCTTCATCGATTCCGGATCGCGGTAGATCGAAGTAGGACGAATCGCCTCATGCGCATCCTGCGCATTGCTATTCTTCTTCGTGTATACGCGAGGCTGTTCCGGGTTATACTCCGCGCCGTATTTTTCTTCGATATAAGCTTTCGCTTCCTCTTGGGCAACAGGCGATATGCGGGTCGAATCCGTTCTCATATATGTGATTAAACCGACGGTTCCTTCTTTGCCAAGCTCGACGCCCTCGTACAGCTGCTGCGCCACGGACATTGTCTTCGACGCGCGGAATCCGATCTTCCTGGCGGCCTCCTGCTGAAGCGAGCTCGTAATAAACGGAGGCGCGGGATTGCGCAGCCGCTCCTTCTCCTTCACTTCGGTCACGCGGAAGGTCTGACCGCCCATCGCTTTTAGCACTTCTTGAACGTCAGCTTCCTTGCCCAGCTCGCGCTTCTCTCCGGAGACGGAATGATATTTCGCCTCGAAAGCAACTCCTTTGTGAAGCAGCTTGGCCGTGATCGACCAATATTCTTCCGGCACGAACGCGTCAATCTCGTTCTCCCGGTCGATAATGAGCTTGACCGCTACGGATTGCACGCGTCCAGCCGATAATCCTTTTTTGACTTTCTTCCATAATAATGGACTGATCTTATAACCGACGAGCCGGTCGAGTATCCGTCTTGCTTGCTGCGCGTTCACCAGATCCATGTTGATCTTCCGGGGATGCTTGAACGCGTCCTTGACGGCTTGCTTCGTGATTTCGTTAAATACAACGCGGCAGGTATCGGTTTCGTTAAGCTCCAAGTAATGGGCAAGATGCCATGCGATCGCCTCCCCTTCGCGATCGGGGTCAGCCGCCAGAAAAACGTTTTTCACTTTTTTCCGGGCGTCCTTCAGTTCCTTAAGCACATTCCCTTTGCCGCGGATCGTTATGTATTTAGGACTAAAATCGTTTTCGACCTCAACGCCGATTTGGCTTTTGGGCAAATCCCGAATATGTCCCATGGATGCTTTGACGATATATTTGCTGCCTAAATATTTCCCAATCGTTTTGGCTTTGGCCGGTGACTCGACAATTACGAGTGAATCTGCCACATGAGGTGCCTCCTCTCTCTACAACAAGCTACAATGCGATATATATGGATCCAGGCTGAAGCTCGATTTTCCGTTTTATACATAAATTTAGCAGAAGTGCGTTCAAATGTCCAAACGGAATCGAAGTCAGCTCATGCAAATCGTTGATGCTCAAGGGCTGATCGCGGAGCAGCAAAACGATTTTGTGTTCGTCCGGGGAAATCGAGGCCTCGCTTGCAACCCTCCGTCCGGCACCCGTATCAGCCGAAATCATATGCTGATTCGCCTGCTCGAGCAGCCAAGGCAGCTCCTCAAAAATACAGCCTGCCTCGGTGAACAGCCGGGCTCTGCCTTCGCGTATCAGCTCGTTAGGTCCTTCGCTCTTCGGCGAAGTGATGGGACCCGGCAGCGCGAACAGCTCCCGATCCATCTCGAAGGCATGCTTGGCCGTAATAAGCGAGCCGCTCTTGCGCGCGCCCTCTACGACGACAGTCGCCCTCGTTAACGCGGCGATAATGCGGTTACGTTGATGGAATTGGCCGGGATGGAGCTTGGTGCCGATTGGCGTCTCGGAAACAAGCAGCCCTTCCTTCGCAATCCGGCGGTACAAAGACTGGTTCTCGGGAGGATAACAAGTATCGATCGGCGTAGGAAGAACCGCAATCGTGCTCCCAGCGCCCTTCAGAGCCGATTCATGCACGATGCTGTCCACACCCTTCGCAAGTCCGCTAACGACCGTTAGACCCAAGCTGGAGAGCTCCTGCGCTATCGTTGCCGACGTATGACGCCCATACGCTGTCGGGATCCGCGTCCCAACCATAGCGACGGAAGGTCGTTCCAGCAGCTCCAGCCTGCCCCTCGCGTATAATACCCATGGCGGTTGGGCGATTTCTTTCAGAATTGCCGGATAATTAAAATCATAAGGCGTTAGAATAACCGCTTCCGCCGCCCGAACGGCAGGCGACTCGCCGCGAGTCAGCTTCCAAGGCTGCTCTTCGTACAATTGAACCGCTTTGGCTGCCTGAGCCCGTTTTAAGCCGATTGCGACGAGCTCCTCTTCCGTCCACCTTTCCTTCCGCCACAGGGCATGTCTAACCGCCCTGTCTATCGCGTGCCAGCCGATGCCCGGAATTTCGTAAAGCGCTATAATCATCTGTCTGCGAGCTTGATTGACGTGATCCATTATGTACCAGCCCTCTCTAAGTGGGGCCGGCTAGCATTCCTATCTATTGTGCGTTACATAGCCGAAGATTGCAAGCCGACCTCGTAAATTAAGAAATATCTCATCGTTCTAACAAAAAAAGGCAACCTCTCGGACACCGCGAACTGCGGTGCCGAAAGGTTGCCTACCTTACTGCTTTTCTTATTTATGCGTGATGCACTTCTCCAGAAGACCTTTCTCTTCCAGAACGCTTACCAGCGTGGAGCCCATCTCCGATGGAGTCGGAGCTACCTTGATGCCGCAAGCCTCAAGCGTTGCGATTTTCTCCGCGGCCGTACCTTTGCCGCCGGAGATGATCGCGCCAGCATGTCCCATGCGTTTGCCCGGAGGCGCCGTTGCGCCGCCGATGAAGCCTACAACCGGCTTCTTCATGTTCGCCTTGATCCACTCGGCAGCTTCCTCTTCGGCTGTGCCGCCGATTTCGCCGATCATAATGACCGCGTAAGTATCCGGATCATCATTGAAGCGGCTAAGGATGTCGATGAACTCCGAGCCCTTCACAGGGTCTCCGCCGATACCAACTGCGGAGGATTGACCGATGCCGCGAGTCGTCAGCTGATGAACCGCTTCGTAAGTCAAGGTGCCGGAGCGCGAAACGACGCCTACATGACCCACGGAGTGGATGTAGCCCGGCATGATGCCGATTTTGCACTCGCCCGGCGTAATTACGCCTGGGCAGTTCGGTCCGATCAGAACGGTTTTGCTGCCTTCCATATAACGCTTAACCTTCACCATATCCAGAACCGGAATGCCTTCCGTGATACAGATAACGAGGTCAAGCTCCGCATCTACCGCTTCCATGATGGAGTCGGCCGCGAAAGCCGGCGGTACGTAAATGACGGAAGCCGTAGCGCCGGTCGCATTTTTGGCTTCCAAAACCGTATTGAAAACAGGCAGGGAAACGATAGTTCCGTTCTCCAACGTAATGTCGACGTTCGTGCCGCCTTTGCCCGGCGTTACGCCGCCTACCATTTGCGTGCCGTAGTCGAGCGCGCCTTTGGCATGGAACATACCCGTTTTGCCTGTGATGCCTTGAGTGATGACTTTTGTATCTTTATTGACCAAAATACTCAACTTAACTCACATCCCCTGAATGAATTTCTACGCGTATATGCAGCCGTTTCCGTTCGGCTTATTTCACGAGTGCGACAATCTTCTGAGCGCCGTCCGCCATCGAATCGGCAGCCACGATGTTAAGGCCGGATTCGTTAAGCAGCTTTTTGCCGAGCTCCACGTTTGTGCCTTCGAGGCGCACGACAAGCGGACGGTCCAGACCGAGTTCCTTCGCAGCCGCGATAACGCCTTCCGCGATAACGTCGCAGCGCATGATGCCGCCGAAAATGTTGACGAAAATGCCTTTTACTTTCTCGTCGGACAGGATGATCTTGAACGCTTCGGTTACTTTCTCTTTCGTAGCGCCGCCCCCTACGTCGAGGAAGTTGGCAGGGTCGCCGCCGTAGTATTTGATAATGTCCATAGTCGCCATCGCAAGACCTGCGCCGTTAACCATGCAGCCGATGTTTCCGTCGAGGGCGATGTAGCTAAGATCGTATTTGGACGCTTCGATTTCTTTGGCGTCTTCTTCTTCCAGGTCGCGCAGCTCGATAATGTCCTTTTGGCGGTACAGCGCGTTGGAGTCGAAATTCAGCTTCGCGTCAAGCGCCATAACGTTGCCGTCGCCGGTAACGACTAGAGGGTTGATCTCCGCGATGGAGCAGTCTTTCTCGACGAAAGCCGTGTACAGAGCCAGCATGAATTTCACCGCTTTGTTTACGAGCTCGCCCGGAATATTGATCGCGTAGGCCAGCTTGCGCGCTTGGAACGCCTGCATGCCGACAGCCGGATCGATGACTTCTTTGAAGATTTTCTCAGGGGAATGCTCGGCTACCTCTTCGATCTCCGTGCCGCCCTCTTCGGACGCCATCATTACAACGCGGCCAGTGCCGCGGTCAAGAACGACGCCAATATAATATTCTTTCTTAATATCGCAGCCTTGCTCGATCAGAAGGCGCTTCACTTCTTTTCCTTCCGGCCCTGTTTGGTGAGTTACGAGCACTTTGCCCAAAATTTCGCTGGCGTAGGCGCGCACTTCGTCCAGGTTTTTCGCGACTTTGACGCCGCCCGCTTTGCCGCGTCCGCCCGCGTGAATTTGCGCTTTCACGACGACGACCGGCGTTCCAAGCGATTCCGCTGCCGCAACGGCTTCGTCAACGGAGAACGCTACCTTGCCCTCCGGCACGACTACCCCGTATTGCTTCAGTACCGCTTTCCCTTGATACTCATGGATATTCATTGTTGAAATCCTCCATTTCACAGACTCGAATCAGTCATATGTACACAAACCTTTATCATTGTAGCACTTTTGCTTGTCCAAATCCTTAATTTTCTGTTTGAAAGCGCAAGCTTTTTTGATATGGGTTTCATCTCAAAATGAGATTAAACCCCGCCACGACAACTAGTATGACCCAACCTTTGCCTTTTAATCGCCGAATTCCGATCCGTTTGACAGAACCTTTTTGAGGAGCTACTATATAGGCAATAACAAAATGAAATTCATCATTTTCAGTGAGGAAGCACCTTCTGAATGGTCGTCGTTAACCATTCCTTCGGAGGTGTTTTTTTTGTTTAGTTTTACGCATAGCGCAAGCGTGATGGGCGTCGAAGGCCGAGGCATTTCCGTCGAGGTCGACATCAGCAGCGGCTTGCCCCAAGTGAACGTAGTTGGTCTTCCGGATCCGGCCGTCCGGGAATCCGTCGAGCGGGTCCGCGCAGCAATCAAGAACTGCGGCTTTACGTTCCCCATGGATCGCATCACCGTTAATCTCGCGCCGGCCGATCTGAGGAAGGAAGGGACCGCCTTCGACCTTGCCATAGCGGCGGGCATTCTGACCGCGAGCGGACAGCTTGAGCCCTCGCTGCTCGAGGGAGTGCTGCTGATCGGCGAATTGTCCCTGGACGGCGGGATTCGCCCCGTGACGGGCGTGCTCGCCATGATGGAGCAAGCGCAGAGGAAGGGCATGAAGCGAGTCCTGCTGCCGACGGGAAACCGGAAGGAAGCCGCGTGGATATCCGGCATCGAGGTTTTTGCCGTGACTCACCTTCGAGAGCTTAAAGCTCGACCCGAGAGCGGCGTTTCGTTCTGGGAGCGATTTGCCGGGGAAGCATCGGGTTCCGCGTCTGCCAGCGATACGCATAGCATGGCTTGCCCGCCGCTCAAGGAGCAAGAGGATTTCGCCGACATTATCGGTCAGCATCAGGCGAAACGAGCCATGCTTATCGCCGCCGCCGGCAAACACAACATCTTGCTGAGCGGCCCGCCTGGAACCGGTAAAACAATGATGATTCGCCGACTGCCCGGCATTCTTCCGCCCCTGACCGAGCAAGAGGCGTTGGAAGTGACCAAAATATACAGCGTGGCCGGCAAGCTGCCGGACGGGGCTGGCGGTCTCATGCAGCATCCCCCGTTCCGCGCCCCCCATCATAGCATCTCAACTGGCGGTCTGATTGGGGGAGGCACGATACCGAAGCCTGGCGAGGTGACGCTTGCGCATCGCGGAGTCCTGTACCTGGACGAGCTGCCGGAGTTCCCCCGCATGGTCCTCGAGCTTCTCCGACAACCGCTCGAAGACCGCGTCGTCACGATCGCCAGAGCGAGGGCTACGATTCAATTCCCTGCCAGCATCATGCTGGCCGCTTCGTTCAACCCTTGCCCTTGCGGATATTTCGGGCATGAATTCGGCGAGAAACGATGCACTTGCAGCCCCGCTGCGATTGCCAGATATCGTTCCAAGCTTTCCGGCCCCCTGCTCGATCGGCTGGATCTGCAGCTGGAGGTGCCGAGGCCGGCCACGTTCGAACGGGAACGGAACGGAGCATGCTTGACCACGTCGGAGCTGAGAGCCCAAGTCGCGAGGGCGCGCCTTATTCAAGCGGTGCGCAACCAAGCATACGGCGTCGCGTGCAACAGCGAGCTGACGGGGGAAGGCCTGCGGCGCGCGGCAGCGCTGAAGCCGGATGCCCGCAGGCTCATGGACAATGCCTTTGAGCAGCTCGGCATTAGCATGCGCGCCCATGACCGCCTGCTGAAGCTTGCTAGGACGATTGCGGATATCGAAGAGAACGACTCGGTCGAGAGCGATCATGTCGCGGAAGCGATTCAATACAGGCGGCTTGATCTGAAGCTATAGCCAAGCACGACAAAGCCGCATTCCATCAGAATGCGGCTTCGTAATGCTTATATTCCTGAACCACGCCTGAGGCATCGATCGTTACGGCGATGACATCGAATCGGATGAACGCGTCGCGCTGCATGGTCTTCGCGAGATAGGACTGCGCTACGCTTCGAACTTGCATTTGCTTCCTCGCGTCCACGGACTCGGCGGCCGTGCCGAAACGGCCGGAAGAGGCCGCGCTTCTTGCTCTAACCTCGATGAAGACGAGCCTGTCGCCGTCGCGCGCGATCAAATCCAGCTCGCCTGCCCGCGACCTCCAGTTCGCTTCGAGAATATGATAGCCTTGCGTCTCCAACCTGCGCCGCGCTTCCGCCTCCCCCGCGCTGCCAAGCCTCCTGCGGCTATCGGCCATCTTGAAGCTCCTTCGCCCTTCGGTCGGAGCGATAGACAAAGCTTAAAATCTCGGCGACCAGCACATAAAGCTCCGGCGGAATTTCCTGATCGACATCCAGCTTGGACAGCACTTCGACGAGCGATGCGTCCTCTTGGACCGGCACGCCGCTGTCCTTCGCCTTCTCAAGGATGCGGTCGGCCAGATAGCCCTGGCCTTTGGCGACGACGACCGGAGCTCCCCGATCGCCCGGTTCATACTTGAGCGCAACGGCTTTCCTTGGCAGCGTTACCCTATCCGTCTCTTCATGATGCGGCTTCATGCCCGGAAATCCACTCCTTTGTAGCGCGTTGACGCGAATTGAGATAGATCGGGAGGACTTTGGGATTTGCCTTTGGACGGCTGCGCCACCGCTTGTTCTTGTTCCCCGCGGGTCGGCAGCGGCGTCGTCCGCAAGGAGGACAATTGATAGCCCGTTTCTTGCAGTCTCTCCGCGATATCGGTCCGCGAGCTCTCGACAAGCTCGGAAATGGCCGGATGATCATTCCATATATTCAGGCTTACGATCTTGTCCGCGACATTCACGTCCACGAGCGTATCCCCTAGAGATGACATCGTGAGATTAAAAAGGAGCCTGCAGTTCTCGGCGTCGAGCTCTCCGCGCTTGCCCCGCCTTGTCTGAATGTGGACAGAAGCCGTCGACTCTCCGTCCGCGTTCTGAAAAGGAATGAACATCGTAACATGCGTGAAGACGGAGTTGTTCCGTTCGGGCGTTAATAGCAGCTGCTGGCCCGTAATTTGATTCACCATCTGCTGAGCTGTTTCCTTTAATGCCTGAGGCGTATCACCGGCACTGATCAGAGATAACAGAGCGCTTTTCAAGGATTCAGCTTGGTTTCCGGCACTTACACTTGCTCCAGCTCCAACCGGCGCATCCGGTTGCGTGCTTATTTCCGCCATAGCCATCAGCTGCCCTGGCAAGGCGAACGCCCCGGCCGACACGGCCTGGCGCGCTCCGAGCTCAGAGCCCTGCACATTCCCTGATGCCGCCGCTGAAGCGGTTGGACCGCCAGCAGGAGCTTCCCCCTTCACGTTAGCGTTCTGGGTGGGCGTGTTTGCTGCTTTTTGCGGTTCAGGTGCCGCAACGGCCTTCCGTTCGCCCCCGCCGGAGGTCAGCTCCTCTTGCGCATTACCCGTGGCGCGCGTCATTTGCGTTCGATTAACTGCTTCTTGATCCGGCGCATCCGCAGCCGGAGCTCCGTTCGCGCTCAACGTTTCCGCATGCGGAGACGGCGTTGCCGTTGCGGCTTTCGCCAGCTGATGCTCATGATCCACGCCCATCCATTTCATCATGCCGCTCAGCCAGTTCGCGGAGCCGCTCCCAGTGGTAAGAACCGGCTTCGCTGCTCCATTTGCGGCAGTTTGTCCGGATTCATTAGCGGCCGGCGGCCGGCCCTCCTCTTGATTTCCGGTTCCCGCAATAGCAGCCTTCACGACTTCTTTTGCGCCGCCGTGATTAACGTCCGTTACCGCAATTGGAACGGTCCCCGAAGCTTTGACCGGCGGAGCTGGTTGTTCGGGCTCTTGGGAAGCAAATCCACCTCGCAGCATCGCGGCACCTTGCTCCAGCAGCGCCAAAACCCGGTTCCCCGCCGCCTGCGCCCCGCCCGCGCCCTCATCCGCAGCAGCCCCGCCCGACTGAGCCGACACGAATGACTTCAATTGGCTTTGCAGGGAATCAAGGAGCTCATGCACCGATTTACCGAACATCGTCTGACTCATGGAAGCAATTGTCGCCTGCGTCATGGGGAGTCCCCGCTTGAATGTGGCGGCCGCTGCCGTCATCCACTGCTCGAGATCCACGCCGGTCGGCTTCGCCAGCGCCGCTTCCTGGAACGCCTTGGCTGTCGTCCGGTTAAAAAGAAATCCTTCTCTTCTCAAATCCTTCACGATCTCGAGCGCCCAACGTTGGTCAGGCAGCCCCAGCATTTTCGCGAATTCCTTGAACGTATCGTCCATCAAGCCTGATTGGCTCGGGTCGACCGCTTTCATGACGATCAGCGAACCGTTTGATTCCGGCTGCACCTGCAAGATCGCGGATTGCCCGGCCGTTAGGGGCATTTCAAGCTTCGCTCGCACTTGAACCCCGTTAATTTGAACTAAAGCCTCATTATTGTCAAAGGTTTGCAGAACGACGCCTCTCACGACCTGCCCGACCTTCAATTCCATCGCCTTGACGTCACCGCTTGCGGATTCGCCCATCAAGCCGCGCATGATTTGACCGATATTCACTTCAGTAATCCCCTCCGTCGCGGCATATCATCTCGAGTTGTATATATTTTATATCGGCAATGACGAAGCATCCTTACAGTTAAATACCAGTAACATCCAGTCTATGTACGATCTAAATGATCAAAAAAACGCCTGGCACGCGACGACCGTCCCTGAGGGGCGTTCTTCGCCGATTGCCAAGCGTTTGATTTGCTGCATTGTCAAGAACCTTATGCTTCTAGCTCCATTTCAACCTCGCCAAGCAGCTTGCGAAGGAACGTCCTCCGATGCAGCGGACTGGCGCCATACTCAAGCAGCCGTTCCCGATGCAGCTTGGTTGCGTAGCCTTTGTGAATGGCGATCCCATATTCAGGATATCGAACCTCCCACTCGCCCAGGCACAGCCGGTCCCTCGTAACTTTCGCCATAATCGACGCGGCCGCGATCGACTGGCTGGTCGCGTCGCCCTTGATAATGGCTTGCTGAGGCAGCGCCAGATCTACCTTCTCCGCATCGACGAGCAGATAGTCGGCCGGCACGGCCAAGCCCTCCACGGCAAGCTTCATGGCCAGCCGGGATGCTTGCTTAATATTGATCTGGTCCACCGTTGCCGCATCCACATTAGCGACAGACCATGCGACCGCTTCCCGAGAAATCACGTCGTACAGCTGCTCTCGCTTCTTCTCGGAAAGCTTCTTCGAATCGTTAATCCCTTCAATCACAATCCCGGGCGGAAGAATGACGGCGCCTGCGACCACGTCGCCGAACAAGCAGCCCCGGCCTACCTCGTCTACGCCGGCTATCCGGGCATATCCTTGCGCCCAGATCTCGCGTTCCAACTCCAGCAGCATATGTACTCCCCCGTTCTCCCCTGACCTACACCTGGCGAACGGGCATATCGTCATACGGCGCTTCCAGCGTGATCCGGCCAAGCTTGCCTGCTCGCAAATCTCTCAATATAATGCCCGAAGCCTTCTCCAGATCAACGCGTCCGCCACCCATCAAGCAGCCCCGGCGGCGTCCGATATCCTCCATGATGCGGACGATTTCTTCGCTGTCCTCCGGATCCGCGGGCGCCTTGTCCAGCTCGTAACGCTCCTTCAGGCTCGGCCAATATCGTGTAGCAAGCTCGCGAACCGCAAAAAACGCGATATCGTCGACGTTCAATATTTGCTCGCGGATCGCGCCCGTCATCGCCAATCGATAACCGACAAGCTGATCCTCGAACTTCGGCCACAGAATGCCGGGCGTATCGAGCAGCTCCATTTCGGTTCCGACCTTGATCCACTGCTGGCCTTTCGTGACGCCCGGCTTGTCGCCTGTTGCCGCGATATTGCGGCCGGCGAGCCGATTAATGAGCGTAGATTTGCCTACGTTCGGTATGCCCACGATCAAGCCTCGGACCGCTCTCGGATTCATGCCTTTCTGAATCTGTCTCGCGATCTTCTCATGCAATATTTCTTTCGCTTTCACCGGAATTTCCTGAACCCTCGTGCCGGTCTGGGAATCCACCGCAACGCAGGTATGACCCTCGTGGGTGAAATAGTTCATCCACTGCTCCGTCGCTCTTGGATCGGCCAGATCCGATTTGTTGAGCACGATCAATCTCGGCTTGCCTTGCAAAATATCGTCCACCATCGGATTGCGGCTCGAGAGCGGCACTCTTGCGTCCAGCAGCTCGATGGCAATATCGATCAGCTTCAATTTGTCTTGAATTTGCCGTTTGGCCCGGGTCATATGCCCCGGGAACCATTGGATGGCCATACTTTCACCTCATGTCTAGTACCGATGCTTGATGAAGCTGAGCTTGTCGAGCGGCCAGAAGATAACATCCGCGCGTCCGACGATTTCTTCGTCCTTCACGAAGCCGATAACCCGGCTGTCCGTGCTGTTGCCCCGGTTGTCGCCAAGCACAAAAATCGTGTCTTCCGGCACCGTCGTCTCGGTTACGGATTCGTTAGGAAAATCTTTTTCCGTATTATAAAGCCGGCCTTCAGCGTGCGCAGCCTCGATTGCGTCTTTTATGTACGGCTCTTCGACCAATACATCGTTGATGTACAAGTCGTCCCCTTCCAAGCGGACTTTATCGCCGGGAACGCCAATCACCCTTTTAATAAACTTCCTGTCCTGCTCCGGCACGTCGAAGACAATGACCTCTCCGAACTTCGGCTCGCGGATGTCATACAAAATTTTGTTGACGATCAATCTCTCGCTTGTCTCGAAGTTGGGCTGCATCGAATCCCCGTCTACAATGAATGGCGAGAATAGAAATTGCCGGATAACAAAAACAAGCACGACGGCGATAACCAGCGCTTTGATCCACTCGACGATTTCTTTGTACGCTCCGCCTTCTTTCTTGTGCTTGGCTGAGCGGCTGAATTCATTGGCGGATCCTTGAAGGCTGCCGGTCTCGTTCGTTTCGTCTGCGGACTTCAATTCGTCCTCGTTGCGATGCTGCGATTCCATGATTTCGCCTTCTTTCTTGACAGCTTAATATGTAGGATATCCCAAACGGACGGCTTCATGTCGTTAAAAAAACGAAAAGGAGCTTGTTTGCGCAAGCCCCTCTTGTCATTTCTCTTAGCGAATCTCTTTAATTCTAGCAGCTTTACCGCGCAGGTTGCGAAGGTAGTACAGCTTAGCGCGACGTACTTTACCGCGACGTGCCACTTCGATCTTATCGATCTTAGGCGAATGAATCGGGAAAGTTCTCTCTACGCCAACACCGTAAGAAATTTTGCGTACGGTAAAAGTTTCGCTGATGCCGCCGCCGCGACGTTTGATAACGACGCCTTCGAACAGCTGGATACGCTCGCGCGATCCCTCGATAACTTTAACGTGAACCTTCAGCGTGTCGCCAGGGCGAAAGCTTGGAAGATCCTTGCGCAATTGTTCTTGAGTAATTGCTTGTACAATATTCATTCTTCGTTCAACTCCTTCCACCATAGACGTTCATGTAAGCTCCCGAGCTCTCCGAGTCGATCATTGCTTATAGCGGACCGTCCGTTCTACGAACAACATTAGAAATTTTACCATAGATATCAGCACAAATCAACTGGTTTCTAACGAAGACCAGCTTCATGTATACTGGCAAAGGATAGAATCAAATCTCATGGAGGTGTGCCAGCGTGCACGGAACGACATGCAACAAGAATGGCATCCATAAAAGAAGTGTTTTAAGGAGAACCATTTCCGCCCTATTATCGGTTATTCTCATCTTGTCCGTTTTCCCATCCGTTCATACCTATGCGGAGACAAATCCTGCTCCATATCGCGACACGGAAGGTCATTGGGCAAGCTCATACATTGCCTGGGCCGTGAAAGAAGATCTTGCGAACGGGTACGAGGACGGAACGTTCCAGCCGGACAAGCCGGTGACGGAAGCGGAGTTTATGGCGCTGCTGCTAAGGGCATACGGAGTCATGAGCAAATCGGACTCGGCGGGAGCAGCCTATGGTACATACCCTATTATGATTACGTTAACGGCTTGGGATGGCCCGTCAGCTACACGAACGACAGGGGCAGTTTCCTGCGGGGTCAAGCCGCATTGCTTATGGCAACGGCCGTGCGAGGCGAAACGTTATCGGAACTTGAAGCGATCCAATGGCTGCTTGATGAGGAAATTTCGAAAGGACGCACGTCCGCGACTGTTGAAGGATACGCGCCAAAAGGCGGAGTCACCCGTGCCGAGGCGCTCACGTTTATCTATATGCTGAAACAGCATTCCGCCAAGCTTTCGACGACGAAGCTGCCTGCGGCAGGCAATGGACTGTACGGTATCCAGATTGGCGATCCTATCGATAAACTCATCGACTTCAGAGGACAACCGGATCGAATCGACCCTAGCGATTACGCGATCAAATGGCATGTATACTCTGGTGGCGGAAAGTACGATCAATTCGCCATGTATGGTGTTCAAGACAATAGAGTAGTGGCTGCCTTCTCCCCTTCCCGAACCGGATGGAAGCTGCAAAACGGTCTTGCGAACGGCTTGACGCTCGCTTCCGCCAAGCAGAAAATCGGAGCGGTAACCGGAATCCAGCAGGACGATATCTATTATTCCTATGTAGCGGCCGGAAGCAGGACGTACTTATTCGTGGATACGATTGACCAGAACAAGGTAGTCGGCATCCTTCAGCGCAAGGAAGGAATTCCGTTAACGACGCCAAGGGACGGAAATCTCCGGGATGCGATGGAGCTTCAATTATTCGACCTGGTCAACGCGGAGAGAGCGGCAAGGGGAATCCCGGTCCTCATGTGGGACAAGCTCGCGAACAAATCCGCACGTTTGCATAGCGAGGATATGCGGGACAAAAATTATTTCAGCCACACGAACAAAGAAAACAAATCCGCCTTCGACCGCATGGAGGCGCAAGGCATTAACTTCCAGTACGCAGCCGAAAATATCGCGGCCGGCCAAAAGGACAGCTTTCTCGCTCATTATTCCTTCCTGAATTCCGAGTCGCACCGCAAATCGCTGCTGGACTCGAAATTGACAAAGCTGGGTGTCGGAATCGCGTTAGGCGGAAGCTACAAGCAGTATTATACCCAGCATTTTTATACTCCGTTCTAATCCATTCATCTCGCAAAACAAGGGAATGCAGCCTCCTTCGAAGCCGCATTCCCTTATTGTTTGTCCTCTGCCTGCTCCCGTGCCTGCTCGCTCCATTCCTGAAGCAGCTTACGCTCTTTCGCGGTGAGCTCCGCCCCTTCCAGCAAGTCGGGCCGGCGCTTGAGCGTCCGCAGCAACGACTGCTCTCTGCGCCATTGCTCGATTTTGGCGTGGTGGCCCGAAATCAGAATGTCAGGAACGGTCCATCCCCGGAATTCCGGCGGTCTCGTGTAGTGAGGATGCTCCAGCAAGCCGGTGCTGTATGAATCCGTAACGGCCGACGTTTCGTTACCGAGCACGCCGGGCAGCAGCCTGACGACGCTGTCGATGACGGTCATCGCCGGTATTTCCCCGCCCGTCAGCACATAATCGCCGATTGAGAGCTCATCTGTAACGAGATGCTCGCGAATCCGCTCGTCATATCCTTCGTAATGGCCGCAAATTAGCACCAAATGCTCTTCCCGGGACAGCTCCTCCGCTTTGCGCTGCGTGAATCGTTCCCCCTGAGGACACATGAGGATGACCCGAGGCTTCTTCCCTTCCGCTCCGACATGCAAGTCTTCCACGGCCGCGAATACGGGCTCCGGCTTCAACACCATGCCTCCGCCGCCTCCGTACGGATAATCGTCGACCGTGCTGTGCTTGTTGTTTGAGTACTTGCGGAAATTGATCGCCTCCAGCGATACAATCCCCTTCTCCTTCGCTTTACCCAGAATGCTGGCGCCGAAGACGCCCTCGAACATCTCGGGGAATAACGTCAACACATCGATTCTCATCGCTAGATCAACCCTTCCATCAATCGGACGGTGATCCGCTTGTCCGCCACGTTCACGTGAAGAACTACATCGTCGATGACGGGAAGCAGCAGCTGCTTGCCTTTCGCCTTCGGCCGCTCGACGACCCATACATCATTCGCGCCCGGACTTAGAATCTCGGAGATGACGCCCAGCTCTTCGCCTTCTTCGGTCACGACGGAGCACCCGATGATCTGGTGGTAATAATATTCGCCTTCATCGAGTTGGCCTTGCTGCGATTCCGATATCTTCAGCATCCAGCCTTTGAATTTCTCTACGTCGTTAATATTGTTGAAGCCTTCCAGCTTCAAGAAGTACACGTTTTTCTGCTCGCGCGAGCTCACGATTTTAATTTCGCGCGATTCGCCCGTCTGCTCGTTCATCAGCATGAGCTTGCTGCCCGGCGCAAACCGCTCATCCGCAAAATCCGTCTGCGGCAGCACCTTCACGTCGCCTCGAATGCCGTGCGTATTTACGATTTTGCCTACGTTAAACCATTTTTCGCTCATGGGATCAGCCTTTCTGTGCATCAATGTATCAATGTGCTTCCTCTATTATAACACGCAAAAAGGGTCAGGACATTCGTCCCAACCCTGCTGTCGTGCCGTCGGTTATGAAATAATATCGACGATGACGCGTTTATTCGATTTGACCGAAGCCGAGGTGACCACCGTGCGCATCGCTTTGGCGATGCGGCCTTGCTTGCCGATAACTTTACCGATGTCATCGGGGTGAACCGACAGCTCGTAAACCGTATTCCGCTCATCATCCTTCACGCCAACGCGCACTTCATCCGGATGATCCACTAAAGCCTTGGCTATGACAAGAATTAATTCCTTCATCACAAAGCCCTCCGCTATTCAACAGTTACTTCTGTTGTCTAAGCTCATGGAACTTCTTCAGAACACCAGCTTGGGAAAGCAAGTTACGAACGGTGTCGGAAGCCTGCGCGCCAGTTTGCAGCCATTTCAGCGCTTTCTCTTCGTCAATTGTGACTTGAGCTGGCTGAGCTACCGGGTTGTAAGTGCCGATCTCTTCAATAAAACGTCCATCACGCGGGGAACGGGAATCCGATACAACGACGCGGTAGAAAGGTGCTTTGTGAGCGCCCATACGTTTCAAGCGAATACGTACTGCCATTATCATTCACCTCCTTCAAAGAATACGGGATACGTTCATTAGAACGGGAACTTCATATTGCGGCCGAGCATGCCTTTCATGCCCTTAAGCCCTTTCTTGCCTTTTGGTCCCTTCGGACCCATCATCGACGAGAATTGCTTCATCATCTTGCGCATATCGTCGAACTGCTTGATCAACCGGTTCACTTCCACGATCGTCGTGCCGCTGCCGGCCGCGACGCGCTTGCGCCGGCTATGGTTCAGCAGCTCAGGCTTCTGCTTCTCTTCCTTCGTCATGGAGCGGACGATCGCTTCGATGCGGCCAAGCTGCTTCTCGTCGACCTTAAGATCCTTCATGCCGCCCTTCATCTTGTTCATGCCGGGAAGCATATCCATGATCTGATCGAGAGGTCCCAGCTTACGGACTTGCTCCATCTGCTCAAGGAAATCGTCGAACGTAAATTCCGCCGTGCGCATCTTGCGTTCCATCTCGGCGGCTTTCTCGGCGTCGATGCCGGCCTGCGCCTTCTCGATCAGCGACAGCATGTCGCCCATGCCGAGAATACGGGATGCCATCCGCTCCGGATGGAATGGCTCCAAGGAATCGATCTTCTCGCCCATCGCCGCGAACTTGATCGGCATGCCTGTAACCGCCTTAACGGATAAGGCCGCGCCGCCTCTCGTATCGCCGTCGAGCTTCGTCAGCACGACGCCCGTCAGCTCAAGCTGCTCGTGGAAGCTCTGAGCGACGTTCACCGCGTCCTGTCCTGTCATGGCGTCGACGACAAGGAGTACTTCATCCGGCTTCACATGAGCGTGAATCTGCTTCAGCTCGTCCATCAGCTCTTCGTCGATATGTAAGCGACCCGCTGTATCGAAGATGATGTAGTCGTTGCCGTTCTCCTTGGCGTGCTGCAAGCCTTGCTTCGCGATTTCCACAGGCGATGTTTGGTCGCCTAACGAGAAGACAGGCGCTTTGATCTGCTCGCCAAGCACTTGAAGCTGCTTGATCGCGGCCGGACGATAGATGTCGCACGCGACAAGAAGCGGCTTGTGATTGCCTTTCTGAAGCAGCTTCGCCAGCTTGCCGGAGGTAGTCGTCTTACCGGCGCCTTGCAGGCCAACCATCATAATAACCGTCGGCGGCTTATTCGCTTTCGCAAGCTTGGCCTGGGTCCCGCCCATAAGCGCGGTCAGTTCCTTGTTGACGATGTCGATGATGACCATGCCGGGCGTGAAGCTCTTGGATACGTCCAGGCCGATAGCCTGCTCCTTCACTTTGGCGATGAAATCCTTCACGACTTTAAAGTTAACGTCGGCTTCCAGAAGCGCCAGGCGAACCTCACGCATCGCATCGTTGACATCGGCTTCCGATACTTTGCCTTTGCCTCTCAGCTTGCTGAACACATTCTGCAGTCGATTGCTTAAGCTTTCAAATGCTGCCATGAACCCTCGCCTCCTTCCCTTGCCGTTCCTTCTGCCGACCGGAATCGTCCGACGGCTTCTATAAGGGACCGTTTGTCCCAATCATTCGTCACGATGGCCTGAATCTCCTGCTCCAGCTGCTCCGTAAACCGAACGAGCCGCTCGTGCTTGGCCAGAAGCGACAGCTTCTCTTCGTAGCTCTCGAGCGCGGCTTCGGCGCGTCTTATATTGTCATAGACGGCTTGCCGGCTAATTCCGAATTCCGAAGCAATCTCGCCAAGCGAGAAGTCATCGTGATAATAAAATGTAAGTATGGTGCGCTGCTTCTCGGTCAGCAGGCTCTCGTAGAAGTCGAACAGCAAGTTGATTCTTGTCGTTCGGGCCAAGGCATCCGGTGCAATCTCCTTCAACGCCTCCGCCTCCTTCACTTCTCCTTAAGTAAGACCGTCAAGGTAAATTCCTTTACAGCATTTCTGCAACGTCTCTTATCATACAGGAAGGCAAATGCCCTGTCAAGCAAATTACCTTGTCACCTTAGAATTGATCTTTCGATATAAAAAACGTTACGCGGACAAGACTCCGCGTAACGTCGATTTTTAGGCAGACGGATCCTGCTCTTCGGCTCTGCTGATCAGCCCCGCGAACAGCGCGTGAACGAATTGCTCGGAATCGAACGTCTGCAGGTCGCCCATTTTCTCGCCGAGGCCTACCAGCTTGACGGGCAGGTTCAGCTCATTGCGGATCGCGACGACGATGCCGCCCTTGGCGGTGCCGTCCAGCTTCGTCAAGACGAGACCCGTCACGCCGCTCTTCTCGCCGAACAGCTTCGCTTGGCTGAGGGCGTTCTGTCCTGTCGTCGCGTCAAGCACGAGCAGCACCTCATGAGGAGCGTCCGGGAGCTCGCGCTGAATGACCCGAAAAATTTTGTTCAGCTCTTCCATAAGATTCGTTTTGTTCTGGAGTCGGCCTGCGGTATCGCATAGCAGCACGTCTACCTTACGCTGCTTCGCCGCCTGAACGGCGTCGAACATGACGGCGGCCGGATCCGAGCCGGACGATTGTTTGATCACGTCAACGCCTACCCGCTGTCCCCAAACCTCGAGCTGTTCGATCGCTCCCGCGCGGAACGTATCGCCGGCAGCCAGAAGCACGTTTTTGCCTTCGCTCTTGAATTTATGAGCCAGCTTGCCGATCGTAGTCGTCTTGCCGACGCCGTTCACGCCGACGAACAGGATGACTGTAATCTGACCGTCCGGCGCCATGCGGAGCTCGGCGTGGTCGTCTCCGCGCAGCATCTCGACAAGCTTCTCGGACAAGACGGGCTGCAGCTCGGCGGCGTTCTCGATCTTCCGCTTCTTGACCTCGCCCCGCAGCTCGTCGATCAGCTGCATGACCGTGTTTACGCCGACGTCTGCCCCGATCAGAATCTCTTCAAGCTCCTCGTAGAACTCCTCGTCGATCTTCTTGCGGCGGGTAATCAGCTCCTCTACCCTCTCGACGAACGCCGTGCGCGTTTTGGACAAGCCTTCCTTAAATACGTTCGTTACCGCCTCCGTCTTGGAAGCGATGCTCTCTTTCAGCTTCTTAAAAAAACTCATGCCTGCCGTTCCTCCATCCTAACCGCCCATAGTTCAAACTCTATCTTATGCTCTTGCGCTAAGCCGACACCGGCTCGTCTTCCTCCAGCCGCACCGATACCAGCTTCGACACGCCGCCTTCCTCCATCGTGACGCCATACAGAACGTCTGCTTCCTCCATCGTGCCCTTGCGATGCGTGACCACGATGAATTGGGTCAAATCGGAGAATTCCCGCAAATATTGCGCGAATCTCGCGACGTTCGCTTCGTCGAGCGCCGCTTCGACCTCGTCCAGCACGCAGAACGGAACCGGCTTCACCTGCAGAATCGCAAAAAGCAGCGCGATGGCCGTCAACGCGCGTTCGCCGCCGGACAGCAGCTGCAGGTTTTGCAGCTTCTTGCCCGGTGGCTGGGCTACGATATCGATGCCCGTATCGAGCACGCGATCCGGCTCGACCATGATGAGATCCGCGCGGCCGCCGCCGAACAGCTTCGCGAAGACGACGACAAAGTGGCCTCGAATCGCTTCGAACGTGCTGCGGAACCTCTTCGACATCTCGTCGTCCATTTCTTTGATGACTTGATACAAAGCGGTCTTCGCTTCAATTAGGTCGTCCTTCTGCTCCGACAGGAAGTCGTAGCGTTCCTTGACGCGCTCGTATTCCTCGATCGCCCCGAGGTTCACCTCGCCCAGCGCGGAGATTTGGCGCTTCAGGTCGCGAACCTCGTTCTGCGCGCCGAGAACGTCCTCCGGCACCGGATACTGCTCCTTCGCCAGCTCGAAGCTGAGCTCGTACTCCTCGCTTAGCTTGCGCAATAAATTATCGAGCTCGACATCCTGTCTGTTCACGGCGATCTCCGTGCTTCGAATCTGGTCTTCGATCGCGCGAAGCTGCGCGCGCTGCTCCTTCGTCTCGCTTTCGCCTTGCTCCAGCTCCGCGATCCGCTGCGCCCTGGCCGACCGTTTCAAATCCGTCTGCTCGGCGCAGTTCGCTTTCTTGATCCGGAGATGGTTCAGCTGCTCGATCTGCGTGACGGTTTCTTCGCCGTGACGGGCGATCTCTTCCTCTTGCTGCGCGTATAGCGAGCGCAAATTCGCCAGCTCGCCCTTCGCGCGCTGAATATCCGAGCGGACGCGCGTGGCCTGATCCTCGAAGCTCAGCTTCTCCTGATCGGTCTTCGCGACCGCGATCTTGAGGTCCGTCAATTGCCCCTGCAGCTCTTCCTTCGCCGACTCGCTCGCCTTGCGGCGCTCCTCGGCCATGCGGATCGCTTCCTGCAGCCTCGCTTCGTCCTGCGTCAGCTGCTCCAGCCGCTGCTCGGCGGCCGCGGCAAGCTGATCGATCTGCTCCTGCTCCATCGTCTGGCTGCTGCGTTCCGAGGTGGACAGCTCGTTCTGCTCCGACAGCATCTTCGCTTCCGATTGCAGCTGCTGCTGCTCGGAGCGGATGCCTTGCTCGCGAATGCGGCATTGCTCCGCCTGCTCGCGGAGCTCCTCCATATTTTGCGAGCGGATGGAATGCTCCTTGCGCAGATCGCTTAAGCGGCTTCTCAGCTGAGCGACCGTGCCTTGAGCTTCCTTGATCTCCTGATCCAGCGCCTCGATCTGCCGGCCCCTGCCAAGAAGGCTCGCGCCTTTCTTCTGCAGGCTGCCGCCCGTCATGGAGCCGCCCGCGTTGACGACGTCGCCTTCCAGAGTGACCACGCGGTAACGGTACTGACAGCGCGAGGCAATACGGTTCGCTTGCTCCAGCGTCTCGGCCAGCAGCACGTTGCCGAGCAAGTTATTAACGATTGCCTGATAGCGCTCATCGCATTGCACGAGCTCCGACGCGACGCCTACAAAGCCTTCGACAGAGGCAATCGTGCGCTTATCGTTCTCCGGCACCATCCGGCCGCGTATAACGTCCAGCGGCAGGAACGTCGCGCGGCCCAGCTGACGCTGCTTCAGGAACGCGATCGCGTTCCTTGCCGTACGCTCGTCCTCCATGACGATATGCTGCAGCGCCCCTCCGAGCGCCGTCTCGACCGCGATCTCGATTCGCTGCGGCACGCGCACCAGCTCCGCGACCGCCCCGTGAACGCCTTCAATCCCGCCCGAAGTTCGGCGGGCTGCTTTCAGCACTTCTTTGACCCCTTGCATAAAGCCGTCAAGCGCGTCCTGCATTTCCTTCATCGTGTCGCGTCTCGAGATATGGCTGTCGAGTCGCTGCTCCCACTTGCGGATCGACGACATGACTTCGTCCATTTGCGAGGCAAGCGTCTTCACCGACTCGGATTCCTCGAGCATCTTGTTCCTTGTCTTCTCGAGCGCCCCAAGCGTCTCTGCCAAGGAAAGCTCGAGCGACTTCCGGCGCTCCTCGAGCTTCGCCTGCTGCTCGGCCCATTTGGACTCGTCTTCGCTGAGACGTTCCATGCGGCGCTGAAGCGTCTCTTTCTGCTGCGCGGCGTAACGAATCTCGTTCCGGTGCTGCGCCATGGCGCTGAGTACGTCGAGCAATTCGCCCTTCAGACGCTCCTCCGCGTCGACGACGGCTCCTCCCGCGACGCCGATCAGGTTCGCTTCCTCCGCGGCCAGCTTCGTTCGAAGCTCCGCGAGCTCCAGCTCCAGCGCGGCCGCGCGGCTCCGGAACTCGGCTTCATCCTTGGTTAGCGCGGCAATCCTCGCGTCCTGGGCCGCAATAGACTCCTCAAGCTGCTTCTTGTTCTGCTCCAGATTCCGCTTGCGCTCCTTCAACACTTCGCCAAAGCCTTCGCATTTCTCTACGTCTTCGCTAATTTGCAGCATGGATTCGTGAAGCTGATCGAGCGCCTGCTCGATGTCCCTAAGCTGCAGTCTATCCTGCTCCAGATGCGCGTCGTGCTTGCTGACGATCGTGGACAGCTGCAGCTGCTCGGCCGTCAGCTTGTCCAGCTTGCCCTTGGCCTCGGACCATGTCTGGTGCACCGTCTCGATATTATGTACGTACATCGAGATTTCTTTTGTTTTCAGCGTTTCCTTGAGCGCTTTGAAATGGATCGCCTTCTCCGACTGCTTCTTCAGAGGGCCGACCTGATCCTCCAGCTCCGACACGAGGTCGTGGATCCGCAGCAGATTCTGCTCGGTCTCGTCGAGCTTCTTCTGCGCTTCGCGTTTGCGCGATTTGTACTTCACGATGCCGGAAGCTTCTTCGAAGATGCCCCGGCGATCCTCGGATCGCGTGCTCAAGATCTCCTCGATTCGCCCCTGTCCGATGATGGAATAGGCTTCTTTGCCGATGCCCGTATCCATGAACAGCTCCGTAATATCCTTCAAGCGGCATGGCTGCTTATTGATCATGTATTCGCTGTCGCCGCTGCGATGCACCCTTCTCGTTACCGTTACTTCGTTATATTCGAGCGGCAGCGCGTTGTCCGAATTGTCGAGCGTAAGCGACACTTCTCCGTAGTTCACCGCTTTGCGCGCGTCGCTGCCCGCGAAAATAATATCCTCCATCTTGCCGCCCCGAAGGCTCTTGGCGCTTTGCTCGCCGAGCACCCACCGGATGCCGTCGGAGATGTTGCTTTTCCCCGAGCCGTTCGGCCCGACCACCGCCGTAATACCGTTTACAAATTCCAACTCGGTCTTATCGGCGAAGGACTTGAAACCCGCTAATTCGATCCTCTTCAAAAACATAGTTTGGCCTTCACCTCACCCAACATTGTACCACAGAATCCTTATTTGCGTTAATCATTTCGGGCCTCTCCAAATCCAGTCAAATCGCCGCGCCAACAAAAAAATCCCTCTGCTCCGCCTCGAGACGGTTAAAGGGATTTTCATGGCTTGCGCCGACAACGGCCTTTCTCTGCTGCCATCGTTTATTTGTCCTTGGACAGCAAGTTCCACGCTTCGGCTGCGGCGCGCTGCTCCGCTTCTTTCTTCGTGCGGCCCGCGCCTCTTCCGTAGCGCTCCGTTCCGAGGAAGACCTCCACGATGAATTCCCGGTCATGGGCAGGACCGCGTTCTTCGAGCACGCGATATTCCACGGGTCCGAGGCCGTGATGCTGCGCTTTCTCCTGCAGCTTCGACTTCGCGTCCTTCATCAGGAGGCCGAAATCGTTCGATTCGATGAACGGAAACATGTGCTCCTCCAGGAAGCTCCGGGTCCGTTCGATGCCTGCATCCAGGAAAATCGCGCCGATAAAGGATTCGAACAAATCGGCGAGCAATGCCTGACGATGCCTTCCGCCGAGCTGTTCCTCGCCGCGGCCAAGCAGCACATGCTTGCCTAGCTCCAGCCGTTCCGCGAAATAAGCCAGCGACGGCTCGCAGACGACCGACGCCCGCATGCGAGTCAGCTCGCCCTCCGGACGTTTCGGATAAGTCGCGAACAAGTATTCGGATACCAGAAGCTGTAGGACCGCGTCCCCCAGAAACTCGAGCCGTTCATTGTCCTGCACGGAGCCCCGCTTATGTTCGTTGACGTAAGACGTGTGCGTAAACGCCTGCCTCAATAGCTTCGTACGTTTGAAAGCGAGCTGCAGCTTCTGCTGCAGCTCGTCAAAGTGTTCATGCTTCATATGCCTTCATCACGATCGTCGCGTTATGGCCCCCGAATCCGAAGGAATTGGACAGCGCCACCTTCACGTCTGCCTCGCGAGGGGTGTTCGGCACGTAATCCAGATCAAGCTCGGGATCTTGGTTATCGAGATTGATCGTTGGAGCGATCACGCCGTTCTTCAGCGTCAAGCCCAGAATGACGGCTTCCACGCCGCCCGCCGCGCCAAGCAGATGGCCCGTCATGGATTTCGTCGAGCTGACGGCCAGCTTATACGCGTGGTCGCCGAACGTCTTCTTAATGGCGGTCGTCTCCGACTTGTCCCCGACAGGGGTCGAAGTGCCATGCGCGTTAATGTAGTCAATTTCGGACGGTTCGATTCCCGCGTCGCGAATCGCCTTCGCCATGCAGCGGGCCGCTCCGTCCGGATCCGGCTCCGTCATGTGATGGGCGTCGCCGCTCATGCCGTAACCAATCACTTCGGCGTAGATACGCGCGCCCCGCGCTTTCGCGTGCTCAAGCGACTCCAGTACGAGAACGCCGGCGCCTTCTCCCATGACGAATCCGTCACGGTCCACGTCGAACGGGCGGCTCGCCTTCTCCGGCTCTTCGTTGCGCGTCGACATCGCCCGCATGGAGCAGAAGCCCGCCATGCCCGTAGGGCGAATGGTAGCTTCCGCGCCTCCTGCGATCATCACGTCCGCGTCGCCGCGTTGGATCATCTTGAAGGAATCGCCGATGGAGTGCGTGCCCGTCGCGCAAGCCGTTACCGCCGTGCTGTTCGGGCCTTTGGCGCCGGTCAGCATCGACACTTGTCCGGATGCCATGTTCGCGATCATCATCGGGATGAAGAACGGACTGACGCGCTTAGGCCCTTTCTCCAGCAGCACGTTGTGCTGGTCTTCCCAAGTGCCAAGACCGCCGATGCCGCTGCCGATCATAACGCCGACGCGCTCGGCGTCCGCGTTCTCGCCGATCGCGAGGCCCGCGTCTTCGACGGCAAGCTTGCTGGCCACCGCCGCGAATTGAACGAAGCGGTCCATTCGGCGCGCTTCTTTTTTATCCAAGCCGTAGTCTTCCGGATTGAAGTTTTTGATTTCGGCCGCGATCCTTGTCGGATACTCTGAGAAATCGAACGCTTCGATGACGGAGACGCCGGACTTTCCTTCCAGCAAATTGTTCCAGAACTGCTCCAGATCCGAGCCCAGCGAGGTCATAACCCCCATGCCCGTAACGACAACTCTTTGTTTCATTATTCTTCACCTCAGCAACCAGCGATTAGGAAAAACCGCGAAGCGATCTTCCTTCATTCTCTATGTAATAGCTTTTAAGCCCTGTAATCATGTATAAAGAGGTAGTTCAAAAATCCGCTTTTGATCACCGCAAATACGCTTAACATGGAGAGAAGTCCCGTTATTCGCAACGGGACTTGTCCATCCTTTAGGTATGAGATTGTATGTAGGCTACAACTTCTCCCACCGTCGTGATTTTCTCTGCGTCTTCATCAGAGATTTCCATATCAAACTCGTCTTCCAGCTCCATGACCAATTCTACGACGTCAAGAGAGTCAGCTCCGAGGTCATCTTTGAAGGAAGCTTCAAGCGTTACTTCTGCTTCGTCTACGCCAAGGCGGTCGATGACAATACGTTTTACGCGATCTACTACTTCGGACATCCGGTTCACCTCCTCCACCGTATTATACGAGAATTAATTCTAAAATGCCATCTTTACCTTGCGGCATACCGTGATATCCCGCGCGTATGTTACATATACATGCCGCCGTCGATATGAACGGTCTGACCCGTCATATACGACGCCGCGTCGGATGCCAGGAACCGCACCGCGTTCGCGATATCGGCGGGATCGCCAAGTTTTGCCAGCGGAATTTGCCCGGACAGCGTCGCCTTCATGTCTTCCGGCAGCTTGTCCGTCATGTCCGTCTGGATGAAGCCCGGCGCCACGCAATTCACCGTGATCCCGCGGGAAGCGAGCTCTCGCGCGCTTGCCTTCGTGAGGCCGATGACTCCCGCTTTGGCGGCCACGTAATTAGCCTGTCCCGGATTGCCGAGCACGCCGACGACGGAGGAAATGTTGATGATCCGGCCCGAGCGCTGCTTCATCATCGGACGAGTGACGGCCTTGATGCCGTTGAACACGCCCTTCAGATTCGTCTCGATGACCTGGTCGAACTCCTCTTCCTTCATGCGCATGATTAAATTATCTCTTGTAATGCCCGCGTTATTCACCAGGATATCGATGGAGCCAAGCTGCTCGATGACGTCCTTCACCATGGCTTCGAACTCTTCGGCCTTGCCGACGTTCGCCTTCACGAGGATCGCGCGGCGGCCCAGCGCTTCCACGGCCGAAGCCGTCTCGGCGGCTGCCGCTTCGCTGCCGGAATAGTTGATGGCCACGTCCGCTCCCGCTTCCGCGAGCGATATGGCGATGGCACGTCCGATGCCGCGGGAAGCGCCCGTAACAAGCGCTTTCTTGCCTTCCAGACTCGCAAACATATAGGATTCCCTCCCAAAAATAAGGATCTTACTGCACTTGCAGCGCGTCGAGCGCGGAGATGCTGTTCACCGAGATGACGCGTACATTGCGGTCGATTTTTTTGATCAGGCCGGCAAGAACCGTTCCCGATCCGATCTCCACGAATGTGTCCACGCCTTGTTCGATCAGGTAACGAACGCTGTCCTCCCATAATACCGGAGAATAGACCTGCTCCACGAGAAGTCCGCGGATCGCGGAAGCTTCCGTCACTTCCTTCGCCGTTACGTTCGCGACTACCGGAACCTCGGCGTCCTTCCACTGGGGCGCCTCTAGCGTCTCCGCCAGTCTCTCGGCGGCCGGCTTCATCAAGGAGGAATGGAACGGTCCGCTCACTTCAAGGGGGATTACCCGCTTCGCGCCGATTTCCTTGCCCTTCTCCACGACGGCCTGCACGCCAGCAGCCGTTCCGGATACGACGATCTGACCGGGACAGTTGACGTTCGCAAGCTCGACAGCCGCGCCTTCCGCGGTAATCGACTCGCACAACTGTGCTAGGGCTTCGCGCTCCGCTCCAAGCACCGCGGCCATGGCGCCCTGTCCGCTGGGAACAGCCTGCTCCATGTACTGCCCGCGCGCGCGCACGATTCGAACCGCATCCTCGAAGGAGAGAACGCCAGCAGCGACAAGCGCGCTGTATTCGCCGAGGCTGTGGCCCGCGACGTAATCCGCCTTCAGACCGCTTCCTTCCAGCAGCTTCAAATACGCGACGGAAACCGTAAGCAGCGCCGGCTGCGTATTCGCGGTTTGCTTCAGCGACTCCTCCGGCCCCTCGAAGATCAGCGACGTCAGATCGAAGCCGAGCGCTTGGTCCGCTTGGCCGAATAGCTCCTTCACATTAGCGAACGCCTCGTAAGCGTCCTTCCCCATGCCGACGGCCTGGGCTCCCTGACCGGGAAATACAAATGCCGTTTTTGCCAACAAACTTCCCCTCCCGCTTTCGATGGCGGGCCGACATGCCGGACGCGCCGGACATGCGGCACATGCCGATTACCAGATCAATACGGACGCGCCCCACGTCAATCCGCCGCCGAAGCCGACGAATACGAGGCAGTCTCCCTCTTTCACGCGATTCTGCTCAACGGCCTCCGCAAGTGCTACCGGTATGGAAGCCGCGGACATGTTGCCGTATTTGTCCAGATTAATCATAGCCTTCTCTTCCGCCAGGTTCAGACGGTTCAGGGCCGACTGGATAATCCGGATATTGGCTTGGTGCGGCACGAGAAGATCCACGTCTTCTTTGGTCATGCCGGCCTTCGCCAACGCATCCTCTGCTGCGCTGCCCATAATCCGCACCGCGAATTTAAAAACGTCGTTGCCCGCCATATGAATATAATGATGTTTGCCGGACAAGCTCGCTTCGGAAGCCGGCAGGCGCGATCCGCCGCCGCTCACCTTCAGCAGCTCGCCGCCGCTGCCGTCCGCTCCAAGCTCGAAAGATCGGAAGCCTCTTCCTTCCTCCACTTGCCCAAGCACGACGGCGCCCGCGCCGTCTCCGAACAGGATGCACGTATTGCGGTCCGTATAGTCCGTAATGCGGGACAACGTCTCCGCGCCGACGACCAGAACATGCTTGTACATGCCCGTCGCGATCATGTTCGAGGCGGTGGCAAGTCCATAGATGAAGCCCGAGCACGCCGCCGACAAGTCGAACGCCGCCGCTTTCGACGCGCCCAGCTTGTCCTGGAGCAGACAAGCGGTCGACGGGAAGAACATGTCCGGCGTGATCGTCGCCACAATGATGAGGTCGATATCCTCCGCCGTCAGACCGGCGGCCTCGATTGCCCGTTTCGACGCTTCCAGAGCGAGATCGGAAGTGGCTTCGGCTTCCGCCGCCAGGCGTCGCTCCTTAATGCCGGTGCGCGTAACGATCCATTCGTCGTTCGTTTCGACCATTTCCTCGAGCTGTTGATTTGTAAGAATACGTTCGGGCACATATTTGCCCGTTCCAATAATGCCGACAGGATGCAGACTCATGCAACTCACTCACTTCCGGTTGATTTCTGCGGAGATCGATTCAATCAATTTACCTTGGAGCGCGATCCGGGTTTGACGGACCGCGTTCTTCACCGCGGTGGCGTCCGATGAACCGTGGCACTTGACGACGAGTCCGTTCAAGCCCAGCAGAGGAGCTCCGCCATGCTCCTTGTAATCGAGCTTCTTCTTCACCTGCTTCAGCTTCGGAAGCATGATCGCCGCCGCAACCTTCGTCAGCAGCGAGCTGCCGAAGGCATCCTTCAGCACGGAGAATATCGCACCGGCCGTGCCTTCGAGCGACTTCAGCATAATATTGCCCGCGAAGCCGTCGCACACCAGCACGTCGCAGCTGCCGTTAAGAATATCCCTCGACTCCACATTGCCGACGAAATGGACCGGCGCCTGCTCAAGCAGCTCGTAGGCCGCTTTCGTGAGCTCGTTGCCTTTTTTCGCTTCCGTGCCGACGTTCAGCAGGCCTACACGCGGCTTCTGAATGCCGTGAACCTTGGCCCGGTAGATGCTCCCCATGATCGCGTACTGAAGAAGATGCTCCGGCTTCGCGTCCATGTTGGCTCCCAGATCGAGCGACAGCACGCCGACATCGTCCATCGTCGGAATCATCGGCGCGAGAGCGGGACGCTCGATTCCTTCCATTCGTCCGACGACGAGCAAGCCGGTCGTCATGAGCGCCCCGGTATTGCCTGCCGACATCATCGCGTCCGCTTCCTTGTCCTTCACGAGCTGACCCGCGATGACCATAGAGGACGTCTTCTTCCTTCTGACGGCCTTCACCGGCTCATCGTCGGGACCGATGACGTCGTCCGCATGATGGATCTTTACGTTCGCCGGAAGCTTGTCCTTCACGAGCGGTTCGATGACCGCTTGGTTGCCGACCAGCAGCAGCTCCGTGTCCGGCCACTCTTTGGCGGCCTCCAGCGCTCCTTGCACGATTAATCCCGGGGCGTGGTCTCCCCCCATCGCATCAATGGCGATCCGCATGTTATTCTCCCCCTCCGTTGTCTCTGTCGCCAGCGGACCTGTAAATGACGAAGTTGCCCTGGAACACCATCTCGTCGCCCACGTACGTGAACAATTCGACCTTCGATTTGCTTCTCTCGCCCGAGATCGAGCGGACATACGCTTTCGCGATGCACTTCTCTCCGAGCTTGACGGGCCGGATGAACCGGATATCCGCCGTAACCGTCAGAGCGATCGCGTCGTTAATAACCGCAACGGCCAGCGAATTCGCTTGGGCGAACACATGATGGCCCCGGGCGATGCCCGTACGGGAGAAAACATGCTCCTCGCGGATCTCGAAGATGGATATTCCGCTCTTGTCCAGCTCCAGATCGACGATATCGCCGATCACCTCGTGCAGAGGCAACGACCGCACGGAATCGTACGACCGCTCGGCCATAAGCTTCATTCTTTCCCGGAGCTCCGGAATACCAAGCTCCATCCGGTCGAGTCTGACGGTCTGTATGCTAACCTTCAGCAGTCTCGTAAGCTCCCGGTCCGTTATGAACGGATTGTCGTCTATATGCTGGGCCAGCAACTGATGGCGCTGACGCTTGGGCATTCGTTCCATGCTCGGCCCCCTTCGCCCGCTTCTTTTATCGTATTTGGATTTTCCCTTATCGTTATATGTATAAAGCAGCTTTTTATCACCAGGTACTAAAACAGTATATGGGAAAACCTCTGCCGAGGTCAACTCCAGATCGATCACAATATGCAGCAGGTCCAAACAAAAAATAGCACCTCACCGTTAAGTGAAGTGCTATCCGCCCGAAATCATTATTATTGGGAAATGATCTCTTTTGTTTTGTAATATCCGCATACTTTGCACACGTGGTGAGCCAATTTCAGCTCGCCGCATTGCTCGCATTTCACCATACCCGGTATCGCAAGCTTAAAGTGCGTACGACGCTTGTCGCGGCGAGTTTTGGATGTTCTACGTTGTGGTACTGCCATATTTCCCACCTCCTTCACAAAATCAAATCATCGCTCTTAATCCTTAAATAAATCCTTCAGCGCTTCAAACCGAGGGTCGATCCGCTCGTGTTTGCATTCGCATGTTCGCTCATTTAAGTTTTCTCCGCAGGACTGACAGAGTCCCTTGCAATCCTTGCCGCACAGCGGGGCGAACGGCATGAACACCAGAAGCGCTTCTTCGAGGAACGGTTTTAAATCCAGCCTCTCCGTCGTCACTTCCACGAAATCGTCGTCCTCGTCCGCGTCGGTCAGATCGTCGTCTGCCTCCTCGGACGCCGCCGGCTTGAACTGCTCGAAGTACGGAATGACCGTATGCTCTTCGACCTTGTCCAAGCAGCGCGAGCACGCAAGCTCCAGATCGATGGTCAGCTCGCCGGATACCGTAACGAAGCCTTCGTTGCCGACTACGTCAAGCGATACGTGCAGCGGTCCAGCCGCAATGACATCCGCACGATCCTTGAACAGCTCGCTGACGTCCAGCTTCTCCCGCACCGTGGCCTTAAGGCCCTTGGACATCAATTCTTGCATATGAAACTGCATAACATCACTCCAAACAAACAAAGATTATTATAGCGATTTATCCGATCTTTTGTCAACAATTTCACGCCGTCGAATTGATTAGTCCTTGCGCGCGCCGTGACGAAGCATCCTCTCTATGCTATATTGAAATCGATTGTCAATCAAGCGACGAAAGGCTGATTAGCGATGCGGGCGGTCGGATTAATCGTGGAATATAACCCTTTTCATAACGGACATCTATATCATTTGCGCCAATCGGCGAAAATAACAGGAGCCGAAGCGGTCGTCGCCGTCATGAGCGGACATTTCCTCCAGCGCGGCGAACCCGCGATGTGGGACAAGTGGACGCGGACCCGCATGGCGCTTGCGGGAGGCTGCGATCTCGTCATCGAGCTGCCGTCCGCATACGCGACGCAAGCCGCGGAATGGTTCGCTTACGGCGCCGTTGCGCTGCTGGAGGCGACCGGCGTCGTAGACGCCTTCTGCTTCGGGACCGAAAGCGGTGAGTTTGGGCCGCTATCGCGCGCCGCGGAAATCGCGGCCGAAGAGCCGGCCAGATTCCGCGAGCTGCTCAAAGGGCAGCTCGATGACGGAGAAAGCTACCCTGCCGCTTACAGCGCCGCCGTTCAATCCTACCTTCAAGAGCAGGGCTTCGAAGAGGATGCCCGCTTCCCGTTCGACAAGCCGAACCATACGCTTGGCCTGCATTATTTGATCGCGCTGAAACGAATGAACGGGTCCATGACTCCGCACACGATCGCGCGAGAGAAGGCGCAATATCACCAGACGGACGTGACGGACGGCTCGATCGCAAGCGCGACCGCCATCCGCAAGCTGCTTTTAGAAAGCGGTTCCTTAGCCGAAGCGCAAAACTACGTGCCTCCATCGACATACGGGATTTTAACGGAACGGGTGGCATCAGGCATTCCCCCGATGGATTGGGAGCGATATGCCGATTCGCTCTTCCGCACCTTGCTCACGAGCGACGCCGCCCGCTTGGCCGAGCATCGCGAAATAACGGAAGGCTTGGAGCACCGGATGTTGAACGCGCTGCCGGAGCTTGCGGATTGGAGCGTCGAGGGCTTGCTTAGCTCGCTCAAAACAAAAAGATACACCCGCACGAAGCTGCAGCGCGCCCTCCTCTCCTTGCTGCTCGGCCACCGCAAGGAAGATTTCACCCGGGAGAGGCTTTCCGCAGGAGTCGAGTACATCCGGGTTCTGGGCTTCACCGGCAAAGGAAGAGAACTGCTGAAGCGCATGCGCAAGGAAGCTTCCCTGCCCGTGCTTATGAGCGCCGCGAGGCCTCCCGGCGCGTTCCGCTATTTGGATCTAGACGTCCGGGCAAGCAACGCGTACATGCTCGGGGTGCCTGGCGTCGATCTTGGAAAGGCTCTGTTCCGCGATTACCGCGACGCCCCGATCATGCTCTAACGTTCCCTCAGGAAGGAGGCAATGGCGTCCGTTGCCTCCCGAAGGGTTTGGACCCCCACGATCTTCATCTTCGATCCCATTCGCTTCGATTTCGCTTTCGCATCTCCCTCGTTCGCTTTCGGCACGAGGAACAGCTCGGCTCCTTCGCCATCCGTCGCCACGACCTTCTGCTTAATGCCTCCGATGGCTCCTACCTTGCCGTCGGGATCGATCGTGCCCGTGGCGGCAATGCGGGCCCCGCCCGTCAAGTCGCCGTCCGTAAGCAGGTCGATAGCGCCAAGCGCGAACACGAGTCCCGCGGAAGGACCGCCGATTTCGCCAGCGGAAATGCGGAGCGCCTGCCGTTCATCCACCGCCTGGACGCTTCGCAGCTCCGTAAAGCCTTTGACGCCGAGAAGCTCGGCAAGCTGCCTCGCTTTCTGGCCGCCCGCGCCGTCCATTGCCCGGCCTGACGTTAGCTCGACATCGATCCGCGATCCGTTTCGCTCCGCTTCTACGACTAAGCTCTTCACGGCGCCGCTCTGCAGCCCCCGCATCGCCTCCGCTACTTGGCTTGCCGCATCCTCCACGCTCTCGAATTTCGCGCCGCCCCGCAAGCCGATCAGTTTGTCCCCGGCCCTTAGCTTCCCAGCCGGCCGGTCCGCGATCAAGATGACGTCCGTGACGATAATCGCTTCCGTCCGCACCTCGTAAGGCACGTCCGCATACCGGTAAGCCGCTTCGACGGCATCATTCTGCGAGCCCTCCATAATAACCGTCAACCGCTCCGAATATTGTTCCTTCGAATACTGGCCGAATACGTCGCTTTTCATATAAATATCCCGATCGCTGTCGACCATCGCCTTGAGGACGCTCCACATGTTCGGCGCCGTCAGCTTGACGGCCGTGAGCAGCAGCTCTCCGCGTTCATCCGTTTCGTCCGAAACGGATTCGATCATCGGCTCCACCGGCACCGCGATGCCCGGCTCGTATACGAGATAAGGCGTCGGCGCGTATAACAGCCCCCACATGACGAGAGCGGTCGCCGATGCCGACAACACGATGCGCCGCGCGGCCGATATTCCTTTATGCATAGGCTGTTCCCCTCCAATCTATGCTTCTCATCTGGTCTATCTCCGGGTTGTCCGGCGTACTAATGAAATGGAAGAGGTATGTCCAAGAGGAGTTGAACGGTCTTGCCCAAAACGATTCTGCTCGCTATCTTGTCGATCCTGCTGGTCGGCTCCATCATTATTCAGCCGGACGCTTCCTTCCAAGCGTCGCTGCAAGGCCTTACCGTTTGGTGGAATATCGTGTTCCCCGGGATGCTTCCGTTCCTGGTTTTGTATGAAATCATGCTGGCGTTCGGGCTCGCGCACGCGATCGGCGCCCTGCTGCAGCCGGCCATGCGCCGAGTGACGGGCCTTCCCGGCGAAGCCGCTTTGGCGCTGGTCATCGGATGGCTCGGAGGCTTCCCGGCCGGCTCGGAGGCCGTCGCCTCGCTGCGCAAGCGCGAGCTGCTAAGCCGAGCGCAGGGGCAGCGGCTGCTAGCCTTCGCGCATATGCCCAATCCGCTATTCATGCTCGTCGTTATCGGCGCCGGCTTCCTTCACAAGCCGATTGCGGGCATGATGATAACAGCAGCCGTCTGGGCTTCCGCCCTATGGCTGCTGCTCATCGCGCTGCTATTCCGAAGAAGGAAACAGAATGAAACGTCCGCAGACGCCCCGAGCGAAGACGGAGACCGCAGCGTTGCATCGGCCGGCTTATTGTCGGCATTCGCCCAAAGCCTTCAAGCCGGCAGGGAGCAAGACGGCCGCAGCTTCGGCAAAGTGCTTGGCGACGCCGTTGCCGGCAGCGTTCAGAAGCTGATGGTCGTAGGCGGCTTCATGATCTTCGCCTCGATGCTCGCCAGATTGTCGGAGCCGCTGCTCTCGCCGATCACGGAGCAAGGCTTCGCGTTTCTTGGCCCTGCCCTGTTCGAAAGCCATCTCGGCGCCTATGCCGCCGCGATCTGGCAAGCGCCGGGCGGCAGCGCGGCCTTCGCCTGCGCGATCATCGCGGCGGTGCTTGCCTGGAGCGGTTTTGCGGGCATTCTCCAGACCGGCTACGCCATAACGGGCACGGATCTGAAGCTGCTTCCGTTTATCGCGCATCGTCTCAATCATTCGCTGCACGCTTTCCTGTTAACGCTGCTGCTGTGGAAGCCGCTGAGCTGGCTCGCGGCCAAGCTTGTGACGAACGGCGCGTTCCCGGCCATGCTTCAGGGCAATCCCGCCGACTACGGAGCAGGCGGCGGCATTGCCGTCAGCGATCTTCCGGCGCTATGGCCAATGTCGTTATCCGCGGCAGGCGTTCTGCTGCTGCTTGCGCTCCTTGTTCGGTTCGCGCTCGGGACGGGAAGACTCCCAGGTGGCAAATTTCGGTGACGGGGCTTCCCTTAAGAACCCGCCGAATATTTTGCTTTCAAGCGGGCTTCAACGGCAGGCGGCACCAGCTCGCGTACCTCGCCGTTGAATTTGGCGATTTCCTTCACGATGCTGGAGCTCAAATACGAATATTTCGGATTCGTCATCATGAACATCGTATCGATCTCCCCGTCGAGCTGATGGTTCGTCGAGGCCATTTGGAGCTCGTATTCGAAATCGGTTACCGAACGAATACCTCTTATGATGACGTCCGCGTCCTTCCCGCGAACGAAACGGACGAGCAAATCCCGGAAGCTGTCGATTTCCACGTTCGGGATGTCTTGGGTGACCTCGGCAAGAAGCTGCTTCCGCTCTTCGATGGTGAACAGCGGCGTTTTGCTTGTGTTGTTCAGCACGGCGACGATCAGCCGGTCGAACTGCTTCGCCGATCGCTGGATAATGTCCAGATGGCCGTTGGTCACCGGATCGAAGCTGCCCGGGTAAACCGCGATCCGCTCTTTTTTGCATGATTGCTGGGTGTCATTGTTCGTTGTCATCCGTCTCGCTCCTATCGCTGTCGTCAATTCCTATGTACCGATATATCGTAACGGCCGTATCGCCGTATTTCGCCTGCTTTAACTGCTCGAAGCCCTCAAGCTGCTCCGGATACCGGTGGGCTGCATCATGCTCCACGACGATCGTCGCGCCGCTCTCCAGCATTCCCTTCTCCGCGAGCTCGGCCATCACCTCGTCCATCGCCGTCATCCGGTACGGCGGGTCGAGGAAGACTAGGGAAAACGCGATGTCCCGTTTTGCCAACGCTTTCACCGCGCGGTCCGCATCGTTCCTGTATATTTCCGCCGCGCTCTCCGCTCCCGCCGTTTTGACGTTTTGGCGAATAATGTCGAGGCTTATCTTCTCCTTATCGACGAAGATCACTCGCTCGACGCCTCTGCTCCAAGCCTCGATGCCGAGCCCGCCCGTGCCCGCGAACAAATCAAGCGCGGTGCCCCCCTCGAAATAAGGTCCTATCATGCTGAATATGGCTTCCTTCACTTTGTCCGTAGTCGGCCTCGTATTCGAGCCCGGCACAGCCTTCAGCGCGCGCCCTTTCGCTACGCCCGCAATGACTCTCACTGCAATTGCCCCTTTCGCGATCATTCCCGCCTATCGTACCATATCTCGTCTAGAATAATAAGGCTTCCATGCGCAATGCCAGCGAACGAAGCGGATGATCGATCCTCGCCTTCAGCTCTCGCTCAGCCTTCATCGCCGCGTCCGCCATCGACAATTGGGCAACGGCCAGCCGCCTATCTTCTCCTTCTAAGGCGAAAATCTTCGCGATATAGTTGGACACGACTTGCTCGTATTCCGCCTTGCGTCCCATCATAATAAGCTCGAAAGCCCCATCGATCACCCGCGCTTCTGCCGTATGTGTAGACATGCCTTTCCCCGCGGCGTGTTCCCCGAATCTTCGCATCGTTCCTTCTACGGTCGCGGGATTCGTAAACAATAACACTTGCGGTGCGCCGTCCCTCATCAGATCGTCGAACAACGGCTCGTCGATTTTAATAACGGGAACGGCGGCTGTTAAAGCATTCTCGCCCATGAGGGCGATATAGTTAGTGCACGTGATCAGAATCGCGTCGACACCCGATTTCGCGATCCAATCCACTTGCTGCGCTACTCTGGATTTGGCTTCGGCTTCGTCAAAACACGGATTGTCCATTACCCGTTTCATTAACCCCGGATCCACAAAATGAATCCACTCTACAGCCGACGTGCCTGGCAATACGCCTTGCTCGATATACGCGATATTCGAATAATGGGCATGAAGGCAGCCTATTTTTTTGTTCATTCCGGATCACCCTGTTTGCAAACGATATAATCAATAATGTGCACCCATCTTACCACACCCAAGTAATGCCCACCATCATGAGGCCTGCGAAATGACTTTTGCAATATTTTGCGGCGGACATGTATAAACCTTCCGAAACCGGACAAGATAAGATCATCGGCGTCGCGAGATGCCGTAGACAACCGCGGAGAAGACTTACGTTTCCCCATAAGTTCTTCGTCCGGTTTCTCCTCTCCCATGAAAAGGGCGCCCCGAAAGGGGCGCCCGATTTACGTTGATCTATAAAGATTTATTTGATATCGAACTCTATAATTCAGGTTTGTTGACCACCGGTTGACCACCAAAATTAAATGTGATGCACGAAAGACGCTTCGCACCCCTTAATTTTGTGCTTCCGTCTTCCCTAATCTGTCCATTCCATATCTATCAACTTTTCATAGGATATATCATCCCACTTGGAAAGGATGATAGATTTGGCAAACAGAGACGTAGCGCTTCAAATGTTCTCCGGCCGTAACTTTACGGGCCGGCGGATCGTTCTCAGACGGGGAGGTGTAGCGATTCGCGATATGGGGGCATTCCGTTTCAACAACGAGCTCTCCAGCTTCCGCTTGAGAAACAGATCCCTCACGGATTCGGTAACTCTGGTCTTATTCTCTAGAGTGAACTTCCAAGGAGCCGTCCGCGTATTCCGCGGCGAGCAAAGCGTGTCGAATCTCGGCGCATTCAATGATGCGACGTCTTCCGCGGTTTTGGTAGGACGCAACTTGACCGATGCCGAAATTCGGGAGATTCGTCGTACGGGTACGCCTCCTCGCGACGTATTGGTTATCAGACAGTAACGCGTTCGAATGCGAAGAAGGGCACAGCGATGTGCCCTTTTTCTCATCCCAGCTTCGCCCCGTAGCTCCGTGCGAACGTAACCGCCTGCTCCTTGTCCATCCGAAGCCCCGTCACGGCGAACGTTTGGAAGTCCACTCCGTCCACGTCGGCTCCTCTGATGTCGGCCCCTTGCAGCTTCGCTTTGGCCAGCACCGCTCTCGTCAGATCCGAATCTCTAAGATCGGCTTTCTCCAAGTCGGCCCCCGACAAATCCGCTTCGTAAAATTTGATTCCGCGCAAATCCTGCCGGACAAGCCTGGCATGACGCAGATTGGTGTAAGACCAGTCGCCTTGAACGATCGTAATGCCGTCCATATTGGCCCCGGAGAAATCCGAGCCCGTCATTTTGCATTGATCGAATTTCGCCACGAATAGGTTCGCGCCGGCGAAACGGCAATTCTCGAAAGCGGATTCCTTATGTATGGAGCCGTTGAAAGCCGCGCCGCGGAAATCGCATTCCGTAAACCGGCAGCCGCTTGAGGTGATTTCCTCCAATGAACCGTTGGCGAATGAACAGCGAATAAAAGTGCAGCTGACAAGCTCTCCGTATCGTAAATCCCGCGCGCCGAAATCGACGCCTTCGTATTGTTGATGAGTATGCTGAAACATAATGGCCTCCTATGCGGCATCTGGATTTAGCCTAACTATAGCATACGGCTGTCAAGCCCTGTCCATCTCGGCGGATATGTCAAGCTCTATTTTTCTTGAATAAACTTGAATGAAGCGCCCTGCTCGTTTACGCCTGTTCATCAAATGTTTTGCCGCGGATCGGGGCAACCTTTAACTAACGAAGGAGGTTGTTCTCATGCATACCGTATGGAAAGGCGCGATCAGCTTCGGCCTCGTGCACGTTCCCGTCAAAATGTTCACCGCGACAGAGGACAAGGACATCCGTTTCCGCACCATTCACAAGGAATGCGGCATGCCCATCTCGCAGCAGCGCGTCTGCTCGCATTGCGGCAAGGAGGTCGCAAGCGACGAGCTCGCCAAAGGCTTCGAATACGAGAAGGATAAGTTCGTCTTATTCAGCGAGGAGGAGCTCGACGAGCTGCGTCCGGAATCCGCCCGCACGATTTCGATTCTTGATTTCGTCGATCTGACCGATATCGATCCGATTTATTTCGAGAAGGCTTATTACCTCTCGCCCGATATGGCCGGCTCCGGCGCTTACGGCTTGCTGATCGAAGCGATCAGGCAAACCGGGAAGATCGGCATCGCCAAAATTTCGATTCGCAGCAAAAGCAGACTGGCCGCCATCCGCGTCGTCGCCAATTGCCTTTGCCTCGAGACGATGCACTTCCCCGACGAGATTCGGTCCATCTCGCTTGTTCCGAACCTGCCCGAGCAGGTGACGGTGAACGAGAAAGAGCTCGAAATCGCCAAGCTGCTCGTCGAACAGCTATCGGCGCCGTTCACGCCGGACAAATATACGGATGATTACCGTCTCTCTCTGCAGAACGCCATCGAAGCGAAAATCGCGGGCGAAGGCGTGGACATCGTTGCCGCGCCGTCGTCCGGCGAAACCGGCGGCAACGTGATCGATCTGATGGCCGCCCTGCAGGCAAGCCTCGATGCGGTTGGGAAAATACCGACCGATCCCGGCACACCTAAGACCAAGGCAACCGGAGAAAAACGCAAAGCAGCCGCTCCCAAAGAGAAAAAGTCCAAAAAAGCAAAAGAAACCGCATCGTAAAACCATCGCCCTTTCGTTCCCTTGGAAGCGGAAGGGCATTATTATGATCAAGCGAGGAGGGCTAACCCGTGCCTGAACTGCCTGAAATGGAAACCTATAGAACGCTTCTAAACGAGAGGATTGCGGGGAGAAGGATCCGAGCAGCCGAGGTGACGCGCGAGAAAACGATCAACGTGCCGGTCGCTATGTTCAAAGCGCGAACAGAAGAGCATAGGCTCGCGCGCGTCGACAGGCGCGCGAAGATGCTCCTCTTCCGGCTGGACAGCGGAGATACGCTCGTTTTGCATCTCATGCTAGGCGGCTCGATGTTTTACGGAACGAAGGAGGAAGCGCCGGACCGGACGGCACAGGTCGAGCTCGCGTTCGAGAACGGCCCCAGCCTTTATTTTCACGGCTTGCGTCTCGGCTACTTGCATATTTATAATCCTGCCGAGCTTGAGGAGAAGCTCAGCAAGTTTGGTCCGGACCCGCTTGATCCCCGGTTCGGGCCGGACGACTTCATCGCCAGGCTCCGAAAAACGAGGCGCGCGCTCAAATTTGCTCTGACGGATCAGAACGTCATCTCAGGGATAGGCAATTGCTATGCCGACGAGATGTGCTTCTTCGCCGGCATCCACCCGCTGCGAAAGCTTACGGATGTCGCGGACGGCGAACTGCAAACCCTGTTCACGGCGATGCATTCCACGTTGGCTGAAGCGATTCGGTACGGTGGTTATATGGAAACGCCGCTCTACGCGGGCGATGCTCTAACCGGCGGTTATAATGACCGGTGCAAGGTGTACGACCGGGGCGGCGAGCCTTGTTTCCGTTGCGGTACGCCCATCACGAAAACCGAGAGCAACGGACGCAAAGTGTTTTTCTGCGAGCGCTGCCAACGCTGATTCGCCCCCTTCCGATTGGAGCGTTCTCATCCCTTTTGAATCATCGAATGGACGAACTTCAGTTCCTCCTCATGAGGGTATGCCGAGGAATTGGGCGTCTCCAGCACGATGGGCAGCTGGCGAATGACCGGACTGAGCAAAAACTGCTTCATGCGGCTTTCCCCGATGCATCCCCTTCCGACATTGGCATGCCTGTCTTTGAATGCTTGGCTGGGATACACGGAATCGTTCAGATGCACGGCCTTCAGATGCTCGAAGTAGCCGAGCTCGATGCCCTTCTCCATGACGGCGGACCAGTTGTCCCCCGTCCATAATCCGCTGGCGAACGCATGGCAAGTATCGAAGCAGAAGCCTATTTTGTCGGAATAACCGGATAGACTTCGTACTTGCACGAGCTCCTCGAACGTCATCCCCATTCTCCCTCCCTGCCCGGAGTGATTCTCGATAAGCAGCAGGGCCGATCCTTCGCTATGCTCAAGCACTTCATTTAACATCTCGATCATCAGCTGATAGCCTTTGAGCGGGTCTCGTCCTTTATATTTGCCGAAATGAACGACCAAACCAACCGATCCGCACACGGATGCGATGTCGAGATCGTTGATGAGCGAACGGACTGTCGCTTGCCGCAGCTCCGGCTCATCGACCGATAAATTGGTCGTATAGGGGGTATGGGCGATGGAGGCGAGGCCCTGCTCCCGGCAATAACGGGCGCAACGTTCCGCATCGCTCCTGTCAAAAGCTTTTACGGACAGGCTGCGCGGATTTTTGGGAAAATATTGAAACGAACGCCCCCCTATTCGGTATGCCTCCTTGGCAGCGGCCAAATATCCGTTTCTAATCGATACATGGCTTCCTAGCCGCATTGTTATCCCTCCTGCCGATTTTGCACAGATCTGGCGTTACCTTCTATCTTTCCTCTGCCCCAAAGAAATGATTCTTGACATGCCGTGGCCGGCGTAGGGGCAAACTTGTTTTAGAAGATCAAGGGAGGAATATGATGGTGCTGAAACCCGTTTATCCATTCGAGCCCATAAGCACGACAACGACGCCGGCCGGACAGCAGTGGATCGCCCAGATCAAATGGGATGGCGTGCGGGTGCTGTTATATGCCGACGGCAACGAAACGAAGCTGGTTAATCGGAGATTAAACGAAAGAACGACTCAATATCCCGAGCTTCTCGATTCGAGTTCCTTCTGCAAGGCGGATTCCGTTATTTTGGATGGCGAAATTATCGCGTTCGATCAGAATAAACCATCCTTCTACGAAGTAATGAAACGTGACCGCATGAAAGTGCCTCAAAAGATCAAGGTGGCTTCCGTTCGAAATCCGGTTACCTACATGGTCTTCGATATTTTGTTTTACAACGGGGAATGGGTAACCGGCAAGCCGCTCTCCGAACGGCAAGCCTTGCTTGAGGACATTATCGTGCCTCGGCCCAATCTTCAGCTCGCGCAAAATTTTCCCGACGGCTCCGCCTTGTTCGAGCTGATGAAGCAATACAAGATGGAGGGTATTGTCTACAAGGATCTTAGCAGCACGTATATGATCAACGGGAAAGACGGTCGCTGGAGAAAGCGAAAGGTGTTCCAAGATCTCGTCGCCGTCGTCGGGGGAGTTACGTTCCGGGATCGGATCGTCAACGTCCTGCTCCTCGGCATTTATGCGGAAGACGGGAGTTTGATCTATATCGGGCATGCGGGCACAGGCAGGCTGACTCAGAAGGATTGGGCCGCTCTCACCGATAATACAAAGGAGCTGCAGCAAGCGGAAAAGCCTTTCGCCAATGAACCGGAACGGTCCAAAGAGGCGGTCTGGGTCCGTCCGGCGCTCACCGTCAAAGTCGAGTTTCTCGAGCTGACTCCCGGCGGAACGATGCGTCACCCCTCCATTCAAGCCATCGTGGACGCGGACGCAAAGGAATGTACGGTCGCTCAGCTCCCCTCCTCCTAATCCGAGGAATTCCCTCGTCTGCTAGCCGCTCCGGTGGAAGTCATATCGTCCAACCCGTCTCTCATATAGTGGGTCGAGGCTTGATATGGAAAGGAGCGCGACCCCATGAATGCAAGTGACCAATTTCGGACGTATCGGCCTTTCATCGGCCCGTTCGATCCTTGTCCGCCTATTACGGAGAAGAGCTACAACGTTCCGCCGCAGCTGTTCATTACCTTCCAACCTCCGAACTGGCAGCAGTTTTCGCCTTATGAAGCGTTGAAGTACGGCACCCTCTGGCCGGCATTATATGCTCCTTATCCGGATCCAACACGCGCGAAAGCAGGTGAATAGCGATGGCGCAACAGCTCGATGAGGCTTTTTACAAGCTGCTTCATGATTTGCAATCCGTCGACTTTGTGCTGGTGGAGCTGAATTTGTATTTGGATACCCATCCGGATGATACCGCGGCGATCGCGCAGTACAATCAATTCTCCGAGCTGCGGAAGCGCATTGCCGCGCAGTATGAATCCCAGTACGGTCCGCTTATGAACTTCGGCCACAGTCTCTCCAAAGCTCCATTCCAATGGAAGGAAGCGCCTTGGCCCTGGCAGGTATAGGCATCCGTGCAAAGAGGTGACTCGCCGGACGCCGGGCGTTCGGGCAATTAAATGGAGAAAGCGAGGAATGCGAGCCCATGTGGACGTACGAGAAGAAGCTGCAATACCCCGTCAAGGTGAGCAAATGCGATCCGCTGATGGCCAAGTTTCTGCTGGAGCAGTACGGCGGCGCCGACGGCGAGCTGGCGGCCGCGCTGCGCTACCTGAACCAGCGGTACACGATTCCGGACAAAGTCATCGGACTGCTGACGGATATCGGAACCGAGGAATTCGCCCATCTCGAGATGATTGCCACCATGGTCTATAAGCTGACGAAGGACGCGACGCCGGAGCAGATGCGGGCCGTAGGGCTAGGCGATCACTTCGCCAATCACGACCATGCGCTCTTCTACCAGAACGCCGCCGGCGTCCCTTGGACGGCCAGCTATATCCAGGCGAAGGGCGATCCGATCGCCGATTTGTACGAGGATATTGCAGCCGAAGAGAAAGCGAGGGCCACCTACCAGTGGCTGATCGACATGACGGATGACGTGGATTTGCAGGACAGCTTGAAATTCCTTCGCGAACGGGAAATCGTTCACTCCTTGAGGTTCCGGGAAGCGGTGGAGATTTTGAAGGAAGAGCGGGATAGACGGATATTTTTTTAGGAGGGTGTGCAGGAAAGGGATTATCGCTTGCGGGAAGCCACTGATAAACTCAGCTTGAACAAAGCAAAGGCACAGTCCTCAAGTAATAACGGGAGGCTGTACCTTGATTTGTAGATACGGCGGATGATGCGGAACTCAGGGACCCTATTTCGGAAAAATCGAGTGTTTTTTCGAGGTTAAGGGAACTGAGCGACGCTATTTGCCTGTTTCGATGATGATTTTAGCTACATCGAATGTAATAAGGGCGCTCAGTTCCGCTAGGTCCCCAAAAAGCTTCTTTCTCCGATGAATAACGCCTCTCATTTCCGTTAGCTTCAATTTTGTTTCTAGCAAAAAAAAAGAGGACATTCACTCCGCATTTTGGGAGCGGGTGTCTTCTTTTTGAGATCGAAATAGACCTATGGTTTCGCGGTTCTATACCAAACTCCACTAAGTAACTAATGCTTGGGCGATCCAACGAATTAAACTCTTCTGTTCTCACTCTATAAACTCTTACTTTTTCATGAACTCTCCCCGACTACTTCAACACTTTGATATCATCCTACTTTGTTAAAATCGTAGCGCGTATACTGATCGATTAATTCCTGCTCGTCCATGTCTTGAAACCAATCGGAGTGGATCCATAATGGAACCTGAATCAGCTCCTGCAGCTTATCGATCGCTTCTTCGCAGTTCTCCGTCTCGATTATTTCATCCAACTCTTGAATATGTTCATGTCCTAAAATACTGGACAAGACGCTGATATCCGCCTCTTTATCGTCCAGCTCATAGACGGCGCGCGTTTCTCCGGAGCACCAGAGCTGGCCCGTTACATGGCTTCCGTTCTCATAAATATTCAGCTCGAACAAATCATCGTCGAAATAAGATACCGTGAACACCGGCCACTTGACATGACTGGATAATTCTTCGCCGAATGCTTCGGATTCGCCCCAACCGAACCAATCGTTTAGAATACTGATCCAGCCCGGCTTGTATTCGGCTATGTAAAAAACCTTTTTGCTCAGATTTGCTTGGATCATCAACGATTCGAAGCCCTCAACATGTGGCAAAGATACCGTCCTCTCGTCCATCATGCTTCGAATCGCCGTCAAAACAGCCTCCCGTTCATTCGTCTTTACGTGAACGTTTCCGAACTTCGTCCCCATGCCTTCTCCCCATCCGTTACATGTTGATAATAAACCCCGTTTTTTTGCCTTTGACAAACCCGGCCGCTTCGTAGAACCGATGAACCTCGTCTCTTTGGGAGCCGGTCAGAAGCATAAGCTTGTAGCAATGTTTTTCTTTTGCGATTTCCTTGGCTTTATCGAGCGCCATGCGGCCGAAACCGTGCCTTCGATATTCCGGATGAGTAATGACGTTCTCGATCAATCCGTACGGCCTTGCCGCTCTAGTTAAATTTTTAATCACGACGAGTACGCATGAAGCAACCATAACCCCTTCATGTTCAACGACGATCATGTGCATGCTCTTGTCGTCCAATATTTCCTTCCAATGCTCTAGCAGCTTTTGATCTCGTTCCAATACCGGATCCGCGGGCTGCAAATAGGCGTACAGCGACAAAAGCTCCTCCAACTCATCTTCTCTTGCCAACCTGCCGACTGCCACTTTTCATCCCTGCTTTCTGTATGATGAATGCCGCTGCTTATGTAACTCCATTTTCGAGAATACCAGCGCATAATCCTGCTTCGATCTCTAACCGCTCCGACAAATTAAAACAAAAAGTCCAACCCCGTGCCGAGCATCCCTCTCTTGCGCGCCTCCAGCACGTTCGGATCAAAAATCTCGACCCCGCCGCATTGCAGGCAGGAGACGAACAAGTAGTGGTGGTGTTGAATATCGAGCAACTTGCTCAGTCCCGCGCCCGTCATCGCCACCTCGTTCACTCTGCAAGCGTGATGCCCGCATCTCGGGCAATTGTACTTCTCTAACCATTCCTCCGCGACATCTAGGCCGCGATCTCTCTCATCAGGCGCGTCATGCTCCCACTCCCCGCCATTCTCCAGGCTCGCTTCCTCCCGGTTCCCGCCCTCCAAATGCTCCGCCAGCACCTCGTGCCTGCACGACGGGCAGATTGATCCGCTAAGCACCACTTCCTCGCCGCACCATGGACAACATACTTGCATCAGACTCGCCCCCCTTTTCGGATTCTTTACATCCTATAGTACACCGCCAAGCATGCCCAGGTTGCAGAATAGGCGAGCTGCTTGGCTCGCGTCTACAAGATCATTGCATATCCGATGGTGCCTAATACGATCATGGCCAATCCGAAAATTAACAAGCCTTTTCCTATGGTTTGCTTATCTTTCATGTGCATTTAATTTCTCGTTGCAGTGAGAACAGATTCTGGACGACTTTGATTTTCGTTCGAGTTCTTCGGTTTTTGCTGAATTCAATGTTCCAATTAGCTTTGCATCTTTAAGAGAACTGCTGCAGCTTATACAAATCGCAGCGGATTCGCTGTTATCTTCTCCACATTGGTTACATACCTTTGCAGCCATATCAGACCTCCTAAGGTTTCTACGTGCACTAGGAAATGTCTGCCCTAGAAAATGGGACTCCATATACCTAACATATCAAAAACTTATCCGAGGCAGAAGACAATCCCGCTCATAAATGAATAAATTCTATTTAGCAAGAAAAAAGCAGCCGTCGCGGCTGCCCTTCCGTTTATCCTCGAACGACTCTTGTCGTCAGGACGCTGAGCGCGTCTTTTGTTTTCCTCGCGAACGCGACAGGCTCATCGATCGACTCCCAGTGCATAAACATCAGGCGGGGATTGTCGAACAGCCAGTGGTTATGAATGGCCGTCACTTTGATGCCATGTCTGCGAAGACGGCTTGTAAACCGGTTGATCTCCGAGGATAGAATAACCGTCTCCCCGCTGCAGAGCGCCCGTCCGTCTCTCGTCATCGACTCGAAGGCAAACATTTGAGGAACGAGCAGGAATGATCTTCCACGCCTTCCTAGGACAACAGGCTTAATGTTGGTTCTGGATTTCATCACCATGCACACGCCATTGGCGGAGGTATGCATACCCCCGAGAATGCGACCGAATTGCCGACAGGTTCTTTCGAATGAAGCCGCCATGAATAGATCCCTCCTTATGCTCGATTAGTTCCTCCGCGTACGATGCGCGATGTTAACACCCGATTGGCAAAACGAACCTTCCTCGCGAAATCAAGAGGTTTGTCTATTGCCTCATAGTGGATATACATCAGCCGCGGAGAGTCGAACAGCCAATGGTTATGCGTTGCCGTAACCTTGATTCCTTGCTTCCGAAGGCGCGAAATATACGGGTTCAGCTCGGACTGCAGGATGACCGTCTCTCCCAAGCATAACGCTCTTCCCCGCCTATCCATATTCTCGAAAGAATACGCTTGCGGGACGAACATGAAGGACTCCGCTCTTCGGCCTAATACTCTCGGCCTGATGTTCGTCCGCGACGCCGTCGCGGTGCATACGCCGTTAATGACAGACGGCGTCGCGTTCAAAATTCTCGCAAATCTTCTACATAACTCGGAAGGCTGATTGTTATGCATCGCCATGATCATCACCTCAAGGATAATATATGAGCCGCTCGTAGATTTGCCTTGGATGAAAGACTTAAGAGATTCGTACATTTTAACCGCCCCGCAAAAAAAGTCCGCAAGCCTCCAAAGGCTCGCGGACTATCTTCGCGTGTTAAAAACCAACTTGCGAGGTACTTCCCGTTAACCCGGCTGCGGATCCTGCCCGCTTACGCGGCGCAGCTCGTTAGCCAGTCGGTTAAATTCCTTGCGCGCCTCCTCCGATTCGACCGTCATGTAGGCGGCGCTAAGGAATCGGATGATTTTGTTCGCGTCTTGCGGCGTCAGCATAGGCTCTTCCTCCTCTCCGCCGCCATCGCCGTCTCCTCCTCCGGCATTGGCGTTCAATTTCGTGCGGACCGCGGTTACGAACGACTCCCAGCCGCCCCATTCGCCGTCGGTGTTCATAAGACGAGGACAGTTTTTGCCGCTCCAATCGTAGTGCCTGCGCAGCCTTTCCGTGCCCCAGCCCCGTTCCCTCAGCATGGACGCGACGAGCGTCGAGGCATTGTCGAGCGTGGCGGGATAATTGCCGCTTTCCGTAATTTCGATGCCGATCGATGTCCGATTGCCGCTGCCCGCTCCGCTTCCGTCTCCCGCATGCCAAGCCACTTCGTTCAGCGGAATGCATTCGATCGCTTCCCTCTGATCGATGACGATGTGGAAGGATGCGGTGGCGTTATTGGATGTGTTCGTTAACCAATTGCGTTCGTTGCGCGCGGTGCTCGATGGGTTGGCCGTATTGTGAATGGTGATGGTCGTCGCGTTCATCGCCAGTCCGGGACGGCGATTGTTTTTCGTTGACCGTGGAATATGGTCCACTACATACGTGTACATCCCAATTGCTCCCCTCTCTTCTCACGCCTTATGGTTACATCCTATTCCGCAAAGGGCAAATAGGGCACAGCTACTCTAGGATAACGGCTTTCGCCTGATCGTCCCAGCTTACGCCAAGCGACAGAATGCCCGCCAAATCCCTAATTTTCACGTATCCCGTAGACTGCGACAAAATGGTGTCCAGCTCTTGGCCGTTCGCCGTCACCTTGCTTCCCGTCCAGCCGATTATGGCTCCCAGCCCTTCCCCGATCCGCCTCGCCGGAATCCATGTCACGCCATCCTTCAAATAACCGCCTGCCAGCACTTGCCCCTGATAGATGATCGGCACGATAGAATCCGACTGGAAAGCCGGCGGCTTCGGCTGCGGCTTGCCGAGCTCGTCATAACGGGTCAAATTATGCTGCCTGATGAGGGTCATCAGCTTGGACGCGTAGGCGGGATCCGTCGCGTAGCCGCTCGCTTGGAACATTTGCGCCTGCCGCTCCGGCGTGCCGGCCGATCGGACGCGGTCATACCGGGGCGCGCTGAGGAACAAGTCTTGATCTTTATAGTAATGATAGATGCTTCTGTATGCCCGAAACGCCGCTTGAGTCTCGATGGACCGGTTGTCGACGTACTCCCATGTGCCTTTGACGACCGCTTCGCCTTGCCAATACGCGTTTCTCGAGCCAGTCCCGACCTTGATGCCGCCGAGATTGTTCCACGCGTGAATCACGCCGCCCGTCTCCAGAATGCTTTGGGCGATGCGCACGGACGGGAAGATCGGAGAGCCTTCTTGTCTAACCAATAGGACCGCCGGCGCTATCGCCGCAATGAATTGCTCTCTTGACAGCTTCGCCATAAGTCTCGCTCCTCTCTTGGATTTGGTTGTACATACTTCTCCATACTTCCGTTATATGCGACGGCCCCTCATAAGGAAACGGCCTTTCGTCCACGCGGACGAAAGGCCGTTAAGCGTCATGATCTATGATTCCTCCATACCATAAAATTTCACGGTGTTCCGAAGCAGACTGTCTTCCGTCTCCGCAAGCGGCAGCCCCTTAATTTCCGCGATTCGCCTCGCGACGTCCCTTACCATCTGGGGCTTCGTCGTTTGCCCTTCATAAGGACCGCCGAACGGCCAAGGACCGTCCGTCTCGGCCATCATCAAGTCGAGCTGATAACGCTGGACGAGCGCGGCAATCTCGTCCTCGTAGGCGATGTCCGGCGTTACGGAGATATAGTAGCCAGCAGCGATCATGCGCCGAACCGTCTCGTCGCTGCCTTTGAACCAATGGAAATGGGCGCGCCGGACCCCGTACCGCCGCAGCAGGTCGCATGCCTTGTCCGCATCCTCGTAGACGGCATGCAGTACGATGGGGCGGTCCAGCTCCGCCGCCAGCTTCACGAATGCCTCCAGCAGCGCCAGATGGCGCGTTTCGTCGAAAGCTTCCCCCTTCGCTTCCCGTTCCGTCCGCGTGTAATAAGGCAGCCCGACCTCCCCAATCGCAAAAGCTTCCCCTGCCGCATGGCGCCGGCGAATCCAAGTGATCAGCTCCTCGCGCCCCTCATCCGAAGGGGGCTCTTGCTCGGGATGGAAGCCGTATGCCGGATGCACCTTGCCCGGATAACGGGCCGCGAGCGCCGCGGTCCGCCTGCTGGACGCCAAATCCATCGAGACGGCGACGACCGCCCGGACGCCCTCCCGGAAGGCCCCTTCGAGCAGCAGCTCTTGCTCTGCTTCCTCATACAGCTCCGCGTGAATATGCGCGTCGATATACTTCGGAGCATCAGCCATGGTCCGCCTCCTCCCCGCCATCCTTCTCCAATTGGCGGTAGATTCGTCCTCTCAGCTCCATGAACCGGGCATCCTCCCACAGCTCTTCCCGGCGCGGCCGTTCGAACGGAACGACAATCTCCTCCACCAGCACCGCGGGAGAAGAAGAGAGCACAAGAATGCGATCGGACAAATACAGCGCTTCTTCGATGCTGTGCGTGACTAGCAGCACCGACCTTCTGTTCTGCTCCCATAGCGACAGCAGCCACTTCTGCATGCGTCCCCGCGTGAGCGCGTCGAGCGCTCCGAACGGTTCGTCGAGGAGCATAAGCCGCTGCGGGGACAGCAGCGCCCTCAGGAAGGAGACGCGCTGCTGCATCCCTCCGGAGAGCACATGCGGATAAGCGTCCGCGTAGGCATCAAGCCCGATGCGGCGCAGCCATTCGAGCGCGTCTTCCCTTGCCTTCTTCTTCGCCACGCCCGCGATCGTGAGAGACAATTCGATGTTGCCCGCCACCGTCCGCCAAGGCAGCAGCGAGGCCTGCTGCGGCATATACGCGACATGGCCGGTCTCCCCCGTCGTCTCCCTGCCGCCTACATGCACCTCGCCGGAGGTCGGCTTCTCCAACCCCCCGATGACGCTGAAGAGCGTCGTCTTCCCGCTGCCCGACGGCCCGACAAGCGAGACGAACTCGCCTTCCGCCACCCGCAGCGACACATCCTTCAGCACTTCCTTGACGCCGCGCTTCCCCTCGAACGTCTTGCTTACGCGCCGAACCTCAAGCATCTCTCTTCACCTCTTCCTTGGCCGGACGCCAGCGGATGACAAGCTTCTCCGCCAGCGCAACGAGCCCGAACAACGCCAAGCTGACGATGATGATCAGGATGGCCGCGGCGAACGAACGCTCCGGCATAAAGCCTTTCGTCGACAGCACCATATAACCGCCAAGGCCCAGCTTCGGCGCCAGCATCTCCGCGATCGAGGCGCTCAGCACGCTGTAGGAGGCGGCGATCTTCAGTCCCGAGAACATGCTTTGCGCCGCACCCGGCAGCTCCAGCTTCCAGAACAACGTCCACTTCCCGCTTCCGATCATTCGCATATAGCGGCGCAAGCCTTCGTCCGTGCCCGCGAGCCCGCCCAGCATGGCGACGCAGACCGGGAAGAAGCAGACTAGCACGACGAGCAGCAGCTTCGGCAGCAAGCCGTAGCCGAACAGCATCGTCATGAGAGGAGCCAGGATCACGATCGGCACGCTTTGCGATAGGATAAGCAGCGGATAGACGCCTCTGCGTACGCCCGGCAGCAAATGCAGCAAAGCGGCAAGCACGAAGCCCGCCGCCGATCCTCCCGCAAATCCGATTACCGCAAGCCGGATCGTCGCCCCGGCATGCTCCATGAGCCTCGGCCAGACATTCGGCTTCATCGCCTCCTGAACGACGCCGGCCGGCGACGGCACGATCCACTCCTCCACGAGGGAGAAGGCTACCGCCGCCTGCCAGATGCCGAGCAAGGCGGCGAGCACGACGACCGGAGGCCATATGCGCGACCACCGGTTGGCGTTATTGTCCATCGGGGTATTTCTCGAGCAGGCGGCCCATCGAAGCGCCGCTCTCCGGATTATAATAAATTTTAATCTGCGAGATGACGGAAGCGCAGCCCATCTCCGTCATCGCTTCGTTCATCCGCTGCACGACCGCGAGCAGGTCGCCGAGCTCCCCTTCCATCGTCGTCTCGAGCGGCGCTACGCGGTAAGGCACGCCCGAATCCTTGATGATGTCGATCGCCCGATCCACATAGGGGAGGACGCTCTCTCCGCCCGGCGTGCTGGGCAATATTTGAATGCTGACAAGCGCGTTAGCCATATCCGATCCCTTCTTCCTCTGTTATTCCGGCAGAAACTCGTTCGTGAACGCCTTCTCGGCGTCCAACTCCTTCTCCAGAAGCTTGCGTTCGAACATCCAGCCCGCGTAATTGTCCCATACGCTCAGCTTCTGCTCGCCCCAACGCGGCGCGTCGTCCTGGTAACGCGGGCTCAGCCACTTCTGGCTCGCTTTGACCAGCTCCGGATTCAGATCCGGCTCCGCCGCGATCAGCACGTCCGCCGCTTCCTCCGGGTTGTCGATCGCGAACTGGTAGCCTGCCGCCGCGCCGGCCGTGAAGGCTTTGACCAGCTCCGGATCGTCGCCGATCAGCTTCTCGCTCGTCACGAGCACCGGCGTGTAGTAATCCAATTTCTCGCTGTAATCGGTCAGGTAAACCATGTTCAGCTCCTCGCCGCGCAGCTCAGCCTCCACGCCCGTCCAAGCGTAGTAGATCCACGCGAAGTCGATATCCCGCTTCACGGCCGCGAAGAAGTCGCTGTCGCCTATGCTCATGATATCGACCTTGCCGACATCCCCGCCGTCCTCGCGCATTAGCGCGTCGATAACCGCTTCCTCGACCGGGGCGCCCCAGCCGCCGTAACGCATGCCTTCGAACTTCTTGGGCGAATCGATGCCCTTCTCCTTCAGAGACGCGAAGCCCGACGTGTTATGCTGGATGACCGCCGCGATCGACACCAGCGGCACGTCCGCGACGCGCGCCATCGTCACCGATTCCTGATAGCTGACGCCGAATTCCGCGTTGCCCGCGGCTACCATCGTGTCGGCGCCTTCTTGCCCTGGCTGTATGATCTCGACGTCGAGCCCCTGCTCCTCGAAGAAGCCTTTGTCGCGGGCGACGTACAAGCCCGTATGATTCGTATTCGGCGTCCAGTCGAGCACGACCTTCACCTTCTGAAGCTGCTTGTCCGCCGCCTCTCCGTCCTCGCTGCCCTGCGTCCCGCCGCTGCCGCCGTTGTTTCCGCCGCAGCCGGCGATCGCCGCCGTCAGCGCAAGCGCCGTCAGCGTTAGTCCCCAGCGTCTTTTTCCATTGCCAAACATGCTGTTTCCCCTCTCCCTGTCTCTTCTTCTGCTCTTGCTCGCGCATTGACGAATCCGATTTCCGCTTCTGTCGGATGGAAATAAGAAAGACGCCTTCCGGATTCGGAAGACGTCGAGTTGTCGGCTGTTTCGGGCTTCACGGCCTGCAACGCCGCTTAATGGGAAGACCTCGGGGGTCCCCGCTTAAGCGCGTGCGATCGCGCGCGAAGCTTAGCTTCATTTCCTACGCCGGCATTATCCGGATCAGGTTATACGGGTCGGAATGCTTGGCATTCCCTCTCAGCCGGCTAACCCAGCTCCCCAAGGCCTATTCGGTTCTCGTCAATAACGTCTTCATTATAGCAGACTCCGCCTAGAATGCCAGCCTTAATTTTCCGCTTGCTGCCTTCCGTTCCCGCCCGCCGCCTCCGCGCGGTACTTCTTCCGAATGCCGACCGCAAGCATCGCGAGCGGCAGCACGACGATGAACAACGGGACGACCTTCAGCGTAATATCGAGCCCAATCCAGATATGATAGGTATTGTTCGGCTCCAAGAAGCTCATTGCATAGATGAGGACGCCGATCGGAAATACGAGATTCCGATGCGAGATCCCCGTCACGGCCGACGCCGTGAAGAGCGAGGCGATGTACAGCGTCGTGATTTTGACGAACAGCCCGATATACAGAAGCAGCGTGACGATGATATCGAGCCGCTCCAGGAAATTCGCAAGACGCACGAGCTGAACGACCTGCAGCAGCGGCAGAGACGTCAGCTCGGAGAGCTCCGGCCCGAGCACGCACATCACCAGCGCATTCATGGCAACGAGAAACAAGGATACGATAGCCAATGATTTGTAAGAGACGCGCCCGACCGCGTCCTTCTCCTTCACCAGGCTTAAGAAGACGAGCAAGACGATCGTCTGGCCGAACGGGAATGAGATCAAATCCGGGAATACCGCCCTCACTATCGGCATCGGCCCGTTCTCCATGACCGGCAGCAGCCTGCTTGCCTTGACGAGACCGCTGAAGAAGACAAGCATAATGAGAGCCGCATAGCTGATAACGACGATCGGGAACAACAGCTGAACGACGCGGACGAATACCTCTATTCCTTTGCTTGCCGTATAAGCGCTCACGAGCAAGATGAGCAGCATAATGATCCATTTCGGCGTAAAACCGAGCAGCGCCATCGTCGTGAGCTCTCCGAAATCCCTTACGTTCCTCATCGATTCGTAGGCTAGCCAGATCGAGGTGAGGACCGTAAAGGCCCCGCCGATATAACGGCCGAAATGGAATTTGTATAAATCCGCTATCCCCACATGCGGAGCCCGCTTTTGCAGCTTCACGTACACGGCCAACAGCAGCATCCCGGCAACGGCCGCGACTGACATCGCCAGCCAGGCATCCTGCTTCGCCTTGATTCCGAGCTCGAAGAGCGGCGTGCTGCCGACCAGGAACAAGATAATCAGAAGCGCTAACTGACTTTTGCCGATTTGCTGCATGACCCGTTCCTCCCTCCGCCGCGCGGCTGACTTAGCCTCCGCCCGCTTTCTTCTGTGCGTCTTTGAAATTGCGTCCGCTCATCCCCGTCGAATTCAGCTTCATCCTCGCTTCCACCTCGAGCTCCGTCTTCGGGAACAGCTCTTTCCAATCGGCGCTCGCCTGTTTCCACAGCTTCGGATAACGTTTGTGTATGAGCGTGCCGAAGCCGGTCACGTCGACCCCCTGCTTTCGCACCGCTTCCCATCCTTCGGCTATGACGGCCTTGATCTCCTCTTCGATCCGCCTCTCCAGCTTCTCCACCTCCGCCGGTTTGCTCAAATCGCCGGGGCAGTTGTATTCCATCAGCAGCCCCGTCGCTTCGACCTTCGCCTTTATAAGCCACTTTCCGTCGACGTGCTCGGGCGTCAGCTTCGTGGAAGCGGTCAATATTTTCGCGGAGGAGCTCGCCCTGCTCTTGCTTCCGCCTGCGCAAGAGAAGGACAACGTCGTTTTGTTGATATGATTGGTCAGCCACATCAACCCTCTGCTCTGCTCATCGTCGATCCAGCCGACCAGCTTGTCCCCCTGTATCAGCCCGAGCTCGCTTAACCGGACCTTCGTCGGCGTCGTTGTCTTGCCTAACATCCCGACGCTGTCCGTCCCTTCTCCTTCACCCGCAATGACCAGCCCCGGAATGCTGGTTGCCTGCGCGCTGCCGAGCAGCTCCATCAACACATCGTTGGCCGTCATTTGTCGGAAGGCGGAGCTGCCGTGCTCCTCGTTAGCGATCATCCGCTGAATGGCCGCTCCCGGGATTTGTTCGAGCGGGACGAGCTGCTCCAGCATCCTGCGGGCGCTGCCTTTGGACAGGAACATGCTGACGGTCTCTCTCGAATCGTGATTGCGGAGGTAAGACTCCAGCAACGGCCCCATTCCTTTTCTGGCCGCGCTTTCGCCGATGATGACAACCTGGTTGTGGGAAAAATATAACCGGCGGCTCGTCTCCTCGCTCGCCTTGCTGATGGCGATGCGGAAATTGTCGCCTGTCGTCGAGAAGACGTTGACGGCCGCCGAGCCGCTCTCTCCGCTCTGGCTCGATATCGCTTTCGGAATGACGACCTGATAGGACAGCACCCATTTGCCGTTTTGCCAATCCACGCCCGTCGCGGAGATGATGGCGACGTCGTTCAGCTCCACCCGATTCCAGCAGCCGGTCTGAAGCAGCAGGAGCAGGCAGCAAAGCAGCCCTCGCATCGTTCTCATGCCTCTCATCCCCCTATTCATTGACGGGAATGCCGCTGCGCGGGCGGCCGTCTCCCGCTTCCCTGCCGCTTCGGATTGCGCAGATTCGTATCCATCGGCCGCAGCACGATGGACCACCAAGGCTTGCGGATGAACACGCCCCGCCAAATTCCCGCCTTTTTGGGCTTAGGCGCGAACGGCGACATGTAGGGGACGCCGAACGAGCGCAGCGACGCCAAGTGAACCATGATGAACAGAACCGACAGGAAGATGCCCAAGAAGCCGAACAGCCCTGCCATGATCATGATGCCGAACCTTATAGTGCGCGACGTCCCCGCCATGTTGAATTCCGGCATGACGAAGTTCGAGATGGCCGTGAAGGAAACGACGATAACCATGCCCGCGGACACGATGCCGGCTTGCACCGCCGATTGTCCGAGCACGAGAGCCCCGACGATCGAGATGGCGGGGCCGATCGCGCGCGGCATTCGAAGCCCCGCCTCGCGGAGCACCTCGAAGGTCGTCTCCATGAGCAGCGCCTCTACCAATCCCGGGAACGGCACGCCTTCCCGTTGCGCCGCAAGGCTGATGAGCAGCGTCGTGGGCAGCATTTCCTGATGGAAGGTCGTGATCGCGATGTAGAATGCCGGGAACACCATCGAGATGACATACGCGACATACCGAATCATGCGGATGAACGTCGCGATATCGAAGCGCTGGTAATAATCCTCCGGGGAGTCGAAGAAGCTGAAGAACGTCGTCGGCGCAATAAGCGCGATCGGCGACCCGTCGACCAGAATGGCCACCCGACCTTCCAGCAGCGAAGCCGCTACCGTGTCCGGCCGCTCCGTGTTCATCATCGTCGGGAACATCGTAAACGACTCGTCCTGAATGAATTCCTCGATATATCCGCTCTCGAGCACGCCGTCGATATCGATGTCGGCCAGCCGGCGGTAGACCTCCTTCACGATAGACGGATCCACGACTCCGTTCAAATAAAGCACCGCGACATTGGAATGGGTCTGCTCTCCGATTTTGTGCGTCTGCACGTGAAGATCCGACGAACGGATAATCCGCCTGACGAGGCTGACGTTCGTCTGTACGTCCTCCACGAAGCCCCGTTGAGGGCCGCGGATGACCGTTTGCGTCTGGGGAATGCCCACCGATCGCTGATTGCCGCCGCTCACGTCGGCCAGCAAGGCCATGGCGCTCCCGTCCGCCATCAAGAGACATCGGCCGTCCGTCATATATTGCAGCGCTTCCTCGAGCGTCGTAACGTCCTTGACCGAGCTCACCGGAACGACGCATGCGCGCATCGACTCCAGCAGCAAGTCGCCCTTCTCCTCCGCATACGGGGGAAGCTCCATCGCCATCATGGGCGCGATGATGCTCTCGTTGATCGTATCGGTCTCTACCAGGCCGCAGATGTAGAGCAGGGCGATGACCCGCTCGGGGGCCGCGTCGCTGCGGAATAGCCGGACGACCAGATCGCTGCTGCTGCCGAACCTGGCGTTCACGGCGTGCACGTTCGCCTGAACCGACGCGCTTAGCGGCGTTCCGGCTGCTTGTTTGATTTCGCTCATAACGCACCCTCTATTTCCATGTTGCCTCTATTTTGGCTCTTTCTGGCTTTCAATATGTATAGCGAATCCTTCACCAACCGCGTCTGGCTCCAATACTATGTACGGACGAAGAGAAACGGGAGGGAACAGCCGCTTGAACAGCATCAGCCTGTGCATGATCGTGCGCAACGAAGAAGACAGTCTCGGGCGCTGTCTCGCGTCCGTGCGGGAGGCCGTCGACGAAATCGTCATCGTCGATACCGGCTCGACGGACCGAACCAAAGAAATCGCGGCGTCCTTCGGCGCCGTCATCTACGACTTCGAATGGATCGACGATTTCGCCGCCGCGCGCAACTACGCCTTCGAACAAGCGACGAAGACGTTCATTCTGTGGCTCGACGCGGACGATGTCCTCGAGGCAGAGGATCTGCGGCGCCTGCTCGCGCTTAAGGCGCAGGAGCTTCCTTATGACAGCATAACGATGAATTACCACCTGAGCTTCGATACGGCGGGCAATCCCGTCTATAGCCTGCGGAGGAACCGGCTCGTCCGCCGCGCCAGCGGCTTCCGCTGGCACGGTCCCGTCCATGAGTATCTAGCGGTGTCGGGACGCATCCACCACAGCGACGTCGCCGTTACCCACCGCAAAGAACGGGCGCATACCGACCGCAACCTGCGCATTTATTTGAAACGCCTGGACGCCGGCGAGACGTTCTCTCCCCGCGACCAATATTATTTCGCCAACGAGCTTCGCGACCACGCCCGCTTCGAGGAAGCCGCCGAGTGGTACGAGAAGTTCCTGGAGTCGGGGCGCGGCTGGGTCGAGGACGAGATCGGCGCCTGCATGAAGCAAGCGGATTGCTTCGGCCGCCTGCGGCAGCCCGGCCGGCAGATCGCCTCGTTGCTTCGGACCCTCTCCTACGATGTCCCGCGGGCCGAATTTTGCTGTCAGCTTGGAGCGGTATTCCTGGAGCAGAAGCGCTACGCGCAAGCCGCTTACTGGTTCACGCAGGCGACGCTGCTGGAGAAGCCGGCGAATCTGATGAGCGCGACGGACAATGCCGCCTGGACCTGGCTGCCCCATCTGCAGCTGACCGTCTGCTACGATCGGATGGGCAACCGAAGCAAAGCCATCGAACACCATAAGAAAGCCAAGAGCTACAATCCGAGCCATCCCAGCATTTTGTACAACGAGAAATTTTTTAACCGCGCGAAAAGTTAATTCCTCACGTCACCGGCTGCCGCCGTCCTTTGGCGGCGCTCCGTTTTCGTGAATCGGCGGAATGTTTCGCGATCGCTCTCGAACGAAAGGCGGCGTCTCCCTTAAAGGAGGCGCCGCCTTTTCGCTGTCAATAATACCCACCTAAAAATATATGGCACGCGATCGTATGTTCTGTATATAATAAGCATATCATATAGGGAACACACATTCGCATTAACCGGGAGGGAGCATTCCGCATGAAGCACGCACGCGAACGCGTCGTCATGCTGGCCGACTGCCAATCGTTCTACGCCTCCGTCGAGAAGGCGGAGCATCCGGAGTACAAGGACCGGCCGCTCGCCGTGGCAGGCGACCCGAAGCGCCGCTCCGGCATCATTCTGGCCGCCTGCCCCATCGCCAAGGAGCACGGCGTCACGACGGCGGAGCGGCTGGGCGACGCGCTGGCCAAGTGCCCGGAGCTTATCATCGTGCAGCCCCGCATGGCGCTGTATATCGACGTCTCGCTCATCATTACCCGCATTTATCAATGCTATACCGATCTGGTCGAGCCTTATTCCATCGACGAACAATTCCTGGACGTGACCGGCTCGCTCCGCCTGTACGGCTCCCCCGAGGAGCTCGCCGCGCTCATTCAGGCGCGCATTCTGGCAGAGACGGGCGTCTACACCCGCTTCGGCATCGGCCCGAACAAAATTCTCGCGAAGACGGCCTGCGACAACTACGCGAAGAAGAACGACACCGGTCTCTTCGTCCTGACGCCGGATAAGCTGGCGGATACGCTGTGGACCTTGCCGGTGTCGAAGATGTTCATGGCGGGCAGCCGCATGACGCGGCATTTTGGCGCCATGGGCATCGAGACGATCGGCCAGCTCGCCGCCACGCCGCTCGACAAGCTGAAGACGCTTATGCGCCGCAAGTTCGGGCGCAACTCCGACATTAACGCCGAGCTGTATTGGCGGATCGCGAACGGCATCGACGACAGCCCCGTCACGCCCGGCACGCACGAGGCGGCGCCGCAGACGATCGGCCACATGATGACGCTGCCGCGCGACTACGCGACCTTGGAAGAGATTAAGACGGTGCTGCTCGAGCTGACCGAGCTCGTCTGCCAGCGCTGCCGCAGCAAAGGCTACATGGGCCATGTGGTCTCGGTCGCCTGCATGGGCGCCGACTTCGACCGCCCCACCGGCTTCAGCCGCCAGATGAAGATGGATGATCCGACCAACGTCACGAATCAGGCGTACCGCGCCGCCGTGCAGCTGCTGCAGCGGCACTGGGACGGCCTGCCCGTGCGCAAGGTCGGCGTCAGCCTGTCGGGCTTCGCCGCCGACGACGAATACCAGCTGTCGCTGTTCGATCAGAACCGGGAGAAATGGATGGCGCTCGAGCGGGCGACGGATGCCATCAAGCAGAAATACGGAGACGCGAGCATCCTTCGCGCGGTTTCGGCCACGGAGGCCGGCCAAGCGCTCGATCGCTCGAAGAAGATAGGAGGACACTACAAATGAGGAAGAAGCTAGAAGGCAACGGACTTTGGGAATCGAGCCGCATGATGCTTCCGGAGCACAAGGCGGCCATCATTCGCCATACGGAATCGCTGAAGCGCCGCGAGCGCGTTCAGCTCGACGAGCAGGAGTGGGAGCACGTCTCCCGCGCCGTCTCCGAGTCGCTGCAGCGCCGCCAGCCGATCACGGTGCGCCTCTTCCATCCGATGGAGCTGCTCACCGTCATCGGCATCGTCGACCGCGTCGACGAGCTGAAGGGCCGGTTCATGGTCGACGGCGAATGGTTCCCCATCGCCGACATCGAAGGTGCCGCCCTGGAGGAGTCGTTGTAGGAGGGCCCTCGCCCTCCGCCGCGTCCATATTTTCACATATTCATCACAAAAAGCGCCGGGCTGTAAACTTCCCAGCCTTCGGCGCTTTTTTGATTTTCATCATACGGATCCGAACTTTTTGTCGCCGCGCGGCTGGTCGCCGCGGTCATCCGGTTCGAGCGTGATGCCGACCGAATCGAAGGTCAGATTGCCTGTAGCGATCGGCATGGCCAATACGCCGATGCCCTGTTCGTTTACGCGGAAGGTTCCCGCGCTTCTTCGCGTGTCGCCCTCGAGCAGCCATACTTGGTACGCTTGCGATTCGACCGTTGCCTCCGCTCCGAATACATAGACGATAAACTGCTTGCTTTGGCCGTTATTGACGATGCAAGCAACCCCATAAGCACGGTCTGACTCTTGGTTTGCCGGCTTCAGCGAAATCAGCCTTTCAATTTGAGCGGCCGGAATGTCCAGCGCTTGCTCCACGGGCAGAGGAGACGCCGTCCGTTCGCGGTACAGCCCGTAATTCCAGACCGAGCCCGCCGCGAAAATGAGGACTGCCGCAGCGATCGCAGCGCCGGTAATCCAGCGTTTCGCTGCAGGCCTTCCGCTTGCCGGCAGCCGCTTTCGGTCTGCAGCCAATGCGGCGTCCATGACTTGTTTCTTCAAATCCTTCGGCGGCTCGATCCGTTCCATGCCGGCGGGGATCGCCTCCCATACCAAACGAAGCTCATCGATTTCGGCCCGGCAGTCGGCACAGTCGGGAAGATGACGCTCGAATGTCCGTTTATCTTCGTCTGAACATACGCCGGATATATATTCCAAGCACATATCGCAAACGTGTGTTTTCCCGTTGTCACGCATCATGTTCCCTCCCCTTCCGCCAGAAGATGTCTTCGCAATATTTTTAATGCCTGGTGCAGACGGTTCTTGACCGTACCGAGCGGCTGATTGTAGATCGTTGCCAATTCGCTTAAGCTGAAGCCCTGCCAATAAAAATGCTCCAGGAGCATGATTTGCTGCTTGGACAAATGCCGGTATGCGCTGCGGATTTGCTCCTTCTGCGAACCTCTCATGACGCTGTCTTCCGGGGATAGCGCGAATTCGTCCGGTATTTGCTCCAGCTGCTCCGGCTCGAGAGGGACAAGCCCCGCGCTCTCCCGCCGTTCCTTACGCTGCAGATCAATCGTCAAATTGCGGGTAATGGTGAGCAGCCAGCTGGAAAATCGGCCTTTATCTGGATTAAAATCCGATTCGGTCGTCCACAGCCGCATAAACACCGATTGGACGATATCCCGCGCGGCTTGCTCATCCTTAAGCACCTTCATGGCAAAGGAGTAGATGAGCGTGGCGTATCGGTCGTACAAAACGGCGAGCGCTTTATGCTGTTTTCTCTTGATGAGCAGCATGAGTTCATAATCGGATTGATCCGGCATTCCAAGTGGCCTCCAGAACGGACTGAATTCTATCCCATGTTATCAAAAAGAGAGGGCGACCGTAAACGGCAGCCCTCCGCTCTCGTTTATTCTTTTTCGACGATGATCTTTCCCTTCATCCCCGGATGCGGCAGACAATAATAGGAGAATTCGCCTTCCTTGTCGAAGGCTACTTCCTTAGCATCATCCAATTCGAGCATTCCGGTATCGAACGATTTATCGTCAGCCGTGGCGCTATGGCCGATTTCGTCTTTATTGATAAATTTCACGCTGTCACCTGCTTTTATGGTCAGCTCAGCGGGCGAGAATGCAAAATTAACGATTTCGACGAGATGGACCTCTCCCGCCGGTTTTTCCGACGCCGCATTCTCCGCCGGTGAAGTTGCCTTTGCGGTCGGCTTCGGCGATGCGGTTGTCCGGGACGTTTGACCGCCTTCTGCCACATGGCCGTCCTTGCCAGATGAATGGCCGCCTTCATGCGCTTCGACGGCTGGCTCTGCTTTCGGTGAAGCCGTTGCTTTCGGCGTAGGAGACGGAGTAGGCTCGGCAGCGGTTTCCGGCGTGTCGGCCGGAGCTTCGGTTTCCTTCGGCGTTTCCGTCATGCCGTCCTGCTCCTGTACGGCTTCGTCCGATGCGTCCGGCGTCGCCTCCGGCGAAGCGGTTTCGGAGGCACTCGTCGAATTCGCTTGCAGCTCGGCCGGTTCATTCGAATTCAATCCGCATGCAGAGAGGAGAACGAGGCTAATCAAAACGAGAGGAAGCAGCGTCATCATTCGGGAACGTCTTAACATGAGCTCCCTCCTGTCATTTCACGATGATTTGGCCGGTCATAAATTGTTTATGCGGTTCGCAGAAATAATTATAAGTTCCGGGTTCATCCAGAGTGATGGTATAGGATTCCCCTTTGGCCAGCAGCGGGGTTTCGAAGGCGCCGCCAAGCGCGACCGCATTATGCTTCATGTCATCGAAATTGGTGAAAATGATTTGGGATCCGGCTTCTACCGTGAGCGGCTCCGTGCCGAATGAAAATTGTTTAATGTCGATATTATAGGTTTTGACCTGAGGCGCCGTTTTTCCGGTGAATGTTGCAGGATCGACGACAAACCACACTTCATTCACGTTTTGACCCAGCGCATCCCCATGCTTGGCGTCTTTGACGAAATAATAAAGCGGATAACCTTTATACGTCGATTGCTTTGTTCCGTCGGAAAGGGTGATCGAACCGATATCGGATGCGAGCAGCGTCGAAATTGTGCTTGCTCCCTCGGCCATATAAGCAGGCCAGGTCTCCAAGCATTCTCCTTCGCATACGACGCTCGGCATCGACGAGCGCAGGGAATCTTTGTCAAAGTAATACAAGGTGCGCCCGTAATCGTCTGTTAAGTAATTACCCAGCGTCGAAGAGGTTCCGAGCATGACGGCATAGTCGGACTTCGCCACAAACCATACGCCGCCGACCGCTTCGCCAAGCGTATCGCCCGCTGCCATATCCTTAACAAAATAATACAAAGGCCAGCCTTTGTACGTCGTTTGCTTCGTTCCGTCGGTCCGGGTCAATACGGAGAAATCGTCCGGATTCAATGGACCCGGTATTTGCAAATCCTCTGCGTAAAAGACCGGCCAATTCTCAAGGCATTTATCCTTGCAGGAATTTGAATCCTCGGCGTCCTTCGTAAAGAAATAAAGCGTGCGACCGTTCTGATCGGTGAAGTACGTCCCCAGCTTATCGCTGCTTGCAAGCAGGATCCGATCGCCAGGCAGCGCCGCGTCTGCCTCGATTACGCCTTTTGTCTGCAGCTCTTCAAACAGAGTAGACCCGCCGGTCGTATGTACGTGCAGCGATTCGACGAGCGCGGTTGCGATATGGGCATTCGTCAGGGAGTTCGTGCCCGCGATCTGCTTGAAGCCTTTCGTTGCGGCGAACTTCTCCGTCTCCGCATAGGTGAAATCCTTGTCCTGCTTGAAGCCCGCAACCTCGAGCAGCACTTTGTACAGCTGCTGGGAGGTAATGCCGGCCGCCGGATCGAATTGGGCCCCGCCTTTGCCGGACCATCCGTATTCCGGATGATTCTTCAGATAGGCGAGCACGGCTTGATTGCTGCTGCTGACGAGGCTTGCATCAGAGAAGTTGATCGTGCCCTTGTAGGCCATTGCCTCGTCCAGCAGACCTTGAAGACGAAGAGATATGATTGCGGCTTGCAATCTTGTTGATTTTTTGGCTAAATACGTTTCGTTCACGCCATTCCCGTCGCCGAGCAGCAATTTCAAATCGGCAGCGGTTTCGGCATCCGTCTTCACGTTTCCTGCATTTTGTTCTTCAGCCGCTGCGCCTAATGTGAGAAACACGCTCAAGCACAGGACGAGAGCAAGGAAAGCGAGTGATATCTTCTTGGCAATCATTCGTAAGACCTCCTTAAAATGTGGTTTCCATAAGAGGTAACGAACGAAGCTGCGAATCGGTTTGAGCGGCTGAAAAGAAATTCGTGATTTTTTATTATCGTATTGATCTCGTTCACCGTAAGCACGCACGATACACCATGGATTCCTCCCTGCTATCGCCCGGTGATCGGCGCCGACCACAAATACGTCCTGCCAAGGCTGAGTGGACGGTGTTCGAACATCCGATCGAAATGTCCGCGGAGCAGATGGATGCTTTCGGAGCTATATTCCCCGACAATCATCGGCCTGTGCAAGAGCTGAATGACAGGGAACTTGTAACCGAATAATCATTAGCTTAGCTTCGGTTTGGACCAATTGTTTCGCTTGCCATTCACGCACCGGCGCCGTTCGCCGCTAATCGTTGATATTATGCCTGCACGGCCGAACCAACCGCTCACACCTTCCCATCGTCCGCGCCAAGGCTTTGCCCCGGCTTCTCGCCGCGCTGGGAGGCGAGGACGGCAAGCTCCAGCTTGCTCAGCATCAGCCCGTATTCGTTCGTAATCTCGAAATTTCGCGGAAGCGGCAGCTCCCGGAAATAGCCGGCGATCTGGTCCGCGTTCTCGAACCAATCGCCGGGCTCGACCGGCTCCATCGCATGATCCTTCCACGCCGATTGCAGCGCAGGACTGTAAATACGATCGGCGCCGGGCTTCAGCCGTCCCCCCAGCAGCTTCTCCTCGTATACGCGCTTTGGCGGCCCGTGGCGCACGTCCTCGAACAGATGCGGCGCGTAGTCGCCGCGCGAGCCGGAATGCTTCACCGCCGCGGCGAAGCCCCTTGCCCCTTCGAACACCGGAGGCACGCCGAACAGCATCGCGTACAGCCGTTTGCCGAATTCGATCCGCTCTTCCGGATCGCGGAAATTTTCCAGAATGAGGCCGGCAAGCCGCAGCTCGCCGCAGCCCCCTTTCGCCTCATCCTCGCTTCCATAAGGGAAAAACACGCCGTTTAATTGCAGCAAGGACTGCAGCCCGAAAAATAACGTGTGCAGAACGCGCTGCTCGAAGTAAGGCTTGCGCACGACCCGCCCCTCGATAAAATGCTGCTCGTTCACGATCAAAGCCGTCGTCAGCAGAGCGGAATCCCGCTCGCGCCAAAACAGCTTCCACACGGGCATCATAAACCGGGACACGCCGAAAGCCGGCAGCAAATGGAACAAGCTGCGCCCTAGGCTGCGGCTCCATTGATACAACAGCAGCTGAGGATACGCATCCGAGAAAATAAGGGCGTTCGCCCGCTCCAGAAACAGAAACACATCGCGCCGCTGGGATTCCGTAAGCAATCTGGGCAGCCACTCTCCCTGCAGGTCCGTCATATTCCAGCCGCCGTTACGGGACACCAAGTGCGCAAGCAAGGCCCAATGCAGCTCCGGCGTATGGAAATAAACGTTGCGGTACGCCTCCGTCCGCGTCACGTTGTTGCGGTTCGCTTCGGCCGTATCCTTGCGAATCCGCTCGATCAGCATCAGCTCGTCGGGCGACCAGGAGGCGGCGGAATCCTGCCACTCGGCGTGCGGTCCGCCTAAAGCCTCCTCCCCTCCCGCGGAGGCCGCCCCCAGCTTTGACCAAGCGTCCATCAGCCGCGCGACGGATGATGCGGGCAGCGATAACGGAGCCGCCTTCTCCAGCATGTCATGGGAGGCGCTCATCGCCTTCCATTTGCCCGTCGCATAAGCCAAAGCTTCCCCGGGAAGCGCAAGCAAATGGCCGAACCAGCCTCCGAGCCCGGTTCGTTCCTCCCCTTTTGTTCGATCGTCCTCAGCCATCCCCGGCTCCTCCTTCCGTAAACCGCTCCTTCATCTTTATTACCATTATCTGCAAATGAATGGTCCATCATACGGAGCGGATCCGCGTATGCCCTATACCGGCCCTATATCGTACGGTATGCCGGGGGAAGACCGCTTGCCTCTCGCTTCGCGCGAATGAGAAAGTTATAATGAACAGACAAGCGGAAGCGGATGAAGAAAGGAGCTGCGGCATACATGTGCGGACGTTATACCGTAACGGTGACGCTCGAGGAGCTGATGGTGAGGTACATGATCGGGGAGACGAACGTGCCGTTTCACCGGCCCAAATACAATGTGGCGCCCGGGCAGCAGGTGCTGGCCGTCATAAGCGACGGCAGCGGCAAAAACCGTCTGGGCGAGCTGAAATGGGGGCTTGTCCCGCCGTGGGCCGACGATCCGAAGGTCGGCTACATGATGATTAACGCGCGCTCCGAGACGGCCGCCGAGAAGCCGGCTTTCAAGGGCCCTCTCCAGCGCAAGAGATGCATCCTGCCCGCGGACGGCTTCTACGAGTGGAAAGCGCTTCAGGGCGGCAAAGGCAAGCAGCCAATGCGCTTCACGCTCAAAACGAAATCCGTGTTCAGCCTGGCCGGGCTGTACGAGACGTGGGTATCTCCAAGCGGAGAGAAGCTGAGTACCTGCACCGTGCTCACGACGAAGCCGAATGAAATCGTCGCGCCTGTGCACGACCGCATGCCCGTCATTCTTAGACCGGAGCACGAGGCCGCGTGGCTGAGCCGCGAGAACCGAAGCATCCAGGCTCTCATGTCCATGCTGGAGCCCCTTCCCGCCGAAGAGATGGAGGCTTACCCGGTAAGCGCGGCCGTCGGCAACGTGCGCAACGACGATGAATCGCTGATCGCGTGCCAGCCGGCGGAGGAACAGCTTGGACTGTGGTAGGCCAGCCCCAGACCCAAAAAAAATCGCCGACCACGAATGGTCAGCGAAACATGCCCCAAAGCTTGAGCAGATGAAACGTATTGTTAGGGTCGATTTTTTGCGCAAGCACGAAATTGACGATTTGTTCCTCCTGCACGTCCGTTAGCTTCTCCTGCAATATGACAGCGGCCGACTTGACCAGCTTGCGAACTTTGACGCGGTCCTGCAAATCGTATTTTGTCACATGCGCGAGCAGCTGGCGGATTTTCTCCTTGACTGTCGGATTTTTCAGCTTCAGCTTAACGCGTTCGACCAGCTGCGGCTTAATGCCGTAGTTCTGGTAGCTCATCGGATGATGCACCTCCTTCGACAATCCATCTATGCACTAACTATATGCCGAAGGGAGGCAAATCTTGCTTAATCCAGTTGATCGCCCTGAAATAACGGATCATCCCGAAGAATCGCCCACAGCTTGGCGTATGACGGATTCGTCCAGAAATCGTCCCTGTCCGCCAGCCGTCCCGCGTCTTCCCGCGCCAGCTCCAGCGTCTCGTAATCGGCAACCATGTCCGCGACGCGGAATTCCGGCAGGCCGCTTTGCTTCGTGCCGAAGAAGTCGCCGGGACCGCGAAGCTCGAGATCGCGGCGCGCCACCTCGAAGCCGTCGTTCGTCTCCGTCATGACCTTCATCCGCTCGCGCCCGTTCTCCGACTTCGGATCCGCCATCAGAATACAGTGGGATTGGTGCTCGCCTCGTCCGACCCGCCCGCGCAGCTGGTGGAGCTGCGACAGCCCGAACCGCTCCGCGTCCATAATGATCATAAGCGTGGCGTTCGGCACGTCGACCCCGACCTCGACGACCGTCGTCGCCACCAGCACCTGGGATTCGTTCGCGCCGAATTCGGACATGACCGCGTCCTTCTCCGAAGCGGTCAGCCGGCCGTGCAGCAGACCGACCTTCAAATCCGGAAAAGCTTGCTGCAGCTGCACATACTGGTCGATCGCGTTCTGTACGTCCAGCTTGTCCGATTCTTCGATGAGCGGACAGATGACATAGGCTTGCCGGCCTGCGGCAACCTCCTTGCGAATGAAGCCGAGCACGCGGTCCATCGCGTCATGCTTCACCCAATACGTCTTGATCGGCTTGCGGCCCTTCGGCATCTCCTTGATCGAAGAGACGTCCATGTCGCCGAAAGCCGTTATAGCAAGCGTGCGGGGAATAGGAGTCGCCGTCATCGTCAGCACGTCGGGATTCAGTCCTTTGCGTCTGAGCACGCTGCGCTGATTCACGCCGAAGCGATGCTGCTCATCCGTGACGACAAGTCCGAGACTATTGAAAAAAACATCATCTTGTATAAGTGCGTGCGTGCCGACGACAACGTCGATCAATCCCATCTGGAGTCCGGCGAGCACATCTCTCCGCTTCCGCTCCGTCAAGCTGCCCGTGAGCAGCCCGACCTGCAACCCCGTGCCTTCGTACAGCCGCTGAAGAGACTTCGCGTGCTGCTCCGCCAATATTTCCGTGGGCACCATAAGCGCCCCTTGATGCCCCGCCTTGACGGCTCCATATAGCGCAATGGCCGCCACGACCGTTTTGCCGGAGCCGACGTCGCCTTGGACCAGACGGTTCATGCTGTAGCCGCGCCGCATATCCGTCAATATCTCGTTGACGACCTTCTTCTGAGCGTCGGTCAGCTCGAACGGCAGCGTCGCCGCAAAGCTGCGGATCGTCTCGCTTTCGATTCGGAACGCGATGCCGTCATTCCGTACGCGGTTAAGCGAACGATAGGCTTGCAGCTTCAGCTGGAACAGGAAAAGCTCCTCGTAGACCATTCTTCTTCGCGCTTCCTGCCCTTTGCGGAAGTCGCCGGGCATATGCAGGAGGCGGAACGCCTCCGCTCTCGTCATCAGCCGATGCTCCTCCACCAGCTCGAACGGAAGCACCTCTTCGACCATCGGGCCGTATTGCTCGAGCGCCGTCTCGATGATTTTGCGAATCCAATGCTGCGTAATGTTGCCGCCCACGGAGTAGACGGGCTGCAGCGAGCCCGACTTGCTATTCTTCGCGCTGTCAGGGAATTCGGATTCGGAGACGGTTATCTGCAGCCGATGCTGCTCCCACTTGCCGGTCAGCATAATTTCTCTCGACAGCTTCAGCTGCTCTTGCAAATAATGCCGGTTAAACCAGACGGCGGTCACGAGGATGCCGCCGACCTCCACTTTGCAGGTTAACCGTGATTTGCTCCGGCCGTAACGCTGAAGCAGAGGGGCTCCCCGAACGATGCCAAGCACCGTTCCCTTTTCCCCGTTTTTGATTTCGGACAGCTCGCGGACGCGGTAATCCTCGTAACGGAACGGGAAGTAGCCCAGCAAATCCGCGATTGTGCGCACGCCAAAGGCGTGAAGCTCCCCCTCCTTGAGGGCGCTCACGCCTTTGAGCTGTCTTACCGATATTTGATGCAAATTCAACATGCCTTGCTCACATCCTATACATGAATACGGCGGAAACACCCGGGCCCGTATGCACGCCAATGACCGAACCTACTGTCGTGTAGCCGACTTCTTTGACGTTAAGCTCGCCCTTCACCCGGTTGCCGAGCTCTTCGGCTGCTTCCCTGTTATCCGAGCCTGCGATGATGAGACCGACCGGAGCATCGCCGAACGTGGCTTTGAACATCTCCGCGATGCGGGCCATCGCCTTCTTCGTGCCGCGGACCTTGTCGACGGAGTAGACGCCGCCGTCCTTGTCCAAGGAAAGAATAGGCTTGATGTTTAGAATGGAGCCAATGAGCGCCGACGCTCTGCCGATTCTTCCGCCCTTGTGCAGAAACTCCAGCGTATCGACGAGAAAATATAATTCCAAATCGTTCTGAAGGCGCTGGATTTCTTCCAAAATCCGCTCCTTCGATTCGCCGGCCTGCGCCATCTCGGCAGCCCGAACGACCTGCAAGCCAATTCCGTAAGAAGCGGATTTGGAGTCCACGATCGTAATATCCGCCGGACGCTCCAGCATCGACTCCGCGATAACCGCGGACTGATGCGTGCCGCTCAGAACCGCAGCCAGATGAATCGAAATGATCGGACCGTCGGGATCCTCATCCAGCAGCCGCTCGTACACGTCTGAGAATTCGAGAGGCGACGGCTGCGAAGTCGTCGGAAGAACCGGCGAAGCCTTCAACCGTTCGTAAAATTGCTCCGCCGATATCGTGACCGAATCCATATACGTCTCTTCGCCGAAAAGCACCTTAAGCGGTACCATGGTAATGCCCAGACGCTCGCGGACGTCAGCCGGTATATCCGACGTGCTGTCCGCCACAATGCGCACCTTGCCCATTTCATCCCCTCCAGGAATGCTTAATAGATAGCCGATCTATTCCACGGCGAACAAATAAGGATACAGAGGCTGTCCGCCTGGCTGCACCTCGATCTCCAGATCAGGGTATTGCTCCGCGGCCCAGTCGCAGATCGTAGCGGTCAAGTCCGCGTCCGATTCATCGCCCGTCAAGAGCGTCAGCAAGTCTCCGCCGTTCTCCATCATGCTGGAGATCAACCCTTGGCAGGCTTCGAAGAGACCCGCATGCGATACGACGATCGCCTTCTCTTTGATGCCGATATAATCGCCTTCCGAGATGTTGACGCCGTCGATGGACGTGTCGCGAACCGCTTTGGTCACTTGGCCGGAGATCACGCTCGCCGCCGCGTTCTTCATCCACTCCGTGTTTCGCTCCGGAGACTCGTCTTCCTTGAACGCAAGCACCGCCGCGAGACCTTGAGGAATGGTGCGGGTCGGAATGACGGTAATATTCCGATCGCTGAGCTCCGCGGCTTGCTCCGCCGCGAGAATGATATTGCTGTTGTTCGGAAGCAGGAAGATATGATCCGCCGACAGAGCGTCGATCGCTTTCAGGAAATCCTCGGTGCTCGGGTTCATGGTCTGCCCGCCCGACAGCACCGTATCCACGTCGCTCGAGAGGAACATGTCCGCGATTCCTTCTCCCATCGCGACCGCGATGATGCCATACGGCGCTTGCTCGAACACTTGGCCAGGAGCTACGCCGCTGAGCGCCTGTCCCGCCAGCAGCTCGGCCGCGGCGAGATCCGTCCGGCTGAGGACTGCCTGATCGTCATGCTCCACGATATCGCGATGCTGCTCCCTCATGTTCAAGATATGAATATCCGTCAGCTCGCCGTAAGGCAGGGACGCATTCAGCACGTCGCCCGGCTTGCGGGAATGAACATGGACCTTGATGATGTCATCGTCGACGATGACCAGGATCGAGTCCCCGTCCTTCTCCAGGATACGTTTGTAAGCGGATTCATCAAAATACACTGCAGTTGCGCCTGCAAGCTTGCGATTAATAAAAAATTCCATATCGTACAGGAATTCGATATCTTCCGTATTCAATCGGGCTTGCGCGGAGTTTGGTTCGTTCCGTCGTTCCGCTCTCGGAGCGGACGGCACCGCGACCTCTTCCGGCAATGCGGCTTCCGACGGCTGTTGGAACAGCTCCTGGTAGCCTCCGCCGGACTCGCTCTCCGTTAAGCTGCGAACGAAGCCTTCATAAATGAAGACCAAGCCTTGTCCGCCGGAGTCGACGACGCCGACCTGCTTCAGAACAGGCAGCTGGTCGGGAGTGCGCTGAAGCGCTTCGTTCGCTTTGCGGTGCACCTCCGCCATCAAGTCCGCTACGTCGGCCGCGCGGCGCGCGTACTGAACGGCATGCTTGGCCGCTTCTCTTGCGACGGTCAAGATCGTGCCTTCGACAGGTTTAACAACGGCCTTATAAGCCATATCGACGCCGTTCTGCAGCGCCGCCGCCACGTCGACGGGCGAGGCCTCGGACAGCGCGGAAAGCGATTTCGAGAAACCGCGGAATAATTGTGACAGAATAACGCCGGAATTGCCTCTGGCGCCCATGAGCAGACCTTTCGACAGCGCTTCGGCTGATTTGCCGATATGCTCCGAGGGCTTGCTGCGAAGCTCCCTTATGCCAGAGCTCATCGTTAAGTTCATGTTCGTGCCTGTATCGCCGTCCGGCACCGGGAACACGTTAAGTGCATTCACGCGTTCCGCGTTATGCTGCAACAGCTCTGCTCCCAGCAGCGCCATTGCGGCAAAATCCGATCCGTTAATTGAGCGCTTACCCAATGAAAATTCCCCTTCCTGCTACCTGGATACCCTTACGTCTTGTACAAATATATGGACTTCATCCACCTGTAAGCCGATGACGTTGTTCAGCACGTATTTCACTTTGGATTGAATGTTGTGTGCAACCTCGGAAATTTTCGTGCCGTAGCTTACAATGATGTGGAGGTCGATATGCAGCTGGTCGTGTTCCCGCCGAACTTCTACGCCGCGGGACATATTCTCTCTTCCAAGCAGCTCCGCGATCCCGTCCTTCAGGCCTTTGCGCGAAGCCATGCCGACGAGTCCATAACAATCCATAGCTGCGGAGCCCGCCAGTACGGCGATGCAATGGTCGGTAACGTGAATAGCGCCTAGTTCGGTGTTTAGCTGCAGTGACATGGCAATACACTCCCTTACTGTATATTATGGACTATGTACCATTGTACTATAAACCGACACGTTATTGAAGTGCGTTCATGAAAAATACGGTACAATCCGTATAATAAGGTTGAACCGAAGCGCGGTTTATGATACGATATTCGAGTGTGTTTAATGATACATGTGTATTTTAAATGTATGTAGATGCGTACGTTTACCACCAATTCTTTATAGGAGGTGTAGTCATGTCCCGCAAATGTTATCTGACTGGCAAGTCGCCGCGTCAAGGCAACAACGTTTCCCACGCCAACAACAAAACACGTCGCTCTTGGGGCGTTAACGTGCAGAAGGTTCGCATCCTGGTCGACGGCAAACCAAAACGCGTATACGTGAGCGCGCGCGCTCTGAAATCCGGTAAAGTGACCCGCGTATAAGAATGGCTTTCACGCCATAGACAAAAGCACCTGAAGCTCAGGTGCTTTTATTTTTTCCTGCCCCACTTGCATGCCTGCGGAGGCGCAGGCAGAATCGGGATTAATTTTTTTGGAACGTGTTCAAAATCGCTTTGACAAACCCGCCCAGAAACTTCGGCAGTTTGATTGTATAAAATTTCATGCCCCATCCCTCCTCAGACACGCTCATGAAATAGTTCCGTCACCACATCCCGCGCTCATGTAACCATCCTATGCGAAGGATCATTGTCCTATTCCATTGCAAGCGCTCCAAGGTCCAAGATGGGGCGTATGTCTACATTCCGTTAAACAGCTCCGGGTTCCGCATGAACAGATAAGCCGTTATGCTCAATATGCCGATAAAACAGAAAATCAGGGAGAGGACGACGAACAATACGCGTTTGCCGACCGTCTCGAAACGGCGAAAGAAACGAATCGCGATATAAATGGCAAGAAGCGAAAAAATATACTTCGTGAATCCGGTGATCTGCGTAAATAAAGACAGGCTGAGACCGGCCAAAAAGCTGTAGAGCATGACCCAAAAAGCGTTGGCAACCTTCTCGTTCATCCTGCCCCCCCTTATCGCAGCGCCGCGATGGCGGCCGCGCGGTCCTTCTCCGCGAATACCGCGTTGCCCGCCACGAGCACGTTCGCGCCCGCTTCCACGATGGCTCTCACGGTGTCGCGGTTCACGCCTCCGTCCACTTGCACGTGAACGTCCGAAAGCCCGCGTTCCTCCAGCATCGCCCGAACCTGGCGCAGCTTCACCAGCGAATACGGGATAAACGATTGGCCCCCGAAGCCGGGGTTGACCGTCATGATCAACACCAGATCGAGATCGTGAAGGATCGGCTCGAGAACCGATACGGGCGTTGCGGGATTAATCGCGACGCCGGCCGGAAGTCCCTTCTCCTTGATGGCGTGAACCGTTCGGTGAAGATGCTTGCATGCCTCGGCGTGCAACGTTATGCGGTCGGCGCCGGCCGATATGTAATCGTTCAGCGACAGCTCCGGCCGCTCGATCATCAGATGGACGTCGAACGGCAGCTTCGTCGCGGGTCTAACCGCTGCGATGACGGGAGGGCCGAATGTCAGGTTCGGCACGAAATGCCCATCCATGACATCGACATGGATCCAATCCGCTCCCGCGCGCTCCGCCGCTTGAATTTCCTCTCCCAGTCTTGAGAAATCCGCCGAGAGGATGGATGGCGCAATGATGGTCATCGGGTTCAATACCTCCGTTTCAAATCTTTCATTTCTTCCAGGAACAACACGTAATGGTCGTAGCGGCTTCGTTCGATCTCGCCGGCCTCGACGGCGGCGAGCACCGCGCAGCCCGGCTCGTGCACATGGGTACAGCCGCGGAATTTGCAGTCCGGCGACAGCTTCCTCATCTCGACGAAGCAGTAGCTAAGGTCCTCGACGCCCAGCTCGCCGAAGTCGAGCTGGCTGAAGCCCGGCGTATCGGCGACGTAGCCGCCTCCGATATCGATGAGCTCCACGTGCCTCGTCGTATGCTTGCCGCGGCCCAGCCGGTTGCTGATTTCGTTCGTCTCCAGCGTCAGGCCCGGGACGAGCGCGTTGAGCAGCGAGGATTTCCCTACGCCGGACTGTCCCGCGAATACGGCAAGATGGCCTTCGAGCCGCTCCTTCAGCTCGCGGATGCCCGCGCTCTTGCGGGAGCTTGTCCCATACACTTCATATCCGAGCTTGCGGTAGATACGGTTGACGGAAGAAGCCGCGAGAGCCGCCTCTTCCGTAAATTCGCCTTCGCTCTCGAGATCCTGCTTGCTTAGGGCCAATACGGCGGGAATGCCGGCATGCTCGATGTGGACAAGGAACTTGTCCAGCAGCTGCAGATTCAGCGTGGGCTCGGTTACCGAGAACACCAGAATCGCCAGATCGACGTTCGCGACCGGCGGACGGATCAGCTCCGAGGAACGGGGGAACAGCTCCGTGACCGTCCCCTCCCCGTTCTCCGTCAAGCTGAAATGCACCTTGTCGCCAACCAGCGGCGACTCCCCGCGTTTCTTGAACACGCCGCGCGCCCTGCACTGCACGGGCTCCGAATCGCTCGCCTCTCCTTCCGCCCTCACGTAATAGTACCCGCTGAGCGCCTTGACAATCATGCCGGTCATTTGGTTTACGTCTTTATTGTCCGCCGTTTCCTTCGCCTTCGCCTTCAGTCTCGCCATTGCCGTCGTTTACCCCCGCTTGCGCCGTTTCTTGTCCTTCTTGTCCTTCGCCGTTGCCTTCGTTGCTGTCTGCCGGAGGCTGCGTTTCTTCTCCGGGAATCGTCAGCCCCGGTCCGCCGGAGCCGTTCAGATCCTCGTACCTGATTTCCCTTGTATCCATGAACTGATTATCCCGGTATACCGTTACGGTTGCGACCGTGTCCGGAGCCAGCACGACCGTTACCGGAATATCGACGGTTCCCGTAATCGTCCGGGTCTCGCCGGTGATGTTCTCGCCCGTCGCGTCGGAGTAATCGATCCTCACTTCGCTTGATTTGCCGGCGACAGCCGGCGATATCTTGACGGTGAACGTATACGTCTTCGCGTCGGCCGGTGGACCGGAGCTGACGGTTAGAGTGATGTCAGCTGAGCCCTTAGGCACCTGATCTCCCGCGTTAAAAGGCTCGACCTTGATCACTACGTCCTTCCGATGAAGATAACTTGGCTCGGAAAGAATGTTTTCTTCCTCGAGCACAAGCTCTGCCGTATTCAGCATCTTGCGCGCCGTCGTCAAGCTCTCGCCGACCAAATCAGGCATTGGGACCGTCTCCGGGCCAAGGCTGACGACAAACGATATTGTATCCTTCTCGGGATCGAGCTTCTCGCCGTTGGCAGGCGTCTGCTCGAGAATGGTGTCGAGCGCTTCCTCGCTGTGCTCCTCCGACACCTTTATCCGGGTATCCGTGAAGCCGAGCGCCAGCAGCTCCTCCTTGACGGTCTTAAAGGATTGCCCCACATAATTATTGACGGTGGCGAGCTCCGGACCGTCGCTGACCACCAGCTGGATATGCGTGTTCACTTTGACTTTCTGGTTACTCTTATTCTGCTCGAGCACCTGGTCCTTCGGCGCTTCCTTGTCGAACACTCTTTCGACAGGCTCCTCGACCCGAAGGCCTTCTTCCTGCAGCGCTTTGCGCGCATCGTCCAGCGTCATGCCCACCACGTTCGGCACGAACACCTCATCGGCGTCCAGCTTATCGAGCAGCCAGACGAACCCTCCGATAATGAGGGCCAGGATGAATAAGGTGACGCCCACGACGATGAGCGGTTTCTTCCAGCCCTTCGATTTGCGTTCTTCTTCCTCCTGCCACTTGCCGGTATCGGTCGATACGGCGGCCTTCGATTCCGACCGTTCGCGTCCAGAAGACGAGGCCATAACGCCAGTCTCTCCCCGAATGGCAGGCATAACCCGCGTCTCTTCCATATCGTGATAAGCCGCGAACGAGATTTTGGGCTCGTTCAGCCGGTCGGGACGAAGGCAAGTATCGAGATCCAACAGCATCTCGTGAGCGGAAGCGTAGCGCTCGCTCGGATTTTTGCGCATCGCCTTCAGAATGACGTTCTCGACGCTCTGAGGGATATGCGGGTTAACGAACCGCGGATCCTCGAAGTTCTCCTGCAGATGCTTCAGCGCGACGCTTATCGGACTTTCGCCGAGGAACGGCAGCCTGCCCGTCAGCATCTGGTACATCACGATGCCGAGCGAATACAGATCGGATTTCTCCCCGGTATTAATGCCCTTAGCGTGCTCCGGAGAGAAGTAATGGACAGAGCCGACAACCGATCCCGTCTGCGTGATCGTGGTCGACGTCACCGCGCGGGCGATGCCGAAATCGGTCACCTTCACGCGTCCGTTATTCCCGATCAATATGTTATGGGGTTTAATATCGCGATGTATGATGTGATTCTGATGCGCGTGGTCGAGAGCGTCGCAAATTTGCACCGCGATGCGGACCGCTTCGTCGGCCTGCAGAGGCGCGCGTTCTTGTATAATTTCATTTAGATTATTGCCTTCGACATATTCCATGACGATATAATGCGTATCGTCTTCTTGACCGACATCATAGATGCTGACGACGTTCGGATGGGACAAAGCCGCCGCCGATTGGGCCTCCCTGCGGAACCTGCGGATAAACTCCTCGTCGTTCACGAATTGCTGGCGCAGCACCTTCACGGCGACGTTCCGGTTGAGAAGGACGTCGTGCGCCTTGTAGACGAGCGCCATGCCGCCTCCGCCGATCCTCGACAGTATCTCGTAGCGGCCGCTTAAATCATGACCGATCATATTTCACTCTCCTCCCGCTTCATGCCGGCTTGCTCTTGCAGGAGAACGACCGTAATATTGTCGTCGCCTCCCGCCTCGAGCGCGAGCTGAATGAGATGATCCGCTTTGCTCTCCAGCGTCGGGTCCTCGGCGCCCGCAATGACGGCGTGCATCTCCTGCTCGCTGACCATATTCGTCAGGCCGTCGCTGCACAAGAGCAGAACGTCCTCAGGAGACCATAGAACCGCCTGCACGTCGATCTCCACGTTCGGATCGGTGCCGACCGCTCTCGTGAGCACGTTGCGTCTCGGGTGGTGCGCCGCTTCTTCCTCGGTCAACTGGCCGGATTTCACCAGCTCGTTCACCAGGGAGTGATCCATCGTAAGCAGATCGATTGAATCTTTGGTTACTTTGTACGCCCGGCTGTCCCCGACATGTCCGATAATGGCGTTGTTCGCATGAAGAAGCGCCGCAACGATCGTCGTGCCCATGTTATGGTAACGATCGTCGCCTGACGCCATGGCATAGATCGTCTCGTTCGCTTCGCTTATGGCTTGGCGAATAAGCATCTTGCCTTCCTGCTCCGATAATTCCGGCTTCGCCGCATTCCGCTCAAGCGCGCTCCGGAAGGCGTTCACCGCCATAAGGCTCGCGACGTCGCCGGCCTGATGGCCGCCCATTCCGTCGGCGACGATCGCCAGCGTTACGCCATTCTCCAGCTGTCCCACCCAGGACTGGTCTTCGTTAAGATGCCTGACTCGTCCAATATTACTGCGGTTTGCCGTTAACAAAACGTCATCACCTCGTCTGAGACTCCATATGTTTGGCCCTTAATTGGCCGCAAGCCGCGGCAATGTCATGGCCTTGCTCTCTGCGGATCGTCACGTTGATCTTGTTCCGCTCCAGCACGCGCTGGAATTCGAAGATATCCTCACGCGGCGTACGGACGTAATTGCGCTCCGGCACATGGTTGACTGGGATGAGGTTCACGTGGCACAACATGTCCTTCAGCACGTCGGCAAGCTCCTGAGCATGCTCAGCTTGATCGTTCACGCCGCCGATGAGGGCATATTCGAACGTAATTCGTCTTCCTGTTTTGGCAATGTAGTAGCGGCAGGCTTCGATCACGTCCTCGAACGGGAAGCGCCGGTTAACGGGCATGAGCTTCGAGCGAAGCTTATCGTTCGGCGCATGGATCGAAATCGCCAGGTTGATCTGCGTGTTCTCGTCCGCGAACTTGTACATGCTCGGCACGATGCCGCTCGTCGAGACGGTGATATGCCGCTGGCCGATATTCAGCCCTTTCTCGTGAATCATGTTGCGGAGGAACGTCATCGTCGCGTCATAGTTTTCGAACGGCTCGCCCGAGCCCATAATGACGATGCTGGATACCCGCTCGCCGCTCGCGTCCAGCATTTGCTGGGCCGTCACGACCTGAGCGACGATCTCGCCCGCCGTCAGATTACGCTTCAATCCGCCGAGCGTGGACGCGCAGAACGTGCAGCCGATCCGGCAGCCGACCTGCGTCGTCACGCATATGCTGTTCCCGTAATTATGGCGCATGATGACCGTCTCGATCGCGTGATTGTCGTGCAGGCCGAACAGGAACTTGACCGTTCCGTCCTTGGACTCGAACTTCGTAATTTCGGAAAGCGTTACGAACTGGAACTGGTCGTCAAGCTTCTGGCGAAGGCCTTTGGACAGATTCGTCATGTCCTCGAAACTCTTCACGCGCTTCACATAGATCCAATCGAACAGCTGGTCCGCGCGGAACGCCGGCTCATCGTTCTCCTTCATCCAATCGCGGAGAGCGTCCAGCGTATAGTCATAAATAAAAGGTTTCATCTCATCACACCTGTAGTTTATTGTAGGACAGCCCTCTCTCTGAATATGCCTAATTTTGGGCTGCTGTCGATTTATTTTACCACAAACGACCATCACCAGCCATAAGCCGGGTCAGGCGCGCCTTTTCATACGGGCGATGTAGAATCCGTCGCTCCCGTAATGCTGAGGCAATAGCTGCAGCTCTCCGGCAAAGTCGTTGCCGATCAAGCCATCTTGGCGCAGGCGCGCCGTAATCGCCTCCGGCCAATTCGGATCAAGCTCGAACTCCGGATTCTCGGCCAGAAATGCCGCGATCTGCCGCTCATTCTCTTCCTTCTCGATCGTGCAGGTGCTGTACACCAGCGTGCCGCCCGGACGAACCAGCTTGGATACCTCGTTCAGCAATTGCTTCTGAAGACCCGCGATGTCCGCAATATCGCCTTCCGTCTTGTTCCACTTGATCTCCGGCTTCCTGCGGATAACGCCGAAGCCGGAGCATGGCGCGTCCAGCAGCACCGCGTCGATCGAGCCTTCCGCGAACCGCCCGGACAAGGCCGCGGCGTCCCCCGTAATTGCCTCCACGTTGCGCAGCTTCAGTCTCTCCGTCTGGGTGACGATCAGCTCGCGTTTGTGCGCGTGAAGATCGTTCGCCCATACTTTGCCTTTGCCTTCCATCAGCTCCGCCATATGGGCGCTCTTGCCCCCTGGCGCCGCGCAGCAGTCCAATACCTTCATGCCGGCCTTCGGCGCGACGACCTCCGCCACCAGCATCGAGCTTTCGTCCTGCAAGGACCAGCGCCCCTGCCGGAAGCCGTCCGTGTCCGCCATATTGCCGCCGCCGTTCACGACGATGCCGGACGGGGCGACCTTGGAAGGCGAGGCTTCGATGCCGCTCTCCCTCAGCTCGAGCACCAGCTCGTCCCGGCTGCCGAACATCGTATTCGCGCGGATGCTGGCATGAGGATGCTCGTTGCCGGAGGCCAGAATCGCCTCCGTTGTCTCCGGTCCGTATGTATCCAGCCACCGATCGACGAGCCACTCCGGGTAGGAGTGCCGAAGCGCGAGCGTCGCGGACGGAGTTGACGCCTCGATCTTCTCCGGAACCAGCTCGGCGCGGCCGCGGTCGATGCTGCGAAGCACGCCGTTCACCATGCCGGAGATGCCGGCATGCCCTCTCCGCTTCGCGATCGTAACCGCCTCGTTCACGGCGGCGTGGACCGGGATCCGATCGAGAAACAGCAGCTGATAGGCGCTGAGGCGCAGCAGCTGATGCACCCAAGTCTCAAGCTTGCCGAGACCTTTGGCGACGAACTTCCCAAGCCAGTAATCAAGCGTGGCCTGCCTGCCGATCGTGCCGTACACAAGCTCCGTCGCGAGAGCGGCGTCCGCTCTCGACATTCCCGAATCCTGCAAGGAGCGGTTCAGCTGAATATTGCTGTACGCGCCCGACTTCGCGACTTTTACTAAAATGTCGAGCGCCACTTCTCTTGGCGACGCAGGCTTGCGTTTCGCGGGCTGATTGCCTGCCTGCGAAGACGAGCTTCCGGCCCTTCCGCCTTTGCGGGGGGCGGCCTTCCCGCCATGCCCGCTTACATGCGGTTTGCCCGCGCGCTCCCCGGCAGGCGAGCGGCCTCTATCTCCGCCGCTCATAAGCGCTCACCTTCGCCGAATTTCGTCCCCGGCTCGATGCGCGCTCCCCGAACCCATTCGGAGACCGGCATGACGCGCTTGCCTGCCGGCTGGATGTCCTTGAGCACCAGCTTGCCTTCGCCGGTCTGTACGACGATTCCGCTCGCGTCCGCGGACAGAATCGTGCCGGGCTCTGCGGATGCGCCAGGCGCGGAGCCGCTCTTCGGCGCTTCGCAAGCCCATACCTTGAATACCTCGCCGCCAAGCGACGTGAATGCTCCCGCCATCGGCGACAAGCCCCTTACCTGATTGAACAAAGCCCGGGCGGGCTTGCTCCAATCGATCCTCTCGTCTTCGCGCGTCAAATTCGGCGCGTATGTAGCATCCTCTTCCCGCTGCGGCACGGCCTGGACCGTCCCGTCGATAATAGACGGCAGCGTCTCCCCGAGCAGCTTGGCGCCGGCAGCGCTTAGCTTCTCGAACATGATGCCGGACGTGTCCTCGTCGAGGATCGGGAGCGCTACCGCGCTGATCATATCGCCGGTATCGAGGCCTTCCGCCATGTACATGATCGTGACGCCCGTCTCGCTCTCGCCATTGATGATAGACCGCTGAATCGGTGCCCCGCCGCGATACTTAGGCAGCAGCGAGCCGTGCACGTTAATGCAGCCGAGACGCGGCAGCTCGAGTACAGCTTTCGGAAGGATCTGTCCGTATGCGGCCGTCACGATCAAATCCGGCTTATATTCGGCGACCGCGGCCACCGCTTCCGGACTGCGCATCCGCTCGGGCTGCAGCACGGGTATACCAAGCGATAACGCCGCTTCCTTGACAGGCGGCGGCGTCAACGTTTTTTTGCGACCCTTCGGACGGTCCGGCTGGGTGACGGCCGCGACGACCTCGTAACCGCTTGACACTAACAAATGCAAGGAAGGGACGGCGAAGTCCGGCGTCCCCATAAATACGATACGCATGCTGTTATTCGCCGCCTTTTCTTTGCCTGTCCGACACGTCGTACACGCTCTCGGCTATATCCGTGAACAAGATGCCGTTCAGGTGGTCGATTTCATGCTGGAACGCGCGGGCGAAATAGCCGCTGGCGTTCACGGTGAATTTTTCCCCGTTGCTATTCTGTCCTTCCACCACGATCCGGTCGGCGCGGCGCACCTCTCCGTTCAGGTTTGGAATGCTGAGGCAGCCCTCCGGGCCCAGTTGCTCGCCATCCTGCTCCACGATGACGGGATTCACCATCTCGACCAGGCCGTTCTCGTCTCCCACGTCCACGACGATGACGCGCTTCGAGATGCCGATCTGCGGAGCGGCCAATCCGACCCCCTCGGCGTCGTACATCGTCTCCGCCATGTCCTTCAGCAGTTTTTTCAGATTATCGTTAAACTTCGTCACTTCTTTGGCGACCTCGCGCAATACCGGGTCCGGCTCCTTAACGATCAAACGAATACTCATGTTGTTCCCTTCCTTTGCTCTAAATCTATCATAAAATTATAAGATAACTTGAGGATCGACATCTACGCTGAACAGTATACCTTTCTGCTGCGGCCCTTCCGTGAACGGGCGGAGCGCCCGCCGTACAAGCGCGGATGCGTCGATGCTTCCCCGATATTTTATCACACATTGAAAACGGTAGCGATCTTTCATTCGGGCGATCGGCGACGCGACGGGACCAAGCACCTCGACCGCGCGCGGCATTCCGCTGGTAAGCGGGACAAGCAGCCCTTCGTGCCGGGCCAGCTCCCGGAGCTCGCCGGCGAACTGTTCGCCGACGCTCGCAAGCAGCGGAAGCTGTTCGTGCGACATGGTGACGAGCACGAGGCGGCAGTACGGCGGATAACCCATCATCGAACGATGCCGCAGCTCTTCGGCGACGAACGCCGCATAATCGTGATGCCTCGCCGTCTCGATCGCGTAGTGCTCCGGTGTATACGTCTGAATGACGACCTCGCCTTCGAGCTCGTGCCGGCCCGCCCGGCCCGCAACCTGCGTGAGCAACTGGAACGTCTTCTCCGCGGCCCGGAAGTCGGGCAGATGCAAGGAAGTGTCGGCCGCGATTACGCCCACTAAGGTAACATATGGAAAATCGAGTCCCTTCGCCACCATCTGGGTGCCGAGAAGCACATCCGCCTCGCGGTCGCCGAATCGCTTCAGCAGCCTCTCGTGCGCGTGCTTCTCGCTCGTCGTGTCTACGTCCATGCGGATGACCCGGATGCCGGGATACAGCTTGGCCAGCTCTTCCTCCACGCGCTGCGTGCCGGTGCCGAAATAACGGATATGCTCGCTTTCGCAGGACGGGCAGGTCGCAGGCGCCCCTTCGGCATGGCCGCAATAGTGGCATCGAAGCACCCTGGATTTCTGATGAAACGTGAGCGAAATATCGCAATGCGGACATGTTGCCGTATGACCGCAGGAGCGGCACATCACGAACGTCGAATATCCCCGCCGATTAAGCAGCAGGACGGATTGCTCTCCTCGCTCCAGCCGCTCCAGCAGAGCGGAATGAAGCTTGCGGCTGAACATCGAGCGGTTGCCTGCGCGGAGCTCCTCGCGCATATCGACGACCTCAACCTCCGGCATGGGGCGTCCGCCGACCCTCTCAGGCATGGGCAGCAGGGCGGACGGTCCGCCGGCAGCCGCCTGCGCCGCCGACCGGCTGGCCGCGGCGAACGACTCCAGCGACGGCGTCGCCGAGCCGAGCACGACCGCCGCCCCGTGCTGCTTGGCGCGCCGAACCGCGACGTCCCTCGCATGGTACTTCGGGCTTTCTTCCTGCTTGTACGAGGATTCATGTTCCTCGTCGATGATGATCAGTCCGATCCTCTCGAACGGGGCGAATATCGCGGAGCGCGCGCCGATGGCGACCTGCGCCTTCTTGCTGCGGATTTTGCGCCACTCGTCGAAACGCTCCCCGCTGGACAGACGGCTGTGCAGCACGGCGACCGCGTCGCCGAACCGGCCCTTGAAGCGCTCGACCATTTGCGGGGTAAGGGATATTTCCGGTACAAGGACGATCGCCTGCTTCTCTTGATCCAGACAGTATTGAATCGATTGCAGATAGACCTCGGTCTTGCCGCTTCCCGTCACGCCGTGCAGGAGCATCGTCCTTCCTTGCTCCTCCGCCATCGCTTCGATAATCCGGCTGAACACCTCGCGCTGGCCGTCCATAAGCGGCAATGGCCTGGTCCGAGCGAAATCCCGATCCTTGTAAGGATCGCGGTCCCGCTCCACCTCCCGAATGACGAGCAGCTCCTTATCGGCTAGCGCTTTGATACTGGCCGAGGAAGCGCCCGATTGCTGCGCAAGCTCCTGCAGCGGCGTCGCCTCCGCCCGTTCGTACATCATCATAAGCGCGTCGCGCTGCTTCGCCGCCCGTGCCGGCACCTGCTCCAGCGCCTGCTCCAAGGTCGGAGCGGCGTCAGGCAGGAATACCGTCAATACCTTCTTGACGGATAATCGGTCTTTGATGGAGGACTGCTGGGCGAGCGCACCGCTCCGAAGGGCATGCTTCACGGTCCGCAGATGCTCCGGATAACGGGCGATAAGCGCCTCCAGCTTCACAAGCCCCCCGGCGCCCCTTATCCACTCCGCTATCTCCGAAGGAAGCTGATCCGCCGCGTCTTCGTCGCCAAGCGCGATCTGGCGCTCTTCCTTGCCCTTGAGCGCGGCCGGAATCATGGCTTGCAGCGCTTGGGTCCAGGAGCAGCAATATTTTTCGCTCATCCATTGCGATAATTCGATCATGTCGGGAAGAAGCGGAGGCACCGGATCCAGCAGCTCCGCGACCATCTTCAGCCGGGTCCGGTCGACGGAGGCGGAATCGGCGATTCCGATCACGAACCCCTGAAGCACCCTGCCTCCGAACGGGACGCCGACCCGGCTACCGACCTCCAGCCAGCCGGACATCGATTCCGGCACCTCATAATCAAACGGCCGATCCGTCTGGCGGCTCGGCACGTCGACAATGACTTTGGCAATCATGAACGATCCCCTCCGCGCGAGGACAAGCGGTCTGTGATTAGCTCCATAAGGCGGCTTGCGGTCTCCCGCTTGGACATAAGCGGCAGGGACGATACCAATCCTTCCGGCCCGTATACGTCCACGGCGTTCGTGTCGCCGTTGAAGCCGACCCCTTCCTTGCTGACGTCGTTCGCCACGATTAGATCGCAATTTTTGCGTTTCAGCTTATCCAGCGCGTACCGCTCCACATTCTCCGTCTCCGCCGCGAAACCGACCAGCAGCTGATGCGTCTTGCGTTCGCCGAGCGCCGCCAATATATCCGTCGTCCGCTCCAGCTCCAGCACCAGCTTCTCGCCCGTCTTCTTCACCTTCTGCTCATGAACCGTGGCCGGCCTGTAGTCCGCGACCGCGGCGGCCTTCACGACGATATCCGTATCCGGAAACTCCCGCATGACGGCATCCAGCATATCCGCGGCGGAAGCCGTCCGGATCACCTTAATGCCGGCCGGCGGCGTCTCGGAGGAGCGACCCGCCACGAGAGTGACGTCCGCCCCCATCCGCTTTGCCGCCTCGGCGACCGCGAACCCCATTTTGCCCGAGGAGTCATTGGTCAAAAAACGCACCGGGTCGAGCCGCTCGATCGTTCCGCCCGCTGTGACAAGCACGCGTTTCCCTTGCAAGATTCCGTTGCCGGCAAACCATGTCCCGATCGCCGCGACGATATCCTCCGGCTCCGCGAGCCTTCCTTTGGCGACGTACCCGCATGCCAGCTGGCCCGTGCCCGGCTCTACGAACATGGCTCCCCGCGCAGCCAGCCGCTCCATATTCTCGACGACCGCCGGGTGTTCGTACATATGCACGTTCATCGCCGGCGCGATCAGGATCGGACATGTCGCGGCAAGCAGCGTGGTGCTGAGCATGTCGTCCGCCATACCGTTCGCAAGCTTGGCGATGCTGTTGGCCGTCGCCGGCGCCACCACGATCAGATCGGCGTGATCCGCCTGGTGAATATGTGTGACAACCGCCGGATCCCGCTCGTCGAACGTGTCGATGAGCACGGGGTTGCGGGAAAGCGTCTGCAGCGTTAGAGGCGTAATAAATTTGGCGGCGGACTCCGTCATCATGACATGGACGTCCGCCCCCGCTTGAGCCAGCTTGCTGCACAAAGCCGCTCCTTTGTAAGCGGCGATGCCGCCGGTAATGCCGAGTATGATTCTTTTTCCTGCTATCATGATGCCACAGCTCCTATCCCGTCCGCTCCTCCTCCGAAATGCCGGCCGAGAAACGCGTTACCAATCCATTCTTTCCTTTAAGCCTGTTATATGAGCGACATGATGCCTGCCGTGCCATGCCACGAATCCCAAGAACCAAGACAGCTTGATTTGGCTTCCCTGCTCGGGATGATAAAATTGCTTTTCGAAATCGGATCGCTCCATCGATCGAAGAAGAACGACCCACCTCGCGTAAATGCCTTCCACGATCGCGAGACTGACCTCCGGCGCCACGCGAAGCGAATCCGGCGTCCCCGCCCAGCCCTCTTCGTTAAACGGCTTGATCGTGGGATTGGATTCCGTCAGCGCCAGCTTGAATCTGGAGAAGCAGTTCATCGCGGCGTCCGCGAGATGATGCGCGACCTGCCTGACCGTCCACCCCCCCGTGCGGTACGGGGTATCCAGCTGTTCCTCGCTAAGCCCTTCTAGCGCCGCCTTCAGCTGCGCGGGCAAAGCTTCCACCTCTCGAATCCAGATGTCCTTCTGCGCCGTCGTCATCCCGTCGAACGAATACCTGCCAACCGGATACCGCAATTGCTCCATGAATTATCACCCTCCAAAGTATGATTAGAATAATGGCACTTACTTCGAAAGCGTAATCGTCTTGTGCAGCAAAGCTTGCGTTGTATGCTCAAGCATCCATCCCATATCATACCACAACGCCTGCCAAAAAGTAGGGTGAACCTGAGTGTCACCGGACTCGCGGCGGCTAATCCTTCTCTCCATGCAAACTGATCCGGAAGACTCTACATTTTTTATCAATGATATGCTTGCTCTCTTTGATTTCACGTCTCAACATCCGTATTTCCGCTACAAGCTCGTCGAGCTTTCGTGAGGTTTTGGAGGAATCGATTCCTCCGCGAACTTCCACGACATTCTCTCCTCTCACCCTTGCATACGTTCAATAGCTTGTACAAAAAAAGAGGTGTAACACTGTCGCCAGCTCACACCCCTCTTGTTTGAACGTTCTATGCTGCTAGTCTTCCTTCGTGGCCAGGTTCTCGACTTGGATCACGTCGCCGTAAATTTCTTCGAGCGCCACGCCCACGAATTTATGCGAACGCGGATTCGCAAGATCCGACTTCTCTCCGTTGCGAAGCATGCGCGCTCTTCTCGATGCCGCGACAACAAGCGTGTACTTGCTGTCTACTTTCTTAACCATTTCGTCGATGGACGGATACAACATTGTACATTCTCCTCACTCAAGCTTTCTCGATTGCGGTCTTCATCCCGGTCACATAAGGCATGAAGCGTTCCCTGCGGCAGTGCTCGGCGATCACGATGCTGCGGATCCTGTCGCAAGCCGCGTCTATCTCATCATTAATAACGGCATAGTCATAATGGCGAAGAAGATTCATCTCTTCGACGGCGACGTTCATGCGGGTATCGATAATATCCTGCGTTTCCGTGCCGCGTCCCGTAATGCGTTCCTTCAGTACGTCGAGCGACGGCGGAAGCAAGAAGATGAAGATCGCCTCCGGGAATTTCTCCTTCACCTTGAGAGCGCCTTGCACCTCGATCTCCAAGATGACGTCCTTGCCGCCCGCAAGCGTGCGGTCTACGAAATCGCGCGGGGTACCGTAATAATTGCCTACGTATTCCGCGTATTCCAGAAGCGCGTCGCGCGCGATCATCTCCTGGAACTGTTCCTTGCTCTTAAAAAAATAATTTACGCCTTCAACCTCGCCCTGCCTCGGCTGCCTGGTCGTAGCCGATACGGAGTATACGATCTCCGGCATACGGCCGCGTAGCGCGGAACATACCGTTCCTTTCCCCACTCCGGCAGGACCGGACAAAACAATCAACAATCCCATTCGTTCCATGCTCCCCGTACTATTCGTCGTTATCGTCATCCTTCGTGGATAACCGATGGGCAACCGTCTCCGGCTGAACCGCTGATAAAATAACATGATCGCTGTCCGTAATGATAACCGCGCGGGTGCGGCGCCCGTATGTCGCGTCAATCAGCATGTGTCGGTCGCGCGCTTCCTGAATGATACGCTTGATCGGAGCCGATTCCGGACTTACGATCGAAATGATGCGATTCGCAGACACGATGTTGCCGAATCCGATATTAATAAGCTTAATTGCCAAGCCAGGTCCTCCTCCGCCTACGGTCCTTCGATGCGCAACTTCTGCCGATTGCCAAAAAACGACAGACCATTGCTCTATTGTTGACGAAAATTTGCATGAGCATACGCATGCTCCAACTTATGCCTTATTCTAATTGATTTCTCCCCTTGGAACAAGCAAAAGTTAGAAATCGCTCAACAAGAGGTCGAATGAAGAAGGCCGTTTCGCCTTCTCCCACGCGAATGGGGTCAGCTGTACCGCCATATGGTAGAACAAAAACCGCGTGATCAAATAAATAACTTTGAAGCGCGGAGGCGCGCGTTCGAGCAGCTCTTTCGCGATGGCGGCGCCTACCGCGCGTCCCGCTTTCATACGAAACGCCAACAGGGAACCTCATCTGATACAGAAAGGTTCCCATGGCTCCGTCGCCGACGAGGATGCGCTCGTCGAACGCATCCCTCAAGTTCGGTCTTATGAATGGTTCTTTGCCCCAGACAATGCAGCCGCCCTACAGGCTTCCGCGGAAAACTTCCGCGGCAGGTCCCGTCATGTAGACATGGTTGTCTTCCTCGCTCCACTCGATCAACAGGTCGCCGCCTTTGAGGGAGATGGTCGCCGTACGGTCCGTTCCGCCGGTGAGCACCGAGGCAACCAGCGTCGCGCAAGCGCCCGTGCCGCAAGCAAGCGTAGGACCCGCGCCGCGCTCCCATACTCGCATATCGGCCTGCGTGCGGGAATTGACGGTGACGAATTCCACGTTAATCTTGCGGGGGAACATCGGATGCGTCTCCAGCTTCGGCCCCCACGTCTCCAGATCGAACGACACGGCGTCGTCCACATAGATGACGCAGTGCGGGTTGCCCATCGATACCGCCGTGAACTTGAACTCGCGGCCGTCGACCTCGATCGGATGTTCGATTACGCGCTCGGCGTCGACCGTCGTCGGCACCTGCAGACCTTTAAGAATTGGCTCGCCCATATCGACGCGCACGGTTTGCACCTTGCCGTCCGCCACGGTGAGCTGCACCTTCTGCACGCCCGCGCCAAGCGTCTCGACCGTGATCTCCTCGTTGCCGGTCATGCCGTTATCGTAGACGTATTTGGCTACGCAGCGGATTGCGTTGCCGCACTGCTCCGCCTCGGAGCCGTCGGAGTTGATGATGCGCATGCGGAAATCCGCCTTCTCCGAAGGAAGAATATAGACCAGTCCGTCCGCGCCGATGCCGAAGAAACGGTTGCAAAGCCGCAGCGCCAGCTCAGCGGCGTTATCGGGGAGCGACTGCTTCCCCGCCACTACGATAAAATCATTGCCGAGTCCATGCATTTTCGTGAAAATCATCTATTGCTCTCTCCCTTATAAATGGCCTATGTATATGCTAACCTATCAAAATTATTGCTATTAGCATACCGTAATGCCGGGAGAAACGGTATTCAGTAATTGCATCATCTTTTGCATTATTCCGTTAGCGCGCTGCCGTCTGCGGACCGACCGGGCGCTTCATTCCCTTCGCTTTGCCAGGCTTGCCGAGAACGCTGCCGATTCCCATCACGAAGGTAGGAATGCCCGCCGCGACGAACACCAGACACCAGTCGCGGAAGCCGAGCGGCACGGTCTTGAAGATCGGCTGCAGCGCTTCGATATAGATGACGCCAAGCACAAGCAGGAGCGACGACAGGACGGCCAGCACCAAATATTTGTTCTGCAGCGGATTGCGGTGGAATATCGAGCGCGAACTGCGGCAGTCGAACACGTGAATAAGCTGCGCCATGACGAGTGTCGCGAACGCGACGGTCTGCGCGTGCACGAGGCCGGCCGCGTCTCCGCCGCCTTCCTTCAGCGCGATCCAGAAGGCGCCGAGCGTACAGAGGCCGATCAGCACGCCGCGGCTGATGATTTTCCAGCCCAGTCTTCTCGCGAAAATATTTTCTTTGGCCGGCCGCGGCTTCTGCTGCATCAGATCCTTCTCCGCCTGGTCCACGCCGAGCGCCATGGCCGGCAGGCCGTCCGTCACGAGATTGACCCACAGAATCTGAATCGGCACGAGCGGCAGCGGAAGACCCGCCATCATCGCGAAAAACATGACCAAAATTTCTCCGACGTTGGAAGCGAGCAAATAGCGGATGAATTTGCGGATATTCTCGTAGATGCCGCGTCCTTCTTCGATCGCGGCCACGATCGTCGAGAAGTTGTCGTCGCTTAAGACCAGCGCGGACGCTTCCTTCGATACGTCCGTTCCCGTAATGCCCATGGCGATGCCGATATCCGCCGCTTTGATCGCCGGAGCGTCGTTCACTCCGTCGCCCGTCATCGCGACGACATGACCTCGGCGCTGCAAGGATTTCACGATCCGAAGCTTATGCTCAGGCGACACGCGGGCGTAGACGTACACGTTGTCCACCGTCTTGTCGAGCTCCTCGTCGCTCATCGCCTCCAGCTGCTTGCCGCTCATGGCGATGCCGTTCCGAGGCATAATGCCCAGCTGCCCGGCGATCGCTTCCGCCGTCAGCTGATGGTCTCCCGTGATCATGACCGTCTTGATGCCCGCCCTTCGGCAAGTCGCGATCGCGTCCTTCACTTCGCGCCGAGGCGGGTCGATCATGCCCGTGAGCCCGACGAACACCAGGTTCGTCTCCGCTTCCTCTTCGGATTCGCACCGGTCGCTTTGGCGCAGATCCCGGTACGCGAAGCCGAGCACCCGAAGCGCGGACTGCGCCATCTGCTCGCCCGCTTCCGCCACCTTGCGCTTCAGCGTGCCCGTGAACGGCACGACCTTGCCTTCCCACAGCACATATGCGCATTGCTCCATCAGCATGTCCGGAGCGCCCTTCGTCAGCAGCAGCCGGCCGCCTTGATGTGAGAGCAGGACGGACATCCGCTTCCGCTCGGAATCGAACGGGAATTCCTTCACCCGCTGATAAAGCGCCTCGAGCGATTTGGCGGACGAGCCGAGCTTCGTCGCGAGGACGGTAAGCGCGCCTTCGGTCGGATCGCCCTTCAGCGTCCATTCCTCCTGCGTCTCCTTGCCCTTCCGGCGCTTCCCTTCCTCCGGCTCCGACCGGACCAGCTGCGCGTTGTTGCAGAGCGCGCTGATCTGGAGCAGCCGCTTAATCGATTGATCGCCCTTGATGTCCAGCGCCGCCCCGTCCTCGTAGATCGCGCCAGTCGGGTCGTAGCCCTCGCCGCTGACCTCGAGCTTCCTGCCGCTCAGCCATACGTGCGTGACGGTCATCTTGTTTTGCGTGAGCGTCCCCGTTTTGTCCGAGCAGATGACCGACGCGCAGCCGAGCGTCTCGACCGACGGCAGCTTCCGTACGATCGCCTTGCGCTTGATCATTCGCTGGACGCCAAGCGCGAGAGCGATCGTGACGATCGCGGGCAGCCCTTCCGGAATGGCGGCCACCGCCAGGCTGACGCCCGCTAGGAACATGCCGTATGGCTGCTGGCCGTGCAGAATGCCCGCGATGACGACCATGACCGTAAGGCCAAGCGCGACGAAAATGAGGATTTTCCCAAGCTGCTCCAGACGGTGCTGCAGAGGCGTCTCCATCGCCTCCGTCTCCTGGATAAGCCCCGCGATTTTGCCCATTTCCGTCGCCATGCCCGTTCGGATAACGACGCCCTTGGCCGTTCCCCGCGTAACCATCGTCCCCATGAACCCGACGTTGCGCTGGTCGCCAAGCGGCAGCTCTTCTTCCCCGATGACGGCTGCGTGCTTGCCAACGGGGACCGACTCTCCCGTAAGCGCCGACTCCTCGACGTAGCAGCTGTTCGCCTCGATAAAACGCAAATCCGCCGGCACCCGGTCTCCGCTCTCCAGGTACACGATGTCGCCTGCCACGAGCTCCCTGGCCGGGACCGTGACGAGCTCGCCGCCCCGCAGTACTTTGGCCGAAGGAGCGGACAGCTCCTTCAGCGCGCGGAGCGACCGTTCGGCGCGGAACTCCTGCATGAAGCCCAGCACGGCGTTCAGCACGATGATCGCGATGATCGTAATGGCGTCCAAATATTCGCCGAGTAAGCCGGAGATTAAGGTCGCCCCCATCAGAATCAGCACCATAAAATCTTTGAACTGGTTCAGGAACAGCAAGATCGGCGATACCTTCTTGCCCTCCGACAGCTCGTTATGCCCGTCCTTCTCCAGCCGCTCCGCGGCGGCGGACGGCTTCAGCCCGCTCCCGCCCGAGCTGCCGAGCGATTCGAGGAGCTCTTCTGCGCCTAATTGATGCCATTTCATTTGTTCCATTCCATGACTCCCTCCCGTTGGTTGCCGTTCCAGCGGACAGCCTACTAGTGCGAGTTCAAAAAGTCCGGTTTTCAGCACCGAGAAGATCGAATGAAGCTAGGAAATGAGGAGCGGTTCACGTTTTCGAAGAAAACGACCTCGTAAGCATACGCTTAGTGGTAGCTACGTGAGCACCTCAAATGTTTCAGAAGGAAACATTCTTCGTAAGCATACGCTTAGTTCCGGCTGAATTCGATATTCGATGTCGAGTAGGCTTCCTGACTTGCTTCGTGATCAAAAGTGGACTTTTTGAACATCCTCTACTACGGAAATGTATTCGGACAGCCCTGCAAATATCCCAGGACTACTTAAGTTTTTGTCCGGAATATGGCATGATAGAGTCATACTGCGACAAAGAGAGGTACATATCATCATGGCATTAGACGGTTTGGTCGTCCGGGCGGTCGCTGCGGAGCTGCAGCGATGCGTCGGCGCGCGTATTCATAAAATCCATCAGCCAACAGAGCACGATCTCGTGCTCTCCGTGCGGGGAAGCGGCGTTTCCGGCAAGTTGCTGCTCTCCGCCAATCCGACGTATCCAAGGGTTCACTTCACGGAAGCGTCCTTCGTCAATCCGCTGGAAGCGCCTATGTTCTGCATGCTTCTTCGGAAGCACTGCGAAGGCGGCGTCATTGAGGCGGTCCGTCAAATCGGCCGCGAGCGCATCCTTCATATCGACGTCAGGCAGCGCGACGAGCTTGGCGATCTCAGCTATAAGACGATCGTCATCGAAATTATGGGACGGCACAGCAACATTATCTTGCTTGACCAAGCGTCCGGGACCATCCACGACGGCATACACCATGTCACTCCCGCGATCAGCAGCTATCGGATCGTCATGCCGGGCAGCGCGTACACGCCTCCGCCGGATCAAGGCAAGACGGACCCGCTCGACGTGAAGGACGAAGAGCGCTTTAGGGCGCTTCTCTCCGAAGCCATGGGCGACGAGCCCGCCCCTTGGCACAAAGCGCTCGTCTCCGCGTACAGCGGACTCAGCCCGCTGGCAGCCAAAGAAATCGTGCACCGCGCGGCGGAGAACGGCGAGACGGCTAACGCGTCATCGTTATGGAAGAGCTTCCGCTCGCTCATGCAAGCGATGGAAGAAGACCGCTACGAGCCGGTAATCGTCACCGAAGCCGAATCCGGCAAAGCGAGCTTCTCGATCACGCCGCTGACCCACATTTCAGGCCAATCGGTTCGTTACGAGACAATCAGCGAATGCCTGGAAGCCTATTACGGAGACAAAGCGGAGCGGGATACGGTCAAGCAGCGCGCCGCCGACCTGATCCGCTTCGTGCAGAACGAAAAGGCGAAAAACGAAGCAAAAATCAAAAAGCTGGAAGAAACGCTCCATGAGGCGAAGGACGCGGAGAAGTTCAGGGTGCTCGGCGAGCTGCTCACCGCCTACATGCATCAGATTAACCGTGGAGACACATCGATCGAGCTCGTCAACTTCTACGACGAGGAGCAGGCGGCGGTAACCATACAGCTGGACCCGCAGCTGACGCCGTCCGAGAACGCGCAGCGTTATTTCCGCAAATATACGAAGCAGAGAAACAGCCTCAGCGTCGTGGCGGAGCAGATGGAGCTCGCGGAAGCGGAGGTCGTTTATTTCGAATCGCTGATCCAGCAGCTGGACAACGCCTCGCTTGCCGATATCGAGGAGATCCGGGACGAGCTGGTGCAGCAAGGCTATCTAAGAGAGCGGAAGTCGCGGGGACCGAAACGCAAAAAATCGCAAAACCCGGCGCTGCTCTGCTACACGTCGTCCGAAAACGTCCAAATCTACGTAGGCAAAAACAATACTCAAAACGAATATTTGACGAACCGGCTGGCATCCCCGTCCGACACCTGGCTGCATACGAAGGATATCCCGGGCTCCCATGTCGTCATCCGCGGCGGCGATTTCGGCAACGCGACGCTCGAAGAAGCCGCGATGCTCGCGGCGCATTACAGCCAAGCCAAGGATTCGAGCATGGTGCCGGTCGACTACACGTTCATTCGCCATGTCCGCAAACCGAGCGGAGCGAAGCCAGGCTTCGTCATCTACGACCATCAGAAGACGTTGTTTATTACGCCGGAACCGGAGCGTCTAAAGTCGCTGCCTTCGGTCGTAAAATAATAAGAACCAACAAAAAAAGACGGCTGCCGCTCTTTCGGGCGGAACCGTCTTTTCCTATTTTAATGCTGTCATTTGGCTACACGCCGCGCGAACGGCGAAGGTTACCTGAAGCTGCCCGCAGCTGATCCACCACGGAGACCGACACGTATTTGCTGCCCAGCGCGCCGTGATAGCTCCGTCCTTCCCGTTCTCCATGGAAATCGGATCCTCCGGTAGCAATAATGCCGTACCGCTCCGCAAGCCCGCCGTATTGCCGCTCTTCCGCTTCGCCATGGTCGGAATGGAATACCTCGATGCCGTCCGCCCCGCTCCGGATTAACTCTTCGACCAGCTCGTCCCGGTCGTACAAACCAGGATGCGCGATGACGCTTGCTCCTCCCGCCTCGCGAATCCATGTCAGAGCCTCGAGCGGATGAACCTTGGGCACTTGGACATACGCTGCCCCGCCGGATCCGAGAAAGCGATCGAAGGCTTCGTTCATGCTGCCGACGATGCCAAGGCGTATAAGCGCTTCGGCGAAATGAGGGCGTCCAATGCTGCCCTCCTTGCCCCTTCCGGCCGCGGCGTCCCTCACGTCTTCAAGCGCGATCGGAATGCCCAGCTCCCGCAATTTGGCTACCATCAGGCCGTTCCTTCTCTCGCGCGCCCCTGCTATGCTTCCGAGCCGTTCCAGCCAAAGCGGGTCTTCATTATTCGTATAATAAGCAAGCACATGGATATCGCTGCCTTCCGCGATAGTGCTCAGCTCCACGCCAGGGACGACGGTCAAGCCGGCCCGTTCCCCCTCCTCCAGCGCCTCCGCTACGCCGGATACCGTGTCGTGATCCGTGATCGCGACGGCGGCGAGTCCCGCTTCGCGCGCTCTGCGCACGACCTCGGCCGGCGAATGCAGACCGTCAGAAGACGTCGTGTGCGCATGCAGGTCCGCCCTTCCCGTCATAACCATTGCTGCAGATCCCTTTCGCGCAGGAAGGTCAGGAAGGTGACGGCCGATATGGGCAGGAGCGCCGATTTCAAATAGATGGAATAAAATTGCCTTTGGAATTTGGAATCGGACAGCTTCACAAGCTTGATCAAGCCGAGTGCGACCTCGTGCTTAACGGAGGATGACGACAGGAACGATATGCCGAGCCCCGCCTCTACGGCCGATTTGACCGCGCCCGTGCTGCCGAGCTCCATTACGATTTTCATCGAAGCCGGATCTATTTTTTTCTTCCTCAGCTGCTCCTCCATGACAAGCCTCGTGCCCGAGCCTTGCTCCCGCAGCACGAACGGGTACTGCAGAGCTTCGTCGAGCGTGACGGACGACTTATCCGCCAGCGGATGCCCTTTCGGAACGACCAGCATCAGCTCGTCGCTCATGACCGCTTCCATATGCATGTCGGGATGGTTCACCGGCGCCTCAATCAAGCCGAAATTCAGCTGATGGTTCAATATTTCTTCCATAATCTGCGCCGTGTTCATCACCTTCATGCTAATCGAGATATGCGGATATTCCTGTCCGAACGGTCCGAGCAGGCGCGGCAGGATATATTCGCCGATCGTCAAGCTGGAGCCCAGCTGCAGCCTGCCTTTGAGCTGCTTCGTGAACGTCGACATCGCTTGGTCCGTATCGCGGATCAGTTCGATGCTGCTTTTGGCGTAGGGCATGAGAGCCCGTCCCGCTTCCGTCAGGTCGATTCGTTTGGTGGAGCGCTGAAGGAGCTTGGTGCCGAAATAATCCTCCAGCGACTGAACCTGCATCGTCACGGCAGGCTGCGTCATGTGGAGCGCTTGCGCGGCGGCGGAGAAGCTGCCTTTCTCCGCGACGGTATAGAAGATATGCAATTGATGAAAGTTAAGCGCCATTCTCGATCCGTCCTTTCTTTTGTCTTATTATACATCAAACGATGAAGCAGTGCAGGCAATCCGCCGTAGTTCTCCGGTCCGTATTTCCGCGCATAAAAAAACGCAACCCGCCAGGATTGCGCATTATATCTAAATATTGTAATATGTACCATATTTGCTAATCGAAGCTCATCTACGCTTTCTGCTGTTCTTGACCAGCGTCATGCGTCTGGAATGCCGCAGCCAGGAGTAATACGACTTCAAATCCCGAAGCTCGATCGTCTCCGACATTCTGCCGAGGAAGGTGACCACGATCATCTTCTGCAGGGGGTTGCCCAGTAAGTCCCGATCCGTCAAGGAATCCGAAAACTCCGCTACGAACACAAGATCCTCGTCGATTAAATACACGTCCTGCTCATTGCGATAATAAGGTTCGACCCGACCCTTCTTCAGACATTCCCACAGAAATTCCGCAATGTCCTCGAAGCCGGTTTTTTCGCTTTCGATCCGATCGAGCCAGCGACTCTTGGCGTGGTTCGTAATAATGACATCAACCACCTTTTTGTCGCCTAATTCAACATAAAACGACTCGTATGTGCTCCATCTTCTCGTCACTTTATCCTTCATATCGCAACCTACTCCTTCCAAGGAACCAGGGCTTTTATCCTACGATTACTATCCATTCTACCATGATTGTCCGATATTTCAACAATAAAATAAAGACAGGCCATATTTGTATATAAATGGAAGTTATCACAAATAAAAAAGCTCTTCAAGCGCCATTTCAGCACTCGAAGAGCGGCCTTATTCCTGTAATCCGTTTGAGCCTATAAACTATAAAATCTTGTTTTGTCTTCGCTGTCCTTGCTGTATTCGGTCGGTATCTCCGCGCGGTAGGATCTCTCGACCTTGCGCACGTAAGACAACCGGCTCATCTGCTTCAACGATTCCTCGACCTTGTCGGCGTTCATATACATCACCACGTAATGCAGCTTCCGCGACATGTAATGAACGGTACCGAACCGTTCAAGCGCTCTAGCGGCCTTCAAATCGCTAACCCATACGATAAATCCCGTTCGATCCGGTAACATCCTCTAGTCCCCCTCCAGCCTGTCTGCCGCCCGATGAACGGGGCGGCACGGCATGTTAGCCGCAGCCGCCGCTTCCGCAGCCGCATGATCCGCCGCTTCCGCAGCCGCCCAGATTTCTTTCGTTTCCGGGAACCTTGATCATATCGGATACGGACTCCGCGATCAGGCGCGAAACCTCGTACAGCATATCGTCTACCGCTTGCTCCGCCGCTTTGAATTTGCTCACGCACTCAACGGCAGCGAGCTGCTTCTCGATCAGCTTCACCTTGTCCTTCGCTTCGTGATAGTTCGGATGGAAGCGTCCGAACCGCTGGCATTCCTCGAACAGCTCCTTGGCTTTCGCGAACTGCGCCTGCAGCTCCTTCACTTCCTCGTTCGCTTCCACGACGGACTTCCAATATAGATAATCGGCCACTTCGGCCGATTGATTAATCCAGTCTCCCAGCTCGTAAGCGGACAGAAGCAGCGATCCCATATCGAGCGAAGATCTACCGCCATCCTCTTGCGCCGCACTTACGTGTCCCTGTTCGGCAACCGGCATGGATCCACCTCTTTCCTATTCGCTTGCTACTACAATATCATAACACACACGGCTCGCCAATAGATAGAGATCTTATGAACCGATCCCGCTCGGAAGGACCAGCTTCATCTCCTCCCACATATCCGGAGTCAGCCTGCTGCGCTCCGGCCGGTCGCCGGCAATCATACGTCCGGTTACGGCCCACTCTTGTCCCCTCTGTTCGACTTGCTCGGGAACGAACGACCGGATTTCCCCGTTTAACCGAAGCTGTACGGCCGTCTCGAGCGAGACGGCCTGCTGCATGAATTCCTTGCGCGTAGAAGCATGGTAGCTGCGCATCTCCCTCCACCAAGCCGCCGGCACCCTTTCGATGCCGGGCAATAGAACGACCTCGGGGTCATCCTGCGCGTTTTGAACCAGCTGGTAATGCCGGAGAACAATCGGCTCCAGCAGCCAGCTTGCGCGTTCGTTCGAAATCGCGTCTTGCTCCGCTCGGACCTCTTCGGCTCCCGCCCTCTCATGAGCAGAAAGAAAAGACGGATAAGAAGCAGCCGCTGCTTTTACGCCGCCAATCCCTTTGCGCGGCGGGTAGCCCGATTTCTGCAGCAAACGTCTGATTTCGCTGACAGACGAGCTTTCCACGATAAAGTCCCTTTCCCCGATCTGCTCGATGAGCCGGGGCGCTAATTCCGCTAACGACTTCGCGTGTCCGGCCATCTCATCGGAATCGCAGCGCAGCAGCGTCACCTCCTCGAAGGAGAAACGGCACGCTTTGCCCGTCCACTCGCGAAGCAGCGCGCGAACGTGGACGGACAGCTCTCCGCCGCCTGCCGTTTGCAGAAACCGTTCGATATCTCCTTTCGTGCGTCCCTGCTCGAGAGCATTCGATACTGCCGCGGCCGAAAGCCGGTAAAGCAGCGGTTCCTCGGCGTTCACCCGCTCGCCCAGCAGCTCCAGCTCCCAGCGCGCGGCGTAGCCGCATCCCGGCGGCGCCCATATCTCGCCGTTCGGTTGAACGATGAGGTCCTCAGGCGTGTTCTCGCGGGGGAAAGCCCGCCATCTGAAGATTTGGACGGCCTGCCCCTCCACATCCGCCTCCGCCAGCTCCATCCAGCCAAGCTCGTGAAACAGATGCGTCCACTCCGACATTCCAAGACGGGATGCCGCCGACTCGACCTGCCCCCGCATCGCCCGCTCATGCATCGAATCGGTCAAGCCCGCGATAAGCTTCTCCGCTTCGGTTATGGAATACCAGCTTCCGCCGGAGGCCCCCATTAATATTGAACCGAACAGGGCGTCGGCTCCGACCCACCGGAATAGCATGCCGCCTAGCCGGTCCTGCAGCTCGCGTTCACGTGCCTCCTCCGCCAGCGCAAGCCATGCCTCCATACGTTCCGTATGAAGCGCGAGTCCTCCCTCTTCCTTCCGAAGCAGACCGAGCTCCGAGGAGACGGTCAAGGCAAACGCCGTTTTAAGGGAATAATGATCCTTATTCGCCCAATCGAGCGGGAAGACGGTTAGCTTCGACTCATCCAGAAGCAGCGCTTCGTCGAGCTTCGCTGCCGTTTTTTTGGACAGCAGGCCTTTGGCCGTAAACGAAGCGTCTCCCTTAGCAAGCGCCGCTAGCAGATACAGTATTCTTCTGCCGAACGGCTCCCGGATGCCGCTCGCTCCCGCCAATGGGCGCGCAGACGAAATAACAGGCGATAACGCAAACGGGAACAGAGCATTCTGCCAAACCGTATAACAGTCCGAGGGTATCCAGTAGATCTTCTCCCCCCACAGCTTCTGCACGGCGAACAAAAAGCCGGCCGACTCCAGCTGTTTGACGCCGATTCGGGACTCCGCGCCGGCCATCCGCGTATAATCCCGCAGCGCCTGAATCAGCTTTTCCTCCGCCACCGGCTCCGCTCCAAAACGCAAAACAATCATCTTTAGCGTATCCGACGCGTATGCCGATAAACGGTTTATCGCGATCGCAGCCGCTTCCCGATCCTTCACCGCTTCCTGCCACGACATTCCCCGCTCCGCCGCATGCAGCCAAACGTCTTGCCGCAGAAACGATCGAAGCCGTTCATCCGGCAGCATGCGCGTGAGCTGCTCCGTATTCATCCTTGCGCCGCCTCCTTCGTTTCGCTCCCGTCTCTCGGATCAAGCCAATCGGCTGTCGCCGGAAGCTGCATGTAGTCGTAGCCCTGCTCCAGCATAAACATTTGCCGTCTTAACGCGAACTCGGTTTCTTTGGTTCCTTCGGTGACCAAAGTGTAAAACCAGGCTTCGTTGCTCCCCGATTTCGGCCTCAGCAGGCGCCCGACCCGCTGAGCTTCCTCCTGCCTAGACCCGAAGCTCCCAGACAGCTGAATCGCCACGGCGGCATCGGGCAGATCGATCGCCAAATTCGCGACCTTCGATACGACTAGTACCGGATGCTCCCCCGCGCGGAAGTCATCGTACAGACGCAGGCGTTCCTCCTGCGGGGTTTCGCCGGTCAGCAGCGGCGCTCCGAGCTCCTCGGCCACTTCCTTCAGCTGCTTCAAATATTGTCCGATTACCAGAGTCGGCTTGTCCCCGTGCTTACGGAGAAGCTCCCTGACGACCGGCAGCTTATTCGCGTTCTCGGCGGCGATCCGCAGCTTCGAGCGCGGCGCGGCTGCCCTATAGCTGTTCACCTGCGCGTCGGCTAAAGGAACTCTTATTTCCGCGCAGCTGACCGATGATATATATGCCTGCTCCTCGGCTGTTTTCCAATTCATATCGTAGTGCTTGGGTCCGATTAGCGAATAAACATCCTCCGCGCAGCCGTCCTCGCGCACCAGCGTAGCGGTCAAGCCGAGCCTTCGGGTCGCTTGTATGGACGCCGTCATCCGGAAGACGGGCGCCGGAAGCAAGTGCACTTCGTCGTAGATGATGAGCCCCCAGTCCCGTTCATTGAACAAGCCCATATGCCGGAAATCGTCGCTCTTCGATTTGCGGTAGGTCAGCAATTGATACGTGGCTATCGTAACGGGACTTACTTGCTTTCCTTTGCCGCCGTATACGCAGACCGAGTCCGGAGTTAAATTCGTTTTGTCGAGCAGCTCATCCCTCCACTGCTCCGCCGAGGTCCGGCTCGAAGTCAGGATAAGCGTTTCCGCCCCGATTTTCGCCAAAGCCGCTATTCCGACGATTGTTTTGCCCGTGCCGCAAGGCAGCACGACGACGCCGCTTCCTCCGGACGTCTCCGATTCTTCCGAGAAAATGCTGACGGCTTGCTGCTGATAGGGCCTGAGCACGAACGGTACGCCTCCGGCCGTCTTCTCTCTAAGGGCGACGGAAAGCGCTTGGCCGGCATGATAGCCGGCACGGTCGAAAACCGGATAACCAAGCCGCGTCAGCTCTTGCTTCAACACGCCCCGGCATTCCGGATGAAGGAGCCATTCCGTCTCTCCGCGGAAATCTCTTACCCATTCGGCGACACTCCCTTTCAGCTTAAGCTGCTGAAGAATTTGCGCGTCGCCCGTCAATAACAGCTCGCCGCCGTCCATTGACAGCTTCAGCTTGCCGTATCGGCTGGCCCACAGACGGACCGTCGCTTCCGCTTGCATGGGAAGCTCGTACCTCGAGTGGCTCTTCAGCCTCTCGATCATTTCCTCGCCTTCCCATCCGGCGCTGAGCGCGTTCCAGAGAGACATTGGCGTTATTTTGTATGTATGAACCGACCCGACCCGCTTGACAGCCTCCGCAACGGCGAGAAGCAGCTCCCGCGCGCCGGCCGCAGGCTGTCTTTCGTCCAGCAATATGGTTAAATCGGACTGTACGATAATGCTTCCTTCGCTTTGCATTCCGGCACTTCCTTTACGCAGGTTTTCCCTATTCTCACCCTCAGTATGATGGGAATCGGCGCATTTTATCCCCGTTATTCATAACCTTTTCGATTATTGACCGCAAAATGTGTTATAGTAGAAAAGATTGTATCGGTTAATCTTAATTCGAGCTGGAGGCTCTACTTCCATGAGATATACGTTTATTATTCCCTTCCTAATCATGCTCGTTATCATAACGGCCGGTTGTTCCGGCTTGTCATCAACGGCCGCCCCGTCCTTGAAATCGGATACGTGGTATCCGGTATCGGGCTTCGTCGACGGCGATACGTTCCGGGTCAAAACAGGAGACCAAGAAACGACCATTCGTTTGTTATACGTGGATACGCCCGAGACGAAGAAGCCGGATACGCCCGTTCAGCCTTTTGGCCCTGAAGCGGCAGCGTTCACGAAACAGCGCTTGGAGGAATCCGGGGAGGTCAAGCTCTCGTTCGACAAAGAGACGAAGGACCATTACGATCGGACCTTGGCCGTCGTCGAGCTGAAGGATGGCAGCATCCTGAACGAACTGCTGCTTGAGCAAGGGCTTGCAAAAGTTTTGATCGTTGAACCTAACGTTAAGATGGAGAATGTATACAAACAGCTGGAACAATCCGCGAAGCAGAACGCTGCGGGACTATGGAGCTCCGGTAACGAAACGAGCCAGACGGAGCTGCCCGAACGCAAGGTGCAGCCAATCGGGCTCGAGATGAAAGTGGACAAGGCGGAGGAAATGGTGACGATCACGAACACGACGTTCGAGTCCATCAATATGGATGATTGGAAGCTGGTCAGCGTGAGAGGCAACCAGACGTATACGTTCGAGCCGATCGAGCTGCCGGGCCAAGCCAAGCTGATCCTCTTGTCCGGTACGGAAGAACCCGACGGCCTGGACGCCGAAGCGCTGCTGCTCGAGTGGGAAGTCGACAATGTGTGGAATAACATGGAGCCGGATCCCGCCGAGCTCTATAACGAAAAGAACGAGCTTGTCGCCTTGTGGGAGGACGAATAAACGTCCTTCCTCAAGCAACAAGCTCGTTTTCTTTATTCGGCATGCTCGCTCGCGTAATGCTCGGCCATTCCGATAAGTAGCGCGGCGGATTTCTTCATCGCTCTCTCGTCGAAATCGAATTTCGGGTGATGATGGGAATAGACGGCGCCGCAATCGGGATTGCCCGCCCCGACAAACATGAAGCAGCCTGGCTTCTCCAACAGATAATAGGAGAAATCCTCCGCGACGGTAATCGCTTCGGCTTCCAGCGTTCCCGTCTCGCCGAAGAGGGTCGGCGCAACCGCGAAAAACCGCGCCGCTTCCTTGTCGTCGTTGACGACGGGAGGATAGCCGACCCGCATATGGTAGGAGTGCTTCGCTCCGTACATGTCGCAGGTATGCCGGACGAACGTCTCCAGGCGATAGTGGATCATGAATCGCGTGGTCTCGTCGAACGAACGAACCGTCCCTTTCAGCTGGCATTTCTCCGCTATAATATTGTTTGTCGTTCCGGCTTGGAAGGAGCCTATCGTTAAGACCGCGGGGTGCAGCGGATTCACGTTGCGGCTTACGATCGACTGCAGCCCCTGCACGAGAGCCGAGCCGACGATGATGGAATCGACCGCGTTATGCGGAAGCCCTCCATGGCCGCCTTTTCCTTCAATATCGATAACGAACTCGTCCGCGGCGCTCATGAACGCTCCCGGCTTGGACGACGCGCTTCCGTACGGCAGTGGCGTCCAGAGATGCACGCCATAGACGACATCGACGCCATCAAGCGCGCCCGCGCGCACCATCTCGATCGCCCCGCCCGGCGTCACTTCCTCGGCGGGTTGGAAGATCAGCCTTCTTTCGCCGGACAGCTTATCCCTGTTCTCGTTATAAAACCGGGCGATAGCAAGCAACGTCGCCGTATGGCCGTCATGGCCGCAAGCATGCATAATCCCGGGCGTCTTGGAGGCGTATTCGCACTCCTTCTCGTCTTGAATCGGCAGCGCGTCGATATCCGCTCTTAGCGCGATAACCGGCCCGGGCAAGCCGCCTTTGATCACGGCGACGATGCCGTGACCGCCTACGCCCGTCCGGATCTCGCAGCCAAATTCTCTGAGCTTCTCCGCGATCCATGAGGACGTCTCCTTCTCGAGGAACGAAAGCTCTGGATGCTGATGCAAATGCCTGCGCCACTTTACCATTTCCGGATACAGCTCGGCTACGGTTTTTTCGGCCAATGCCCCAAGTCCCATCTCGATCATCCTCCTATCGCGATTGTTCTCTTCAAATCTTTTGCTTGTTCCATCTAGTTTAGCAGATAGGGGATGCCGAATGGAAGCCTGCCCCGCAAGCGCCGCCTGCTTGTGAACGTTCTCAAAAATGTCACGAACTTCGGCTCGACGTCTGGGACTAAGGCTTGCGCAGACTGGGGAAACATACTATCATGAGTAAAGAATGTGTACAACTATGTCTTTTGAATTTGGGAGGAACTGAAATGATTATTGAAAACTCCGGATTAAACGGTGTTCAGAGCGAGCTGCACCACTTGGACGACGCAGCGGAGAAAGCCGGCTTCGTTCGTTGGCAGTGGGAATACTATCGCGCTACATATGATTTGAAATTGACGGACCGCACGAGCGGCCATGATTATTTCCTCCGGGTCAACACGCGCGCCGTTGAAGGCAAGCTGGAGAATGCGCATGCCGTCCTTAACATCGAAGCCATATACATTGGCCGGGCAACGTTCCCGCACGGCATGGAATACGAGTCGCCGATTCCGAAGCATATCATGGATACGGCTACGCAACGGCTCCAACAGCTGAAGCAGCAGCTCGTATAACGAAGGCGGCCTCTAATGAAGGCTTCGCAGAACGGCAGTCGGGGAAGGCCGGATTTTCTGCTTCTCATCATGACGCTGCTGCTCGTAGGCTTCGGCGTCCTGATGGTATTCAGCGCCAGCTCTGGCGTTGCTGCCATCGAATACAACGATGCGATGTACTTTACGAAACGCCAGCTCATGTGGGCTGGCCTCGGTTTGTTCGTCATGTTCCTCGCGATGAATCTTCGGTATCAGTTTTACAAGAAAGCGTTCATGCTCTTCTTCATCCCCGTGCTGGTCATGCTCATTCTCGTACCGTTTACTAGCGAAGAGATTAACGGGGCTAGAAGCTGGTTCGGGATCGGTTCTCTCGGCATTCAGCCTACGGAGCCTGCGAAGCTTGCCATAATCTTATACCTAGGGGCACTCATCGCGAAGAAAGGCGAGAAGTTCCGGGATTTCAAAACCGGCCTCTTGCCCGTCATGATTATCGTAGGTATTGTCTGCGGGCTCATCATGATGCAGCCGGATTTGGGCTCCACCATGGTTCTCGCCGTCTGCGCCACCATTATGATAATGGCCGGCGGGGCTAACCTAAAACAGGTTTTCGTATCGGGCATGGTGCTTGCCATTCCCGTGACGATCGTGGTCGCCGTATCGATGGCCATTAATCCGGACGCCTGGCAATACCGCATCGAAAGATTCACTTCGTACATGGACCCGTTGGCCAACCAGCAAGACAGCGCGTTCCAGCTCATCTCCTCGCTCCAAGCGCTCGGTCACGGCGGGCTGACGGGCGCGGGCTTCGGAGAGAGCGTGCAGAAGCTGCATTATTTGGACTATCCGTACAACGACTTCATCTTCTCCGTCATCGCGGAAGAACTGGGCTTTATAGGCTGCGCGGTCTTTTTGATTTTTTATCTCCTCTTCTTATGGCGGGGATTGATCGTCGCGCTCCGGTGTCCGGATATTTACGGCACGGTGGTAGGCGTCGGAATCGTCGGACTGTTCGCGATGCAGGCTTTCGTTAATATCGGCGGCGTTACCGCGACCATCCCGATTACGGGCGTGACGTTGCCATTCATCAGCTACGGCGGCTCTTCCTTGTTATTCAGCTTAGCTAGTATGGGAATCATGCTTAGCTTATCGCGTGAATACAATCGTTCGGACAAGCCGAGCCGTTCAGCCAAAACCAAAAAGACAAGCACAAAAGTAACCGCGATCGAATCGTTAAGCACGACTCGGCGCGCTTGATCCGCTAAACACAAATAATACGGCGCTTCTCAAATAGCGAGAAGCGCCGTATTTGTTGTTTGAACCGTTATTTTAATCGCTGAGGAGTTTCTTCGGGTTCGTCTTCTTTGAAGGCTACGCCTTCTACTTTCACGTTCACTTCCACTACTTGCAGTCCGGTCATATTCTCTACGGATTCGCGCACATTGAGCTGAAGCTGACGGCAAACCTCTTGAATCGGAATCCCGTAATGCACGATGATTCGGAGGTCAATAGCCGCTTCCACTTGGCCGACTTCGACCGATACGCCTTTCTGTACGTTCTTCCCGCTGAGCCGCTTGGCAAGTCCTTCCGAGATGCCGCCTGACATTGCCGCGATGCCTGGCGTTTCGAGTGCTGCAAGTCCCGCGATTGTCGCTACTACGTCATCAGATATTCGGATAATGCCAGTTTGAAGGTCTTCGGTCATGTCATCCACTCCTCAATTTGCCATATAGGTTTATTGTAATGGAACGGACGTCGTGAAGCAAGAATGCCGCCTGGCAACCATATACAAAAAAAGAGCAGTCTTCCGATGGAGGACTACCCTTGCGCCTTGCGATCCAAAGCCTCGTATAATACGGCCAAATTCCGTTCCAGCCTGCTTATAATATCTTTGCCCGCGAGCTCGGCGATCAACCCCGCGCGTACCGCAAAATCTACTTCGCGCGAGAACCCGTACATCTGCGTGTCCAGCACTTCTTCGTACAGCGGACATTGACGGGTCGTCAAATTCTCCATCTGTACCTCGATCAGCTTTTCTATTTTACCCGCGTCCTCTTGAAGAAGACGAAGCGCTCGCTCTTGCAATAGATCGGTCATTTCCGGTGCAGACATTCTTCTCCCCCCTGTGCGCGTGAACCTGCAACTTCTATACCCTTTATATTAGACGAAATGTGAAGAATAAACAAGGACAAAACAGAAAAGCGCCTTCTCCGGCCGGAGAAAGCGCTAGTGTGCATTGATGAAATGATTATTCGGAAATAACGGTGACGTTCAGGTTGTGCTTCGCGAATACTTCGGACATTTTTTGCTTCGCTTCTTCCGCATCCGGACCATGGACATGAAGCTCGTAGGAGTGACCTCCGACCAATGTCGTGAACAGGCCCAGAATACTTTTCACATCGATATACTTGCTGTCGGCCTGTAAAACGATGGACGATGTGAATTGGCTAGCTGCTTGAGAAATTTCTACAATTGCTGCGTTATTGGACATGGGGAATCCCTCCATACAAATTAGTAAAGCTTTCCTTTGTCATCATGATACATGGAAACCTAATCAGCATCAAGAGGTTTGGTGAAAAAAACGCTTCACTTGCAATTATTTCAAGTTTTCGGGGTTCAGCGCCGAAAGCTCGGGAAGGACGAACAGCCCATCCTTGCGGATCAGAACATCGTCGAAATAAATGTCTCCTCCGCCGTATTCCGGACGTTGAATGAGCACCAAATCCCAGTGAACCGCGGAGCGGTTGCCGTTGTCCGTGTCCTCGTAAGCCTGCCCCGGCGTAAAATGAAGGCTTCCCGCGATTTTCTCGTCGAACAGGATATCGTTCATCGGATGAAGAATATGCGGATTGAATCCGATCGCGAATTCGCCAATGTATCTTGCCCCTTCGTCCGTATCCAAAATTTCGTTCAAGCGCGCGGTGTCGTTGCTCTCCGCTTTGACGATCTTCCCGTTTTCGAACGTCAACGAGACGTTCTGGAACGTAACGCCCGAGTAAACGCTCGGCGCGTTATACGTGATCGTTCCGTTCACCGAATCGCGAACGGGCGCCGAGAACACTTCTCCATCCGGAATGTTCCGGTGGCCGCAGCACTTTTTGGAGCCGATGTTTTTGATCGAGAACGTAAGATCCGTGCCCGGCGACACGATCCGCACTTTATCGGTCCGGTCCATCAACGCTTTCAGCGGATCCATCGCTTTCTCCATCTTCGCGTAATCAAGGTTGCATACGTCGAAGTAGAAGTCCTCGAACGCTTCCGTGCTCATATTGGCCAATTGCGCCATGGAGGGGCTTGGATAACGCAGAACAACCCACTTCGTTTTGTTTACGCGCTGCTCGGTATGTACGGGATTACGGTATAGCTGCTCATACATGCGCATGTTTTCCTTCGGAACGTCCGCGAGCGCATTCACGTTGTCGCCCGATCTGACGCCGATATATCCCTGCATCTGCTTCATACGCTCGAGATCGAGCGCCGCCCAAAGCTCGATCTGCTCTTTGGTGGCATGCATCAGCATCGTGCGCAGCACGGATCGGTCGCTAAGCTCGAGGAAGGGACGTCCGCCTCGAGCGGCGACTTCTTCTATAATGCATTTGGCAAGCTCTTTTTCCGATCCGATCATATCGATAAGAATATTTTCGCCGGGCTGTACGTCGATCGAGTACTGCACTAGGTTTTGAGCTAATTTTTTTAATCTGGGGTCGCGCATCGCGAATCTTCTCCTTTTTTATCCGATCTACTTATTAAATAATGGATGTTACCGCTTCTTCATCGTATCACGATTCGCGGCTCCGTGCACTTCCCCAGGCAAGGTCGACGTCCCGTCGAACGCTTCGAATCGGACGGTCGTATGCCGATTCTCCTTCCTCGTCCGCTTATCCCGTTCATAGGTGAAAGTCGTCCTCTCTTCCATCTTAAGCGGGAGCATCTGGCGCTTGTCGATCACGATGTCGTATTCGGTTTCGACTTGAAGAGTACTCAGCATATCCCGCAATTCGGCGTCAGCCCGTTCCAGCAGCTCTTTGCGCTTGACCGCATTCCGCTCGCTTCCGGCCAATGCCGGGTCATTCGCGACATGCTCCAGCTCCTCGCTTAAAGCGCTCCCCCATCTTTTCTTCGACTCTTCTTCCTTCTCCTTAACCCGGATGGTAACGACTTCGGCACTGTAGGCGCCAGGCTCCTGAGGCGGGAGAAGCTCTACGGTCTCATGCGACTCATTCAACGCCTCGAGCACTTGTACCGGATTCCAGTACAAAGGATCCTGCTGATTGGATTGAATCGTTAATTGATGATGGTTTACCACCTTGCCTTCGAACATCCGGGGTTTAAGCAGAACCCCTTCGTCCATGCCCAGCCGCATCGAGCCGGCAAAAGAATATTGATCCATGGCGGCGAGTCCGGCATACGACAAACTAAGCCATTCCTCCGGCGAATATTTCGGCGACGCTTCGGCGCAGCCGGCTATTAGGATCAAGCACGTGATTACACTTGATATACGATAATAAAATCTGCGCATGTCCACTCCTCCTCTTGCCAAATCTCCTGACCGTATCCATGCCTTTCTCTATCATCCCTCACTCCTCCCCGATTATTCCAGACGCTGCTTGTTCCCGGCCAAACAAAAAAGGCGCCTTTGCGAAGGCGCCTTGCTCTTATGAAATCTCTCCCACGATAATTCGGTTTCTTCCTTTGTGCTTCGCTTCGTACAAGGCCATGTCCGCCCGGTAAAATAACGATTCGACGCTGATCCTCTCATTGTCGAACGTCCACTCCGATACGCCGCAAGAGACGGTTACGGTTGGATTGGTCTCGTCGGCCACTTGCTTGCGGATGCGCTCCGCGATACGCAGCGCTTGCTCTGTGCGAATGCCGGGCAAATAGATCGCCAGTTCTTCGCCGCCCCATCTTGCGGCAATATCTCCCTGCCGGATCGCCCCGGATATAATTTGGCTCACTTGGATCAGAATCCGGTCACCGACCTGATGGCCGTAGGTGTCGTTAATTTTTTTGAAGTAATCGATGTCGACCAAAATAAGCGAACCGAATGGATCCTTGCGCTGCCTGCTCTGTATCTGTTCGTTCAAATAATGCCGCGCATGCAGTCCGGTTAAGTTGTCCGTGATGACCATACGGCGAACCTCGGCATGAAGAGAAGCGTTCGTGACGGCAAGACCGATATGAGTGCTCATAACTTGCAGAAGCTTATAATTATCATAAGAGAAAAAGTTCGGTATCTTATGGGTGACGAGAATGACGCCGACGACCTCGCCGTCCACGAATATCGGAGCGGCGATCAGAGAGCGGGACCCGGTATTGTCCATCAGCTTCGATGTGACGACCCTCGTATTCCAATAATCCGAGATGATAAGCGGTTCCTTCGTTCGGTAAATGATACCGCAGAAGCCGTATTCCGGCGAAAATTGCTCGCTTGCCATGGCCGGCACGTTGCTCGACTTGACGATGAATTGGTTCGTTGGTTTATCCAGCTGAAGGACGCAGCAGTAATCGGCATCGAAAATGGAAAGCAGCTCGTTGGTTGCGAACTGGAAAATCTCCTTCAGCCTCAACGACTGATTGAGCCGTTTGGTCATCTCGTTGATCAGCCGCAATTCATTAATTAGCAAATTGGACTGCTCGTAGAGCTTCGCGTTCTCGAATGCGGTGCCTGCCGTATCGGCCACGAGCATGACGGCGGGCAAGTCCGAATCATCCCATTTGCCCTGCCCGACCGTGATGCAGAGCACGCCGTAAGCCGCCTGCTTCCCCGTCATGGGCACCGCGAGACGCATGGTCCCGTCGCGCTCGTACTCCGTCGCCGGCTTGCCGGCCAAGAAAGCCTGGGCCACGATGTCGTGGGCCGTATTCTTGAACATGAGCGGCTTGATTCGAGGATCGCCGTCGACATAATCTTGTGACAAATAGAGATGAACGATGGAATTCGGGTACAGCGTCTCCAGGCTGTGCAGCATCTCCGACAGCACCGACGTGACGTCCGTCTGGTCATACAGCCGCTTGGCCGCCAGGAATAAAGCATCCCGCCGGTTCGCTTCCCGGTCCGTGCGCTCTTGCTGCTGAAGCAGATCCTTCACATATAAGTGCTCGAAGAAGCGGTAGAAGCAGCTTCGGAAATGAAGCGCCACGGCTTCCAGCTCGTTCCGGCCCACCGGCGTGCCGGTCCGAGCGGCGAACAGGAGCACCGCGAACGAGGAAGAATCCGATCGGCGGCGAATCGGGATCGCCGTCGCTTCCAACGTGTCCGAGCTGCTGATGCGGGTTTCCCTATGCTCCAAGGCCAACAGCACGGCCGCAAGCATCGTATCCTCTTCGTCCTGACACGGCTCCGCGCCGTTCGTCCCTCCCGCTAGGCCGTGGCAACTCGCGTCCTTGGCGTATATACGAAATTGCCCCAGCTGGAATGAATCCAAGCCCGACGCTTCGTCTCTCCATGCGGAAAAACTTTCGGCGAGAAGATTCGGAAGATATGGCTCGTCCGCTTCATGAATATCTTCATTGGCAAACCAAATGGGTTGTTCAACCTTCCATTCATTAACCATTGCGCACCTGACCCTTTCCTATCCGTGCAGGGAGACAACTTTCATTTTTACCATCATACTTTATTTTTAAGAATTTTGCACTATCGTTTCCATATTTTATAGGACTAATGGCACTTTTTGCGAGCCTTCCATTTTCTTCTCTCTCTTGTTCTAAGAACTTGACTTTTCGTATAGATCTCCTATAATATTAATTGTTGAAAATATGGGCGTACGGTTTTGTGTCACCCTCAGGATCGACATTCGCTGACAGGCCAGCGGCTGAAGTGCTTGTCAGGGATGGGCAGCCATCCATGGATGTCATCCGCGCACTACAACCCCATTCTCAAAATTACATTTGATGAAGGAGTTAATTGACACATGTCACGTTATACAGGACCTAAATTTAAACTAAGCCGCCGTCTGGGCATCTCCCTTAGCGGTACAGGCAAAGACTTGAAACGCCCTTTCCCTCCGGGACAGCACGGCCCTAACCAACGCAGAAAGATGAGCGGCTACGGCATCCAACTGCAAGAGAAACAAAAGCTTCGCCACATGTACGGCATGAACGAGAAGCAATTCCGCAACCTGTACGACAAAGCGGCTAAGCAAAAAGGTAAAGCGGGCGAAAACTTCATGGCGCTTCTCGAAAGCCGCCTGGACAACCTCGTTTACCGTCTTGCATTCGCGAACTCCCGCGCTGGCGCTCGTCAGCTGGTAGCTCACGGCCACGTTACAGTTAACGGCAAGAAAGTCGACATCGCTTCCTACACGGTAGCAGTCGGCGACGTAATCGGCCTGCGCGAGCGCAGCCGCGGTTTGAAATCCATCAAGGAAGCTCTGGAAGGCCGTCATCACCTTCCGAACTACCTGGAATTCAGCGAGCAAGCTATGGAAGGCAAGTATGTTCGCCTGCCAGACCGCGCCGAGCTGAGCCAAGAGATCGACGAGAAACAAATCGTCGAGTTCTACAGCCGTTAATATTGAGAATAAAAACCTTGAACCGTTCGGTTCAAGGTTTTTTCTTGCTTATTCCGTCGGCTTCGCCGGAGGCACGATGCTCTTCGCTTCGACCGCGGGGGCAATGGCTGGCGAGGAAGCAGGAATGGCCTTCGAGGTTAAGCCTTGAATCAGCTTATTCACGTCGATGCCGGAGACGCTCTTCAGCATTTCTGGAGCCGTCGCCATTAGCGAGGTAACGTAGTTGCTTACGCGCGCGGCTCCTTCCCCGTTCCCCGTGTCCACGACGGTCAGCTTGTCGATGGCGCCGATCGGCTCCGCTACTTTGCCCGCAAGTTCTGGCAGCATCTTCACGATGATATCGAGTACGGCCGCTTCTCCGAACTTCGCGAACGCTTCGGCCAGCTTCTCCTTCGCCTCCGCCTCCGCTAGGCCGCGCAAGCGGATAACCTCCGCTTCGGCCGTACCTTTCGCCCGCTCGGCCTCCGCGACCGCGAGACCGTCAAGCCGCTTCTGGGCAGCTTGGGCCTTCGCCTCCGCTTCAATCCGGTATTGCAGCGCGTCGGCTTCGCGAATCCGCTTCGCTTTGTCCGCTTCCGCCGCTTGCTCGACCGCGTAACGGTCGGCGTCCGCCTTCTTCTTCACTTCCGCGTCATACTGCTTCTCGCGGCGCAAGATCTCTTTGGCCTCGAGGTCGATTTCCCTCTCCTTGCGCACGAGCTCGACTTTCATCTGTTCTTCGACGACGCTTTGCTTCGCGCGGGCTTCCTGAATCGAATACGCCTGATCCGCTTCCGCCTTGGCCGTATCCTGATCGCGTTTGAAGGAAGCAACCTTCATTTCTTTATCCTTCTCCGCTTCCGCGATGTTCGTATCGCGCAGCAGCTCCGCTTTCTGTCCGGCTTCGGCCGCGAGCGCCTTCTGGATTCTCGCGTCGCGGACCGCTTCCGCTTCGGCAATGTCGGCATCCCGCTTCACCGCCGCTATTCTCGGCTTGCCGAGCGCGTCCAGGTAACCGTGCTTATCGCGCAGATCCTTGATCGTGAACGAGACGATCTGGAGCCCCATTTTCTTGAGGTCCTTGGCGGCGACGCCTTGCACCTCTTGGGCGAATTTGTCCCGGTTACGGTATACTTCCTCTACCGTCATGGTGCCGAGAATTGCGCGCAGATGGCCTTCGAGCACTTCCTGCGCCTCTCCCTTTAGAGACTCAGTCGGCTTTCCGAGGAACTGCTCCGCCGCCGTGGCGACATCCTCCACCGCGCCGCCGATCTTGATGATCGCCACGCCGTCGGCCATGACCGGCACGCCTTGCTCCGTGTAGACCTCCGGCGTCGATACGTCCAGCTTATGGGACAGCAGGGACAGAAACTCCGCTTTCTGGAACACCGGGAGAATGAACGCGCCGCCGCCCCTTATGATTTTCACCTTGCGGCCCGATTCGTCGACCGAAGTATTGCGGGTGCCGAGGAACGAACCCGTTACCAGCATCGCCTCATCCGGGCTGACCGTCTTGTACCTCGCCCAGAACGCTAACCCCAATACGATGATGACCCCGACTACGATTGCCGGCACAATAAAAACTTCTGGCATGTGAAATTGCCCCTCTCCATTATAGTTCTAAGTTCAACTCGGACACGTACAGGACTCCTTCGCGGACTTCGACAACGACGACCTTGGATCCGGATGGAATAGGCTCGTTGTCGAAGCTGGCCGCGATCTGGTTCGTATTCCCCGCTCCGACCTTGACCAGCACCTCGCCGTAGCCGTTCCGCGGAATCGAGACTAGCACTTCGCCAATTGAGCCCGAGAGCGACGCGACCGAGAAGGCGATCGAGCTTTCGCTGTTCTCCATCGGCTTCACGTACAAGAAATAAACGATAATTGCTCCCGCGACAGCAATCAGCACCGATCCGAGTACGATGACGGGTCCGGCAAAGCTGCTGTAACGTTCCATTAGAAATCCCGCTCCGCCGAAGATCGTTATGCCTCCCACGATCGTCATGGGCTGCAGGAAATCGACCGACAAAAAATCGAGGGCCCCATCCAAAGCCTGACTGAGCCAGTCTCCGAAAATCACGCTGACAATGGCGTACAAGACGCCGCCTATCAAGCAGGCGAGGTAAACGGTCTCCATGTCTCCCCTCCTTTCTCCTTCGTATAATCCTGTTATCCAAACTTACTAGTTATACGGGAATTATTTACAAACGTTGCTGGAAAAATTAACAATTTCTCATTTAGCTGGATTTGCAAAATGATGAATGGCCGCGCTCATTGATTATTTAATAGGCCGCCATCCCCGCCGCATGCTGGAAAACATTTCGCCAGCTTCATGCGTCTTATTATAAAACGCTGATCCGAATCTTTTGTTTAGATAAGCCAATTCCCTTCCTAGGTCGACAAAGTCAGACGCCTGTCGCCTTATTTCATGTACCGAATGGGGTTTTATGCTATAATGATAATGCAATTTTGGAGGAGGAGTTATAAGGATGGAAGAAGAAAAGCAACCGTCGTCGGCAAAAGCCTATAGCAAATGGCGATTTTTTGGGCTGGTATCATTCATCACGTTTAAATGGATTATTTATTTCGGCATATTCTTTGGATTACTGGCCGGAGGAGCGGTAACCGGCTATGTCGCGGCGCTCGTCAAGGACGAAGAGGTTCGGCCGCAGACGCTCATCCAGAACAAAGTCGGCGAATATTCGATGACGGGTTACGTTTATTTCAACGACGACTCCCTCGTCGGGCAGCTGCGGACCGACGAGGACCGCATCGTCATTACATACGACGAAATTCCGCAATCCGTCATCGACGCGTTAATCGCGACGGAGGACAACAATTTCTTCGAGCACAAGGGCGTCGACATTAACGGTCTCGGCCGCGCCGTGAAGCAGAAGCTGTTCAACGAGGACACGCAGACGGGCGGCAGCACGCTGACCCAGCAGCTGGCCCGCCGCGTGTTCCTCAGCCTCGACCGCACCGACAGCCGCAAGATCAAAGAAATTTTCCTGTCCTTGCGAATGGAACGTTATCTCACGAAGCAAGAGATACTGGCCGCCTATCTGAACAAGATGCCGTTCGGGAACGGCTCCAACGGATATCAGGTATTCGGCATTAAGGCAGCCGCGAAAGGGATTTTCGGCATCACCGATTTGAACAAACTGAATATCGCGCAATCGGCTTACCTGGCAGGCTTGCCGCAGCTGCCTTCGCTCTACAATGCGTTTAACGGTTCGGGCCAGTTCAACGAAGCGGGCTTCGAACGCGCGATGAAGCGTCAGCAGCTCGTGCTCGCCCGCATGCTCGAGACGGGCAAGATTACGCAGGAAGAACACGATGCGGCGTTGAAGTTCGACATGAAGGCGTCGCTTGCGCCGCCAAGCGAGAAGGCGTACACGACCTATCCTTACCTCATGCTCGAAGCCGAGCGCCAGGCGGCGGAAGTGCTGCTGATGCAGCAGGACCCGTCCTTGACGAAAGAAGACCTGCGCAAGAAGGAGAACGCGGCTCTGATCGAAGAAGCCCGCGAGCAGCTCCTGCGCGGCGGCTATCACGTCTATACGACGATCGACAAGGAAGTTTATTCGATCATGCGCGACATCGCGAGCAACGAAGAAAACTTCACGCCGTACAGCGAAGAGAAGGGCCTCGAGCAAATCGCCGGCATCATGCTCGACCACAAGACCGGCGCGATTATCGGCATGCTTGAAGGACGCGACTTCTATGAGGAGCAGATGAACTTCGCGACGCAGATGATCCGTCAGCCCGGCTCGACGATGAAGACGCTCGCCGCCTATTTGCCAGCCATCGAAGCAGGCATCATTCAGCCGGCCAGCATCGTGGACGACGCGCCGATCGTCATGAAGGACGGCCAGAAGGGCTTCCACATCCCGATGAACGTAACGAACAAGTTCATGGGTCTCGTCACCGCCCGGGAAGCGCTTAACCGCTCCTTGAACCTCCCTGCGCTCAAGATTTTCAACGAAGAGGTTACGATCGAGAAATCATGGGAGTTCGTTAGAAGCTTGGGCATCACCACTTTGCAGCCCGAGGACGCGTATGCGCAGACAGGCGTAATCGGCGGTTTAAGTCTCGGCGTATCCGTCGAAGAGATGACGAACGCGTATGGTTCGATCCCGAACCAAGGAGTTCTGCAGGATGCCTACATGATCGAGAAAATTACGGACGCGAACGGGAAAATCATCTATGAGCATCAAGAACAGCCGAAGCGCGTATTCTCCGAGCAAACCGCGTTCCTCATGACGGATATGCTGAGAACGGTCATCTCGGACCGCGCCGGCTCCGGTCATTCGGTTGCGCAGCAGTTCAAACAATACGGCAAAATCCCGGTCGCCGGGAAGACGGGTTCGACGCAAAGCTACGGCGACGTATGGTTTATGGGCTTTACGCCTGACGTCACGCTTGGCGTATGGGCCGGCTACGAGGAGCAGATCAACTCGTTGTCCAATAACGGACGCACGCGCGCGCGCTCCATATGGACGCTGATCATGAACAAGCTGACCGAAGAGAAACCGGAGCTGTTCGTGACGGATGCGTTCGCGAAGCCGGATGGCATCGTGAAAGCGACCGTCTCCAGCGCAAGCGGTCTAGTGCCGACGCAATTGACCAAGTCGGCAGGCATGCTGGTCACGGACTATTTCAATAAACAATTTTTACCGAAAAAGCCGGACGATGCACTGGTCAATATGAAATACATTACGTACGAGGGCATTAACTACGTGCCTAACGAAGCGACTCCCGAAGATATGCTGAAGGAGAAGGTCGTAATCAAGCGGAAGAAGCCGCTAGACGTATTAATGGACGAAATCAAAGCGGCACAGTCGAAGCTGCCCGCAAAAAACCGCAGACCGCTCGAGGTGTACGTGCCGGCTGACGCCAAGAACGACGCGCCTTCCAAGACGGATCCTCGAACGGACGACGGTGCATTGCCTGCGCCGCCGAATGATGTCAAGCTCACTACGGGCTCGAACGGCAGCGCGACGATCACTTTCACGGACAGCAAGTCGCCCGATATCGTCGGCTATCGCTTATACCGTTCTGTCGGTGGCGGGCCATTCGCCAAGTTCGGCGAATCGATTCATTTCGGGGAAGGCACTACGTTCAGCTTCCAGACCGCTGCGAACGAATCCGCAGCATACTACGTGGCGGCGGTAGACGTCGTAGGCAAAGAATCGCCGCAGGGCACACTCGTGTCGCTCGGTCTTCCGCCAGTTATTCCGGAATTGCCGAACACGGGCCTGCCTGGCGAAGGCAACGGCGGCACGGACGGCAACGGCGGCGAACAAAACGCCGAAGCGTCGGCTCCGCCTGCCGCTCCAAGCGGTCTTCAGGCACAGAGATCCGCGCTTAGCATCATTCTAAGCTGGGCAGCGAATCCCGTGTCCGATCAAGTCACCACTTATCATGTGTACTACAGCGCGAATAACGACGGCAGCTATGTAAAGCTCGCTTCTACAACGCAAACGAGCTTCGAGCATATGGCCCCGCTGTCCAACGGCAGCTACCAGGTTACGGCAGAGAACAGCGTCGGAGTATCCCTCCCTTCCGCCGCGATTACGGTAAGCGAATAAGAAAAGCAAGAAGGCCGCTTAGGATCCGGAACGGAGCCTAAGCGGCCTTCTTCTATTTCATTCGATATGGTTCCGACTACTAATCCTCGATGGTAGAAAGATCGCCCGTCGGCAGGTTAAGCTCCCATGCCTTAAGCACCCTTCTCATGATTTTGCCGCTGCGCGTCTTCGGAAGCTTATCCTTGAATTCGATTTCTCTTGGCGCCGCATGCGCCGACAAACCTACCTTAACGAACTGGGCAATTTCCTTCTTCAGCTCTTCCGAGGCCTCGTAGCCTTCGCGAAGCGCGATAAACGCTTTAATGATTTCGCCCCGCATGGGGTCCGGCTTGCCGATAACGCCCGCTTCCGCTACCGCCGGGTGCTCGACAAGCTTGCTTTCGACCTCGAACGGACCGACGCGCTCGCCCGCCGTATTAATGACGTCGTCGATCCGGCCTTGGAACCAGAAGTAACCGTCTTCGTCCATATAAGCGGAATCCCCGGATACGTACCAGCCTTCCAGGCGGAAATACTCCTCGTACTTGGCAGGGTTATTCCAAATCTTGCGCATCATGGACGGCCATGGCACGCGAACCGCCAGATTGCCCATACGGTAAGGCGGCACCTCGTTGCCGCTGTCATCGATAATGGCGGCTTGTACGCCCGGCAGCGGTTTGCCCATGGAGCCCGGCTTAATATCCATGCTCGGATAGTTGCAAATCAGCTGTCCGCCCGTCTCGGTCATCCACCATGTATCGTGAATCCGCTGGTTATACACCTTCATCCCCCATCTGACGACTTCGGGATTAAGCGGCTCCCCTACGCTAAGCACATGGCGAAGGCTCGACAGATCGAATTGCTTCGACAAATCGTCGCCCGCTCCCATCAGCATGCGGAACGCCGTCGGCGCGCTATACCAGACCGTTACGCCGTACTTCTGAATGACAGAGTACCAATCGCTCGGACTGAATCGGCCCCCGCGAACGACGTTGGTCGCGCCATTCAACCATGGAGCGAAAATGCCATACGACGTTCCCGTTACCCAGCCAGGGTCCGCCGTACACCAGTAGATATCGTCCTCCTTCAAATCGAGAACGATTTGACCCGTCAATTTGTGCTGGATCATCGCGTTCTGGACATGGAAAACGCCTTTTGGCTTTCCGGTGGATCCCGATGTATAATGGAGAATAAGTCCGTCTTCGCGGTCCAGCCATTCGATTTCGGCCGTCTCGGAGGCTGTGGCCATCTCTTCTTTGTAGTTTACGATTCCCTCTTCGGCAGGGACGTCGTCACCGAAGACGATAATATGCTTGAGAGCCGGAAGCTCGTCGCGTTTAATGCGGTGCAGCAGCGCGGGCGTCGTTACGATCGCAACCGCTTCGCTGTCTTGCAGCCTGTCCTTGACGGCGGTTTCCATGAAGGCTTCGAATAACGGGCCAACTACCGCTCCGATCTTAAGCGCGCCAAGCACGCTGAAGTACAGCTCGGGCGTACGGGGCATAAAGATAAATACGCGCTCGCCCTTGCCGATGCCGAGGCCGCGCAAGACGTTAGCGAATCGGCCCGATTGGCGGCTCAGCTGTTCGAATGTATACGATTCATCGCGCTCGCTGTCGCTATAATAAAGCGCTGTCTTTTGTCCTTTGCCGAGCTCGACATGGCGGTCGACCGCCTCGTAGGCCATATTCACTTTGCCGATTTCGTGCCAGCTGAATTGCTTCTCTACCTGCTCCCATGCAAAGGACGCTTTCGCTTCTTCGTAATTTTCTAAATTCGGATTAGCCGCTGTTGCCGGAATACGTTCTTGATGCAAGTTGATCATTCTATCACTCTCCCATCAAATCTGTAATACTTCAGTTATAGTATGCGCTTTCAATTGACCTCTCTCATTATACCACAACCTGTTAACTCTCGACTACGCTTTTCATTTTCTTGATTGTTTGTTATAAACAAATAGTAGAAAACAATCATATTAACGATGGATTCAATCATTTTATTGGCGTGATCATAATGACGAAGGAGGACGACCCGCAGATGGAGCACCGCAAAATAGCGCTCAGAGAAACCGTTACGACCCGCGACCATCGCGAATTGATCATAGAAGGCCCCGTTCCTCCCGATGCGTTAGCGGAGTATACGATGCACCCGAAGCTCGACGCTTTCCGCCGCCCGGCGGATCAGCACGAGGCGCTAGTCGAAATCGCCTCGCTGGAAGAAGGCCGCATCCTATTAGCCCGCGAGGGCAATCAAATCGTAGGGTACGTAACCTTTCATTATCCGGACGAGCTGGAACGGTGGTCGGAAGGCGGCATGAAAGATTTGATCGAGCTCGGGGCCATCGAAGTGGCAGACGATTACCGCTCCTACGGGCTCGGCAAAAAATTGATCGCCATGGCTTTCGCCGAGGAACAGCTGGAGAACATGATCGTGTTCACGACGGAGTATTATTGGCACTGGGACTTGGAAGGAACGGGTCTTAACGTGTGGGATTACCGGGCCATGATGGAGAAGCTCATGAAATCGGCCGGTATGATCTGGTATGCAACCGATGATCCGGAAATATGCTCCCATCCCGCGAACTGCCTGATGGTGCGGATAGGCAAGGAAGTGCCGCTCTCTTCCATCGAGCAATTCGACCGAGTCCGGTTCCGCGGACGATTCATGTATTAAGCCGAACTATCTACTGGGAAAGGAAATGAGCTTAGAATGGTATCAAAGGCAATATTCATTCATCATTCCGATTCATCCGGCTACAAATTCCATGACGACCATCCGTTCGATCCCATCCGTCAGACGTTGACGATCGATCTGCTGAAGGAAGCCGGAGCTTTGAAGGACGATCAGATCGTCTCCCCCGGCTATACAATCTCCGAGCAGCAATTACGCTGGGTTCATCGCGACGATTACATACAAGCCGTGAAGCAGTTGGATCATGAAGACGATCCTCGCCGCAAATCGGTCATCGCGGAGCAATTCGGCCTTCAGACGGAGGACACGCCTTTTTTTCCCGGGCTTCACAAAGCGGCCTCCGCCATCGCGACCGGCTCTCTCGAAGCGGCTGAGGCCGTCATGAGCGGCAAGGCGCAGCATGCCTTCCATCTTGCGGGCGGGCATCATCATGCATTTCCCGATCGCGCATCCGGCTTCTGCGTCTATAATGACGCTTCGATCGCGATTCAGCATATTCGCCGCCATTACAATGCGCGCGTTCTTTACGTCGATACGGACGTCCATCATGGCGACGGGGTGCAATGGTGCTTCTATGAAGACCCTGACGTATGCACGTATTCGATCCATGAGACGGGCAAATATTTGTTCCCCGGCACCGGCTTTGCTTACGAGAAAGGCGTCGATTCCGGCTTCGGCGCTTGCTTTAACGTACCGCTGGAGCCCTATACCGAAGATGATTCTTGGCTGGAGAGCTTTAACGTCACGCTTCGCAAAGTCATCGAAGCGTTCAAACCCGATGTCATTATCAGCCAACATGGCTGTGACGCTCATGCGTACGATCCTCTGTCCCATATCCATTGCAGCATGAGAATCTACGAGGAGATCCCCGCGATCCTCCACGAGCTTGCTCATGCTTATACGAACGGCAAGTGGATAGCGCTTGGCGGCGGAGGCTACGATATATGGAGAGTCGTGCCTCGCGCCTGGTCGCATGTTTGGCTGGAAATGTCGGATCACCCGCTCGCGGCGGCCCTTAAGGAGGGGCGCCGTATGCCTCTCCCGAAGGCATGGCTGGATCGTTGGAAGGATCAGAGTCCCGTGGCGCTTCCCGCTTACTGGCAGGATGAGCGCTCCGACATTCCGGCCATCCCTAGGCGCGACATCATAACCGAGCAGAACAGGACTATTCAATCGATTGTCATTCAAGATCTATAGAAATGCAAAAAGAAAGAAGCGCCGCGTTATGCGGCGCTTCTACTTCTCTCAAAGGCTCTTCACGATTTCATCGATAATGCGGAACGAATTCTCGGAAGCTTGAACCGTAAATTCCGCAAAGTTCACATGGGCGGAGCCGTCGGCCTTGTCCGACATGGAACGAATGACGACAAACGGAATGTCGTTCATATCGCAAACTTGCGCGACGGCCGCGCCTTCCATCTCCGCGCAGGCACCCTGCAGCGTCTGATGAAGCCCTTCAACGGTGCCTCTATCCGCGATGAACTGATCGCCGGATAAAACCTTGCCCTTCAAGCTGTGCCCTGGGAAGACACGCTCGCTGGCCTCATAAGCTAATTGAACCAACTGCTCGTCCGCCGCAAACTCCGAACGGGGATGGTATGGAATGACACCCTTGGCGAAACCAAGCGGCGTTACATCCATGTCATGCTGGATGCAGCTGGTCGATACGACGATGTCACCGATGTTCAAGGCAGGATCCAGTGCGCCCGCGACGCCGGTAAACAATACGCTGGTCGCGCCCGCTTCCAGCAGAAGCTGCGTGCATACCGCGGCGTTCACCTTCCCGACTCCCGATTTGCAGAAGATTACGTTCTTCCCGTGGAAGCTGCCTTCATAATACGTAATGCCCGCCTTCGTAAACTCCGACGTGACATCAACATGCCGGTGAAGCTGCTCGATCTCTTCCGCCATTGCTCCGATTATGCCGATTTTCGTTGTCGTCATCGCGATTAAATGCCTCCAACGGAATGGCGAACCACGATTTCATGCGGCAGAATAACCTTCGAGTGCTCGACATTTTCTTTCTTCATGAGCTTCGTCAGCAGGCGCATGGAAACGGCTCCGATATCATACATCGGCTGCGCTACCGCCGTGAGCTGAGGTCTTACCATGGATGCCATGCGGCTGTTGTCCACGCTGATCACGGAAATATCTCCCGGCACATTAAGTCCCGAGTCTTGGATGCAGTGAATCGCGCCGATCGCCATCTCGTCCGTAGCGGAGAAGACGGCCGTCGGTTTTTCTTCGAGCTCGATAAAATATTTCATCGCATCGACGCCCGACTCGTAACGGTAGTTCCCGATGCGAACTAATGTATCATCGTATGTAATGCCCGATTGCTCCAAGGCGCGCTTGTAGCCCTGGAATCGCGCATAACCATTGGATGGATCCTGAAGCGTTCCGCTGATCATCGCGATGCGGCGATGGCCTTGGGAGATAAGCTTCATGACCGCGTCGAACGCCGCTTCCTCGTGATTAATGTCAACGGAAGGAATTTGGTTGTTCTCGTCGCTGGTCGCGCACAATACGATCGGCACGTTCGCCGTGCGGAAAGCGACCAGATGGTCGTCCGTGACGGCGCCGCCCATGAAGAGCAAGCCGTCGACTTGCTTCTCCAGCAGCGTATTGATAACCCGGATTTCCTTGTCTTTCTTCTTGTCGGCATTACATAAAATAATATTATAATGATACATATTGGCGATATCTTCGATGCCGCGCGCCACTTCCGCGAAAATCGCGTTGGATATATCGGGAATCACGACGCCGACCGTTGTCGTCTTCTTGCTGGCCAAGCCGCGAGCTACCGCGTTCGGACGATAGCCGAGACGTTCGATGGCCTCGTATACTTTCTTTCTCGTTGCCGGTTTCACGTTCGGGTTGTTGTTGACCACCCGGGAAACCGTTGCCATGGATACACCTGCTTCTCTTGCTACATCATAAATGGTTACCGTCACGGATTCTCTCTCCATTTGCTCAAATTTTTCATTCTTTCGTACGCCGTATATTAACGTAATAATACGACAAAATATTACTTTTCGCAATGTTAACGCCTATCGGTCGTAAGAAATACATGTGAGGAATCCTGCTGCGGGTAACGAATTTACAACGGATGACAGTTTGATGGAACAGTTGCAGGGATCATATCAGCCGCTCGTCTAGCTTATTCAATCTCGTTGAGGGCGTTATGTATGCAATGTTCGTCTGCTGATTTGGTTCAGACGTTTCTTAATATCCTCGATCCAGGATTCGTCGTTCAAGGATTGCGCCAGCAAATACAAATCAAGAAGCATATTCACGCGCTGCTCGATCAGCGCCTCTACTTCATGCGCCTCCGGCTGTTGCTTGTACGCTTTTGCTTCTACTAACAAATCTGCCCATTCGTTGCATTCGTTAAACAAAAAGCTACCTTTATGAGGATGAGCTCCAAGCTGAGCGATCAGACCCGTCAAATCCGGCTTCACTTCGGGAATGACCTCGCTTCTACTGCATGACGCGCACGAAAAAATCGGCACATTATCGATTTCCACTTTCCCCGAATAGATGACCGTACGCAATTTCATCGTCATTGTTTCGCCGCAGAGGCATTTTTTCCGCAAGATGGCCAACTCCTTCTCATAACGGCGAAAAGCCGCTATCTATCCTACTTTAATCACGCGAAACGGCGGCGTTCCTGCTGGGGAATTGCCTTCCTTCGTTTCAGCTTTGTGAATAAAATATTCGACCTTTTTTGTCAAAAATCCTGCTGACGATGCTTTGTAATTTTTTCTACGACCATCGAAACGATTAACTCGCGTAACGTCTCCACTTCTTCCGAACAAAAGGAATGGAGATGACGATCGTCCAAACAGCCGCTCCGATCATATCGTTGCGTATATCTTTCATATCCATCATGCGCCCTCCGACATACGACTGGTGAAGCTCATCCGTCACGCCGTATAAGCCGCATAACAAAATAATGGCGAGCTTGAGAACAATCCCGTCGGCTCTTCTGCCGAAGCCGTAATCGAATGCGGCGGCGAGAATAAAGTACGAGACGAAATGTCCCCAGTTAAAGTCCGTCATGCCGGGAAAAAACTTTTGGAAGAATGGCAGAACCGAGTTGATCTCGTCGCCGGTGCGGGAGGATAACGCGAAGATGACGCCCATCCATGCCAAAGCGGGTATAAAGCGTAGCCATTTGTTCATTTGATTCATATATACTCCTTCGTTACAATAGGAATGATTGATTGTTCAACATTTCATGGAGATGGAGGCTTGCGATATGACCTTGCATAACCAAACGGTTATTTGCCTGCTGGACGACGAGTTCGAGGATTTGGAATTATGGTATCCGGTATATCGCGCGCGCGAAGCAGGCGCGACCGTCCTGTTCGCGGGACCCGAGAAAGGCAAAACCCACATCGGCAAATACGGCGTGCCTGCCGTTGCCGATCTGTCGTTCGACGAAGTGAACGGCGATGACATTCACGGTCTGCTCGTACCCGGAGGGTGGGCGCCGGATAAGCTGAGACGTTATCCGAAGGTTCTGCAGTTGGTCAAGGAAATGAACGAAGCGGATAAGCCGATCGGCCAAATCTGCCATGCGGGCTGGGTGCTCATCTCGGCCAAAATATTAACGGGACGGAAAGTGACCTCCACCCCGGGTATTCGGGACGACATGGAGAACGCGGGAGCCGAATGGCTGGACGAGCCCGTCGTTGTCGACGGGAATCTCATTTCCGCGCGCAGACCCCCCGATCTTCCTCCGTATGCAAAAGCATTTGTGGACGCATTAGAACAGCGAATGGGATAACCATTCGCTGTTTTTTTATGGCTCTATTCAACCTTATCGGCGCTGAAAACGGGGCTTATTGAGGAGGCGCTGAAATCTTCAAGCCTCTGAACAATCTCGCCGCTGGTGCGGCATGTCTTCAGCTGCTCGAGTAGAGCTCGGCATTGTTCCTGCCGGGTGTCAAGAAGACGCTGCTTGACATGAAGGATGGAATGCGCGGACATGCTAAGCTCGTCGACATCCAGACTCAGCCAGATCGGCAGCGCCCGCAAATCTCCGGCCATCTCCCCGCACACGCTGATCGTAATGCCGCTCTTCTTGGCCGCTGCAGTCGTCTGCACCAGCATCCGAAGCAGTGCCGGATGGAACGGATCGTAGAGATGCGAAATTTCTTCGTTCATTCGGTCGACGGCCAGCGTGAATTGCACTAAATCATTGGTCCCGATGCTGAAAAAATCGACTTCCTGCGCAAGCAAATCGGCGATCATGACCGCTGCCGGCACTTCGATCATAATGCCGACCTTCATATTTGGGTTGTATGGAATTCCTTCTCGATCCAGCTCCCGCTTGGCTTCGTCAAGAATGGCATTAGCCGCGCGCACTTCTTCGATGGACGAGATAAGCGGGTACATTAATTTCACTTCTCCGAAGGCGCTCGCCCGGAGGATAGCCCGCAGCTGCGTCTTGAACAGATCCTTGCGGTCGAGCGATATACGGATCGCCCGATAGCCGAGGAACGGGTTGTCTTCCTCCGGCAGCTCGAAATAATCCAGCTGCTTGTCGCCCCCGATGTCTAGCGTTCGAATGACGAGCGGGTCGCCGCCCAGCCTCTCCGCCACGCTGCGATATACTTCATACTGTTCTTCTTCCCGGGGGAATCGGTTACGGTCCATATATAGAAACTCAGTCCGGAACAGCCCTACGCCGTTCGCTCCGCTGGAAAGGGCGATTTCAAGCTCCTTCATGGAGCTGATATTGGCCTCGAGCCTGAGCGCTTTCCCGTCCGGCGTGACCGCTCGGCGGTCCGCGATATGCTGCAGCTTCCTCTTCGCTTCCGTCTGCTTCTCATGAAGTGAATGATATTGTTCGATGACGTCCGGCGCGGGATCGATGAACACTTTGCCGTCCCCGCCATCGATGACGATCGTCTGCCCGGTAGTAATCGGCTCCTTGAGATCGCCTTCGATGCCCACGACGAGCGGAATGCCCAAAGCTCGAGCCATAATGGACGAGTGCGAGGTCGTGCTGCCCGCCATTGTGACGATTCCGAGCACATGATCGGGATTGATGTGGGCTAGCTGAGACGGCGACAGCTCTTTGGCTACGAGAATGAATGGCTGCGTATCCTTCGGCAGCGCGATTTCCGGCACGCCCAGCAAATGCTTGAGCAGCCGGTTGCCGACATCCTTGATGTCGAGCGCCCGTTCCTTCATGTAATCATCGTCAAGCAGGTCGAACATGGTAACGAAATGGTCGATCGCTTCTTTGACCGCGACTTCCGCCGCTTTGTACTGGCGCTGGATAATGCCTTGAATCTCGTTCATAAAGACGGGATCGTCCAGAATCGCGATATGCGCGTCGAATATATGTGTCTCTTCCGAGCCGACAACCTCTCTTAGCTCGTCCTTGATTTGTTCGATTTCATTTTTCGAGGTACGAATGCCTTCGTAGACCCGTTCGAACTCCCTGGCGAAATCCGCAACGTCGATTTTCTGATCAGGCACTTCCCATTCCCAGTTCGGCAATACGAACGCCTTCCCGACCGCGATGCCCGACGAGGCGCCAATCCCTTGAATCATTGTGTTTCCCCTCCACCATTGCTCTCTTTAAGCACGACTGACATGACCGACGATTGTCCCTTTCTCACCGCTTTGAAAGGCGCGTATCTCCAAGACTGGACGACGTCGGAGTTCGTAATGACCATTGGTGTGGCCAAAGATTTGGCTTCCTTCCGCACCCGCTGCAGGTTAAAGCGGATAAGCAGCATGCCTGGCGTAACGTCGTCCCCTTCCTTCACGAGCGACTGGAAATATGATTTCCCGGCCAATCGGGACGTATCGATACCGATGTGCAGCAGGACTTCCAGCCCTTCCGCCGTCTTGATTCCGATCGCGTGCATCGTAGGATAAATATGGATGACTTTCCCTTTGACCGGCGATACCAGCTCGCCCCGGTCCGGGATGAACGCGACGCCCTGCCCTACGAGCTTCCCGGCGAATATCGGATCGGGAACCTCTTCGAGCGGAATCATCTTCCCTTGCATCGGGGAATGGAACAGCACCTGCGCCTGATCGCGGCGGATAGCCTTCAGCATTTCTTCGCGGATGAGCTCGGAGTACGTGCCGAAAACGACTTGAACATGTCCGCCGCCCAGCCTGATTACGCCCGCCGCGCCTAGATTACGAAGCGCGTTGATATCGATTATTTTCTCGTTCGATACTTTCAGGCGAAGCCGAGTAATACATGATTCCATTTGGACGATGTTCTGCTTGCCGCCGATCGCTTGCAGGATAAGGGGCGCCCGGTACGGAATGTCCCCTGCCCATTCGTCAAGCTGAGAACCTTCTTCGCGTCCAGGGGTCGGAATACGGAAGCGGCGAATCGCCCAGCGGAATAAGAAGTAATACACAATGCCGACGACGACGCCGATTGGAAGAAGCAGCCAGCCTCTCGTGGCCAGGTGCTCGTTAATGATAAAATCGATGGCGCCCGCCGAGAAGGAAAAGCCGTGCAGAATGCCAAGCTCATATGTAATCCACATAATAACGCCGGATAACAGAGCGTGTACCACATACAAATAAGGAGCCACGAACAGGAACGCGAACTCGACCGGCTCCGTTACGCCCGTCAAGAACGAAGCAAGCGCGGCGTAAAGAAACGTTTTGCGAATTTTCGGCTTGAGGTCCTCCCGCGCTTCATGGATGATCGCGAACGCAATGGCCGGCAGCGCAAACATCATCGTCGGATAAAGCCCCGCCATGAAGCTGCCCGCAGTCGGATCGCCGGCGAAAAACCGAGGCAAGTCGCCATACACCATGTTTCCGGCTTCCGTTTCATAGCCGCCGATTTGGAACCAGAACACATGGCTAACCAAATGGTGAAGACCGAAAACGGTGAGAATACGATGGATGAAGCCGTATAGGAAAACGCCGAACCCTCCGCCCGACGATACGGTTTTCCCTAGCTCAACTAGCAGGGCTTGCAAATAAGGAGCAATATTAACCATACCTATGGCAAATAAGAGCGAAATAAAACTAACAAACAACGGAACAAATCGCGGCCCGCCAAAAAATTGAATATACTCCGGCAGCTTAAGATCCTTGAATCGTTCGTGGCTGAAGCCCGAAATGATGCCCATAAAGGATCCAATCAGCACGGTCGGTTCGATTTCGGGGTTCGCGGACCCGGTGATGCCCGTATAGATGATCATGCCTATCAATGCCGCCATCCCGGCCGCGAGGGCGTTGCCGGTAAGCCCAAGCGCGATGCCAAGCGCAAACACAAACGGCAAATAAGCGAATATGATATCGCTGGCGGCCCTTAAATGCTCCGGCATGCCGGGCAATCCGATCCAATCCCATGGCAGCTGGCTTAAGCTTAAAAACACCGCGGCAGCGGGGAGCACGATCATCGGCAGCATGAAAGCTCTGCCCAATTGCTGCAGGCTCCCTATGAAAGTCATGGGCTTGCCTCCTTCGTAAGCGCTATCTAGAACTTGTCTATTACGATGTTAAGCGCTGGCTTCTTATTTGTCAAAATAAAAGACGGGCCGAAGGCCCGCCCTGTTGATGATTCTTTCCCTTGTCGGGATTACTTGCCGATTAACGGAAGTTCGAGTTCGAATTGCCCGCTTGGTATCCCAACTGCGAAATGACCGGACCTGCTTGCTGATAGGCGTTGGTCGCTTCGTACACCGGATGCTGCGAAGTCGTGCTGGAATGAACCTGGGACATGCCAAAGCCTTGAGCGGCTTGGTATTGGTTTTGATTTTGCAAACCCATGCCCGTGTTCGATGCCGCAAAGGAGGATTGCACCGGTTGGTAGTAGGACTGCTGCTGTCCGAATTGGCTTTGGGACTGGTATTGACCTTGGTTCTGATTGTCAATACCGGCTTGGTAGCCAACGCGAGCGATCACCGGACCAACATTGCCGAATGCCGTAGCCGGGGAGCTGGCATGGCTTTGAACCGGTTGATGCGAAATGAATGTGTTCGTAATAGCCGGTTGGTTAAACGAGCTATAAGCGGACGCGGAATTCTGCTGATAGCCGTATTGCGTGTTTTGGGAGCCGTAGCTGTTGTTCGTCGGGCTGCTTACGATGGATTGCTGCGTGCGGCCGAACGAAGGTTGGCTCAGCTGACCTTGGTAGCTGGATTGAACGAATCCGGATGGTTGGAATTGCGATTGTGTCGAGAAATTCTGTCTTCCGCCTTGGAATTGTACCGGCTGTTGCGAATATTGATTCACGTCGTGTCCTCCTTGGATGTTAAGCGTAAGTCTTCAGCCAAGCAGCCCGTTAAGCTTTATGCTCCGGACCGCTCCTCCTGAAGCCTTTCTTATTGTGGAGATTAGACGTGATAATTATAACCGTTAGGATTTGGGTTTTCCTTCGGGCAGGAGGATCGAATCCTCGACCTTGATGCAGCGGTCCATGATGACGTTCATTCCTGCGGCGGAAGCGATAGAGGCCGCTTCTTCATTCGAGATGCCGAGCTGGAGCCAGAGCGTCTTGGCGCCGATCGCCGCCGCTTCCTCGGCCACGCCAGGCGTATGCTCGCTGCGCCGGAACACGTTCACGATATCGACCGGCACGGGAATGTCGCTTAGCTTGGCATAGCTTTTCTGCCCCAGTATGGTATCCGCGTTCGGATTGACGGGAATAATCGTATAGCCTTTCTTCTGCATCGCTTCGGACACCATGTACGATATCCGCTCCGGGTTGTCGGATAAGCCGACGACCGCTACGGTATCGCTGCCCTGCAGCAAATGTTTGATCTGCTCTCTGTCCGGATTTTGAAACGCCATTGCCACACCTCGGTCCATCAAGATTTTAATGAGAAGAGGATGCTCCGTTTACCCATTCTACGTTAGCGCCCAGCGCTTTCAGGTGGTCGAAATAAATCGGATACGACTTGGCGACATGATGCGCGTCATGAATCCGGATCGGCGCCTTCGAACGCAATCCTACCACCGTGAGCGCCATAATGACGCGATGATCATAATGCGCGTCGATATCGACTCCGCCTTCGACGCCTTCCGGCCGTCCGTGAACGATAATTTCGCTCTGGCGCTCCTCGACGTTCGCTCCCGCTTTGCGAAGCTCGTTCAAATAATCCGTGATGCGGTCGCATTCCTTGTAACGCAGATTCTCGACGTTATAGAAACGGGACGTGCCTTCCGCGAAGACGGCTGCCGCTACCATGGCGAGAACCGCGTCCGTCGCATGGTCTCCGTCGAATTCAACGGCCTTCAACTTGCAGTTGCCTTGTACGTGCACAACGCCGTTCTCGTGAGTCAGAGGCGTTTCCATCATGCGAAGCACGTCGACGACCGCGCGCTCTCCCTGCTTGCTGTTCTCCATCAGACGATTCACGACAACATCCGATTCCGTGACGGCGGCTGCCGCAAGAATCGCGGCGGAGCCGGGATAATCCCCCTGAACGTGATACGTCTTCGCTTCGTAGCGTTGACCGCCAGGCACGCGGAAGCGCATATAATCCTCGTCGGCATGAATAACGATGCCGGCTTGCTCCAGCACTTCCAGCGTCTGGCCGACGACGACCTTGGACTTCAGATCGTGGAGCACCTCGATTTCGCTGTCTTCATCCAGCAGCGGGGTCAAAAAAAGAAGCGCGCTAAGGAATTGGGAGCTGATGTTCCCGGATACTTGAATGTGCCCGCCGCGAGGCTTGCCGCCTTGAATGCGGATCGGGAGCTTGCCTTCATTATGCTCAATAGTGACGCCCATATTGCTCAGCGACTCGATTAAATCGTTATGAGGGCGTTTGCCGAGCGAGTCCGGATACCGGTTGATGAAGGTGACGTCCGGGCATAACGAAGCAATGGCCATGAGGAAACGGAGCACGGCTCCCGCGTTGCCAACGTCCAGCTGTTCCGCCGGCTTCGGATTCCGGCCGAAGCCGGTAATGACGATTTTCTCGTCGTCCTCTTCCACAATCGCTCCCAAATCCCGGATGCACCGGCGCATAGCGTCGCTGTCTTCGCTGTGGGCAGGATAATAAATCGTGCTGGTACCTTCGGCAAGCGCCGCTACAAGCAAATATCTCGTCGTGTAATTTTTCGAGGAAAGCGCCTCGATTCTACCCTTCAGCCGGGGCGTCGGCGTGACGATTACATCCATTTCTCGTTACGTCTCCTATCTATAGTCAATTGAAATGAAGCTTCCATTCTCTTAAGACGTTCTCCACGACCTGTTCGACCGTGAGCTCCGTCGTGTCGATCGAGAAATGCGCGAAGTCGTAAATGCCTTTCCGTTGCTCCAGCAGAGCGTGTACCCTGCTCTCCACATCTCCTTGGAGGAGCGGTCTCTCCGTATCCGCCTTCACCCTAGCGATGATCCGCTCCGCGCTGCACGCAAGCGCCACGACGAATCCGCCGCCCAGCATCGCCTCTCGATTCTCTTCCCTCAGGACGGCTCCGCCCCCGGTTGCTATCACGATAGGCTCCTTGCGGTTTATCAGGCCTGCCAAAACCCGGCTCTCGATCGCGCGGAACGCTTCCTCCCCGTCGCTCGCGAAAATCTCCGGGATGGTCCGCCCTTCGGCTCGTTCGATCTCTTCGTCCGCGTCCAGTCTCAGCCATCCCAGCTTATCCGCCAGGAGCCTGCTGACGCTCGATTTCCCCGTTCCCATAAAACCGATTAAGATCAGCTTGTCGCGCGAAGCTTGTGAAACCATCGATCAACCATCCTTTTTGCGCGGTCAGCGCCGCATTTCTTCCATATCATATCATTTTTTTCGGTATTCGGGGTATAAAAAATAGGAATAAGCCGTATGGATGATAATGATGCAATCTCGATTCCTATTCCAAAAAAGGGAGCGACAAGCCTATGCCAAGCGAAGCTTCGACGCGGGCGTTTCAAGCTACCGAGCAAAAGATCAAACAAATCCTGGACCCCGAGCATCCTCTGTGCCGAGAGGACGTCGTATGGATGCTGGGTTATATCAAAAAAAAGGTGGCTGACGAAGATCCATCGCTCATGGATCTGCCGCAGCCACGCCTGATGCAGAACTTTCTGTATTTTGCCGAAGCCGCCATGGCCCTCATCATGCGCAGGCATTACTGCGATCAAGAAGCCAGCCGGCTTCGGCACTTGCTGAGACAAGCAGCTTACGGGTTGATTCCCGAGCGCTGACGCTTAGGATTGCATCCAATTGAAGTGGAAGGTGCCTTCCTTGTCGACGCGCTTGAACGTATGAGCGCCGAAGTAATCGCGCTGCGCTTGCAGCAGGTTAGCCGGCAAACGCTCTGTACGGTAGCTGTCGAAGTAAGCCAGCGCGCTCGCGAACGCCGGTACCGGCACGCCGTTCGTCACGGCTGCCGCGACTACCTCGCGCCATGCGCCTTGGTACGATTCCACGATGTTCTGGAAGTATGGATCGAGCAGCAGGTTGCGCAGCTCCGGATCGCGGTCGTACGCGTCCTTGATGTTCTGCAGGAAGCGCGCGCGGATGATGCAGCCGCCGCGGAAGATCATCGCGATGTCGCCGTAGCGCAGATCCCAGCTATACTCCTCGGATGCCGCGCGCATCTGCGCGAAGCCTTGCGCGTACGAGCAGATCTTGCTCGCGAACAGCGCCTTGCGGACCGCTTCGATGAATGCCGCTTTGTCGCCTTGGAACGGCGCTTTAGCA
>NZ_JANIPJ010000098.1 GCF_024623455.1 Paenibacillus soyae | reverse complement strand
CAATTAGTAAGACCCCTTGAAGACGACGAGGTTGATAGGTTCGGGGTGGAAGCACGGCAACGTGTGGAGCTGACGAATACTAATCGGTCGAGGGCTTATCCTAAATGAGTTAAAGATCACTTCAGCTGAACTTTCGTATCCAGTTTTCAATGTGCAAACATTGAACATCGTTTGGTGGCGATGGCGGAGGGGAACCACGCGTTCCCATACCGAACACGACCGTTAAGCCCTCCAGCGCCAATGGTACTTGGACCG
>NZ_JANIPJ010000097.1 GCF_024623455.1 Paenibacillus soyae | reverse complement strand
GGTGGGGTAGATGATTGGGGTGAAGTCGTAACAAGGTAGCCGTATCGGAAGGTGCGGCTGGATCACCTCCTTTCTAAGGATATACCCGATCTCGATGAAGATCGGATAGGAAGCATAAGCTTCCACAGGCAACTCTCAGGCAGGATTGTTGCTCGCTCGTTGTCAGTTTTGAAAGATCAATTTCGATCTTTCTGGAGTTCTATAGCGAATAGAATACCCGAGGGCCTTTAGCTCAGCTGGTTAGAGCGCACCCCT
>NZ_JANIPJ010000096.1 GCF_024623455.1 Paenibacillus soyae | reverse complement strand
CCAAAGCATGTCGCGCAAAGGAAATTGTTACGATAACGCGGTAATGGAAAACTTCTTTGGCATTATGAAGTCGGAGTTTCTTTATCTTAATGAGTTTGAAAGTGTAGATCACTTTAAGCAAGAACTAAAACGATACATCGATTACTACAATTACAAACGCATCAAGTCAAAATTAAAAGGCATGAGCCCGGTACAGTACCGAGCTCATGCCCAACAGGTTGCATAAAAATATTTGTCTAACTTTAAGGGGTCACT
>NZ_JANIPJ010000095.1 GCF_024623455.1 Paenibacillus soyae | reverse complement strand
GAGACAGCGCCCAAGTCGTTACGCCATTCGTGCGGGTCAGAATTTACCTGACAAGGAATTTCGCTACCTTAGGACCGTTATAGTTACGGCCGCCGTTTACTGGGGCTTCGGTTCACAGCTTCGGGTTGCCCCTAACCGCTCCCCTTAACCTTCCAGCACCGGGCAGGCGTCAGCCCGTATACTTCGCCTTACGGCTTCGCACAGACCTGTGTTTTTGCTAAACAGTCGCTTGGGCCTTTTCACTGCGGCCCCCTC
>NZ_JANIPJ010000093.1 GCF_024623455.1 Paenibacillus soyae | reverse complement strand
GTGTACAAGACCCGGGAACGTATTCACCGCGGCATGCTGATCCGCGATTACTAGCAATTCCGACTTCATGCAGGCGAGTTGCAGCCTGCAATCCGAACTGAGACCAGCTTTGATAGGATTGGCTCCATCTCGCGACTTCGCTTCCCGTTGTACTGGCCATTGTAGTACGTGTGTAGCCCAGGTCATAAGGGGCATGATGATTTGACGTCATCCCCACCTTCCTCCGGTTTGTCACCGGCAGTCACTTTAGAGTGCCCACCCGA
>NZ_JANIPJ010000092.1 GCF_024623455.1 Paenibacillus soyae | reverse complement strand
ATACTCCTCGGATGCCGCGCGCATCTGCGCGAAGCCTTGCGCGTACGAGCAGATCTTGCTCGCGAACAGCGCCTTGCGGACCGCTTCGATGAATGCCGCTTTGTCGCCTTGGAACGGCGCTTTAGCAGGCCCTTTGAGCACTTTGCTCGCCGCTACGCGCTCTTCCTTCATCGCGGACAGGAAGCGCGTGAAGACGGATTCCGTAATGATGGAGAGCGGCACGCCGAGATCCAGGGAGCTTTGGCTCGTCCATTTGCCCGTGCC
>NZ_JANIPJ010000091.1 GCF_024623455.1 Paenibacillus soyae | reverse complement strand
GCTGGTGTCGCTGCAATCGGGCAGCGGCGCACCGGACCTCGCGGACATCGAGCTCGGAAAGTTCCCGAACTTCTTGAAAGGCGAGCCGCAGCTGGTGCCGCTTAATGACATCGTCGAGCCGGAGCTCGGCAATCTCGTCAAAGCGCGCTTTGACATCTACGCGAAGGACGGCAACTACTACGGTGTGGATTATCACGTTGGCGCGTCGGTTATCTATTACAACAAGGAATTGTTGGACAAAGCGGGCGTGAACCCGGCCGACATCAAGA
>NZ_JANIPJ010000090.1 GCF_024623455.1 Paenibacillus soyae | reverse complement strand
AAAGGCGTAGTGGAAGGACAACAGGTTGATATTCCTGTACCACCGTAAGCCGTTATGAGCAATGGGGTGACACAGAAGGGCAGTGACGCGGACTGATGGAATAGTCCGTCCAAGCAGTGAGGCTAGTTGGTAGGCAAATCCGCCAACTATTAGGCTGGGCTGTGATGGGGAGCGAAAATTGCAGTAGCGAAGGTCATGTACTCCGGCTGTCGAGAAAAGCCTCTAGCCAGGCGAAGGTGCCCGTACCGCAAACCGACACAGGTAGGCGAGCA
>NZ_JANIPJ010000008.1 GCF_024623455.1 Paenibacillus soyae | reverse complement strand
ATTCGAACGAAGCACGAACAACACCTACCGATCTAATAATTGATACCATTATTATATCACATTAACGCTGTGTCGTGTTGAACCAATTAGACAAAAGATAGGCTGTCGAGACTTTCTCGACAGCCTGAGCGTCCAAAGGACGCAAAAGAGATGCCATACAGAAGTGTTAGCCGCATGATGAACTCCGTCTCAACCGACTTGGCGCTTGCGCCCCGAAGCGTCTAGTCATGCGCATGCAGGGTGCGCTTGAGCTCGCGCCTTCCGAACAATCCCTCTACTAAGTGTTCCACGGTACAGTCGATATCGCCATACGTGTTCACGATCGTGTCGATCGACGTCTCGTATTCCTTGTGAACGTACGGATGGAAGTGCGAGACGAATATGATCGGCGTGCCGAGCTTCGTCCAGCCGCCCATCATGTTCCGGGCGACCTCGTCATGCAGCCGCACGACGTTCAGTCCATAGCTCAGCCGGCTTCCGATGGAGCAGATAACGAGGTCGAAGGAGCGATCGACCATGGCCTGATACAACCGGTCCGGTCCCGGATCGATCCACTGCGTCACTTGGCCGGAATATTTCCCGAGCTCCGACTTGATTCGGCTGTACAGCTCCCCATACTGACCGTGATTGTTCATAATGGCCGCATGCAGCACGCGCGTGTCGTTCGCGACCGGATAGGGCACCAGATGATGACGGTCCCGGACGACGGTGATGCTCCGGGCGACAACCTCCCTGGCTGTTGCCGCATGGCGGGCTGCATCCGAAGCCTCGCGCTCAACCGGCTCCTTATTCAGCAGTCCCAACTGATGCTTGAGCGAAACCACCCTAACCGCCCGTTCGCGCAGCGTCTCCATGGAGAGCATTCCCGTCCTTAGTCTCAGCTCCATCTCGCGATAGAAGACAACGTCCATGCGCGGGAACAGCAGAATATCGCAGCCGTTCTCCAGCGCGAGCGCGCAGGCGTCGAAGTAGTTCCGATAGCCGACGAGTCCGCCCATCTCCACCGCATCGGTCACGACGAGACCTTCGAAGCCCAGCTCTCCGCGCAGCAGATCGACGAGCAGCTTCTTCGAGATGGTCGCCGGCGGGTACGCGCCCGTCGCCTCATCGGGCTCGTCGAACGCGGGCAAGGAGATATGGCCCGGCATGACGGCCATCGCGCCGTCGTCGATCAGCTGCCGGAACACCTTGCCCGGCCCCTCGCGCCAAGCCTCGCGGTCAAGCGGGTTAACCGGCGTCGTCAGATGCTGGTCATAGGACCCGTAGCCGTCGCCGGGGAAATGCTTGATGGTCGCCATCATGCCATGCTCCTGCAGCCCGCGCATATACGCGGAGACGATCCTGGCGGCATGCTCGGGATCCCTGCCCGCGCTCCGCATGCTCACGACGGGGCTGTCGGGATCATACGCGAGATCGGCTACGGGCGAGAAGGTCCAATTATAGCCGAGCTCGCCGGCTTCCTTCGCCGCGATCGCGCCCACTTCGTAAGCGAGCTCCTCCGAATTCGCTTGACCGAGCGACATCATGTAGGGAAACTTCGTCGCGCCAAGCACCATGTTGCCGGCTCCGCATTCCAGATCGCTTACGATAAACGGCGGGATATTGCATGTCGACCGGAACCGGGCGATCTGCTCCAGCAGCTCCTCCCGTTTGGTCGGATGGAAGAACATCGCCCCGAACGTATCGTCGCGATCGCCGCCAACTCTTCCGTAAGTCGGGCAGCATACTTGATTAAGCAGCTCTCTTGGCGTCATGTCCGCTACTAGCTCCGCCGCTGCTTGTGAAAACTTGATCGCAAACTTCATGAATACAACCTCCTCTTTATGCCGCTCACAGCGACTCCATCCCTTTGCTGCTCTCCCGGTACTCCTGCGGAGTCATGCCCGTTTTTTTGCGGAACAGCCGCGTGAAGTAAGGCGCGGATTCGAAGCCCACCTCGGAGGCGATGTCGTGAATCTTTTTATCCGTTTGCTTCAGCAGCAGCTTTCCCCTCTGAATTCTTGTTTCGTTGATGTAGTCGAGCAGACCCTGCCCGGTCATTTGTTTGTACATGCGGGACAGGTACGGCGGGCTCAGATAGACGATGTCGGCGAGCTTCGTCAGAGAGAGCTCCTCGTGCAGGAATTGATGAATATAGCGTTGCACGCGGTCGACGATATCGTGGCTTCGTTCCTTCTGCTGCTTCGCGTTGTAATCGGCGATGCGTCTGCCCATTTCCCCGAAGAACGTCAGCATCGCTTCCAGCCCGGCATGCTGGTTCGGATCGTAGATCGACTCGATAGGCATCTCGCCTTTCAGTTCGCCGATCAGCTTCCGTTTGTTCAGATACGTCAGGAAAAACGCCGAAAGATGGGAGAACAGCTCCAATCCCAGCCATTTGCCCTCCTCGCTGGCGAACAAGCCGCCGCTTACCTGGAACAAGCTCTCGTACAACGCTTCGAACTCGTCCGTTGTTCCGTTATCCATGGACGCCTCGAGCAGATCGAGCTTATGGATATTGGAGCGAAGACGGCCGATCTCGAGCATCAAATCGCTGGACGGCTTCGAGCCATTGAAGTCATGCTCCGGCGTTTCGACCACCAATGTTTCCTCCCCCGCCGCCATGCAGAAGGTCAGCTGAAGCTTCAGATGCTCGAGCAGCTCGCCCGCCTGCTCCCAGCTAACGGCGCGCAGCGATACGGCGAGCGACAGCGGGATGCGCAGAATGCTCTTGCAAGCGTACTGAATGCTCTCGGCGCAAGCGTCCAGCGCCTTCCGCGCCGCTTCCATCGATTCGCCCCGCCTCGGTTGCAGCAGCCACACGATGCGCGAACGATCGTATTGGAACGAGATGTAGCGCACGTCCGAGCGCATATATTCTTCCGCGATATTATGAATCGAATAGAAGAGCAGCACCCGGTCGGCCGGGGCCGAGAACGAACCCCAGGCATCGATCCGGCCGACCATCGCGAGCACCTGCTGCTCGGGATCCAGATCGATGTCCAGCTCTTTGAACCGCTTCCCGCGGGCATCCGGACGGTCCACGTCTCCTTGCAGGAAATCGATCAAGTAATCACGGCGCAGGGAGGGCAGCGCGAGATGAACCTGCTGACGCGCCCGCTGCAAAATTTGTTTGTCGTTCAGCTCCGCTTCGATATCCGCGACCGCCTTCTCCAGCGCTTGCATGATCGCGCCGTCTCCTTCGGTCTTCAGGACGTAGTCGACGCCGCCCTTGCGCATCGCGGTTTGGACGTAATCGAAATCGTTGTAGCCCGTCAGGAAGATGACTCTGCATCTAGGCCGCATCGCAAGTATCGCATCCGCAAGCTCCATCCCGTTCATCCCGGGCATGCGGATATCCGTGAGCAGAATGTCGACCTTGCCGTTGCCCAGCTTCGCCAGCGCCTCCTTGCCGGAATAGGCTTTGGTCATGTCGAACTGCAGGTTAGGCATATCGCTCAGCGCTTCCACCAAGTAGTTGACGGCCAGCGGTTCATCATCCACGATCAGCAGCTTCATCATAACTAATTCCCTCCCGTATTCGTCGTTTGCCGCGCGTCCTCCGCATCGCTCTCGGGCAACGGAAGCACGACTTCGACCGACAATCCCGCGCCGGCGCTGTGCAGCCGGATGCCCGCCGAATCCCCGAATTTGAGCCGCAGCCTGCGATGCACGTTCAGCATGCCCGTCGTTTCGGCATCCTGGTAGTCCCGCGCGAACGTTCTCCGCCATTGCTCCATCTCCTCTGGCGGAAGCCCGATGCCGTTATCTTCGATGCGGATCACCGCCGCGGCCACCCCCTCTTGCGTGCGTTCGCACCGGAAGCCGATTCGAAGCAGGCAATTGTCCGTATCCCCGCCGAACCCGTGCTGATAGGCATTCTCCACGATAGGCTGGAGGATCAGCCTCGGGACGTGGAGCCCCGCCATCGCTTCCGGCAATTCCTCGAGGCTGACCATGATCCGATCCCCGAATCGAATCGATTGAATCTCGATATAGGACTGGACATGGCGGATTTCGTCCGCCAGAAGAACCTCTTCCTTTGCGTTCCTTGTAAGGTACTGGTAATAATCGCCGAGAAAACGGGTGAACCGGGTCGCGTTGTCGATGTCGTAAGCTTTGGTCATCCTGTAGATCAGATAGAAGCTATTGTAGAGAAAATGCGGATTGATCTGCGATTGCAGCTGCTTCAGCTCGGATTGCTGCAGCCGGATCTTCTGCTCGTACACTTCGTAAATCAGCTTGTTCAGGTGGGCGACCATATCATTAAACTTTTCGTATAGGTACTGGAATTCATCGTTGCTGTCATGCCGGATCTCCACCTGCATCATGCCCGCTTCCACCTTGCGGAAAGCGCCGACAAGCTTGCGAAGCGGCCGGTGAATGATGCGGTAAATCCAGTACGCGAAGAGGGGAAGAACCATGACGGCAACCGCCAGCGCGACCCAGAGGTACGTGCGGTAATTCTCAAGCGGCCCCATCACTTCGTTCTCCGGCACATAGACGATAAGACGAAGATTCAGCGCGGCCGAGTATTGATGGGCAATCAGAAAATTTCCGTCCTCGTAAGCAACCGCAGCGGTCTGAGCCGCCCCGTCATCCGATGCCCCCGTTCCCTCCACGCCCGCTTCCAGCCACGCGCTCTTCGTTTGATTCAGCTTATCCCTGATCTTACCGAACGAGTCGGCATGGCGGCCGCTGACGATGACGGCGCTGTCGCCGACTAACGCCGCCCCGCCGTTGCTATAGCCCGGCAGCTGTTCGAGGAACCGGTATAGTTCGGGAACGGCGATCTCCAGCTCCAGAATGAAGCTGGGGTTTCGAACGTTCAAGTTGTAAGGACTGGGATAAAATTCGCGAATATACAGACGCTCTCCCTCGTAAATAATAGGCTCGGCCGAACGCAGCGAGCTCTCCTTCACCTCGTCGAGCGTCGTTTGATTCAGGTCCCCGATATCCCCTTCCGACGAAACGACGCGATGAATCGAAGGGAGATACGCCTTGGCGGACGATATATAGACGCTGGACTCCTTGATCATTCTTAATCTGGCCTGCAGCCGCTTCGCCGCGGACAACTGCTCGTACAACGACATCCGCTGCACCATCAAGGAGAGGGAATCCAGATCCTCATCGTTCATGAATTCCCGCTGGAGATTGGTCATCCGGTCGATTTCCGTCTCCAGGGACAGCAGATAGAACTGAACCTGCTGCCGCAGGGAGCCGGATATTTCTTTCTCCACGATGCCGGCTCCTCTGTCGCTAATGGCCACGCCGAGCACGAGCAGAGGCGCCATAACGACGAGAAAGGCAAGCACGAGCTTGCCGAAAATCGTAAATCGTTTTCGTTTCATGTAACGATGCATAACCTGCTCTCCTTTTGGCGAAGAAGAAGCCACTCATTTCTATCTATGCTACTCCTTCACGCTGCCCAGAACAATGCCTTTGGTGAAGTGGCGCTGCAGGAACGGATAGACGAGCAGCACCGGAATCGAGCCGACGAACAGCTGGGCCGCCCGCGCGGTACGGTCCGACACCATGGTCAGCACGTCCATGTCCGTAGAGCTGTTAATGATCGATTGAATGCCGACCACGACCGTATAGAGGTAGCTCTGCAGCGGATAATGATCCGGCGAGTTCATGTACAGAATGCCGTCGAACCAGGCGTTCCAATGCATGACGATCGAGAATAGCGTAACGGTCGCGATGGATGCCGCGGACAGGGGGACGAATATGCCCCACATAATGCGCCAATGTCCGGCTCCGTCGATCAATGCGGCTTCCTCCAGTTCCTTCGGCAAGTTTCGGAAGAAATTGAGCAGGATGACGATATTGAATACCGGCACCGCCGCATGAAGCACGAGCACCCAGATCGTATCAAGCAGGCCAAGGAAGCGCATGGTCATGTACATCGGGATGATGCCCCCGCTGAACAGCATCGTGAAGACGAAGATCCAGACGTAGACGGTCCTGCCGGACAACGCCTTCGCATCCTTCGACAATGGATAGGCGACCAGTATCGTCAGAACCATGTTGATGGAGACGCCGAGCAATACCCGCAATACCGTAACGCCCATCGCCTTCATGAAGGCCGATTCCGTCAGGACGAATTCATACGATTTGGTCGTAAATTCGACGGGCCACAGGAACACCTCGCCGGCCGTTGCCGCGGAGTTGGAGCTGAACGAAACGGCGAACAGATGCACCAGGGGCATGACGCACAGGATTGCCAGGGCGGTAAGAAAGCCGTAATTGAGCGCTTGGAATAGACGATAGGACGACGACTTATGTCCGCTCATAGGTGGACACCTCCCTAGAAAATGCGATAATTGGCGAACCGGTACGCCAGGAAGTAGGAGACCGAGATCAGAACCAGGGACACCACCGATTTAAGCAGCCCGACCGCCGTGGCCAATCCGTACTGCGCTTCCTCCAAGCCGATTCGGTAGACGAACGTATCTATAATGTCGCCGCTCTCGTACACGGCTGGTCCATACAAATTGAACACTTGCTCGAACCCGGCGTTCAGAATGCTGCCGATGCTGAGCGTCGCCATCAGTACGATGATCGGGAGCATGCCCGGCAAGGAGATATGAAGCGTTTGCTTCCACCTGCTGGCTCCGTCGACCAGCGCCGCCTCGTACAGGGCGGGATTAATCCCGGCAAGCGCGGCCAAATAGACGATCGTGCTGAACCCGAATTCCTTCCATTCGTTGGATATGACCAAGGTATAAGGAAACCAATCGTTGCTGCCGAGGAAGAAGATGCTGTCGAAGCCGAGCCACTCGATAAACTGGTTCACGACGCCCCGGCTAGGGGACAAGATATCGATCAGAATGCCGCTTAGAATGACCCATGAGAGGAAATACGGCAAATAAACGAGCGTCTGTATCATCCGCTTGTACGCTTCTCTGCGGACTTCATTCAATAATAACGCGATGGATACGGGCACGACGATGCCGGCGACGATTTTCATCGATGCGATGAACACGGTGTTCCACATAATCTGCGAGAAGTTCGGCAGCTGTATCATATAACGGAAATGCTCGAGCCCCACCCAATCGGAGCCGAATATGCCTTTGATCGGCACGAATTTCTGGAAAGCGATCACGACTCCCGCCATCGGGATGTAGCTGAAGATCAGGATCGCGACGAGCCCCGGAATCAGCATCAGGTGTAACGGGATTTGCATCCGCCATCTTTTAATCATAGCAGTCTCCTCCGGTGCGAATATAAGGAGAAGGCGGCAGGTCCGCCTTCTCGATGCAACTGCGGTTTCATTAAATCCTCTCGTTTACCTCTGCCGTAATTTGATCTCCGCCGAGCTTCTTCCACTCTTCGACGAACTTGTCGAATTCGGAGATCGGCGCTTCGCCCATAATGATCTTGGTGAAGGTCTCGTCCTGGAACTTCTTCAAGGAGGCCATCTTCTCGGACATGGTCGGCGTGGCCGCTCCCTGGAATGCGTTGTACAGACCCAGCTTGTTTTTGTCGTAATAATCGACGACGCTGTAGGAGCCTTCTCCGCCGAATACGATCGTGGAGAACCACATCGTCTGATCGCCGTCCGCGTATTTCGTCAGACGGTCGTAATGAACGTTGGCCGGGAATCCGAGCTGGCTGCCGTCCTTCTTGGCCAGCGCGTCCTGTACTTGGCGGAACGCGTCCAGGTTCACGTTGAGCGGGTCGATCAGCACGGGATGATATTTGCCCGGGAATACGCCGTTCGCGTTGGATATGAACGGATTCGGGTCGGGCGCGTAGCTCGTCAGGTAATAGTGCTCCAGATAAATATTCGCCAGCTGAATCATCGCTTCCGGGTGCTTGGCGCCCTTCTTCACGACGAAAAAGTTGTTGGCCGTGTCGCTGAGCTGCGGGTTAACGGCGCTGCCGTCAACGGACACGATCGGATATACCTTCCATTCGGCGTCCGGATTGTTATCCTTGTTCGTCTTGTGGATGAATCCGCCGTCGGAGACGTTGCCGTAAGCGAGCCCCAGCCGGTCCGCCGCCACGTCTTCGGCAATTTTATTCCAGTCCTTTACAGTAAATTCACGATCGATGACGCCGTCCTTATACAACCGGCTCAGCTTCTCAAGCGCGGTTCTCATCTCCGGCTGAATCGAGCCGTATACCAGCTTGCCGCTTCCGTCCTTCAACCAGATGTCCGGATAAGCTTGGAATCCGTTGAAGAAGCCCTTCACCGTGCCGTGCGCCAGGAACAGATCCTTATTGAGCCCCAGGCCGTAAGTGTTGTCCTTGCCGTCCTGATCCGGATCGTCCTTCGCGAACGCCTCCGCGATCTTGATCACGTCGTCAATCGTTTTCGGCTCCGTCAGATTCAAGTTTTTCAGCCAATCCGCTCGAACGTAGATCATCTCCGCCGTACTGACGCCGCCGTTCACCTGCATTTGGGGAATGCCCAGCAGCCGTCCTTCGTAGGTCGCCGCATTCATGGCCGTTCCGTTATCCTGATGGAGCAGCTCTTTCAAATAATCGCTCCCGTATTGCTCAAGCAGCTGTGTCAAGTCTTCCAGCTGCCCCTCCTCGGATAGTCGCAGCAGCTCTTCCTTGTTCACGATCATGAAATCCGGAATATCGCCGGAGGCGATCGAAATGTTCAGCTTCTGGCGGTATTGCGACTCGTCCACGACCCATAGATTTTTGACGTTGATGCCGTACTGCTCCTTGAAAATATCCGTCCAGATATTATCGTCGATCGATTTCCCTTCGTCGTACTTGAAGCCTTGATTGACCGAGCGGACCGTCGTCACTTCGATCGGCGGATCGTATTTGCCGAGCGGCCCTGTCACCGCTGCCGCCTGGCCTCCGTTGTCCGCCGGCTCGCCGGACGGCTGAACGTTCGTTCCCCCGTTATTCGAGTTCGAGCACGCGCCGAGCGTAAGCGCCGCCGCCAGCAGCAGGCTGGCCGCCGTTAATGCTTTCTGTTTCTGTTTCTGTTTCATGTGTTCCCCTCGTTTCGTCTGGTATTGTCCTTTGCCTCTTCATTATAGATGCGGCTGTAAGCGCTTCGAAACAAGACGTTTTTGCGTTTCTTGCCTGTTTTTAATCGATCGCGCGAGATGGAATCAAGCTGCAAGTTTACCAGGTCACGCTGACGCTGTCGCTGACCGAGCGGGCCACGATCTTATGGCCTTGCCGTTCATAATGGATCGGGGCGCCGTCGGGATGCCCGTCGCGAAGCTCGACCCGTCCTCCCTCCAACGCGGCGATCGGAGGGTAGACCGTCAGCTCGGCATCCATAAGTCCGCTAATGACAAGCTGGCGCACCGACTGCTTCTTCCGCGTCGGGATCGCGCTCATCTCCCGGCACCATACCAGGGAATTGCGCTCCTGCCTTGCGAAGACTCGGCATTCGTCATGGAACGTGCGGTCAAGCGCGTAAGCAGCCGCACCCGTTCCGATTACCGTAGTCTGCCCGGTTATAAGCGGCTCGCCGTCCGGGAATCGCAGCCGGAACGATACCGACGTATCCTTCTTGCATCCGACGAAGAAATACGCGTTGTCGTGGCGTTTGACGAACATAAGCGCCGAAGCGGAGCTTTGGGCGTATTTATTCTGCGCGATGCTATACCCGAACTGCTGCAGCATGGATCTCATGGCTCCGGATGCATCGGCCCATTCGTCCGATTGGCGAACCGGCAGATGCGTAACGCCGGACGGCTCGAACGGCAGCGAGCCCCGTACCCAGCCGACTCGGCCGCCGTTCCATTCCGGCAGGGCCCGGCTGACCGTGAACGCCCGGCTTTGACCGGCTTGCCGCACTTCTCCCGCCAGCCCGTTGCCTACGTCCGAAGCGTCCGCGAGCGTCTCCGACAGTCCGCCGCCCGAGGTCATTCCGTAGTGGCGGAGCTTGCGCGGACGCGTCTCCTCGAGCTCCAGCGCGTCGGCTTCTCCAGACAGCGTATAGTCGAATTCGCCCTCGAGCGGCTCCGCTTTCTTCAGTCCGAGCAGCTCAAGCAAACGGTCATCGCGAACGGCTCCGTACAACAGAACGCGCCCCCCCTCCTTCACGTGGCTTGCGACGGCCTCCGCCTTGTCGCCTTCCAGCCAGCAGGCCGAAACGAGCAGAATCGTCTCCTTCAGCTTGCGTCTGGCCACCTGGTTCATGGAGAAATAGACGTCGCTGCCGATCACCGTGTTCAGCGGCAGTCCTTCGTTGATCGCGTTGCGCACGAACCAATCGTGGAAGAAGACGTCGCCGGAGCGTTCATTCGATGCCTCGACCGCCTCGTGCAGCTCGCGGAACGGATACAGCCAGGTCAAGATGCCCGGCTCGTCGGGACGATCGGCCAGCGCCCTCTTGAAGTGGGGAATAATCTCCGCGGGCCCCTCCTCGTTCAGCTCGCCGTATTCCGTATCGATCGTCAGGATCTCGATGACGCCCGGACTTTCCGCCTCTCCCCTTCCGTTCAGTCTGGCAACGGATAACGGGCAATAGATATCATGCGGCTCCCTGTCGTACAAGTCGAACCACGGATTTTGCCAGAACCACGGGTCGTTCGGATAGAAGCGGTACGGGTACGTCTCGCCCGGAAGCTCCGCGATCCGGGACATATAGCCGGTCATCTCCAGCCCGAAGTCGAAATTCAGCGCGCCCCAAGGCGAGTTCGGCGCGGGGTATTCCAGATAGTTTTTGTCGTACAGCTCGAGCATCGGGATATAATCCTTCGCCAGATCCATGCCGGTGCCGTAGTTCGTCCCCCTGATCTCCACGCGGAATTCCGGGCATTCCCGCTTGAACGAATCCCAGAACGACATGACGTTCGCGGACAGCTCGGCCTGATCGGCCAGCGGCATGCTCGTTCCGTCATAGTTGGCGCCGAGGTACGTCCAGGGGAAATACGACAGCGCGAAGCCGTTCGAAAACCAGATGTAATCGAACCCGAGCTCCGGCAGGAAGCTGGCGCACTGCTTGCCGAGGAACTCGCCGAACGGCGTTCCCTCCGGGATGCCGCCGGGATAAGCCGCGTAGGAGGCCGCATCCTCCTTGAGCTTGGACCAAGTGCAGACGACCGTATAGTCGGCCTTCAGCGCGACATACCGGCCGCCAAGCTCGGCCCGGTTGATCTCCGGATGCTTCTTGTATTTGAAATCCGAATACGCGAATTCCGGGCCGGCGTCGAAGGTGGCCCCGACCTCGAGCGTTACGCCGAACCGTTCGCGCGCGATTCGCTTGAACGAAGAGACAATGCGCTTTAAGCTGCCATATGTCATATCCGCCGGGTTATCCGTATAGATCCGGGCAATGCGGGGGTTGTCCTTATCCTGAATATGGCTGAAATATTCCTCGTTGGCGAAGCCGATATATTTCGCCCATTCGAAGGAATCGTCCAGGCTGCCGTTCCATGTCAGAATTTCGCTGCCGTCGGAGATCCACAGCAGCATGGAAGCCGTCTCCGCCATGTCTAGCAGAGGCTTCCACTGGCGCAGCGCTTCCGCGCATACATCGTCGATCGCCTGCTGCTCCAGACTCTTGAACGGCTTCAGGCTCATCTCCAGCGTGGCCCGCTTCAAGCTTTTGCTTCCGTTCTTGCTGCTCATTGCCACAACCCCCTTAGACGATTTCCAGCTCGATGCCCATAATTTTGGCTACGTTTTTGATTTTGTCGTTCACGTGGCCCACGCCCAACGCGAAGTGATGGGTAGGACCCGCCGAGCACCAGCTCTCGATGAACTCGGCCACGGACCGGTTGAAGCTGCAGCGCGTATTCGTATTGCCGGTTTGCGGGATTTCGCCCGGTATCGATTCGCCCTCCGTCGCGATCATCTTGTAGCGGCCGTCGGCCGTCTGCGAGATGCCGAGCAGCGTAACGGGGCCCGTCTTGATGCTGAATTCGACGCCGATGCCCGAGCCCGCCTTCCCGTGGAACACATCCAGTCCCCGAATGATCGGCCGGCCGTTCGCGATCTTGATGTTATGCGGACCGTCATGCCCGACAAGCACGACGTTGTCCACGAAATCGCAGGGGTGGAGCTCGGCGAACGATCCTCCCGCTTCCAGCCTGTCCATAATCAGCATCGCCGCGCACGTTTTCAGATCGGCCTCTCCCGCTAGCGGAATGCCTTTGCCCGTCAGCAGCGAGTTGCCCAGCACCATGTTCGATCCGATCCGTTCGTATTCGTTGTTATCCAGTCCCTTGTAATAATAAGCAAGGCCGGTCAGCCCGAACTCCGACACCAGCTTGTCGAGCCCGACCGCAACCTTGGCGGACCATTCCAGATCCTCCCGCTTGATCGGCCGCGTCACGGGATCGATGAACGGATCGGCGATCGTGAAGACGCTATGGATTTCCTCGATCTTCTCTTTCACTTCCCTCTCGGATACGCCGTTCACCAATTTCGCCAAATCGCACATCTCGAGCATTTGCACATGGGAACCGAAGGCCGCGGTGAAGGCGGTAGGATCCGAGTTCATGTCGTACATGCCTTCGTACGTATGGCCCAGGTAGCCGATCTTCGCCTGCTTGAACGCTTTGCGGGCGTTCGCGACCTGGCACCAGGACTTCAGCTCTGCCACGGCCCGCGGATCGTCACGCAGCGTGCCGACGATCATGCCGGCCGCGGGCTTGCCCGCCCGCACGAGGACGCCGCCGATTTCCGGGAGGGAGCAGATGTTGTCGTTCGCCAGCTGCATATAGGTCGTCGTCTTCCGGTAATCCAGCCGTTTGAGCGGCTGAAGCGCGACCAGCACCGTCGGCACGTTCAAGTTAAGAATGGCCGTCGCCGCCGAAGAGGACGTGACATACGTGCTCAAGTAGCAGAACAGAAAATCGACGTCCCTCGCTTTCAAATAAGAGGCAGCTTCGAACGACTTGTCGACGTTATCGACGAATCCTCCGTATACCACTTCGACATCGTTACCCTTCAGCATCGTCTCGAACTCGCGCCCGTAACCTTCCAGCTCCTCCTTCAGACCGGCGAACTGACCCCAATACGGCTCGTGGCCGACCGTAATAACCCCGACTCGCGCTTTCTTTCGAATGATCTGCAAACTCATCGTAAATTCCACCTTTTATGTCAAAATTGTTAGGACCAGCACCCAATCGTTGCCTCTCCCGCTTGAGGGGCATGCAAATCTGCGCTCCCCCTCTCCCGGGAAGGAGCCCTCGTCCGAGAATCGACCGTCTCTCGGGTTAAACCACGCGGCGCGAACCTGCCCCCCGCCGACGCGATCCATGCGGACGTCGACGTACAGCCCGTTCGGGCAATAGATCATCGAGGCGCTTCGCCCCCGCAGCGCCGCCCTATAATTCGACCCTTCGAAGTTGGCCGCGAGCAGCTCCTGATCGGGTTCGCCGTCCTCCATTCGGAATCGGGTCCATAGCTCCTTCAGATGGCGCATCTGGCCGGCTCCCGGCCTGCGCAGCGCGTCCTTCCAATGCATGATGAAGAACGGGCCTGGCTCCTTCAGTTCCACGGAATCATACATGCCGTCGCTCATCGCCCAAACCGAGTGATGGCCGTACGTATGGCCGCAGGCTCCCGAGAATACGGCATAATAAGCGGCGCGGCGCACGTCGGCCTCGTCGAAATAGCCGTTGCGCGGGTTGAAAGCCCGGGGAATATCCTCGTAACAGGGCTCCCCGTCCAGAACGGGCTTAGCGGGTACAAGACCATAGTCGGCCGCTACCATCTTGTAGTTCGCAGGCTCCAGCTCGCCGTGTCCGGATTGGATCATATTGAAATCCAGCCACTCTTCGCCATGTGCATGATAAGAGGAAGAGGAGCTGCCCTTCGGATGAAAGGTCATCAAGTGGCATCCGCCATCGCCCTCCTTCAAGCCGCGCGCCATGCCCACTATCACCTCGAAATGCTTACGGGTCTGCAGCCCGCGGTCTCCTCCGAGCACCCAGATCAGATGCGGCGCATCGCGATATCGCGCGCCCAGCCACTTGCCGTATGCATAAGCGTTGGATGGCGTGAATATTTCCGGGCCTTTGCCATGCCTCGCGTTAAATTTATCGCCCCAGGTCGGCAGCATTGCCACATATAGCCCCATAGCTTTCGCTGTTTCCAGGATATAATCGACATGATCCCAATACGAATACTCGCCGCTTACATCAGGCTGAGACGGATCGTATGTCCCCGCCGCGTCCCGGAAGAGCGGCATTCGGCCGTAGGCATTGCCCGTTGTCAGTCCTACGAGCTCGGCCAGCGCCACGGCTTGCACGACGTTAAAGCCCTGCTCGGCCCGACAAGATAAATAATGCTTGGCGTCCTCGCGATTCAACTTATGGAACAGCTCCCAAGCCGTGTCGCCCAGCCAAAAAAACGGAGAACCGTCCTCATGAGCGAGATACCGCCCGGTCTCGCTTACCTTCAGCTTCCGCATGTTATCGCCCAATGTTCATGACCTCCCCTCCGATGCCCCTACAGTATCGAATTCGATGACGCCCCACAAGAGCTTTCGCCCAAGAAGGCGAAAATGGACAACGGAGTTAAAAAAGTCTCATAGGCGCCCTCGTTCGGCCGTTATACAATGAACGCTAGAGAGGGGGGAGCAGCGCATGACGGCTTCTGGAAGAAACGCGCCGCCGCCGGCTCATGTTTATTTGCCGACGGCAAGCACGGCGCGAAGCAATCCGATGGATATGGAGGGCTACGCAAGATGCCGCGTTTACTTGCTTGCGGCAGGAGACGAGGACGAAATCGACGTGACCCTTCTTGGAGCGCCGAACGAGGACGGGCCTTATCTGGAGGAAATTTCGGAGCTTGCCCGGCGATTCGGGGTGAAGGGCAGCGTCTCGTACGTTATGGAGGATATATCCCGGTATTTGATCGTCGAAGCGACCAGGCTGCAGGGGAACTGGACAATCTGGGTCGTACCGATGAGAGGGTAAGGAGGAGCGAAGCATGACGATCATGAAAGTGGAAAATATGGCTTTGACCTATACGGGCTCCTGGACCGTCCGGCAGGTCGACCGGGCAAGTCTCGGAAGCCTCCACGAATCTTGCAATGAAGCGGACACCCACGCGGCCGCGTTCTGGGAAGGCTGCTTCGGCGCCATGCGGCTGTTCGCATCTACCGGGCCGTCCCTCGGCATCGCCGAAGTATGGATCGACGGGGAACTTCGATCTTCCATCGATCTGTATGCTCCGGATGACGGGAACGAGGCATGCGTCTTCTCCATGGAGCTCGCTCCAGGCTTCCATACCGTGGAAATACGAAAAAGCGGCAGAAAGCATCCGCTCTCTTCCGCCTATTCCATTACGATCGACCATTTGACGGCCGCTTTGGCGCGTCCGGAGCGTGCCGTATTCCGCCAAATCGTATGCATCGGCGATTCCATCACGTTCGGCGCGAACGTCGAAGACCGTCCAAGGCAGCTGTTCGGGCGCAAGCTTCAGGCGATGCTGTCGGCTCCGGTCAGCATCCACGGCTTGTCCGGCGCGTCCATAAGCCGAATCGCGAGCGTTCTCGACGCCGTTGCCGCGCCTCGGGAGCCCGACTTGATCCTATGGCTCGCCGGCATGAACGACCGGGATCCCCGCGAGCCTTTGCTTCAGGGAATCGGGAGGCTTCGAGCGCTTATGCCGCGGACGAAGCTCATCATGTCCAACATTCCGTATAATACCCACTATACGGAAGTGCAGAACGAAACGAAGGCCTTCGGCGTCCTGCAGGTCTGCAGGCAGCTCGGCATCCCTTGCGCGGATCTGTATGCAGCCACGCGGGGCCAGCGCTCGCTTCATTTGCCGGAGGATACCGTCCACCCGAATGCCGACGGGCATACGTTAATCGCCGCGTTATTTTACAAGGAAATCATGAAGCTGGAGCAGCCCTGAGGTTAATGGCAAGGCAGCCGGCATGGCAAAGAGCAGGATCCGCGAGGGGATGCTGCTCTTTGTTCTGCCGGCGCTAAGGAGCGCTGCCTTTGTATACGGATAAATTATCGAATTCCGCGCTTACCGTGTCGCCGACCAGACAGGCTTCGCCCGTCAGGATGATCTTGATGTCGGTGTTCCAGGCGACCGGCGTGCTTGCCCGCTCGACGCCGTCGATATAGAACTTCACCGTGCTGCCGTCATGAACCATCTTCATCCGGTGGTTGCCCCTGTCGCCGTCGTTCCATACGAGATTGTCGCTGCTTCCGTCCTTGTTGAACACCCATCTATTGTACTCCCCGCTCTGGGCGAAATGGATATATTGCGACGGGCCGACGTAGAGCCAGACGGCGCTTCGGTATCCGGTACCCGATCCATCGAGCGACACCCGGTCCACCTCCACGGTCAGCGGCTCTTCCGGAGTCGCGCGGAACGTAGGAATGCTGCGAAGCGACTTGCCGGCCCAGGTCGCGATGTCGGTCGTGCCGGAGAGCTTCAGCGTGCCGTCCGATACGGCGGCTGTAAGAGCAGAGGCCGATGTCGATCGAAGACCCTGATTAACGATCGTCCACTTGCCCGCATCCACCGCATGGCCTGCGAAGTCATCCTGCATGGAGGTCGACAACGGACTGCTGAACGCCTCCCGCGAGTTGCCGATTTCGCCGATGGCATTCTCCGCGGAGACGACGTAATAATAGCGGGTTGAAGCGTTCACGTCCGTGTCGGTGTAGGTTGTCCCCGTCAATCCGTCCGCGATAGCCGTGTAAGGTCCTCCCGAAACCGTGCTGCGTTTGACCGTGTACCCCGTGGCGCCCGCGGACGGCAGCCAGTTCAGCACGATCTCGTCTTCTTCGCCCGACGCGGTCAAGCCCGCCGCCTCGAAACGAACGACCGCGTAGCTGTACACGTCGGGATCCACGTTGCTTGTTGCCTTGATAATCGCCTGCCGCATCGCGGGCATGGATGCGGGAGCATGGTATACGCCGCCGTTGCTGATCGTGCCGTAATCCGGACCGCCCAGCACCGACCACTTCACGCCGCCGATCCCGCTTAGGACGCATGCTTTGAATTTGATCTTCTCTCCCCAGGTAACCGACTGGTCCGCGGACATGATTTCGATCTGCGTCTCGTCCGGGACCGTCGTATATACGGCAACGCTGTTGGCCGGCAGCAGCTCGTCGTTCAGCTGGCTCGCCACCTGGACCCATTGCTTATCGGCCGGAATTCGGTTCGCGTTCGCGGACGGCATGAAATCCTCGGAATACAGATGGCGCTGCACCGTCTTGTTGATCTCGGACGTAAAGCCGATCGTCACGTTTTTGTCCTCGGTCTTGCTGCCGTTCACGACAAACACCGAATAGTTGCCGTCCGGCAGCCGTACCGAAGTCACATGTAGATCCGGATCCGGCGATTCCGCGGACAGCACCTCGGAATGCGCTTCGACATAACGCGAGAACAGGCCGAAAGCATAGTAGGACGGGTTCGGCGTTGCCGAAATCGGCATCCAGCGGTACAGCCCGTAAGCGTTGTTGTCCAGGAAATCGAGCGGCTCCGGCAAGCGCTGGTCCGCGAAGCGCCAATAGATGAGCGCGGACGCATCATTCCGCATGCCGGACACCATCAGATCGGCGATGCTGACGCCGTATTGGTACGTCTTCCGGCTGTCGGGGCTTGCGATTCCCGCAAACTCCGTGATCATGAACGGCTTCCCGGTCGGGTTCACATGATTCAGCCGGGCCGACAGCCAGCCCGGCAGCGTCGCGTAGTCCTGGCCGTAAGCATGTCCATCGTAAATGTCGAGCACGCCGTTCATCTGCTGCACCGCGTACTGCGTCCAATTCGCGGCGCCCGACTCGTCGGGGCCGATCAGCTTAACCTCCGACCGGATGCCGTCGGACGTGAGCCTGTCATGAATGGCCTGATACATATCCCTGTAATAGTTCGGCTTGCTTACGTTGGTTGGCGTGGCGAAGCTGGCGAGATTCGGCTCGTTATAGGACATGACGTAATTGATGTTGTCATACCCCTTCGCAAGGATGAGATGCTGCAAGGTAGCCGACACCCATTCGCCCCACTCGGCCAGATCGGTCGGGGCGCTGAGCTCCGGCCGCGGCAATCCCGGGAAGCCCAGCCAGCTCTGATTCTCTTCCGTCATGGCGAGGCCCGCGATCAGCATGACTTCGATATTTTGCGATTTCAAGTAGTCCAGCACTTCGTAAACCGCTTTCATTTTATCGCTGTCCGTCTGCATCCCCGCCCAGTCGATGACGTTGGGATCTCCGTTGTCGTTCTCCGGCTCCATCCAGTCGATCTGATACCAGAGGCGCACGATATCCGGCTTCAGCTTGGCGAGCCGGTGCTTCTCGAGTTCCCACCAGTTGTCGTTGAACCCGTCTCCAAGGCTTTCTTCCATATGCGCGAACGGATCGTATTCGGCGCCGATTCCGAGGAAGTCCGGATTAATGACGTTCGCTTGATCGACGGTGACGGAAGCGGCGGCCGCTTGCGCCTCGGACGACGCCGGATGGACGAATGCCAGCGGCGCCATAAGCAGCATGCATAGCAGGACTTGGACCGTTTTCAGGTGGTTCGGCTTCCTTCTCATTCGCATAAACCCACTCTCCTTTTTAGGTGGTCAATCCCATTCGTACTAGCTTGAATTGCGCTGTTAGCCGATGACTGTCGGCACAAGTCACACCTCCCCATGCAGCAGCCGATTTGCGGTACAGCTACATCGTAACACGGGTGGAATTTATTGGAGCTTGTTCATTTTCTACTTCATTATCCTCTCTTAACTTCCTTGTACGGAACGCAAGAAGCGTCCCCGTCGAACCTTTCCGTCAACTGGGCATATGATGCAAAAAAACGAATGAAGGGAATGACCTCCTTGCTTCCAAGCACAACGACGAGCGAAGCCGAGCTGGCGGCTGCCATTCGGCAAGAGGCGACCGCGATCGATCTGCTGGCACGCCTCGCATGGACGGCGCCAAACCGCGAGCATGCCGAGTTTTTGGCACAGACGCTCGAATACAGAAAGCAGCAGCTAAGCGGATTGTCTTATCAATATGCCGCGCTAACGGGAAGGGCGCCTCTGCTGCATATCGACCATGTGCCGTTCCACAGCTACGAGGAAGGGCTGCAACGGGCTTTCGAAACGAGCAACAACGCGACAGAGGAAATAAATGCGTATCGCGACATGACGTTCCAGGATTATGGTCCGCGTCCGTTAGTGTTCAATATCGAAGAAGCTACCAAGCGGAACCGCACGTTCCGTACCGCGCTATGGACGGGCGAGCATATGCAGCTTACCTTGATGAGCATCGACGTCGGCGACGACATCGGGCTCGAGGTTCATCCGACGACCGATCAATTCATCCGGATCGAAGAGGGACAAGGGCTCGTCCGAATGGGCGACAGCCGGGATCGGCTCGACTTCGAAGCCCGGGTGCAGGATGATTACGCGATCCTGGTCCCCGCGGGCAAGTGGCATAACCTGATCAATACCGGCAGCAAGCCGCTGAAGGTGTACGCCATTTATGCGCCGCCGGAGCATCCGCACGGCACCGTGCATATCACCAAGGCGGAGGCTATGGCCGCGGAATAACGAATTCGAGCCAGCTTAGCAGCGTCCCCGCCCCGCGGAGCAAACAAAAAAAACCGATCGTCACCGCTGCAGCAACAGCGGGACGATCGGTTTTTCGCATTTCCAACACAAACTCATACTACCTTTCCAATATAAGCAGGTCCTTTCCCTTCAACACCACCGCGCCGCTTCTTTCCCCGCCGTTCAGCAGATCGCGCATCGGCTTGTCGCCCAGCTGCACGGTCGCATCCTCGGCGTTGTGGTTCAGGACGAACAAGTAGCTTTTGCCGTCCTTGCTGCGTTCGGTCACTTCTACGCCGGCTGTCGGCTGCAGCAGCGGCTCGATGCCCTTCTCGCGGCACAGCTCGGAGACGAACGCCTTGAGGAACTCGCCGTCCGGGCTGGAAGCCACGTACCAGGCATTGCCTTGGCCGAACTTGTTAACCGTCAGCGCAGGCATGCCCTTGTAAAAGTCGGAGCCGTATTCGGCGATGACTTCCGCTCCCTCGGCATGGATCAGGTCGCACAGAATGCCGCACGAATACGAGCCTAACAGAGCGCCGTTTTCCTTCGTCACGACGATTTGGTTGGACTGGCTCGGCAGCAGCGCGTCGATCTCCTCGGCCCAGATGCCGAGAACCTTGCGGAGCTTGCCCGGATAGCCGCCGACCGTGACGATGTCGTTCTCGTTCACGATGCCGCTGAAGAACGTCGTGACGAACGTGCCGCCGCGTTCGACGAACTGCTCGACCTTCTCCGCGAAGCCCGGCTTGATCATGTACATCACCGGCGCGATAACGAGGTCGTACTTGTCCAGCGACTCTTCGACGCTGATCATGTCGGTCGCGATATTTTGCGAGAATAGCGCGTCGTAATATTTGTGCACCTCGTCCACGTACTTCAGCGCTACGCTCGGACCGCTCGACAACTCGACCGCCCAGCGGTTCTCCCAATCGTATACGATGGCCGCTTTCGCTTCGACCCGCGAATCGAGCAGCGTGTCGCCGAGCTGCACCAGCTCGCGACCCAGCTCCGCGCACTCGCGGAAGACGCGCGTATGCTCATGGCCGACGTGCTCGATGACCGCGCCATGGTACTTCTCGCACGCGCCGATGGAGCGGCGCAGCTGGAAGAACATAACGGTGTCCGCGCCATGCGCGACCGCTTGATAGCTCCACAGACGCATGACGCCCGGACGCTTCAGCGAATTGTACGGCTGCCAGTTCTGCTGGCTCGGCGTCTGCTCCATGAGCATGAACGGCTGGCCGCTCTTTAGGCCGCGCATCAGGGAATGCGTCATGGCCGTGAAGCTGACCGGCGTGTCGATGGATGGATAGTTGTCCCACGAGACGACGTCCAGCTCCTTCGCCCATTTGAAGTAATCCAGCTCCGGATACGTGCCCATCAGATTCGTCGTAATCGGCACGTCCTTCGAATGCTTGCGGATCGCGTCGGCTTCGAGCTTGTAGCATTCCAGCAGGCTGTCGGATTGGAAGCGGCGGTAATCGAGCGAGATGCTCTGGAAGTTCGTCCGGTTGCCCGCCCATTCCTCGCTAAGCGCGTTCGGCGGCACGATCTCGTCCCAATCGTAGAACGTATGGCCCCAGAACGCGGTGTACCACGCTTCGTTCAGCGCTTCGATCGTGCCGTAGCGCGCCTTCGCCCAGTCGCGGAACGCCTCCGCGCAATTGTCGCAGTAGCAATAGCCGCCGTATTCGTTCGATACATGCCAGATGACGAGGCCCGGGTAATTATGGTAGCGCTCGGCCAGCTTCTCCGCGATGAGCGCCGAATATTTGCGGTAAGCCGGGCTGTTCGGGCAAGAGTTGTGACGGCCGCCGAAGCGGCGCTTGCGTCCTTCGTAATCGACGCGCGTCACGTCGGGATGGCGCTTCGCCATCCAAGCCGGATGAGCGCCCGTCGCGGTCGCGAGGCAGACCGCGACGTTATTCTGTTGAAGCTTATCCAATATCCGGTCCAGCTCGGAGAAATCGTAGGTCTCTTCGCTCGGTTGAATTTTCGCCCAGGAGAAGACGTTGACCGTCGCGATGTCGATCTCCGCCAGCTTGAACATGCGCATATCTTCTTCCATCGTCGGCGCGTCCCATTGCTCCGGGTTGTAGTCGCCGCCGTACCACATTTTCGGCAATTTGCTGTTAATCATCTCTGTTCGCTCTCCTCTCTGACTCCAAGCATATATCCATACGCATTCCTCTCCGATTATACCCGAAATTGTCCGAAAAAGCCCGAAAACGTCTGATCTTATTCCCGAATACCTTCACCCGATCAAGAAAAGCCGGAAATCGCAAAAAAGAGCCGCTTATTACAAATCCATAGATTAGCGATTATGTTACGTTGGAAGCAGATGGAATGTGGATGGCATTCATTCGAGGAGGTATGAGGATGAGAAGAATGGTTAGCGTTATCCTGGCCATCATGATCTTCGCAGGGGTTGTCATTCCCGCGAATGTTCATGCGGCTGATCCGTCCAGAGAAGGCCACGGCCTCTTGGGCGAGTTTTTCAAATGTATCCCGAATCCGAACAATCGAGAAGACATCAGCGTATTCACCTTCGACGATCTGCGCGGCGAACGGACCGTCGCCAATCTGAACGGCGACTCCTTCGGGAGCCTATTCAATCAGCTTACCGGCTCTCCCGATTACAACACCGCAAGGTTCACGGGCACGATCGTTCCGGCCTACACAGAAGAATACACCTTCTATATGGAAGGCGACGACGGATTCCGGCTATGGGTGAACGGCGAGCTGATGATCGACTTCTGGCAGCAGAAGTGGGAGGTGGAACAGACGAGCAGTCCGATCTCGCTTGAAGCCGGCAAGCACTACGACATCAAGGTCGAATATTTGCAGGGCTGGGGCGGATCTTGGCTTCGCATGGAATGGGAGAGCGCCAGCCAGCAGCGGGAGATCGTGCCGGAGTCCGCGCTGTATCTTCCCGCCGACCGTGTGCTGGCTTCCGTGAAAAACGATCTGGCGGCGGAAATGCGGAAGGCCGATTATTTGATCGAAACGTTCGCGGAGGAGGTGCCGGCAGGCACGGCAGACGAGCTCCGCGCCGCGAGGCTGGAAGCCGAAGAGCTGCTGGGGAGCATCGATGGACAAGAGGCGGACGGGCGCGAAAAAATCGCGCGGCTGACCGCGGCAACCGGCAAGCTGTCCGCCGTCCGTTCCGGCTTCATGACGGAGATGGGCGTCACCAGCTCCTCCGCGCACGACAAATTCAATAACCCGCTCTACCAGGGGCAAGATCCATTCGTCACGTACAAGGACGGCTTCTATTATTTCGTATCGTCCAGCAACCTGGATTCCAACAACAAGGTATACGTGTCCAAATCCCGCACCTTGACCGACCAAGGCGAGAAGGTCATGGTGTTCGATTCGGGCGGCACGCAGACCCGGATTTTCGCTCCGGAGCTCTTCTTCCTGGATGGCAAATGGTATATCTACTACTGCGCGGATTTGAAAGCATTCGGCTATCAGCACATGGCGACCGTCCTGGAATCCGTCACGGACGACCCGCAAGGCGCGTACGTCGACAAAGGCGCGATCTACACCGGAGAGAACGGCGTTTACAAGCAGGCGAACGACTTCACCGTGTTCGAGCATGAAGATCAGCTGTACGCGGTATGGGGCACGCTCGGCGCCGGGGAGCCGGTCGGACCGGCGATCGCTCCGATGGACAATCCGTATACGATAACGGCGGACCGCTCCTTCCTGCCGGGCGGCGGCGGCGAAGGTCCAAGGGTGCTTCAGAACGACGGCAAGCTGTTCATCACGTTATCGGAAGGCGACTATCAATCGAACGCCTACCGCCTGTCTTATTTCATGCACACGGCCGGAGACGTGCTCGACCCGGGCACATGGACGCGCAAGAACGACGTGTTCGTCGCGACCGGCGACGTATCCGGACCGGCGAGAGCCGGCTTCGTCAAGTCGGCGGACGGTACGGAGGATTGGATGAACTATCATTCGCGCGTGTACAAAGATACGAATCGTAACTGGTGGAGACAGGTCAATCTGAAGAAGTTCGGCTGGAACGAAGACGGCACGCCGGATTTCGGCGATCCCGTCTCCCCCTACGAATGGCAGGAGCTTCCTTCCGGAGATCCCGGCCAAGGCGCTATGTATCAGGCGGAGGACGCCATTCTGTTCGGAGATATCTCGATCTCGAACGACTATGCGAATCATCAGGGCAGCGGCTATATCCATTTGCCCGAGACGAGCGGCGCCGAAGCCAGCTTCGTCGTCGAAGCGGAGGAAGCCGGCGACTACATCGTAGGCCTTCGTTACGCGTACGGCAAGCAGGTGAACGGCGAATCGACGAATCAGCCGAACACGCAGCTGCCGGCCAGAGCCAAGGTGAACGTGTTCGTGAACGGCGCGTTCGCGAAGACCGTCGAACCGGACAAAACGGCGATCAGCTGGGAGGAATGGTTCACGGGATCCGAGCGGCTGACGCTGCGGGAGGGCCGGAACGTCATCAGCTACCGCATCGACGCCGGCAGCATCGGGGGCGTGAACGTGGACTTTATTACGATGTATAAAGCGGATGTGCCGAACCCTGTGGAGCAGGCTCCTCTAGCCGCGACGTTGACGGGCGACGCCGCAGCCGAAGCCGAAGCCCCGTTCGACATCCGATACGGATTGGCTCATGTGCCGGACGCCCCGGAGAAAGCCGTCTTCGCGCAGGATCTGATCTTCCATTACGACCCTGCGAAGCTGCAATTCGTTTCGGTCGAGTCCTTGAGAGAAGGCTTGACCGTCATCGATTCCCGGACCGATATCGTCGGCCAAGTTCGCATCCTTGTCGTCAGCGAAGGGGCGGCTTACCCCGTCGCGTCGGACGGCGAGCTGCTGGAGCTCTCTTGGAAAGCGCTAGCCGAGACCGCGGGAACGGATATCGTATTGTCGCGGACGCTGCTGGCAAACGCGGCGGGCGAAGAGACTTTGTTAGCCGAAGTCACGCATCAAGTGAAAATTACCAATAAACCCGTTGGCGTTCCGGGCGATTCGAACGCGGACGGCAGCGTCACGATCGGGGACCTCGCCATCGTATCGGCCCATTACGGCAAGACGGCGGCAAGCCCGGATTGGCAGGCCGTCAAGAAATACGATGCGAACGGAGACGGCAAGCTCGATATTGCGGATCTGGCGTTCATCGCCAGAACGATACTTCAATAACAGCCCCTTCTCAAACCAAAACCGACCTCGGCGCGAGGTCGGTTTTCGTTATTCTTATTCCGTTGGCGGGGGAAGCTAGACTTTCGAACCGAACACCTGCGCCACCTCATCCCGAAATTGCTCCAGCAAAAGAAATTCGCCGCCGCTTGCCAGACTATCGGCCAGACCGGTAAAATACCACTTCTGCTCCTCGTAGCCTCGTTTGAATTTCGTCCACACGGCGTCGCCGGACGTCTCCAGCTCGCGCCGGATCGACCGCAGATTATGCAGCTTATCCGCGCAGGCCAGCAGCCTCGTATCCCGATCCGCCGTCCTCAGGAACGCCAGCGTATGCCGCTTGCGATCCTCCCATGAGGCTCCCTTGTCCGGCTCGGAAGCTCCCTGCACAAGCCGCAGCACCTCCGCGCCGAACCGGCTGCGAATGTCCTCCTCCGTCGTCTCCGTATCCTCCAAGGTGTCGTGAAGAAGCCCGGCGATAACGACCTCCTCCTTGCACTTCGCCTCCAGCAGGAGCATCGCCACGCCGAACGGATGGCTGATGTACGGAATCTCCGTCCCTTTCCTGAACTGATGCCGGTGCGCCTCCGAAGCGAATTCAATGGCCTCGTCGATTTTTCGCATACTCATCACAACCTTTCCTATCCGCTATTATACAGGAAAAGGAAAGAAAGCATGAACGTTCGTGACAAAAGTGGACTTTTTGAACAACCTCTACAACATCCTGTACTTGTGCGAATGGACGAAATAGAGCCCCGTTTCCTTAACCGCTCCGCCGTTCATCCGCTCCCATTCTTCCGCATAAGCCGCAAGCTGCGGTTTATAGCGTGCCGCAAGTCCGGACTCCTCCGGCGCAGTGCCGTACCGATCCGTCTTGAAGTCCGCGATGACCCAGCCGTCGTCTTCCTCGAACGCCAGGTCGATCACGCCGTGCAGCAGCAGCGTCTCCGCCGCACCCGACTCGGGCGCTGGAACGCTTCGCGCAGCCAAGAACGTATATTCGAAGCAGCGCCGCTTCGCTCTCATCACGCGCCGCCACAGCTCGGACGCGACCGTAAGGCGTACCGCTTCCTCGGCTTTCTCCGCCCATCGCTCATCCAGGCCTGCTTCTTGCGCGGCCAGCCGGGTGAACAACGGCAGATCGCCGTCGTCCATCCCTTCGCCGAGCGCCTGCAGGCAGCGATGGACCAGCGTGCCGTACGCGGTGCCGCCGGCCTCCTCAAGGGCTGAAGGAACGCCCCCTTCGTCGAACAAACGCCGCGCTTCCTCTTCGCCGCCGCTGGCCTTCGCCAGTCCGGTCACGCTGGCGAGACGGTACGACGGACGTATCGCTCTCTCCATGATTAAAGTCCGCGTCTCCTCCCATTGCGCGACGGGCGGCATCTGCCGCAGCTCCTCCGCTTCGAGAGGCCGCGCATTCGGAACGTACAGCTCCGAATATCGCTCCAACGAGCCGGCGAGCGGGCTCCACGGATCGATAGCCGGGCGGGATGGATACCGGCTCACGATCAGCAGCTGCTTCGCCCGGGTCGCGGCCACGTACAGCAGGCGATCCGTCTCGGCGCGCATGAACAAGCGCTCCTCCTCGGCGCGCTCCTCCCATCCGGCCGGCTGGGCGATCACCTCGGTCGTATAGCTGTCCTTCCGCTTCTCGATCGTGAAATAGCCTTGCGGCGGCTCGGCCATTCGATCCACGTGCTCCGAGGCATCGTGCTCCACGCACCCGCAAGGGCAGGCCAGCAGAACGACCGGCGCCTCCAGCCCTTTGGCCTTGTGCAGATTCATGACGCGCACCGCGGCTCCGCTCCCGGAGAAGAGGCTGGCCGACTCCATGCTTTCCTCGTCCGTTAATCGGTTCAGCCGCTTCGTCATGGCCGTCCAATCTACCGCGGCGTCCGCGTCCTGCTGCAGCAGCTCCAGCAGCTTGACGAGCGTACCGCACCGAATGGCGCCGCCGCTCCCGGCTCCCGCCGAGGCCGCGAGCAATCCCATATCGTCCACAATTCGCGCGAACGCGGCAAGCGCGGGCAGCTCCGCCGTCCATTCCGCGTAACGCCGCAGCGTTTGAATCGCTTCCTCTACCCGCCGGCCTTTGTCCGACAGCTCATCCGAACGCGCGATGGAGTCCAGGCTTACGGCTCCGCCTTCCCGCCGGTAATGATACAGCTCGTCGTCGCTGATCCCGAACAGCATGCCCCGGAGGACAGCCAGCAGAGCGATCGGATCCGCCCGGTTATTCAGGGACTGCGCCAGCAGGCGAACCGCGCGCAGCTCCTCCGTCATGGCTTCGCTGCCCGACGTATCGGAGGGCAATCCGTATTGCTCCAGCAGCTCCGCGTAGAGCGCGATATACTTGCGATATTTGACAAGAACGAGGAAGTCGCCCGGTTCGGCGGGCCTCAGGACAGGCTTCCCTCTGCCGTCCTTGTCCATTACGTTCAGGTTGCCTTGGCAAGCCCAAGCGATGAACGCCGCCGTCCTCTCCGCGTCGCAACAAGCGATGTCCAGCTGCCGGTCGTAATCCTGCTTCGGCACGGTCATCGTAAATACGCCGTGAAGCGCGCGGTCCTCCGGCGGGTTCGGAAGCTGGGTCAGCATGCGCACGAAGGCCGCCTGATAATCCGACTGACCGCCCGGCTCCGTGAATTTGGCCGCGAAGGCAACGTTTACATAATCCCCGATCGCGTGGACCGAACGGAAGTTGCGCGTTAGGCCAATGACGTCTCCGCTGGCGGCGATCCGCGTTTTGACGAAATTATAGGTCGAGATGTCCGCTCTGCGGAAGCGGTAGATGGACTGCTTCGGGTCGCCGACCACGAACAAGGAGCCCGGTCTCGGTACCGACCTTCGCCAATCGCTTTCTCGCGCATCCCTGCCGGTGAGCAGCAGCATCATCTCGGCCTGCGCCGGATCCGTATCCTGGAATTCGTCGACGAACAATACCCGGAACCGCCTGGCAAAATAATCCCGAACCCCCGCGTCCGAGCGCAGCAGCTCCGCCGCCCGCAGCAGCAGGTCCTGAAAGTTCAGCTTGCCCTCGGCGATCCGGCTCTCCCGGCCGAGCCGGACGGCCGGCAGCACGAACGCCACCGCTTTCGGATGGATATATTCCCTCCAGCTCTTCAGGAACGGCTCGAGCGCGGAGCCCCGCCAAGACTGGAAGGCTTCGCACCATGCCTTGGCTTTCGCTTTATCCGTCCAGCGGTTCTGCGTCACGGTCAGGCTTCGGTCGAACAGCCTCGCGAGCCGCAAAATATTCATCTCGTCCTCCATGTCCCGGACTTCCAGATGCCTTCGGGCTTGGCGGATGGCGGTCTGCAGCGGATCCCATCCCTTCTCCGGCTCGAAGGTCGGCAAGTAAGCGCCGGCTTCCGTAATCATCGGAACAAGCGTATCCCGGATCCATGCGAAATCGGGCCTCTCCGTTTCCGTCATGCGGATCTCGACGTCCTCATACTGCGACACGCGATGATAGACCGCTCTCAGATCGTCGACGTCGACCTGCATCGCAATCAATTCGCCGAGCCGCTCGGTATCGCCGCTCCGCTCCAGCTCGGCCAAGTAGCGATCCCAATTGCGTTCGCGAAGCTCCCGATCCTCGAGCTCGTCGATCTCGCGGAACGCCGGGTCCAGTCCCGCTTCGAGCGGTCTCTCTCTCAGAAGCCGGCCGCAGAACGCATGGATCGTGCCGACAAAGCATTCCGGAAGCTGGTGCAGCGCCCGCTCCCAGACAGCCCGCTCCTCGGCCGTCGCCGCGTCCGCGGCAGCCGATTCCAGCTTAATGCGGAATCGGCCGAGCAGCTCGCCGGCCGCCTTGTTCGTGAACGTGATCGCCGCCATCTGCCTGGCCTCCGCTTTGCCTTCCATAATGACGGCGAGCATGCGGCCGACGATGGACGTTGTTTTGCCGGAGCCGGCGCCCGCTTCAACAAGGAAGGTCGTATCGAGATCCGTAAGGATCCGTCTGCGCGCCTCTTCATCCCTAAGCAGCGCTTCCGTATCGTCAATCATGCCGGCTCACCTCCATCAGCCAACGCAGCCTCTCCGCGTTGCGTTCCGACTCCCGCTTGACCGCGAATGACTTCGCTTGCTGTCCGCATGCCGGGCTGTACTCGCACCGGTCGCATTGCTTCGCGTCGGACGTCGGCGGGAATACCCCCTCCCTAATGGCTGAGGTTGCCGCATGAAGCAGCTCCGCCAGCTCCGCCCTCCGATTCTGGGGCCGGCTTACTTCCTCGCCCATCCCCTTCTCCGTCGGGAACAGATAGGAAGATTCCACAACCTCCGCGTCGGGATCATATCCCGTCTCCTTCATCCACTGCTCGACGGCCAAGCCGTACAACGGCAGCTGCAGCAGGGCTCCGCCTGAGAAGCAGGCGCCACCTCCGTACCTCCCCGGGCTGCCCGTTTTATAATCGTAGATTTTGTAGCGGTGCGGGGCGACTTCGTCGACCCGATCCACGAAGCCCTTGATCGGCAGCGTCCATCCATCTCCGAGCACGACGTTCAGCGGGCTGGAGCCGTGCAGCCGAAGCTCGGTGAGGACGGGTCTCGTGCTCCTTGTCCGCTCGTTGTCGAAGAAGATCCGCACATCGCCTAGAATGCCGGCGCGTTCCTTGCGGAATACCGGCTCGCTGGGCGCCGGCACCTCCTCCGCGTAACGCCGGACCTCGTCTTCCGCGATCTTGAACAAGACTTCCAGGCTGCTTGTGCCCGCCTTTCCTGTATCCCCGGCGATGATTCCGTTCAAATAGCGGTGGAAGATGCCATGCAGCAAGCTCCCCCGCCGACTCGCATCGAGCCAGCGCGTCCGGTCGAATACCGCCTCCTCTTCGGGCTCGACGCCCAGCTGATATTGGAAGAAGAACCGAAGCGGACAGCGCCCGTAACGCTCCAGCATGCTGGCGCTAACGGCAGGGCCGGCGTCACCGCCCAGCTTCATCCGGTGGAGCTTCGTCTCGACGATGCCGTCAAAGGGCGACGCAAGCTCGCCCGACCTGGCCGACATCGCTTCCGCCCCCTTCGCGAGATGCGGATATGCCCCAAGCAGCGCCATTCCTCCTCGGAGGAGGGCTTGTTCCCCGCCGCGCAGCGCGCGCATCCATAGCTCCGATCGATCCAGTTCGGTTCCCGGGCCTGCCTGCGTATAAGTCCGCATGCTGCCCATCGCTTCCATCAGCTGCTCATAGTCGGCGGCGGCCGCCCCGGTCTTCCTCCGGAACAGCTGAAGCAGCTCGTAAGCCGGCATCCGCTCCTTCTGCTCCGCCATATCGTAAGAAGAAAAGCTCGCGGTGACGGTTCCGCGAATCATGCCGAGCCGCCGGTTTCTCGCATCGGCAAGACGTTCCGCGGCGGTCTTGCCGAGCGGCAGCTCCGGATGAATGCGAAGCCGCTCTTCATCCTGCAAGACGGAATCCTGACGGCTCGCGGACGACCAGCTCCTCTCGTCCATGCCGGCGATGAACGTATGCGGTCGTCCCGTCATCCCGCCCGCGGCGAGTGAAGAGACATGAATCATGCCCGGCTTCGGGATCGGCACCGAGCCCGCTCTCATTCCTTCCAGCGCTTCCCGAACGCAGCGCAAGCTTAGCTCCCCGCCAAGCGGGAGGCTGCCTGCCGCGTTAATCGTTCCGAGCAAGGAACGCATTCGGGCAAGCGCCTCCGCATCCCGTTCATCGGCAATGACCGCGTGACGCCCGAGAATGCGGATCAGCGCCTCCAATATCGATTGGGGGGAATGCAAGGCGTTCCCGTCGAACAGTCCCAGCCAGCCTTCGAACGTTCGGTGCAGCGTACGCAGCGCCTGGACTTTCTCCTCGCTCCGTCCCTCGGCCGCGGCTTCCTCCGCAAGCCTGACGAGCAGGGCGTAACGGGAGCTTCCCCAGCCGACCCCGGCTCCTTGCAGCTCCCGAACGTATACGCTTGAGGAAACGCGGGGCGTATCCGGAGCGCCGTCGAACCGGATAACGTCCTGCCTCAGCCCCGACGCTATCGGGGCTATCGCGTAATCGGATTGCAGCCAGTCGAGGATGCACAGCGCAGCCTTGCCTACGCGCGTGGCCCGCAGAGACCGTCCTTCCTCGAACGTCATCGGAATGCCTTGCGATGCGCCGATCGTCATAAGCGCGGATGCTTGCGCGGCGCCGGAAGCGATAATCTCGACTTGGTCGAACGATATCCCGTCCGATACGATACGCCGTATCATTTCCCTGCCCTCCGCAAGAGCGCCGGCGGCGCGGAACAGCTTCAGTCTGGCATAGGGAAACGACTCGGAGTCAAGGAATGAACCTTCCGGCTCAAGCAGTCTGAAGCATCCTCCGGACACTCTCTCAAGCAGCGCTCTGTCGGCGGACGTGCGAAGAACCTCCGGGTCTACGAGCAGCATCGCTTCGTCAGCGCTTGGGCGAAGGTCTTCCAAACGGAATGCCAGGCCGCCCCAATCGATTCGGCGATGCTCCGTCAGCCATTGCTCGTAGCTTGCCAGAAGCTTCCTCACCAGTTCCCCCTTCGCCGGCTGTTCGAATCTCTCCGGCTCAAGCAGCTCCGCGGTCAGCCCGCAAGCTCGAAGCTCAAGCAGCGCCCGGTGGAACGCGTCCGCCAGACCGGGAGTCAAGGTAAGCTTGGCCAAGAAGCCCTCCCGTTCCTTCTGCTGCAGGTCAACCATCAGCTTGTAGACAACCCATCTGGACTCGGAAGAAGTTAGGTAACGCTTCCCCGCCCGCGCGAGCTGCAGCTTCAGCCTTTCGAGCACCCACGCCTCCAGCGTCGTCGCATAAGCATTCGGCACGTCGCCGAACCTGCGGCACATATGCTCCATCCACAAATGCCCTTGCGCGTAGCTGACCGTAAGGAGCATCTTCCGCCTCAGCGGCTCCTCCCGAAGCATGCGGTATAATTGTTCGATTGACCCGCCCATGCCACCCCTCCTGGCTTCTAGCTTTCTTTTCTATCAATTATTCCCCATTTGTCGGGTTGATAGACTTGCTTGGTCCGGCCGTCTGGCGGTGGCGAATAGGAGCTGAAACCTGTAAAATGGTGGGATAACGAATAACGGAAGGATTGTTGCGGAATGACGATCGGATCAGTAGCCGATATCGAAGGCTTGAAGGAAATCGGAAAAATCGTGGCGGTAACCATTGAGAAGATGAAGGCGTACGCCGAGGCCGGCATGACGACAAGAGAGCTGGATGAGTACGGGGGATCGGTGCTGGAGAGCTTCGGCGCGGTATCCGCCCCGAAACGGGATTTTCATTTTCCCGGCCACTCCTGCATCAGCGTAGGCCGCAGCATCGCCCATGGCATACCCGGCATGTATAAGCTGCAAGAAGGAGATCTCCTGAATATCGACGTCTGCGCGGCCAAAAACGGATACATCGCGGATTCGGGAAGCTCCTTCCAGCTGCCGCCATATGACGAAACCGTAACGGAACTGTGCAGGTACACGCATCAGGCGATGCTGAACATTATCGATTCGCTCCGCGACGGCACGAAGCTGAACGAAATCGGAAGGCAAATGGAGCTCGAGGCGAAACGGGGCGGCTACCGCGTCATCCGGAATTTATGCAGCCATGGCGTAGGCAGAGCCATTCACGAGGAGCCGAATATTCTTCCTTACTACGACAAGCGTGACCGCCGCGTCTTGCGGGAAGGCATGGTCATCACGGTCGAGCCGTTCTTCTCGACGGGCGCCGACTATGCGGATGAGCAGCGCGACGGCTGGTCGCTCCGGCTCCCGCGGGGAAGCATGGCCGTTCAATACGAGCATACGATCATCATTACGAAGGATAAACCGATCATCGTCACCGTCGCTTAAAGAATTCGTTCAGGTGCTGAAAACTGGACTTTTTGAACACGCGCTTAAGGCGCGAGCTCTCTTGCAAGCGCGTCGAGCGCAGCCAGCGTTTCTCCCGCCTTGCCTTGAATGCTGATGTCGAAGCCGTAGCTCCCATCCGCCGGCTCCAGTCCGATATACGCCTTGCAGCCGGACGTCAGCCTCGGGAGCTGGTTCGCCGGGGCGACCTGAAGGCTCGTTCCGATGACGAGCACAAGCTCGGCTTCGCGAATCCAGGCCAGCGCCTGATTCCAGGCCCGCTCCGGCAACGGCTCTCCGAACAACACGACATTCGGCCTCAGCTTACCCTGGCAGCCGGCGCAGCTCTGTCCGCCGACGAAGCTTGCCGTCGTCGCTTCTTGTCCGCACCGCTGACAGCGAGCCGTCCGTATCGAGCCGTGCAGCTCGGCGATGCTCCGGCTGCCTGCCATCGCGTGGAATCCGTCCACATTTTGCGTGGCGATGCCTCGAATGGTTCCGCCTCTCTCCCAGTCCGCTAATATACGATGGCCTTCATGCGGGGCGTAACGCTCCGCCGTCTCGATTCGGAACCGATAAAATTCGCGGAACAGCTCGTAATTCCTCTCCAGCGCATCCGCTGTTGCAACCGTCATCGGATCGATGCCTCTCCACCAGCCGTCCTTCGATCGAAAGTCCGGCAAGCCCGACTCCATGCTCATCCCCGCTCCGGTTAGCACCGCGACGGCCCCGTTAGCAAGATGGAGCTTTTGCGCCAGCTCCTTCAGCGCGTTTTCGTTCATTCGAATATCCCTCCTCTTTCCGCCATTATACCAAATGCGTTGGAATGGAAGAACGAGGCTTACTCGGCAGAACGAACGTTTTAATAGCGGCTCAGCGCCGCGGCCGTCTCTCGGTACCAGCCGAACTCCGCTTTCCTGCTCAGAAAATAGCGGCTGTCCATCAGAATCGGAATGACCTCCGCCCCTTTGTACATCGCGCGCGCCCCGATTTTTTCGACCTTGAAATGGTACTGGAACCGGATCAGCCGGTACAACAGCGGATCCAGCAGGGCAATGGCGTACAGCTGATTCCCCTTCTCCGCGTATTCGAACAAGCTGAACATCAGCATGTCGAGCAAGCTGGATGAGCGATAGGCTTTGACGATTGCGAATTTGTCGATCATGAAGACCTGCCCCGGATATCGCCGCAGCCGATCCGCCGCGTCGGGATTCAGGACACGCTGCCAATCGCCTCCGTCTTCATTCCTATAAGGAACGAACTGTACCGTGCCGGCGGCCTTGCCATCCGCGTAGAAGAGGAAACAGTCGCCGTCGGCATGCTCGTGCTCGAAGCCCTTTTCGTCCCACACCTTCATCCAAATGCTGTCGAACAGCGCTTTTTCTTTTTCGGTGGACACTTGAACGATCAATCTATCACTCCCAGACTGTTCTCTAATTCGCACAATAACCTCGTTAATTTGTTCTTTATAAAGAATTATATCGTTTACTCTCGGAAATTGTCAAAGCTTCGAGAAAGCCCGTTCCGCGACACATTAAGGAATAATGAAGCAAGCGGTAGTCATTTACAGTACATTTATCCCTCCCGAATCTGCCGCTAACATTATCCGCTTACAGTGGTAATGAGCGAAACGCTCTCCATAGCAAGGGTACGAGAACAGGAGAAAACCCTTTTATGAATCGGAAGCTGCCGCAGTCCCCATGCGAGCGGCCGGTGTCCGATCCGTAAAAGGGTTATTTGGCGTTCCTTGGCCTTCTGCTTAAAAACAAAATCGAGAGGATGGAGTAGATGATGTACCGAGCCTCAAAGCTGCTGCCCGCCATACTGTGCGCCGCCTTATTATGGGGAGTTATCCCCATCCACGCGTTCGCCGGCGCGCCGGCGGCCATTCCGGCGGAAGACGCAGCCGCGCCCGCCGAAACCGCCGGGGAAGACGAAGACTCCCCCGACGCAAATGCGGGAACACCGTCATCGGATTCGGCGCCGGAATCGGAAGAGCAGCAACCATCCGGACAGCCGGACGCTTCGAAGCAACCTGAGCAGTCGGAGCAGCCGGGACCGTCCGAGCTTCCCGAGCAGACCGGACAGCCGGGACCGTCCGAGCTTCCCGAGCAAACCGAGCAGCCGGGACCATCCGAGCTTCCCGAGCAGACGGATGCGCCCGGGCAGGCATCAGAGACGCCTTCCCCGACTGATGAGCCTCAGCCTTCGGAGTTGCCGGAGGAGCAGCCAGAAGACCCGGCTACTGACGAGAATTCCGAGCTTGCCGCCGCGGCGGCCGCGGAGCGTCCATCGCTCACCGTACGCAGGACAGATGGCGCTCCCGTCATTGACGGCGCCCTCGAAGATACAAATTGGAGCATCGATCAGCCGCTATCCCGTTCATTGACCGCTGGCGAAGAGGAAGCGAATTCGCCGCAGGGCGCATTCGGCGTGCTGTGGGACCACCAATATTTGTATATCGGCGTCCGTGCCGAGGATTCCACCCCGCTGCAAGACATGCCGGGCTACTGGTTCGAGCAGGACAATATGAACCTGTTCGTCGATCCGACCCTGCACCGCTCGGCTCCGTTCTCCGGCTCCGACCTGCAGGCGGGCTTCGTCTACCGCGATGATTCCAGGACGCCGGCTTTCAGCTTCGGCGCCGCACTATCCGGACACGCGGGCAAGGACGACAAAGACATCCTGCGCGCGATCCACAAGACGGACACGGGCTGGGAGCTAGAAGCCGCCATCTCTTGGGAGCTTCTGGCGTTCGATCCGCGATTGTCCAAGGAGCTCGGGCTGGAGGTCAGCGTCACCGACCGTTACGGCAGCGATACCGCCGAGCAGCGCACCTCGTATTGGAGCGCCTACCAATCCGCTTCGTTCTGGAACGATACGAGCGGGTACGGTACGCTGACGCTCAGCGACTCCGACGTCGTACAGGGTCCGAGCAATCCCGTGCTGCTCGAGGAGAGCTTCGACGGCGTGCCGGACGGCTCGCTTCCGGCCGGATGGATCTCTGACACGGGCGCGGGAAGCCCGCCATTCGCCGTCAGCGGCGGCCGCATGGCCTTCGACGGCAATGCGTCCGGCAAGCAATCCCGCGTAACGGCTCCCGTCCAATGGGACCATTACGTCGTGGAAGCGGATGTCCAATTCCATAGCGTGCTGAACGCGGCCAGATGGGCATCCCTGATGTTCCGCGGGACGGCAGAGGGCAAGCATCCCTATAATCAGATGGCGATCCGCCAGAACGGAACCTACGAGGTGGCTTACCGGAAGCCGGACAACGCTTGGTCCGTTATGGCCTCCGGTCCATGGAAGCCCCTCGCCTTGAACGAAACCTATACGATGAAGGTTCGCGTCTTCGATAACAACGTCAAGGAGTATATCAAACATGCCAATGACGCGGACTTCTCGCTGCTTGTGGACCGGTCGTTCGACAGCGACCTGCTGAAGCGCGGCAAAGTCGGGTTCCAAGCGGACCAGAGCAGCGTGTCGTTCGATAACTTGAAGGTGACGCGGCTGACGGCCGCAGCCATGGAGCTCGGCATCCCCGCCGAAATGGAGGCGCTGAGCGGTCCTATCGTCCCGGCCGCTCAAGTCACCTTCTCCGACGGGGTGACGGAGAACGTAACCGCGGGAAGATTGAAGCTGTATTCCTCGGACGAGAACGTGCTCAAAGTCGTGGGCGGCGAGCTGTTCCCCGTCCGCGAAGGCGGCGCCGTCGTCACGGCGGTATACGCGAACCTCGAGGTCAGCGCGCCCGTGACGGTCAAAGCTTCGGCGACTGGCGCGAAGGTCGTCTCCCTGGAGCATGATACGGGATATGTCCTCGCGACCGTCGGCTCGCCGCTGGCGCTCGGCGAGCTGAGCTTCGCGGCGTCGTTCAGCGATTTCACGAACGGCACCGTGAAAGGCGACGCCGTCCGATGGAGCTCGTCCGAAGATAAGCTTGAGCTCTCCGAAGGCAGCATAAACGTGCTGGAAGGAGGCGTTCACCGGATAACCGGAGAGATCGACGGCGTGACGATATCGATGCTCATTGTGGCTAAGTCGGCCGAAGAGTCCGGCTATGTCCTGTATGAGAACAATTTCGACCTTCTTCCGGACGGCACGATGCCGGACGGCTGGTCGCGTATCGAAGGAGCAACGCCTTCCAAGGCCGCCGCGCGGAACGGCGCGTTCGAATTGCAGGCGTCCGCGTCGCCGGATAACCCGTCGCGCGTGCTGCTGCCCGATTATTTGAGCCTGTTCGGCGATTACAGAATCGAGGCGGATATCACGCACCTGGCCGCGAACGAGCCGACGCGGTGGCATTCCCTCATGTTCCGGATTCAGAACGGCAATTATCCCTATTATCAAATGGCCGTGCGCCAAGACGCGTCGGCGGCGAACGGCGTCGAATTCGCGGAACGCAATACGTCGAACGGCTGGTCCGTCATCGACAAGGGGCCGTTCGGCGAGAAGCTCGATTCCGGCACCATGTACCGTTACACCGTAGTCGCCCGCGGCAACCGCGTGCAGGAATGGATCAACGATTCCAAAATTGTAGACACCGACTCGGCCGGTGCCTACTTGAAAGGCGGGATTGGATTGCAAGCAAACGGCAGCAGCATGAAAGTCGATAATCTGCGCGTGACGCTGCAGCAGGAGCCGCTCCCTCCGCTTCCCGCCGACCGGTTCGCGGACGTATACGAGCCGGAAACGAAGATCGCGATGGGACCGACCGTCGTCATGGAAATCAGCGATGCAGCGCAGCTGGAGTCTCTCTCGAAGCCCGAGACGCCGGCAACGGTCATTCTGCATGTGGACGATGCCCTCCGCGTGACGAACCCGGCCGGCACGGCTATTCTGGCGAATGTCTCCGACGTGGTTGAGCAGCTCGAAGGCCGCATAATCCCTGCCTTCTATGTGACATCGGAGAGCGCGGCGGATGCGGTCGCCATGTACGCGAAGACGAACGGCTTGGAGGACGCCTTTGTCGTGTCTGCCGACGGAGCTCTCATTAAGCGGGCGAGAACCATTATGCCGATGCTTCGCGGCATCCTGGATTTCAGCCATGCTGCCGGAACGGGCGGCGAGCTGCTGGATATTCGCCGCGAGACGACTAGCAGCGGCTCCAAAATCGCGATTTTGCCGGAAGCGGCTGCCTCGGAAGAGAACGCCGCGTACTTGCAGCAGCGCACGATCGTCGTCTGGAGCAAGGAGGATGCCAGCCGCTCGGACTCCTCGCTATCGAAGCACCGCCTCATCGCGACCGGCACGAACGGCATCGTGACCGACTCGCCGGAGACCGCGTTCGAAGCGCTTCGCGTCTATAATCATGCGATAACGCTCATTCGCGAGCCATATATCATCGGCCATCGCGGCATGCCGTCGAAGTCTCCCGAGAACACGATCGAGAGCAACCTGCTCGCCTATGAGAGCGGCGCCGACTTTATCGAGAACGATATGTACGTCACCGTGGACGGCCATCTGGTTATTATCCACGATGCCGTACTGCAGAACACGACGAACGGAACCGGCAGCGTCGAAAGCTTCACGCTGGAGGAAATTAAGCAGCTCAACGCGAACAAACCGTATCCGAACGGCTTCCCGCTCGTTCGCGTGCCGACGCTGGAGGAGCAGATCGAGCTGGCGCGGGAGAAAGGCATTATGCTGTACGCGGAGATCAAGACGGGCAATCCGAAAGCGGTTGACGCCTTGGTACGGGTCATCCGCGAGCAAGATGCCGAAGACATGATCAACGTCATGTCCTTCAACGCCTCCCAGCTCAGGCTGTTCGCCGAGCAAATGCCCGGCATGCCCGTCGGCTTGCTGGTCGGTAGCGGCTCCGAGACGGACGTCAATGTCGGCAAGGCGCTGCGCGACACGCTCCGCGCGACGCAGCAGCTGAACGCCACGTATAATGCCGGATTTATCGGCATGGGCCAGCAATATATGGAGGCTTCCAAGCATCGCGGAATCATTATTTCGCCTTGGACGATCAACGGACTCGCGGATTACACGAGCTTCTTCCTGCGCGGAGCGTTCGGCATCACGACGGACTACGCGTATTATTCCGAGGATTGGAACGTCGCTCTCGAAGCGCAGCAGGAGAGCTATTCCGTGAAGTCCGGCGACAAGCTGACGCTGAAAGCGGTCGCGGAAACCTACAGTCGTCATAAGCACGAAGTCGCGCCGGATCTCGTCTGGCTGGATGGCCAGGAGCTGTTCGATACGGCAGGCGGCGAGCTGACGGCCAAGTTCGCGGGCACCGCGCACCTCATGCTCCGGTATACGACGCAGCTCGAAGGAAATCACGCGTACGACCTTTATTCGGCGCCGATCAGCATCGAGGTCAAAAGCTCCGGCTCGCCGGGAAGCCCGGGAGGCGTAAGCGGGAACGAGGGATCGCCGGATAACGGCTGCGAACAACCGCAACCGGGCAGCGGCGTGATTCATGCCGATGCAGGATCGGATTGCTCGGCTCTCATCCGCCAAGCTTTTGCGTCGAACGAACAGGTTGAAGTTCGTTTTACGGGGCATACGTTCGAGGTTGATGCAGGGGCATGGCCGGAAAACAGCCGCACGGAAGAGAGCATGCTCGTCATCTCCAACGAGCTCGCCGTATACCGCTTCCCTGCCGCCCTCTGGAATCCGAAGGACTGGGAGAAGCTGACCGGCCGCTCACCTCACGACCTAACGGTACGCTTCACCATGAAGAAGCTGGAAGGACGGCTGCTCGATGACGCGCTTGCCGCTCTGGCTCAATCAGGAGGCACGCTGGTCAGCGACATTCTGGAATTCGAGGCGGAGCTGACGGACGCGCAAGGCGGGGTATGGCCGGTTCCGTTCGGCGCCCGCTATGCGGTTAGAGAAATGAAAGCCGATTCGTCTGTAGACGGCCGGCAATTGACGGCTCTGCAATATATGCCGGAGACGGGCATGCTGCATTTCGTTCCGGCCGCGTTTGCCGAGTCCATGGACAAGACGGGAACCATCGCCCGGCTTAAGCGGAACGGCAACAGCATTTATATGCTTGCGGCATATGACCGCCGCTTCGACGACATGGCCGGCCATTGGGCGCAGGATGAAGTGGCCCTTGCCGCCAACAAAGGTTTGGTGCTCGGCAAAGACGAATCCGCATTCGCTCCAGAGGATCAAGTGACTCGCGCCGAATTCGCGACGATGCTCGTTCGCGCTCTGGGTCTTTCTTCGGCCGAGGACGGCAGCGGCTTCCGCGATGTGCCGAAGGACGCCTGGTACGCGAAGGATATCGCGGCCGCGGAGCAAGCCGGCCTTATCTTCGGCTACGAAGACCGCGTCTTCAAGCCGGAAGCGTTCATTCGGCGCGAAGAAGCAGCCGCGATGCTCATGCGGGCCCTTGCCTTCGCCGGAGCTGAGAACGACATCGGCGATAGCCTCACTAAGGCGCAGGAAGAGCAGTTCCGGGACGCCCATGACATCGTATGGGCGAACGAAGAACTAGCCGCCGCCTTATCGATCGGCTTGATGAAGGGCACGGCCGACGGCTACCTGCTCCCGCAGCGCAACGCGACGCGCGCGGAGGCCGCGGCGCTGCTCATCCGCTTCCTGGAGATCGCCAAGCTCATCTAATAGCAGCGAAACGAGACTAGTCTCGCCTCAATTAGAAGGGCTGTCCATCGTCGGTAAGACGACCCGGACAGCCCTTTTCTTGCGATCACTCCGCGATCACGTCCCGTTCGTTAACCCGGACCTCCTCCGGCAGCACCTTCGACGCTCCCGGTACCTCGCGCGGCCTGAGCTCGAGATGCTCCGAGGAGCAAATGACGATCTGCACGGCGCCCGGGCTGACGAAGGCCCGAATGAGAATCGGCTGGTCGTACGGATTCTCGAACACGAAGTCCGGTCCGTACCAGCTGACCGTCGCGTCGCGTCCAGGAGGAACGTAACGCACGCTGCGGCTGTGGGAGTAACGCTCGACGATCTTCAGCCCCGCGCGGTCGGCCGCGTTGAACAACGTGGAGGACACTTGGCAGATGCCTCCCCCAATATCCTCGTACAGCTCGCCGCGCACGATGACCGGCGCGCGCTGGTACCCTTTCTCTTTGGTCCGTTTGCCGACCGACTGATTGAACGAGAATCTCTCGCCGGGGAACACGACTTGATTGTTGAGCGCCTTCGCCGCCAATCCGATATTCGCGGACCGGTTCGCGTTGCGGCTATTGAAATAGGTCACGTATTGGCCGATGTACCTCACCTTGATCGCCGATAGGATTTCGCTGTCGACTCTCGGATACACGCTTCGCAGCGGCACTTCGATCCGTGTCGGCTCCCCTTCCAGCATATAGCCGTAAAACCGTTTTTTGAACGCCGTGCGTTCCAGCTTCGTCCCCCTTCGCTCCGGCACGATTCTTCCCGACGCGTCAAGCGACGCGTTAATCGGCTTCGTCTCCACCTTAGCCGCGACACTTGCCATCAGCTTGTCCAGCTTCTCGTCATCCACAAGCGGGAACCCCGGTATCGACGCCCAATACGATTCTCTCGCCACCTCTTCGGCGACCGCTGCTCCATTCGACGTAATTGTTGCGTTCGGCCCTGGAATCGTCCACTGCATCATCGCAAGCAATACGGCAAACCATCCATTAAAGCCCATCTGCTGTCCAACTCCCGATTAGGTATTAACCAAATTAGTATGCGAATTCCACCGGTTGTTCATGCCCGCAAAAAAAAGAAACCTTCCCTCTCGGGAAAGGCTTCAACTATTCGCGGATCGCCAGCGGCTGCCCGCCTTATTTTTTGTCAACCTGCAGCAGCGTCACTTCCTTCACGGCGTACGTGTCCCTCAGCTGCTCCTCGGTAATAACCCTCAGCTTCACCAAGCTGGCGATGCGCGACAAGTCCGGCTTGGATAACAAGCGCCAAACCTGCGGGTCGGGCAGCGCCTCGTACAGCTTCGCGTCGTCGTATTCCTTGCGCTCCTGCTTGACCAGCTTGACCTGATACGATCCGATCGTCGTTTCGCTGACGCCTTGCTCCTCGCAATAGGCCAGAATATCGCGGCGCAGCTCCGTCAGCTCCTGCTCGATCTCCTTCTGCTTGCTCTTGAGGTCGAAATATCGCTTTACTTCGCGATTCAATCCCATCACGCTCCTCTTCTTTCCCATATATATGCAGGCAGAAGAAGGGTTAAGATAAGACCATCACGCTATTTTAAAACATTGTTTTTCTGCGCGTCGTTCGACTTTAACGCCAGCTTAGCTTTCACTAGCGTGTTGTCCTCGACGGTATAGGGCGGTGCGCCTTTCCCCGCGTGAATCGTGGAGATGCCGATCGCGGCAAGATTCGCCGTAATCGTATTGCCGCGGATGACAGCCTTCATAATATCGTTTTTTTCGTCCCGCTTCCAATAATCATTGAGCCGTATGAGCTCCGTCTTCTCGTTCGTTAATTGGCTCGCGACGATCGTATTGTTCTCGAGCAGCACGTCCTTGGCGGCCTGCACGCTTATCGCGCTGGCATTGCCAAGTATCTCGAAGCTCGAATTTTTGACGGTGAGCTCCAGCTTCGGATTTTCGGCCGCAATTCCGGTTGCTGCCGTCCGGCTGATCTTGAAGGTACACCCGTCGAACACGTATTTGCCGGCCGCGCTGACTCCGATCGAGCCGTAGTATGCGCCTTCCGCGCCTGCGAATTCGCAATCGTTATAGGTTGCCGGTGGCAAGGAGAGACCGTACGTCGAATTGAAATTGGTTACCTTAAGCCCGTTGATGATGCTGCCCGGCTCGATCCCTCCGGTTACGGTCCGTAGCTTCGACTCACCGGAGATCGTAATGTTGTTCAGCTTGATGCGCTTGCCCCAGAGGGACAAGCCGGCTTCCGATTTTTTGTCCGTGCTCGTGATCGTGACGTCGGACGCTTCGACGCCGAAAGGTTCGCTGGCCGATATGCCGAGCGTGGAATTAATGAGCTCCATGCCCTCGATCTTGATTCTGGGGCCCGTCAACGTGGTATAGGAGCTTACGAGCTTATTATCCCTCAGCGTTACGTCATGGTACGCAAATATTCGGGAATTCTCGAATAGATTGTTTTCGACTACAGCTCCTGTGAAAGGCTCGGATACCGCAAGTCCGATCGCGCCCTTGGAGGCCAGATGATTCCCGCGTACGACGGCGTCCTTGCCGTCGAAGAGAACAACATCGTAAGAAGCGTTATCATGGAAGCGATTGTTCTGGATCGTCACGTTGCTGTTGAAATAACCGTTCACATGGAAGCCGCCTTCGACGTCGATACCCGCTTGCGGCATCGTTCCTTTCATATGATGAAGGACGTTATCCTCGATCAGGACGCGGTCCGCCCCGCCGACGGTAATGCCCTGCCTGCGATTATAAGCGAACTCCGAGTCCCGAACCACCACGTTCGTGCTGACGACCCGGTTCCAGAATTCGATATACGCGCCCTTGGTATCCTTCTTCGTGAATTCCAGGTGGGCGTAGTCTGTACCGTCCGGTATCGCGATTTGGTCGCGCGTCTTCACGCCGCTCATCGTCTTCAGCAGCTTGCCGGATTTATCGAAGAAGAACACGTCGAACACGCCCGGAAGCTTGATCGGGTTAGACAGCTCGAAATAACGTTTGGTCTTAAAGATAGCATGATCGAAGCGCAATGGCTTCACCGTCCGAATCTTCTCCTTGTTCGCCGCCGGTTTGCCCTTCTCGTTGTACTCTCCGGAGACAAAGCTGTTCTCGTACAGATCCAGCACCATCGTTCCGTAACCGCCGAGGATGAGCCCGTCGCCCGTAAAATGGGTGGACTTCACGCCTTCGATCGTAACCGAATCGGCGCCTTCTACCGCAATGCCATAGCCGCCTTCATGCGTGCCGGACGAATACTTATGATCTTTTTTGCTGTAATCGTGCGCATCCCTATCGCCTATGTACACCCCGCCGCGTATGGTCACGTTGTCCGCGCCAAGGCCGATATAGAGAAGATGGTACAGCTCCTTCCCGTTCTTCTCCTTCTGCAGGATGACATCGTTCGTCAGCTCGAACAGCATGTTTCCTACCATGTTAATTCGGCTGTTCTTATCGATCAAATAAGTGCCGGCCGGCAGCGTCACGGCGGTAATGCCGTTTTTGTGCGCCCACTTCAACGCCGCGTTAATGCCTTTGGTTGTCTTGACGGAATCCTTACCCTCGTTGCTGATGCCCCATTTCTTCAAATCAATGACATGGGGCGTCTCCTGATAACGTTCTGCATCAGCCCCCGTCGGAAGCTTCCCTTCATCCGTCTTCTCGCTCTCGGATTGAACGGACCCCGCATGGTTCTCTGCCATCGCCGAGCCTTTCGCCTGGAAAGAGGTCCCTATGTCGGCTGCCGCGCGCAACGGCAGCTGCGCAAGGGATAGCTGCATGCCGATTAGTAAGCACCAGATCATCCATTTCACTGTCTTCAATATCCTCCTCGCATCATCCATATGCATATGGAAACATGTTCCTATTCACTATACCATTCTTGTAGTTCTGTATAAAGAACGTCCATTTGCCTATTTTTGCGCGAAAAAAAAAGAGACTTGCATCTACGCGGATGCAAGTTCTCCTCAAACGAACAGCTCCAGCAGCGGCGCGTACACGCCATGCAGGAATAGATAGAGCAGCGCTCCGACGCCGGCGCCGATGAAGGCGCCGTTGACGCGGATCCGCTGCAAGTCCGTGCCGACCTTGTCTTCCACGAACGAGACGAGGCGTTCCTCCGTGAAGCCCTCCAGCGTCTTCCTCGCGATCTTGCCGATTAGGGCATGCTCGCGCTCAAGCAAGCCTCGGATGAAGGCCTTCGCGTAATGATCCAGCTGCGACTTCGTCTCTTCGTCCGACTTGAACGCTTCCCAATAGGCGGCGATCAAGCCGCTTAGCCAGCCTTTGACGTCTTCGACATGAAGCGTTCGTTCTTCGATCGCGACGTATTTCAGCTCGTTGCCGGCGAGCAGCATGCTCTTCGCGCTCTCCAGCATCGCGTGTATCGAAGGCTGAAGCGACAGCTCATCCAGCATGTCCCGCTTCCAAGACTCGATCGTTGCCCCAATCTCCTCGCTCGCTTCCAGCTGGTCCGCAAGCGTCAGTACCCGGGCTTCAATCATAACCCGAAGCTCGTGCTCCGGATTTTGCAGCTCCGCCATGAAGCTCTGCAGGTCGCGGTACATCGTATCCGCCGCTTCGTCTAAGTTAATAGCGTCCGCCGCTTCCGCGAAGTCGACCAGCTTCTGCTTGAGCCACCTTGTGAAGGAGCCGCCTTCGCTCACGAATTTATCCTTCTCCTTGCCCATCATCGCGCGTATGGCTTGTCTCGTCTCTTCGGCGGATGCCCGCTTGGCCGCGTAATCGATCAGGTAACCAAGCCATTTCTGAAAATCGCTGTTCGACAGCAGCCATCGGAGCCCCTTGCCGGCATAGCGGGACAAGTTCGCTTCCCGAAGGATGGATCGTCCGTGCTCATCGAGCTTATCGGCCCACGCCGTCATATCCGCTCCCCGCAGCCATGAGATCAGGAGCGACCAGATTCGATCCGACAGAGACGACGGCGCCCCTGTCCGCTCCCGCTCGATCCAACCGATCAACGCTTCCACTATACTGTAGCCCATCAATTTATCCATAATGGCGTTTTTACTGAGCAGCTGCTTCTCGACCATCGCGGCCACGCCTTCGATCAGCTTCTCGCGCTTGCGAGGGATGATCGCCGTATGTGGCACCCATTTCATGCCGAACGGATGACGGAACAGCACCGTTACCGCGAACCAATCCGCAAGCGCGCCGACCAGCCCCGCCTCGGCCGTATATAGCAGCAAATTAGACCACCAAGCATCATGTCCGAAATAAAGGAGAACGGCTGCCGCCGCAAACAGGAACGCAAGCAGGATCAAGCTCAGGTTTGCCCGTTTTCTCATGTCCACCGCCATCACCCCCGAATCCAAAACGTAAGCAAATACAACATCACGCCCGCGAAGCTGCCAACGATCATCCCGTTCAAGCGAATATACTGAAGATCGCGGCCCGCCTTCTCCTTGACGAGCGAGATGAGCTCGGCTTCGCTATACGATTCCAGCTTCTCCCGGACCAATCGACCGATCCAAGCATGCTTCTCCTCGATCCAGGACAGCAATAACGATTTGATGCCGCCGTCCAGAGAACGCTGCAGCTGCGAATCGTTGTTCAGTTTTTGCAGTCCGTGCTCCAGCTCCGTGTCTAACCAACGGAACACGCCTGCGCCCGGCACAGTCTCCCCGCCGCTTCCGGGACCGGTTAATGCCGCATGGAAACGGCCAAGCTGCTTGCGAAGGAATTCGTCCAGTCTCGCCCGTTCCTTCAACGCTTCCAGCGCTTTCGTTTTGCCCCGTTCCACCTGCTCCCGAAGCTCCTCGTCGTCCCGCAGCCTTCGGACGAACTCCGCGATCATCGCCTTCAGCTTCTCGCGGTGCGGATGGCCCTCTTCGGCAAGATTTTGCAGGAAAGCAGACAGCCAATCCTGAACCTTGCCGCTAATGGACGCCGCGTTCAATCCCCCGGTGTAATTGACCAGCCTCCTGCGGAACTTCTCCCCTTCGTAAGAACGAATAGCCGATTGCGCGACCTGCTCGATGACCAGCTTGAACGACGCGGATTTCACCAATTGGACAAAAGGCTGCAGGATGAACGAAATCGCTTTGTCGTCATAGCGGTTCCGGATGCTCCACTCGCCGATATCCGCGAGCAGATCGGACAAGCGGAGCGACTGCCCGTGGTCGGCAATGAAACGCTGCAGTCCGGCGGCAAGCTGTTCCGGATCGGCCTTGGCGAGCAGCATGGCGAGCAGCTTCTGCGCGATCGCGCGCGTCTCCTCGTTTCCTTTCCCGCTGGTCATATAGCCCGCCAGCACCTGGCCCAAGTCATGCTCCTCCAGCGTCTCCCTGATCGATGCCACCGTCAGCAAATCCTTTTCGACCATGTCCACCAGCTCGCCGATCAGCCGCTGCCGATTCCGCGCGATAATATGGGTGCCCATCCACCGCGGCCACTTGATCCGTAGCGGATCGCCGTACAGCGCCCCAATGGCAAAAGAATCCGCGAGACCGCCGATCGTTCCCGCGCTGAACAACGCAAACCCGAAGCCTCCCCAGAATGTATGCTGGAACGGAAAAGCGGCCAAAATCCCAACCGCCGAAAGTCCAAGCAAAGCGTTCGCCCGTTTTCTCACGCTCCATTTTCCCATGATGTCGCTCCATTTCACTGCAAGAATAGGTAATGCTAGTTTAACCTTTTTTGGCACTCGCATCCACTTGACCAAAGTCCAATAAGCAAAAAGCCGCCCCGGCCATTGCCCCGTGTATCAGGAGCGGCCGAAGCGGCTTGCTGGTATATGTTATTGCTGGCTGCCCGGCTTGGAGTCGATACCGCCTTTGCCCGTGCCGGCTCCGCCTACATTGCCAGGGGCCGGTTTGCCTGTGCCGGCTCCGCCCACGTTACCGGGAGCAGGTTTGCCTTTGCCGGCTCCGCCCACGTTGCCTGGGGCTGGTTTGCCTGTGCCGGCTCCGCCCATGTTGCCTGGGGCTGGTTTGCCTGTGCCGGCTCCGCCCATGTTGCCTGGGGCTGGTTTGCCTGTGCCGGCTCCGCCCATGTTGCCTGGGGCCGGTTTGCCTGTGCCGGCTCCGCCCATGTTGCCTGGGGCTGGTTTGCCTGTGCCGGCTCCGCCCATGTTGCCTTTACCGCCCTCAGCTCCGCCGCCGATCCCGCCGCCGTTGCCTTTGCCGCCTTCAGCTCCGCCGCCGATTCCGCCGCCGTTGCCTTTACCGCCTTCAGCTCCGCCGCCGATTCCGCCGCCGTTGCCTTTACCGCCTTCAGCTCCGCCGCCGATCCCGCCGCCGTTGCCTTTGCCGCCTTCAGCTCCGCCGCCGATTCCGCCGCCGTTGCCTTTACCGCCTTCAGCTCCGCCGCCGATTCCGCCTGCACCGCCGCCAATTCCGCCTTCGCCGCCGCCTGCTCCACCTGCGCCACCGCCAATGCCGCCTGCGCCGCCACCAGCTCCGCCTGCACCGCCGCCTGCTCCACCTGCGCCACCGCCAATGCCGCCTGCGCCGCCACCAGCTCCGCCTGCACCGCCGCCTGCGCCACCGCCTGCTCCGCCTGCACCGCCGCCTGCTCCACCTGCGCCACCGCCAATGCCGCCTGCGCCGCCACCAGCTCCGCCTGCACCGCCGCCTGCTCCGCCTGCGCCACCGCCTGCTCCACCTGCTCCGCCGCCTGCTCCACCTGCACCGCCACCAGCTCCGCCTGCGCCGCCCCCTGCACCGCCTGCGCCACCACCAGCTCCGCCGCCTGCCCCACCAACTCCGCCTGCGCCGCCAATGCCTTGCGCGCCGCCTTGCGACTTCGCTTTTGCTTGGCCTCCGCCGCCTTTCATCGAAACGTAGGAATAGGAGATGGATTGCAGCGTTTTAAGATCCACCGCTCCCGTTACCGCAAGACCATGCGTCTTCTGATAATACATAACGCCTTTCACAAGCGACTGGCTGTAATAGCCGTCGATTGGGCCCTCGTAGCTGCCCAACGATTTGAGCATGCCTTGGATCACGTATACATCCGGGCCTTTCGCGCGCTTGCCGACCGCGTGCGTCGTATGCGGTATGCAGAACATAAGAGCGATCGTCATTAGCGCGACGCTTAAGTATTTGGCGGCAAGCTTACCGCCGGTGAACCGCTTATTTGATGCTGAGAACTTTCCAACCTTCACCTGATTGCACCTTCCTTTTTCCATGAGTGATTTGTTACCAACGTTACTATCCCCATAATTCTCAAATCGTTACATTCCCGCAGAAAAAAAACCGGCTGAAAGTTCGCTGAAAGTGCCCCTATTCAGTCATTCCGAAGTTGGCTTTCTCCCATCAGGGCTTCATAATAGAAAGGATAAAAACGAAGCTAATGCTTTCGAAGCGGTTTTGTTCCACTGCGTTCCACAAAACTGAGCGAATGCTTTCGAAGCGGTTTTGTTCCACTGCGTTCCACAAAACTTTAGGAGGATTACCCGTGACATCATTGCAAGGAATCAAGCTTCTGCTCGTGGACGACGAACCTAACATCCTGCAATTTCTGGAGCTTGGTTTAACGAACGAGGGAGCCATCGTAGAGACGGCCTCCGACGGCATTGCCGCCCTTCAGGCCGCAGCTTGCTTCCAGCCGCATGTCGTCATACTGGACGTGATGATGCCTCATAAAGACGGCTTCGAGGTATGCCATGAGCTCAAAAGCGCGGGCAATCAAATCGCGTCATCATGTTGACCGCCAAGGACGAGGTCGAGGACCGCGTCTACGGGCTGACGCTCGGCGCGGATGATTATTTGGCCAAGCCGTTCAGCTTCGGGGAGCTGCTTGCCCGCATACACGCCAGGCTGCGCAATCAATTTCCGAACCTGCTCGGAGAGGTCGCTTACGGACCGTTCCGCATCGACGACAAGAGAAAGGAGCTCCATTATAAGGAGCAGCTCCTGGAGCTGTCGCCGACGGAGTACGAGTTGCTCAAATTTATCGTCATGAACAACGACATCGCGCTGAGCAAATTACTTATTTTGGAAAAAGCATGGGGCTATGATTTCGGCGGCGAGCAAAATATCGTCGAAGTGTACATCCGCTCCATCAGGGACAAGCTGGGCGACAAAGAACACCGGCTTATTCGCACGCTGCGAGGAGCCGGCTATCGGATGGATCTGGCATTAGCGGGGGGCAGATTTCGAGCATTGCCCGTCTTGTTCCAAAACCAGGCTCGCTGCGTTACCAGCTGCTCGTTCGGTCACTTCTAGTACTGGCCGCGTTGTTCGTCTTGATCGGCGTCCTTCAATATTTATTTATGAAAGACTTTCCGTACCGCAACAAAGCCGATTCGCTGCAAGCACAGCTTGCCGCGCTGCCTCTCGATTTGATTACAGGCGGCAATGACCCGACCGGTCATCGTCCCGGGCGCATAAGATCGGACTCGCCGCTATTTTTTCAACCGGGATTTTCGTTGGCTTTTATCGATGAGGACGGCCAGGCGGCAACGGTGACCGAGGATGACAGCTGGAACGCGGCGGAGCCGCCGCTGCTAACGAAGAAGGATTACGACCTCATCAAAGAACGGCTGAGGTCGTCGGGCCGAACCGATTACCGGCTGATCGATTCGAAGCAAGGCGAGCAGCTCGCCGTATTCCGGCTGGCAGGCAAACCCCGCGGCCGCGAGATCGAGCTCGTGCAAGCGGCGGTGGAGACCGAATCGCTCCGCGGCCAGCTCATGACGCAGGTCGGCATTTTTGCCGGATTGGCCCTATGCGCGTTAATGGCAGGACTAGCCTTCTATCTTCCTTTGCTTCGCCGGACGCTGGCGCCGTTATCGAAGGTTGTAACGGCGGCCGAGCGTACCGATTCCGGCAATTTGGACGCCCGGCTCCCCGAACGGCAAGGCCAGGCGGAGATCGATTCCTTGTCCATCGCGTTCAACGGCATGCTGAAGAGACTCGATTCTTCGTTCGAGATTGAACGCTCCGCGAACGAGAGAATGAGACGATTTATTGCGGACGCTTCCCACGAGCTGAGAACTCCCCTAACCTCGATTCAAGGCTTCATCGAAGTGCTGCAGAGAGGAGCGGCAACCCATCCGGAGCAGCTGCGGCGATCGCTTGCCAGCATGAAGACGGAGTCCGAACGCGTCAATAAACTGGTGGAGGACCTGCTTCAGCTCGCGAGAATGGATCAATCCATACCGCTCTCGCTGGAGGAGACGAATCTTGCCGAATTGATCGCGTCGATGGAACCGCAGCTGAACGTGCTGGCAGGAGGACGCGAGTGGCAGCTCGCGAGCGAAGAACGAGTCCTAGCCTAGGTAAACCCGGATCAAATGAAGCAAGTCGTTCTGAACCTGTTTCAAAACGCGGTGCAGCACACCGATCCCGTTGCGGGAACGATTCATCTCGGCTTGAAAATCATCGGCGCGGAGTTTCAAATCGATTGCGAGGACAACGGCGCAGGCATCCCGCCCGAGCATCTCCCGCATATTTTCGGCCGCTTCTACCGCAGCGACTTTTCCCGTTCCCGCGCCCGAGGCGGAACCGGCCTCGGTCTCGCCATCACGAAATCGATCATCGAGGCGCATCGTGGCCGCATCGAAGTCGAAAGCAAGGTCGGCGCGGGCACGCGTTTCATTGTGTCGCTGCCGGCGTCCTCTAAATAGACGAAACCACTTCCTGACGGAAGTGGTTTCGTCGTTTATCGCATTCTATTAAACTTACGAGCCTCGCAGCCCGTGTACTTTATAACGCTTTCCTGCTTGAGCCATAAATTCGATGCGCTCTGCATCCCGCCGCTTGAATGCGATCGCTTCCCCGTTCTCGTCCTCGACGGAAGCAACGCCCTTCATCCTCACGGCGCAAGTTCCGGTCCGCGCGGCATATATCGCAGCTTCCGACCTACCTTCGGCATTCCACGCCAGATCCACCTCGAATCCGCCGCGCGCGCGAAGCCCCGTCACGGATCCTTCCTTCCAGGCAGCCGGCAGTACCGGCAGAACCGACAGCTCGCCAAGATGGCTTTGCAGCAGCATCTCCGTGACCCCTGCGGTGAAGCCGAAGTTGCTGTCGATTTGGAACGGCGGGTGGGCGCCGAACAAGTTGGCGTACACGCCTCCGCCGGTTACGCTGGTCGAGTCGCCGTCTACCAGTCTGAGCATATTGCCGATCAGTCCAAGCGCTCTGTCGGGTTCGCCGAGACGGGCATACAAGCATAGCTTCCATGCAAGACTCCAGCCCGTGCCTTCGTCGCCGCGGCGTTCCAGTGAACGGCGAACGGCCTGCACAAGCTCCGGGGTCTCCATGTCGTTAATTTCGCAGCCCGGGTAGAGACCGTACAGATGCGAGACATGGCGATGATGAACATCCTCGTCGTCGAAGTCGGCCGCCCACTCTTGAAGCTGGCCATGCTTGCCGACCTGGTAAGGAAGCTGCGCGCTCCGCACTTCCCTCATACGCTCGCGCAGTTCTTCATCGACGCCGAGCCGCGCGGAGGCTTCCTCGCAACGCGTCAGCAGCTCCCGGATCAGCGCCATGTCCATCGTAGACGCCTCGGTCACGCCGGCCAGCTCGCCGCTTTCGGTGCGGAATCGATGCTCCGGCGATGTGGACGGAGACGTGATCCACCGCCCGGTATCGTCCTGAATCATCCACTCCATGCAGAAGACGGCCGCTTCCTTCATGATCGGATAAGCATAATCGGCTAGAAAGCTTTCGTCGCCGCTGTACAGGTAATGCTCCCACAGATGGGCGCACAGCCAAGGACCCGACATGTACCAGTTCGCCCATACGGGATCGCCCGATCCGAACGCTCCGACAGGCGCGGCATGACGCCACAAATCGCTGTTGTGATGGGCGACCCAGCCGGACAGTCCGTAGTTCTCCCTGGCGACGACGGCTCCCGTCTCGCTCAGCTCCCCGATGTACCGCAGCAGAGGCTCATGGCATTCCGCGAGATTTGTGCTTTCCGCATGCCAATAGTTCATCTCGGTATTAATGTTCAGCGTATAATTGCTGCTCCACGGCGCCCGAAGCTCTTTGTTCCAGATGCCCTGCAGATTGGCGGGCTGGGTTCCCGGCCTGGAGCTGGCGATCAGCAAGTATCTTCCATACTGATATAATAGCTCTACCAATCCGTTGTCCTGCGCCCCTTGCTCGATCACCCGCTTCCATGTCGGAATGGCGGATCGTGCCTCATCTTCCCCGAGTCGAAGGGATACGCGCCCGAATAGAGACTGGTAATCTTGGATATGTGACTCTAGCAAATCTTCATAAGCGACCTTGGCTGCCTGCGCCAGCTGCTCCTCCGCGATTGCCGACGCGTCGCGCCCTTCAAGACCCGGGTGCTTATCGAAGCCGTTGAAGCTCGTCGCCGCGCTGAACAGGAGCGTAACGACTGCCGCCTCATCCGCGAACAAGACGCCATCCTCCGTCCGGATCGATCCGTTGTCCGCTATCGCCGCAAGTCGGCCCTCGAACCGCATGCCATGGTCGCCATACACGATCGGCTCCCCGCTTCTATGATAATTCGGATCGACATGCGTCGGCGCTGTCCCCGACAGCTTAAGCATTCCTTCCCCGGCCGACGTCTGATGACGGAGGGGGCTGTCCAGCATCGCCCGAAGCTGAATGGCGCCCGGCTTGCTTGCTTCGATTCGCATGACGAGCACCTGATGCGGGTGCGAAACGAAACAAACTCTGCGATAATGCACATCGCCTATCGTATAGCTTGTCGTCACAACGGCGCGTTCCAGGTCCAGCTCGCGCCAGAAGTCCGTTGCGTCGGCTCCGTGACCGAGCTCGACGACGAGATCTCCGAACGGCAGATAGGACTGCGTATACGGTCCCATCGCTTCCTTCATTTTCGCGTCGGCCAATAGGTATTGACCTTCGCTTATAAGACGCCGGACCTCCGGTATGACGTCCTTGGCTCCCGGATTCGTGCCCGAGCTTGGCACCCCGGACCACAACGTATCTTCGTTAAGCTGCAGAAGCTCCCGCTCTATGCCCCCGAACGCCACGGCCCCCACTCGTCCGTTACCGATCGGATACCCCTCGGTCCATTTGGCCGCCGGCTTGTTATCCCCTATGAATAGCATGCTTTCTCCACCTCTGATCTTCGACATCTTGCCCGTACGCTACCATTGTACCGTCCTCCATACGGAGGGAATATGCAAGATATGAAGGTCTATAGGGAAATTTTTAACCTTCATGCCGTCTTATTTGCCCCGAACGGAACTATCCGTCTGCTCCTCATCCTTCGCCGAAATAAGCAAAACGAGCAAATATTGAAGAGCCGCCGCCGTGAACAAAATGACCGGCATCCAGATCGACTCCATATCGGAGCCGAATACCGCGAGCACCGCGATGGAGATGACGCGTCCCACGTTCAAGAACAGCTCCCTCATGACGACCGACTCGACGCGAAGCTGGCCCTTGAGCGGCAGCGTCCCGATCAAGCGGAAATAGTAGGAATTCAGCGTGTTAATCGCCAGCGGGTTGCAGATGGAGAAGATAATCATGAATGGCACCACCGACCAAAGCCCGACCCCGAACAAGAGAAGCGCCGCTCCGATGACGGTGCCGCTCGTGGAGAGCGCCACGTATTTGCGGACGTTTTCCTTCTGCGCCTTGCGCGAAATGACATAGCCCGTGGCCACCGTGAGCGCGGAGAAGAACACGCCCAAATAGCCGACCCAGTCCTCGCGGCCCACGGCTTGGAACAGCAGGATATTGGGCAGGAACAGCATAATTCCTTGGAACAGGCCCAGGATAAGGAAGCTGTACAAGCTTTTCACCCAGCGCGCGTTCCGTCTCATGACTTCGCCCATTAATTTCAAGTAATACGCTTTATGATGCGATTCGATCTTCGGAATCCGCATACTGATGAAGGCGGCGATAACGAACATGATGAATGCGATGGTAAAGATAATGATATATCCCGAAAGTCCGTCGTTTCGCTGAATGATGAAGCCGGCGAGCGCCGGTCCCAGCAGCCCTGCGGAGTTGAACGTCACGAGGTTAATGGCGAGATACCGGATCCGGTTCGTCTCGGTCGACACGTCGTACTGCAGCACCAAATACCCCGTCCAGTAAAAGCCCGACGCGATGCCGTTAAACAACGCGAACAAAACGTAATAATCCGGCACCCGCTCCTGCGCGATGATGACAAGCAAATAAAAAACCGCGATCAAAACGATCCCCGTCCGGTAGGTGATCATCCGATCCCGCTTCTTCGACAGCCAGCCTCCCGCTGCGAACGCGACAGGCGTTATCGCAAACGAAATAATATTGTATAAGGCATTCACGACGAGATCCTCCGTCAGCCTCCACAAATATAAGTTAAGAAACAGTCCCGACATCGAAGCGCCAAGCTGAAAACAGCTATGAATGATAAGAGAGGTAACGGCATCTTTGCCGAGCCTCCGCTCCGGCGGCAGCGCCGGTCCTTTCGCGGCTTGCCATGCGTGAAGCAGGCGCGTTCTCCAACCCATCTGTCATTCCCCCGTTGCCTTAGTCCGATCGATTGATCTCTCCAATTCACAGTGTAACACATCAATATCGAATAGACAGCGCGCAAAAAGGCAAGAAATCGGCTGTTATTCATCTCATCGATCGATGCTTTGCAGCCGATGGAACGGGAATGGCGGAGTCTCTCCTCGGCTTCCGAGCGCGCGACGAAAGCCCCTCCCGGCCGTCGTAACGGCCGAAAGGAGCTAAATCATTGACTATGGGGCAGCGACCAGATCGGTCGATGCCGCGTGAATCGGATAGACGAACGTATAAGTGCCGGAGCCCGCTTCGATCTTGATGCCGAGACCGTCGCCCGCGACGCTGAGCAGGCCGCCGCCCGCGCGAAGCGGCTCGCCGCTTTCCTTCACGGCGGTCGCGTCGGACGCGCCCGGAAGACGGATTTCCGCCGACGTGTTCGGAGGAATCGTCACCTCGACTTCGATAGAGCCGTCCTCCTTCAGCTTCCAGGCGGAACGAACGGTGCCGTACGGTGTCTCTAGAACTCCCTCGGCCCAGGTCAGACCGCCGCCCGGCTGCGGGGCGATCAGCATCCGCTTGTAGCCCGGAGCTTCTTCATCAGGCTGAATGCCGGCCACGCTTTTGTACAGCCAGTCGCCGACGGCTCCGTATGCGTAGTGGTTGAACGAATTCATGTCCCGGCTCCAGAAGCTGCCGTCTTCCTTGATTCCGTCCCAATGCTCCCAGATCGTCGTCGCGCCTTTGGTGACCGGGTACAGCCAGGACGGATAATCCTTCTGCATCAGCAGCGTATATGCGTCCTCCTGCATCCCGTAGCGGGAGAGCACATGGCTGATATACGGCGTTCCGACGAACCCGGTCGTCAGATGATGCTTGCTGGCCTCCAGCAGCTCCTTCAGCTTGGCGGCCGCGCGTTTCTCTGCCGTCTCGTCCAGCAGCCCGAACATGAGCGCCAGCACATGAGCCGTCTGCGTCGATGCCGACAATCGGCCCGCCGGCGTCACGAACTCTTCCTGAAACGCCGCCACGACGTTCCTCCCCAGCTCTTCGTACACCGCCGCGTCCTCCTCGAGGCCGAGAACATCAGCCGTTTTCCGAAGCAGCATGGTTGAATACGCGTAGAAAGCCGAAGCGATGAGATCTCTTTCGGTGGCGCCGACGTAATCGCCGGATTTGGCGTCGAGGCCAAGCCAGTCGCCGAAGTGAAAGCCGGTGTTCCACAGATATTCCTGCTCGCCCTGCGCGCGGATATACGCTACCCAATGCTTCATGCTCTCGTATTGGCGCTCGAGAATGCGCGTGTCGCCGTAGCTGACGTACAGCGTCCACGGACAGATGACCGCCGCGTCTCCCCATGCCGCGGAGGAGAAGGAGCCGTCGTCGAGAATATGCGGCACGACGAACGGAACGCCGCCGTCCTCCCGTTGATCCGAGGCCAGGTCGCCGAGCCACTTCGCGAAGAACGGCGCGACGTTCGACAGATACGCGGCCGTCTGGATGAACATCTGGGCATCTCCCGTCCAGCCCAGCCTCTCGTCCCGCTGCGGGCAATCCGTCGGCACGTCGAGGAAGTTGCCTTTCAGCCCCCACCTGATGTTGCTCTGCAGCTGGTTAATGAGCGGATCCGAGCACCGGAATCGTCCCGTCTCTTCCATATCGGAATGCAGCACGACCGCTTCGAAGGCGCTCAGATCAATGGGCTCCGGGAATCCGGTCAATCGAATGAAGCGGAAGCCCTGGAAGCTGAAGCGCGGCTCGAACGTCTCTCCGCCGACGCTTCCTTTGCACGTATACCGAATTTCTTGCTTCGCCGCGCGAAGATTATCCGTGTAGAAATTGCCCTCCTGATCAAGTACCTCGGCGTGATGGATGACGACTTCCGCTCCCGCATCTGCAGACACACGGAACCGGACCCAGCCGACCAGATTCTGCCCGAAATCGATAACCGTCTCTTCTGCTGGCGTCGTTATCAGCTCCACCGGCCTTACCGTCTCGATCTTGCGTACGGGCTCGTTGATTTGAGGCGTCAGTCTTCCGTTGTCATGTTGTGCGACTTGGGCGGCCGTCCAGCCCGCCGCATCGAATCCAGCCGTACTGAAGCCGGACAGTTCTTCCCTAGCGTCATACGTTTCCCCGTGATAGATCTCCGACATCAGAATCGGGCCGGCCGCGCATTGCCAGCTCCCGTCCGAGACGATCGTCTCCTCGCTGCCGTCGGCATAGGCAACTCGCAGCTGCAAGAGCAGCCCGAGACGGTCTCCATAATGAGCCTTTTTATTGCCCCAAGCGAGGTACCCCTTGTACCACCCGTTACCGAGCCATGCGCCGATCGCGTTATCGCCAGCCTGCAGCAGCTCCGAGACGTCGTACGTCTGCGTCTGCAGCGTGTGTCGGTAACTCGTCCAGCCGGGAGCGAAATAATCGTTGCCCACGCGCTTCCCGTTCAGCTCAAGCTCGTATAGTCCATGCGCCGTCGCGTAAAGTCTTGCTTTCGCGACCGGCGCCTTTAATGAAAAGCCTTTACGAAGCAGCGGCAGCCGTTCGCTCTCCTCGGGCAGCAATTCGAGCGGGGCGGAAATCCATTCCGCCTCCCAATTCTCGCCTTTCAGCATGCCCGTCTCGAAAAAAGCGATCTCCGACCATGCCGAGGCCTCCCCGTTCTGATTCCATACGCGAACGCGATAATAATAACGCCTGCGCGATTCTGCCTCGAATCCCGCCAACTCCACAAGAACCGACTGCTCCGAAGCGACGCGTCCCGATTGCCAGACGGCCTGCCCGAGGGATTCGTCCGCCGCGAGCTCGATTTCGTATGCCGTCTGGCGTACCGCGCGCTCATCCGATTCGAGCTTCCAGCTGATCCTTGGATGCGTTTCGCCGATCCCGAGCGGATTACGCCGGTATTCGCATCTTAAATCCGTTACTTGAACCATCAATATCCCTCCGTCTACTCGAACATCATCGCCAGCGCTGTCGGCTCTCTCCTGATCCTACGGCCTCAGGCTCTTCCCATTAGGCGGGCGATTCAACTATTATTATAAAAAAGCCGCTTCGAAACTTTATGGGCAAACCGGACATTCTAGCACGGCATTCCGGACATTGAAGCCGTTGATCCTATCGAGTGGGGAGAGACACCGGGATATGAAGAAAACCAGCGAAACGTTACGGGGCGACCATTATTTCAACCGCGATCAGCTTCTGTTCGTGAACCGGGCCACGGAAAACTTCTACGCTCCGTTCCACAACCACGACTTCCTGGAAATCGCCTTCATCGCGGAAGGCGACGGCTTCCATCATGCTGGCGACGAAGTGATGAAGGTGCGCAAGGGCGAGCTGTTCTACATTCCCATCGGCTATTCGCATGTCTTCCGTCCCAATTCGTTAAGCGGCAAGCCGCTGATCGTATACAATTGCGTCTTCTCGGCGCTGCTCCTCCAGAAGCTTATCGCCTTCTCGTCGGATCCCGGATTCATCAGCTATCTGAAGCAGATGGAGGCCGGCGGGCTCGCGTTCCGCGCCTTCCGCGACCGGAACGGCCGCTTCCAGAAGCTGTTCGCTTCCCTGTACGAGCATTACGCCTCGCCGCTTGCGGGAGCGGCGGACTACCGGCATGCTCTCCTGCTGCAGCTTCTCATCGAGCTGCACCAAGAGCAGGAGCTCGAACGGAAGGACGGCCGCGACGGGCTAAGCGACGCTTCCTTCCGCCATGTGCTTCATTATTTGGAGCTCCATTACGGGGAGGAGCTCTCGCTGGCCGCGCTGGCCGAGACGAGCGGCTTCAGCGAACGTCATCTGCAGCGGCTGTTCCATCGCCATACGGGGCAGACCTGGCACCGCTATCTGCAGGCCTTCCGCATTCAGAAGAGCGGGGAGCTGCTTCGCGGCACGGACGACAAGATCAGCATCGTCGCCGAGAAGGTCGGCTATCGGGACATCCAATCTTTTGTCGCCGTGTTCAAGCGAATCACCGGTCTGACTCCGAGCCAATTCCGGGGGAAACAACTCCCTTAAGGCGCATAATAATCCCTTCTCCTGCCCTACACTAACTATCATTCGGAGAGGGGGGAGAACGATGGCGAAGCAGCAGGGACACGGCAACCAGAACACGAAGACCAAATCCTCTGACAAAAAGGGCAACTCGTCCGGCAACAATCATTAACGACGGATCGTCCGAGACCGCTGATGCTTGAACGTAATAAACGTAATAAAGGTACAGTCCTCCAAGATGGGAGGCTGTACCTTTATTCGCTTGTAACCTATTATTCGCTTCTACTCTCCGAAAGCTGCCATCATGTATCTCCGCGGTCCTTTCCCCAATATCGCGCGTCAGGCAGGGATTACGGCGCCGTCGTAGAATATGTGTAGAAGCCCAGCACGCGCTGAGAGCCTCTACGACATATAAAAGTGGTGATACATATGCAATATCTGAAAAATAAATCGTTTACCGTATTCGACTTCGAAACGAGCGGCCTTGATCCGAAGAAGGACCGCGTCATCGAGATGGCCGCGATCCGCGTCGTGAACGGCGAGGTCGCCAGCGAATTCAGCACCCTCGTGCGATACGACGGCAAGCTGTCCGCGAAAATAACGGAGCTCACCGGCATAACGGACGATATGACCGCCTGCGGCATGGACGAGGACACCGCGTTCCGCATTCTGAACCGGATGATCGGCGACCATGTGCTCGTCGCCCATAACGCCTTATTCGACCTCGGCTTCCTGCATCATTCCCTGATGCGCATCGCCGGACGTTCCTTCCGCAACGACTTTATCGACACGCTCACGATCAGCCGCGAGCGCCATGTCTATCCTCATACGCTGAAGGACATGTGCGACAGGTACGGCATTCCGCTCATCGGCGGCCACCGCGCGCTCAACGACGTCGTCGCCTGCTGGGAGCTTTGCCGGACTCTCGACGAAGAAGCGGAAATCGGCGGCTTCCTGAACAAGCTAGGCTATATGAAAAAATACGGGCCCCCTGCCTGGAGCCCGCCACATGCGATATTAGAGCCGATCGAATTGAAATACGCTCCGCGGGAAGCTTAATCCGCCTGGGCCGCTTTCGCGCGTTCCTTGCCTTTGTCGGACTCCCCGGCATTGCGGTTCGCCGCCTCGCGGTCCTGCTTCATTTCCTCCACCGTCTTGACCTTCAGACGAGCCGCGCCCTTGTAATCGCGGGTCGGAAGGAGCGGCCCTTCAGCCAGACGCCGCTTCGCCGCCGCGATCGCATCCGTATATTGAGGCAGCCACTTCTCCCCCGCGACGAGCATCTCGTCCACCATCTGCCATATTTCCTTCGGGTTGCAGACGGCTCCCACCAGCGGATCCATCATGAAAGCCTGACGCAGCAGCTGGTCATCGCCGCGAACGGCCGCTTCCACCGCCAGACGCTGCACCGATATGCTGACGTTGCATACCGCCGCCGGACCAAGCGGCAGATCGCCGACGGTCGGCATCGAGATGCCGTTCCGGTCTACGTAGCCCGGCGCCTCGATGATCGCGTCGGCCGGCAGGTTGGAGATGACGCCTCGGTTCACCACGTTGAAGTGCCCCCGGTATACGCGTCCCGTCTCCAGTCCTTCGATAATGTATGAGCCATGCTCATGGCTTCGGTTCTCTTGCGCGTACGGCAGCGCCGGATCCTTCATCCAATTGGGGAAATCCGTCTCGAACCAATTCCGTCCTTCCGTGCAAACCCTTAGGTAGCCGCCCGTCTCCCCGTTAATCCACGACCCGAGATCAATCCATTCGCCGATTTCCTCCGGACGCTTCCGGTACCAAGGCACGTATTCGCTTAAGTGCCCGTTCGATTCCGTGCTATAGTAGCCGAATCGGCGCAGCATGTCGATACGAACCTTCTCCGTGCGGCTGAAATCGGGATGCTTCTCGAACGCCTCGAGCAGCTTGCCCGTCATATCTTCACCGCCATGCTTAATGGAGATATACCAGGTTTGATGGTTAATGCCCGCGCAAATAATGTCCACTTCTTCCTGCTTCAGGCCGAACGCCTCCGCGATTTGCCAGTGCCCGCCCTGAACTCCATGGCATAATCCGATCGTGCGGACGCCGCCGTACTGGTTGCACGCCCATGTCAGCATCGCCATCGGATTGGCGTAGTTGAGCAGCAGCACATCTTCCGCCGCGTTCTCCCGGATATCCTTGCAGATGCTCAGCATCTCCGCGATGCCGCGCTGACCGTACATAATGCCTCCCGCGCAGAGCGTGTCCCCCACGCATTGGTCGACGCCGTACTTAAGCGGAATATCGACGTCCGTCGCGAATGCCTCGAGTCCGCCGACGCGAATCGTGCAAATGACGTATTTGGCGCCCTTAAGCGCTTCTCTGCGATCTGTTGTCGATTGAATGCGGATGCCGAGGCCGTTCTCCTCGATATCCCGTTGACATAGACGCGTCACCATGTCCAAATTGTGTTCGTTAATATCCGTGAAGGCCACTTCGATGCCGCCGAATTCGGGCACCGACAGCAGATCTCTGAGAAGCCCGCGGGTGAACCCGATCGATCCCGCGCCGATAAACGTAATTTTGAATGCGGACATTCCAATCCCTCCGATTGTCTACTAGATTCGAGTGCGTAATCTTCACCCTTATTGTAGCAAGCGCGGCGGGAAACCGTTATCAATATCCTGACGAACTAATCCGCGACGTGTCAGAAATCGTCACCATGATTATGAGCTTGGTAGGAAATGCGGTACGCGATCGGCGTTTGCCCGGTGCTCTTCTTGAACATCGCATGAAAGTACGCCCGGCTGCCCACACCGACATAATCGCAAATATCCGCCGCCGGAATGTCCGTCTGCCGCAGCAGCATCTTCGCTTTCTCCACGCGCAGCTCCGTCAGATAAGCGGAGATCGTCTTGCCCGTCCCGCTTCGGAAGACGCGATGCAAATAACCGGGATGAAGATTGACGGCCGAAGCAATATCCTTCACTTGAATGTCCCGGTCGTAATTATGATGGATGAACCGAATTGCCTCTTTCACATACCGCTCCGAAGGCCGATCCTCCAATCGGAACGCCTCGCCGCGGATAAAGCCGATCGTTACGAGCAGCTGAGCGAACAGAAGCTCGATTCTCGTCTCTCTGCGGTTGTCCTTCACGTCGAGCTCGAGCACGAGGCTCTTGAGCAGCGGGTACAGCTCGTCCGTATCCCGCAATACCAAATAGGGGCTCGGCTCCGTCGCCAGCCCCATCACGTATGAATCCTCTTCCGCCATCATCCGGAAGGACGGAAAGACCGTCCCGCGTTCCTCCATTCCGAATTCGACGTTCAGCATGCGGCACGGACCGAATTCGCCGACAAGCAGCCGATGCGGCACCGAGGCGTCCAGAATAATAAATTCCCCGCGTCTAAGCACGATGGAGGCCGCGGGTTCGCACGTCGCAAGCTCGATGCGGCATTCGCCCGTTATGACATACATAATCTCGACGGATTCGTGGGTATGGAAACCCATGGCGAACTCCGACCACTGCTTGTAATAATAAGCGAAGAATCGCGGATGCTTCTCTTCCTCCAGCCACGACCGGTCGAAAAGCCCCTTCTTTCGCATAATCTCTCTCCTCCGGACTCTAATTTCCCCTCAGGCTTCCCCCTGACCGCCGCATTCCATATTGCGGCTCATGACGCCGAACAGCTCGATCGCTTTGCACATATCCTCCGAGCTCATGCCGCGGAACAGCTTCAGCATAACCTTCTCTCTCAAATCCATCATCGTTTTCACCATGGCTTGCCCTTCGTTCGTCAGCTGCAAGAGCACCGACCGGCGATCCTGCTCGCTCCGCTCTCTGGTCACGTATCCCAGCTCGATCAACCTGTCCGCGATACCGGTCACGCCGCCGCCCGTAATGAACAACGCTTCTGCGAGGCTCGACGCCTTCTGAGGGCCTTTCTCCGCCAGCACGATCAGCATCTTCCCGTGAGTCATGCCCAGCCCATGCTCGTTCACCCGGTTCCATTCCGCCAGAATGAGCCGCCGCACCTCGCGGAACGACTCGTCCAGCCTCTTCATTAACGTCAATCGGTCCTCATTCGTAGATGTCATTTACGTTCCTCCCGCACTATCACGCAGCCGCGTTCCCCTGAACACGGCATCCCTACTCCCGTCACTTATCGACACAGCCGCCCTGGAAAAGTAAGTGTGTTTGTTCTCATTATATCGCGGTATGGCATCCTAATCCAGAAAATCGGCAAAGACAAAAGGACCGAACGGCGTTTCCTCCGATCGGCCCTCAACCAAACATAATGGGATAGGGCACCGTAACAAGCCTCTTCCCATCGGGGAAGGCCGCCTCGACCTTTACTTCAAGCAAGCTCTCGGCAATCCCGCTCATTACCTGCTCCTTGCGCAGCAGCTTTCCTCCCATCTCAACCAACTCGGAGACCGTCTTGCCGACGAATGCCCCATCCTTAATTTCGGAAGTGATAAGAGCCACGCATTCTTCGACATTCAGCTTCACGCCGCGCTTAAGTCTTCGCCTGGCCAAGTCGGCCTTAATCATTAGAAGCAATTGCTCCTTCTCCGCCTCGGTTAAAGCCATCCGGACTCACTCTCCTTCCATTTGGCTAAAAATTTTCTTACTGCCGTCTGATTATGTTAGATTATATTACATAATATTTGCAAAAAAAAGACCTTTTCCGCATAATAAAAGGTCTTTTGTGTTACATTTATGTGACATGATAAACGATCAAAACTCCTCTTAAAACTCTAGCGCCGCCTTCAAATCTTCACCAGGGCTGCTGCTGAAGCCAAGCTCGTACAGTTTCATCGTCTCCACAAACCGGGAATCTTTGCTTTCCGCGCCCATGACTACCGAGATAAGCCGCTTGCCGTCCCGTTTCGCCGTGCCCGTGAAGCAATAGCCCGCATCGGGCGTGTAACCGGTTTTGAGACCGTCGCTGCCCGAGTACTCGAAGGGCTGGTTCGCCAGCATCAAATTCGTTGCGGCAAGCGCCTGCCCCTGCGTGGACACCTTGACGCTGCTGCGGCTCGCTACCTCCAGCACCTCCGGATATTTCCCGATCAGATAGCCGGCGAGCATAGCCGTGTCTTTCGCGGACAGAAGCGTATCCGTAGCCGCCGAAGCCCCTTCGAATGGCAAAATATCCGTTCGGGAAAGCCCTGTCGCGTTACCGAACACGGCTCCGTCCGACAGTCCTATTTTGGCCGCCTTCCTGTTCATCCGCTCCGTGAAAGCCGCCTCCGAACCGCCGACATGCTCCGCGAGAGCCACGGCGGCGTCGTTCGCCGAATGGATCGCCATGGCGTCGAACAGCTCGCGCACCGTCAATACGTCTCCCTGGGCCAGCCCCATCCCCGCCCCCGGCACTTGCGCCGCGTACTCGCTCGCGGTTACCAAGTCACCCCATTGAAGCGCGCCTTCATGGATGCTGTCCAGCACGATGACCTCCGTCATCATTTTGGACATGCTGGCGGGCGGCAGCGGCACGTCGGCGTTTTTGGCGTATAGTACCTCGCCCGTATCCGCGTCGATGAGGAATGCGGCGGTCGATTGAATCGGCGGCGCCTTCGGCTCCATCGCTTCCTTCGCCCATGCCCCTGCTCCATATACCACAGCCGCAATTAACGCGGCGAATAGGAATCTTAATCCGTATTTCGGTTTTTCTCGTACAACCATTGACCCTCTCATGAATAAAGTCTCCTTCCGCGCAGCTCGCCTTTCTCTCTTTCGAGTATAGGGAGTTTAGCTTAAGGAGACCCTAACGCAATCATAAAAATCTCTTAATTCTTTTTTAAGATGAGGTTCATAAACATGACTTTGATCACGAAGATTTCTCATAGCAGCCTTCTCGACGTCGAATTTTGAATTCAGCCGAAACTTCCGATGCTCACGTAGCGCTGCTACGCTCCGCTTCTCAGTTTCTAGCTTCATCCAAACTTCTCGGTGCTGAAAGCCATGCTTATGAACTTTTATTTATATGAAAAACGGAAAACAATCAACAACCTTAAAAATCACCAGAAAATCAAGAAGGCATCAATGGAAGCGATACGCGGAAAATCGTCCTTTCGGGGCTGCTGCCGGCTTCGATCGTTCCCCTGTGCTTCTCGATGATGCTCTTGGAGATGGCCAGACCGAGTCCCGAGCCCCCCGACCATCGCGTCCTGGACTTGTCGGCCCGATAGAAACGATCGAAAATATGAGGCAGATCAATCGCCGAGATCGGCTCCCCGTAGTTCACGACCTCCACGACGGCCGTTCGTTCGAAGGTCCTTATGCTGACGTCGATTCGTTTGCCTTCCCTACCGTAATTCATCGCGTTAGAGATTAAATTTTCGAACACCCGCGCAAGCTTCGGGGCATCCGCCCGGATCATGACCGTCTTCTCCGCCGCGTGCAGCTCGCCCTTCATGCCGGCCTCGCCTAGCGGCATATGATATTGGACTAGCAGCTGGCCCAGCATCTCAACCAAATTAATTGGCTCCAGATGCATCGCGACCGTATCGTGGCGCATTCTCGTATATTCGAACAAATCGTTGATCAGCGTATGCAGATGCTGCGATTTCTCGTACGCGATGCCGACATAATGGCGCAGCTCCACTTCGTCCCGGTATCGATCCTGCTCGATGAGGCCGAGATAGCCGACAACGGACGTAAGCGGCGTACGCAGATCGTGGGAGACGTTCGTAATCAATTCGTTTTTGGCCTGCTCCGCTTTGCGCTCCTCTTCGAGCGCATGAAGAAGCCGTTCCGTCAATTGATTGACGTTGCCCGCAAGAACGCCGAACGCCGTACCCCTGCTCACCTTGATCCGGTGATTCAGCTCCAGCCTGCCCTCCGCGATTTGCTTGACGGTATCGTTGATCTTGCCGATCGAGCTGAACAGGAGCCATTGAAGCAGCAGGAAGCAGCCGAAGAACAAGACGATCCAAATGAACCACAGTCCGAGCCCGCCAGGCGTTCCATTGACAACCAAGTTGCCGATATCCCGCAAAAAATAAAAAAAGCTGACGTTGCTGGACAAAAACAAGCTGACGACGAATAGAATGGCTAACGCGATCAGCGCGACCACCGCGCTAATAATAACGTTCAAGATCGATCGGAATACGAGTCTGGACACGATGTTATCCTTCAATTTTGTAGCCAACCCCCCAGACGGTCACGATCAGCTTCTCGCCGAGCTCCTTCTCCAGCTTATCCCTCAGCTTGCTGATATGCACCATTACCGTATTGTTCGATTCGAAATATTTCTCTTTCCACACCTGCTGGAAAATGTCCTCCGCGCTGAACACGCGGCCGGGCTGTCCCGCCAGCAAATGGAGGATGCCGAATTCCGTCGACGTCAGATGCAGCGGGCGGCCGTCCACATCGGCGGAATGGCTGAGCTTGTCGATCCGCAGCGCGCCGAGCCGAAGCTCTTTCCCTTCGCCGCCGAATCCTCCGCCGTTCTCGGCCGGCTTGCTGTATTGATACGATCTGCGCAGCAGCGACCGCACCCGGGCAAGCAGCTCAAGCGGATTAAACGGCTTCGCCATATAGTCGTCGGCCCCCGTCATGAGCCCCATAATTTTGTCCATATCTCCCGTCTTCGCGCTGACCATCAGAATCGGCACGTGATGCTCCTTCCTCAGCCGGCGGCAAACCTCCAGTCCATCCAGCTTGGGCATCATGATATCGAGAATAACCAGATCCGCAGGCTGCCGCTCGAACGCTTCGATCGCGGCCTCGCCGTCCAAGGCGACCTCCGTCTGGAAGCCCTCGTTTCTCAAATAGATTTCGATCAATTCCGCGATCTCCCGCTCGTCGTCCACGATAAGCACTCGCCGTTCCACTTTAATCCCTCTCCTTCTGTCCGATGCTTCTACTATACATGATCGAACGGTCCCGCGTAATGCGCGGAAGCATGAATTCACAAAGCTTAAGCCATTTTTAAGATATTTTTAAAGAAGATCATGCCTTTAGGGGAAATGGCCTCATATAGCCAACGCCTGTCCATTATGATAATATTATGAGTATTCATGCGATAACGTTATAAGCGTCGAAAGCGATGCATTTCGACTATTTATGAGGAGGTACAATATTTATGGCGGCCAAAAGAATGCGTTCTGACATGATCAAAAAAGGCTTCGACCGCGCGCCTCACCGCAGCTTGCTCCGCGCAGCGGGCGTCAAAGACGAGGATTTCGGCAAACCGTTTATCGCGGTGTGCAACTCTTATATCGACATCGTGCCCGGGCACGTTCACTTGCAGGAATTCGGCAAGCTGGTGAAGGAAGCGATCCGCGAAGCCGGCGGCGTTCCGTTCGAATTCAACACCATCGGCGTGGACGACGGCATCGCGATGGGCCATATCGGCATGCGCTACTCGCTCGCGAGCCGCGAGATTATCGCGGATTCCGTCGAGACGGTCGTGAACGCGCACTGGTTCGACGGCATGGTCTGCATCCCGAACTGCGACAAGATTACGCCAGGCATGATGCTGGGCGCGCTCCGCGTCAACATCCCGACCGTTATGGTAAGCGGCGGCCCGATGAAGGCCGGCAAGACGTCCGACGGACGTTCGATCTCCCTCTCCAGCGTGTTCGAGGGCGTAGGCGCTCACCAAGCAGGCAAAATCAACGACGAGCAGCTTCTTGAGCTCGAACAATACGGCTGTCCGACATGCGGCTCCTGCTCCGGCATGTTCACGGCGAACTCCATGAACTGTCTCGCGGAAGCGATGGGTCTCGCGATGCCGGGCAACGGCACGATTCTGGCCGTATCGCCTGAGCGCAAGGAATTCGTCAAGGAATCCGCGCGTCAGCTGATGAAGCTGATCGAGCTTGGCCTGAAGCCTCGCGACATCGTAACCAAAGAAGCGATCGACAACATGTTCGCGGTGGACATGGCGATGGGCGGTTCCACGAATACGGTTCTTCATACGCTGGCTATCGCTCACGAAGCCGGCATCGAATATCCGATCGAGCGCATTAACGAAGTGGCGGAGCGCGTGCCGCATCTGGCGAAGATCGCTCCGGCATCCGACTGGCACATCGAGGACGTGCACAACGCCGGCGGCGTTAGCGCGGTTCTGAACGAGCTGCTGAAGAAGGAAGGCGCTTTGCACGGCGATTGTATCACCGTAACCGGCAAGACGCTTCGCGAGAACGTGGAAGGCTGCGAAATTCAGAACTACGACGTTATTCGCCCTATCGACAATCCGCATACGGAGCGCGGCGGTCTGGCCGTATTGTTCGGCAACCTGGCTCCGAACGGCGCGATCATTAAGACCGGCGCAGTCGACAAATCGGTTGGCGGCTACCACAAAGGCCCTGCCATCTGCTTCGACTCCCAAGACGAAGCGCTTGCGGGCATCGCGGGCGGCAAGATCAAGGAAGGCCATGTCGTTATTATCCGCTACGAAGGACCGAAGGGCGGACCGGGCATGCCGGAAATGCTGGCTCCAACGTCCCAAATCGTCGGCATGGGCCTCGGCGCCAAAGTCGCTCTCGTTACGGACGGACGTTTCTCCGGCGCTTCCCGCGGCATCAGCATCGGCCATGCTTCTCCTGAAGCAGCCGAAGGCGGACCGATCGCGTTCGTACGCGACGGCGACATCGTCGAGATCGATATGAACAACCGCACGATGGACCTGCTCATCAGCGACGAAGAGTTCGAGAAGCGCCGCGCCGAATGGCCGGGCTTCGAGCTTAAGATCAAACGCGGCTACCTGGCGCGTTACGCTCATCTCGTAACTTCCGCCAGCACGGGCGGCGTTATGAAGATGTAGTCTTACAAGTAAGGGGCAGCCATCCGGCTGCCCTCTTTTTTTCGACTGAATTATCGATTGGCCCATTTACTTTTTAAGGAGCATTACTGCCTGTGTTGAAATTTGTTTCCTGTTTGTTATGCATTGCACTCCTGCTTTTAACTATGCCTATTCAAGCTGTCCAAGCGGACTCCGTCCCCGAGCAGGCGCATAACGAGTCGGATCAAGACGAGATCGAAAAAAGGCTGGCGGATTATTACGGTCTAGGCGAGCCTGGAGATGAACCAAAGCACAGACGGATATTGTCGGGCGACTGGGGAATATCGTTTAACAAAGAACCTGTTGTCTTGCAAGGCGGCGATCCCTGGACTTTCATTTTCTTCGCCGTCGTGAAATTCATCTTCTCATTTTTATAGACGCAATCAAAAGCCGGTTTGCCTTCCCGCTTGTCGCGGGCAGCAAACCGGCTTATTCATTGAGACCGATTGGATCGGTATCAATCTTTTTTTTTAGAAAGCTGTCGTCTTCGTCCCCATCGAAGCCTCGTCCGCCGCTCCGCCGAGCACCCGGTCCACCGTCTCCGCGACCCGCTCCACTTCTTCCTTCACCATCCGTGTCTGCACCGTAGCGTAAGTGAGAAGCTTCTGCACCGGCATGAGCACCATGCGCGGCGATATCGCATCGCTCCGGTCCTTGCTCTTGCGTCCATGGCTGTATTGCTTCGAATTGGTAAGCACCTTAAGCAGCAGCTTCAGATAGATGCGCGTAGATTTGGCGAACAATCCTTCGGGCAGCTGGAAGATCTCGAAGCCTAGCCGATCCGCGCCCCGGTGAACCATGGTAACCCCGTAAACCGCCTTAATATGCTGGGCGTCCGGATCGCTTGCCAGCTGGTCAGCCAGAAGCGGAAGCGCCCGCTCCACTTCGCGGAGCATGCGGATGCCGGTCGCGAGCGGCGACTTGGAGTCGGCCGCGATGCCCGACAGCATGCGGTTATCGAAGTGAAGCTCCGCGATTCTGTCGCCCTTCTCGACGGTTCCTCCGCTGGCGAGCTGCACGTTTTCTCCGGTATAAGTCGTCACTCGGTAATGGAACGCGGGAACCTCCGCCTCGCCAACCTTCTTCAGGCGGAATACGAGATGAAACGCGCTTTCCCACAACAGCCACATCGAAATGATCGCCCTCTTGAAGAACGACCGGCGCGTCGCCCGGAAAGCATCCGTCAGCTTCATCATCTCGTCAATGCCGACGAACGTATATCCTTTCTTCGTCGCTTCCTCCATATAAGCTTCCAAGGCAATAAGCATGTTGCGCGGAGCATCCTTGTCCGCGCCGAGCGTGTTGCCGCAATCATGCAGCAGCAATACTTCGCCGGGTCTCATCTTCTTCATCATGCGGCGCTTCAAACGTTCGGCGCCAACCTTCTCGCGCCAATCGCCGAACATCGCCGACCACAAGATAATGTGCAAATAACCTAGATTGGAATAATCGAACAAATTGACGATTCCCCACGGCGGCCTATAATAGACCGCCTTCTCTCCCGTCGCGCTCTCGATTACGGCGTTCGTCCGCTCGATCTGGCGCCTTACGGTTCTAGGGCGCATAACCCAATTCGATTTGTGGACATAATTATGAATACCGATGATATGTCCTTCCTCACGCATGCGGCGAAGCAGCTCCTCCTGCCCTTCCGCGTGCGAGCCGACAACAAAAAACGTCGCTTTGGCGTTGTATCTGGCCAGCAAATCGAGCAGCTGGGGCGTATAGACCGGATCCGGTCCGTCGTCGAACGTCAAAGCGATTTCCTTATGAACGCGTCCCTTCTTGAATACCCGAAAGCCGAACGTGCGGCTGATCAGACCAGGGAGAAACGCGTAGAACGTCATGACATAAAATCCCCATAATAACAAATTTTCCATTTTGTTTTCCCCACCGTTTTATGAATTGGTCGATGATTGATCAGCGGTTCTGAACAATAACAATACCTCTAATTGTAGCATATTCTCATAAAAAATAGGCACAATTCGTAAAAACTATAGTACAATCTTAATGGAAAGACGACCAATCATTTATCGAATCGAAGGAATGAAGGGAAGGGAATAGCTTGCTGCCATTTTACAAAAAATATTGGAGAACCGCTTTCGACATCGCGCTCATCGCATTGACGGTCTACCTGATCATGTTCGCGTTCAGCTTTGTATACCGGATTGCCACCCCGATCTTTTTCGGATTCGTTATCTTCATGGCGATCGAGCCGCTGGCGAAGCTTCTGAACAGATGGGGCGTCAAGAAATCGATCGCTTCGGGCATCTCCGTCGTCGTGTTTACGCTCGTCATCTTGGGCGCATTGTCCGGCGCCGCCGTACTGATCAAGAATCAAGGCGAATCCTTGATGAAGAACTTCCCTACATACCAGAAAGTGCTCGCCGAGCAAATCGGCAATCTGACCGCGGAGCTCGAGACGCAGCTCGATCGTCTGCCGAATGACGTCAATCTATCGGAAGAAACCAAAAATTTAATCGCCGGAGCAACGGATACGTTAAAGAATTGGGCGGACCACTTCATCACTTGGCTCATTGGTTCCGTCTCTTCCTTCTCCAGCTTCCTGTTCAACTTCGTGCTTGGCATTGTATTAGCTTATTTCTTAAGCATCGAAATTACAACCTGGAAACGCACGGCAAACGAAAAGACGCCCCGCACCTTCAAGAATGCGTTCTTTTTCCTGCGGGACAACGTCTTTAGAGGCATTGCCACCTATTTGAAGGCCCAGCTCAAAATGATCAGCATTACGTTCATCGTCATCCTGATCGCCTTGATTTTGCTGGGCGTCGAGAACGCGTTCGTCATATCCGTTGTCGCGGCGATCTTCGACGTCCTGCCGCTGCTCGGCGTAAGCACGCTGTTCATTCCATGGATTATCTACTTGTTCATCGTCGGCAACGTGTCGCTTGGCGTTTGGCTGACGGCCTTGCTGCTCGTCGTCATCGTGACGCGGCAGATTCTCGAACCAAAAATAACGGGCGATTCGCTTGGCGTATCGGCCTTCACGATGCTCTCTTTCATGATCATCTCGCTTTCGTTGTTCGGCGTTGCCGGCGTTATCATCTCGCCGATTCTGGTCATTCTCGTGAAGTCGCTTTACGACCAAGGCTACTTCCACCGATGGATTCGGACGCCTGTGGACGAATACGATTCTCCCGTCGCGTCGCAAGACGAGAACGCAATGATGGACGATGGCATCGTCGGGAAACCAAAGTCCGATAGCGCCGAATAGGCCCTTTCAATGAAAAAGGCTCCTATGCTCTTCTTATTGAAGAGTCATTAGGAGCCTTTTTTGCCGCTTTCCAGCTCGGCCGCGATGTCCATGGCGCCTCGAAACAGCTTCGTCGCTTGATGGCCGCTGCCGATCGGACGGTTCGCTGCGAGCACCGCGATCGCGTAACGAGGCGAATCGGTCGGACCATATCCGGCAAACCATTGATGATTGAGATACCTCCCGCTCCGGAGGGCTTCGGCCGTCCCCGATTTCCCCGCAACCGTCCATATTCCCCTCCGGATGGATGAGCCCGTCCCATGATCGGTGACCGCTTCCATGCTTCTTAAGAGAATATCGGCAGTACCGCCTCCGATTCTTCCCCACGACTGCTCCGCATGTCGAGGCTTCAGCTTGACCATGCTCTCGCCCGATGCGTAACGGATCTCGCTGACAAGCCTTGGCTCCATGACAGCTCCCCTATGCAGCAGCGTGACGATCAGGTTCGCCGCTTGCAGTGGCGTCATTCTCACGTCTCGCTGTCCGATGCCGCTTTGCGCCATTACGCCTCCGTCCGCGTGTCCGGGATCGACGAAGAGCTTGCCCTCCTCCTCCTCCTCCAGAAGCCGAAGCGGATGGGCGAACGGACCGAATGCCCGGTCATGATGCCAACCGACCCGCTCCAGCACGCCTAACGATTCCGCCGTTCTCTGCAGCTCCTCCGCTCTCAGCCTCTCAGCCAGCGTCGCAAAAACAATGTTGCAGGATTGGGCAATCCCCTCTTCCATGCTAAGGTCTCCATGACCGCCTTCTTTCCAGCAGGATAATCCGTATTTGCCGTATTCCCCATCGCAATGAAATGTTTCATGGCGGCCGGCGACGCGGTGCTCCAGCGCGGCGGCAGCTGTAATCAGCTTGTAGATCGAGCCGGGCTCCACCGCCTTAATCGCATGATTCTCCCATTCGCTGCCGTCCGCCGATAAAAATTGTCCGGGGTGTAGCTTAGGTCTCGACACCATCGCCGCGATATCCGCATTACGCGTGTCCAATACGACAATCGCGCCTTCCGAGAGCCCCATTCGATCGGCATAAGCTTCAAGCTTGTTTTGTAGCTCCAGATCGATCGTCGTTACGACTTGAAGCGGATAATAGCGGTTGCGAGGCTGCCTGACCCGGAGGTCCAAGCCATGCAGCGGCGCGTTGCGGGCATCCATGTAATAAGAAACCGAGGTCTGTCCGATCCCGTGAAGCAGGCTGTCGAGCGACTTCTCGAGCCCCGATCCCCCGACTTGCTCCGAAAGCTTGCGCCTTCCCGCCTTCAGGTCGTCCGGATGCTTCGCCTCTAGCCACTCCGGATGCTCGCTCGTGAACCCGATCCAATGCTTGGCGTCGAAGCTGCTGATATAACGGTTCCGGTATGGAAGGACGCGAATGCCTTCCACATTCAGCTTCTCGATGGCATCCGCTTGATCCTTGGTCAGCCGCATGGGCGTTTCTTCGTCACCGTCGTGCCAAAACCCGGGCGCTTCCAAAGCGTCCCAACGCGATTGCAGCTCGTTTGGCGTAACCTCAAGCACGGAAGCAAGCGCATGCAATTGCTCCCGATCGCCGCGGGTGTCGGGACGGACCGGGAACATGGCCAGGGCGGAATAGGTTTCTCCCGTAATAGGCTTTCCGTAACGATCCACGAAATCGCCTCTACCCGTATCTAGCACCATGCTTCTCTGGCGCTGTACGACCGCCATTCGCTTCCAGCCGTCTCTGCCGCCCGGCGCAGGAGCGTGAGCAGGCAAATGGCCGGGAAGCAGCTGCAGCCAGGCCAATCTCCCGACAAACAGCAGCAGGACAAGGGAAATCAGCAAACCCGCGGCAAATATTCTCTTGGCCATAACCTGAAAGCACTCCCTTCGCAACCAGCAAGAAACATCTCATCTGTTCCTAGTGTTGCCGATAGGGGCGCTCCTTCAAACGTTCGGCGCGGTGCACAAAAAGAGACGGCTTCCCGTCTCTATTAACGGGAAAACCGCCTCGTTCCTATTATTCGACTTTAAATTTCGAAAGCGACTCCTGAAGTCCTTTCGATACGGCATCCAGCTTCTCGGACAAGACGACCAGCCCTTCGCTTATGCCCAGCTGCTCGCTGCTAAGCGAGGCGACCTCCTCCGATGTGGCCGAAGCCTGCTCCGCTACCGCGCTTACGCTTGTCATCGCGTCGGACAATACCGTCTGCGACTGGTTCAGCTCGTTGATCGAATTCGTCGCCAGCTCCAGCTTCTCGACGAACTGCCCCATTTGGCCGCGAACGGTCAAGAAAATCTGATTCGCTTCCCTAACGGACAGTATTTGCTCCTGGAACAACGGGTACGCCTCCGACAGCACCCGTACCGTTTCTTCGATTTCGCCTTGAATTTTGGCCGTGATCCGGCCTACCACGTCAATGGACTGTCTCGATTGATCCGCAAGCTTGCGTATTTCGTCCGCTACGACCATAAATCCCTTCCCGGCGACGCCGGCTCGTGCCGCTTCGATCGTGGCGTTCAATGACAGAATGTTCGTTTGCTTGGTCAAGTTGTTCAGCACGTCCAAGATTTTGACGATCGAACCCGTGCTTTCTTTGAGCGCGTCGACCTTCTCCACCATCGATCTGGTCATCTCTTCGGTCATGCCCGTCTTCTGAATGAGCTGGCCCATATACGCCGTTCCTTGCTCGCTCGCTTTCTCGACGGAAACCGCCGATCCCGCCATCTGACCGTTCGCATCGATGACGTTCTTCATCTGATCGTTCATATGGGACGTTATGTCGCTTCCACGCTCCGCTTCCACGGCAAGGCTTGTCGCGCCGTTTGCGATTTCCTCCGTCGCGACCGCGATTTCTTTGGCCGAAATCGCCGTCTTCCGGGAGGCATCCGTCAGATCGGTTGCCGTTTGCAGCACATCGGCCGCCGAACGCGTCGTTTGTTTGGCAAGCTCGGTTATTTGCGACATCATCTCGTTAAAGCTATCGGATAGCTCGCCGATCTCATCCGTACGGTTTCGGAGCGTCGAGCGGACCGTTAGATTGCCGTTGGAGCCTTCCACCATCAAGTTGCGAAGCGTAACGAGCGGCTGCGCGATCGTGCGCACGACCAGGTATCCGATTGCGATCGCGATGACGGCTGCAAGAAGCACCATGAGCCAAGTCAAGCTTCGAATAATTTCGGCATCCTCGACCAGCTGTTTAACCGGAATCGTTGCGACGAACCGCCATCCCGACTGCTCGGAGGTTTGGTAGGCCGCGAGCACACTGTCGCCGTTTGCCGTTTTCATTTTCTCGCTGCCCTGCGCGGCTTTGTCGCCCTCCGCGGGAAGACTTACGATATGCGGCTGGCCGATCAAGCTATAATCAGCGTTCACAACATATTGGCCGGCGCCGTTCACGATCGATAAAGTGCTCTTATCGCCGAATTGCACATTGCTGTACTGCTCAACGAGAGATTTGCTGTTTATCTCTATGACGAGGACAAAGGCTTCTTTCTCGTAAGACGTTTTGATCGTACGGCTGATCGCGACGGAGTCGGTCGCGCTGGATGCGATGATGCCGCCTTCCTGAGGCTCGATCCAATAAACGCGCCCCTCCTTCTCCAACGTGCCCTTGAACCAGCCGGTACTCGAAAGCTCTGCGGCCTTTTTACTGTTCCTGCTTCCGACCGTAATCAGCGATCTGTCCGGGTTGCTCGGAACAAGCGCCGCTCCCGTAATGGTTTTATTGCCCATGACGTAGTTGGACAGCCGCTCCGAAATGAGTCGGTTCGCCTGCAGAATATCGAAATCGTCCTCCGACTTGACGATCGTGTTCAAGTTATCGATGATATCCTTATCGATCAATACCTGAAGCGTTAAATCCGCATAGCTTTGGAACACATTGTCTAGATTGCTTGTCACTTGGTTGACGGTCTGAAAGCTGGCTTCCGACACGTTTTTTTCGATCAAACTTTTCGACTGGGAGTAAGCGATCAATCCTACCGTCAATACGCATACGATGATACTGATGAAATTGATGGCGAATAGCTTGGTCCCTACCGACTTGACCAGAACGGAAAGGGGAGTGCGTTTTAGAGTCGCCGCCGTCCTGTGTACGGCGTTGATGGCGCCTCTTCCGGCTTTTCGGGCAATCGGCGCACAACGTTCCACGAATTTAACCGCTTTCTTTTTGAACGCTGATTGACCTCTCTTCCATTTGTTTCCCCAATTCTTCAAGTCTGACATGCTGCAAAACACCGCCTTAGCTGAATTGTGCTGTCCCAGGCCATACCGAGCCATAGAGCAGCCGAAAAAAAGAATAATAGTTACTTTATCGACACCGCTCCGTGATATCATAATAGTTACCATAAAAAAAAGCCGAACCGGAATGACGGTTCGGCTTCGGCTTGCGGGACGCTCGTATTTATTCGATTTTGAATCGGGACAGCGACTCCGACAGCCCACGGGATACGGCATCCAGCTTCTCCGACAGTTCGACTAGATTTTCGCTGATACTCAGCTGCTCGCTGCTGAGCGATGCCACTTCCTCGGATGTTGCGGAAGCCTCCTCCGCGACGGCGCTGACGTTCGTCATCGCTTCGGCCATTACCGCTTGCGACTCGTCCAGTCTGCTGACGGAGCTCGTCACGCCGTCCAGTCGATGCGCGAATTGGCTCATTTGCTCCTGTACGCTGACGAATATTTCGTTCGCTTCCTTCACGGAATGAATTTGTTCTTGGAAGAGCGGATACGCATCCGACAGGACATGTACGGTTTCATCGATTTCGGAACGGATTTTTTCCGTGATTTTGGCTACGACATCGATGGATTGACGGGATTGGTCCGCCAGCTTGCGAATCTCGTCCGCCACGACCATGAAGCCTTTGCCGGCCGCTCCCGCGCGCGCCGCCTCTATCGTTGCGTTAAGAGAAAGAATGTTCGTTTGCTTCGTTAAGCTGTTAAGCACGTCCAAAATTTTGACGATGGAGCCCGTGCTTTCCTTCAGCGCGTCCACCTTCTCCACCATGGAACGAGTCATTTGCTCGGTTGCGGCGGTCTTCTGGATCAGGCTGCTCATATAGGTCGTGCCCTGCTTGCTTGCGTTCTCGACCTTGGATGCGGACTCGACCATCTCGCTGTTGGCTTCGATCACCTGCTGCATTTGTTCGTTGATGTGCCCCGTCAGCTCGTTGCCCTTCTCTGCTTCAACCGCAAGGCTAGTCGCGCCATTGGCGATTTCTTCGGTCGCCACCGCGATTTCTTTGGCGGAAGCAGAGGTTTTGCGGGACGCGTCCGTCAAATCGGAAGCCGTGGAAAGCACTTGCTCCGCGGATCGCGTCGTCTGAAGCGCGAGTGCCGTAATTTGCTCCATCATTTCGTTAAAGCTCGTGCTGAGCGTGCCGATTTCGTCTTGGCGCTTCCGAATCGTCGATCGGACCGTGAGATTGCCGCGAGCGCCTTCCATCATGAGGGAACATATCTGCACCAGCGGCTTCGCGATCGTCACGATGATGATCCCGCCAATGCCGATAGCGAGAACCGCCGCCGCGGCTACCGTAATCCAAGTTAACGTGCGTATCGAGTTCGCGTCCTTGACGAGCTCGTTCACCGGGATCGTTCCGACAAGCCGCCAATCCATGGATTCGAAGCCTTGGTACACCGCAAGCGCTTCCCCGCGGTCAGAGGTGTCTACCTTCTTCGAACCGTGCTTCGCTTCGCTGCCTTCTGTCGGCAGCGGAAGGCCGCTTGCTTGGCGGATAAGCGCGGGATCTCCGTGGACAACGTAATTGCCTGCCTGATCGATGATGCTGATCTGGCTGTCGTCTCCAAGCACAACCTCCGCATAACGTTCTTTGAGCGAATTCACTTCCATCTCGAACAGAAGCAGATAGCTTGCTTGACTGGAGACGGAATCCTTCAGCAGGCGGCTGATTCCGAAGGTCGGCGTCGACGAGTCGAGCGACAGACCGCCCTCTTGCGGCGCCAGCCATAATACTTTCCCATTAAGCTCGACCGACTGTTTGAACCACTCGGATTCCATCAGAGCCTTTGCGCGGGACATTTGCGACCCTCCGGTCGTCAATACCGGCAGACTATTATTTTCCCCGACAGGCAGTAGCATGATGCCCTTGATCGTGCTGTTCCCGAGCGTATAGGCCTGCATCTTATCGTTAAGCTTGCGGGAAGCCTCGAATCTCGCGAAGTCGTCCTCGCCGCTTGACATATCGCTGACTAGAGTATGGAAATCTTTATCTATTAATATTTGCAGGCTGAGATCTTCATATGTTTTAAAGATGATATCCAGGTTATCTGCTACTTGAGTTATAGTCTGCAAGCTTGCTTCGGACACTTTCTTCTCCACAAGGGACTTCGCTTCCGAATAGGCCAACAGGCCTACTGTCAACACGCACGCCAGAATACTGGCGAAGATGGCGATGAACAGCTTGATGCCAACCGACTTGAACGGGTTGGTCCAGTTCATGCCTTCAAAAGCGGAGGAAGCCGCTTTCGCCGTGGACGCAACCGCTTTGCCGCCTTTCAACCATGATTCACCCATTTTTTTCTTGGTAACGTTTTCATTTTGCTGCTTCCCGCCAGCGTTCTTCTTGAATAATGTCTTCCATGATTTTTTTTCTTTCTCGGCCACCTGGGATAGCACCCGCCTTTCAAATTGGTCATGCCTAAGCTTCTTCCAGCTTGCTCGAAATGTGGCGAAATCTGTCTAACTAATAGTTCTATTATTTGATATAGAGGCTGGCTTGTCAATTCATATGGCGAAAAAAACACTACTTGACAGACCGCCGAATGTCCTATTTCGCATGCCTCATGGGCGAGAGTTTCCGCGACCTTTTTCCTGATGGAAAGAGAGCCCTGTCTTCTCAAAGACAGGGCTCTCTTCGCAGGCTTTATTCGATTAGCGGATCCGCTTTCTCATCATATCCATAGCTTTAACCGGCTTCAGCGTGCGAATGCGCACGTGCTGGAGCGGATGTCTGGCCGCGTCGAGGACATTCCCATCCGAATCCGTAAGCTCCGTCACGGTCTGCTTGAAGAACGTCCCTCCCGGACCAACGAACTCTACCTCTTGACCGGGCTTGAAATGATTGCGCTGCTGTACCGTCGCAAATCCCGAGGATTCGTCGTAGCTTAGCACGACTCCTGCAAAATCATAAGGCGCCGCCTTCTCCTCGGGCCCGTAGATGTGATCCTCCGCTCCCGGCGTATCCAGGAAAAAACCCGTATTAAGCGGGCGGTTCGCCGCTTTGTTCATCTCTTCGATCCACTCCGGCTTTACCTCGTAGTTATCGGGATCCGCGAAATAAGCGTCGATCGCTTGGCGATATACGTTAACGACGGTCGCCACGTAATGAATGCTTTTCATCCGGCCTTCAATCTTGAAGCTGTCCACGCCAACTTCGATGAGCTCCGGCAAATAATCGATCATGCACAGGTCTTTGGAGCCCATCGTAAACTGATCTTCGCCCTGCTCGTTCATCGGCGCGTTATCTTGGAACAGATCGTATTTCCATCTGCATGATTGACAGCAGCCGCCGCGATTGGAATCGCGGTCCGTGAAGTGATTGGACAATACGCATCTGCCCGAGTAGGAGGAGCACATCGCGCCATGAATGAACGCTTCGATTTCGATATCGACGTGTTTTTTGATCTCCTCGATTTCCTCGAAGCTGGTCTCGCGGGCAAGCACCACGCGCGGAAGCCCCTCGTCCTTCCAAAACTTCACGGCCTGCCAATTCATCGTGGACTGCTGCGTGCTGAGATGAACCTCCAGCTTCGGCGCCACGCGCTGCGCCGTCTCGATAATGATCGGGTCCGCCGCGATAATCGCGGAGATGCCGGCCTCTTCGAGATTTCGCAAATAATCCTCCAGCCCGTCGATATCCTCGTTGTGGGCGTATATGTTCGTCGCCACGAATACCTTGGCTCCGTAACGGTTCGCGAACTCGACGCCTTCCTTCATTTCCTCGAAGCTGAAGTTATCGGCATTGGAACGAAGGCCGTACTTCTGTCCGCCGATATACACGGCGTCCGCCCCGTAATGAATCGCGAACTTCAGCTTCTCCAGATTGCCGGCCGGCGCCAGCAGCTCCGGCTTGTCCAGCCGATATCGTTTGCCTTGATAACGCGGTGCCGTTCTAGTGCCTGATGTCATCGCTCACACCTCTGCTTTCCTATCCGTTAATACACTTGTTCCTTATAGAAAAATCCGAAGCTCAGCTCCCGATTTGGGTCTTGCACTTCTCGTATCGGATCCAGCCATTCCTCGCGGAATTCATAAGCTTCCGGATCTGCTAGATAAGCGTCGATCGCTTGCCGATAGGCGCGCACGACTACTTCATTATACTCGATAGATTTCAATATGCCTTCTACTTTCAGACTGTCTGCACAAATTACCAGAAGCTCATGAAGGTTCTCGAGCATGCAAATATCGTCCGAGCTCATAATATGAGTGCCGTTCGCGTCCTCGTAGATCGGAAACCGCTCATTCGGTCTTTCGGCCTCCATTAAATACAATCCTCGGTCCAGTTCGACTTCCCTGCCGGATTGCTCGCGGCCTTGGTGGTCCAAATAGCTGTTGACGAGAGAACGTTTGGAATGATAAATATTCGTCATGCCGTGAACCTGCACTTGAAGCTCCAGCTTGGATTTCGCCTTTATTTCTTCGATCTGCTCCATGTTGATCTCTCTGGCCAGGACGAACCGAGTCGCGCCCCTGCGCGCCCAATATTCGGCCGTCGCATAGTTCGTCGACGTCATCTCGGCGTTCCAATGCAGTCCGATTCCCGGAGCGTGCTCTTTGGCCGCCATAAGCACGGCTGGATCGCCGAACACGATCGCGTCGACCCCCGCTTCGCTTAAGCCCGCGATGTATGCGGGCAGCGACTCAAGCGTTTTGTTATCCATCAGGTTGTTCGCCGCGACGTAGATGCGCACTCCGCGAGGTTTCGCGATCGCAACGGCTTCCTTGATCATATCCAGCTTGAATTCGCCGGCTAGACGCGTACCGTAACGGGCTTCCCCGATAACGAAAGCGTCCGCGCCGGCTTCGATAAGTCTTGTCAGCTCTTCAAGGGAAGAAGCCGTTGCCAGAAGCTCGGGTTTGTAAACCATGATAAATCTCCTTTGCTTATTGTGCGGCTTGCTCGCTCTTCGCGATATTCCGCTGATGCTCCTTGAACGTCTCCGCGAACAGATGCGTTTGCGAGCCGTCCTTCTTCGTTACATAGAACAAGTAATTCGTGTCCGCCGGATACAGCGCGGCTTCGATCGATGCCAGACTCGGGCTCGCGATAGGTCCGGGAGGCAGCCCGTCGATCTTGTAGGTGTTATAAGGGCTGTCGATTTCCAGATCCGACAACGACAGCACTTCCTTCGGCGCATCCAGAGCGTATTGCACGGTCGCGTCGATCTGCAGACGCATCGGCTCTTGCAGCCGATTATAGATGACCCCGGCGACAAGCGCGCGCTCTTCGTCGACTACGACCTCCCGCTCGACGAGGGAAGCGATCGTCAATATTTCGTGCATGGTGCGGCCCGAAGCTTCCAGAGCTGCTTGCCAATCGTCTGGCAAAGCGCCCAGCTTGCGGTCCGTCTCGGTTAGCATACGGATCAGGATGTCTTCCTCCGTGCTGCCTTTTTTCATTTCGTACGTTTCGGGGAACAGGTAGCCTTCAAGCCGTTTGTGAAGCGCCGCGTTCTCCGGGATGCTCCGAACCGTTTCGGCATCTCCCCATGCGCGGCTCGTCTCCGCCAGCTCGAGAAATTTCGTTTTATCTACAATGCCTTCCGCAGCCAGTTTATCGGCGATCTGCAGAACGGTCAGTCCTTCCGGAATCGTGAATTTAATGGTTTCTTCCTTGATCGTGTCGCCCGCGTTCAATTTCGCGATAATCGAGGCATTGTCCATGCCCGGGGACAGCTGGTAGGTGCCGGCTTGAAAGCGCGAGCCTTCGTCCTTCAACTGCAAATAGTAACTAAATACGAATCCGTTTTTAATAATGCCGTTCTCTTCAAGCAAATCCGCAACCGAATTGGCGGACATACCGCGCGTAATGGTAATCTCTTTGGCCTCGCCCTTAGACGTAGGCTGCAAACTGTTCCATACATAGAAACCGGCGCCGCCCGCTACAATGGCCATGATGCCAAGCAGGCTGACCGCAACCCACAAATTGATGAGCCAGCGTCTTGGCCCTTGTTGTTTCCGGCGTTTCCTCTTCTTATTCTGCTTCTGACTCTCCTCAGTCGTATCCAACCTCATCGCACCCTCTTTTACAAAATTCCTTCTGCAAGGTAGTTCAAAAAACCAATTTTGATCACGAGGCCCCCCCTGAAGCTAATTCGACATCGAATCTTGAATTCAGCCGGAACTTCCGGTGCTCACGTAGCTTCCAGCTACGCTCCGCTCCTCACTTCCTAGCTTCATTCAACCTTCTCGGTGCTGAAAACTGGTTTTTTGAACATTCACTTTATACGAATTCCCTATACGATCATATACTCGAAAAAAAGAGCGGTTGCAAGCCGCCCTTTTGGTTCCACTATGAGAATGTCGCGTCCTACGGGCGTTCGTCTCCCGCGAACATCATATCGTCATACGCTTCGGAGGCGTTCTCCCATTCTTCGTCATCCTCGATGGATTCCAGATGCGGTTCCCCGTCCTCCAATCGAATGCGAAGGAATTCGACCTCGTCCTCGGCCCGCATAGCATCGTTCTGAATCGCCGCGTATTGCTTTCCGCCGATTTGGAACTCCGCCTTGATGCGGTAGGATTCCGCCGTGCCGTCCTCGGACACCAGCTCGATCTCGCCGCCGAACAATTCCTGCAGCCTGTTCAGTCTAACCGGCGTTTGCTGTTCCGCGTCTGGCATTAGTCCTGGTCCTCCATCTCGCCGAGAAGCGTGTTGAAGGTTTCTTCGACCATATTCCACTCTTCTTCGTCTTCGATCGTGTATAGCTTGAGATCGTCGCCTTCCTCTTCGTAGCGGAACGCGTAAACCTCGTCTTCCTCTTCATCCGTGCCGATGAGCGGCACGACCATCATATATTTCTGATCCGAACCATCTACCTCGAATTTCATGATGACCTCGAATTCTTCTTCGTTGCCCTCTTCATCCGGAATGTAAATGATTTCCGGCTCTTCGAACTGCATGTCGTCCTTTGTCATCGTTACCCTCACCTTTTCGTATTAGAATCGAGATAATTTTGCAAAATGAGCGCTGCGGCCATTTTGTCTATGACTTGCTTTCGCTTCTTCCGGCTGACGTCCGCTTCCAGGAGCGTTCGCTCGGCAGCTACCGTTGTCAGCCTTTCATCCCAAAGGTGAACTGGTATTTCTAGCTTCTGCCCAATCTGCTCGGCAAATGCGATGCAAATTTCTCCACGCGGGCCGACGGATCCATTCATGTTCTTCGGCAAACCCACTACGATTTCGGAAACCTCGTGCTCTTTGGCAAGCTCCGCGATCCGGTCCAGCTCTCCGCCGTCGCGCCGTTTCTCAACGGTCGTGAGGCCTTGAGCCGTCCATCTGAACGCGTCGCTTACCGCAATGCCGATATTACGGTCCCCGTAATCAATCCCCATAACTCTCATCTCTCGCGTCCGGCTCCCTTACTTTACTGATTCTTGTGCTGCAGATAGAACCGGACAAGCTCTTCGATCAATTCGTCTCGTTCTTTCTTGCGAATTAAACTTCTGGCGTTGTTGTGCCGCGGTATATACGCGGGATCTCCGGACAGCAAATACCCAACGATCTGGTTAATCGGGTTATATTCTTTCTCCAGAAGCGCCTCATGCACCTTCAGCAGAATATCCCCAGAAGAAGTCTCCACCCCCTCCGCCTTCACGTTAAACTTCATTGTTTGGTCCATAGAACTCATCAACAGCACCTCGCTTTCCAAAAACCATCCCTTTAGATATTGCCTAGATTTACTATATCACATTCGCCTTGCCGACAGCCAGTTCTTCCGCAACTTTGAGCGCTTCGTCCAGCTTGGACACGTCTTTGCCGCCTGCTTGGGCCATATCCGGACGGCCGCCGCCGTTGCCGCCGCACAAGATCGCCGCTTCCTTCACGATATTGCCGGCATGGAAGCCTTTCTTCACGAGGTCCGCGGATACCGCCGCAGCCAGGTTCACCTTGTCCTCGCCTGCCGCGCCGAGCACGATCACGCTGGAGCCCAGCTTCGCTTTCAGCTCGTCGACGATGCCGCGAAGAGCTTCCATCGAAGGCGCGCTGACGCGGGCGCTCAGAATCGTCACGTCGCCGACTTTGACCGCCTTCGATTCCAGGGAACCGGCTTCGATGCGGCTGAGCTTCGACTGCAGCGATTCGTTCTCGCGTGCCAGTTCTTTCAGCTGCGCGTTCAGGCTGTCGACCCGCTTCGGCACGTCGGCTACATTCGATTTGAGCGAAGCCGCCGCTTGCTTCAGAAGCTCCATCTGCTCCTCGTAATACGCGTAAGCATGCTTGCCGGTTACGGCCTCGATGCGGCGAACGCCGGAGCCGATGCCGCTCTCGCCCAGCAGCTTGAACAAGCCGATCTGGGACGTGTTGCGGACGTGGCAGCCGCCGCACAGCTCCAGGCTGTAGTCGCCGACTCGCACGACGCGCACGACGTCGCCGTACTTCTCGCCGAACAAGGCCATTGCGCCCATCGCTTTCGCTTCCGTCAGCGATTTATTGGAAATGTCCACATCCGTGCCGAGCCAAATCTGTTCGTTCACGCGGCGTTCAATGTCCGCCAGCTCCTCCGGCGTCACGCTGCCGAAATGCGAGAAGTCGAAGCGAAGGCGCTCGCTCTCGACAAGAGAGCCCGCCTGATTGACATGATCGCCAAGCACTTCCTTCAGCGCTTTGTGCAGCAAGTGGGTTGCCGTATGGTTTTTGATAATATCCTCGCGAGCCGCCTTGTCGATCGCGGCCTTCGCCTTGGCGCCGACGGCAGGCGTACCCGATTCGACAACCGCGTGATGAACGGTCTGGCCGTGTGGCGCTTTTGTTACGTTCTTGACGCGAACGGCGAACGTATCGCCCGTGATAAGTCCCTTGTCGGCAACCTGTCCGCCGCTCTCCGCGTAGAACGGGGTCTGATCCAGCAGCAGCAGGATTTCGTCGCCTTCGTTCGCTTCCTGAGCCAGCTCGTCGCCGAGCACGATTGCCGTAATATGGGACTCTGTTATCCCTTCATTATAGCCAACAAATTCGCTTTTAACCGTGAGCTCGGACAGCGGGCCGCCCTGCACCTTCATGCTGCCGGTATCGCGGCGTCCGCCGCGTCCGCGCTCGCGCTGCAGCTCCATCTCCGCGTCGAAGCCCTGCCGGTCCACGGTCATACTGTGCTCCGCGGCGAAGTCTTCGGTCAGGTCGAACGGGAAGCCGTACGTATCGTAGAGGCGGAACGCGTCCGCTCCGGCGATCTGCTTGCTGCCCGCGCTCTCCGCCGTTGCGACCACGTCGGCCAGCAAAGCCAATCCCTCGGTCAGCGTCTCGTGGAAGCGCTCCTCCTCCGTGCGGATGACGCGCTCGATGAATTCCCGCTTCTCCACCACTTCCGGATAGTAGACGCCCATGACGTCTCCGACGACGGAGGTCAGCTCGTGCAGGAACGGACGGTCCACGCCCAGCTTCTTGCCGTAACGCACCGCGCGGCGCAGCAGCCTGCGGATGATGTAGCCTCTGCCTTCGTTGGACGGCATCACGCCGTCGCCTACGGAGAACACGACCGTGCGGATATGGTCCGCGATCACTTTGAGCGCCACGTCATGCTCTTCGTTCACATGGTAGCGTACGCCAGCGATTTCGCAGGTGCGGTCGATGATCGGACGGAACAAATCGGTATCGAAGTTGGAATCGACGTCCTGAAGAATGGAAGCGAAACGTTCCAGCCCGGCGCCGGTATCGATGTTTTTGTTCGGAAGCGGCGTATAGCTGCCGTCCTTGTTATGGTTGAACTGCGAGAATACGAGGTTCCATACTTCCAGGAAGCGCTCGTTCTCCCCTCCCGGCCAGCATTCCGGATCCGACAGATCGCCGTACTTGTCCCCGCGGTCGTAGAAAATCTCCGTGCAAGGACCGCAAGGGCCTTCGCCGATATCCCAGAAGTTTTCCTCCAGCTTATAGATCCGCTCCGCCGGCAGGCCGATCTTCTCGTTCCAGTAGCGGAATGCTTCCTCGTCCTCCGGATAGACCGTCACCGACAGGCGGTTCGGGTCAAAGCCGATCCATTTCTTGTCGGTCAGGAATTCCCAAGCCCATGTAATAACTTCTTCCTTGAAATAGTCGCCGATCGAGAAGTTGCCCAGCATTTCGAAAAACGTATGATGTCTGCGCGTCTTGCCCACGTTCTCGATATCGTTGGTACGGATGCACTTCTGGGAATTCGCGATGCGCGGATTCTCGGGAACGACGCGGCCGTCGAAATACGGCTTCAGCGGCGCCATGCCGGCGTTGATCCATAGCAATGACGGATCGTTATGCGGGACGAGCGACGCGCTCGGCTCGATGGCATGACCTTTCTCCTCGAAAAATTGCAGCCACTTGGATCTGATTTCGCTTGCTTTCATCTTCGCTATACCTCCTGAATTATGGGCCTAATGACCGATAGGGTTCAAAAAAAACTCTTAGAAATTAAAAAAGCCCCTGTCAATGACAGGGACGAAACGATTTTCGCGGTACCACCCTGGTTATCGCTCGCGCTTCGCGCGGGCAATCTCCTTCGAGGACGATAACGGGTCCAGCCGGTGAAGTTCGTTCACGCTCCGAAAAGAGCTTTCGGCCAATCTTCGCATAAACGCTCTCACAGCCTTCCCGCGCCGAATGCTTGCTCGGCTTGCGAAGGAGCGTTCTCTCTGGATGGCGGGCACTGGCTTACTTCAATTCGTCATCGCTTTTGCACATATTAGAGGTAGTTCAAAAAATCCAATTTTGATCACGAAGCGTTTCAGGGAGCTACTCAACATCGAATATCGAATTCAGCCGGAACTTCCGGTGCTCACGTAGCTCCACTACGCTCCGCTCCTCATTTCCTAGCTTCATCCGATCTTCTCGGTGCTGAAAATTGAATTTTTGATCTTGAACTTAAACATATAGTTCAAATTATATCCATCGCTCCAGAAGCTGTCAAATGATCTTCCTTCTGACGTAATAAGCGAACATGTGCTGAATAATGACCTTGCAGGCCGCGAATATCGGCACCGCCAGAATCATGCCGATGATGCCGGCGATTTCTCCTCCCACGAGCAGCGCGAAGATGATGAGCAGCGGATGCATATGCAGCGTCCGGCCTACGACCTGCGGCGAGATGACGTTGCCTTCGAGGATTTGGCAGGCGGTATTGACGATAGCCACCATCACCATCATTTTCAGCGACACGGTCGAGGCCATAAGCAGTGCCGGAGCGGCGCCAAAGAAAGGCCCCATATACGGAATGACGTTCGTGATGGCCACGATTCCCGCAAGCAGCAGCGCGTAAGGCATGCCGATCAGCAGATAGCCGCAATACGCCAAAATTCCGACGATGAGACAGACGAGAAACTGGCCGCGAATATAGCTTCCAAGCGCATGATCGATATCCTTCATCAGACGGACCGTGTTCTTCCGGTGGGATTTCGGCACGTACGTGATGACCGTCCTCTCGAACACGTCGAAATCCTTCAGAATATAGAAAGCAAGAAACGGGATGATGAACGCAACAAACACCGCGTTCAAGACGTTACCGATATTGTTGACGAAGTCGAAGAGCGCCTCCGACACCCTCTTCTCCATGCCGATGAGCGCTTTGTCCACGCCGTCCCGGAAGCTGTCCGGCAGAAAAGAAGTGTTGTTGATATCCGTCACCAAGTTTTGCGCGCGCATGGACAACTCCGGAATATGCCGATTGAATTCCTGTACCTGTTCGACGAACATCGGGATGATATTCACGAGCAGGACGGTCAATGCCGCGCAGAACACCGCGTAGATGAGCAGCACCGCCACCGTCCGAGGCACCTTCCGCTCGTGAAGCAAGGTTACGATCGGATTTAGCACGTAGGATATGATCATGGCAATAATGAACGGCCCGAGAACGGCCTTCAAAAAATCGTAAATCGTTACGATCAACGGTTTAAGCAGCATCAGAAAGTAGACGGCGATTAGACCGAGTATCAAATAAATAAGCCAAACAAAAAATCGGTTGCCCGTGAACCGTTCCACTCTTTTCACCCCCACAGCAAAGCCTCACTCAATAACGCGGTATATCGACTGTTCTAGTATATGTACAACCTTTGCCAAACATCCTTCCGGCCGAACGAATACGAAATCTTTAAATATAGCGGCACGCTCGTTCCCAAATGTAGTAGATTTTGATAATCGCATCCTGCTATACTATGGCATGTGAAATTATGGAGAATTTTGTAGAAGCAGCAGATTGATAGGATAAGGGGAAATCAACATGAGCGGCCTTCGCAAGAAGAGAAGATTGGCATTCATACGTACGGCAATCTGGACTGCTGTATTATTCATCGCGCTCCAGATAGGAATCAGCCTATATGTGAAGCTGGACACCGTATACCACTTCAGGCTTAATTACAATATGTTCCTGGATAACCAGCAGTCGATCGAGGTCGTCATCGATGAAATCTCGAATACGATCGAGAAGGAGAATTTGCAGGATTATATCATTCTCGTCGGCAATTCCGTCGCGTGGGGCACCAACGAAAAATCCGACCATTCGCTAGGCAAATATATAAACGAATTATCCGGAGAGCAGGTCGTGTTCAATCTATCGGCACCATCCATGCAGCCCGGCGACATCTATACCTTGCTTCTGATGCTCGATCGCAAGGGCATTCGAACGGACAATCTCGTAATCGGCCTCTCTTATTCGGCTTTCGTAGAGAGGGTGAACGGCCCCCGGGCCGTGTTCTGGCTGGGCGATTATTTACGTGAGCTCGATTCCGAAGCCTTCGGCAAGGCCCGCTCGCAGCTCGTCCATAACGGGTACGAATACCGGACGGGATGGGAGTATGCCGAGACCAAATATTTGCACCAGGCGCTAAGCCTCCTTCCCTTGTACCGATATAAGGATGCGATCGTCAGCCATTACGAAGAGCAGAAAGACGGTACCGATCTTCTAGGCGATCCGAGACCGTGGTTTGAAAAAAAATATACCGAAAAGAAGCTGCAGGATCCTCAGTATTTGAACTTCTTCAACCCGAAGCCTTTCGTCATGTCGGAAGAAAACTGGGGCGTGTTCTTTATGAACCGGATCATGGAGCATCAGGAAGGCAAAAAAACTCTGGTCTTTATCAACAGCGCGAACGGCGAGCTGTCCAAAAAGGAAATCGCCAATCCGGGCTACCAAGACAACCTGCGGAAGCTCGAAAGCTATTTCGCCGAGACCGAGGCCATCTATTTGAATCTGCAAGAGTCTATCCCGTCCGACATGTTCACGGATCATGTCCATTTAACAAAGGAAGGCAACCAGAAGCTTGCGCAGCTGTTATGGCAGGCATGGAACGGCGAGGTGAACTAATCGATGCTTTTTAATTCCGTAACGTTTTTTATTTTTTTGGCGGCGGTCGTGGCGCTCTACTACGCTTTTCCGAGGCTGCGGATGTACGTGCTTGCCGTTGCGAACGCGGCGTTCTACGCTTATGCGGGCGTCGGCTATTTCCTTCTGTTTGCCGGTATCGTGGCGATCGTGTACGCGATATCCAAAGGACTTGGCGGCTCGAGAGGCAAGCTTGCTTTGGCGGGCGGACTTGCCGTCGTGCTCGGCAATTTGTTTTTTTTCAAATATACGATCTTTTTAATCGAAAATATCGAACGGGCGCTTGGGATCGAATTCGATTTTGCCGGCACCTTCCTGGACGACAGAATGATCTTGCTGCCGATCGGCATCTCCTTCTATTCCTTCCAGCTCATCGCCTACTTGGTGGACGTATACCGCAAGAAGCTCGAGCCGAGCCGTTCTCTGCTAGAGTTCTGGGTGTTCATCTCGCTGTTCGCGCATTCGGCGGCGGGGCCGATTCTCCGCGGCAACGATTTTCTGCCGCAGCTTCGACGGATCGAGAACGTCTCCTTCATTGACAGGCGGTTTAAGCTCGGAATTGCGTTCCTCCTGCTCGGGCTAACAAAGAAGCTGGTCATCGTCGAGTTTATCGCGCCTTACGTCAACGAATATTTCGGCCGGGCCGGCACGTTGACCGGGGGAGAAGCCTGGACGGCCGCCTATCTCTTCGCTTTCCAGATTTATTTTGATTTCTCGGCCTATAGCGAGATGGCCGTCGGCATCGGTTTTCTGCTCGGCCTCAAGCTGGATCTGAACTTCAAGACGCCGTATTTGAGCGCGAATCCGAACGAGTTCTGGAGAAGATGGCATATTACCCTCTCCCAATGGATCCGCGACTATATCTTTATTCCGTTGGGCGGATCCCGAGTAGCCAACTGGCGCATCTACTGCAATCTCATTGCCGCGATGGCGATTTCCGGCCTGTGGCATGGAGCCGCATGGACGTTTATCCTATGGGGCGTTTATCACGGGGTATTGTCGGCGGGTCATCGATTGTACCGCAGACTGCTTAAGGGCCGCAAGGTCGAAGCGTGGACCGCAACCCGCGTGTATAAGATCGGGGCGGTTATCGTCTTCTTCCACCTCACGGTCGTAGGATGGGTATTCTTCCGCGCAGACGGCATGCAGGAAGCAATGTATATGCTGAAGCAAATGGCGGCCATCCATCATATCCAGCTCACGGAAGAAACCAAAAAGCTTCTGCTCGTCGTTGTCGCGCTGTACGGCTTGCATCTGGCGGAATCATTCATCGTGTCCCGATTCGGCAAATTCATTCAGGCTTGGCGGATTCGGGTACCGTTCGTTGTTCGCGGCGCCGTCTACACCATCATCGCGACCGTCCTGCTGGCCTATCTCTTCAAAGGAGAGAGCAGCAGCTTTATATACTTCCAGTTCTAAACGCAGGTATGAACGCACGCAAAAAAGACGGCCGCCCGGCCGTCTTTCTTCTTGATCCTTATATCCGCAAAGTTAGCGTCGTCAATTCAAATGCACCTGCGTAGGAATTTCGTCCTCGAAAAACAAATCGTCGAGCGAGCTCAGCGTGCCGTCTTCTTCCACTTGGTAGACCGACATCTTATCCCCGTTCACCGTCAGCTCAATAAAGCAGCCCCAGCAATAAAATTGGTGGGAACCGATCTTCCCGATATCTTTCGAATTGCAATTCGGACATCTCATCATACTCATATCATCCATTCTCCCTATCCTCTGAAATTGGAAGCAGCGACAGGCTCCAATTCCGCTTCACTGACAGCAGGAACGATAATCGCGTCTTCCCCGAGCAATACCATTTCCGGATCACTCGGCGCCTTCAGCCATTTACGCCCTTCCATCAGATCCGATATAAATCCGTCAGTAAGCTCATAGCCTACTATTTGTGTACCCTGTAATGGGTAAAAATAAACATCCGACAACAAACCTAACTGCTCGCCATGCACCGTAACGACCGGAATATCCTTAAGTTTCACGATTCCGGTGTAAAACGCGCGCCTTACTTGGCTCCGTTTCATCGGGATAACGGCGTCCTCCCCCGAGATCATGACCGCGTCTTCGCCGCAGCTAAGCACGTCGCTCCAGGCGATAATTCTCGCTTTCGACGCGAACCATTTGGCGAATTCGACGATCAAGCCCTTCAGCCTCCAATGCTCGTCGAACCAGGCGTCCTTCACCGTTCCGATCCGCTTGCCGGTATGAATGACGATGATGGGCAGACCAATAAGCTGCTGCAGTTTCACCACTTTGGAAGTAGCCTCCTAACCTTGGCTCCGAAGCCGATTCACAATATCGGCGACGATGGGAGCCGCGCTCTCAAGCTCTTCCAAAGTATTCCCCAATCCAAAGCTAAATCTTACGGCTGAATCCAGCCGATCCTCCGACAGTCCCATCGCGCTAAGCACGTGGGACTTCTCAAGGGAACCGGACGTGCAAGCGGATCCGCTCGCCGCCGCGATTCCTGCGATATCAAGCTTCATCAGCAGCGTCTCCGTGTGGAGTCCGGGGAAGCTGATGTTCGCGATATGAGGCAAGGTGCTGCGGGAATCACCGTTAACGATGACGTTTCCGCCGGAAATTCCTTCTTGCAGCAGCTCTATCCATCTAGTACGAAGCTTGTCCAAAAAAGGTTGCCTTTTTTTTCGTTCGTTCACACAAATGTCAACAGCTCTCGCGAAACCGGCGATGCCGGCCACGTTCTCCGTGCCCGCCCTGCGCTTGCGCTCCTGGGATCCGCCGTGCAGAAGCGGCTCGAACGGCGTCCCGGACGCGATGTACAGCGCCCCTACGCCTTGCGGCCCGTTTATTTTGTGGGCGGAGAAGCTCATCATATGAACGGGAAGCTCCGAAAGCCGGTATTCGAGATGTCCCAGCGTCTGCACTGCGTCGACATGGAACACGGCTCCGTTCGACTGTACGATTTCGCCGATCGCTTCGATCGGCTGAATCGTTCCGACTTCGTTGTTGCCGTGCATGATGCTGACGACCGCGGTCTCGGGTCTCATCGCCTCTTGCACTTGCTCCGGGCGGACGCGTCCGAGCCCGTCGACCGGCAGGACGGTGAGCGAGAACCCCTCTTGCTCGGCTAGCCATTCGCAGGTATGCAGAACGGCATGATGCTCGGCCGCGGTCGTAATGATATGGTTTTTCCCTTTCTTGCGCTGTTCTCTGGCGGCTCCTATAATCGCGGCGTTGTCGCTCTCCGTCCCGCCCGAGGTGAACAGAAGCTCGCCGGGCTTGCAGCCGACCGCCGCCGAAATAAGATCACGCGCACGGCTGAGCTGCCCTTTGGCGGCGCGGCCATACGCGTGAACGCTGGAGCCGTTGCCGCCCGGCCCTTGCATGAGCTCCACCATCGTCTGGATGACCTCTGGATGCATGGGGGTTGTCGCGGCATGGTCGAAATAGTGTTTCATCATAACCATCAACTCTCATCATAAATTCAAGTTCAAAAAGTCCGATCTTCAGCACCGAGAAGGTTGAATAAAGCTAGGAAATGAGGAGCGGTCCACGTTTTCGAAGAAAACGACTTCGAAAGCATCCGCGTAGCTGGAAGCTACGTGAGCACCGGAAGTTCCGGCTGAATTCAAGATTCGATGATGGATAGGCTCCAAGAGATACTTCGTGATCAAGATTGGACTTTTTGAACTACCTTTAAATGTAGAACATGTAGCTGTCTTTCGTCTCTTCCTCTTTGTACGTGATGAGATTCTCGAGCGTCGTGGAGTCGAGCACCTCGGCTATGCTGTCGCGGATGCGCAGCCATAGATTGCGCTTCGCGGGATCGTCTTCCTCCGTGAAATCGACAGGCGAGATCGGGCCCTCCAGAATACGGATGATATCTCCGGAAGTAATTTCCGCCGGTTCCTTGGATAATATGTATCCGCCGTATGCGCCACGGATGCTCTTCACGAGTCCGGCGTTGCGAAGCGGCGCGACCAGCTGCTCCAAATAATGCTCGGAGAGCTGGTTCCTCTCCGCGATGCTCTTCAATGAAATCGGACCTTCTCCGTACTTCGCCGCTAGTTCCATCATAATAGTAAGGCCGTAACGGCCTTTCGTTGAAATTTTCAAAAGGGCACCTCACTTATAAATCACTGTATTCCCATCATCCTTCTATGTTAACATATACGCCGCGGAACGTGTGCAAAAAGCTTGGCATCTTCATGAAAAACTTTTGCGCGTATGATACAATGATGGGAGTTTCAAAGACTGGATGGTGGGACAAATGAGCAAATCGATTTCCGAAACAAGAGTCGTCGTCGGCATGTCGGGCGGCGTCGATTCCTCCGTCACCGCGCTGCTGCTGAAGCAGCAAGGCTATGACGTCATCGGCATCTTCATGAAGAACTGGGACGATACCGACGAATTCGGCCACTGCACCGCGGAGGAAGACTCCGAGGACGTGCGCCGAGTCTGCGACCAAATCGGCATCCCTTATTATACCGTGAATTTCGAGAAGCAATATTTCGACAAAGTGTTCACGTACTTCCTCGACGAGTACAAGCGCGGCCGCACGCCGAATCCGGATGTCATGTGCAACCGAGAAATCAAGTTCGGGGACTTCCTGAACAAGGCGCTCGAGCTGGACGCCGATTATTTGGCTACGGGGCATTACGCGAGAGTCGAGCGGGACGGCAGCGGGGTAACGAAGCTTCTGAGAGGCGTCGACGCGGGCAAGGACCAGACGTATTTCCTCAGCGCGCTGGGCCAAGAGCAGCTCGCCAAAGCGATGTTCCCGATCGGCCATCTGCCGAAGCCGGAGGTGCGCCGCATCGCGGAGGAAGCCGGACTCCATACCGCCAAGAAGAAGGACAGCACGGGCGTCTGCTTCATCGGGGAGCGCAACTTCAAGGAATTCCTCAGCGGATATTTGCCGGCGCGTCCGGGGGATATGGTCGATATTCGGACCGGCGAGAAGAAAGGCCGCCACGACGGGCTCATGTATTACACGCTCGGTCAACGGCAAGGACTCGGCATCGGCGGCTCCGGAACCGGCTCGGGCGAGCCGTGGTTCGTCGCGGATAAGGATCTGGAGCAGAACATCCTGTACGTCGTGCAGGGCGAAGGTCATCCGAGCCTCTACTCGGAAAGCTTGGTCGCCAGCGGCTTGAATTGGATTCTGCCGGCCGAGGACCGCTCGGGACCGATCAAGTGCATGGCCAAATTCCGTTATCGTCAGCCGGATCAAGGCGTAACCGTAACGATTCAGCCGGACGGCACCGCTCTCGTCGTGTTCGACAAGCCGCAGAAGGCCGTCACGCCGGGACAAGCCGTCGTCTTCTACGACGGCGAGGTCTGTCTCGGCGGAGGCACGATCGATATCGTGAACAAGGTACACGCCGAGACGGCGATTTAACGGTAGTTTTTTGAACAACCTCATAAGTTGCAAGTTCAAAAAGTCCGCTTTCAGCACCGAGAAGATTGGATAAAGCTAGAAAGTGAGAAGCGGAGCGTAGTGTTGACTACGTGAGCATCGGAGGTTTCGGCTGAATTCAATATTCGATGTCGAGTAAGCTTCCAGGTATACATCGTGATCAAAGTGGACTTTTTGAACAACCTCTAAGGGCTCAATCGGAGATGGTGCGTCTCCCGTCGAGCCCTTTGCTGTGTTCGCCCGCCCGTTCCCCGGCCGATCCATGCTCGGACTTCGGAACGATCCGGATCCTCGTAATGCGAAGATGCTGCATCTCCTCGATATGAAACTCGTATTTGCCATCGTAATATACGGATTGTCCTTTGGCCGGGGGAAATTCGATGCGGGAGTAGATCCACCCCCCGATCGTATCGTAATCGTCCGTGTCGATCGCGGTGCCGAAGAAGCCATTCACCTCTTCGATCAGCATCAGGCCGCTGACGCTGAAGGTTCCGTCTTCGTTTTTCAATATCGAAGCGATATCGGGGTCGAATTCGTCCTTAATGTCGCCGACGATCTCTTCCATAATATCCTCCAGCGTGACCAAGCCGGAGGTGCCCCCGTATTCGTCTATCAATATCGCGATCTGCGTTTTTTTCTTCTGCATCAGCTTGAGCAAGGCGCTGATTGGGATCGAATCCGGAACCGATGTGACCGGCCGGGTTAATTCCACGATGCTTTCCGCCGTTCTGGCCGAGGCTTTAAGGAGGTCCTTAATATGGACGAAGCCGATGATATTGTCTTTGTCCGTCTCGCATACGGGATACCTGGTTCGCATATATTCGATCGCGATCGTTTTGTTCGCCTGAAGAGACAGTCCGGAATGCAAGCAGATCATCTCGGTGCGAGGAATCATGATCTCCTTGGCCGTCGTCTCGGCGAATTCGAAAATATTGTCCACGAGCGTCAGCTCCGTCTGGTCGATATGGCCGCTTCTGTGGCTTTCTTTGAGCATATCCCGCAAATCCTCTTCCGTATGCGCAGCTTCATTGGCAGTTACGGGCACGATTCCGAGCATGGAGAGCAAACGCGACGCGATCAGGTCGACGAGCCACACGACCGGCAGACAGAGCAGATAGAGCAGATGAAGGGGTTTGGCGGCCGCGATCGCGGTCCTCTCGGCCCTGCGCCTGGCGACCGATCTTGGCACGAGCTCGCCTAAGAAGAGATGAAGGATAACGATACTGGAAAAGGAGAGGAGGAAAGCGATCAGACCGGGGATGGGAGCGGTTAACGACCATGTTGAAGCCATCCAAGGCGCAAGCTGACGCGAAGCCGCGGCCGCCCCGATCCATCCGAGACCAATGGATGCGGCGGTTACTCCGAGCTGGCAAAGGGTCATATACAGATTCAGCCGGTCCAATATGATTTTTGCCCGCCTCGCTTTGGTCCCGCCGGATTTGGCCAGCTGCTCGAGCCGATGGATCCTTGCCATAGTAAGAGCATGCTGCGCCGCCACAAAAAATCCGTTCAAGCCGACAAGTAACACAACCAACGTAAGCGAAAAGCCAATCGGCATATATTCCCCCAACGCCCCCTGCCAATCGCCGCGCTTCCGGCTGCTGCGACGGCAGGCGCACCTCCCTTTTGCGGACAAGCTTACCGGAAGCTCTGCGTTCTTTACATAAATTGTATTCGAGAGAGCTTAACCGTTATGCGGGAGAAAGTCATGAAACGTTCAAATCTCCGCAACGATATGTTCTAAGATTGGAAAGCGGCCTCTTCTCATAATCTGATATAATGCAGACAGAGCGGTTCACTAACACACATGGAGGAATAACCGATATGAAACGTCTTATGCTCATTCTCATCGCGGCAATGGTCTGCGTGTTTCCCGCGACGGCCATGGCCCATTCCAAGCTCGAAAGCGCCACTCCGGCCGTCAGTTCCAAGGTCGACGCTTCGCCGCAAACCATCGAAATGGTATTCAACACAAAAATAGAAAAAATTAGCAATTTCAAATTGTTTAACGAAGCTGGTCAAGAGATCGAAACCGGAGATTCCAATGTCAATGGCGATACCATGACCGGTACCGTTCCAACGCCTCTGGAGAATGGCGCTTATACCGTCAAATGGACCATTATCGGCGCCGACAGCCATGCCGTCGAAGGCGAATATTCCTTTACCGTGGAAGCGCCCGTCGCGCCTTCCGAAGCACCTTCTCAGGCCCCGTCCGCCGAACCAACCGTTGCTCCATCCCCCGAAGCTTCGGTTACACCGGCGCCGTCGGAAGCGGCGAGCGAACCGGAATCGGAAGAAGATCCGCTCAAAAGCCTGACTTCCTCGCCACTGGCGGCCGTTGTAGGCATCGCGGCAGTCGGTGCGGTGCTTGTCATCATGCTTAGGAGACGCAAGCCATGACGTACGTAAGCGAAGGTCTGCTCTATGTATGCTTCGCGATATTGACGGGCTCGCTGCTGCTCCGTATCGTACCCAAGCGCAGCAAGCCTGCCATTCACGTTCCGGACGCCTTGCTGCTCGCTTGCGCGATCGCCATCCCGCTGCTGTCTTTCGTGCCCGTTCATCAGCTCGCGAGTTTGTACGCGAAGGACTTCGACCTCTCCTATAGCGAAATGCTGAAGAGCATCCTGCTGGATGTCAACGTCGGCAAAGCGTGGATATGGACCGCGCTCGGCTCGGTCGGACTCGCGGTGCTGCTGGGAGTCAAAGCCTTCCGCGACGACAAGCACATGCCTAAGGTAGCCATGTTCGTGACCTTGCTGCTCATCGTCTGGCTCGGATACGCGAGCCACGCTTCTTCTTTGAGCTCGCTCAAAGGGTTAGTCGTGCATAGCACTCATTTTCTGGCCTTCTCGATTTGGATCGGCATATTGTTCGTCGCGGGCTGGTTCAGCCGCAGCGATGATAACTGGCCCGCGTTCCTGCGCTGGTTCTCGCCCGTAGCGATCGTCTGCGTTACCGTCACTTTGCTGGCCGGCATTACGCTGATGACGTTCACGACGCCGGAATACGTGAATTCCTGGATGCTCCCTTACGGCCAGGCGCTGCTCGTCAAACATTTGCTGATCGTTCCGCTGCTGCTCTTCGCTTATACGAACGGCTTCTTATACAAGTCGATTGCCGCAAAGCGTTCCGATTTCAAGCCGATGAAATGGCTTCGAGTCGAAGGCGGTTTTGCCCTGCTCGTGCTCGCGGCTACCGCCTTTCTGGGACAGCAGGCTCCGCCGCACACGGTGAAGGAGACGCTGCAGACAACATCGCCATCTCCATTGTTTACCTGGTTATACAAAGACTCGTTCAGTCCCGATCTTTCATTGCGGCTTTCGTTCCAAATGGAAAGCCTGCTCATGCTCGCGGCCGCGGCGCTCGTCGCGATCGGCGCCGTGTGGACGTTCCGTCTGAACCGGCTGCTGCCGGCGTTCCTGCTCGGGGTGCTGGTAACCGTATTTGCTTATTTCGGCCTCATGTTTGCGGTCGCATAAGCCTTCGAATTTTCACCTAACAACAAAACCAGCAGCGTCACCTTAAGCGACGCTGCTGGTTTTGTTTGATTTTATCCTCCATCCCCTGCTCCGTTGCCTTGTAGAAGGCCGCATGGGCAAGCGAATCGGGCAAATACTGCTGCTTCACGTAATGATTCGGGTAGTCGTGCGGGTACTTGTACCCCTCATGCCCGAGCTGCGCCGCACCCTTGTAGTGGGTGTCGCGGAGATGGAGTGGGACCTCCAAATTGCCGCTCCGCTCGATGGCAGCCATTGCATTGCCGATCGCGATCGCCGTGGCGTTCGACTTCGGGCTTTCGACGGCGAATAATATAGCCTGGGAAATATTATATTTGGCCTCCGGCCATCCAATCTTATGATAGGCGTCCATCGCCGTCACGGCTTGCACCATCGCCTGCGGATTCGCGAGCCCGATATCCTCGCTGCACGCGACGATTAGCCGGCGCAGGAACGTCATCGGATCCATGCCGAGCCGCTCGACCGCGTACAAGAACCAGAACAGAGCGGCGTCGCTGGAGCCGCGCACGCTCTTATGGAATGCGGACAACACGTCGTACTGCGTCGAGAGGTCCGCGCGGATGGAAGGCTTGCGCACCGACTCCTGCGCAACCTCCAGCGTGATACGGACGCTTCCGTCCGGCTCGGACGGCGTTGTCACCGCCGCCAGCTCCAGCGCGTTCAGCGAGCGCCTAATGTCGCCGCCCGACATCGCGGCGATATGAGCCAGCGCCTCCTCCTCGACATGCAGCTTCATGAAGCCGAGCCCGCGCCCCGCATCGGCGATCGCCCTGCGCATCGCTTCGAGCGAATGCTTCTCCTCCAGCGCTTCCAGCTGGAATAACGTCGATCTCGACAGCAACGCTCCATTCACGTGATGGAACGGATTCTCGGTCTTATATGCACGGTAATGAGAGAAATAATACATGGGGGGCGATGTCGCTTCTTATAACGCCTGTAATCTCTAAGATTAGTGAGCATTTGATTTATACTCCATTTATTCATGATGAGAAATAATAATTTAAAACATTATATTCACGCCTTAGAAAGAATCCTTTTTTTGAGAATAAGGATTGATACCTTATTAATTAGTTTTTATAATAATCTTATATGCCAATTTGTGACCGGAGGATAAATCTTTGCATCCGAATAAACGGTATACTTTTGTGACTAGAGAAGTAAAAGTACTGCACAATAACCGATTGAGAAGTTATATGACTATTGCTATACAAGACAAGAAGACTTTGTTTTTAGTTACACACCCAGTGACAGAGTTCATACGATCCAGATACGCTGAGGGCAGCAACAACAATACGCAAAAAGCTCCAGCTGAAGCAATCAAGCGTTTCCTAAATTGGCTGCTGATTGAAATGTGTGATGAATACGGACTGCAATCCTTCGAAGACTTGAGGATACATCATGGGAGAGATTATTTAGAATACCTGGGAATGGCGAGAAACAACAAGCGGTCTACTGTAATGGGAGCCGACCGTTATCTAACTGAATTTTACTATTTTCTATATAGAAAGAAGATCCTGCCTGAATCCATGAAGGTTCGACTTAAGACGAATATGGCTGGGAAAGAGATTCCTGTTTCCCCCTTTATTGAAGAGGGACTTGCGCTTCCAGAGGAGGACAACGCTGAGATGAGCAAGATCACTGATTTCCCTGATTTAAGCCTCATTCAACTTTTTGTGGACACTGCAATGGAGATTGCACCGGACATTGCTTTTGGAATCTATTTGCAAATTTTTGGCGGATTAAGAAAAGGCGAGGTCGTTAATCTGAATCGAGCGAGCATCCATGCAAAGGGGAACTTTGGAAGTAAGGGAATGAAAGTAGTAATCAATGATAGGCCAGAGTTATTTAACCATCTGTCGGATCTCAGTAAGAGTCAAGTAAAAAACCCACGGACACAACCAATACAAGTAATCGTTACCTTACCAATTATCTACAAGCAATTGCTTGCTCGTCTTGATAAAGCAAAATGCAATCACAAATTGCAACCTATTTTTCTTGACCAAAATAATAACCCTATGAGCGGAGCTGTCTATGAAAGAAGATTTCAAAAGGTGAAAAAGGCATTTATAAAAAAACTTATTAAGATGCGTTCTCCTTACCTTTCAACCATTCAAAAGTACAACTGGAGCACTCATATTGGCCGAGGAATATATACAAATTTGATGGCACGTGTTGTAAAATCCCCAATGGAATTAGCATTATTACGTGGAGACAAGTCACTGGATGCAGCCTTGGAATATATGTCTCTAATGAGAGTTACCAATGAAGTTCAACAGGGTCTTGAAGATATGTATAGCAGCTCACATAAAGAGAAGCTAAAAGTAGCGTACTCCAAAGAATTCTGCAATCCCGATTCTTCTCAAAGCAATCAGGAACGTGAACAATTGAACAATAATATTATAGTCCACATTTAAAGGAAGGTACAATGGCAGAAAATCGTCCTCTTCATGTCGTGCTTCGTGAGCTTGGTTGGTCCTACCAGAAGATAAAGCGATTGTTTCGTGATGGAATCATTAGCCCAATTGAATCTCAAAGTGGCACTTTAATTCCAGTCAATCAATTAGAACATTATTTACTTTTCGAAAAAGAGTTACTTGAACATTTCAGTCCAGCGAGAACGACATTAAAAAATCATTTCGGATACCACGGTTCTAGCTCGCACAATATTCTTTATTCTCTAAGGGATCAAGGATTTATAGTTTTAAAGGAACTACCCTACAAGGTGAATTCTCATAAACTATGGGTATCAAAACAATCATTATCCTTGTTTAGTCAGTTATTGGAGACGGAATACATAGAGTTTAAAGATGCATTGATCGAGTTCAACCTGAGTAAAAATCAGCTCACGTATCGTATTTCGAAAGAGCAAATCCCTACAATTACATTAGGCAAGAAATACTTCATACTGAAAAATAACCTTAAAATTCACTCTGTCGATCGGATTACCGCAGATGAAGTCGTCCAACTATTGCATCTCCCTAAAAATTTCTTTCAATACTACGGTTATTCTGGCATCTTTCAAGATGTAATCGGTTCTGACCATGCAACCAAATATTTTGCCCTCGAGGAAGTTATACGTGTTCAAAAAGAAATCCACTCATTACGCGACCAATATTACACTCTCGATGAAGCTGAAGCAATCATTCGATCTCATGGTAAATCAGTCGTTATTATCAAAAGTGTGGAATCGATTGCGACTCCGCTCATTGCCAAAAGCTTCGCTCCGAGAACTAAAAAACTTTATCTAAGAACAAGTCTTCATCATCACTTAAATACTTGCGCTGTAAATTCAAAAAAGAATACCAATAAGAATACCATTGATCACCATCTCTACTTGTCCAAACAAGAAACCACTGATCTTACGGGCTGGCACTCAGCTAAGGTTACTCAATTAATAATTAAAGGGCATTTGGAAAAGGTAGCTACAATTGAAGGTTTAAGGGTGACACGTGAATCCGTTTTAGCTTACAAACAATTCGAAAAAAATATTTCAGAACAATATATGACCCCTAATGAGCTAATAATCGACCATCTCGGGTACAAAAAGACTCAGACAAATATTGTGGAAGTGCTCGAACATCAAGGTTTTATAGAAGTCATTGTATTAGATCAACCAATTCAACGATTCAATAAATGGGTCTCTAGAGTTTCGGTCTCAACTTTCTTTGAGCGACTTCATACCGAGTTTGCCACTTTTGATGATGTTGCCAAACAACTACATGTCAGCCCTTTCGAACTACATCTTCGAATAAAAATTAAAAAACTAACAACAATCAAAATTAAAAATACCGTGTATTTGAAAAAAGACGAGTTAACGACTGAATTTCACACCCCAATAACCGAGCTGTTAAAGAAATCCGACTCGCTTTTGTCTAAAACAACTGTGATGCAGACAATGGGCTGGTCGGCTAAAAAAGTAAATCTATTGATTAGAAGCAAACAACTGGATACCGTCAAAGAATCGGGAACGATACTGATAGATTCTTCATCCTTGGCAAAATATGTTGAATTTGAACAAGACATAAAACGGAACTACATTTCCGCACGACAGGCACTTATTCAATACTTTGGTTTTAAAGCAGTAAAATCATTTGACCAACTTTATTCGCTGAAATCTCAAGGCTATATTGAACTACAGGTATTTAATGACTATTCGATAGATGGTTCCACACTGTGGGTTTCAAAATTATCGCTTGAACAGCTGTTCAAGCGAATACAATCTGATTTTACCGAATCCAAAGCACTAATGAACGAGTTACATTGGAGCAAATATCAGCTTCAAAAAAGAATGCTTACAGAATCATGGCTTACTGTGAAAATCAAGGGTTTAATATATATTCATAATGATTCTATAAACAGGCACCGGATCAAGACATATCCGATACACGAAGCATTAAATATGCTCGGGATACCACTAACGGCAACAATTTATAAATGGTATCACATTATCTTTGATTCAGATAAAATCATCGGAAACCAAGTGAAGTTCGTACCAGAATCAGAAATTGTCCGAATTCAGCAAGAAATTCAAACTTATCGTGAGATTTACTACACGAGTAAAGAAACAGTTCAACTTCTAAAGTTGCAAAATATTAGCGATTCTATCTATAGACAAGTTGAGCACATAGAATGTCCCTATATAGCCAAAAGTTTTGCAGGTAATTGCAAGCGATTGTTCTTGAAAACAAGCGTTCATGAATACATGGAAAAAAATAAATATATTCGCTTGAATAATTCGTTAAACAATCTTAATGGAACTCACCTTATATTCAGCAATACAGTTGAGTATGTTAGGCATCATATTTCGGAATATCATTGTAATCCAAGTCATACTGAAACCAAGAAACTCATAGAACAGTTTGCAGTCCGAAAACTCACTTTGTCAAAAGCAAGTGTCCTATCCAAAGAAAAATCTGCTCGGGAGCTTGTAATATTCACTCATACCTTGTTTTCTTTGCTTCCAATGAAAGAAATTTTCATGATGGAAACTGATGAAGTTCGGTCTTTCATTGAGACGGATGAAAGAATTAAAATCAAATGTACGTTTTACGAGTTTTTAAAGTTTTGCAAGGAGAAGCATATTTGTAAATATGAAATGAGTTATATTAGGAAGCCATTAAGCACCATTTCATATGAAGAAAAGGATGTATATGACTTTGACCAATTTATCGCAATATATAATTATGCTACTAAAAATCTCAAGTCCCATCAAATCAAAGCGATTGAGAGTAGCAGATACTCATCTACTCATTTATACGTGTTAATGCATCTAAGCAATGCTTGGAGACACAGTGATGTTATGATGACTCCTCCAGTTTACCCTGAGGCTATCGGAATTACAGAAATCCAATGGTTTTTGACTAGTACTCTCACGTTACCTCAAGCGCAGACAATCATTAATCAACTTCAAAATTTTAAATTAGTGATTAGTAAAACCGGGATGAGACGACATTTTTTTTGCAACAAAGATTTGGTTATACCGATTGCTACTGCAATGGTGATTGCCGAGTTTCACCGAAAAAAACTCAACCGACCATACTTAATTAATTTTAGATCAAACAATAATAGAGTCCCCGAAAGCGCGTTAGAGGAGTTTTTCGAGAATGGGTTAGCCAATGACCAAAGCTCTGTTAAGTTCAGCAGTCTAAAAATGAATCGTTCATTAATGACACACCTTTTTTACTCCATTCAGCAGAAAGAAGGGAAAGGAAACTCTGCTTTTGAGTTAGTTCAAAAACTTCGAAATCACGTGACAGACATAACGAAGGAATATGTTCTTCATGACATTGAAAAAATTTCAGATGTTTCCATGCAAATGTTTGAACGCGGCGAATTTGGATATATCTATGATCAATTGCTTGACGTCTTAAGTGAGGAAGAATTATCTTCTCAGTCGCTGCAAGACCGAACCTCGGCCATTATAAAATTAAAACAGAGATATTTGCCTCATCAAGTAGAATCCCTATCCGATTTCCTTGATACAATGGAATTGGAAAAAAAGACGATCATTATGCAAATTCAAAATATGAGCAAAGAGCACGCTTTTGAATACATTAGAAAATTATATTTAGGTGAAATGCCTAGTAAACTCGAGGGAATCCAATGTTTTTCTTTCCCAAAATGTCACCGCCCTAGTGCTGAATTTAAATGTAGTAGTTGCCCATTTGCGATTCCGAATATATATGCCCTAACCGCTTTATCGAATGATATAAAAGTCCGAATTCAAAAATATAACTCGACAATAAAATCAGGTGCGAAACGCAAAGAGTTTGTTCTGCTTCAACGTACATTAGATCTACTCTTTCAGGCACTGGAAGAATTTGAAGAAGAGTTTGTTTGGTCTTTCATACCAGGTGGGGAAGAATTCATTGAATCCCAACTTGCAGCAATAGAGGAGGTTTAAAATGGATGGTCTCATCGGCCCAAAGACAGCATCAACGATATAAAATTGAAATTGATGAAACCTCCGAATCCTTATACAAGGGAAAAGCAAGTATAATAGAAGCGAAATCTTTTTTTCAGAGGTTAAAAGCAGAGGGTCTGATTATTGGAGGCTCATTTGATAGCGAAGTTTGGATTCTAAAGCCAAATGCTCATCGGCAAAAACTAACTATTAAGTTTTCTTTGGAATCCGTTCATACAATCGTTCGTACTTCAAAAACAACAACTGCCGTAAATACTTTGAAATGTTGGGCACTAGAAAAATTAATTGTGCTTGAACCCGTTACCGTTCAGCAATACGTTCATATTTTAAATAAAACTATAGATCTGACCAATAGCTTCGAGGAAGCTGCGCTAGATAGCTTAATCGACCACATAAGCAATCTAGAAAGCGAAACAGCAAAAGAAAGAATCCTGAGAACAACTCTCAACTTTCTTGACTATAGTGATCTTCCATTTCGAGAGGAATATTTAATTGAGTTGCGAATCATACGGAATAAATTCCGACTACCGAGAAACGTTCGGACTCTTCCGAATTATCCCGATGTTTTGAAGTTTCATTTGATATTAGAGTATTTCAGCAAGATTTGGAATGATAAAGAAAAATTTGTCTATTTCCCTATCTTGCTTTGGTGGAAGATAACGAATATTATACCTTTACGGCCTGCGGAGTTTTGCGATATCTCGCGGGATTGTCTCTATATAAAAGATGAAATCAGTTATATTAAACTTCCAAGGAAGAAGCAAAAAGGAACTCACAAGAAAGTTGAGGTTATAGACTCGGTTGCCATTAATACGTCCACTTACAAATTAATTAAAGAATATATATCACTCACTGAAGAATTCGGTACCACAGAAACATTAATTCATTACAATGCGACAGGCTCTTTTTTAAAAAAGAATTCTTGGAACATTAATCGTAATCCTCTTGTGTTCCATTATGATAATTTGTCCGTCTTGCTCGAAAAATTTTATGATGAAATTATTGGTATTAAATTTGAAATTACTAACTTGGACAGAATTACTCCGAATGATACGCGTCACTTTGCATTTTGTAACTTAATGCTTCAAGGAATGAACGCCTTAACGATTGCAAGACTAGGTGGTCATCGTAATATAGAATCCCAATATCATTATCAACAACATATGGATTATTTTACAGCATCCAAGGTTTTCCATCTAACCAAGACGATTCAGCTTAAGAAGTTTTCGGAATTTCATGAAGTCGTATCCAATATTGAATTGGAACAAGCAAAAACAAATGCTTTACGGAGCAAACAAAGTTTTGACTTCATAGAAGAAATGGATATTGGTAACTGCACCGATCCAAACAAAAACTGTGAATCAGAGTACTGCCAATTTTGTCAGAAATGGTGGATTTCATTAGAGGAACTACATGCCAATGAGATGAAGTTAAGAGACATAAGCGAACTTAAGAAACAGCAGATTAAAGTTCGACTCGAAACAATGGAACGTCTGAGAAAGGATATGGATTACGACTATAAAACGAATTCTTTCCCTCCTTTCGAGCAAGAACTACTCACCAAAGAATCAAAGTTATTAAATGGAGATATTCACGATCTAGCAAAGTTGCAATCTTACTTAGAAATAATCTAATATGTCACAGAGAGGCATAGCAAAATGACAAACGAATACACTACTAACGCTCCTCCCCAATCAAAAATGGGCAGGCCAGCAAAATATAAAAATTCGGAAACGGAACAACAACTACAAAATTTAGTTTATGAGTATAAGACGCTTCACCCATTCTCCGGCCTCCTCCGAATTTCGCATATGGTACGATTTAGTGAACGAATGCATATGGAAAATCCGGAGAAATACCCCATAGCCTTCAGTAAGGATGTATGGGGGAGTTACGGTAGAAAATACATTGAGCAAGCCAACGAACCTCTCCCTTCAACCCTTTCGAAAGAAGTAGCCTTGGATTTCGAAGTACCGAACATTACTGATTTAACTTTGAAGTACCATCACAACCTCGGGAAACTTCTGGAGTATTTACAACCGATTGAAGTTATGCTTCATGAAAGCCTCTCTAGAGAACAACAGCTAAAATCTAGTGTAACCGAGTTATCAGAAGAGCTAAACCAATCAAAAAATAGGATAAAAGAACTGTCGGAAACTATCAAGTTGTACGAGAAATTTACGCTTGAAATGGCTCAAAACAGTTATATAACAGAATATCAAAAAAAATATGGACTAGTAAACCAAATCGCTATTCAAGCGAATGAACGAAACCAACAAGCTATGACAAACTTGACCAACTTGGGGTCATTATTTCCTGACTCAAATGAAAATACAGGATTTAATACTTCCCAAAACAAGAAAGAAACAACAGTACTAAAAAGTTGGCGAGAACGTAGAAGTCAGCACAAAGAAAACTCCGAGTAGAGCTAATCATAATTTTTTTTACTATACCATATATAAGTAGGCGGTAATTATGGACTTATTTGACCTTAATCTTCAAGATTCAAATTTCAGCTACAAGCCATTGTCCGAGAAGTTCCGTCCTCAACATTTGGATGACTTGATCGGGCAGCGTCATTTGATTGCAAAAGGAAAGTTACTTCGAAGTTTAATTGAACAGGACAAAGTAACATCTATGATTTTACAGGGACCTCCATCTTCAGGGAAAACTAGCTTGGCGATCGTTATAAATAATCACACCGCTTCAGAATTTATCAAGCTAAACGCCGTTTCATTGAGTGTTTCAGAATTACGAGATGTATTCACCATAGCACTGGATAATTTGAAACTCTATAATAAAAAAACGATTGTTTTCATTGATGAGATTCATTCCATGAGAACAAATGTTCAGGAAGCCCTTTTGCCCGTTGTTGAGAACGGCACTATTACACTCATCGGAGCCACGACGGAATCCATCCAGCACGATTTGATTCCCCCCTTAGTCTCCCGTTGCCGAGTGTACAAACTGGAAGCCTTGGATAATCAAGACATAAAAGAATTAATACTTCGTGCGCTTAAGGATGAAATTCGAGGATTAGGGAATATGAAGCTCTCAATTGCTACCGATGCCATAGAGTATTTGTCCGACGTTAGCAACGGCGATATACGAAATGCCTTAAATGCATTGGAGAACGCTGCTTATCTTGCCTCAATAGGTAATGAAATCACCTTAACGATGGTCCAACAAGCCTTTCAGGAGAGAATTAACAGCATAAATAAGACTGATATGTACAACCTGACATCGGCTTTCTGCAAAAGCATTCGTGGTGGCCAAACGGATGCAGCCCTGTACTGGATGGCAAGATTACTCGACTCAGGAGTCGATCCTATTTATATAGCTAGAAGGATCGTTGTTCATTCCAGTGAAGATATTGGGATGGCAAACCCCCATGCGCTCCAAATCGCGTTAAGCGCCAAGGATGCTGTCCATTTTCTCGGGATGCCGGAAGGTCGCATCCCTCTTGCGCAAGCTGTCATCTACTTATGCGAAAGTCCTAAATCAAACTCCGCTTACAAAGCGATCGCTCGTGCTTTCGAGACTGTTAAAAACCATAAGTCCTATCCCGTTCCTGAATCCATTCGGGATGGATCGAGAATATATGAAAATCCAATCGATCTGCAGAGAGATAACAATACGTATTTACCGGAACAACTTACGGGGCTCTCATTGTACAAGCCGCAGGATAGTGGGGTTGAGTCGAAGATTTATCTAAAACATAGTCGTTTGAATTAATCAACATCCTTATCATTAGGAGACGACTCTCTAAAAGTGCTTACCAATTAGATATTCTAATAAAATTAACCGTCCCATAGTCTGTATATCAATTCGCATAATAATTTGGATCTTTGATGTCTTCCTTAAGTGGGAGGACAGGGCGAGGTAACCGCATGATATAAGTAAAGCCCGATGACCAAGAACACTTGGCAATCGGGCTTTCTACCGCAAAGCGAAATACTTCTATCACCTTCATAGAATGTATTCGACATTCATAATTGCTCTTGCTGCAAACGACGATCTATTACTTGGATATCAGCACCTTATCTACAATAAACGAATTCCCGCTTTGCGGCGCGTCCTCCCACAAGTAGAAGCTGATGGAATTGATTTGGGCCGTCGACAATCCGTTTGTCGCTCCCCAATAACCGTCAGCCCCAGACGTTTGGGCAGGCGAAGCGCCGAAGCTGTCCATCGTAATGGTGCGAGAAGCATTGGCATTTACGGTAAAATAAAACGTTCTCAGCTGTCCATTGTTATCCAGCACGTTGCATCGGAGCTGTATCGGCAGTGCGGTTGGGTTGGTCACATCTGCCGTGATGGATGGCGCAGCTCCCAGATTCCATGGCGAAGCAGGTTTGAACTCTACTCCGGCATACACCGTATCGAGAGTGCCTACATTGACCTTCATAGCGCGAACACCATCGGTTGCGCCTTGTGACACATATTGAATAGTCGCTTGATTATAAGCGCTGATCAGGGATAGATTCTCCGAGGCTTCGAAGGATATCTTCGTATTCCCTGTGCTGCCGAATCTTGTGGCATAGGCTTGAGCGTGAACCGTTTTCGCGGCATTGACAAGAGGAGCATACGGAACGTCGGCTACATCTACAAAGCCCAGATTGTAATTTTCGCCGTCCCAATGACGGCCAAGCAGCGGCTCATCCACATATTGGAACCAATGCGCGCCGACAAAATAAGGATTTTTCAAGGCGGCATTCATATAATTCGTAAATTTGGACGCTCGATACTGCTGGCTTGACGCGGCGGATTCCGAGTTCGGACCCGTTCCGAACATACCTCTATCATTGGATCCGAAGGCAAACTCTCCTACAATAGCAGGCTTGTTCAGCGCAGCGATATCCATCCAGCTATGGCCGTTAACAGACTCCTTATAGACGTTGTAGCTCACCACATCCACATATTCCGCGGCAGCCTCTTGAACCTCCTTGCTAATGCCCCATTCCGCAAACCGTGAACCCAGATACAGGGTATTGGGCAACGCTTGGGTCAAGGCGGCATCTACGATGCTGAAATATTTTTTTGCCAGAAGCTTCAGCATCGCTGAATAGTCGGGAAGCATGCCGTTTGAGATTTGCGCCGGCTTGAACGGCGCGTCCATTGCTGAGAAGGAAGCGAATGAAGTGCCCCACTGGGCGTTTAATGCTGCAATGTTGTTGCTGTATTTGGTCTTCAGATGGGCAATCATGGCACGTTTGGCATAGCTTTTGCTGTCAGCAGCATTCATGGCTAACAGGTTGCTGATAAGCAAATATTTGCTCTGTGTAGTAGCAGGACTGCCCCAAGGGATTTCATTATCTACATAAATGCCGATAAGCCACGGGTCCTGCGCGACGCCATACGCAACAATCTGATTCTGCACCATATCGTTGACACTGACCGTGAACTGCGGATCGTACGGGTCGGCAACCCCTCCCCACTCCCCGCTTGGAATGGTAGTGTGGGTTCCCCAGCTCGTCCAGCCATTGGCCACATACGCCAGCTTGTGCTGGGAGCCCTTGCCGAAGAACAGCGTTGGCTCCGACCAATTGCCAAGCGAGTTGAAGCCCCAATTTTTGAAGCGGGCCACGGATACATCCTTCCACTTATTGATATAATCGGTTCCGTATTTGCGTTCCAGGTTCGCGGAATAGTGATTGAACAGCCAGCCCTCGGTTTGTCCCAGCGGCGGGCTGCCTACTGTCGTTGTATAACGGAAGTGCTCGCCGAGTGAGCTGTTTTGGGCCGGAAGGTCCTTGAACATCGCATCCCGTCCCGAGATCCAGGTGTGCATATCATCCAAGCGGACGACGTCCACACCAGTCGAGAAGAATAAGTACCCTTCAGGATCAACCAATGTCCACTTGCCACCATATTGAGCAACCCTGAATCGACCTGTCGCTTGCAGCTTGGGACCGTTCTTCCACCCTCCGTATTGGCTTGTAGCAATGGGCTGTGAACCGTTAAGCGCAAGCGCCTCCTCTGCTTTATCGTTCAAGAGATCCTGGTCACTGTTGATCTTCTCGCTCCAGCTTGCCCCTGAATACTGACCATACTTATCGACAATGCCGTTCAAGTAGCTTAGATTGGAATTGGGGTCCTGGATCACTCTCAAATTGTCAATGACCAGGGCTGTAGCAGTGCTGGGATACATCTGAAAAAATTGCAAGGACACAACATTGGCGGGATTAATAGACTTATCTCCCCATGCATATCCCATCTGTAAGCCGGCAGGATTAGGCGGCAGGAAGCGCATGCCCAAATCCAGCACCGCGGAGTTGAGACTTAGAAAATATTGGTTAGTCGTCCCGGCCTTCGCTACCGCCTGACTAACGATAGAATCCTTCACGCCGTCGGCTTGGGCACTGTCATCCACACGCAGGTAGAATGTAATATCCTTATTACTTACATTCGTCAGCTCGAAGGCAATCGCATTGCCGGAGCCTACACTCCATGGTGTGGCGGGCGCAAACTTCACGGAGGGGAAGTCCGCAACGGCGTAGTTGACCTTGAGCGCCTTAGACCCTGTCGTATTCGTTACAATCTGAAGTGTAGCGTTCGAGCCTGTTACATAAGAGGGGATTACGCCATTATCGAAGTTCAAAGTAGGGAACGGGGTGGCTGCGTTGGCTGTGCCAGGCTGTCCCGCCAGCCCTGCAATCATAGCCAAGGTAAGCAGGCCTGCAAATAGTCGCTTCAAATTTTATTACCTCCCAAATTCATGTGATATGGTTTGCCCGTTATTGTTAAGCTGTCCTCCTCTCCCCTTTACTCGCAATTCTTGGATGCGCTTTCATTGTAAAGGATTGGCATTCTGATCCAATATGAAAATTTTAGCTTTTTTATATGGAAAAACCATGTACAGTTCGTCAAAAGCAATCATGATATAATGGTTCCCGTACGTATTTAGGAGGGGATCATTCTTGCGCGCCGCTATGAGCTTTCGAATTATACTGATCGCTATTTTTTGCTTTCAGATGATCTTGAATATGACCCGCCCCATCGTGACCTTGTACGGAGCCGAGCTCGGCGCTTCTACTCTTGAAATTGGATACTTAACCGCAGCATACGCATTGATTCCATTATTCCTCTCCATCTATGCAGGAAGAATTGCGGACAAGGTCGGGGACCGGCTTCCGGTATTAAGCGGCTTTATCGGAGTTGGGACAGGTATGACCATACCCGCGCTGATTGATTCGCTTTGGGCGCTTTATCTTTCGCAGATTATTGTGGGTATCTCTCATGTTCTCATTGTGCTTTCCTTGCAAAATCTTCTGGGGAATGCTGCTCCCCCGCATAAGCGGGATTACTATTTCAGCATGTTCTCAACCGCCGTTTCGGTGGGAGCGGTGGCTGGACCTGTAGCTGGCGGCTATATGGCGGAGCATATCTCCTATCCGTCCGTCTTTGCAGCTTCTCTAGTATTGTGTATCATTGCGTTCATATTGGCCTGGCGTCTCCAAGCTTCTGGCAAAACAACTGCTCCGGCTGAAGCCACTTTATTATCCTCCCTGGGGCTTCTGAAGATTCCGCAGCTGCGCAAGGCGATGATTTCGAGCGCGCTAGCCTTATACAGCCGCGATATCTTTGTCGCTTATTTCCCCTTGTATGCCCAAGGAATGGATATCTCGGCTTCCTCCATTGGCTGGATATTAACCCTTCAAGGGTTGATGATGGTAGTCGTGCGCTTCTTTCTAACCAAGCTGACGAACGCCTTCGGACGTGATTATGTGTTGATGGCCTCTATCTTCGTCGCCGGCATCTGCTTCCTGCTCCTGCCGATCTGGGATCATATTCTGGTACTCGCGGTGCTGAGCGCTTGTATGGGAGCCGGACTCGGCTGCAGTCAGCCTCTATCCATGACGACGACTTATAATGCGTCTCCGAATTCCCGCACGGGAGAGGTGCTTGGTCTTAGATTAACCGTCAACAGAGCCTCCCAGATCGTGGCTCCTCTCTTCTTCGGCTTGATCGGTTCCTCAGCAGGACTTCTATCCGTATTTATACTTAGCGGGGTATTCCTTGTCGGAGGAACATGGGTTATTAAGCCAAGTAAGAGGCCTAATGTGGAGGAGGCATTATGAAAGAAAGCTTTCTTTATTTCAAGAAAGCGGAGACACCATAGGGGCCTCCGCTTCGCTGAACTGCAGTTGTATGAATTTAAACTAGCTGTGCAGTGATAGCGCTATTCGCTCCAGCAGCTCTGGATAAGCTGAATCATCATCGCCTGCACTCTGCTTTATCGCAAACAACTTTTGCCTCGCTTCTTCAATAAGCTCCTTGTATTCCGGATGTTCATATACATTATTCATCTCATAAGGATCCTGCCGCAAATCATAAAATTCCCATGAAGCCGGGGTTTCCTCATCCAGTGCTCCCGAGGCGTCCAGCGGCAAGCCGTAGAAGAAGATCAGCTTGTATTCTCTCGTCCGCATGCCGAAATGCGCCGGGTTATCATGATGCGTTAGATGCATCCAATAACGATAATAGATGGCGTCCTTCCATTCCATCTGTGACCCGTTCAACAGACCTCTGAAGCTGCTTCCGTCCACTTTGCAAGAATAGTCGGTATTGGCATAATCCAACAATGTCGGTCCGATATCAATATTGCTCACAAGCGACTCCATCACGGTGCCCGGCTCGATCTCCTTTGGATACCGAATGAGGAAAGGCATTTGCAGCGCTTCTTCATAGATCCAGCGTTTGTCGATATAATCATGCTCGCCGAGAAACATCCCTTGATCGGAGGTATAGATAACAATCGTATGCTCCAGTTGACCGCTTTGATCCAGATAGTCCAGCAATCGGCCGACATTGTCATCGATCCCCTTGACGACTCGAAGATAATCCTTCAAATATTTCTGATACGCGGCTTTTGTTCGCTCTTCCGCATCCAGACCCGCGATCTCAAGAGGACCGGTCGGGTACGACGGATCACTCTGCCTCAAGACGGCATTCCGCTTCGGGTTACGCTCTGACACGGACGTACCGAAATCTCGAGAGCCTACCGAACGATGCTGCCGATTCTCCCACAGACTGTCCGGCTCCGGAATGTCTATACCGTCAAACAAGTTCTCATAACGAGGATGATATTCGAAATCGTCATGCGGTGCCTTATGGTGACAATGGAGCATAAAGGGCTTGGATGAATTTCGAGATTCCAGCCACTCCAGACATTTGTCCGTAATAATGTCCGTCACATACCCAGCATGTGTTGTCCCTGTGCTCACATCATGAACATTGGAGATAGACGACCAGTCAAAGCCCGACCTCATAAAGCTGGGATTCCAATACGTTCCCTGCCCAGACAACACATCGTAATGATGGAAGCCCTGCGGCTCGCTGTGCAGATGCCACTTGCCGATAACAGCCGTCTCGTAGCCCGCTTCCTGCATTCTTCGAGGATACGTCTCCAGCTCTGTGCTCAAGCTGTCGCTTAGTGTCTTCACACCGTTATGGTGGGAATACAAACCGGTCAGAATCGTCGCACGACTGGGTGTGCAGATAGCGTTTGTACAGAAGAAATTGCGGAATAGCGCCCCTTCCTTGGCCAGCCTGTCGATGTGGGGAGTCGCACATACCTCTGCCAGCCTGGACCCGTAAGCACTAATGGCATTGGCTGCATGGTCATCTGACATAATAAATAATAGGTTGGGTCGATCATGAGATCCTGTCATATCTATTGTCCTCCGATACATATTGAATGCTAGACAAGAGAATCATGCTGCCAATTGTCTTTGCGGGCTAGACACCACCGTCGGCAGCATCTCGCTGTCCTGTGCCTGTTGGAAGCAACTCTGCATGCTTCAATGCTGAAGCAATCGACCTCTTATTGGAAGTCTCGGAGTGAATAACGATTTCTCCGCGCTTTACCCCTTCCGCTTGAGCAATCAGACGAATGTCGCCGCCTGCTCCGTTGGTCCTCACCAGCACCTGGCAGAGTCCTTGGAAGGCACTACGGCAAGCCGACTTGTCATCCTCATGGCTCTCCGGGTTGCCATTGCCTGTACCCATTAATTGGCCAGGTCCCTCCACAGAAAATGTCATGAGCGTGTCTGCATTCGGAACAATCCGTCCCGCTGCATCTGCAATCGCAGCTTGAATGATACATACATCTTCATGATCTGCTATAAGAACAGTCCTCTCAGAGCTCAGGAGGATCTGGGCCGGCTCACCCGTTGTCGCAACAACCTCCGTCAACACAAGCTGGTTATTCCGGTACCCGCAGGCCATTAATTCACCCGCTTCGTAGGCAACCTGCCATTCGGCATGACCGTGTTCAGGAACAGTGCGTCTTCCTGCACTATTCCCGTTCAAAAATAATTCCACCTCGTCCATATTCGAGAATGCCCATACATCAACCATTTCTCCCTCGCTCCCTGCCCAATTCCAATGCGGGAATAGGTGCAGCACGGGCCGACTCGTCCATCTAGCTTGATAGTAATAATAGATGTCCTTCGGAAAGCCGCACAAATCCATAATCCCGTATCGAGAGATGACACTAGGCCATTCATAAGGGAATGTTTCGCCTCGGTAGTCGAACCCCGTCCATACGAACAATCCCCCTACAAAATCATACTCTTCCGCCGCCTTCCAAGCTTCCTCCGGCTGAGCTCCCCACAATGGATAGGTTTCACCATAGGCGCTCACCAAGCCTTCACGTTTCGGATTGGACCATATGGCAGTTACTTTGCCATGCTCGGAGAGGTTTAGCGAGCAATCGGTGGATGATTTCCTGTAGACCCCCCTTGTCGAGAGCGTCGAAGCATTTTCCGTACCGATAAACGGTTTGTCCGGATATGCCTTGTGAAACTGATTGTAAGCATCCCAATTCCTTCTCATCATATAGTTAAAGCCATGAACGTCGATATGAAAGCCGTTTTCTTCATGATAGCGAGTGATTGGCAGCCAATCGGCATTCATCCCGTAGGTGCATTTACGAGTTGGATCAAGCTTGTGGGCAAGCTTTTGCATTGCGTGCAAAATCCGAACGCCCGATGCCTTTCCTTGAATATTCATTTCTTCATTGCCCAGCGACCATAAGATAATTGATGGATGATTCCTGTCCCTCTGAATGAGACTTGTCAGTTGGCTTAGACCTTCATTCGTCGCATCCGTTTGGCGAACCTCATCAATGACAACCATGCCCAGTCGGTCGCAGGCTTCCAGAATCGATGGAGACGGCGGATTATGCGATGTTCGATACGCATTGCAGCCCATCTCCTTTAATCGGCGAATCCGGAATTCATTAACGGCTGCAGGCACCGCCATGCCGACGCCGGCATGATCCTCGTGGCAGCATACGCCCTTAAGCTTCACCTGCTGACCATTCAGAAGGAAGCCTCGCTCAGCGTCAAACACGATCGTTCGTATTCCGAAGACGGTCTCATACGTATCAACAGCCTCGCCGCCTTTGACGAGTGTACTCTTGAGTGAATAAAGCTCTGGTGAGTCGATGGACCACAATAGAGGCTCTTGAATCACAACAGACTGTGTAAGCGTCATCGTATCATCCGCGGAGATGACAGTAGAGACAACAGACTTACCAGCCGGTTTTCCGTCAGGACCCATAATAATCGAATGCAGCTCGAAGGATATCGCCTGCTCGTAATGGCTAGCAACCTCCGTCTCAATAACAACCAACGCTTTCTCACCATCTGGATCAGGCTTGGCCTTCACGAAAGTTCCCCGTTGCTGGATTCGGAGCGAGTCCGTCAGTACCAATCTGACATCGCGATAGATACCGCCTCCTTCATACCACCAGCCTTCGAATTCACTTGCATCCACCCTGACAGCAACCACGTTCGGCTCCTCGGCGTGCACCACTTCTGTAATGTCATAGGCAAAGCTGGTATACCCGCTTAAATGAGCTCCGACATAATGGCCGTTTACCCAGACAGAGCTATTACGGAAAACGCCATCAAATTCAATGCATATACGTTTCTCCACCGCATCCACTGGCAGCTTAAACGTTCTTCGGTACCAGCCTATTCCCTTCTTTAATGATCCATGAGAAGCAGGAACCTGCGGGTCATACTCCGCATTCTCAAGCACAAAGTCATGCGGAATGTGAACGTCAATCCAATCTGAATCGTCATAGCCCCACTTCGCTACGCCATGATTACCAGATTTAATCCAGTGTGGCTGTCTGTATCTCTCTTTATGTACAGCATCGTAGTTGGTTTCGGTGATGTCGCCGTAACAAAACTTCCAATCCGTGTTCAAGCTCCAAGTCTGTCTCATTCTTCTCCCCCTCTGCTCGTTTCTTTCCTGCCATTATACTGTCTTGCTATTCCCTTTGTAAGCGCTATACTCGACTTCCGATGAGACAATTCCGACTAATGTACAGAGAGAAGATGTTCATTGACAGTATATCGTTTGGTATCCTATTGTTAAGGAATAGACCGCTATTGGAGGCGCTAATATGAAGATGCTAGAGTTCATTATCCCGCCTTTACCGCAGTTTGTTACTGTTGGTCATTCCTGGTGGAAGCAAGGGCAAGCACATTTCCGGCGAAGCTGGAGCCTGTACGATCTTATCATCGTAACCAATGGGACTTTATATATGACGGAAGACGACCAGCCCTATACCATTACGGCGGGCAGTATGCTGCTGCTGGAGCCGGGACGCACCCACTTCGGGCATCTCCCCTGTGAACAAAATACGGAAACCTATTATGTACACTTCAGCCATCCTGTTCCTCCTCGCGAGTTGAATAGCGGCGGCTTCGAATGGATGGAGTCGCTTCAGCAGCCAACGGATGACGATCATAACCCCCGATCACATGCGATGTATCTACCTAAGCATACGGAGGTTGTTTTGCCTCCCCTGCTCCCCATACTGGATCGGATGGTTGAGATTCGCAATCACATTTTTATCCGTAATGCACTGGAGCTCCATAGCCTGACTGCTCAGCTTTTGCTTGAGCTGCAGCAAGTTATCTATCAGACGAGGCCCATGTCGAGGTCATTGGAGCTGTGCACCCGTATGGCGCGATATTTGGAGAACCATATGCAGGAGCCCTTCAGCTCGAAGAAGCTGGAGGATGAGCTGCATTACCATATCGACTATTTAAGCAGATGTCTGAAGAAGCATACAGGTATGACACCGTTGCAATATCAGCAGCATATTCGAATGGAACGAGCCAAACAAATGCTGGCCCATACGATGACCAGTATTCAGGAAATTGCTTATGAGGTGGGCTATGAGCATAGCAGCTATTTCATCCGCATCTTCCGCAGCAAGGAGGGGATCACCCCTGGCGCCTACAGAGAGCGCTTTCTACTCGGAGCTAAATAAATAGCCATGCACAGTCCCACCGACTCGTACATGGCTATTATTAATGATTAATGAAGGACTACTTCCCTTTTGAAACCGAGACCATCACTTCCGCCTTCCTTTGATTACCCGCATGATCCGATACGGTATAAACAATCGTGTATACCCTCTGTTTCGACTTAGGAGAGAGCTCAGCCCGCAGCTTGAATTCCAAATCATGGGCACCAAGCTCTGCGCCCTGTATATCATCAGGTCTATCGCCCCCATATAATCCGCTGTCCGATTCGCTGCTAGTGATTGAGGTTAATTGAACATCCCTTATCCCGGACGTTTCATCCAAAGCTTGTAACTTGACCTTTATATCCACCAGCTTCTTGTTCGGCGCGCCCAAATCGGTATGATTGGGCTGGATAATCACATCAGGAGCCGTTTTATCCACTGCAATCGTCCTGCTTTGGACAGACTCGGCATTACCAGCCTTATCCTTGCTGTAATAGGCTAAAGTGTGGGTGCCTTCGGTCAGAATCTCGATTTCGCGCTCATACCTGGTCCATTCACCGTCATTCAACTGATAATAGATGCCAGCAACGCCAGAATGGTCGAAAGCTTCCAATTGCACGGATACGTCCGATCGATACCATCCATTCTCATGAGCTCCTTCAATATTCGCGACGGTTTCCGGCGGACTTGAATCTACTGAACCCTCCTGCGCATACTGGTTAATAAACGCTACCGTACTGACCGTCCCCCCTTGTTGAGGAAGCGAAACGACGACCTGGTTCATCTCCTTGATGTCCCCTGCAGGAATGTCGAAATCGACATAACCGAAGAAACGCCCCGGTTTATTCGTAAAACTGATATCATGTTGATAATGCTTGCCGTTCACAGTGACGCCCATGGGAATGTTAAAGCCATTCTCCCGGCCAAATGATACCCGCAAGACAGTCGATTGCAATTGCTCGACAGGAGCTGCGATCTGGAAAGCAGCCGGTTGTCCCGTGGCCTTCAGCATCTCATCCGCGTAATACGTTTTTTCCAGCAAAATGTCTTTCACAACAGGCGATTTGTCCAATGTAATTTTAATGATGGAGGTTTCCTCCACTGCCATAGGCAAACTCTTCAGATCAGCCTGTTTTTTCGTCTCATAATGCAGCTTGCCTTGCTCCAGATAGAGCCTTCTCTGCTCAATATCATAAATTTTGGCGCCGCCGAGATCAATATTCAAATCCAGGCTGAGCCGCTGCGGGTTCATATTGTTGACAGCGACGTAAATGACATTGTCCGTTTGCGTGGCATGAACATAAACCTTGTCGTCATTGGCCTCTACAGGAAGCAGATCCCCCTGGTAATCCTTCCAGAAATCCAAGTAATATTTCAGCGGAGTAGGAACTCCCAGACTGCCGTCTTCTTCATATCGGAAGAGCATATCCGGCGAGCCCTTATCCCACCATTTGATCGGCAACAAAAACGGCACGACCATGTCAAATTCATTCGCCCGATTCATGTATCGAATCATATAGGCATTAAAGTTCTTCAACTGAATCCAATAATCAATATCCGTCGCACCCGAATGCAAGGTTCCTGTTTCCGAAATGACCATAGGCTTGATGTTGTTGGTTATCGTCATATGATTTTGGAGCAAATCAAGTACAGCCTCCAGGCGGCCTGTCAAATACCCGCCATAGTTGGCGTCAGTTTCATTTAATATCAAGTCCTTGCCTTCGTAGAAATGATGGGAATAAAAGTCAAGATGTCCTCTCGTCAAATCCATGAATCTCATTTGCTCCCTGGCGCTCGCGAAAGCGCTAGTATCCAGCGTCATATTCGCGCTAGTTGGTCCCCCCACCAGAACCTCGGGACTGCGTTCCTTGATTTTGTCAGCCGTTATATTGTGAAAGTCAGCGAGAAGCCCCCAGGAATCATAGGCGGCATCATTATGGTAGATCCACTCCGAACGAATAGTTGATTCGTTTTTCACTTCGATATAGGCAGGTCCTCTGCCATCCAGCTTGCGATTATAGGCTTCCGTATAGAGGGAAGCAAGCTCGGCTGCAGCTTCGAATTTGTCAACTGCCGGCGTCCCCCTTGGATTATTGGGCGTATTGGCAGGCCAATTCCAAGTCGGCCAATTGTCGTAAGCGATGATATATTTCATGTCCGGCGCATACAGCTTGTCATATTGTTCAATTAATTGTGAGTCCTTCTCATAATGTTGATCGAAAAACGATTCATCGGCATATCCGTCCCGAAGAGGGTCCTCCGTTAATAAAGGATCGCTAGGCTTATGACCGATCTCCAGCGCGTCCCGGAATTTGAACATTTGCCTTCCCGGAAGGAACCCTCTCTCGGACAAATAAGGTGCTATTTCATAGGTGACCGGTTCTCCTAACGGATTGGCATACACTCTGCGAAACTTTTCTTCTTCCATGCGGGTTATTCCATCAATGCTGCGTCGCGTGGTTGCGTCCACATGGACCTGTACAGGTAATATCGGTTTGTCCTCTCCCAATACCCCCCACGCTCTTACATCATAAGTGGCCGATAGACCGTTCGGCTCATGCAAGACAAGATTCGTTACAGTACCCGTTCCTTTCAATCTGAGCTTAAAACCGTCATATTGACCCGGCTGAACCTTTATATGGAAGGGGCGTCCCATAATGACTGCCTCTGAGCGGAAATATTCGCTTAACTTCTCCTTGCCTGTCGGACCTTCCCAGTACACTTCCAGGTTTTTGATCTGGCTCCCATTTATGTTCAACTCTCTAAAAAAACCAGCGACTCGCATAATTTCAGGAGGGAGTTCGATAACCTTCTCACCCTCAATCATTCCGATCTGACTTGCAATCGTAATAAGCTTAACCCGTTTCTCACCGTTATTCACTTGTGTAATATATTCAATGGGATAAGTATCCGCCAGCCCCGCAATAGAATCATAGTTATCCTTCTGCAGCTGCACATCAGCAGGCAGCTCGTATGCCTTTGCAACGCCGCCTGTTTGCGGTAAGACCAATAAGCAGCACATCATCAACATGATCAGATATCTCATCAACTTCATTATCGAATCCCCTCTCCAATATAAGTAGATGGCTCGGCCTGCACGGAATCAAATAACCCCGACACACTCATCCTTGTTCATGGCAGCAGAACTCTAGATGGTTGTCGGGGTTGTTCATCATTCCTTACTTCTTGTAGCGAATATCGTACGCCTCCTGCATAATCTCCAGGTAGCGCTTAATATTCATATTGCTCAGCTCATTCAGGTAACCGTCCCAGCCAGCTTCCAAATTGGCATCGCCCATGACGAACTGGACAAGCATGTTGTCGACGTAATCATTGATGGTCTTCTGCAAGCCCAGCAGCTCTGACGACTGCGCTTCGTTGAAGATGAGCGGCGGAACCATAACCGTCTCGTTACGGAACGGCTCATAGCTTTTGGTCGAGGCATGCAGAATGTACTCTACATTGTTCACCGGATCATTGATGGCTTCGCCAATTCGGAATGCAACGGTCCGATTCGTCGGGTTGGCCTGATTCCAGCTGTGATTCGCGACTTCACTCGTTTTCTTCAAGCGTACGAACGTCGCTGGATTGCCCTCGAGGCCTTGTTCGCCACCCTCAGCTTTTCTCCAGTCCTCTCCTTCAATGCCGAATAACGAAAACATCTGTACCTCCGGATCGTAGAAAGCGTCAGCCAGTCGAACAGCAATTTCAGGATGCTTGCTTGTCGCGCTAACTACAAATCGGCCATTGACATTTCCTTTCCTATTCTGAGCGTTCACATATTGTGTGCCCGATGGGCCTTTTAGCGGCGGAACAACCACATAATCCTTCCATCTTTCATTGTCGGATATCGGGATTGGACTTCCATTTGGAGCAGCGCCCAGAATAACAACATCCCCATTGGCTCCAAGCTGCTTCAGCTGATCGCCATCCTGTACGAAAGCCTCTGCATTAATTAATCCTTCGTCGAACAGCTTATTCATATACCGCAGTCCTTCACGGTATTGCTCGGACATAAATGCCGCGTCTACAGCTCCATTATTCATAAACAATCGCCGTGTCGTATCGCCGTTAATGAAGTCATAATACACGAAAGCGTTCATTAGAAAGCCTTCAACAGAGCTGTTCCATCCTTTGGGTGATCCAGACAGCGGAATTTCATCAGCCATGCCATTACCGTTGGGATCCTGAGTCTTAAATGCCTTCAGTACTTCATAGAATTCATCCGTTGTTGTTGGCATCTCCAGTCCCAGCTTATCCAGCCAAGGCTTGTAAATCCAGAGCTTACCGGAGTAGTAGCAATGGTAGCATTCATTAATATCCGGCATCGTGTAGATATGCCCATCATTGGAGGTAATCGCCGGTCTTAAGTGCTCCTGCTCTTCAAATATGTTCTGCGTATTCACTGCATGCTCCTCAATTAAATCCTCAAGCGGTAGGAACACCCCCTGGTTGCCGTAGATCTCAAGCTGTGCATCCGTAATGCCCATATTCATGAAGATGTCAGGATAATCGCCGCTTGCCAGCGTCAAATTCAATTTTTCTTTCATATTGGATTCGGGGACCGTCTCCCATTCCAGATGTACATTTGTTTTCTCTTCCAGCCACTTCGTAAATTCGTTTGTACGATAGTCCTCTACATCCGGCCGTAGTGCCGCAAGCACCTTCAAAGTAACCTTCTCCTCTACAATTGGAAAGGTACCCGGCGCAGAAACAGCGCTCGTATTCCCCGCTTTGTCTCCCTCCTTATTGTCCGGCTTCGCATTGGACCCGCTTCCATTAGAGCAAGCGGCTAACAGCAAACACATCACGACAAACGCAAGAGTCCATTTTTGTTTCACTCTGTTTTCCTCCCTTTTTAATGAACCTGATTCAAATGGATGACTGATTTGCAGGCGTCTGACACCCGGTGCCAGAAATATTAGCAAATAAGCATCACCCCTCTCCATAAGCTGTCTTGTTGTAAGCTGTGCTACTCCTTTAACGAGCCGATCATAACACCCTTTACAAAATGCTTCTGCACGAACGGATACAATACGAGAACGGGTCCTGCGGCGACTACGATCAAAGAATATTTGAGAAGCTGCCGCAAGGCATCCTTCTCCGCTATTTCAACGGCATCGGCCACCATGCTCATGTCCACCTTGTTTTGTACCAGAATATCCTTCAATACAATTTGCAAGGGATAAAGCGATTGATCCTTCAAATAAATAAGCGCGTTGAAATATTGATTCCAGTGGCCAACGGCATAAAACAAACTAATGACTGCGATAATGGGGGCAGACAGCGGAAGCACAATCTTCCATAGGAATCGGAAATCGTTGCATCCGTCCATCTGTGCCGCCTCCAGCAGCTCGCTGGAAATGGTTACGCGGAAGTAGGTCCGTGTAATAATGACATTCCACACGCTAAGCGCAGCAGGAATAATAAGCGCCCATCGCGTATCCAGCATCCCGAGATCTTTGACAAGCAAATAACGCGGAATTAATCCTCCATCGAACATCATCGTGAATACAAGCAGGACCATAAACAGCTTGGCGCCATAAAAGTCTCTTCGAGAAAGCGGATAAGCCGCCATCAGCGTAAGAACAACATTGAATAGAGTGCCCACAATCATGTAATAGAAGGAATTCATGACAGAGGATACGATCAGCTTGTGCTTGAATATCGCTTCGTAACCATCAAGCGTCGGTTGAACCGGCCATAGCCATACCTTCCCGGAGACAACAGCCTGACTATCGCTAAAGGATGCGCTTACAATGTAGATGAGGGGATACAGCGTAATCAGAACCATCGTTAGCAGGATACTATAATTGATCCAGGTGAACGCCGCATCTCCTCGTGATTCTTTAATTCTCTGCTTTGGACGTTTAATGTGATGCATGTGTGACCCTCCTCACCATAGACTCTCTTTGCCGACCACGCGCGCAATCTGATTGACAGTAATAAGTAATAGTAGATTGACGATAGACTTGAACAAACCAATGGCAGAGGCATAAGAAAAATTCAGCCCATCCGAGATTAGTCCGACTTTGTAGACATAAGTATCAATAACTTCAGAGGTTGTAATGTTAACGGGGTTCTGCATGAGATAGACCTTCTCAAATCCTGTTTGCATCAGATTGCCCATTGACAAGATCAACAGAATGATCATGACCGGCATAATGCCAGGAAGATCGATATGCCAAATCCGGCGCCACTTGCTTGCACCGTCAACGACAGCAGCCTCATGCAGCGTGGGGCTTACGCCTGCCAGCGCCGCCAAATAAATAATGCATCCCCATCCAGCATTCTGCCAAATGTCGGACAGCACATAGATCGTTTGAAACAATTCAGGCTTCGCCATAAAGTGAACGGGGTCTACACCTATTAACGTTAGAAACTGATTTACAATTCCTGTTCGCGGATCAAGAAACTGAAGCAGCATACCGACCATTACAACTGTGGATATAAAATGCGGCGCATACGTAATCATTTGTACCGATTTTTTGAATCTGGCCTGCCTGACGTAGTTCAGGCCAAGTGCCAGGATGATCGGCACCGGAAATCCGACGATTAAATGATAGAAGGCCAGGCCAATCGTATTTTTCAGCACTCTCCAGAAATCGTAAGAACCAAAAAATCTCGTCATGTGCTTCATGCCGACCCATTCACTACCCATAATACCTTTCACGGGAATAAAGTCTTTAAATGCGATTTGAGCTCCATACATCGGCCAATATTGAAAAATAATTAAATAAGCAAGCGGCAATGAAAACAATACAAGCAGCTGCCAGCTTCTTTTCGCCTGTTTCAGATGTGCTGCAAGCAGACGCAATCTGACTTTTGGATGGGCTTGTATGGGTGTAACCGTTCTCATCGTTTTGTAGTCCCCCTCTTCTATTGTTGAGCCTCGTCGACAATTTGATCTTATCCGTGGAAGCGTATTTATGCTATCTGCAATTGCCCTTTCTTTATTCAAAAGACCCAAAAAGCTGTCATTCCATTGATTTTTCATTATTCATTTTCAAAACAACACAAAAAAAACAGCCGCTGCATGCGGCATACAAGGAAGGATATTCAATTCTTTGAATCACTGCCCGGAAAATGCTCGATAATGCGTAGGCGTTACGCCATGCATACGCTTGAACGCTCGACTGAATGAATTCAGCGACGAATATCCCACATGGTCGGCAATTTGTTCTATGTTGAGCCTGGACTCCGACAATAGCTCTTTGGCAGCGTTCATACGCTTAGTATTCACATATTCCGTGAAAGAGCAGCCTGTATGCTCTTTTACCAGCAACGAAAGATAAGTCTCTGATATTTGGAATTGATCCGACAGCATGGGCAGACATAAGGAAGGGTCTGAATAGTGGAGGTCCAGATAACTGACAATTTCGCGCATCAGCTCTTCATTCCGAATACGCTTCTGGTCAATGGTCTTGCTCGCAATGTGTTGGTACAGCTTTGTGATTCGATGAAAACAGGCCTCCGCTTCACCTGCTCCATGAGGCAATTGCAGAAAAGACATCATATCTATACTTTCATCCTCGAACATCTGCGTGCCTGACTGATCAATAAACTTGAGAGCCGTACTGACCAATTCGGACAACAAGAGCCGTAGAACAGGCTCAATTAAAGAGCGCTCAACAAAATTTTCGACGAACAAGTTGCCAAAGGTGTTGTCAAGCTCCTCCATGTTCCCGCTTCGCAAATAGTTAAGAAGCTTCTGCTCCAGATCAAACGGGTAATAATACGATTGCGGATGTCTGGGCAACTCATCGTAATAGGGCATGGGACTAGAGGAAGGCATACCGAAGGACAAGGCAATGGAGGCCTCTTCGAAGGATGCCGACACATCCATTAATGAGGAATAAGGTCGACCTATGCCGAACTGCAAGGCATGCTGGAAACGTCCGAGAAACAGCTCCTGAATGGCACTTAGCTTCATGGTCAGCTCTTCCTTCCAAGCATCCTCACTGACTGTATCAGAGGAATAAATCATGGCCAGCCGGCTTTCGCCAATATCCAGCATACAAGCGTGATTTCCTTCCAGCTCCGCGATACATTCCCTCAGCCCTGCTTTTTCCAGATCCAGCTTCTCCAATGCTCCCATATCAATCGACTCCAAGATATAGGGTAATTGAATAATGATAACGGAATATCGTTCGCCCTGTAAGGGAATATCCAAATACTGCATCACAGACTCCATTTCTTTCTGTCCGGGATACGCGCCATCCAGCAGCCGTTGCAGGAATGCCGCCTGCAGCAACGGCTTTTGCTCTTCCATGCTTCGATGCAGCCGCTCATTATGCGACTCTAATTGGAATACAGTTTGAATGAGTGCTTTTAATGGTCTGCTGTTGCGATAAGCAAACAGCACAGAAGCCACGCCTCCAATTGCCAGCATGCCGAAGATAATAACCGCAGATATTTTTTTGACATAGTACACCTTTCGCAACACGATATGCTCCGGCTGTACGGCAACGAGACTCCATCTGCCGTTGTCGAGCCCAATGGAGGTGACGAATTGACCGGAAGGCTGCTCATGTTCATTATGGCTGGTTCGAGGAAGGAATTCGCCGCTGCCGGCAACACCGGCAATAATGTCACCCTCCTGGTTGGCAAGATAGGCATAACCGCCCTCCGAGAGATCAATCGAACGCAACACATTCCTTATAGAAGAGCTGTCGATGAACATCACAATATGTGACAAATAATAGCTTGGATAACCAATGGTATGAATGTAAGGAATTAGCCGGTGTTCACCATTAGCGCTGCGGAGCTTCAGCTCCGGCATCATCTCCTGATAATAGTACCGATCCTCAAGACCCTTAATAAACGTGTGGACGGAATCCGACTGCGCTTCCGCGCTGGAAGCTCGGGATAATAAGCTATGTTTATCAGGTGATATTACAAATTGGCTTTTTATATAATGAATGTAGTAATTTTCAATGGATGGTGTAATAGCCGAATAGCTGCCCAGTTGCTTCTGCAATTCCATCAGACGTGTAATGCTGCTTCGCTCATATGGGTTCTCAATTTGCTGCATAGCGAGCACCCTCGGATCCTGGCTCAGGCTAATGGCAAGCTGATTGGTCTCTACAATCTGTCGATCCAATTGCTGCTTAGCCAGCTGCAGGACGGCCTGGTTGCGGCTCGACACCTCTTCCTTCACCACACGGCTCGTCTGCTGATACATAATGACAGATACCAAGCTGGCAAGCAGCAGCATGCTCAAATAAGGTATAAGAAATTTGAACACCGGCCTCCCGCGACGATTGGACATGTTCTCCCCCCTTGACTCGTTCATTATTCGAGATTAAGAAAGCGTTATCATTCTATTGTAGCAAAACGCGAATGCATTTAGTGCATTCGCGTTAGATTTACGGTGACTACTCCATCCCAATTTTGAAGCCTGTGGGATATGGAGTTAAAGCTAGAGAAGAAACATCGATTCGCAATCCCTCATCGGAAACTGTCCAATCAAGCGGCAGGCTGCCATCAAGAGTGTTTACGCTGGTAATGACGCTGCGGAAATGACGTGAACTCGTGGATAAGGATCGGATCATAACGGTTCCGCTAGGGGGCAGCTTCATAACGAAAGCATATAACGTCCCCTCCTTAAAGGTAAATCGAATATCTTCGTCTGTATAGGCCCCCCGTTTGCCTTCCGTATGCATCTCTTCACCGGATTGGGTCGGTCCTTCACCATATATCTTCCAATGTGTCGTATCGTAGATGCCTTCCCCGTTCACGGCAAGCCAATTACCTATCGCAAGAAGGATCGACTCGTCTTCCTGAGGAATCGTTCCGTCCGCCTTCGGTCCAACGTTCAACAGCAAACAGCCGTTCTTGCTTACAATATCGATCAAATCGCAAATGATGTCCGCTGGTTCCTTGTATTGATTATTGACACTGTGAGACCAAGAGTTGCGGGCAACAGAAGTGTCGGTCTGCCACAGCTCGGGACGAATGCCATTCAATTGACCGCGTTCAATATCGAACACTGCTGTGCCATGCATATAGGCGTCCAGCTTGTAATTAATGGCGACCTCTGTCCCCCGCTCCGCTGCTCGATTATAATAATAGGCTGCGAATTTCTTAAGATATGGCTTGAAACGGACATTCATGATCCACCAGTCGAACCAGACGATCGATGGCTGATATAGGTCAACAAGCTCGCAAGTTCTAAGCAGCCAATCGGTCAAAAATGCTTCGTCCGGTCCTTCCCCGTGAATCGTCCATTCCGGGTCCCTTGGCTGAGCTGGACCATACAAGCCGCGGAAGCTGTCATCCTGGACATCGGAATGAAAGGTCATTCCACCGTCGTAGAACCACCAGTTCTCCGCCCGATGTGAAGACAGGGCGAATTTCATTCCCTTCTCCTGCACAGCTTCCTTCAGCGCTCCGATGATATCGCGCTGCGGCCCCATCTTCGCTGCATTCCACGGCGACAGTTGGCTGTCGTACATTTGGAAGCCATCATGATGCTCAGCGACGGGCATCACATACCTCGCGCCCGCTCTGCTGAATAAGCTCGCCCAGGCCACCGGATCAAACTTTTCTGCCTTGAACATAGGAATAAAATCCTTATATCCGAACTCATGCTGCGGGCCATAGGTTTGTATATGGTAATCAAACATACTGACATCCTGCCGATCCCGTCTGGCGCTATCCTTCAAGTACATTTCACGAGGATACCACTCATTCCCATAAGCTGGGACCGAGTAGACTCCCCAGTGAATAAAGATGCCAAACTTCGCCTTTTTGTACCAACTCGGCACAGAATAGCGGCTTAACGACTCCCAGTTGTCCTGAAACGGACCTTTCCCAATCACTTCATTTATCTGATTTATATTTATCATAGTTGTTCATCTTCTCCTTGCTGATGTCTGTCGAATTGCGACCAGAATTGTTGTCCTGCGGGGTGCTTGCGATCTCCTGATCGATAGCTGTGCTCTATCAATTCTTTCATTAATACCTGCTCCATATGGGAGAAAGCCGGATCCTCAATTAGATTATATCGCTCCAGGGGGTCCTCGCTTACACGGAACAATTGGGACTTATGGTGATAGACGATGAGCTTGTACTCTCTGCTCTTTACGGCTCGGACAAGGTCGGCATAGGCAAAATACAGCCTATCCCGATCCGAGATGGCTCCGACGCGAGAGAACAGAGGGGCTAGAGATGCACCTTCGACTGACGATGGAATCGGAACTTGCGTTAATTCGCATAAGGTAGGGTAGATGTCGGATAAATATACAAATTCATCTCTTCGCTGTCCTTTCGGTATTCCCGGCCCAGAGAAAATGAGCGGAACCCTTACGCTATGCTCATAACAGCTTTGCTTGCCCATTAGTCCATGCTGGCCTACGGCGAGTCCGTTGTCTCCTGTGAATACGATAATCGTATGATCGAACAGTTCCGTCTCCTTCAAAGCATGGATAATATCACCGATTCGATCGTCCAGATGTGTAATCATGGCATAATATTCTGCCAGATGCCCCCGAATTTCTTCTTCCGTTCGCGGATATGCCGCCAGCCTCTCATCTCTTATATCACGTATGCCATAATCGAAAGCATGCTCACACGCAACATTATCAGGAAGCGTCAACGATGCTGGATCATACAGCTGCATATACTTCTCCGGCATGCTTCGAGGATCATGGGGAGCCATGTAGGACACATACAGGAAGAACGGCTCCTCCTCCTCTTTATACTGATGAATCCATTGTACGGCGGTATCCGAGAACAGGTCAGTTGAATGAACGCCAGCTTGAATCTTGTCTGCAGGCCGATATTCCACTTCATTAGACATCAAACGATCTCTAATTACAGGAATTTTCCCTGAGTAGCTTCCATCCGCATGATAACGGAAAGCGGGTACATTCCAATGATCCTCCATTCCTCCAAAAAAGATATCCTCTCCGTCGCTGAAGCTCCGGTTAAAGGAGGCGGCGCCGTTATGCCATTTGCCAATGCCGAAGGTGGCGTAACCCGCTTGCCGGAACGTTTCCCCCATCAATACATGCTCCTCAGGAATGCTTCTTCCATCGTCATGAATATGGAACAACGTTCTTCCTGTATGCAGCATTGCGCGGCTGGGCATACAGACTGCACCTACCGTGCCGCCTGGAATATGAGCCTGGCGAAAGGCGGTGCCGTGCTCCAGCAGGTTATCCAGATGCGGCGTATGAATGTCGGTATTGCCCAATGCACGCAGGGTATCAAATCTTTGATCGTCTGCGAACAGGAATACAATATTGGGCCTCTGGTCAATCATGTTCACGAACGACCCCCTTCTTCAGAATCAGGTTGCCGTATTGTGCCCGTTCACCAGTTGCAACAATAACATACGCTGAACTGCTTCGTTCATAGAAGCTGAATCTCTCAATCGATTCCAATGAGGATGACAATCCTGTTTTTCTATACAGTATCGCTTCATAGGAGTCCCAAATCGTTGTCTCTACGGGATCGCCTGGGACAACGGCCATAACCGCCGCAGGCTTCTCCACATAATCGTCCAGTGGAAGCACCTTGACGATCGCTTCCAGCAATTCAACAATGCCAATTCCATCGCATCGTACAAGTCGCTGCGCATGGCTTGCAGCTGGGAAATTGGCATCCGCCAGTACCAACTCATCACCATGTCCCATCTCTCTCATCCATTTCAGCAAATCCGGCGACAATAGTCCGGGAATTCCGATCAGCACCTGTGTTCCCCCCTCATGCTGTCCTCTTTTGCGAGACGATATTTTTTATAGCTCGCATGGGTTGAAGGACTATGACATTACTTCTGTAATCAGCATAGTCCTTCAACGCTGTAGTGAGAAGATGCAATCTCGACTTGCAATGTTCAAATATCGACTTCTAACACATACTTAGACAGAAGCCAATGGATCCAGACCGCGCTTTCTTCTCTAGTTAAGTACACAAGCGTTTCATCTTGGAGAGGGGCTTCGAGAGCAGCCAAGCCTGTCAGCTTAATAGCATTGCCCAGCATTTCAAGGGCTTCTTGTATCGTCAAGACTTGCATCGGTCTGAACGTATGATCCCCATAGCCTCGAATCAATTGATGCTCATGAGCCGTACTGACGTAAGCGCCATACCAACTGGATGCATGGACATCCTTGAATGACCGTTGAGTCGGCTCCAGCCTTAGTCCCAGCGCCCTTACCAGCATAGCGGTAAATTCGGCGCGGGTGACCAGCCCTTCCGGTCGGAACGTTCCATCCGGCAGCCCCTTTACAATCGTTCGAGCGGCAAGCCTGCGAATGATTTCTTCAGCCCCGGATTGCTTGATATCGAGCAGTCGCACTTCATGCCCGACAAGTGTATACATACTGTTGGTCAAGCTTCTGATGCTCGCATGCCACTTCCCTTCCAGGGATACCATGCTCGTGGGTACATGACGGATGCTGCCATCCGGCTCCACAACGACGGCAGTGGCCACTTGCGCCGGATCAAGCCCACTCGGCAATGGAATGGTTCGCTCTACATATGCGTCGAAGGACTTAAGCTCAATGACTTGGGTGCCATACATCACTTGAATGACAAATGAGATGGGCTCACCGATCGGCTTTAAAGACTGATCATCCGTTGCAATTACGACCCTTCGTTTCTCTTCCTCTGTCGGCTTCCCAATCCGCAGCTGCACCTGAACCTCAGCCAGGTCTATATCTCCCGAGTCCGACTGCTCAAGGATGGATTTCCAGCTCTCTGATGCGATGACTTGCCGAACAGGCAACCTATAGTTTGCCATATTTGTTTCGAAAGCAAGGATCGCTTTCTTGTCGGCTAAAGCGGTTAACAATGAACCATCAAATTGCCCAATCACAATATCTGCGCTTTCGTTGACCTCGATTGATACAACCGCCTTTTCATCAAGTGAATTCAAGACCTTCAATAATCCCTTTCGGTCGGGATAGACTGTTGCTGCCGATTGACCTTCAGTCAGGGATTTCACAACCGTTCCACCTGAGATCAACTGTCCGTTCATGGTCAACTTGACTAGATCTGGAACGGGAGACGGCACATAGGTATATACCGGCGGCACATTTGCCGCGACTGAGCTTAGCTTCAAATCACCCGTCATCCCCATGTTCTGCCATACTTGATCAAGCGGATCGTTCCAGCCCAAATATCCTTGTCTCACCCTGGAGGGCTGTCTCGCATCATTCACTTGTATATCAAAACCGATCGTTGAGCCCGCTGGCCTAACGATGGACATCCACGGGACAGCCATCTCTACAACGTAACCATCATTGGTCCGATGAACAGATTGTTGGGCGCCTTCAGGTACGTTGATGCCGGAGCTGCGGCCCATGTAATCCACATTCCACTTGATATCGTTCCCGTCATAGGGCTTGGCTTTCTCATTGCCACCATCCACATACACTTCAACGGAATCGTTCTTGTACGTCTCGTTGGGTTCGGTTCCCGTAAGATCGGCGTCCTTCACTTCCGTTCGTATATACAGAAAGCGATCATCCCACAGTGTCTTCGCGATTGCTGTGATCGAGGTGCTCCCGCCTTTCACACGCAAAGAACCGATTTCCTTCGCTTGGCTCCACAACGGATCTGGACTTGAAGCGTTCAGCGCAGGTGTGCCGCGAAGCGCTTCCGCTTCCTTAACCGGCGGCAGCTCCAACTCTGGATCATCAGACACGGGCGCATTAGACCGCCAAACTCTCATATATTCGATGATATAATCTCCGTTTGGACTCGCCATGGACGCTTCTGAAGGGAGTCCTGCCCATGTAAACGTTTCCATATCCATGAATATAAATTGATTCTCGTGGAAAACATCATTACGAATTTCGCGAACCAATACGCCATCATAATAGAACCGGATCCACTTAGCGTTCCAATCGAGCCCGTACACATGGAAGTCTGCCGTAAGATCATCCTTGGAATGATAGACGCCAGGGTTAGCGATGTCCTTGGACCAGTCCCCTCCAGCATAATAATGTGTATTCATAGGTATTTCAAATCCGCTGTCTGGATTGACGGTTGATCGTCCTACCGTTTCATACACATCAATTTCCGTTTCGCTGCCCTGCAGCCAGAAGGAGCTCGTAATCGAGACAGGTGCGGCTTTTGCTTTAATTTCATAGTATCCATAGCCCGTTTTTGTCGTGGACTGTACGGCAGCAGTTGTATACTTCTCATACGGAGGGCTATTCGGGCCAAGCTTAGCGTTAGCTTCCGCCATTTCAGGTATTGTTTCATATTTGGCTGTCAGAATTAATCGACCGTTCTCTTGCCTGATGTTGCGCGGAGAGAATATCGAAGGCTGTCTGCCTAACCAATACGTATGATAATCGTTCCATTTACTCCTATCTAGAGCTGCGCCGGAGAATTCATCAGAATAATCCAGGCTATACTTCCAGCTTCGGACATTGTCCGAATCGGATAACGGATAGATGGAATTATCAACTACATTCTCGCTAATGGCCGGGGGCGGGAGTACTTCTACCAGAAGCTCAAAGTCATCGGCGTAGACTGTACCGGAACCGCTTTCGTTATACAGATAGACCTTTGCGGATGTTTCTACAGCACCTGTCTGGAAGCTCACCTCGTATAAGCTGTATGTTGTCCCACGAATAGGGATATAGCTGTCTTCAGCACCGTTGTGCTCCTTAACCCCAAGAGTGGCTCCAGCGCTAGTTCCCAGCTTGGCGTACACAGCTGCCTTGTATTCAGTATTGGACTGTAGACCGGACACCGGAAATTCGATTGCGCCTTGACCAGAATACACAAGCGCGTAATTTCCGGTATAGGCATGCTCCGTCATAACAGCTGCCGAACCACTTCCCCATTTGGAATAGCGAGCAGGCAGCTGTCCTGATTCAAAGCTTCCGTTCTCAAACGCATTCACCCTGCTCGCCTCCTCCGCTCTAGCCTGAGAAGCAGGCATTCCCAATAAGCTTAGAATGATTACAACAAGGATAAGGGAATGAACCGATGCATTGCCCCTTTTATTCATATAAATTTTTCCTTCCCACAGTTATTTGTGCCAGGCACGAATGTAATCCACCTCGAATAGGGAATTCAAGCTGTCTCCCGGAAGTCCGTCCCATTCAAATATTTCAGTATCCAAAAAAATATATTGATTCTCGTGCATAAATGAATGAGGCTTTGTACGAATCAATTGACCATCGAAATACCATTTAATCTGTGTTTGGCTCCACTCCACACCATAGATATGATAATTAGCTGCAAGCCTAACGTTCGTTTGATAGTCGAATGGATCTGCAATATCATTAGCCCAACCATTGCGGAAATCATGAGTGTTAGTGGGCATGATTGTATCCTTATGAGTGTTCCTCGTTGAATTCCCTACCGCTTCAACTACATCAATCTCCGAATAATTACCCTGCAGCCAGAAGGAGCTTGTATGCGAAGCGTCTGCCGCTTTCATCCTTACCTCATAATAACCGTAAGCCGCTTTTGTCTTGGACTGGATAACCGCAGATGTAATATAATTATCGTTGAGCATCGTCTCCCCAGATGCTGCATTTACCTTTCGGACAACTGCTACTTCATCTCCATAGACAATACCGCTGCCTCCGGCGTTATATACGTACACCTCAGCACTGGTATTTGTTGAGCCCGTCGTGAACTCCACAGTACCCAACGTCCAGCTTGAACTGGTTACTTCCTTCAGCTTTTCTGTGCTTCCATAATTTTTAACGCCTACTTTCACTTTGCTGCCCGATCCTTTTTTTAACCACGCCGAAAGCTTGTAGGTCGTATTAGGCTGCAGTCCAGTAATAATCTGCTGAACAGCACCTTGACCATTAATGACCACCCCATATAGGTCGCGGTATTTGGCTGAGACAGATGCTGATTTCGCACCTGAACCCCAAGCAGACCAATTGGACAGATTGCCTGTTTCAAAGCTTCCATTTTTTATTAGGTTTTCATTTTTCGTTCGAAGCTTTGCTGTACCATTACTTACCCAGACGTTCGAAGGATCGAACTGAGAAGGATTGCGTCCACTCCAATACGTATGCTTATTTAACCATTTCGAAGTATTTAGTGACGAACCGTTAAATTCATCGCTAAACGTCTCGTTTACACTCCAGCCTCCCGTATTGCTGGGATCGGAAGCCGGCCACGATACCGCCGCCTGAGAGGATTGAACGCCGTAGCTGACAGGAGCAGTGATTATTACCATAATAAAAAGCAAGAAGACGATCTTGCCCTTTAAAACCTTTGCCATTGTCATCACTCCATTCATCTCATTATTAGAAAGCGCTTACTCGAATGGTATCACCCCATTTCTTAGTTCATGTCATTCATTGTAAAGGAATCAACAGGGATCCATAATTAACATTTTCGACTAGTAATAGCAGGATAACTACTACTATTGGACAACGGAGTTTTTTTGTCATCAGAAATAAATGTGAAAGAGGCCTCCATGTAGAGGCCTCTCATAAATCTAAGCATCAAGCGCTAAAAATTGGTTGCTATAATTTAGAAGCATGGTCGCTCGTAATAAAATCCATTGCCGAAATGCCGAATCGTCCTTTGGTATTAGTCGTGAAAAAGCTGGTTACTTTAGGATTTATATCATTCTTGATTTCACGAATATTCGGAATGCCGAACAAGCCTGGCTTGTACCCGCTAGTATAGCCGACTGTTATCTTTGCCGCTACGGATGATATGGCGGTTGGGGTGCTTAATGGCGCTCTAGATCACGGTCTACGCGTTCCTGATGACATCTCCATTATCGGCTTCGACGGCAGTGCGGTTGCTGAGATTGTTCGTCCGTCCATAACCTCCATGCAGCAGCCTATGGACGAGGTTGGCAGGAAATCGGTTGAATATATTCACCAGTTAATTGTCCATCCTGATTTGATCATTGATGAAGACATTATCCTGCAGCATTGGCTAGTGGAACGCGAGAGCTTCAAGCCAAGAGTTTAAGATGACTCCTCCACCCACATACAAGTCTCGAACGTCACACGCTCGCCAGGAGCAATGCCACTTGCTCCCGTCATCTCCGGGGGATAAGGCAGATTGAAGGCGTCAGTCAGACAGGAGTATGGCTCCAGGCAGATCGACTCTGACCAATTGGGACGGAAGATAAGCAGATAGGGGAAGGTGTTCCCAATGGAATAGGCGATCGTATAGCCTTCTTCTATCATCCGCAGCCGGCAGACACGCTCCTCACCCTCCTGAAGCTCCACCATAGCTGAGCCAAGAGGAGCTATACGATCCAGCGAAAGCCCCTCGCGCAGCTCACCCGCGCGTTCGGTATTAGCTGGGACACCCTCAATGAAGGTAAAGGTTGAGATTGGCCATTCCTTGACTGCCGGAGCTTGCAACAGAGCTTGTCCGCCCGGCAGATTGAAGTAAGGATGAAGGCCGAAGGCGAACGGGGCCTCGTCCTCTCCCTCATTGACGATGACGCCGTCCAGTCGAAGACGTCCACCTAGCAGGGAGATCGTCACGTTGAATACGAGAGGATGCGGGAAGTACGCCAGCATATCCTCATGATCGGAATACCGAAACCGAAGCACAACATAAGCCCCTTGTTCTTCCGTTCCTCGCCATTCCACGGCCTCCCAGCTTTTTCGCGCCAGCTCGCCATGCAGATGGCGGTCCGGCTGCTCATTGATAGGCAGCTGGTAAGGTCTTCCCTTGAAGGTAAAGCTTCCGCCTTGCACACGATTTGGCGGGAATAGCAGGGGGGTGCCGTACATGAATTCATTCCCTCTCAAATCATGAATAGAGCCCGGCGCAGCTAACAGCTCTCGCCCAGATGAATGAAACCGAATCAGATTCCCGCCAATCTCCGGCACAAGCTGCGCACAATCTCCACGCTCTGTATCCCGCAGCTCGACAACCGAATACCCATCCTGGACTTTACAAATAACCTCATATGGATTCATACTTCCTCGCCCTCTCTTCCCAATCTCTTCCTAACATGCAAGAGACCTCCATAAAGAGGTCTCTCCAAAAAATAACTCACTAATAATCTAAGTTCAAATAGTAATCTAAGTTCAAAAAGTTCGGTTTTCAGCACCGAGAAGACTTTTTGAACTACCTCTATTGATTAGATTAAGTTAGATTGCTCCAGAAGTCTACTAACAACCTCCGCGACTTCCGCTCTTGTGATAGCTGCTTTCGGAGCAAGCACTTGCTCGCTTCTGCCCAGCACGAGACCTGCCTTGATGCTGGCTGCGATACCGCTCTTGGCGTAGTCTGCCGCCTCTGAGCCATCCATAAAGCTGGACAACAGCTCATCCGCTTCTATCATCTCGGCTGCAGAATCAAGTCCCGTGAGCGCCATAGCTCGTTCCATGATGCTCATAACCTGTTCACGCGTGATGAGAGCATGAGGCCTGAATTCACCACTCTCATAGCCGTTAATCAAGCCATACGCTGTCGCCGTATTGAGATAGGCTTCATACCAGCTGCCTTGGGCAACATCGGAATACGCCGACTCTCCTGCCTCTGCCTGAAGTCCCAGAGCTCTTACCAGAATCGCGGCAAACTCGGCGCGGGTGATGGAGCGATCCGGCTCAAAGCGGTTGCCGTCAACCCCAGCTATGATCAATCTGGAGCCTAAGTCATTTACAGCCTGCTCCGCCCAATGACCGGATACATCCTGGAAAACCACAGGATTCCAGATCACCGCGTAGGTGCTGTTCGTCAAGCTATTCATCACAGCATAATAGCTGCCATTCTGTCCCACCACTTTAGTTGGAATCCCTCTAACGGTTCCATCCTCTTCCACTACTACCCCCGTGGTGATCTCATTGGGATCCACGCCTTCCGGAATAAGGATCGTTCTTTCCACGAAGGAGTTGAATGTGCTAATTTCTTTTGTCTGATCCTCGTAAGTGTAGGTAATATGGAACTCTACAGGAGCGGCCACTACCGTAAATCCGTCTTGCTCAGCCGACTGCTCCAGCGCCTGCCGGGTTTCTTCATCGGCTTGACTGATCCTTACATTAATAATCAGGTCCTCCAGCGACACATCAGAGCCAAGCTCCTTGATCATATGATCCATTTGAAGCTCCTCAAGAGGAAGCTTATAGGAGTTAGCGGCTGTTCGAAGCTCAAGCACCACATTTTTCTGCTGCAGATCCTTAACGATTGCCCCATTAAGCTTGCCATTCACAACAGGGGAGCCGCTCTCGTCAGGAATGGTAAGAACAGCGTTATTCGCTATAGTGCTCAGACTATTCTTAAGCAGCTGCCGGTCGACCGTAATCGTTGTCACCTTGCGCCCCGCCTCGGTCGCGGTAACCGCGCTTGCTATATTGTCCAGCTTCTTGCCATCCACGAGAACCTCAGTGCTCGCTGCTGGCGGAGCTGTTGGACCCGGCACATGAATGATTGGCGGAGGCGGAGACGGAGTCGCAGCCTGCTCCAGCACAGTTACTGTAATAGCCTTGGTTGCGCTTGCCGCTCCAATAGTAACGGTAGCAGTCAGCGTCACAACCTGATTCCCGCTTCCATGCTGAGGTCGAACCACCGTCCCGTTAGCCGCCACTGTCGCAGGATGGCTGGAAGCCCATGCCACGGTTGCTCCATGCAGGCCAGCAGACGGCAATACAATAGCTCCTGTTACGGCTTGCGCTGTGTCTCCCTCCGCGAATGTTAACGAGGCTGCCGACAACGTATCGGCCGCTTCGGCTGCAAGCTGCTCATCTGTTGGCTGGACCGGCCCGCTGCCTATCATCATATTATCGATAGCAAGCTTCGCATGTCCCACGGTTACAGCTGTAGGCTCAAATACATACAAGCGAATAGATTTCAGCTTAGTGGTGTCAATTGCCGCCGTTCTTGCGAAATAGCCGTCTGCCAGCCAGCTGGCCGCAGAGACGCCAAATTGGGATATCGTAAGCGTTCGTGCTTGATTGGGCGCTATGGCAAAATAATAAATGCCTCTATTCCCCTGAACATCGGCAACCTCCACGCGAAGCTGGGCTCCTGTGCTCACGAGATTCGCAACATCCAATTGAAGGGGCTTGCTGCCCAGGCTCCAGCCCTCCTCCGGCGCAGTGAAGTCTATGCTGCCGGAATATTTGCCGCTCGTATCCCAATCGAATGCTGTGAAGGTAGTAAACTCCGCTTGGAGCGCCTTGCTGCCATGTGTCGCTCCCTGCTCCGATCTGGAAGCGGTAATGGCCTGATTATTGTACGAATAAGGAATCTCTTCCTGGTCCTCGAAGGATACGAATAGACCATTCGGATTAACAGGGTCTGGCCCGGGGTCCGGTGCACTGCCAATGACTATCTTGTCAAAGGCCAGCGCTGCATTCGTAACCGATGCAGCCGTTGGAGAAAAGACATACAATCGAATATTTTTAATATTCTCCGTGTCAATTGCTGCGCTTCTCGGGAAATTGCCGTCGCCGAGCCAAGTGCCTCCGGCAACGCCAAAATCGGCAATGCTGATGCTGCGGGAAGCATCTGCCCCAAGCGTAAAATAATAGGTGCCTCTCACATCAGAGGTATCCGTAATTTCTACTCGCAGCTGTGTCGCGTAGTTCCTTAGATTCGTGACATCGAAGGTGAATGGAGCAGCTCCCAGGCTCCAGCCCTCCTCCGGCGCCGTAAAATCAAGGCTGCCTGAGTAGGTCCCCGTCGTATCCCACGCGTAGGATGTTAAGGTCGTAAACTCCGCTTGAAGCGCCTTGCTGCCGTCCGTTGCGCCTTGCGCGCCTGTCGATACCGTCACAGCGTCTACATTGTGGGTATAGGCTGCCGCTTCTCCGTCCTCGAAGGAGAATTGGGCCCCTCGACTGCCGGTAGGCGACGATTTTGTTTTTGTATATTGATCAAATATACCGGCCGCCTTGACTAGGTCTGCCAAAGCTTCTGTCACTTCAGCATTTGTCGCCAAGGCATCCTGTGCAACAATCTCCGCTTTGGTTACTTCAATATTGAGCGTGTCTCGGTACTGCTTTTTCACCCAGCTCTTGCCTGGCTCAACCTCATTGCCTGTGGACGAAATGATAGTCGATGCAAGCTTCGACTTAGCCTCCGCAATAGGACCAGCAAGCGCACTTGTAGCGACGCCTGTCGGAGCCGACTGCTCGTGGTACTCGATGATTTGTACGCTTGTGATATATCCATCTTCATCCGGGAGCGATATTTCGATGGTATTGCTCGCCAGAAGCTTGCTGGCATCCAGCTCAAATTCCGCAAAGGTCAGCAGGTTGCCAGGCTTGTTCGTGTAGGCCAGATCCTTGCTGAAGCTCTGCATATTGGCCGCATCACCCGAATTGACAACCACTTGCATATCCTCTGCAAACCCGCTTCCCGTCTTGCCGAAGCCAATACGGAGAGTCGCTTTGGCGAGATTCGCTGGCCTTGCTTGAACCGTAAATGAGGCCGGCGCGTTTACGCTCGTCGGCACAAGCTCCTGAGGCGCATATGCAAATTCTCTCTCCCACGTTTTGGTGAACGCCGGATTGGAATTCAGCATAATCTCGAATACGCTCATTTCCTGAACGCGCATGTACACATTGTCCAGATCCGTGACATTCTCTTCCTCATAGGTCAGCTTGCCCTTCTCCAGGAAAAAATGTTTGCGCGTTACGCCTGCAATATCGGCGTCGCCCGCGAACACATTCAGATCCAAGTTAACACGCTGCGAGTTCAGATTGTGAACAGCGACATATACCTTGTCATTGTAGCGAACCGCATTTGTGAAGACACGCTCTTGATCCGCTTCAGCCGGAAGGAACGCGCCGCGGTAATCCTTCCACATATCCAGATAAGCTTCCATTGGCGTCATTTCTTCCAATAATCCATTCTGTGCCTCATTATATTTGTAGAACGTATCATTGGAGTTGGGACGCCAGTTAATAATAGGGTACAAATAAGGTACCAGCATACCAATCGTATCGGCGTAATTCATAAAACGGAGCATATAGCCGTTATAAGCGACCAGCTTCTGGAAATAGTCCGCATCGCTTCCCGCCGTATTATAAGTGCCTTCTTCTGTAATATAGATCGGCTTCACATTATCTGTATTCACCATATGTGCATTGAGCAGGTCAAGCACGGCTTCCATTCGTCCACTCAGGAAGCCATCCGAGTTGTTTTCTCTGTCATGAATGAACAGATTGGCATTTTCATAGAAGTGATGCGAATACCAATCCAGTGAATCCTTTGTATCATCCATAAATTTCAGCTGCGCACGCGCTTCATTGAAGTCATTTTTCTCCAAATACATGAATGCGCTTGACGGTCCGCCGACCAACACATCCGGATTAACCGCTTTCACTTCTGCGGCCACCTTATTGTGGAACTCCGACAAGTAGCTCCAAGCCTGCTCCGGCTCCGATTGGAAGAACCACCATTCCTGCGGAATCGTTGATTCGTTTTTAACCTCCACATATTTGGGACCAAGCCCGTCAAATCTAGTATCGATGCTCTTGATCAGCTTGGCTGACGCATCGGCAGCAGCATCGAAGTTGGCGCGGGACGGTGTGCCGAAATGCTCCGATTGTCCGGAATTAGGGGATTCCCACATCCACCTCGGCCAGCCGTCCAGCGTCAGAACATAATCCTTGCCGATAGATGGATACAGACCTTCGAATTTGTCGATGGCAGGCTGACTCTTGGCATAAACTTGGTTCGTCGCCGTAAAGTCTGCATATCCAGGGCGCGTCGAATCCTCCTTGAGACCCGCCCAGCTGGTCATCAGTGTGTAATGAAAGGCGCCGCGACCGGGAGTAAAGCCGTAATCATGAGTCGTTCTGTGATACGCCTCGTCCAGCACTGTAAATTCGCCCCCGGCTTGCTCTAATCCGATCGGCCCGCTGTTCACATGATAACGCTTGAACACTTCCTCGGGTAGCTTGTTCACGCCGTCCATGCTTAAATTGGTCAGCGCATCTACATCAACGGAGACGTCCAGTATAGCCTTGTCTCCTCCAAGAACGGTCCATGCGGAAGTATCAAACTCCAGCGGAACGCCTTCTTCTTCCCAGTGATAGACGCTTCGCAGCGTTCCATTCCCGACGATTTTCATCTTGTAGCCTTCGTAGATAATATCGCCGTTCGTATCCTTGATCAGCCATGGATGGGTGATCCCCTCCGTTGGGTTGTCTTCCTGGAAGCCCATCTTCGTATAGTTCGTATATAGCCCGGTTATACGGTCATTCCAGCCACCGTTCTGGAATACGGTCCATTCCGTTTCGACACCTTCAGGATCAATGACATAAAGCTTCATCGTCTGCGCAACGGAGCCCTCGAAGCGCACATCACTGAACAGACGCCACACTTTTGCATTCCTTGCAGGAATATCAAGCGTTACTTCTCCATTAATCTGCAAAAACTGTCCATCCGGGTACTGCAAGAAGTTAATACGCTGCACACGGCTTTCGTTGTTGATACTGTTGAAATATGCAACGGCATTATCGCCGAAGTGATTCTTGTAATGCTCAGCAACAGCTGGAATCGTATCGAAATCTGCCTTGTCCGTTCGAATATTTACAGGAAGCTCGTCGCTTGCCTCAACTGCATAACTAACCCCCCCTGCACCTGTGAGACAAGATACGGTCAGTACGGCCGCACTCAAAAAGACGGTCAACCATCGTTTGACACTTGAATACGCTTTCAACATTAATGCACCATCCCTTCCATTCCTGTAGCGAAATTGGAGAGCTTCCCCCGGGACCCAAGCCTCCAGGGGATGCTCTCTGCTATTTGTGATGATTATTGCGCGCTCTTGAAGCGGTCGTACGCCGTTTGATAAATGCTGATCAGCTCATCAACCTTCATCTTCTGCAGATCGGCCAGGTATTTGTCCCATTCACCATCTACGCCGCCTTGTAGCAGCCACTTAGCGCTTGTTTGGTTCACGTAGCTGTTAATGTCGGTATCCAGTGTTTTGATTTTTTGAGACTCCTCAGCTGTGAACAACACGCCGGGGAACGTCTCAGAAGTCATATAAGGCAAATAGTTTTCTTTGATGCCGTCAATTTTGACCTTGTCCTTGTCGGCCATGGCCAGACGAGTGCCGTACGTATTTTCCAGAATGGCGTAAGGCGCTTCAACCGGTGCCGTCTTGAATACATATTGGTCTGTCGTCAGGCCCGCTGGCGCTTCCTTGAGCGTCAAGGTACCGTCCTTGTCTTCCAATGTCGTACCGATCGGGCCCCAGCCGGCTTCGATGGACGTATCCGTTGCATAAGACAAGTCAATCCACTGCATGGTCAGCTCTGGATGCTCATTCGCAGCTGTCATGGAGAACGCGAACGGGTTCACGCCCTGATTATTGCTAAGCGACTTTCTCCACACTTGATCGCCGTTTGGTCCTTTCAAAGCCGGTACCAAGACATACTTGGGATCATTGTCGACGCCGACAACCGAGAAGGCATTCCAGGAGAAGAAGCCGCCCAGACGCTGCTCGGTACCGCTGCCCTTGCCTACCAGCTGATTCCGGTCCTGCGCCAGACTTTCCTTATCGAACAGCCCATCCTTGAAGTAGGAGTGGTAATATTGAATCGCTTCCTTATACTCCGGCTCCTTGGCGGAGAATACCACCTTGCCGTCCTCAACGAAAATATGGTTGGCGGAGTCCGCTCTTCCGAAGGTGCCGAACAATGAGCCGATGCCCATTACGTTATAGTTCGCGAAGTCCCACAGGAAGGAGAACGGAATTTCGTCATTTTTGCCATTGCCGTTAGGATCCTTCGTCTTAAAAGCTTCCAGAACGGTGCGCAGCTCATCTGTTGTTGTCGGCACGGCAAGCTCCAGCTTGTCCAGCCATTCCTTGTTCAGGTACATCATGTCGGGAGAGAGCCACAGCATCAGCTCGCGGATGCTCGGCAGCGAATAGATATGGCCATCCGGCGCTGTCAGCATCGCCTTGTACTTCGGATTCTGTTCAATCAACGCCGTCAGATTGGGCATCGTTTCCTTCGTGATGTATTGCTCCAGGGGAACCAGCATGCCTTGGCCGCCATAGTTAATGACGTCATTGCCTGTCAGCGCAAGTGTGCCATAGAAGGCATCCGGCAGCTCGCCGCTGGCCAGAATCAGATTGCGCTGCTCCTCACATTGCGCAAATTCAATGTCTGTCCATTCAATCTGCACATTGGTTTTCTCTTCATATTGCTTGAAGAAATCCATTTCCTCGAACGGCCCATTGTTAGGGTGCTTACAGGTTACCATCTCAAGCGTCACCTTCTCCGCTATCGGGAATACACCTTGCTCCCCTCCTCCATCCGTTGCTTCGGGCGTCTGAGCCGCTTCCGTTTGATTCGGCTCCTTGGAGGGCTCCACACCATCATTGTTGTTTCCTGCACAAGCACTTAGAACAGAAACGCTCATCATGACTGAAAGAAAGGATACCAACAGTTTTTTTCTCCGATTGTTCAAATCGATGACCTCCTAATTTTGTATTCGTATGCGCTTACATGAGCTGCAGCAAATCAACAAGGATACCCGGCATGCACCTCCCTTCCGTAATGACGGCTGCATCCATTACCCCTTGATGCTTCCGATCATGACGCCTTTGACAAAATAGTTCTGCAAGAAAGGATACAGAATGAGCAGCGGGAGCGCCGCAATAATAATCATGCCGTATTTGATCAGCTCAGCCGCTCGGAGCTGGTCTCCCATGGAGGACATGTCCGTCATCATGTCGTTGCTAATCTGATTCTCGATCAGAATGGATCGAAGCACGAGCTGCAGGGGGAACAGCTCCTGGTCCCGCAGGTAGATCAAGGCGTTGAAGTAGGAATTCCAATGCGCAACACCGTAGAACAACACCATAATCGCAATAAGCGCCTGAGACAGGGGAAGCACCATTTTCCAAAAAAACTTGGCATCGGAGCAGCCGTCTATCTTCGCCGCCTCCAGAAGCTCATCCGGAATCGTGGACTGGAAGAACGTTCGAGCAATGATGAGATTCCACGCGCCCACCGCATTAGGTATGACCATCGCCCAAACCGAGTCAAGCAGGCCAAGCTCCTTGACCGTCAAGTAAGTAGGGATAAGTCCACCGCTGAAGAACATCGTGAACGTAATAAAGAGCATAACCGTACTGCGGCCCTTCATATCCTTCCGCGACAGGGCGTAGGCTGCGGGAAGAGTTAGACATAAATTGATAATGGTTCCTAAGATTGCGTATACAAAAGAGTTTTTGTAGCCCACCCACAGGTTGTCGCTGTCCAGTATCTTCTTGTAGCCCTCCAGACTGAACTTCTCCGGCCAGAACAGGGTCATCTGAACAGCTCCAGGGTCTGTCACAGAGGCCAGCACCACGAAGTAGAGGGGATAGACAATGATGGCCAGTCCGGTCACAATCAACAGCATATTTACGCGATCGAACCAGATGTCTGCTAGACTGCGTTTAAACATATTGAACCTCCCCGCTTCTTACCATAACGATGTATTGGAAGCTTTTTTGGCAATTTGGTTAACTGTGATGAGAATGATGAAATTGATAATAGAGTTAAACAATCCTACAGCGGTTGAGAAGCTGTATTGTGCGCCAACCAAGCCCGTCTTGTACACATAGGTGGAAATAATCTCCGATGAGGGCAGGTTAAGCGGCGTTTGCAGCAGGTAGACCTTCTCGAAGCCGAGACTCATAATATTGCCCGTGCTCAGAATAAGCAGAATAACGGCCGTTGGCATAATGCCGGGGATATCGATATGCAGAATCCGCTGAAATTTGTTTGCGCCATCCACAACCGCCGATTCATGCAGCTCGGGACTAATCGTCGTAAGCGCTGCCAAATATATGATGGTGCCCCAACCTGTGTTCTGCCAAATCTCCGACAGCACATATACGGGCCTGAACCAGTCGGGATCCCCCATAAAAAACACCGGCTCGCCGCCAAACAATCCGATGAGCTTATTGACCATGCCCGTATCCGGCGACAGGAATAAAAACAGCATGCCCGCAATTACGACCGTCGAAATAAAGTGAGGCGCATAAATGACGGTCTGCACAAACTTCTTGAACCTCTTGTGCATGAGCTGATTCAGCATCAGCGCGAGTATGATCGGAGCCGGAAAGCCTACAACGAGCTGCAGGACGCTAAGCTTGATCGTGTTCAGAATAATTTTGGTAAATTCGAAGGACCGGAAAAAACGTTCAAAATGCTCCAGACCCACCCATGGACTGCCCGCAATGCCCTTGAAGGCCAGGAAGTTCTTGAAGGCGATTTGAATGCCGTATAACGGCACGTAATGAAAGAGCACGTAATACAAAACAGCGGGAAGCACAAACAAATATAGCTGGTAGCTCTTCAGCAGCCTTGAGGCCCTTTGCTTCAATGGCGTCCCGCGCTTGATGTCGGGTACGTCCAGCTGCCGGACTTCATTCACATTTTCCACAACAAGCACTCCTTTTTCTGTATTTATCCTGCGATAAGTCCATACCCACCCTTCTCTTGCAAACGTTTACAACACCGATATAGAAAATGGAGTTTTCGAAACAATCATTCAAATTTACTTATAAATGACCGTTAATCGAAACTCATTTCGTTTTTATTATAGGTCTGCCAGCAATTCCCGTCAATACCTTATTTAAAGTGGAACAAAAAAGAGGCTGTCCAGAAAAAGTGGAGACACCACTCTTCCAGACAGCCCAAGACAGCTCTTTACGCTCCCGTTATCCGAAGCGTATCGAAGCGATCGGTTCGAATCAGCTCCCGCAGAAGCTGCTCTGTCAGCTTGTAACGAACCTGAGCATATGCATGATCATTCCATAAATTGTTATGCTCGCGAGGATCTGCGGCTAGATCAAACAGCAGCCCCTCATCGGAATTGATAAACACCGTTAACTTATATTGCTCCGCGACAAGCGTGCGCATTCGAGTCGTCTCGGGCGCATACCAATCCTCATCGTATTCCACAAGCGCCGGACGGGGAGGCAGCTCCTTGCCCTCTTGAACGGCAGCGCGCAGACTGCGGCCCGGCAAGCCTAGCGGCGGCGCGCTGTAGATGCCGCGCGTATCCATGACAGCCTGATCTATACCGGCAAAGTCCAGAATCGTCGGCACGAAGTCCAGCAGGCTGACGACGCGCTCACGATAGACGCCCTGCGCGGCAGCGCGGGGAGCTCTCCAGATATAGGGAACATTCAGGAGCTCCTCCCAAGGCCACTCTGCCTTGGTCAGCAGCCGATGGGAGCCCAAATATTCTCCATGATCCGCCATGAAGACAAGAATGGTGTTCTCATAGAGTCCACGCTCCTTCAGCTTGTCCACCACGTCCCCTATACAGCTGTCCACATGTGTGATCATGCCATAGGTTTGCGCTAATATGTCACGCAGAGTGGCTTCATTAAACTGCGAGTGCCCGGGATGAACGGCTCTTAGACCCTTCAGCCAATCGATAGAATCCGCTTCATCATTCCACCCCTCCGGCAGCGTCAGCGACTGCGGATCATACATCTCGCTATAAGGACGGCAGGCTGCGAAGGGATGATGCGGATCTGGGAAGGAGCACCAGAGATAGAAGGGCTCCTCTTGCCCAAGCCCTTCCAGGAAAGCCGCTGAGCGGCGAGCGATCCACCGGTTGTAATGCAGCTCTTCAGGCAGATCGATCTTCCAATGCTGCTCGTACAGGCTATTTTTCTCATAGGCTCCCGCCCGCAGCAATCGCTCCCTTCCTCCCGGCAGCTCCTGCTCCAGCCATGTCAAATAATCGCCAAAGCAATCGACATGCCCGCCAACATGCTCCGTCGTCTGGTAGCCGTAATAATCGCTTGGCAGCGCTGTAATCACTCCAGCCTCCCAACGCGCTCTGCTCTCCCATGAGAAAGCCATCTCCTCGCCCATGCTGACAGAGCCGATTGGCTGATGATGAAGCTTGCCTACGGCATGTGTCCGATATCCGGCCTCGGCGAGCACCCTCGGCAGTGTAGGCAGCCCTTCAGGGACAGCGTTGCCATTGGTCAAGCAGCCATGCTGGCGGGGAGTAAGTCCCGTCAACAGGGTCGCGCGCGAAGGCATACATACGGGATTGTTGCAGTAGGCTCTGGTGAAGGACACCCCTTCTAGACCCAGTTGATCTAAATTCGGCGTCCGCACGTCCGGATGGCCATGCAGAGACATCGTGCGAGCTTGCATCTGATCCACAACAAATACAACAAAATTAGGTTTCATCTATTGACCCACCTTCCGTTAGCCTAGCTCTAACAATATTTTGGCTACGGCGCCTGGACCGCTCAGCAGCTTGTCGAAGCATGCTTTACCGTTCTCCAGCGGCTCATGCACGGTCCATGTCTCCAGTCCTGTGCCGCTCTCTTCAATCCACTTGAGCGCAATTTGAAAGTCGATTGGATTGTAGCCGAAGGAGCCCAGCATCGTGAGCTCGTTGCGAATAGCGGTATTGACGGGCAGAGCGCTGTCTGCCGCATGAAGGCCGGAGAACACCACTCTGCCGCCCGGTCTGGCAATACCCATACATTGCTGCCTGGTGGCATCGATGCCGACAGCATCCACACACTTGTCGAAGCCGCGCGCCGGTGTCACTCGGGCCAGCTCCTCCTCACAGGAGACAGCAAGTCCTCCCATTGCCCTGACAATGCCAAGCCTCTCCGCATTCACATCCATAACCACGGTATGCTTCACCCCATACCTCTGCGCAGCCCGGAGCACAAGCAGGCCAATAGGACCAGCGCCGGCAATGAACAGACTGTCAGATGGCTCAAGCGCGGCCAGGCGGGCAATACGAACCGCACAGGCAAGCGGCTCCGCAAGCGCGGCAGCGTCTAATGACACGGCTTCAGGTAGCAGGTGGATATTCCCGGCAGGTACAACGGCATATTCCCCGAACGCCCCAGGCCTGCCTGCTCCTACAAGGCTGCGCTGCGGACATAGGTTCGCCCGCCCGCTGCGGCACTCCATACAGCTCCCGCAGGAGATCAGAGGATTGGCTGTCACCCGATCACCGGACTGAAGCCCCTCCACTCGGCTGCCAACCTGGTGGATCACTCCCGCAAACTCATGCCCCATCACAAGCGGAGGTTTGCGGAGCGAGTTATGTCCCAGATAGCCGCTTAGCTCTGAGCCGCATATGCCCGCCCAGTGAACACGCACAAGCACCTCCTGTTCCCCGGGCCGGGGAATCTCCATGGTACGAAGCTCCAGCTGACGAGGACCTTCGTACACTAACGCACGCATTGTTCCCCCCATAGTTTCCCCCTCCAGTCCTTGTTGTCTACCATTCCGCGTAGGAGCCATCTTCATTGCGCCAGATAGGGGAATGCCAATTATGCCCCTTCTTGGCCGCTTCTCTGACAGTTGCTTCATTGATTTCAATGCCGAGACCCGGCTTTCCGGACATACGCACATAACCCGCTTCATATTGGAATACATCGGAATCCTTCAGGTAGCCGAGCACATCGCTGCCTTGATTATAATGAATGCCTAACCCTTGCTCCTGAATAACGAAGTTCGGCGTGCAATTGTCGACCTGGAAGCAGGAGGCCAGAGCAATCGGTCCAAGCGGGCAATGGGGCGCTAGACTGACATCGTACGCTTCCGCCATAGCCGCGATCTTCTTTGTCTCCAGAATACCGCCGGCATGGGAGAGATCCGGCTGGATAATGTCCACATAACCCTCCTGCAGCAGCTGCTTGAAACCCCAGCGCGTATACATGCGCTCGCCCGTCGCAATCGGCGTATTCGTCATTCTGGCAATGTCTCTCAGCGCTTCGTTATGCTCCGGCAGCACAGGCTCCTCAATGAACATCGGTCTGAACGGCTCCAGCTCTTTCACAAGAATCTTGGCCATCGTCTTATGCACTCTGCCGTGGAAGTCAACCGCAATGCCAACATCCGGACCGACCGCAGACCGCACAGCCTGCATTCGTTCTACAGCCTGATCAATCTTCCGGTAATCGTCTATATAATGAAGCTCTTCCGTGGCGTTCATCTTCAGCGCCTTGAAGCCTAGAGCAACCTGCATCAGAGCATGATTGCTCACATCGCTTGGCCGGTCTCCCCCAATCCAGGCGTATACCTTAATCTTGTCGCGTACCGAGCCGCCAAGAAGATCGTAGATCGGCGCGTTGTAGTATTTGCCCTTGATATCCCATAGTGCCTGCTCGATACCGGAGATCGCGCTCATAAGGATAGGACCGCCTCGGTAGAAGCCGCCTCGGTACATCACCTGGAAGTGATCCTCGATCTTCAGCGGATCCTTCCCTATCAGATAATCCTTCAGCTCCTCCACCGCCGCTTTGGTGGTGGAGGCCCTTCCCTCCAGAATAGGCTCCCCCCAGCCCTCAAAGCCTGTGTCCGTGCTGATCTTCACAAACAGCCATCTGGGCTCAATCTGGAACAGCTCTATATCCGTTATCTTCATCGTGCGAACCTCCCTTGGAATGCGGCCCTTCCCGCATAATGACTGCCGATATCCTCATGTATACGAAGCAGTTGATTATATTTGGCGAGTCTAGAGGAGCCGGCTACTGAGCCGATCTTAATCTGGCCGCCGTTCAGGCCTACTGCAAGATCCGCGAGCGTATAATCCTCGGTCTCGCCGGATCGGGCGGATATAACGGTCAACATGCCCGCTGACTTGGCCAGCCTGATCGCCTCTACCGTCTCCGTTAACGTTCCGATTTGGTTCATTTTGATAAGCACAGCGTTGCCCGCCTTCTCCAGAAGCCCTCTCTGAATGCGCTCCCGGTTGGTGGTGAACAGATCATCGCCCACCAGCTGGACCTTATGACCCAGACGTTCCGTAAGTCTCACCCAGCCGCTCCAGTCCTCTTCGGCTAATCCATCCTCAATCGAGACGATGGGGTATCTGTCTACCCATGTCTCCAGCAGGGCTGCCATTTCGTCGGACTGCAGCATCCGATGATCCGCGCCCAGCCGATATATGCCCTTATCCTCATCGTAGAAATGGGAGGCTGCGACATCTAATGCGATCGCCATATCATCCCGAAGCTTGTAGCCGCATGCCTCAATCGCCTCGCACAAAATATCCAGCGCCTCTTCATGGCTGCCCAGAGCAGGACCGAAGCCCCCCTCATCCGCGAGCAGACGGGATTGATAGCCCTTGGCGGCCAATAAGCGCTGCGTCCGGAAGTACACCGACGAAATCATCTCCAGCGCCTCCGGATAGGAGGCAGCGCCTACCGGCATAATGAGGAAATCCTGAATATCTATATGGCCTCCGGCATGCAGACCACCGCTAATTATATTGACCATAGGCAGCGGCAGAACGGGCGTATCTCCCTCAGCGAGAAACCGATTGGCGAAATAGCGATACAAGGGCAAGCCTTCCGCCGCCGCTTGGGCATGAGCCGCCGCAAAGGATACGCCAAGAATCGCATTGGCCCCCACTCTCGACTTGTTAGGCGTGCCGTCAAGCTCAATCAGAAGCTGATCCAGGGTATGATGTTCTCCCGCCTCGACACCTGCAACAGCCTTAGACAGCTCATGATTGATATGGTCAACGGCCTTCCGCACACCCTTGCCCTGGAAGCGTGTAGGCTCGCCGTCCCGCAGCTCCCATGCTTCGAATTTGCCTGTCGATGCGCCCGACGGGACCATCATACGCCCGCGATGTCCGCTCTCCAGGACAACATCCACCTCTACGGTAGGATATCCCCGTGAATCCAGTATTTCTCTCCCGATTACGTGTTTAATTTTGGCCATGGCCGCCCCTCACTCCCAATCCTTCCGCAATTGCCTCTCTTGCCTGCTCCTTGCACGCGCCTAACAACCATTGCTTGCCCAACCGACGTACACGCTCCTTCATTGCGGCATCCGTAATATATTCCACTGGCGATTTGCCATCTATCCTAGCCAGCAGCATAAGGCCCAGATGCTTCATGAGTCCTGGAGGGACAGCGCCGTAACCTCTAAGGAACGCTTCAATACAGCGCTGCGCGGCCTCCTCGCGTCCATAGGCTATTCCCTTCAGCACGAGATGGCCGATGCAGAAGGCCAGATCGAACACCGAATTGCCCCAATGCCCGACCTCATAATCCAGCAAAATGACCTCATGATGGCCCGCAACTAGAATGTTTTTGGGTGAGAAGTCGCCGTGCACGAAGCAATGGCCGACCTCCGTCACCTCTCGCTTCAAGTCCTCAATAGGGAGAATCAGCTCAGGATACTTCCTGGCCAATTCATTATGGAACGGATCGACGCGCAGCTCCTGGAAGTACTTCAGGTCGCGGAGTGAATCCACACTCTCGCCCGGAAGGGCTCGGCTGGCTACATGCAGTCTCCGCAGCATCCCTCCGACAGCCTCCGCTGTCGCGGTGTGGAATTGTCCCTCCTGCAGCTGTGACTTCCAGGTTACCGCTCCTTCAGGCGCGCAGGCCATCATATATAAATACGCATTCTCATCCTGATAGACGATAGCTGGGACTTGTCCGGCATCCAGCAGCGGGTATAGGGCAAGCATCGCCACCTGCTCCCGCTCGATTCTAGCTACATCGGAGAACCATTCCGACTTCACCTTCAGCTGCGGAAGCGCTTGCTTTAACACCCAGCGTCCTTTGCTCGTTACAATCTTCCATACCTAGCAGCTTACGCCTCCGCTCAGCTCGGTAATGGCACACGGCTCGCCATCGGCCAGCCACTCTGCATGCAGGAGGTAAGCTCTCACCTCGTCTGTAGTACCCAGAATCATGGCGACAGCTCCTCTCCATCATGAAGCATGACAATTTTGACTGTTGGCTTCGTCTTGTTCCGCAGCGCTTCAAAGGCCTCCTCGTATTGGTCGATAGAGAAGCGATGCGTAATAAGCGCCTCCAGCTCCAGCTTGCGGGCTTCCAGCAGTCTCAGCGCTTGATGCCAGGACTTGGTCGTATAAGAGAATATGCCATGCACAGTCAAATCTCTCAGCATCATATAATCGCTCTCCACGACCAGCTTCTTGCCTGTTCCAGCGACGCCAGTCAGCACAATATGGCCTCCGCTGCGCGCCAGCTCCATACTGAGCCTGACCGCCTCTTCACTGCCAGATGTCTCGACAATGAGGTCAGCGCCTTGTCCTTCTGTCCATACTTGAATAGCGGCGTGCACGTCCATGATGCGGCTATTGACGAAATGAGAAGCGCCGATCGATCTCCCCAGCTCCAGCTGCTCATTTCTCCGTCCAATCAGACAGATGGCATCCACTCCGAACGCCTTCAACAGCTGTACAGTCAACAAGCCAAGCGTACCGGGACCAATAATAACCGCTTTCATTCCTGGTTGAAGCGGCGTCTTCATAATGCCGCGAAGCACCGTCGCAGCCGGTTCGATTAAGACCGCTGCTTCATAGGAGACCTCATTCGGAATGCGATGGACAGCCCGGGCAGGTACAATGACCAGCTCCGCCCCGCCGCCAGGGCGGGTGAAGCCAAGCTGATCATATTGATGGCAGAGGTTCGTCCGGCCTTCTCTGCAGTAGGCGCAGCTGCCGCATGACAATAACCCTTCGGCAATGACTCTGTCCCCCGGTCTTACGCTTGTCACCTCGGAGCCGCATTCTACGACCATTCCGCTCCATTCATGTCCAGGCACAACGGGATACTTCACGAAATCGGAGGAAATCTGTCCTTCATAGATTTCGAGATCCGTCCCGCATATGCCGACAGCCTTGGACCGAACTCGAACATCATGAGGCCCTAACGGCTGGGCCTCCATCTCCTCCAGCTGCATATGATGCGGGCTGCGGATAACCAAGGCTTTCATTGGTCAGCATCCCTTCATGACATTGGTCAAAGCTCCAAGCTTCTGGATTTCAACGGTAACGACGTCTCCGTCCTTCAACCATACCTGTTGATCCTCCGGATAACCGGCCACCACGCCCTCAGGCGTCCCGGTCAGAATAAGGTCGCCAGGCTCCAGCGTCATATATTTCGTAATGTATTGAATGATTTCCGGAACAGTGAAAATCATGTCTCTTGTATTGGAGCTCTGGCGAAGCTCTCCGTTCAGATACAGCTGAATATCCAGCTCGTTGGGATCGCCCACTTCATCCGCCGTGACGAGATAAGGGCCAGCTGGACAGAAGCCATCTAATATTTTGCCAAGCATCCACTGGCTTGTACGCATCTGGAGATCACGCGCAGACAGGTCATTGACGTTGCAATAGCCGAATACGACATCCAGCGCCTCTTCCTGTTTGATGTTTCTGGCCGTCTTGCCGATTACGATGCCGAGCTCAGCCTCGTAATCATATTTGAACGCTTGGGCGGGAAGGCCAACTTCCGCCCCATGTCCAACAGGTCCATTGGAAAACTTGTTGAACAGAATAGGCACCTCAGGTACGGGGAGTCCCGCCTCCTCCGCATGCTTCTTGTAATTAAGACCAACGCAAATGATTTTTTTGCCAGCCGGTATGGAAGGTGCGAACACTACTTCCTGCTCCGACAGCCACTTACCGCGGCTTGCTGCAGCAAGCTCCGCCGCATCAGCCCTTCCGGCAATCACGTCCTCCAGGCTCGCTTCAATCGGCAGAATCCCTTGCTCTCCTGCAATCGCGCAGGTTAACTTACCCTCGAATTGAATGTGTACCAGCTTCATCCTTGTTGCCTCCTCATGGGATATCGACTTCACTTGATCGTATCACGGCTTACTCCACAATAAAATGAACCAATTCGTCATGTTATTGGACTTTTCCGATCTCTATTGAAACAAGTTTCTATTCATTCCATTAGGGGCCTATTCGACGACTTTCACCTTACATATATTGGATACGACATGGATAGCAGCGCATGTCGCCTTAATCGCAAGCTCTCCTGGCTTGGTGCCCTGTACAAGGAGCAGTCCTCTGCCCAGCTCTGTCATAAGGCTTGTGCTCTGGTAAGGCTGCACATTGTCAGGGCTGCCATTGTCTACTCCAAGAATGCGGCATTCCCCCTCCACCTCGAAGGCAAGCTCCACATCTTGGTTCGTAATGGCATGCCCCTGCGCATCCAATAGCTGAACAGTAACATGAACGACATGATCGGGATGAATCTGGAGGGTGTCCTTGTCCCCAAGCAGCTGAATGGTATGAATGGGGCCTACCGTATGGATACTGGCAGAGGTTGATTCACCGGCTCGCTTGCCGACAGCCCTCAGCTCTCCTGCGGCATAAGGCACTGCCCATTTGTAGATATGGTCCTCGAACTGCTCCAGGCGTTTGGCGGCAACCAAGGTGTCGTTCAAATATAAGGAAACCTCTTCGCAATTGGAATATACCTCGACCACAACCAGCTCTCCATCCCTATAATTCCAATGAGAGTTCACATCATGCCAGAACCACACTCTCTCCTGCCAGCCGCCAGGCACCTTCTCCACCAGCTCGCCGGCCTCATTCAGGCGATACAAGGATTCCTCCACAGTCTGCGTGACGAGATGGACATGCGCCTCTTCATTCCATAAGCTTTTGAACATATGGTAGGAAGGCTTCTGGAACCCGGCGAAATCCAGCAGACCCAGATTGGAGCCCTTCCGCGGCCATGGCTTCTGTATGGCTTCACCCATATGATCGATGCCAGTCCAGAGGAAGATGCCAGGAATATGCTCTCTCTCCAACACCGCCTTCCATTCATGCCACTGGGCTACATTCTCCGTTCCCAGTATCGGCTTGTCGGGATAATGCTGATGGCCGTAATCATAAATCACCCTGCGGTAGCTGTACCCTGCAATATCCAGCTCGTCGATATAGCCCGATTCGTAGCTGGCGCTGGGCAGGATGCAATTGGCTGTAACGGGTCTCGTTGTATCCAGCTCCTTGGTCCAGCGTGACAAGAGCCGGGCTGTCTTATCAATGTCATAGGCGTCTCTTGGCAGCCCCTGAATGATCTCGCGAATTTTATCCTTGCTGTTCGGCGGCAGCGTCCAGAAATAATTGCCGGAGGCATTCATGCCGAAGTAGCCGGTTGCCTCATTATATTTGGGATACGTCCATTCAATTTCATTGCCTATACTCCACTGGAAAATACAAGGATGGTTCCGGTCCCGCAGCACCGTGTCCTGCAGATCCTGCTTGGCATACTCCCGGAAAAATTCAGCATGCCCCCGGGTTATATAATCCACCCGTTGCTCCCCGCCGTTGCTGCGCTTGTCCTTCGGATTATCCCATTCATCGAAGAACTCCTCCTGCACCAGGAAGCCCATCTCGTCGCATAGATCCAGGAAGTCCTCCGAGGCTGGGTTATGGGCTGTCCGGATGGCATTGCATCCGCATGCCTTCAGCGTCTCCAGCCTGCGTCTCCATACATCCAGAGGCACCGCCGCGCCAACAAGCCCGCCATCATGATGCAGATTGACCCCTTTAATTAACGTGTTCCTTCCATTAAAATAGAAGCCCTTGTCGACATCGAATCGGAACTCTCGTATACCTATACGATCCTCTACCGTCTGGATGGTCCGTCCGTCGTCCACTACCTCAACAATTGCGCGGTACAGCTTGCCATCATGAATTTCCCATCGCTCCGGATTCGGAATCTTCCATTCCATCTGAAGCTCCTCTGATTGATTACCTGCCAGAGAGCAGCTCACTCTCTCCTTGGCTGCAAGCTGGCCATCCGGTCCGAAAAGGCTGCAGATCAGTTCCGCTTGCTGCGGGCCCGCTTCATCATTCCGCAAGGTGATGACTCCACGTACAACAGCAGAAGCATCATCGACGTCCGGCGTCGTGTAATAGGTGCCCCACACGGGGATATGAAGCTTAGGCATAATATGAAGGGCTGCCTTCCGATAAATGCCGGAGCCCGTATACCATCTGCTGTCCGCGTAACGGGAATGATCAACCTTCACCGCAATGAGATTATCCTCGCCCTCAGCATGCAGGCAATCCGTTATATCCACCAGGCATGGCGAATAGCCGTAGGGATGAAACCGTACAAGCTGCCCGTTGCAATAGATGCTTGCACGATTATAAATGCCGTCGAAGTTAATGATGACCTTGCTTCCGGTCATCTCGGGCGTGGACGTGAAGCGCTTGCGATACCAGCCAATTCCGCCAGGCAGATAGCCGGTGCAGGCTTCCCCCTTCTCCTGATCAAACGGGAACTCCACGCTCCAATCATGGGGCAGATCCAGTGTGCGCCATGAGGTATCATCCGTTGCCAGCAAATGGGGAGACTCCGGCTCGCCCAGTATAAACTTCCAGTCCTGTATAAAAGGAATTCCTCTCATCTCACTATCTCTCCCTTGGTTCATTCTCATTCTTGAATGCGGAGCTCGACACATAGAGGAAGCGTTCCCCGCGCGCCAGCAGATGACACTTCTGCTCCGGATACTGCTCGTATACATATTGCACGAACGAGCCCGGCTTCTCTGTATTCCAGTCGAACGTATCATAATGAAGAGGGATGACGGTGTCCGCGCCAATCTCCCAAGACAGCTCCGCTGCCTCCCGATAATTCATATTGCCGGCAATATTCCGGCTGGCGCGATAATAGTCGCGTCCATTAATAGGCAGACAGGCTACATCTATGCACGCACTCCGCAGCCGTGCGGCCAATCCGTCATAGACCAGCGTATCTCCCGCATGATACAGGGTCACGCCATTCAATCGGATGACGTAGCCGACATACCGATGCTCCCCGTCAGCGTCAACCTCAAACTGCTCATGCATGGCCGGTATCGACCACACTTGAAGCCGATCGCCTAGCAGCGACAGGGGCTCCTCTGTATGGGCATGGAAGACACGATGAGGCGCAAAGCCAAGCCCCCTAATCGTGCTGGCGCAATATTTGGGAGCGATAACAAGGCTGTCCGGGCTGCTATAGCAGATAACCTTCATCGTGCCGGCATCCAGATGATCCTCATGATCATGCGTAATGAGACTGACAGCAGCATTCGTAATATCGGCTGGAACAAGCGGCGGCTCATACAATCGCTGGAGACCCAGCTTGCTCCTCACATCATCGGATACGAAGGGATCGAAGTAGAGAAGGATGCCATCCCCCTTCACCACAATGCTCTCCTGGCCCAGCAGCCAGATCGCAAGGGTGCCATAAGGCGGAGTTGTTGCATTCATTTCGTCAATCAGCCTCTCATTAGCTCGTATGCGCGAGCCCTGCGAGCCTTGCTGCATTTATCCCCCACCACCTGTTCTTAAAATAAAAATTCTACCTCTCAAAATAGGGAAGCAGCCTGCGGTCGGTAAACCGCAGGCCCCTCTCCTTACTTATAATTCAAGTACACTACACGCTTCTGCATATAGCCTTCCAGTCCGTATTCGCCATCCTCGCCGCCCAGTCCGCTCAGCTTATGGCCGCTGTGGTAGCCCTGCATACAGCCTGACATACCTTGATTGACGAAGACTGTTCCCACCTGAAGCACATCTGTACCATGCATCATTTTCTTCATATCACTGGTGAACAGGTAAGCCGACAAGCCCAGCTCACTGGAATTGACGATGTTAATGGCCTCCTCAAAGCTGCTGATGGTTACAATCGGAAGCACGGGACCAAATATCTCCTTCTGCGCTGCGGCCATGTCCGGCTTCACATCAACAAGGACAGTCGGCTCATACCAATAGCCCTTATCGAAGATACCGCCGCTAGGACGCTTGCCTCCAAAGGCTACCTTGGCGCCTTGGGCTACCGTTTCTTGAACAATGTCGTCAATTTTTTGCAGATCATTGCCATTCGCCTTAGGCCCCATCGTTACAGTGCTGTCGAAAGGATCGCCCACCTTAATAGCCTTCATATGTTCCAGAAGCTTCGCTGTGAAGGCCTCCGCCACCTTCTCGTGAACAAGCACCAGCTCATTGCACACACATACCTGCCCGCAGTTCGCGAATCGGGCTGTGACAGCCGCTGCCGCCGCTTGGTCAATATCCGCATCCTCCAATACGATGAACGGGGCTTTGCCGCCCAGCTCCAGAGACAATGCGGTAATGTTGTCGGAAGCCGCCTTGTAGATCTGCTGACCCGCGCGTACGCTGCCGGTTACCGTTACCATCTTCGTAATGGGGCTGCTCACCAGAAGCTGTCCCACCTCCGCGCCTGTGCCTGTCACGAAGTTCGCAACGCCAGGAGGGAAGCCCGCCTCGTGAACCAGGTTGAAAAACTCGGCCGAAGCGATTGGCGTAAGCTCATGCGGCTTAATAATCATCGTATTGCCCGTCACAAGCGCCGGTCCCAGCTTTCGGCCGATCAAGGCCAGCGGATAGTTCCATGCGCATAAGCCAATAGTGACGCCATATGGCACCTTGCGAATCTGCAGCATCTCGCCTTCCTTATTGGAAGGAAGAATATCACCTTTAATTTTGTTGGCGGATTCCACGGCGAACATCATATAAGCCATCGTATCATCCACTTCTCCGAGCGCCTCACGATATGTCTTGCCCTGCTCCATCACCAGCAGCTTGGCTAGGAACTCGCGCTTCTCCTTCACCTTCTCCACCAATTTGACCAAATAAGACGCACGCTTCACGGCAGGCAGCGCCTGCCACGCCTGCTGCGCCCGCTCGGACGATTCCAGCGCCTTCTGCACATCCTCGGCAGAGGCATCGCTTACCCGTCCAATCACCTCTTCATTCGCCGGGTTCTGCACCTCAATCAGCCGATCCGAAGCTGCCTCCACCCATTGGCCGTCTATATATAACCGATAATAGTCTTGTCCATTGCGATTGCCCTTCATCATTGTGCTCCATCTCCCTTTCGCTTCTATTATTATTGGCCCTTGAATTGCGGAGCTCTCTTCTCCTTGAAGGCTGCCTTGCCCTCCTGCGCGTCCTCGGTCGTGAAGCAGAAGGAGAACAGACTGTTCTCATATTGCAGGCCTGCGTCAAGCGGCATATTCATGGCCGCTCGAAGTGCAAGCTTCGCGTTCTCGACAGCGATTGGGCTATAAGCCGCGATGGCGCTTGCCGTCTCGTAGACCAGCTTCTTCAGCTCACCAGGCTCCACAACCTGCTCAACCAATCCGCAACGCAAAGCCTCCTCCGCAGACAGCAGCCTCCCCGTCAACACCATCTCCGCAGCCTTGCCTGCACCTACAATTCTCGGAAGCAGCTGCGTGCTTCCGCTGCCTCCGATCCAGCCCAGCTTAATTTCTGCTGCGCCGAACCTCGCATTGGATGACGCCATACGAATATCGGCCTGCAGCGCAAGCTCCAGTCCTCCGCCAATGGCATACCCATTAACCATTGCTATGACTGGCTTGCGAATGCTGCGAATCGCCATACAATAATCGTCTCGATTACGCAAATCCCATGGACTTCCATAGTCATCCAACACTTCAATGTCGCTGCCGGCGGAGAAGCTCTTCTCGCCTTCGCCGGTGAGGACGACGACTCGAACGCCCTTGTCCCTGTTGATCTCCTGACAGAGCTCGCTGAGCCGCTCGCCCATCGCACGTGTGACGGTATTCAGCTTGCCCGGTCTGGCAAGCGTAATCGTCCCTATATAGTTGTCAACCTCGTATCGAATATCGTTATGGTCCATCGCCTTACCTCCCTCCATCGTTGTCCACCGAATCCTCAAGACCGAAGTCCCTATTAATTCGTACTGTGTGCTGGCCGACTGGAGGCGCTCCCTTCTCATGCTTGAGCAGCTGTCCGTTCACCCTTGCCGGGTAACGCGTCGTCTTGAACACCGCGCCGCATGGCCTTACGACCTCCTGGAACATATCCAGCACCTTGATGCCTTCATGCTGAAGAGACTGCTCCCAATCGAACACCTCAGCGCACCAATAGTCGGCCGGCTCCAGCATATCGAGCCACTCCTTTGTCGACCTCGTCTTCAGGTGACGATTCAATATTCCCTTAATGGTGTCCCGCTCATCGAACCAAGCTGACTGCTCCGTATAGACAAGCAGCTCTTCGCATTGCAGCAGTTCGCCTAATGCCAGAATGGAGCCCATGGCCAGCGCGATATAGCCATCCTTTGTTTCATAGATGCCATATGGCGCGCCAAGGTAAGCATGGGCATTACGGAACCTGCTTCGCTTGGGCAGCTCTCTCGGCTCTTTGTTCATATAAGCGCTCAGCACTTCGAATTGGAAATCCAGAGCCGCCTCCATCAGGCTGATCTCCACTAGTCCGCCCTGGCCGGTTTTCTCTCGCTTATACAGTAAGCCCAGCAAGGCCTGAACAAATACGGAGCTGGTGTGCAGATCAATGGTTGCTAATCCGAAGGGAACAGGCGGCTGCTCGCCGTCGCCGTTCAGCCAGGCTAAGCCGGACATGGATTGGACCAGCAAATCCTGACCCGGCTTGTTCTTCCAGGGGCCTTCCACACCGTATCCAGTAATACTGCCGTATATAATGCCAGGATTCAGCGCCTTCACGGATTCATAGTCCAGACCGAGCTTATCCATAGCGCCGGGGCGAAAATTTTCTATGATGACATCCGCCTGTTGAATCAACCGCTTTACTCTTACGAGATCTGAGGGGTCCTTCAGGTTGGCAGCGTAGCTCTCCTTGTTCCGATTCATAGACTGGAATACGGTGCTCTCTCCGTCTACCCTTAGATTCGACAGAGTCAGCTGGCGGCTTCCATCACCCGCGTTCGGTCGTTCGATCTTGATGACTCGCGCTCCCAAATCGGCTAACCGAAGCGCGGACACAGGACCTGCCAAATATTGGCTGAAATCCAGTACAACAATATCCTCCAGCAGCTTCATTCTGCTCACAGCCCCGTTTCCTGATGCTCTCGTCTAACCTGCATATGCATTTCGTTTAAGGTTTGAATTACCGTTCTCCGCTCCGGCGCCTGATTCATCAGGCGGTACCGAATCAGATTGCCAGCCTGCTCCTGGAAGCTGATATAGCCATGGAAACGCGGTCTCATGGAGCCGTGTGTCAATGTGTCCAACGTGTTCTTGAAGAAGCCGCCGGAGAGGCGATTCACCTCGGGGTCCAGCCATGCCTCTCGATGGCCCGGCTGACCGTCATTCAGGAAAAACGAGGTGCGTTGGAACTCTGGTGAAGCGACCATAACGGCAAATCGGGCAGCGATGTCAGCATGCCGGCATTGCGACGAAATCGCAAGCCCTACACCGCCAATCATGCTGCCGCTTGGCACGCCGCTGTCAGACGGAATGTTGCCGAAGCTCGCCACAGACGGCCGAAAGCCGACTCTCGCATAATTGGAATACCCGTAGATAAGCGGAATGTACGCTATTTCATTGCTGGTACCCATAAGATTCAGCATGTGAATGGGATCCTGATGCACCGATTCCGAATGTACATACGGCATCAGGCTTTCCATAAGCGCAAGCGCCTGCTCGCCTACCTCCATAGGAAGATCAAGACCTTCACTCCAATAGGCCCGGTTCGACAGCTGCGCGCATAACGTGAAGAAGGTTGAATACGCATGCACTGGCACAAGAGGGAGACCAATTGACTGCCCTATGGGCAGCTGCTTGGCGATGGCGAGCACGTCGCTCCAGCTTCGGGCTGGCAACAATCCAGCCTGATCCAGCAAATCCTGTCTATAGGCGCTGACTTGAGCTGCCGCATCCACAGGCAGCGCCCACTGTCTGCCTTCATACGTATAGCTGGCGTAGCTCAACCCTGTCGAATGAAGCTCCTGATCCTTCAGAAAAGCCTCCTCTACCCGATCATTCAAAGGCAGCAGCAGTCCCTTCGCAACCGCTGTTCCGATATGGGGGTGATCAATCATAATGAGATCATAGGTATCTGCAAGCAGCTCCAGCGGGTACAGCTCGAAATCAGACAGAGAACGCGCGTCCCATTCAATCTCGACGTTAGGCTCCAGCTTGCGAAACGCCTGTGAGGCAGCCACCAATGGATTCAAGCCGCGCTCATGAGACCATGTCATTCCTTTTAATTTCAACTTCATCACCATCTCTTCAACGTGTAATGTTCCATTCCGATTCAACAACGGCGTTATGCTCTCCAATACGCGGCGCTCCTCTAGAGGACAACAGCCGATGGCCGTTCAGCCTGATGGGACAGGAGATTGCCGTCATGCGGGCTCCGTTGCTTCGATAGATGTCCTGCGTCATACGCAGCTCGCTGAACGCTTCCTCCTGCAGAAGCTGCTTCCAATCCAGCAGCTCCTCGCAAGGAATGCCGGCCTTTTGCAGTTCCACGCTCCAATAATGAGCAGGACGTGTTGTCAGCAGCTCCTCCATGCGGGCAGCCGCAGCTTCGCCGAGCGTATCCAAGGTGATGTGAGGGGCAAGCGCCTGGGCCAATGTGTGCAGAGGCATATCGCCGAGCGCAATATAGCCCCCAGCTGTTGGATACAGCCCCTTCAGCCAGCGAATGGACGCCGATCCTTCTGCTCCTTCGGCAGGTAAGCTAGAGCCTTGATCCGGCATCCATTTCTCCTCCCAGATCTCCTGCATGACATCCAAGGTGGATGCCAGCATATTGACCTCTACAAGTGCGCCGTTGCCCTGGATGGACCGCCGCACAAGAGCCGCCAGCATGCCTTGCACAAGGTGGGCTCCGGTTATCATATCTGCAATAGCAAGACCAAATGGGATAGGCCCCCGTCTGGACTTATCTCGGTGCAGCCAGGGCAGCCCCGTGAGCGCCTGGAGCAGCAGATCCTGACCGGGTCTGTCACGGAGTGGACTGTTCCCTCCATAACCGCTAATAGAGCCGTAGATGAGACGCGGATTAATGGCTTTCACCTCTTCATAGCCGAAACCAAGCTTCTCGATGACACCCGGCCGAAAATTCTGAACCATCATATCCGCATGGCTCAGCAGCTTCCGCACCTTGCAGCGATCTGTCTCGGACTTCAAGTCGACAGCATAGCTTTCCTTATTCCGATTGATGGAGTGAAACAGCGTGCTGTCCCCATCCAGCTCCAAATTCGAAATATACAGCCTTCTGCACAAATCCCCGCCGTCCAGCCGCTCAATCTTTATGACTCGCGCGCCCAAATCCGCTAATCGTAAGCCTGCATAAGGACCAGACAGGAATTGACTGAAGTCAAGCACAAGCAAGCCCTCCAGCGGTCTCGGCATCATGATGTATCACTCCTGCTTCAACTTAATATGCAGCCGCTGCGGCTATAGCAGCTGAAATTCCGCCTCAAGCCTGGCGTTGTCCATGCCCGCCCGCCCAACTCCACGGCGACTTTCCATATAGCTGTTGTCGAACCGAATGGGACAATAAGGCGTAAGGAATAAGCCTAGCTCCTCCGTTTGAACCTGCTGTATATTGCGCAAGGCCAGGAAGCCTTCGTGCTGAAGCAGCTCGTCAACCGTCTGAACCACGGCGCACCAGTAGCCGCCCGCTTCCAGGTCCTCCGCCCAGTCCGCAGCCGCTTTGGTTCTGAGATGATCGGCGAGCAGCCCTTTAATTTCATCCCGCCTCAAGAACCAGCTGGCAGGATCCTCATAGCGGGCCAAAGCTTCGCATTGCAGCAGCGCGCCCAGCTCCAGCACAGAGCCCATAGCCAGAGCCAAATACCCATTAGCCGTCTCATAGATTCCATATGGAGCCGCCAGATAAGCATGGGCATTATTTAACGAGCTTCGCTGCGGCAGCTGTCCTCCATCATGAAGATGAGTCGTCAGCACCTCGAATTGATAATCAATCGCCGACTCCAGCAGACTAACCTCAACAAGCATCCCCTCACCCAACTTGGAACGGTGCACAAGAGCAGCCAGAATGCCTTGCACGAGATTGGCGCTTGCGAACATCTCCACCGTGGACAGCGGGAATGGGATTGGGGGATCATCCGCATTCCCATTCAGCCAAGGCATGCCCGTGAGTGACTGGACGAACAAGTCGTCATAGGGCTTCGCACTCCAGGCTCCTTCCCGGCCATAACCCGTTATGCTGGCATGGATCAGCTTGGCATTCAGCGCTTGCGTTCTCTCATAAGGGAGCAGCGTTGTCTGTAACCCGCTAGCAGGCGGACCTTCGATGAGAACATCAGCTTTCGCAATCAGCTTGCTAAGCTTCCCATGCTCTCCTTCAGTGGCGGCGCAGAACTGAAATCTCTCTTTGTTGCGGTACAAGCTGACAAGCGGAAGCGGCTCATCCTCCGTCCCCTCGATTCGGATGACTCGCGCCCCAAGCTCAGCCAGTCTTAACCCCGCGAAGGGTCCGGCAAGCTGCGTGCTGTATTCCACAACGAGCAAACCCTCTAATGGAAGCAAGCCATCCCCTCCTGAACCGTTACAATCTTCCCAAGAAACATCCGCTTGCCGATACTACTCCAGCTCCCAGAGCTCAGGGTTGTAGCGGTAATAGCTGTGGCCATATTCATCTCGCAGCTTGTTGCTTTCGTCCAGATGCTCGATACAAATGCGCTTCGCCTCGGCCTGATCGCCAATAAGCAGCTTGTATGCATTGCTGGCCAGCACGCTGCCGCCTTGCTTCAACGTCAGCGCAACCGAGAACTCGCCTGCCGCGTCAGCATCCACCTTCCATGCGATGTCGCTGAATTTGGCGGAGCTGTTGGAAGCCACCTGCGCCTCTACCGTGCCGCTTTGTACAACCTCGCCTTTATGATTGCTCAGCGTCCATTCCAGCTCAGTGTCTCCGTAGGCCTCATGGTAGTCATTCACAATCCACAGCTCGCCTTGGAACGTCTCGCCCGGGTTCCATCTTCTCTTCGCGAATGCCAAGCTTGGCAGAAGCGGCTGATAGCTCCTCTTGACATAGTCGAAGCTGATTTTTTTCTGACCATAATAATCGACAAGCCCCCACTTGATGTCCGGCCAGTGCGTAATGAAGTGACAGAGTGACACGCCGCTCATACGCGGCTTCCGTCTGCGGTACAATTCAAGGGCAAACTGGAGAATCGTGCCGTGGGCGATTTGAGTCGATTCCACGAACTGCTCCAGCGAATCCATTCTCTTATCCCCGAACACCTCTATGTTCAGTCCTTGGAGAATGTGGATATCGGCCCAGTGGTAGCCCCAGCTTGGTCCAATCGGCCAAAGCTCGTTCTCCGGAATAAACTTCCTCAGACTGTCGATAGATGGCGCCGACGCCGCCGTCAATTCCGGAATGATGGAGCAATCCAGAGCCGGGTAATATTCCTCCATGAAGCTCCGGCCGCCGCCGTAATAATGCTCATTGGCGTGCTGGGACTCCTTGGGCTTGAAGCCCATGCTCTGGCCGAACTCGTTGCTAAGCGGCGATGCCAGCCCGTACGGAACGGAGGTGTATGCCCCAATGGCAACTCCGATCGCTTCCATGAGCTCCTTGTTGCCGCTCTCAATATGAGCATCTGTGAAGAATACCTCTTCGCCGCCCATCCAATAAATGTTGGAGGGGTGATTGCGGCGAAGCTTCACAATTTCAATACATTCCTTCGCTACCGAATCTACAAATGCCGGATCATTGGAGAAGGCTTGGGTAGAGAATGTGAAGTTCGTCCACACTGTAATGCCCAGCTCATCGCACAGCTTATAGAAGGTCGGAATTTCCGGCGGATGCCAGCCGAAGATCCGCAGATTGTTCATATTGCTCTCCTTCACCAGATTCAGCAGATGCTCATATTTCTTCGTGCTGTTCCGTCCATACAGGAAGGACGGCTGTCCGCCCCAGCATGCCGAGCGCAGGAATTGGCGCTTGCCGTTAATAACGAAGGTCCACGGATATTCCGACTCCTCTTCGGTGAACCCTGGATTCTTCTCCATCTGAATCGTACGGATGCCGATTCTGTCCTCAACACGATCCTGCTCCGAGCCGTTCTTCCGGACTGTAATTGCCATATCGTACAAATTCGGAGTGCCCATGTCCCAAGGCCACCACAGCTTCGCGTCCGCCACATCTACAATTGCCTTCACAGAATGGCAGCCGGCTTGAACCTCTGCCTCCACTGTACGAGTGATCGTCTCGGATTCGAAGTTATGGCCCTTCAAAGCGATCTGGAGCTGGACGGTTGCCGCCTCAGCAGCCATATTGTCGAGCTCAACCTCCACATGGACGGCAGCGCCCCCATCCTTAAGCTCGGACTCGGTGCGATAATTCACAATGCGCACATCCTCTGTAGCCACAAGGCGTACCGGGCGCCAGATGCCGAATGGCACAAGGCCGGTGAAATAATCGCCGGAGAAGTTCACCTTCTTGCCGCCGACATTGCGGAAGTTCTTCGGCGGCGGGTCCAGCTTGACCGCCAGCTGATTGGAGCCGCCAGCCCATCCATCAAAGTTGAGGTACTGGCTGACCTCGAAGGAGAAAGGAGAGAACATGCCCTCATGACTGCCCAGCAATTGGCCATTCAGCCATACGGTGCAGCTGTAGTCAACGCCTTCAAATTCCAGATGCACCTTCTTGCCCTTCATATCCTGCGAGACGTTGAACCTGCGAATGTACCACCACTCATATTCCTGCAACCACTTGGCCTTATGCATATTGCGGCCGAAGTAAGGATCCTCCAATTCACCGGCGCGCTGCAAATCCGTGTATACATCCCCTGGCACAGAAGCATAATTCCAGCTAAATATAACACCCTGCCGCTCTGCCGGAAGGATATGGAACCCTTCTCGTTCCCCTTCGCCTACTCTCATCTTCTCCATCTGCCAGAGCTTGCCGCTTAAATCCTTTACTACACGTGACATGCCATAACCTCCCATATTATACCTGCATAATATTACAGAACATTAATCCGAAAATTATTATTTTATTATTATTTTCGGAACATTGTTCCGTTTTGAGTTGATTATACAGTTGGATAGGATAGGCGTCAATACGTTTTTACTCATCTTCCTTAAATACAGGTCTTAAGGTAAATTGGAAGTCGAATTGCTTCTCCTTCAGCTGGTACTTGTCCATCAGCTTGGGGCCACAGGAGTGCGAGCCCACGCCGCTCATCTTGTAATCGAGCTGAACGATCGTTTCCTTCCTCTGCTGGAGCTCATACGTATGCTTAGCCGCCGTCAGATCCTGAGGCAAATAACGGGAAGCGTTCAACGAGAAAGGTTCTGTACCGTCCAGCAGCAGGCCCATACCCAGCTCATTGGATACGACAGCCCATTCCGTGCCCCATCTGGAGCCGTTCTCCTGCGGCATAATATATGACTCGCCCATTTCCTCAACGCGCTGTACATATCTGCCCTTGCGTACGCTCTGACGCTTGTCCACATAGCTCTCATGCGGTCCATAACCGACATAATCCACCGTATTCATGGCTGCCGGCATTCTCAGCTGCAAGCCGAAGCGAGGCAGGAAGTCTATCTCCTTCTTCACCTCTGCGCTTGCCTTCACCGTAACCGCGCCTTGGGCATCGAACAACCACTGGGCTGACCCTCGCACAATAGGTCTACGCGTGTAGAGACCCAATGAAAACTCAACGGTCACGACAACCTCTCCCTCGGCACGCTGCTCCCAATCACAGCGATACACCTTCATGCCGGCATGCTCCAGTCCTTCGTACTCCCATCTCGCGACCAGCGGTCTGTCGTTATCAAGCGGAGCCCGCCACATATTGAAGGACAGAGGCTGCTCCAGCAGCGCCACCCCGTGCCTTGTCAGCTGATCCGGCATACCCTTCCGCAGATCGAAGGAATGGCTGAAGTCAAAGCCCGTAATAAGGAGCTTACGCTCCTCCTCCAGCACTTGGATGGAGGTATGAGAGGCCTTGTTTTCAAAAAGCTTGGAAGCACCGTTGCCAACACTTGACGTCAGCTCAAATTGCTGGAACATGATTTCATGCCCACGCTCCGCCCACACGTTCTCCTCCTCCAGGCAGCAGGATATGGTCAAGCTGACCGCATCCAGAGAGAACAGCTTCGGTTGCAGCGGCAGCTCCACCACCTCTCCGGTGTGCGGAGCTGTTCGCAAGCCTCGAAGCTCGCCTTGCTGAAGGAGTACGCCCTCACGCTCCACCTTCCAATAGAAGACCAGATGGGAGAGGTCCACGAAGTCATACAGATTGTGAATCTGCAGCCGGCCCTTCTCCAGCTCAACGGCCTCCATCCGAACAGGCGCTATGACCTGCTTCAGCTCCAGCAGGCCAGTATGCGGCGTACGATCGGGAGCTACCAGGCCATCAATGCAGAAATTGCCGTCATGCGGCTTCTCGCCGAAGTCGCCGCCGTACGCATAATACGTGTCGCCATGCTCGGTTTTCCTCTCAATGCCGTGGTCGCACCATTCCCACACACAGCCGCCCATTAGCTTCGGCTCGGCGTAGATGACATTCCAGTAGTCCAGCAGATCGCCGGGGCCATTGCCCATGGCGTGGCTGTATTCGCACAGGAACAGCGGCTTCAGCTTCGACTCATCCTTGGCATAGGCCTCAATCTCCGGGACAGATGCATACATGCGGCTTTCCATGTCCAACGCGCTTGTATCGGGATGACCCAGGTACAGGGAGGCTGCTCCTTCATAATGAACAGGCCTTGCGCTGTCCCTCTCCCGCGTCCACTTCGCCATGGCAATATGATTAGGACCGTATCCGGACTCGTTGCCCATCGACCAGATCACCACGCAAGGGTTGTTTTTATCGCGCTCCACCATACGAACCGCCCGATCGACGAAGGCCTCCTCCCAATCAGGATTGTTGGACAGCTCATGGAAGTCCGTATAGGATTGCATTCCAAGCCCTTTGGCCATATTGTCCCAGTTATCGGCGATAGCCAGCCCATGGCACTCCAGGTCCGCTTCGTCCACCACATAGAAGCCGTATTCATTGCAGAGCTCCAGAAATCGGGGATCATTGGGATAATGAGATGCCCGAATGGTATTAATATTGTGGCGCTTCATCACCTGAAGATCCTGAATCATATGCTGCAGAGGAATGGTCTGGCCAAGGCTTGGATGGGAATCGTGACGATTGACGCCTTTCAGCTTCACGGGAACGCCATTGATCTGGAACACGCCCTCTTGAATCTCCACACGGCGGAAGCCAACGCTGAAGCGCAGCACCTCTTCACCCGAGGACAACAGCAGCTCATACAGCACCGGCTGCTCCGCACTCCAGAGCTGCGGGTCCAGCACCTCCATAAGAAGTTGTCCTGTTTGCCCTATTTCACCTTGCGCCGCAGCTATTTCAATACCGCTTGGATCTCGCAGAACAGCTTGTACAACGGCACCGCCGGCCATCTCCAGCTCGATATTCAGCTGAGCCTCCCGGTCGCCGTTCAGCAGCGTTGTACGCACAAACACGTCGCGAATATGCGCCTTATCCCTCGCCAGCATATAGACATCCCGGAATATGCCCGTATATCGCCACAAATCCTGATCCTCAAGGTAAGTGCCGTCACAAAATTTCAGCACCATAACCGCCATCCGGTTAACGCCAGAGACAAGGTGCTTGCTGATATTGAACTCGGCAGGCACCCGGCTTCCTTGGCTATAGCCGACGAAGCTTCCGTTCACCCATAGATAGAAGCACGCATTCACACCCTCGAACACCACATATTTGTCCTTCTCCGTCCAATCCGGCGAGAGGTTGAACTTCCGAATGTACAGCCCTGCGGGATTGTCGTCCGGTACAAAGGGAGGATCACATGGAATGGTGTAGTTCAGATTGGAATAATGCATGCTGTCGTAGCCGTTATTCTGCCAGCAGGAGGGTACTAATAGGGAGGACCAGCTTCCTGCATCATAATCCGCTTCATAGAAGCTGTCGCGAACCTCCTCCACGCTGGCGTGATATTGGAATTTCCAAGCGCCATTTAAGGTCTGATAATAAGGAGAGCGTCCTCTCTTGCGGGAGACAGCTCCCTCGGCATCCGCATGCGGAATATAATAAGCTCTTGGCTTCTCGCGGTTTATGTGCAGCGTACGGGGATCTTCCCAATATTTATCGATTTCCAGCAAAGGTATCACTCCTATAATAGTTAGGCTATTCCCTTAAGGGAGACGAAGAGCACCCGTTTCCGAAGGAACCCGAGTGCTCTATGTGTTATTCAGCCGGGCAAGGCATCAATTGCTATTAGCAGCAATCCAGTCTGGATAGCTGAATCTCACCCGATTGGCGATCCATTCATTCACATCCCATAGATCTGCAACAGGCTGCTTCGTAAAGGCAAGCGTCGGCATATAGGGAACTGGTCCAAATTCCGGTGTCATCGTGCTTACAGCTTCCCCCTGCGACTGGCGGCGGCTGAACATCCGCTTCCACCAGCCCTCGAAGCGCTCCCGCTCCATGCTCCATTCCGGAGCTGCAGGATGCGGAACCTGAGGGCCCTGGGAGTAGCCGATTCTGCCATGGATATGATAGGTGTGTGCGATGGCAAGCTCAATCTCCTCCTCCATGTCATGAAGAAGAGATTCACATACATTCGTCCAATGGCTGAAGTCCGCCGTAATACGCAATTCCGGGAACTTATGCAGCAGTCTTGCCGTTGTCCACGGCGAGAACATGGCCCGATGCCTATGTGTCTCGTGTGCAACGGTTATACCGTTGTCCGCCTCTATTCGGAGCGCCGCCTCGAAGAAGCGATCCTGCTCATCATGACTCATACGATCCCGGGCGCTGTGCGACACAATGAGCCGGGGCTCGAAGCCGGCAGCTCTCTCCACCTGCTCCTTGAAAGATTCAATATGATCCTCACCGCCAGTGAAAATCTGGGCGATATAGGCAAGCGAATAGGTCTGAAGCGCTTCTCGGAAGGCCATCTCCTGCTCTGGCAGAGGCATGGGCGCTTCAATGCCGGTATACCCCGCATCTGCTGCTCGCTTGAATTGCTCGCTATAAGTGCCTTCCATCCCCCAGAGCGCTTTGTATAGATGTAGTTTCATGGATTTCCCCTTTTCTCAGCGCTGCATTCGCAGCTTGTATTGATCAGGCTCGAGGGAACTCGCTTCCGTTATAGAATCATATATCGTAACCATGCGGCCGTGGTATTGGTCTGCCAGCCCCTCCGCCAGCTTGTAAGCGCAAGCAGGAGCCTCCTGGGGATTCGCTGCGCCGCTGCGGATCCATTCTTCCATATCCGGAAAATATCGTTTTCCTTCCGGCGTTGCTCGAAGAGCTCTAGTCATCTCTGAATCATTAAGTCCTGGATTCAATGCGAACACCTTGATAGGGGCTCCAGTCTCATCCAACTCCTCAGCCAAATTCTCGGTAAATCTGGCGACCGCCGTCTTGGCCGTTCCATAGGCGTTGCTGTGCTTCATCGCATGAGTGGTTCCGCCGCCGATTAAGTTGATGATCCGGCCGAAGCCCTGTCTGAGCATCATGGGGACAATAGCATGAACGCCATAGAAGGTTCCTAGAAGATTAATGTCAACATCGTCCGCCCAGGTGACTGGGTCAGTCTCCCACGTAGGACCTATCGCACGATTGACACCTGCGTTATTAATCCAGACATGTATCGTCCCAAGCTCAGACTCCAGATGGCTAACAAGCTCCTTCATCTCCTCATATCTGCGAACATCCACCTGGAAAACCCTCCCGGGAGCAGGAAAGCCATCTAGCTCCTCCTGAAGGGCAGTGATTCGCTCCGTATCCCTGCCCGTGCCAATTACCTGATACCCTTTATCCGCAAAATAAAGCGCCATGTTGCGGCCTATGCCGCTAGTAGCTCCCGTAATGACAACGGTCCTAAGCTCACGCATCATTCGTCCCCTACTTTCATAAGACAGCTATCTGCCCATCCATCCGCCGTCCACCGTAACAATCGTGCCGGTTACATAATCAGATGCGGAGGAAGCCAGATAGATAACAGCTCCGTTCAGGTCCTCCGGTCTTCCCCAGCGAGCTGCAGGTATCCGGCCCAGTATGGCCTCATAACGGACAGGGTCCCCTCTCAACTGCTCCGTATTATCCGTCTCGATGTAGCCGGGAGCAATCGCATTCACCTGAACGCCGCGCGAGGACCATTCATTCGCCAGCGCCTTGGTCAGCTGTCCAATGCCGCCTTTGCTCGCCGCATAACCAGGCACGTTAATGCCGCCCTGATACGTAAGCAGTGACGCGGTAAAAATAATTTTGCCCGCTCCACGCTCCAGCATGCCTTGTCCGATCTCCCTCGCCAATATGAATTGGGAGTTCAGATTCACTTCCATGACATGATCCCAATAATCATCGGGATGCTCCGCCGCCGGCTTGCGCATGATGGTGCCGGCATTGTTCACCATGATATCAATATCAGCATGCTCTTCCTTCAGCTTGGTGATGAACGCGTACAACGCGCTGCGGTCGCTGAAGTCGCAAGCATAACCGGTGAAGCTTCGCCCTGCCTGGCGCACCTCCTGCTCTACCTCGCTCCCTGGCTCCAGCGTTGCGCTTACGCCGACAATATCCGCACCAGCCTGCGCCAGCGCAATCGCCATAGATTTGCCGATGCCCCGCTTGCAGCCCGTCACCAATGCTTTTTTGCCCCGCAGTGAAAATAAATCCAAGATATTCATCCCGCTACCTCCCGCTTAATTGCACTGAATAAGAACCTTCATCACGCCGCTGCCGGATTCCATCTGCTCGAAGCCCGCTTGTATCTGCTCGATGGGATAGACCTCGCTGATCAGACGATCAAGCCCAAGCTCGCCGCTTGCTGCAAGTTGGATCGCTTGCTCGAAGTCCTCATGCTCATACACGCGCGCGCCGAACAGCTGAAGCTCTCTCCAGAAGAAGCGATGCAGATCTACCGGGACAGGCTTGCTGAATATGCCAACAATGACAATACGTCCTCTAACCTTCGGCAGCTTGGTCATTACCTCAGCGCCAGCCAGGGAGGAGGTCACCTCGAACACGACATCGGCGCCTTTGCCGCCAGTTGCTTCCTGCACATACTCCGCCAAATCCCGCTCCTTGGAGTTGCATGTTTCGAAGCCCAGCTCCTCCAGCAGCTGGAGACGATAGGGATTAATCTCCGCCACAACAACCCTTGCTCCAGCAGCACGGGCAACAAGCGCTATCAATGTGCCGATGGGTCCTCCGCCGATTACAACGGCATATTCGCCCGGCGCTACTTGACCCAGTCGAACGTCATGACAAGCTACGGCGAGCGGCTCAATCATCGCGCCATGCTGCAGGCTGAGCTCATCTGGCAGCCTATGCAGCGTGCTCGCAGGAACGGTCCAATAAGCTTGGAAAGCGCCGTCCGTCTCAATGCCCATGAACTGCAAGCGATGGCAGATATGGCTGCAGCCATCCTGACATGCCGGACATTCCCCGCATGGTCCCAGCGGCTTCACCGTAACCTTGTCGCCCGGCTTATAATCCGCAACGTCGCCGCCAACACGCTCGATGACGCCCGACATCTCGTGCCCCATCACTTGAGGCAGCTTCACACGATGGTCCATGTGGCCGTGATAAATATGCAGGTCCGTTCCGCATATGCCCGCATAAGCGACCTTGATCTCTACCTCGGCAGGGCCTGGCTCTCTGCGCGCGCCTGTACCGACTACAATGCTTTTGTTCCCCTCATAGAATGCAGCTTTCATTGCCATCCACTCCCTATTATATGTTTAAAATAATTGCTTGTACGGCTGCAGCAGCTCCCACCGGAACTCTACGCCTGTGCCCGGCACATCCGGAGCGACGGCTCTTCCATCCTGAATAACAAGCGGCCGCTTCGTATATTGATCGATCGGGAAGCTGTGCACCTCCAGATACGACGCATTCGGCATCGCTGACATTAAGCTGACGTGCAGCTCCTGCATGCCGTGTGTGCACACAGGCAGATTGTAAGCGTAAGCAAGATTCGCAATCTTCAGCCAGCCCGTTACACCGCCAATATTGGACGCGTCAGGCTGCGGAAAATCAATTTTGCCGCGAGTAATCATGTTCACGAATTCATAGACCGTATGGAAGTTCTCGCCTGCCGCGATAGGCAAGCCGCCCTCGGCGCCAATCCGGCGGTAGCCGTCATAATCGTCTGGAATTGTCGGCTCCTCCAGCCAGAAGATATCATGTGGCGCTAGCAGCTTTGCGGCCTTGATGGAGGTCTCGACCGACCATTTCATATTGGCATCCACCATAAAGGTGCGGTCCGGTCCAATCAGCTCTCTAACGGCTGCTACACGCTCGATGTCCTCTGCCAGACGCTCTTGTCCCAGCTTGATCTTCACGGCCTGGAAGCCTTTATCCATATACCCTTGAATATTAGCTAACAGCTTCTCCTTGGTGAAGTTGAGATCGATCGCTCCCGCGTAAGCCTTCGTTGAGGAGGCATGGCCGCCAAGCAGCTTCCACAGCGGCTCATCACAGCTCTTCCCGCGCAGATCCCACAGGGCGATATCAATGGCCGAGATGGCGAATGACGCAATGCCGCCGCGCCCGACATAATGAATCTTCCAATTCATCTCTTCCCAATGCTTCTCGATGCAGCTGGCGTCCTTGCCCAGCAGGAACGGCTTCAGATCATGCTCGATCATCTGACAGACCGCTCTTCCGCCTACGCCGCCGGTGTAGGTATAGCCGACACCTTCACTGCCGTCCTCCAGGCCAATCGTGACGGTAATTAATTCGAAATGCGAATGAATGCCGTGCCGTGCATCTCCCAATTGCTCCGCGAGCGGCACAAGAAAATAATCGGTTTGAATATGAGTAATTCGTTTTCCATTAGCCATTATGTTCACCCTCTATTATCAGTGATCGGAACCCAACCGTTCCAATTAATGAAATGTTATTACACTTAAGTAGATTCGTCAATACAAAATCGGAACAATATATCAATTTATAATTGAGATTGACTCGTATCAAAACATTATTTAAAATAACGGAATAGAGATGAAATGAAAGAAGGTGCTTCCTTTGAGCATGGAAATGAACAAAACGAATTCCACATTAGAGCGCGCACTGTTCCTGCTTGAGCAGCTCGCCTTGAACAAGGGCGGGGCCGGGATTGGCGAATTATCGGAAGCGACTCAGCTGCCCAAGAGCACAACACACCGCATTTTGGAAACATTGATGAAGGCGGGCTTTGTGATGCAGGAGCCCTCAACGGAGAAATATTTTGTAGGATTGAAGGCCATTGAGATTGGGATGGCGGGCCTCCATAACATCGATCTGGTGGAAGCCGCCATTCCCCATCTTCAGGATCTGGCAGCGCAGACTGGCCAAACGGCCTTCCTCGCGGTTTATAATGAAGGGGAAGTTATCTACATCTATAAGGTGGACGGGAGCGCTTCCGTTATCATGAATGCGATTCTCGGCTCCAGAAACCCTGTACACTGCACCGGTCTGGGTAAAGCCATCATGGCTTACTTCTCGCTTGAAGCTGTCGACAAGATCGTGAGCGAGAAGGGGCTGCAGCAATATACGCCAACAACGATTACGGACCACCAGCAGTTCCTGCAGGAGCTGAGCAAAATTAGACAGTCAGGCATCGCCGTCAATCGCGAGGAATACGATGATGGCTTAAGCTCCATCGCCGGCCCTGTCTTCAATTACACCGGCAAGGTCATCGCGGCTATCAGCGTAGCGGGACCGACCGCTCGCATCTTCGATAAGCAGGATGAGCTGGAGGCGCATGTGAAGGAGAAATCCTCGCTCATCTCCAAGCGCTTGGGCTTCGTACCGTCCATGCGCTCCGTCTACCTCTCCTAAGCTCCATTCACATCGTCATGAAGGGACGCTGCCCGCGGGCAGCGTCCCTTTGTTTCTGGTTACGAACTGCAGAACCTACCAATGGCAAAAAAGCCGAGTGTCTGCAGCAGACAGCTCGGCCTTACACCATTAATCCTTTTTTTGCTTCGCTTTTTTGCCTAACCAGAGCACCTCAGGGTTCACCTTATTGGCATAGTGATGCTTGTAATCCTCCACTGTTCTGAATTTCAGAATGTGGTTCCACTTGGCATGGACGTTATGGCACAAGCCCCAGCGAATACCCTCAAGCGGGCTGCGCTCCGTATCCTCAGTCCGGAATGGACCAGCAGCCTCCGGCGGATTCTTAATAACAGCCTCAATCTCGAAGTTAATGCCATCATGTGCGTATTGGATCGTATTTTTCTCCGGACCGTCTGTCGAGAGAAGCCCTGCCATACCGCCGCGATAGTGCCAGAGCAGCGTCTCGTGACCGCTGTTCGTCACCGGATTGTATTCCGACTTCACGTAAGGACCTTCCGGATGATCGGAGATGGCCACGCCCCACTTGGTCGTCCGTCCGCCGAAGGTCATCTCCTCGCCCTTCTGCTCCCCCTTATAATAGAGCCAGAACTGGTTATTATAATGGAAGAGAACGGGATCATGCACCTTCAGGCTGTCGAAGTCGCCTTTATGCTTCACGGTTAAGCGATTATCGTCATCGCCGAACCATTCGCCGTTCATCGCCGGACGAAGAATCGGCGCATCAGTCTTGCGCCAAGGTCCCTCTGGCGACTCCGCGACGGCCATTGCAATATTTTCATATTTCCGGAGCAGGTACTGGCCTTCAATCACTTGATACACCAGATAGAACTTGCCGTCATGATGCAGAATCTCGGGCGTGAACACGCTGCGGTCGTCGTATGAACCCTTCGGACCTCTACCGACAGCAAGACCTTGTTCGGTCCAAGTGTTAGCATCCGGAGAGGTTGCATACCACACCTCGGATTGATCCCACGGGAATACCTTGGCGTCCGGATCGCCCGTATTGAAGCCAACAGCTTCGCCAACGGACTTGGTATACCATACATAGTATAACTCTCCCACCTTAATCACACTGCTGGGATCACGGCGATGAACGCCCTCTTCATAGCCCAGACCTTCAACCGGCTCATACGTAAACTCACAGAACCAGTCGGCGTTTTTTGTATATTGTTTGCCTCGAATCGTTGCAGCGCTTTCTTTCTTCATTTCGATACCTTCTTCCTCAAAGTTTGTATTAAGACCAAACACCATTTCCTCATAATAATACTATTAATTTCGGAATACATTTCATTTTTATTGGACATATTCATTATAGCGCTCTCTTCTATTCTGGTCAAGAATTCATAGAAGCTCCAACGCCATAGATATCTAGAAAATAGATACAACCCATCCTGCATGCAGGATGGGTTAAGAAAGCTTAGCCGCAGAATACTATGTCTGGCAGTGCGTGTCTGGCAATGGGGGTCTTAAGCGTCTGCGAGGCTTATAGCCCGCATGCTCCAGAAAATCGTTGGCCGTAGCCGGCGATAAAGCATGAAGTGTGAGGCCGCTCATTCGTGCCGTCATGATCATGCGGCTTGTCATCTCCACCGTTTCCAGCGCCATTTTGGCTTCCTTTAAGCTTGAGTCGTAAACAAGAACCCCGTGATTTTTTAGAATCATTACATTTGCGCCTGTACACTGCTCCCCCACCGCCTGCCCAAGCGCTTTCGAGCCGGGATGATGGTACTCCACATAAGCTACCCGCTCCAAATAATACATAGACTCCACAAAAAGCTCCGATACGTAAGGAACGTCCGTACAGGACATCAGCGTGGTCCAGAATGGCGATGCGTGGAGAACAGCATGCACATCCGGACGATGCTTATAGATTTCTGCATGCATGGGAATTTCCTTGGAGGGTTTCAGCTCCCCTCCCCATTCCATAGTCTCGAAATCCACGGCGACCAGATCTGATGGAGCTAATTGCCCCATATCGGTACCTGATCCGGTAATGAGCATTTGCGTATGGGATAGCCGAGCGCTGATGTTGCCAGAATTCCCCCATGCGAGCTGGTTCTCCAGCATATACCGCCCCAATTTGCATAAATCCTTCCTGAGGTCCATCTTCTATTCCCCCTTCCCGCCTGAGGCGATTCTCACCAAATAATCCGGCTGACCCAGCTGCCCGCCCTTCAGAGCAATCTCAATACCATCGATCGCGGGATCCATGGAGCAGCCTTTGCATAAGGGCGCGCCTGGCGCCGTTCGCTGAATCAGCTCCAATGCGTCCAGACCAATAGATAACGCGGCAAACCCTGAGGTGTCTCCCCCAGCCAATACCACCCGTTTAATGCCGAGAGCGGCAATTAATTGTTTGCCGATTTCCCCCAGCCTTCGACCGATTCGCTCACCTGACGCAGATACCGGCTCACCATCCTGAAGCAGCTTGTCATGCAGCCGCCCAATGCTTTCATCCTCAGGTCCATCCGCTGTATACAAAATAAGGCTTTGTCCATTCCGCCAGCTTCGCTCAGCCTCCTCCAGCACACGTTTGCTCCTTGCGCCCGGATTATTTTCGGCCAGAAGCTCGAGGGCATCTATTTTGATTTTGCTAAAGCCTTGTTGAACAGCTGTATCGATCTGGTTCTGCGTGATCGGCGAGCAGCTCCCGGATAATACCAGCACCTGCTCTGGCTCAAGCTCCTGCTCCTGTCTCGTTGTCAGTCCATAAAGCTGCCTCCAATAGGCGCCAAGAGAAAGGGACAAGCCCGATGAGCCGATTACAAATCTCGTAGACGATTCCGCCTCTTGCCCAATCAAGCTCCCAATGGTTCGGATATGCTCTGCGTTCATGGCGTCAATAACGAGTGCATCATAGGCCTCGATGGCAGTCTCCCATCGTGCAAGCCGTTCTGTTGGAGGCAGCTCAAGATCAACAATCGTGAAGGAGCCAATATTCCCGTTCATTTGCTCGGACAGATGGCGCAAGAGATCCGCTTCCTTCATCGGTGTTACAGGATGCCTGGACATGGAGGGATGCCGGTCCAGGCGATAACACTTGCCTTGATAGGCGGCAAAGTGATTACCGAACGCCGTGTATCTTTGCAGGTGCGGAGCCGCTGCCAGTATAGGAACAGCTCTCTGGGCATGAAACAATGCTTTGCCTATCTCCACCACCTTGCCAATGCTTCCAATATCGGGTGAGGAATCGGCGGTAGAGCACATCTTGTATTGCAGAACGTGAGGCTTCATTTCTATTAAACGCTGGAAGAGAGGCTCCAGCACCTGCTCCATGGCGACCGGATTCATGGTTCGCGCAACACCGGCCACACCAATAGCTTGGGCATGGGGAAAAGCCTTCAACCGATCCTCCGTTGGGGGCTGGACAAATAATACCGTTCGCACGCCTTGGCTCTCCAGCACCTCCATGGTATCCGTAGAGCCTGTAAAATCATCGCCATAAAAGGCCAATAGCCGCGGCTGCTCTCTCATGACCTCCTATTCCCTCCTTTGCTAAGGAAGGAATGCCACGCTGCTTGCAGCGTCCGCTTCGCATTGGCCATCAGATCAGCAGGCCTATCCGCGGAGGTGCATATCAGCTCAAAGGTAAGCCTTGCTGATCGGTCCTCTCGTATATAACCAACCTCATGAAGCGCCTGAAAGTAAGTTGCCAGCTGATCGATGTCGATTGCGCCTGCGGGATAACCAAAGTAGGGGTGCGTATCGCCATATTTGCTGTCGCCAGGCATCATTACTGTGTTTCCAACATGAACATGGCCTAGCCACGGACTCAGCTGTCTGACAGCCTCGAAGATATCGGCCCTAACCATGGGGATGTGGCTTAAATCCAGCAATAATTGCACAGATTGGCTTGCTCCAATATGCTGAAAGCATTGAATGGTGTCCTCCACTGACCCGATCAGACGTTTCTTGTCCACATCGTAATCAAACATTTCCACCATTATCGTCAAGCTTTTTTCCCGAGCCTCCTTGCTTAATTCAAGAATGGATTCGGCAAATCGTCTTATGCTTTGCTCATCTGCGCCTCCTGCCGGGCACGGACCGCTTATCATTTCAATCATATCCGCGCCCACAGCCTCCGCTTCCTCCATGCAGATCCGCATCCTGTTCATAGCCCGCAATCGTTCCGACGGGTCATGGCTTCCCAGATCAAGTCCCTCTCTAAAAATGACAGGCTGCGCCAGATAGCTTGTGTTCACACGGCAAACGGCAAGCCTCTGCCTAAAGCGGGCTCGGAGCTCCGCATGCTGAATACCCGAAACTTCAATTCGCCTGAAATATGTATCGTGCAAAATTTGATCGGCTGACTGAAGCAAAGCGGCATCGTCCTGAACGGCGTCTGGGTACATTGCATTGTATACAATGCCCATCTCCAAATGGTCTTCAATCCTATGCGCAAACATTATTTAACCCACTTCATCGCCGATAGCTTTAACGCTTGCGCGACCGCGTCCCCAACATCCGTCGTACTGCTGTTCCCGCCAATATCCCTTGTTTTGGCACCGCCGCTGGAGAGAATGTGCTGAACCGCTTGATCAATCCCCTCTCCAGCAGCAAGCAAGCTGTTATCCTGATGCTTATCGCCGAGCCAGTTCAGCATCATGGACAGAGAGAGAATCATCGCGTAAGGGTTGGCTACGCTTTGTCCGGCGATGGATGGCGCAGTCCCATGTGCGGGCTGGAACAGGGCGTGTTGATCCCCAATGTCTCCTGAAGGCGCCATTCCGAGGCCCCCGACTGTAGCCGAAGACAGATCGGAGATGATGTCAGCAAACATATTCTCCGCCACCACCACATCAAACATTTGCGGATTCATAACCTGATATAGCGTCATCGCATCGACATAAACATAGTCGCGGCCGATTTTGGAATACTGCTCGCCGACACTATCAAATATTTTTCTGAAATATGCATAAGAGCTCAGCACGTTCGCTTTATCCACACAGGTCACCATGGATGCTCCGTCCGAAATTCGGCCCCTTCGCTTTTCCGCCAGCCGGAATGCATAGCTTGAAATTTTCTCAATACCTGTCTTGGTCATAATGATGGTATCCGTCGCCACTTCCCCGCGAACATTGCAGCCTCCTGTGCGGGAGGCATACAGCCCTTCGATATTTTCTCTAACAATGACATAGTCGATGCCCCGGCTCACATCTCGAAGCGGACTCACGACACCCTCATACAGCTTGACCGGCCTTACGCCCGCATATAAATCCAGATCGAATCGGAGACGGAAGATCACATCTCCATTCACTTCACGGCCATCCGGATGACGCGCCTCCGGCAAGCCAATCGCCCCCATCAAGATGGCATCGGCTTCCTTGCAATGATGAAAGGTTTCTTCCGGCATCGTTACGCCGGTTCGCAAATATCGTTCAGCACCCGCATCAAATGATTCCAGCTCAAATCTCACATCGCTTAAGTGATCCTGCACCGTCTGCAGCACCTTCAACGCTTCGTTCGTAATCTCCGTGCCGATGCCATCTCCCGGAAGAACTGCAATCTTATACGTTTTCATTGTTCACCGCTCCTCAATTATAGTCCTGTAACCATTGAAAAAAGCCCTAGGCCGAAACCTCAAGCCCAGGGTCTTTTTCTTTGTTTATCTATCCCCTATGCCCTTACTTCCAGCTGTTCGCCATTCTTCAAATAGACAACGGCCAGCCAATCCTCCGCAGGCTCATCTCCCGTCCATGGGCCTTGCAGCCAGTTGCTTCTGAAGTTGACCGTGAAGGGCTCCACATAACAGGTGTAGACAAGCGACTGCTTGACATAAAACTCGACACGATCAATCCCTTCCGGGTACAGGGCAGCCAGCCTGATCCAGCGTTTGCCCTCATAGGACTCGTCAGCGGCAAGACCCTGGAGCATGTAACGCTTCTCCTCCGGTATCGGCGGGACCGGGATACCAATGCCTTCTGCCATACGCTGCGCAAAAAACAAATCCTCCCCCGGCGTCACTCCCCATTTCACAGGCGGCTCCTGCTTCGTCAAGTTGTTATAGTAGCCCCAGGACGTTCTAGTGTCGAAAGCGACGCCTAGCTGGCCCACTGCCTGTGAGTCCTCATTGCAGACAACAGGCTTCCCCGGCGACCATTTCCTTGCCTGCGCAATCATATTGCAATATTGCTGCCTGCTTTGACCGTTCCCATGAATAAATATGACGTCGCTCTCCTTGCAAACCTCCTCTTTCATGATGCCGCCCGAGCCGCTGCAGCCCACCAGCATGCCCCCTGACTCCTCTCTGGCAATCTCCATGAGAGCCACCATGCCTTCCGGCTGCTGAATGAGTGGATGTCGACTCAAGTCGTGTTCATTACACACCTCGATCAACACATTCGTATACGCTCCCAGCTTCAAGAACCGTGAGGCTGCTCGAACCGCGTTAAGAACCGCCTTGCCATCTGCAAGTCTATGTGTCTGTCCCGGATACATGTAGCTGACGATGACGACCATGCCGAGCTCATCCGCTGCTCGAATCAGCCGATCCATTCGGGCCGCATAATCCGGATCCAGCTGATCACCGGAATCGCCAAACGGATTGTTATGAATGGTCTCATTTGGGATTGTGAAGCAAGGGCCGCCGCCCTGAAAGCCAACAGTAAACGCTCGCAGGCCATACGCATACCATTGCGGAAGCGCTTGAATAAGGTCATCAGTATTGCTGTCAGGGTCAAACGTTCCTCCGAAACGCTGGTAACGGGAGACATCCCCCTTATCGTCGAAAACCCCTTGAATAAACCGGGCATTCATAAGCAAGCCATGAGCTTCCGGCCGACTCCCCGCGATCTCCTCGTATACTAACTTCCCGTTAATATAAAAAGCTTCGCCTTGAATGCTTACCTTTGTTTTTCCCATCTCGCCAAACGCCTCCTCGACCCCAATTTTGAATACAATGTATACAATAAAGATTATGTACAAGAGCGATAGTACAATGAGTAAAAGCTTCAACCATACTATCGTTTCGTATACATTATCTAAATATCTCCAAGCTTCCGGATACGATGCCCGCCTTCAGCTTATCAATCGCGCCGCGAATATGCGATCTCATCAGCTCCTCAGCCCGGTCGCCGTCACCCGCCTCCAGCGCGCTAATCATCTCCATGTGCTCCAAGTACGTTTCATGCGGGCTGCGATAAAGACCCTGCGTCAAGCTGGTTTCGATGATGTTAAACGATTCTACGGTTTTGATGACATACGCATTGTCGGATTTCATTACGATGAGCCGATGGAATTTTTTGTCCGCAGCATAATAGTCCCCTGAGCCCTTGGCATCCAGCTCCTCATAGGCATGCTGGAACAACGCGCGCATGTAAGCAAAGTCAGCACGCTCCAGATTGGCCACGGCCAGCCTGCAAGCAAGTCCCTCCAGGACAGCCCGAAGCTCGAACACCGAGATCATATCCTCCAGAGAAAACTCCTTGACATACCAGCCTTTGGGCGTTCGAATCAAGTAGCCCTCCATCTCCAGCTCGGCCATCGCCTTGCGCAGCGGCGTACGGCTGACGCCTAATAATTCAGTTAATTGATTCTGAATAATCAGCTTGCCGGATTCAAACTGCTTGTTCAGAATCATGTCCTTTAATTGTACGTATGCGGAATGATCCAGCGTATCTCCGCTTGCTTGTCTAGGCACGGCACACCACTTCCTTGCTTCACTCTGCTTTTTCGATAGCTTCCTCTATTATACTCCATTTGCCCACCATTTTCTTCAATTGGGCCGACTCATAACAGGCATATACGATTTCCTGGGAAATCAGATAGTCATCTCCGTCGGTCTCGAACACACCTCCCTGCCCCAGCACATCGATAAAGTGCTGCTGAGTGGCAACGGCGCAGCCTCCTTTCCATCCAAGCGGAAGCTCATAATCATGCTTGTATTCCTGGCCGCCTCGAAGCGTAACATAGATGCTGCCGTCCTGCGACAATCTAAGCTTGCCGTTCTCGCCCTCCAGCGTCATCCAGCCGTATGCGGGCGAACGCACCTCTTCCATATATACGACACGATTCGCATCATACAGTCCCGTCATGCCAGATTGGAAGCTGAAGTATACAATGGCGGCATCCTCTCCCTTGCAGACGGGGTTCCAAGTGCGCACGTCACAAAATACGCTCGAAATCTCGCCGAACAACATCCGATACGTATCGATCCAATGCACCCCGGTTTCGAAGAGCAGGAACCTCTCCATATCCTTGAAATAAGGCTGCAGCGGATAGGGCTGAGGACCGTAACCATCTCCGGGACGCATGGCGAAATACACATGGAACAGCTTCCCAAGCAGCCCGCTCTCCAGAATACGTTTTACCTCTCTATACCAGCCTTGCCAGCGCCAATTCTCATTAATCATAATGGGAACGCCGCGCTCCTTGCAGTACTTGACCAGACGCTTGCTCTCCTCCTGAGTTGGCGCTACGGGCTTCTGGCATAACACCGGAATGCCGCGATCAGCCGCGATTTGAGCATAATGGAGGTGAGAGTCCGGCGGGGTGCAGATATCGATAAAATGGGGCTGCAGCTCCTCGATTAAAGCAATAACATCCTGACCGTGCCTTTTGATCCCGAACTGCTCCGCAAGCGCCCCTGTAGTAACCGCATTTCTGCCCGCCAAGCCGACAATTTCCGCGCCTTGTACTTGTGACCACGCCTCCAGCTGTATGCCGGCAAAGTGGCCTGTTCCTATCGTTATTCCTCGATACATGCTTATCGCTCCCCTCGCAGCCGCATTATGGCTTTAACTTGAAAATTCGTTTCGGATTCTCGCTGAAGATCATGTCCAGCTGCTCTTGGCTTAATCCGATGTGGTTGAACTTCGTCAGCTCAACGGGCAGATTGCTGATATGATCGGAGCCCATTATTATTTTTTCGATGCCAACCTCCTTTACCATTTTGACAATGGTATAGGTCGGACACCAGGACGGCTCCAGGTAAATATTGTCCGCATATTTGGCCGCCACAATCGCTTCGTCGGTATAGACGGCAAACCCTGCGTGGCACAAGATAAAGGATACGGAGGGAAATCGCTTAGCCGCATCCAGCAGCAGAGAAGGCAAGGCGAACGGGTTGCCTGTCCCGGTATGCACCAATACAGGAACGCCGTATTCGGCTGCAGCCTCATATACCTTGTCACAAATGGGAGACAGCGGGGATACATTATGCCCAAGAGGGTGGAGCTTCAAAGCGACAAAGCCCATATCCTCCACGCATCGCTTCACCTCTTCGTGATATTGCTGAGCGTCCCACCACGGATCAATACTTGCCATGCCGTATATCCGTCCAGGGTATTGCTTCGCCATTGCGCCGATTCGGGTATGCACATCCCTCACATCGTCCAGCGTCGGCTGCGGCATCACGAGACTCGTCGTCACGCCATGCCGATCCATCGCGTTCAGGATGTCCGCTTCATGGCTTTCGACTCCCGAAAACTTCGACTTGCCCAGATGCACATGCGTGTCAATGATAGTCATGATGGTCAACACCTCAATTGTTATTGTATACAATGTATACTTTAACAAGGGAGCGGAGCATTTGTCAATGAACAAAAGAAACACTCGCATCCTGCCCGAAAAGGATAACATGCGAGTGCTGCTTTGGAAGTTTATACGTTCTTCTTATAAAGAATCGGGTTCAGCTTACTTGCCGCAAGATCGCCAGGCGCCAGGCCAGGCAGCCATTTCTGCAGATCCGTCTTGCGAGCGTTCGTGTCGGGCTCGATAACCTTCGCGTCATCCGCGTAATAGATAACGGTCATGACCTCGCGCATCGTGTTTGTCGGATTGCCCGGAGCGCTATGCAGCGTCCAGCCATAATGCCACGTTGCGTCGCCCGCTTCCAGCGCGCCGTAATTTTCAACCTCAAGGCCCTTGGCTTCAATATATTGGCTCAGCGTTTTCTGGGATTCGTCGGAGATTGCCAGCTTGCTGATATAGCCAAACTTGTGGGAGCCGTTCGCAAAGTTCATCGAGCCTACTTCCTCCGAAACAGGAACAAGCGGCATCCACATGGTGATGAAGTTATCCGTATCTACAGGCCAGTAGATTTGGTCCTGATGCCATGGCGTAATTCCGCCGCCCGGCTCCTTGAACAGCGCCTGATCGTGGTAGATGCGAACGCCGTCTACGCCCAGCAGCTCTGCAGCGATTTTGGCGAATCGGCGCGCAAAGACGAAGCGTTGGATTTCCGCCGATTTCTCCCAAATGTTCGAAACCTGGATGAAGGCTTTGCCGTAAGTGTCCCGCTCCTCAATCGGCTTATTATGATAATTCAGCTCTTTCACTTTCTCGCCGATGATGGAACGGTATACACCCACCTCTTCGCTGGATGCGACTTGGCTCAACTTAATATGCCCCTTTTCCTGGAACTCTTGAATTTGCTCCTTCGTGAGCTCATAATCACTTGTTAGTTCTGGCAGCTTATTCAAATCCGACATTCCAATCACTCCTCATATTGTTGTTCGACTCTTGATATCCCTTATGTTATCATGGGTATACTTGTTTGTATTTGAACGATTGAGGTCAATAGTTGGACTTTACCGACTTATGAAACAGGGAGGAATTCAACGTGCAAGCAACAATGGAGAGCAGACGATTGAACCCGGTTGTCCATTGGGCGCAGCAGCATCGGCAGGCCAAGGAACGGGTAATTGAGCGGCGCATTCGAGATTTCGAAATTCTGCTGCTGGAGCATGGCGAGGTGGAGGTTCAGATTGAATCGGAGGCGCCCTTCCGCGTTCAGCCTGGCCAATTTTTCCTGCTGCCCGCGAAGCTTAAGCATCGTGTTGAGGTGCTGTCGGAGCCAGACGCGCTGTTCCTGGGCGTTCACTTTGACTTCTACAATGAGCTCCTTATCGCGAAGGACGAAGACATTATTGTCTCTCTCGACCATCACGAGGGCGATTATCACTTTGGCAGCATGCCTCAGACGTCGGAATTTCTGGAATGGATGAACGCCGGCAGCCTGCATGCGACCTCTGAGGTGTACAGCCTGCTGGAAGCCGTTATTCATGAATTCACCCATCGACCGGCAGGCTATATGATGTGCTGTCAGGGCCTGCTGCTGCAGCTGTTCGCTCATTTGTCGAGAGCTATTCATCAGCGTCAACGGGCAGGCGCTAGCGCCGGTATGCAGCTGGCGATTGCTGAACTGGCGGCTGCTATTGAGCAGAACGCTGGAGAGCTCTGGTCCAATGAAAGAATGGCGGACATGCTGAATATTAATGTGGATTATATGGGTCGTCTGTTCAAAAAAATCATGGGCACCAGCCCTAACAAATTTGTCCAGGGGATCCGTCACGCCCAGGCGAAGCGACTGCTCCGCGACACCAACGACACGATCGAATGGATCGGCCATACCATTGGCTACACGGATGTACATTATTTCGTTCGCATTTTCCACAAGTGGGAGGGCATGCCGCCAGGCGAATATCGCAAGTTTTGCAGGCTGCTATAGCGTATCTTTCAACTGAATCTGAAGCTATTGTTATAAAACGTCATTATTCCTGAATTGTGTCGGAGTCATATTCACCTTTTTCTTGAAAATGCGGCAGAAGTATTGCTCATTGTCATACCCTGTTTCATTGGCGATTTCAGCAATCTGGGCATTCGAATTTCGTAATAGCTGCTTCGCTTTCTCGATACGAAGATGAATGGCATAATCCTTCAGAGTCTCTCCTGTTACTTTTTTGAATAAAGCGCTTAGATAATTGCTAGTCACAAAAAGCTTGCCAGCCAATTCTTGCATATTAATCGTTTCCTTATAATGCAGCTTGATATATTCCTTCGCCTGCTTCACGATGAAATTCCCCTCCGAATCGCCCAGAATACCGTCTATCCTGGCTTTAAAGCGTTTAAGGAAAGCTAGACAATCCGGGATGGTCAGTCCATCGTGCAAGGATGGATGCGGCAGCAGCTCCGCTTCATCCAGCACACCATGCTTCAGCTCCTTAAAGTCCAGAAATAGATTAAATTTTGTAATCATCTTTGAGAACATTTCTCGTATATCATGCGACTCTATAGAATGGACCGATTCGATATACGCAATCGTCTCATCTAAGACTATCAGCATGTGTTCCTTGCTGTTGAGCCTAAGCGCTTCATTAAACTTCTTCAGGTAGCCCTCCATGAAAACATTTGCTGACCGTTCCCGATTGGCGATCGTCTCATTATAGAAGACCGTTTTTTCAGAATCGCCGACAAGGCCGGAGCTTTTGGCTTGACGAGCTTCCTGGTACGCCAGCGCAAGCTTCACCAGTCCGTTATGTGGCTTACTCACATATATAACCGTTTGCTGATTAAAGTATTGCTTCATAATAAACTGAATACGATTCGACCATCTATTTATTTCAGCCTTCAAGTGATGCTCCTCAATGTCTCCGTGGACATTAAATATGACAGCAATCTCATTCACACTAGTCCAGATGACCTGAGCGCAAGCGATATCCGTCACAGCCTCCTCCAGCATTTGAATGATGTTGTGATTTTCACTTTCGCTAACGGTATCCTTCACAGCAAAAAGCATGACATAAAAGGATGGATAAGGAAATACAACCCCGTTCGCTTCTAATTCTTTCATGTAGCTTTCATCACCGGCTCGATGACCGTACAACAGCTCCTTGAGCATTGCATTCCTTATATACGTCTGTTTTTTAACATCCAGACCATGATCTAAGGGATGATGAGTAGCTAAGCTGCCTAGCTCCAGCTTGGCCCTGTTCAAGGCATCTCTAAGTCCTTGCTCATCAAGCTCCAGCTTTCGAAGGTAATCCGAGGCTCCCATCGTCAAGGCCTGCCTGACATACACAAAATCATCAAATGCGCTGAGCAATATAAACTTGCATTGCAGCCCCTTTTCCATTGCACATTTCATAAGCTCCAGCCCGTTCATTACTGGCATTTTTATATCAGTGATTACGATATCTACGGGATGAGATTCCATATAAGTCATGGCTTCCAGTCCATTCTCGCATACAGCTGACAAGCTATAGCCCTCGGACTCCCAATTCAGCAAATTCCTAATTCCAACCCGGCTAATCACTTCATCATCGACGATAATGACTTGAATCATTGGCTTCAACCGCCTCCTGGACAATGATCTAAAACTTGTTGGGGAATCTAAGCGTCACTTTGGTACCGATCCCTTCCCTGCTTTCCAGAACGACGCCGTACTGCTGGCCAAATAGGAGCTTCATTCTTTCATCCACATTCATTACGCCGATGCTGTTTAAGCCATTATGCTTCTGCTTCACATCCTGTCGATCCGTTCCTTTCGACTGTTCAAGAGGATTACCCGTCATGCCAACCCCATCATCCTGAACAATCAGAACCAGCTCATTGTTCTCCATATAAGCAATAATTTCTATTAACCCCAATCCCTTTTTGGGAGCTATACCGTGAAATATCGCATTTTCAACAAATGGCTGCAGACTATATTTGGGCAGCACCATCTGATTTATCTCATCGTCAATTGTATAGATAACCTCGAATTTCCCCTTATACCGCACCTCTTGTATACGAACATAGGCTTGTATGACTTCAATTTCCTTAGCCAGTGTAACGAATTGGCCTTCGATACGGCTTGCATTCTTTAACAAGACCCAAAGATCATTTACAAGAGACGAGATATTATTTAGTTTTTGAATCGATGCAATATATTTGATGGCATGCAGTGCGTTGTACATAAAGTGAGGATTTATCTGAGCCTGCAGCGTCTTATATTCTAGATCCTTCAGCGTTTTGGCAGTTTCCACTTCATTAGCTACATTCTCTTCATACTTCATTGCCATGGCATTAAAGTTATCAACCAGCTGCCCCAGCTCATCATTACTTGTCTTGACAAGACGAATGGAATAATCGCCGTTCCGGACGCGGCGCATTCCTTTAGAAATTTGGGCAATAGGCTCAATCAAACGATCCAATACAACCTTGATCCATACGGTCAATATAACCAGAAGAATGATGAACATAAGCAGCATCGTTCGTAGCACCTCATGATGTTCATCATATCGGATCAAATGATCCGTCTGGCCAATAATCGACCATCCAAACTGATGAACCGGACGCTCCATAGTAATCTCCAGCTCTTCATCGCTGATGTAAGGCTTTCCGATCAGGTCCGGATTTCTGTCAAATAGGACAAGTCCGTCCGCATCAACCAAGGTAAGACGAATATCCTTGTTCCTTCGATGAGAGCTTAATATCTCTTGCAAATAGTTAACAGACAGCTCGAAATGAAGCTTACCTGCAATCGCATATTCGTCGTTCACAAGCGCTCGGGTGAACTTGATTGTGTGCAGCTCACCTCTATCCGTGCGTAAAGTATCTCCTATTCCTAGATATGTTAATTGATTGGGAGACCAAATATTTTGCTGGGACATCAGCTTTTGAATACTGTCTTGATTAATAAAGTCATTTGATATTTTGTACAGGTAATGATCAGAAGCTCCTTTGATATAAAGCGCATTCAAGTAATTGTAAAGCTTGCCTGTGGTTACAGAGAATACAAGGGCATCTACGACCCGATCGTCAGCTATCTTTTGGGCAAATCCATCGCTCGTATAATCTGTATTCACCCGGCTGACAACAGTAGGGCTCTTGGCAATAAATTCGATTGTGCCGGATAGCTGCTTCAATTCTCGATTCGTTATCTCTACAACATAGTTCAGATTATCCTCTGCCAATTTCGTATATTCATTCAACAACAGCCGAGAGGACAGGTTAATGATAACAATACCTACGACTACAATGATGATGGCAAAAAAAATCGAAATCAGCAAAAAAAATCGTTTTCTAATCCCCATGGCAGCCTCATTTCTTAAGTCCATTCCAATATGATTGTGAGGTTGATTCTACCCTTGTTTACAACTCGATTCAACAGGAAATGACTCCTTGTGAAAGAAGTCATCTCTGTACACTCTATTTTCGACTCAAGGCTCCGTTTATTTTCCCTTCTGGAGCATCTCGTCTACTCGTTCCTTGATATTACTGATTGTCTTATCTAGATCTTGCGCTTGGGTGAAATACAACTCCACTTCATTTTTGACAAGCTCTTCGTATTGTGTTGGCTTTGCGCCGGTTATTTTCTCCGATACAAAGATGGTTTCTTGATTATTAAACAGCTTTTGGAGATATTCATACGTCACTTGCTCATCGTCAATTTCGTCCGCAATCGATTTGAAGAGGTTGGGCTGCTCGACCGTTTGATCTGCATAAATTTCAGAGGATGTCAGCTTCGCTGTTTCTCGAACCACATCTACAGCGATCTCAAGCGCAAGCGTTTTATTTTTAGTTGTCGGAGTCATGCTGAAGGTTCCGGATATGCCCCAGTTTTTTGGAGTAGTACCTTCGTCGACTGGCATAGGCGCTATACCGAGCTCCCACTCCCTTGGATATTGCTCTTTGTCTGCAGCCCAGTTTAACAGCCAAGTTCCTTGCATAAACATGCCGTACTTGCCATTCATAAAGGCCTGCGGCTCTGTCTTGGACGTTACGATATCTGCATAGGTCGGAATGCTTTTGGCCTCATACATCATGTTATACGTTTCTTGCAACGCATGGGCGAAGATTGGATCTTCAATGTTCGACAAGCCCTCTTCGTTGTAGAAATATTCGCCGCCACCCAGCTTCATGATAGCCTCGCCATACCAGAACATCGGCCAGGACAGGTGAATCGCGCCATAGACCTTATCTCCGCCGGAGCCGCTTGTCAGCTTAGCAGCCAATGCTCTGTACTCTGCCCATGTCATTGGAACATCAGGATCCGGATAGTCGACGCCAGCCTTGTCGAAGATCGACTTGTTATAATAGAGCGCCCATTTGGTAACGCCTGCCGGAATGCCGTACGCTTGTTCGTTGGAGTAGGCATATTTGGCGTATTCGCCATAGGTTTCCTCTATATTTAAGCCTTTTTCCTTCACTTGCTCATCCATCGGGATAATAACTCCAGCATCCGCCCAGCTTTGCTGAATCAATGGGTTGCCGTTATAGATCAAATCGATTTGTTCACCGGCAGCGATCTTAATTGGCGTCGTTTTAATGTTATCGTCCGTGGATTCCAGTACAGAGATTTCGACATCCTTGTATTTGTCCATCCCTCTCAGCACTTCGATCGCTTCATGGAACGCATTATTATGTCTTGCACCAATGGGATCAATAATGATTTTACCGCTGAACGAGGCCCCTGAAGCACCTTCATTGTTTGTTGAATTGGAGGCTTTATTTCCGTTTGCCCCCGACTGGCTAGTCGAACCGGAATTTCCATTCGTGCTGCAGCCGGCCAGCAGGGCCGCAATCAGGATGATACTAGACAATATACTTAATGCCTTTCTTTTCATTGTTTTTCCCCCTAAGTAATTTTTATTTCATTACCCTTTAATACCAGACTGAGCAATACCCTCAGTAAAGTACTTCTGGGCAATCAAATACACCAAAATAACAGGTACCAGAGCCATAGTAGCGCCAGCCATCTGCAAGGCGTAGTTCGAAGCGTACTGTGCTTTGAACGACGCAATACCAACTGTCAGCACCTGCTTTTGAATATCTTGAATGTAAATCAACGGAGCGGTGTAGTCATTCCATCCCCAAGTGAAGGAAAGTATGCCCAAAGCAACAAGTGTTGACTTCACCAACGGCAGTGTTATAACGGCATACATTTTGAAGTAACCGCATCCGTCAATCTTAGCCGCTTCAATCAACTCATCCGGGACTGCCGTAAACGCTTGCTTCATAAGGAAGATGGCAAAAGCGACAAACAGCATCCAAGGCAGGACAACCGCCCAGGTCGTGTTGATTAAGCCCAGCTCTTTATAAAGCATAAACTGCGGTATTAATCTCATCTCGCCAGGAATCATCAAGGAGGCAATGTATGCAATAAAAATGAGATTTTTACCTTTAAATTGAATCTTGGCAAAAGCAAACCCTGCCATCGATGAAACAAGAAGAATCGAGAACACAATGATTGCCGTGTTACGGATTGTATTAAAGTACCAATTCAAGTATGGAAATTCTGTAAAGGCTTTTTGGTAATTGTCCCAGGTCACCGACTCAGGAATCCATTGAATAGGGAAGTTGAACACTTCGCTCTCAAATTTTAAGGAAGTGGACACCATCCAGAGTACAGGTGCGATCATTATGATCGAAATCAATGCCAACAGTACTGTATTAATGAGCTTCCAAACCATTGGTTTGCCATGTAATGTATTGTTCATATCATCTGTCCTTTTTAGTAGTTGACCCACTTCTTCTGTCCAAGCCACTGAATAGTCGTGATCGCCAGAATGATGATGAAGAATATGATAGAGGCTGCCGACGCATATCCCATATCATATCGTTCAAAGGCTTCCTTGTAGATATGATAAACAATCGTATAAGACGACGTACCCGGTCCCCCCTCAGTCATGACCTTCACTTCAGCGAACATGGAGAAGGAGAAGATAGCCATGGTGACAGCCAGAAAGAATGTAATTGGCGAAACCAGCGGCATTGTTATGCGAAAGAACTTCTGAATGCCCGATGCACCGTCGATCTCCGCTGCTTCATAGTAGCTCGGTGAAATCGCTTGCAAGCCTGCCAGAAAGATAAGAATGCAATACCCAAGATTTCGCCATACCCAGAAAATCGAGATGGTTGGCAAGGACCACTCCACGCTGCCGAGCCATCTGGGCGCATTTTCGATGCCTATGGATCGAAGGAATCCGTTGACCGGGCCCAGCTCTTCATGAAACAGTGCAGCGAAGACAATTGCCGTTGCTGTAATTGTTGTAATATATGGAAGAAAATATACCGTTCGCAAAGCTCCCTTGCCGAATACCTGACTGTTTAACAAATGTGCCAAGGTTAAAGCTAGCATAAGCAGAATCGGAACCGCAAATACAAGAAGCTTAATGTTATTGATCAATCCCCCCATGAAATATTCATTTTTGAATACCTCCAAATAATTGTCCAAGCCAACAAATGTAGATCCGCCAAACCCTTGATACATATTCCAATCCATTAAACTCAAAAAGATGGAATAGATGATGGGATACAGCATGAACGCTGTAAATCCAATCAAGGAGGGCAAAATAAACATGTAGCCTGCGAAGTGCTCCTTAAAACGATGAATCTGCATCTCTTCCTCCTATGAATACGCCGTTGACTTGCTTTGATTATATCGTCTCTGTATAGGGTATTTGAATTTCATAAACTTTGATTTTTTGACCTCATTTACGATATATAGAATCCAGAGCCTTCTATTTAAAAAAAGCGCTTACATTATTATTTCATTTTTTTATGATTTTTTATCTTTTTTTCATTTCCGATTACCTTTGGATACGAAAAGAACGACCAGGATAAAAAATCCCCAGTCGTTCTGTATTTTTTATTTGCTCGATAGTCTCAAGGTGAATGAAATGTCTAATGATTACATTTGTTATTGCACAAATGCTTTGTCCTTTCATCCACCTCAAACCTCTGAATATAATGCCATGGGCTGTTAATCTCATGACTGAGTCCCCAGCGCAGACCTTCCAGCGGATGAATATCAGAATGCTCCGTACGGAACGGGCCTCCCGCTTCCGGAGGGTGCTCGATAAAGGCTTGAATTTCGAACTGCAGCCCGTCCTGAGCGAATTGGATTGTGTTTCGTTCCGGTCCATCTGTCGTCAGCAAGGCCGCCATGCCCCCCTTGTATGGCCAGAGCAACGTCTCATGCCCGCTGTTCGTTATCGGATTGTACACCGATTTGGTATAAGGTCCCTCCGGTCGGTCAGCTACAGCGACTCCCCATTTGGTTTCCCTGCCCGCGCAGGTGAGCTGCTCACCCATGGGATAACCTTTATAATAAAGCCAGAATTGATCCTTATAGAAGAAGAGACATGGATCATTGGTCTTATGGCTGTCGAAGTCGCCTCTATGCTTGACTAGGTGGCGGTTGTCCACCTCTCCGAACCACTCTCCATTGCATGCAGGCGACAGGATCGGCTCATCAGCCTTCACCCATGGACCGTCAGGAGAGCTCGATTGAGCCAGTCCGATATATTCCTTGGAGCGTCTCAAATAGGGATGCTTCACAACCTGATAGACAAGGTAATATTTGCCGTTATGGGCCAGCACCTCAGGTGTGAATACGCTTCGATCATCATAAGCGCCGGGCTCTCCTCGACCTACTGCTAGACCCTGTTCATGCCAGTTCACCCCGTCGTCGGATGTTGCATACCAGATCTCAGACCAATCCCATGGCCATACCTTGGCATCCAAATCGCCAGTATCATAGCCGACGCTTGAACCCGAGGATTTGGTATACCAGACATAATAGACCTCTCCGATCTTGATTACACTGCTGGGATCCCGCCGATGAATGCCTTCCTCATAACCTAGACCTGTTACGGGGGCGTACTTGAACTGGAAATACCAGGTGCTGTCCTTCCCATACTCGCGTTCTCTTGCTCTGCGCATAGCCAGACTTTCTTGTCTCATGTGCTTAACACTCCTTGTCTGCTTGATGAATTCTTATTCGTACACGCGAATCTCGAACAATTCCGCACAAGCCGAGCCGTTTGTGGACTCCATTACAATTCGCATGCGTTTTGCAGCCATGCCGGCCTGCAAGCGGTGAACCCTCTTGCGCTTGCGATTACCCTTTTCCATATGCACAAGCTTCCAAGCTCCGTCAGCCCCCAGCAGTTCAATACGATAGTCCTTCACGAGCTCCGGAATCACATCGAACGGAGTTCGATGATGATGCAGATTGATTAAATCCTCATTGACATCATCATTCCAGGTCAGGTGCACTTCTCCCACTTCTACGGCGCTCTCCCAGCTAAGCTCCACCCAAGCCTCCCGTCCCTCCAGCGGCTCTGAACGCCATAGATTAGGACCGCCATAAGGCCTTACCAGCCCATTCAGCACCTTCGAAGCTGAGTACGCATCGGTTGCCGTGTGCATACGGAAGCAGAATGGATGGCGATCCAGCTTCTCCGTTCTCCATTGCAGCACGGGCTGATCCGGCTGATCCTCAAGCCTAGGATCAACAATGGGCTGATTGCCCTTGCGGAACCCAAGCACACCGGTGTGAGGCAGACTGGACCGATGCAGGAGCACGCCCTTAGCTGCCTTGATAATAACAAACGCATTTTGAGCCGAATCAGGCTGCCACTCCAGATGGAACCGAACCCATTGATTTTTTCCTGGAGCTGTCTCAACGGTACAGGAATCCATAAGCTCTTGAGGCACATAATTTTGCGGTTTGCCGGTTGCATACAGCTCTACCGTAACCGACGCAGGGCTCTCGATATCAAGCAGCAGCTCCAGTCCGTTCAGGGAAGGCTCGACAGGAAACAAGATACCCAAATCAGTATCGGCCGCTTCCGTCCTGTAAGCGTGTTCAACTGCAAGGCGTGCTGTCGAGCTGGATGCCGATACACGAGCCACTCTCGCCAGATCGCGGCTGTCGGCATTGCGAATGCCAAGCACAGAGGCGTCTTGACGAAGCAGGGTTTGCTGCAGCTCCTCCAGATGGTGCTGATGCACTTCTCTTGGTGAGATGCCATATTGAACAGAAAGCGCGGCGCCGGTGCCGGCAGCTTCACCAATAACCGCACAGGTGGCCATCACTCTAGTTGTTCCGAACGCAACATGCGTGGCGCTAATGTCCCGTCCCGCCATCAGCATGTTGCTTACATTGATGGAATAGAGAGAGCGGAACGGAATGTGATAGTTGCCGTCTGCATGCAGATGCTTGGAGCCGCTCTCTTGCGAATACACGCCTTGCGGCGGATGCAGATCAATCGACCAGCCTCCATAGGCCACCCGATCCTCGAACGGCTCCTGCGCCAAAATATCGTTTTGATTCAATATATAATCACCAACAAACCGCCGATATTCCCGTTTGCCAGGAACTGCGCCGACCCACTCCAGCGTCATGCTTTCGGCGTCGAAGCTTCCTGAGTTTTTGATATAATCCCAGATACCATAAATAACAGCCCACAGCTCATCGCGAATACGTTCATTGTCATGAACCGTATCCAATTCGCCGCCCCATTCAATCCACCAGTAAGCGCATCCATTATCGCCGCTGCGGATGACACGGCGGATGGGAATAGAGGTCTCAGTGATATCGATCGCAAAGCTGGGCTTCACGTATTTGACAGGCTTGCCGACATCCTTTGTGTAGAATAGAAGCGTGCTGCCCAGTGTAATATCATCCGGAGTCTCCGGTGCCCAGTCTTCATTAAATTCAGCTCGCGCTTCACGGCCCAGCCTATACTTGGCCCCAGCCAGAAAACCGACCAGACCGTCTCCCGTACAATCCACATACGTCTTGCTTTCGAAGCGGATTCGCCTCTCCGAGCCCATCATCCAGCCCGTAACGGAGCGGATAACACGGTCATCGGCATCTCCGTCAGCCTCCACCTCATGGACATCCGTATTCAGATACAGCCCAATATTGGCTTCCCTCTTCACCGTCTCATGCACAACCATGTCCCAATAATAGGGATTGCCCTCCGGATTCATATATTGATTCTCAACAAACATCTCTCCCATAATGCCGGTCTCTCTCGCAAAGCGATGGGTCCCATGGCCGGTTGCACCGCACACCCATACTCTGACCTCACTGCTGGAGTTACCGCCCAGGACCGGGCGATTATTGACCAGAGCAACCGTATGGCCAAGTCTTGCTGCCGCAACCGCGGCACATACACCAGCCAAGCCGCCGCCGATGACCGTAATATCTGTTTTCACTGTTTCCAATCTCACCATAATCACCTCATAATAGTAGTTGTTCAAAAAGCCTGCTTTTGATCACGAAGCTAAACAGGAAGCCATCTCGACGTCGAATATCGAATTCAGCCGGAACAAGCGTATCCTTACGAAGTGTGTTTCCTCCGGAAACACTGGAGGTGCTCACGTAGCTCCACTAAGAGGATGCTTACGATGTCGTTTTCTCCGAAAACGTGTACCGCTCCTCACTTCCTAGCTTCATCCGCTCTTCTACAGCGTTTTTGAAAAAAACGCAGCATCGGAAGCATAAGCTCTTGTGCTGAAAACTAGACTTTCTGAACTTGAACTTATATACTTTTATTTCATCTTATATCACCCTGTTTTCATATGACATACAGTAAAGTATCATAAGATATATACTTTATTTCATAGACGAGGTGAACACCATCGGATTGTACACCGGAGAAATTCGACTGCTTCATTATCATTACTGGGAGAGAAAACAAGCCTTTCAGTACAAAGAAGACATCTACCTCCATTGGGTCGCTTTTGCAGTGCTAGGGGGCCGCTTTCGGTACGAATTAGGCAGTTTGGAAGAGGGAGAAGCCGTTAACGGCGATTGGGTGGTCTGTCCGCCTGGAACGGCTTTTCGGCGTGAAGTTTTGCAGCCGCTCAGCTTTTTTTATCTGGGCTTTGAATGGTCAACACCTCCATCCAACCTGCCGCTGGGCAAGCTGACCTTCGCCGACCAAGAACGCCTTGCCTCTGCTTACCGATACTTGCAGCAGCTTGACGCTCTTCCTCCCGAACAGGCCATGTTGTGGCGCAATCGATTCATACAAGAGCTTTGGGACGGTTACGTTCTGCAGCAGCTGCTTCCAATGGCTGATTATTGGGGCACAGAAGATTCTCTCATGCTCAGCGCGCGACGCAAGCTTCAAGAGTTGGCCTTCCAGAATGTATCGATGAAAGAGCTTGCAGATGAAACAGGGCTAAGTCCCGTCCAGTTTACCCGTCGCTTCAAGGCTGCATTCGGCTGCTCAGCCTCGGAATATGTACGCCAGCTTCGCCTTGACCACGGGAAGCGACTTTTAATTGAGAGCCCCCTTACCGTGGATCATATCGCACAGGAGTGCGGGTATGACAATGGCTTCTACTTCAGCCGAGTTTTTTCCCTGCATATAGGGATGAGCCCCTCGGAATACCGAAAGACTCATCGGTTATAAGAATCAGATTCGGCCGCGGAGCCCTTCAACCGTGACAGCTCAAATGTTCTTCCCTGGACTGGACATGAAGCTAATATTCTTATAGTCTATGAAGACGGAATACCGAGGTGGAGGTGCTTAACTGTGGCGAAAGATATTCGTTCCCGAATCGAAATTGATCATATTAACTGTGAGAAAGAATTGACCCTAGCATTAATCGGAGGAAAGTGGAAGCTGATTATACTCTGGCACTTGGGCATGGATGGGACCAAACGGTTCAGTGAGCTGCAAAAGCTTATTCCACATATCACGCAAAAGATTCTCACCAATCAGCTCCGCGAGCTTGAAGAAGACCAGCTTGTGGAACGGACCGTCTATCCCGTTGTTCCGCCGAAGGTCGAATACAAACTGACCCCGCACGGAACAAGCCTGTTCCCGATCTTAAAGCTGATGTATAACTGGGGCAAGCATTATGGCGAAGAGGTGCTCGGAAGAAGCACAACCTCCTGCTCTCCTTAAAATCGACAGACTCCGCCTGGAGTCTGTTTTTGTTTCAAGGGCAGTTTCCTCCAGGATACGGACTTACTTGAAAGTGCGTACTTCCATTCCTTGCGCGATCGTACTACCATAAACTCATTGCGATCAACCACCTTCAATAAAGGAGAGATTCAACCTATGGAACTGCAATTGGCATTAGACCTTGTGAACATCCCGGAGGCAAAAGAAGTCGTTAAAGAGGTTGCCCCTTATATCGATATTATCGAGATTGGCACTCCTGTCGTCATTAACGAAGGCCTGCGCGCCGTCAAAGAAATAAAGGACGCGTTCCCGACGCTGAAGGTATTAGCCGATCTGAAAATTATGGATGCCGGCGGTTATGGAGTCATGAAGGCTTCCGAAGCCGGCGCGGATATTATTACTGTGCTTGGTGTGTCCGACGACTCAACGATCAAGGGTGCGGTTAACGAGGCGCGTAAGCAAAACAAAAAGATTATGGTCGATATGATTAATGTTAAAGATATTGCCTCGCGTGCGGCAGAGATTGACGCGCTTGGCGTAGACTATATCTGCGTTCATTCGGGTTATGACCATCAGGCGGAGGGCAAAAATTCGTTTGAGGACTTGGCTACGATCAAGCGTGTCGTCAAGCAGGCGAAAACAGCAATTGCAGGCGGCATCAAGCTTCAAACTCTGCCTGAGGTCATCAGCGCGCAGCCGGATCTGGTCATTGTCGGCGGCGGCATTACGGGTGCAAGCGACAAGCAGGCTGTAGCAGCTCAAATGCATGAGCTTATTAAACAGCGGTAAGCACGGATGAATATGCTGACTGTTTCATCTTCTATTCTTCAGGAGCTTGACCGGACGCTTAAAGCCGTCAACTCGGACGAAATCGAGGCGCTGACCAAGCAGATTACAGAAGCCGGGAACATTTTTGTAGCCGGGGCCGGACGCTCGGGACTGATGATGAGGGCATTCGCCATGCGACTGATGCATATGGGGTTCCGCGTTTATGTCGTAGGCGAAACGGTCACACCCGGCATTGCCGAAGGAGATCTGCTTCTCATCGGTTCAGGCTCAGGCGAGACCAAAACCCTGGCAAGCATGGCAGCTAAAGCCCATAACATCAAGGCAACGATTGGCGTCTTGACCATTGCTCCAGATTCAACCATAGGTCAACTGGCTTCTACCATTGTGCATATCCCAGCTGTTACCAAGGACAGCACATCGGGCAGCTCCAATCAGCCCATGGGCACGTTGTTCGAGCAATGCCTGCTGCTTCTATTGGATGCGACCGTGCTTCGGCTAATGGAGAACATGAAGCTTCAAGGTACAGCGATGTACAACAATCACGCCAATCTGGAATAGCATCCCCGGCAAACCTGGACACGGCATCCCCTTCCCCTATGGAATGGGATGCCGTGTTGCTGTTTGTTCGCTTCGATTGACCACCGCTTCAGCAACTTTCCCCTTGAACCTTCAATTGAAGTAACATACTATGGAGTTATGAATCGGTTAATGATGGAGGCAATCCGCGCTCATGACGAACAAGAAATATAAGGCCCCAGCAGCCGAGAAGGTGCTGGATATTCTGGAGCTAATGGCCAGAGAGAACAAGTCCTTTTCGGTTACGGAGATCAGCAACACATTATCCATAACAACAAACTCTGTTTTTCGGATTTTGAAGGAGCTGGAGGAGAAGAAGTATATTCAGAAAAGGGAAAGTGACAGCACCTATCAGCTGACCGGCAAGCTGTATTATCTTGGCAGCTCCATCGCCAACCGGATTACGCTGAAGGAGGTAGCGGAGCCCTCCATGCGCGCCCTCAGAGACGGCACAAGGGAAACGACCTTGCTCACGAGGCCAGGCTCGCTGGGCAGAACGCTGGTTGTGGATCAGCTGGAGAGTCTGGAGCCGATCAAGTTTCTCTCGACTGTGGGTCTGGAATATCCCTCCCACACCTCCGCGATGGGCAAAGCGATGCTGGCCTACAGTCCGGATCTGCTGGAGCTGTATCTGGCCCATCATGAGCTGGAGCCTGCAACTCCCGGCTCTATTGCCGATCCGGCGAAGCTCAGAGAGGAAGCGGAGCAGATTCGCTCACAAGGCTACTCGCTCGACATGGAGGAATCCTGTGAGGGACTTCGGTGCATCGGTGTGCCCATTATGAATGCGGCCGGCCAGATCGAAGGAGCCATTGGCGTATCCGGTCCCATCTTCCGCATGTCGAAGAAGACTATGGACCGCTATATCGGTCTCGCTCTGGAGCAGTCCCAGGCGATCTCGGAGCAGCTTGGCTACAGGAAACCATAGCGTGCAAGGTGAAACGGCTGTCGCCGTCCTTCGCGGCGCTGCCTACATTTCGTATTGAATATAAGCCCAGTATAGAGAAAGCTTTCTTATATGATAAAGAAGCCCGGACATCGACGTCCGGGCTTCCTTCTTTCTTCTTATCAATCTGCCGCTAAGGCGCGAGAATGGCGGCAAGCACCTGTGCTGCCTCTTCCCGTCTCGTAATCCCCAGCGGAGCAAATACGTCTTCACCGCGTCCTTGCATCCAGCCAAGCTTCAGCATATCGGCAATCGCTTCTTGCGCCCATACTGCTGCTTCGTCCAGATCTGACGCCGTTTTGGCCTGCCCATGGGCCGGAATCCGGTCGATATAGGCCTTGGCGCGATAGAGCATAACCGCCATCTCTTGCCGTGTAATCGAAGCATGCGGCAAGAACCGATTGGCTGCTGCACCTTGAACAAGCCCTGCCTCATAAGCAGCCGCTACAGCCTCTGCATACCAATCGGATTCCGCTACGTCCAAGAATGGAGCGGAGGCGCTGGCGCTTAGCCCCAGAGCGCGCACAAGCAATGCGGCAAATTCGGCGCGCGTTACGCTTTGCTTCGGCTTAAATTCATCAGAGGTCACACCCGTTACAATCCCTCTGGCAGCCAGCATCTCAATGGCAGGCGCAGCCCAATAGGACGCAGGCACATCCTTGAAGGTTTTCTTATATTGCAGACCGGCATAAGTGCTGAAATGCTGAACCTCAGCAACCAGCATCCCGTCGCGAACTTCTCCTCCCACATACTCAAGTAGGCCGTCTTCCCTGATGAAGTACATGCCGAGCTGGGAGAGCTCCGCCCCTTCGTTCAGTTTCAAGGAAATCGTGATAGGCTCCTTGAAGCTGGACAGCTTCATCTCCTTGCCGCTCTGATCCACAACACTTAACGTGAAGTCGATCATAGACGTCGCCGCCTTGAGCTGAACCTTGCCCGCCTGCATCGCCGCAGCCACCAAGGACTGGGACTGAGACTCGGTTAACGTATCGAAGGCCACCGATACAACAGCTCCTTCCATGGAGCCTTGCCCCAGGCTTGAGGTCAGGTCCTTCAATACGGAAGCAGGAATGTCAATCGCAAGCTGATCGGAGAGCAATTGCAGCTTGTTCTGACCTTGTACGCCGGATGATTGAGCTGGCAGAAGCACCTTGTTTTTGTTCGCCGGCACATTCCATTTGATCACGCCACGATCTGCGCGAGGATTGCTTATGACTTCAGCTCTTGGGTCTTGTGTCGACAGGGGTGGAGCTGTAGTTACAGGAATAACAGGCGGAGCTGGCTGCTCCTTCTCATGTACCTCAATCTCCAACAACAGAACACCTTCCGATGGAAGAGTGAAGGCTGTGGCCAGCTCCTTCCCTGTCATCATATCGGTAATTGTCACGGAAGACTGATCCGCCATCACAATTTCCAGATTGGCGGTATTTTTCCCTACATTAATAACAGTCATGACATACCGATCGTCGGCTGCCTGGACAACGCGCCATAATGCGCCCTTCTGAGCAAGGCCGTTGGATTCCTTCAGCTCCACTGGAGAGAGCTTGTTGGCCTCATCAAGAATATCCAGCGCCTCGCTCGCCATAGCCGTCGCATCGCCAGGCATGGTGATCAATGTGCCATTGCCAGGCATAAGCGAAGCTGTCCGAGGCTGCTTATACTCATTGAAGGCCAAGCTTTCTTCATCGATAATGACTGTACCGCCCGCATTCAGATAACCCTGCAGCGCGTCAAACTCTTCGTCTGTCACACTCGGCGTCTCACGTACCACAATGACGTCCCAAGTAGAATGCGGCTGCTTCTTGATAATGCCCTCCGTCGCAAAGCCAATCGGAACGCCGTCAAAGTTCAACGCCTCATACAGCTCGAATTGATCATCCACATAATGCTCGTCATTAATCGCGGATGTCTCGGAGTAATAGATGCGTATCGGCTTCTCTTGCGTCTGGAATTGTACAATCTCCTCGGAGAACGCATTCAGATCCATCATGGTTTTGCTCAGCTCATTGGCAACACGCGGCTGCTGGGCAACCGTTCCCGGATAAGATTCCAGCAAGCCCTGAACCGTAGTATTCATCAGTCGGTTCTCGATGGAGCCGTCCGGATTTCGACCCCAGAACCAGGTGAAGCCAGCATCCATGCCCAGTACAGTTGCGAGCCAGTAGGTGGAGCGGACATATTCCGGCTTCATGTATAGGTCTCTGTACGCTACTGTGGAGAGGAAATGCACCTCGGAATTGACATGTGCCTTCTCCGGGCTGACGGAATGCATGAAGTCATAGGACATCCCCAGCTCCTTCCAGTAGTACGCATAATGCTCCGTCCAATCCTCAGAGGAACCGGTTGCCTTGAAGTTCACCTTCCGCGTCTTCGCATCGTCGCCGATGATCTCCGCCATCTCCGTCAAGTCCTCGAAGTTGATGCCATGCGTGCGATTGCCTTCGGCAAACAGGTCGGGCATCAGCTTCATATGCGTATTGGCATCAGGGTCATTCGCTTTCACCTGATCATGCAGGAAGGTCAGCCACTCCGTGCCTCTCTCCATATTGAAGAGGGATACATCATACCCTACCGGCGTTCCCTTGTACGATTTGTCCATTGGAATGACGCCTCTTGCTGCTGCATCGAAGCTGGCGAAGCTGGTGCTCCACAGCGCGTTCATCGCGTCAACCGATCCATGGCGATCCTGCAGCCACTCGGCGAACTGCTGAAGCGCAATATCTGATATGCCCTCCTGTCCGTTCGCCTTCTTCGCGACAGCCCAGTGGCCCTTCTCCAGGAACCAATGCGGCTCATTCGCCAAGAGATAGCCAAGCTCCGTATAGGGCTTGCCGGATGTAATAGGTCCGGTATGGCTCAGCACATCCTCCCATATCGAACGAATAGCGGGATGATTAATATCATATTTGGTGAAGGTTGTTATACCATCACGCATCGTATCCCCATTCTGACTGACTGCCCATGCCGGAGCTGGATCATGCCATAGAATGGTGTAGCCCATGTTGCTTGTTGGGCGATTCTGCAGATCTCCGTATTTATCCGGTGCCGGCGTACCTGAATTGTCGGTCACAAAGCTTGGATTAATGGAGCGCGGCAGATCAATGCTGCCTAGATAATGATTATAGAGCGTCGCATTGTCCTTCGGAACATCCAGCGGCTTGGAGAAATAATCATGCAGGAACACAGGCTTGCCATTGCTGTAGAAGTTGCTGCCCTGCAGCGTTATGCCATCCCAGTCTACAAGGCGAACCGGTCTTCTGGTTACCGTTCCGTCCAGTACGGCGTTTAATTCCGCAATGGCAGCCTCCAGCATAGCGATAATTTCGACTCTTTCGAATTCAGGCAGCTCCACGGCCAATTCCTCGGGAGAACGTCCTCCCGGGCTATAAGTCGGAATGACAGCGAACATTTTTTTGTTAACAGCTATGTTCTGCTCATCCCAATCCGCGTATTTGTCGAATTCACCCGCGAACCATAGCGCTCCCTTCTCCCGCTCCGCATCCAGGCTTCTGGATTCTGCCAGCGTAATCAGCTCTTCGAGCTCATTCGTTCTAACTCGAATAAGAGCCTTGAGCTCGCTCGGGGATAACGCGCCATACTTCATAACCGTCTTATCGATAATGGCTCCGCTTGCCGCGATGACATCAATGTACGCTGCCTTGCCGTCTTCCGAGGTTAATGTCACTCTCGCCTGTCCTGAGCCTGCGGCTCCTGGCGTCAGATAGACACGTCCCTCCACCAATTCCGCCGTCACAACAGCTTCGTTAGAGGAAGCCGCTTCCACAGCTATCATACCCAGCTTGGCTTCCGTATTCTGAATGCTGGCGTCAATTATTTTGCCATAGGACACGACGTTAATTTCCTTTGGAATGGAAGCGATAACGGTAAGCGTCGTTCCCTCGGCAATAACTGCATCATTGGTCAGGGCGACAATAAGCGGCTTCAGCACCTTGGCCGAGCCCTTGGACAGCTCCAATCTGTTCTTCGCATACAGCGACAGCACCGATCCGGCATCCAGCGCCAGCAGCCCTGTAGGACCAACCGTCTCTCCTTTGCCTTTAATATATAATGCGCTGCCCGGCATGAATTGTACGGCTCCAATACCCCCGGCCCCTACCGCTCCATTGCCGATAATAAAGCCTTCATCACGGAAATCCTGCAGCTGTCCCCTCACCGTTATGACACCGTGCACCGTCATTTGAGCTGTATACTTCAAACGAACGTTCGCTGGCACCGTCACATTGCTAGGGATGGTCACCGGCTTGAACACTTCGATGACCTGGTAGGTGACACCGTTCACAACCTCGTTATTAAGCGCTCTGACAACCTCTTCCCCACCGGTCTGAAAGGCTTGGATGGCTGAGAGCAACTGCCCCGCTGTTGTGATCTCCGCAACAGGAAGCGCTCCTGGCTGCTTAGCCGCAACAAACGATGTGGTCGCAGTCTCCAGCTCCGCCCGAGCTTGGCCGTAATCCGATTCCGTAGCATCCGGATCCATACGAACGGCAGCTGCACTTTGAATGGCAGCCGCAAAGCTGTCCTTAACAGCGGGTGTTACCCACTGGGTGTCGGACCCCACATCTTGCCCGTCCACGCTGGAGCTTGTGAAGTCGCGATGGGCCTCTGCGATGGCCAGCGCCTCTGTCAGCTGCACCTTGTGAAGCCCCGCCGGGAAATAGGCGACTCCCTCTCCGATATTGGCAATGGAGAAGTTGAAGGTTGCTTCGTCCGATACCGTAATTTTGCTAAATACCTGGCTTGTCACCGGCTTGGCCAAGGTGACCATGCCTGCTGCAAGATCCAGATGCTGATCCGCTCGAACGGCCACTCTCGTGTCGGCTCCCAAGCGGAAGATGCCGTTAACGCCAATTACCTCTGTTCCTTGCTGGTAATAGCTGCTTCCTGTGTGGAAGTTAACTTTGCCTGTGCCGGCTCCAATTAAACCGCCTGTACGCAATTCCGGAGCTCGGCTGTCCTGCACGATGCCATAGATGTCCAGAGTGGTGCTGACCGTTGGCTGTGTGAAAAGCTGAAGCTTCACCCCGCTTGCAATGGACATTGCCTTATCCAGCACAACTGGCTCATACAGCTCGGCCGTGTTACCATTCAGCTTTACTTTGGTATCGTCAATTGTTAGCGTTTGCAGGAATGCCACTAGTTCAGATGCCGACGCAATACGAATGACCCCATTGCCTGTTCCCTGCGCCTTGGCGGCATTAAAGCTGCTTGTAGCTGCTGCCAGCTGGGCGACGGCGTTATCTACCTCCAGCTGGGTCGCGCCAGATTGATCCCTTACTGCGGTCGCAGCTAGAATAGCGCTTTCATATTGACTCATTACAGTGGAGCTTACCCATATGCCGGGCGCTGTTACATCGGTTCCATCCACGCTGATGGATACGGATGCCCGATTCGTATTGGCTTCATGGATGGCTTGGACTAATGCCGTCGTGTCGGCCTGGCCCGGTGGAGGCGTCATCTGCAGAATGCCATCCGCAATGGTCCCGTTGACCACCAGCGTCGCGCCATCCGCGACAATAATTGTTTTGGCCATATCTGCCGTTACTGTCTTGCCTGCCGCAACCGTTACGGTCCCGGAGGTAATCTCAAAATGATTGCTGGCGGATAACGTCACACTGGCGTTTGCACCCAGCATAAAGTGTCCATTTGCGCCAACCACCTCTACGCCTTGCTGATAATAGCTGCTTCCCGCATGCAGAACGAAGGAGCCGGCACCCGTTCCCACTATGCCGTTTTTGCGGAAATCAAGCCCGCGACTGTCCTGAAGCTTGCCATAAACCTGAATATCGCTTTGAATATTCATCTGAACAAAGCCTTGCAGCTTGATGCCGCTCGGAATGGCAAAGGACTCATTCAGTGTGACGGGAGTGCTGACTTGAACCGTTGTGTTGGAGTCTGCCAATATAATTTTTGACGCATCTCCGCCCTTTGTTTTCAAATAGTCCGCCAGCTCCTGTGCGGTAGATAGCTGCGGCGAAGCAGCGGCAATTGGCGGTACTGCCAATGCGCTGATCATCACGATACATAACCATAAAGCAATTGTCTTCTTCATTATAGACCTCCTTGAATCGATGGGCAGCCGATATCGACGCTTGCGCGATCTCAGGCTGCCATCGCTTCTATCTCTTATTCGTCTTCCTTCATAACGGGAGCAATCTCCAGCTTGAAGGCAAATTCCTTGTCGCTCAGCTGATAAGCCTCCAGCAGATCCGTTCCGCAGGAGCTGGAGCCGATACCGTTCATCCGATGATCGAGGTGAACAATGGTCTCCTTCCGACGCTTCAGCTCATACGTATGCATCGCCTCGGTCAGATCCTCCGGTGTATAATGCAGCGCCTGGAAGGAATATGAACTTCCCGGGCTTGTAAACTTCAGTCCCATGCCAAGCGCGTTGCTTACCGTCGCCCACTCTGTTCCATAACGAGAGCCGTTCTCCTGCGGCACGACATAGGATTGATACATCTCATCGACAGTCAGCGCATATTTCCCTTTGCGTACGCTTCTCCTCTTGTCGACATAGCTTTCATGAGGACCATAGCCGAAGTACTCCAGCTCTTCATTGCCCCCCGGCATCATCCACTGCAGACCGATTCGCGGCAAATACGGCAGCTCCTCACGAACCTTCATTTCGGCCGCAACGGTAATGACGCCTTCGCCATCAATCTCCCATATCGATGTGCCCCTCAGGATCGGCAGCTTAATGTAGCCGCCCAGCGAGAATTCGACCTCGAACCTGACTTTGTCAGCGGCAGCCAGCGTCATCTCAGAGCGGTACACCTTCGTTTCGATTCGATCGTAGCCCTCCTGCCTCCAGAACACCTTAATCTTGCGGTCATTATCTGCCGGTGCCCGCCAGATGTGGAATTTCGGCATACCCTGCAGCAGCGGTACTCCATGCTTGGTCACCCTTGTGAAGGTGCCGGCCTGCAGATCGAATACATGCAGGAAATCAAAGCCCTCGATCGTTACTTCCGAGCCTTCTGTCCGCACCTTCAAGGATGGCTTCCAGGCAATCGTCGTTTCTTGATCCATAGAGGAATGAGGGGCTGGCAGCTCGAACTGCTCACTGGTCAGCTCATGCCCCGCAGCCGCCCAGCGCGTATCGCGGCTCTGCATGACCGTTATTTGCAGGAACCAGCGTCCACCTTCAGCCGGTATTGTATAAGGCACCTCGATAACCTCGGACTGCTTCGGCGCGGTATGGAGAACAGGCAGTAAGCCTTGCTCCATCGTCTCGCCATCCCGTTCTACCTTCCAAGCCATTACGCAATCCGATAAATCGATAAAATCGTAGCGATTGGTGACACGGACCAGACCCTTCGACAGCTCCTCCGCCTCCAGCAGCACTGGCGCAATAACCTTCTTCAGCTCCAGCAGGTTCGTATGCGGAATTCGGTCTGGGCTGACCAGTCCATCGATACAGAAGTTCCCGTCACTCGGCTTATCACCGAAATCGCCGCCATAAGCGAAGTAAGCTTCGCCCTCCGGCGATACAGCCTTAATGCCGTGATCGCACCATTCCCACACGCAGCCGCCCATTAGCTTGGGATACTTGTAGATGACATCCCAATAATCCTGCAGGTCGCCGCAGCTATTGCCCATGGCATGGCTGTATTCACACTGCAGTAGCGGCTTGTTCAGACTCTCATTCGTCGCGTAATCCAGCAGCTCCTGAACCGTCGCATACATACGGCTGTTGACATCCAGGCAATCGGTATCGGGATGGCCGTTATATTTAAGCGCAGCCCCTTCGTAATGAATGACTCTGGACGAGTCCCGCTCCTTCGTCCATCTCGCCATGGCAATATGATTGACGCCATAACCGGACTCATTGCCCATGGACCACATGACGATACATGCATGGTTTTTGTCACGCTCAACCATCCGAATGGCGCGCTCTATGAAAGCAGCCTCCCATGCCGGGTCCTTCGTCAGCATATGATAATCACCCGCGTGCAATACGCCGTGGCACTCCAGATCCGCCTCGTCGATTACATAGAAGCCCAGCTCATCGCATAAATCCAGGAAGCGTGAGTCATTGGGATAATGAGAGGTTCTGACTGTGTTCACATTGTGTCGCTTCATGAGATGCAGATCCTGAATCATATGCTTAAGTGGAATCGTCTGGCCAAGCTCCGGATGCGAATCATGCCGGTTAACGCCCTTCAGCTTCACCGCTTGCCCGTTAATCAGGAACACGCCATCCCGAACCTCAACCTTCCTCATCCCCACTTTGAAATGAAGCACCTCACCGCCGCCGGTGACGAACAGGCTGTAGAGATAGGGCCGTTCCGCATGCCATAGCTCCGGCTGCTCCACAGTCAGGCTGAACGTGGCGGAGCCATCGATGGTTCCCGATGCTTCCCCCTGCTTCACCCCGGAGGCGTCTACGAGCTGTATAGTTACGTCTACGGAGCCAACCGTGTCGATTGTGCATTGCACAACAGACTGATCCAGCCCCTCCGACAGATCCGCCCGGTAGAAGACATCACGCACTCTGCTTTCGCTGCGAGCCAGCAAGTAGACATCCCGGAATATGCCGGAATACCGCCAGGCATCCTGATCCTCCAGGTACGAGCCATCCGACCACTTCAGCACCATAACGGCCATTCGATTGCTGCCGTCCCGAAGATAAGGCGTCAGGTCGAACTCTGCCGGCATACGGCTTCCTTGGCTATACCCGACGAAGGAGCCATTCACCCACAGATAGAAGCAGGAATTGACGCCCTCGAATACAACGTGCTTCTGCTTGCCGAGCCATTCCTCCCGAACCTGGAAGTCCCGAAGATACAAGCCCGCCGGATTGCGATCGGGAACGAATGGAGGATCACAAGGGAAGGGATAATTGACGTTGGAATAGTGCATCTGATCATAGCCGTTAGACTGCCAGCAGGAAGGCACAAGCAGATCATCCCAGCCGCTGACATCGACGCCGTCCTCATAGAAGGCATCCTTCACTTCATGCACGCTGTTATAGTACCGGAACTTCCACTGCCCGTTTAACGTTTGGTACAGTGGCGACTGGCCTCGCTTGGCTGACTGCGCCGACCGTTCATCCGCATAGGGGATATAGTGCGCGCGCGGTTCCTCTCGATTGACATGGAGGACATGGAGATCGTCCCAATATTTTGTTAAGTGCAGCATCGCTTTTTTCACCTCAAATGAAACTTGCTTACTTAGGATATAAAGGGAACCTGGAGAGCAAGCTCCAGGTTCATATGGCTGACTGACCGTTATTTACTTCGCTTTGTAAGCGTCGTAATACTTTTGGTAAATGGACACATACGTATCAATGTTCATCTTCTTCAGCTGCGCCACGTAGTTTTCCCAATCCGCATGCGTGAAGCCGTTCATTACAAATTGTGCAAAGTTTGAAGAATAGAAGCCGTTTGGTCCACCCAGGTCAAGCTGGATCGGAGCCAGCGTCTCGATGTCCTCCGTTGTCATCAGCATGGATGGCAAAATTTCTTTTGGAGCGAAAGGATCGTACATATTGTAATAAGTGCGCTTCTCATCCGCTTGAGCATCGATATAACGATCTACCATATCTTGAAGAACAATCGTCACAGCGCCGTTGCCAGGTGCTTCGGAATGCTTGAACGCTCCGAATGCCACGCCCTCTGGAGGTGTCAGCTTCTCGATTGTGCCGTCAGCATTTTCCTTGGAGGTCAGACCGAACGGACCGGATTCGAACTGGAAGCTTTGCTTCTCTTCATAGATGCTGTCAATCCATTTCATTGTAATTTCAGGGTTTTTGTTGCTGTTTGTAATCGCGAAGGAGCCGATGCTGAAGCCTACAGGCATACGCAGCCACCCTTGCTCGCCATTAGCGCCTTTGAGAGGCGGTACCGCTACATAATCATTTTGAACATTACCAAATACGGAGCCAAGGGAATAGGTGAAGAATGCGCCAACCTGCGGCACTTCACTGCGAATCTTCGTCTGGTAAGCGTTCAGGTTGTGCGTGAACACCTCTTGATCCATCAAGCCTTCCTTGTACAGCTTGCTCATGAATTGCACGTAGTTCTCGTATTCCGGCTGCTCTGGTGCATATTTCACCGTACCGTTGTCGATGTACAGATGATCGCGGTTGTCGTCATTCGGGATGCCGAAGGCGCCTGCCAATGCGTTAGGACCATTCTGCGAGTTATTGCCGAATACGAAGGAGAATGGAATTTCATCGGCCTTCTTGTTGCCATTCGGATCGTTTTCCTTAAACGCTTTCAGCGCATTGTAGAACTCGTCAACTGTTGTTGGGATAGCCAATCCCAGATCATCCAACCATTTCTTGTTCATGAACAAGGCGGAAGGAATACCATTGAAATCACGCTCTACCGTTGTAGGCAAGGAGTAGATGTGACCGTCCGGCGCAGTAATCTGCTTCTTGAATTCCGGACGCTGCTCGAATACCTTCTTCAGATTTGGAGCATGCTCCTCGATCAGCTCCTCCAGCGGAATTAACGCGCCTTGGCTGCTCAGCTTGATTACCTCTTCATCCCTCAGCACACCTCTGCCGAAGAACGCGTCCGGAAGCTGGCCGCTCGCAATCGTAATATTCTTTTTCTCCACAAGCTGCTCTGTGCTCACCATAGTCCACTTCACGTTAACATTCGTCTGCTCCTGAAGCTGCTTGAACATCTGCATTTCGTTGTAATCCTTCTTCACCTGCGGATCGGTTGCTGCGAAGATGCTCAGCTCAATCGGCTTCTCAAGAGGGAACTTGATGCTCTCCTCTACTGGCGCAGTGCTCTCCTGAGGCTTTGCCCCTTCATTGCCGCCATTATTTACGTTGTTGCCGCCATTGGAGCAGCCTGCAGCAAGCATAGTCATCGTGACGAGCATTGCCGTACCTGTTACGAACCATTTTTTTCTCATTTTTTTTGACCTCCTAAATTGTAGTAAAGCATCTATTCATGAAGCTCAGTTAGCCTTTCACCGAGCCGATCATGACACCTTTGACGAAATAGCGCTGCAGGAATGGATACAGCACAAGAACGGGAAGACTGGAGACAACCACCATACCATATTTGATAAGTTCGGATACCTTCTGCTCCTCGGCTGCATCCCCTGAAGCATCGATGAGATCCAGCTGCGCCTCGCTAATAATCAATATTTTGCGAAGCACGATTTGGAGCGGATGAAGGCTTGCGTCATTCAGATAGATGAGCGCCTGGAAGTATGAGTTCCACATCGCTACCGCATTAAACAGCACCATAACCGCGATAATCGGCAGAGACAGCGGCAGCACCATACGCAGGAAAAACTTGAAGTTGCCGCAGCCGTCCATCATAGCCGCCTCCAGCATTTCCTGGGGAATGTTGGACTGGAAGAAGCTTCTTACGATAATGAGCTGATAGACGCTGACCGCACCGGGTACAATCATGGCCCACATGGTATCCACCATTCCAAGCTCCTTCACCAGGAGGTAGGTTGGAATGAGACCGCCATGGAAAAACATCGTGAACAGAATCAACAGCATCAGCGTGCCTGCCATAGGAAGATCCTTTCTGGACAAGGCATATCCCCCTGTAATAATTAGGGACACTCGAAAGATGGTGCCGAGCACCGTATACATAATGGAATTCTTATAGCCATTCCAAATTTCTGCGTCTCCAAAAATTCTTTCATAGCCGATCCACGAAATATCCTGGGGAATAAGCAGCACCTTGCCTGCATTCACCAGATCCGGATCGCTGAACGAAGCGATAATAATGAAATACAGCGGATAAATGACGATCCCGAGAATAAGAAGGAAGAACATAATGTTCGTCCAATCGAATAGCTTATCTCCTCTGCTGCGACTCCAAGTTTCCATCGTGTTGACTCCTCTCTACCACAAGCTGTTCTGGCCAAAGCGCTTCGCCAGGAAATTAACCATCAGGAGCAATAGACAGTTAACGATGGAGTTAAACATGCCGATTGCAGCGGAATAGCTGTATTGCGCGCCTATTAAGCCGGTCTTGTACACATATGTCTGAATGACCTCTGCCGAGGATACGTTAAGCGGATTCTGCATGAGATACACCTTCTCGAAGCCAACGGACATAAAGTTGCCGACACTGAGAATGAGCAGCACGATGACCGTAGGCATAATGCTTGGCAGATCAATGTATAGGATTCGCTTGATTTTGCTGGCTCCATCCACAACCGCGGATTCATGCAGCTCCGGATTGATGGAGGTAAGCGCGGCCAAATAAATAATCGTTCCCCAGCCCGCATTCTGCCACACACCCGACCATACAAAGATCGAAGCGAACCAGTCCGGCTTGGCCATGAAGAAGATCGTCTCCAGCCCTAGCGTCTCCAAAAGCTGGTTAATGATTCCGTTTCTCGGAGACAGGAACAGGTTCAGCATACCTACGATAACGACGGTTGAGATGAAATGAGGCGCATACGTTACCGTCTGAACCAGCTTTTTGAAGCGCTTGCTTGTCAGCTGATTAATAAGCAGTGCCAGTATGACTGGTATCGGGAACAGCAGCAGCTCGTACACGCTGATCGTCAGCGTATTCACAAGCACGTCCCAGAACTTATAGCTGTCAAAGAAACGAAGGAAGTTGTCGAATCCGACCCATGGGCTTCCACTAATTCCTTTGAAGGGAGCAAAGTTCTTGAAGGCGATTTGCAAGCCGTAGATTGGCCCGTATTCGAATACGGCGAAATAAAGCAGTGTTGGAAGCAATAACAAGTATAACTCGTAATGTCGTTTCCAGCGGTTCAACACATGATTCCCTCCAATTTCGAAAAATGCCGATGTTGTAAAGCGCTTTCACCAAGGTGCCCATTCATCGTATCAAGCAGGGCGGAAGAGTACAATCAGCGAGATTTTCACCTATATGCGAAAAATAAAAAACGCCCAAAACCGTTGATACATCAAGGGTTTTGAGCATTTTTCACCTATTGAGGCGGTCTTTCGTGCGGTTTCTGCATACGTTTTCTATACTCGCCGGGAGTGAGCTGAAGCTCGGATTTGAACTTCCGAATAAAGCTCGACGGATCGCTGTAGCCAATTCGCTGAACAATGTCCGTAACCGTTAGATCCGTCTCGATGAGCAGGCGCTTTGCTTCATCAATACGAATGCCATTCAAATAATCCGACACCGTTCGACCCGTCTGCTCCTTAAAATATCGGGAGAGATAGGAGGCCGATTGCGAGAAGTGGCCCGCCATGCCTTGAATGCTGAATTGCGAATCCGCATATTTGGCGTGCAGCAGCTCGATAATTTGCTGAAGCAGCATATCCTCCCCTGGCTGCTCTTGCTTCTCCAGCAGCGGCGCAATTTCGTCCAGCGTCTTCCACACGATGGCATCCATCTGGGAATAGGAGGTGCACTGCGTCAGCTCAATAATATCGGGATAAGAGATCGCAATGCCGCGATGAAGCGCTTCATTGGACACAGCTTTGAGAATCGTATGGACAATGTCGAAATAGATGTATTTGGCCGTCAGCAGCGACTGGCTCCTCGCCCGGATCTGCTCCAGCGTATTCTCCATATACCGTCTCGTTTGCGCCAGATCGCCTTCCTTCAAATGGAAGCTGAGCATGTCCAGCTCGCGCGCTGGATAAGCCAAAAACTTGTCGTCACCGGAAGAGAGCTGATCCGGCAGAATGACGCGATCGCTTCCCGCTATAAGATGGAATTGGAGCGCTGTTAACGCGCCGATATAGGACTTGGGCAGCTCGCTGAGCTCATTGCATTTGTCGCCCACGCCGATCGTCCATGGTATGCCAGTTGCCGCGTCCAGCTCCTTATGCCATGTGGACCAAGCTTCCCCTTCCTGCCACTCCTGTATCCAAATCCAGCGATGCGGCTGTATCGTCTCCACCTGATACATGTCAATCTCATCGGGAACCATCAGCCTCCATGGACATGAAGTCGCCGGCGCGGAGTCAGCGGAATCGAGCCTTTCATTTGGATGCGCTTGCATACATACGACCCTGTATGAACCGCGAAGCCTGATGCCCAGCTCCTCGCAGGCTTGGCGGAACGCCTCCTCATCACCCGTCCCGCCTTGCAGCAGCTGGGTAAGCAATTGCTGTCTGCGCGCCGGTCGGCTGAGCTCGACCTGGTTCTCCAGCGTCATGCTCCGAGTGCTCATATAATCGAATGCCGATCGCAGCTTGTCCAGTCCTTGCCGTGAGCCGCCGTCTGACTGCTGCAGCTTCTCATCCACAATGCGAATAAGCCTCCGCAGCGGATTATAATGCACATGCATATTGATGTAGATGATGCTGGAGCCAATAATAAGAATGAGAGCCAGCACAATGGTTGCTTTATATTTCAGCTCATCAACCGGCTTCATCAGCTGGGTCTCCGACACCACGGTAATATACGTCCAGTCGCTGGATGCGGAGGTGATTCTGGACACATAATAAGGCTCGCCGCCCAGCTGCCTGATTCCGCTAAGCTCTGATTCTGAATACAGCAGCTCCTTCGGAAGCTTCAGCTGATCGGACAACGACGTAATCAGCTCTCCCTGCTGATCCACGATATAGACATTGCTTTGCTCATAAGGAAGAAAGGACTGAAGCATGCGTTTCATTTCATTTTCCTTGATAAGATAGATCAGCATCCCCTTCGTATCAATGGAGGAGCCAATTTCCGGCACGGGAACGGAATAGGAGATATAAGGATCCCAGGAGCTGTCCTGCTCACTCTTCAGGGAGGCGGCCGCCTGGACATGAACCTCGTCTAACGCCAGCAGCTTTTCAAATTGCTCATAATCCATCTGTTCCTTGAGATACATCTGATGGAACACGGAGGGCAGATACGTGCTCTTCGACGAGATCAGCAGCGGCACCCCATGGGCTTTGTATACAACCTCCGAGAAAAACGTATTGGCTTCCGCGTAGAGACTGATCTTCTCCTTCGCCTCGTAGACGGCATAAGCTTCGCCAAGCTGCTCCGGATCGAATTCCCGTTTGGCCGACAGCTGAATCGCGATATTCCTCATCTCGGACAGCTGGGTGTCCATCGTATCTCTAACCTGCTCCAGCATCCCGTGATTGGACTGAAGCACTTGCGTCTGAAGCATCCCTACAAAATATTGATAAACAAAAAAGCCGGTAACAAGCACCGGAAGTATAAGCAAGAGCGCATAGGAAATCAGGTATTTGTAGAACAAAGACATCTTGCCCAGCTTCATTCTCATGCTCATGCTGCTCCTTTACTTCGAGAATGGAATCATGGAAAAAAGCGCGATCCTATTAACTTAACACAAACAAATCGCTTCCGTACAGCAGGCCTCAGAAATAAGCATATCCAGTGCGGGGAATCCTCACACTGGATACGGTAAATACGCTCATGAAGTTTATGGTTTTAAATGTCCGGCGTTCCCACATTCCATGGCACATCGGACTTCGGAATCGCCCTGTACATATGATCGACGATGAAACGATAGCCTTCCAGCTTCTGCTCCGTATAACGGGGATCATTCCACAGGTTGCGCCGCTCCAGCGGGTCATTGTTCAGATCGTACAGCTCTCCGTAGCTTCGGTCCATGTAATGTACCGTCTTCATTCCCTGATGAATACAGCCTTTGATCGTGCCAGCCTCCATATAGACGGCTTCGCGGACCTTCTTCTCTCTTGTCTCATCCCAATATCCCGTGTAGGAATAACTTGACAGGGAGCTCGGGACCTCCCCTCCGGCCGCCTCCAGACAGGTTGCCGCTATGTCGATATTAAGCACGTCATCCTTCACCTCGAAGCCTTGGAAGCCTTGAATGGGCGGCTTAACAAAGAGAGGCACGCGCATCAGGCTGTCCGATAGACATTGCATCTTCTCCACCATGCCGAAGTCGCCCATAAAGTCGCCATGATCGGAGGTGTAGATGATTAGCGTGTTATCATACAGATTGTGCTCCTTCATGATTCGGATCAGCTCGCCGATCTTCCGATCAATGAGGCTGACATTGGCATAATAAGAGCGTTTCGTCTTCTTGAACGTTTCTTCCGAGAAATGCTTGAGATAAATATCGGCGTAGGAGCCCATCTTCTTGAAATGTGGAGGCTTCTCGTCCAGATCGGCGTAAGTGGACTCCGGAGCGGACAGCTTCTCGTGATCATACAGCTCCGCATATTCCGTTCCTTCGCAGTCATAGGGATGATGCGGTCCGGAGAATGACAGGGTGAGGAACCACGGCTTATCGTCCGCTTGGGCGGCACGTCCCTTCTTATCCATCCATGCTTTGCCAAGCTCGCCCAAATAATCATCCAGATGATATTGGGACTCTACATTCCATGTGCCGCCGCTGATTAGCGTCTTGCTCATAACCGCTTTTCTATCGACGCCATGCTCTGCCAGATAATCCAGGTAGGGCTGAATCGTATCGTCCGGGTAGAAGGCGCTATGGCCATCAATAATCATCTCTTCGTCATAGCCCCGCTTGATGGAGGAGCCGGCAAAGTGCTGCTTGCCAATAACAGCCGTATGGTAGCCCGCTTCCTGCAGACGAGTCATAAAGGTAGTCTCATGAGCGGGAAGCTGCGTAATAAAGGTCGGGCATTCGCACTCCGACGGGAATTTGCCCGTCATAATCGCAGCCCGGGACGGCACGCAGGATGGATTGGCGCAGCGGGCATTGCTGAAGAAGACGCTGTCTCCAATCAGCTCATCCAGGTATGGCGTCAGCACCTCCGGATTGATGCAGGAGAACGTATCGTTTCTCTGCTGATCCGTCATCAGAAACAAAATGTTCGGCTTGCTCTTATGGGCCATCTTACGACTTCCCCTTCCGTATCGTGATCCGCTTCACCGTATAATATTCTTCCAGACTGTAGACGGAGCAGTCCTTGCCAATGCCGCTTTCCTTCACGCCGCCATGCGGAAGCTCCACGGAATAATGGGGGCCATTGACACATACCGTGCCCACCTCAAGCGATTCGGCAATATGAAGTATATCGTTAATATCGGTGCCGAACACATAAGAGGCAAGACCAAATTCAGTATTGTTCGCCTCTTGAATAACCTGCTCCCGGTCCGAATAGGGCATAATAGGCATAACTGGTCCAAATATTTCTTCCTTGCAAATCCGCATGGACGGCGTCACATTCGTTATGATGGTCGGCTCCAGGTAGTAGCCCTTGTCGATGCCGTTCGGAATGCCTCCGCCTGCCGCAACTGACGCGCCTTCTGCAACTGCGCTCGCGATGAGCTCCTGCACTCTGGAGCGATGCCCCGCCGAGATCATGGGGCCCATCACCGCCTGGGGCTCGCGGCCCCAGCCCAGTGTAACCCGGTTCGCCTTCTCGACAGCCTTGGCTACAAAGGTCTCATATAACGATTCGTGTACGAACACGCGGTTCGGCGATACACAGATCTGGCCGGCATTGCCGAACTTCAGATTCACCAACTGCTCGCAAGCCGCCTCCACATCGGCGTCAGGCAGCACAATGGCAGGGGCATTGCCGCCAAGCTCCAGGGAGAAGCGTTTGATTGAGGTCGCAGATTGGCCTACTATCGCCTTGCCTGCGGAAGTGGATCCGATCAAGGTCAGCATACGCGGAATGGTGCTCGTGTTCATAACCGACGCCAGCTCGATCGTATCGCCTGTAATCAGGTTAATGACGCCCGCCGGGAATCCGATTTCCTCCGCGATCTCGCCGATCAGCAGCGTGGTCAGCGGCGTCAATGGCGACGGCTTGATAACGCAGGTACAGCCCGAGGCAAGCACCGGTCCAAGCTTATAGCCCAGATTCAGCAGCGGGAAATTCCAGGCCAGATAGCCGACCACAACGCCAACAGGCTGCCTCTTCATCAGGCTCATGATGCCTTGGTCCTCATCCTCGATTATACGGCCATGCAGCCGCTTGGCTTCCTCATAATAATATCTCAAGCATCTGGGCAGCATTTCCATATCCTCAACAGCTTGAGGAAGCGGCTTGCCTGTCTCGCTCATGAGCACCTCCAGAATCTGCTCACGCCGCGCTTCAATCGCTTGGGCCAAACGCTCCATCCATTCTCCACGCTGCTTCAGCGAATAGCCGGACCATATAGGGAAAGCCTTCTGCGCCGCTTCCAGCGCCGTTTGCGCCTGCTCCTCCGTCGCTTTCAGCAGCGTGCCCGCTTCTTGCTCAGTTGCCGGATTGTGTACAGCTAATGTCAGCCCGAGACCTTGAACCAAGCTGCCGTCTATATAATGTTTGTACATGTCATCTCCAGCTCCATTTCATTTATAAAATAATAATATATATTTAAATGATATCGACGCCACGTGGAGATGTCAATGTGTTTTTTGAACGGTATTGGATTGCCGAATTCACGAGCTCATTTTATATTTATCCAAATTGATTAAATATAAATTATATAGTATATTTCAAGTAATACCTTACAAGGAGTGATATCTAATGGCATCCGCCAATCGTCCCCATGTGTTTTTTCTGATGTGCGACGAGCTTAGAGCTGACAGCCTGGGATTTATGGGCAATTCAATCGTGAGAACCCCTCACCTGGATGAGCTTGCGCAGGATTCCGTCATCTTCGAGCAAGCCTATACAAACTGCCCGATGTGCGTGCCCGCCAGAGCCAGTCTCATGACCGGACGCAATCCGCTTAGCCATGGCATCCTAGACAATGCCATGCGTATGGTTGAAGACGAGCAGCCGCTGCCCGAGCTGCTTCGCGAGCACGGCTATACAACAACGATGTATGGCAAGCTGCATGTACACCGGACACCGGAGCAATGCGGCTTCGATGAATTTATGAACGGCTCCCCCGATCCCTATACCAGCTTCCTTGGAATCAAGGAGCCCGAGATGCGCCGCAAGTCCTCCTTCAAAAAAAATGAAGGCGACATCCCTCTGGTTATTCATGGGAAAAGCCCTACTCCTCCCGATCAAACCTCCTGTTCCCGGCTAACGGAGGCTTACATCGATCGAATTCAGGACGTGCCTCATTCGGATCATCCTATCTTTCATTATTTATCTCTTCTGGATCCCCATACGCCATATATGCCAACTCAGCCTTACGCGGATATGTACGATCCGGCGGAGCTGCCGCTGCCCGACAATGCCGGCCGAACGCTGGCGGACAAACCGATTACCCAACGCTACTTCCACAAGGTTCGCGGCTTCGACAAGCTGGATGCGGAGGATTACCGCAAAAGCATGTCCAGCTATTATGGCCTCGTCACTCATGTCGACGATCGGATCGGCAAGGTGATTGCCAAGCTGAAGGAGCTGGAGCTTTACGACAACTCGCTTATTATCTTTACCTCGGATCATGGCGCCATGATGGGAGAGCATGGCTTTATTGAGAAATGGGGTCATATGTATGAGCCGGTGGTCCGGATTCCGCTTCTGGTGAAGCTGCCTGGCGGCCACAACGGCGGCATGCGCCATCAGAGCTTTGCCGAAATTATCGATATTATGCCAACGGTGCTGGATGCGGCACACATTCCAATTCCCGAAGGCGTGCAAGGCATGAGCCTGCTGCCGGTATGCCGGGGCGAGAAGGCGGTTCATCGCACGGAAGCGCACAGCCTCTATTATTGCGGGTCTATTCATACCGAGCCTGCCCTTATGATCCGAGATGCGAGGTGGAAGCTGACGCATTACCCCGAGCAGGAGAATATTCACGACAAGCTGTACGGCGATCATTATTTGAAGTATTCCGCCTTCTTCGACCAGCCGCTGGTTGAAGGGGAATTGTATGATCTGCAGCGGGACCCCTACGAGCAGAACAATCTGTTCGACGATCCCGCATACATTGAGATCAAGGAAGGTCTGCTGAGCAAGCTGCGGAGCTGGAAGGAAGGCCTGGGGCCGCTCGCGAATTATCGGGGACTGGAACAGGCGAATATGAACACGGTGTATAAGTTTATTTTGGACCAAACCAATAATTGGACGAAGGTCGCCCATGCCATTCAAGGACAGAAGGGGCTTACCCAGTGCAAGAGGCAGCAGCCGGTTAATGTGGAGCAGTAAGCGTGACCCCGAGTAAACGGTCAACGAAGTGAATCAGGACTAGCCCCTAGGGTTAGTCCTGATTCACTTTTTTTCCATTGTAATGCAAAGCAGGTCATGGCAGAGCAATATAGACCAATTGGCAGCAATGCTGATCTAATAGTTCTTTACAGATCAATGTATATCTGCTTATGTCCACGCGGGTCTACCCGGGTCTACACGGTTCCTACGCAGGTCTACGCGGGTTTACCCGGGTCTACACGGTTCCTACGCAGGTCTACGCGGGTTTACCCGGGTCTACGCAGGTCCACGCGGGTGCAGCATTACCTGCAAAACCTACAGTTATTTCGGGGCATCATCTGCATTCCAGAGAGATTAGCTGCATAACGTACACTTAAATCGCCGACAATTCACCTCATCTCCCCAAGCTGATGAAAATAACTGTACCTTCTACAGTTAACAGCTTCTATAAGGCGCCAAACGCATAAATAACTGTACTTTTTGCAGGTAATGGGTGTCCGAGAATTTCGAGGTGAGCTAGTTGGGCCATTAGAAAACCTTTATCGAGGACTTTCAGTGGACGAATTTTCACAATCGGATATCTCAACATCTTATAAATGCATAAGTGGTAAAAAAGGTACTACTTTTGTATGGTATAGTGCATGGCTGTCCATAACCGAATCTCGTTAAAATAAAGGCAGCAGGACAATTCAGACTTAAATGGAGGGTATACCGTGGAACAGGATATGAGAAAAGTAAAGCCATTAAATATGACCGACGCCAAGTGGACAACAGGCTTCTGGGCGGATCGCTTCCACCTCTGCCATGAAGAAATGATTGATTCTATGGAGAAGGCCATTCATGTCAAAGAAAACGGCACCTATATGCCCAACTTCGAGGTAGCTGCTGGACTCAAGACGGACCGCCATTACGGAGAGGACTGGTCCGACGGCGATTGCTATAAATTTCTGGAGGCTTGCGCGCATGTGTATGCCATCACCAAGGACGCTGCGCTTGACCAGAAGATGGACAAGTACATTGGCTTTATCGCCAAGGCGCAGGATCCAGACGGCTACATCAGCACCAACATTCAGCTTAGCCATAAGAAGCGCTGGGGTCAGCGCATCTATCATGAGGACTATAACTTCGGACATCTGTTAACCGCGGCATGCGTGCACCACACCGCAACCGGCAAAACCAACTTCCTAGAGGTTGCGATCAAAGCGGCCGATTACCTGAACGAAACCTTCAATCCATGTCCGAAGCATCTCATCCATTACGGCTGGAACCCTTCCAATATTATGGGCCTTGTTGATCTGCATCGCATTACAGGCAACGAGACCTACCTGAAGCTGGCCGATATCTTCATGACGATGAGAGGCGCCGGCTACGGAGGCGAGGATCAGAACCAGGACCGCACACCGCTGCGTGAAGAGACGGAAGCAACGGGACATGCTGTAACGGCTGTATACCTGTATGCTGGCGCTGCAGACGTCTACTCCCACACGGGCGAAGAGACTGTGATGCATGCGCTGGAGAAAATTTGGGACAATATGTATACCAAAAAAATGTACCTGACGGGCGGCATCGGCTCCATCTACAACGGCTTGTCCCCGAATGGCGACAAGATCTGGGAAGCGTTCGGCACCGACTACCATCTGCCTAACCGCTCCGCTTACACGGAGACCTGCGCCAATATCGGCAATGCGATGTGGTCGATGCGCATGTTCAGCCTGACTCAGGATCCCAAGTATATGGACGTGTTCGAGAAGGTTGTGTACAACAGCCTGCTGGGCTCCATGACCCTGGACGGCCACCACTTCTGTTATACCAATCCGCTGGAGACCAGAAACGGCAAGCTCTTCAACCACCACTCGGCGCAAACGCAGCATTTCAGAACCGAGAGATGGTTCACGCATACATGCTACTGCTGCCCGCCACAGGTGCTTCGCACGCTGGCAAGATTAAATCAATGGGCATACGGTCAATCCAGTGACGGCCTGTATATTCATCTGTACAGCGGCAATGAATTGAATACCGTGCTGTCCTCAGGCGAGACGCTCAGCCTGACGATGAAATCCAGCTTCCCTGCTGAAGAGACGGTATTGATGACAATCAACAGCCCGCTGAATGCGGAGACCTCCATTCATCTTCGGATCCCGCAATGGGCTGACGGCGCAACAGTCAGAATCAACGGGGAAGAACAGGCTCAACCAGCGGCAGGCACTTACTTCGAGCTGAAGCGCAAATGGCAAGCCAACGATCAGATCGAGCTGGTGCTGCCTATGCGCGTGAAACGTATTGCTGCCAACCCAATGGTCGAAGAGGCTCGCGGCCAGGTTGCCTTCATGTACGGTCCGTTCGTCTACTGTCTGGAGAGCATTGATCTCCCTGAAGGCATGGCCATTGATCAGATTCGAATTCCGCTCTCTACGCGGTTCGAGGCCCGTTACGATCATGAGCTGCTGGGCGGCGTCACAACCTTGCATGGCACGGCGCTGAAGATCCCGCAGGAGGACCATTCCGACACCCTCTATAAGCCATTTGAAGCATTAGACATGGCAGAAATCGATGTAAGGCTTGTGCCTTATTACGCATGGAACAATCGTGGTCAGACCGATATGTCCGTCTGGCTGCCGCTGATCTAATACGCTTGATCCTGCCGGCCTTGGGCGAGTCCTCTCGTTCAAGGCCCGTTTTATTGAAAGCTGCCCTTGTCATAATACCCCTTCTTGAGATAATCCGTAGGGCTGTAACCGGTCACCTGCTTGAATATTCGGGTAAAATAATACGGATTGTTGTAGCCCAGCTTCTCGCTGATCTGCGAAATATTAAGCCGACTTTCACTGAACAGCCGGATCGCCTCCTTCACCTTCGCCTCCATAATGAAGCGCCGGATCGACATGCCCGCTTCTCTGGAGAACACTCTGCTCATATAGGAATAGTTCAGCTGCAGGGACTCTGCCAGCTGCTCCGACCGAATATCCTCGTGCAGATGCCGCTGAACGAAGGCTTTCACATCATCATACAGCTTATGGCGTTTCCCGCTGGAGTCCGTCACATCCCGGTGCAAATCCAGCAGCAAGTCAAGAGTACCCACATTAAGCTTCAGCCGGTCGTAAGCCGTTCCCATCGCATAGTGATGCAAGAGCTTATTCATTCTGACGCAGATGCCCTGAAAGTCGCTCACCTTGAGACGTTTCAGCTCAATGGTTTGGGGCAATTGGCCCCTCAGCAGGCTCATTCCCTTAGCATCCGCAATCTCTGCCTCTGCTTCTGTCTCCGTCTCTGCCATCTGGTGATCATGCTCCTCCGTCTCCGGAGCGCCGAACGTAATCCAATACCATTCGGAGCCTGGCAGCGTTTGCGGCAAGCCATAGTGGCGCACGCCCCGCTTCATCAGGAAAACCTCGCCGGGCGAAATATGATATTCCGTGCCATCTTCAATAATATGGACAAGTCCTTCCCTGACAACAATCAACACGTCATGAGGCAGAACACGGTCCATATGGGCCCACAATGCGGTTGTCCTGAACAAGCCAACATTGTCCACGGCGGGCACCCGATCCGTTCGGAATTTGACGGTATGCTGCATAATCAGCAACGCCTCCTCTTGTTCCATTCCAACCAAAAGAGGAATCGCCGGAACGATTCCTCCATAAGCTTATCTATTCATCCTACCATTGATACAGGTCAGCCTTCAATATGCCTTACAAGCTCACGCGCATTGGACGTTATCGCGGCATAGTTATGCGCCATAACATCGGCATGGGAGACCAGACCGCTTCCGGCTCCGACCGCAATCGCACCAGCCTGTATATAAGCCGCTGCCAGCTTTGCTGTTATGCCGCCGACCGCCATGAATTTGACATGATTCAAGGGCGCCAGCAGCTCCTTCACATAGCTCGGGCCAAAGGTCGTGCAAGGGAACAGCTTCACGTACGGCGCTCCAGCCGTTACAGCACGCACAACCTCCGTCGGCGTAAGCGCTCCGGGGATTGGGACGCTGGAGTGGGATAACGCCGCCTCAATCACTCTTTCATCCGTGTGGGGCGAGATTAGAAATTCGGCCCCTGCATCCGTCGCGCGTTCCACGTCCAGAGCGGTAATAACTGTCCCGGCGCCAATCGACATTTTCCCCTCGTACATTTTCCTCATTACCCGAATACCGTCAAGGGCGCCATCCGAATTCAGCGTAATTTCGGCCACTCGAATACCGCCCTCATAGAGAGCCTCCATGACTCTCGGCAAACGGTCGAGCGGTACATTGCGAAGAATCGCTACGATCTTGCTTCTATTAATCTGCTGCTGTACGGTTAACATCCCTTCATCTCCTCTTTATATTGTCTGTATAGGCTCGCCGCTCCGTAGACGCTTAACCAGCCAGACTCTTCCTCCGGAACAACCCGAATGGCAATACTCGGGTAAAAGTCCTTCAGAATAGGAACAACGATGGAAGGAAACAAGTTTCGTCCATATAAGACGATTTCTTCGACACCGTACAGCAACTCTTCCGTCAGCATAGCTAAGTCCTGGCCAGCAATGACTCCGAGGAAGAAGCTTGTTGACGCTTGTTTATCTTGCTTGTCCAACACATTAAGCGTTCGAACTTGGAAAAGGGCGCGGCCCGCTCCATATTGCTTTACCGCCTCTACCCCTTTCCGTACCCAATCCGGATCCGGAACCACATCTTCTAGATGGAGTGTATTGTCTCTTAGCAGCGTATGGTTCATGACAGCCATCATCAGTTCGCCTGAGATCGACGTGCTGCTGCTTATGATGGAGCGCTCTCTGGTTCTGATCCATTTGTGGTGAGAGCCATAATGCATGAACAATCGTTCTTTATTAACCTCATTCCCTGATGTTAGTACCTCCAAAAAACCAAACAGCTCGGTCTCCTCGCCTCGTATCATATCGTGATTCGCCAATGCAGCTCCTATAAATTTCACACCAGGTACGAACAGAACAGGCTGAGGGAATAACTCCGGAAACAGATGGCGCCTGATCGAGCCGGTCAGATCAATTAGATTGACTGGTCCCATCAGATGCTCAATCTCCATCAGCCCTGCGCTGGAGGTTATCATACCGGATGCGACAATGTCATAAACCTCCCGCATAGCCACCGGTTCAGCGGCAGCTAGCTCTTCGTAGCTCTCCTTCAGCGCCCACTTCAAGCTAGAGTTGTTACCTAATTGCGCTGAGTTGCCCGCCCCCGTTTGTTTTGTAACACTAGCCAATAGCCTATCCCCATCAAGCAGCCTCATTCTGCAGTTGGTTGTTCCGCAGTCAATAACGATTACTTTCAAACCTAGTCCCCCTCAACAGCGCGCAAGAATTCGCCTGCCCGCTTCAAGCAGTCACCGCATATTTTTCAATAATGTCGCGATTAATCTCCACACCAATACCAGGTCCATCCGGAATCGACACCATACCATCCTTCATCGTAATGGCATGACCAATCAGATCCACGCGGAATGGATGGGACGATTGGTCGTATTCCAGCATAGGCTCCTCAGGGAAGAGGCCCAGCGGGGTCGGCGCCAATGAAGCAATGAATTGGAGGGAGGCGGCAAGGCCAACTCCAGAGCCCCATACATGCGGAACCATCAACGTATTCCAGGCTTGCGCGAGCGTCGCAATCTTCTTGCATTCCGTGAAGCCTCCCGAAGAGCAGAGGTCCGGCTGCACAATGTCAAGCGCGCCTTGCGCAATCCAGTGACGGTAGCCCATCTTGCCGAACAGATTCTCACCGGAGGCAATCAATGTTCCTGTAAGATGGCGGATCGCTTTGTAGCCGTCAATATCCTCAGGAGCCAGCAGCTCTTCCATAAAATACAGCTTAGACGACTCCGACTCCAGCAGCAGCCTTCTTGCCAGTCCCGTGTTATAGGCGCCATTGGCATCCGCCATGAGCCGCATTTCCGGTCCCACCGCTTCCCGGACGGAGGTGATCAAGGCCAGATCCTCGTCTATGCCGAAGCCGATCTTAAGCTTCATGGCGCGGAGACCATTCGCCTTATGCTGCAACGCCTCTGCTACGCCATCCGCGGGGTAGCTGCCCTTCGCTGTCCGGTAGAAGCCGGTCGCATATGGCATAACCTGCGTGCGGAACGTGCCGCCGAGCAACTTGCTGACGGGAAGGCCGCAGCTTTTACCCTTAATGTCCCACAATGCGATATCAATGCCGCTAATAGCATTCACCGCCGCGCCGCCTTGGCCGTAAGGACGAGACAGATTGTACATTTCCTCCCAGAGCACATCCGTGTCATGAGGATCTCTTCCTATTAGAAGTGGCGCAAACGCGTGTCTAATAAAGGCGGCGGCAATCTCCGGCGGCTGGAGCCCATGGCACAGACACTCTCCCCATCCTGTAATACCGGCATCCGTCTCGATCTCCACCAGCACCGAAGAGCGCTGCTTCACCCAGCCTTGAGAGAAATAAAAAGGTTCCTCCAGCAGCGATTTCATGACATGCACTTGAACGTTTGTTATCCGCATCCCGCATTCCCCTTCGCGTTCGATTACTTCAATTATACCCCCTTCGTTTTTTATGTCAAATATAAATTTATATATAAACTATTGATCCATATTGGCTCAATTATATTTTATTCCGCAATACACAAATTCCATATAATGCTTAAGTGACTGGCATCGTGAGTTGTATGTTGTTGTCCTTATAGCGCACGCTTATTCGACCTGCTGGTGTCTCGAATTCTAACTGGAGAGCATCGAGCGCTTGAGGAATGTGAGGCTTGAAGCCTATCTTCGTCCAGCCCGGCTCTGCCGGAGACAGGCCCATGATATCCTCAATGAGAATCAAGATCGGAGCACTGGCCCACGGATGACATAAGCTTGTATTCCACTTATGCTCCTTGGACCAGCTCTCGAAGCAGGTAGTGGCCCCTTCCTTGATCATCGTCGCCCAGGAATTTTCATCCGAGGACGTCATCAAATCGTAAGCAAGCTCGTGTTCCCCTGCGACAGCAAGAGCTTTCAGGACAAAATATGCCATATATACGCCGCAAGCCAGACGTTTCTCTCGAATAAGCGCAACGATCGACTGCTTCCCTTGCTCAGGCACTAATCCGAACAACAAAGCCAGCGCATTCGAATGCAGAGAGGAGTGCCTCGAGCCTTCTGCATCCACGAACAAACCGGTTTCTCGATTATAGAAGACATCGGTATAAGCCTGGCGCAAGCTTGCTAGCTTCTGCTTATCTGAACATTCGCCAAGAATTCCGCCCATTTCCATTACACTCACATGCGCTCCATAATAAAAGGCATTTATGACATTATGACAGCCATCGCCAACCGGTTTTCTTAGATCAAAGTCGTATCCGTCTCTCAGTCCATCAGGCCAATCTACTAGATTCCATTTATCCGTGACCCGCTCCAGGAGCCCGTCACTTCTTTCATAAGAAGCGAAATGCTCTAATATTCCCAAGGCATGCGGATACATCTCACGCAGGAATTCCATATCGCCGCTCATTTTGTAGTACTTCAACAGCTGCATCGGCCACTGCAGGGAGAAATCGGCAATTTCCTGCATGTAATGTCCCGGCGCAACAGCCATTAGACCCGGGCACACCTTGGAGGAGAGGATCACATAATCCAGCAGTGCTTTACGGTATAATCTAAGATCGCCGCTCAAGTAGGCCTGGGATGGAGCTATTATTGTATTATCTCCCAAGTATTGCCCCTTCTCGCGCGAGGGACAATCCACATACCCCTCTTGAGAGCCATATTTCACCCCATTCCGACAGATTGACCAAATATTATTTAACAAAGAGTCAGAGGATTCGAAGATACACGCGTCCTCCTTCATCGGGTAATGCCTCACGATTGCTGCTATACTCGTCAAATCAACGTGAATCCCCGGTTCATAAGACAACAGCTCTACATAACGAAACGCTTTGTAATCAAAAAACTCAAACTCGTCAACGCCACCCGACAAGGTGCATACCTCTTGATAAATACAATTACATCTCATCTCATAACGAACAGCGCCATCGTCCTGAAGCTCTTCACCATATCGAACCTCAATTTTGCTTCCAGCCTGTCCGCTAGCAGTAAACTTCACTTGTCCCGTCACTTCTTCGCCAAAATCTATGCGGTAATGCCCCGGCGCCGCTTGTGTTATTTGAACAGGAGACTTCTCATATACCGATACAGGAGGGGTAGGCTGCAGATACAGCACATGATCGGTGGATTGGACAACAGCCTCTTCCCATGCAGAATCGTCAAATCCGTTGGCTTTCCATTCCGGCTGCTTGAGCCGCAGGTCAAGGGGCTCTCCAAATTGTGTATCATACCCTATGATTTCACCGTGACCGTATTCTTCCGTATTCCAGCATCTCCAGGTCGAATCCGTATGCACGAATACCTCATCATCGATTCGAAGCTCCGCAATCATACCTTGCCGATTGTCTGCACTGTTATACGCTCTGCAGATTAATCCGTGATAATAGACGTGAACAGCAATTACATTGGGCCCAGGACGAAGAAGCTCCGTCACATCGTAACGATTATAATAGTAATGATCAAATGTAGACTGGGCTGGTCCTTGACCTGCCAGATGCCCATTGATATATAGCTTGTAGTAATCATCAGCTGTAATATCCAGTACAGCGCGCTTCATGCTTTTATCCAGCTCGAACGATTTCCTAATTAACCAGTGACGATTGGCTAGATCCACTCTGTGCTCTATAGCAACAGGCTTGCTCTGTTCTTTATGAAAGAGATTGTCAGGAGGGGACACCCCTTCAAACGCCTTATCCATTAACCAGCTTGCTGACCATACTTTATCCATGTTATCGCTCCTTTGGCATGATCCTTATATGCTCGAATCAAAAATGAATGTCCTTGCGTATGCCCTGAATTTCCTTCCGCTTCCACTGTCCAGGACTAATTCCTTCTACCTGCTTAAACACGCGATTAAAATGATGAATATTTTTAAAGCCTACCTCCGGTGCAATTTCTTTAAGCGTTAGTTCCGAATAGGCCAGTAATTCCTTAGCCTTTCCGATTCGGAGCTCTTTGATATACATGGAGATCGATTGGCCGCATACTTGCTTGAACATTTGTCCCATGTAATTTTTATGAAACCCGATGCGTTTCGCCATATCCGCCACTCGCAGCTCGCCCGAATAGTGATGCTGGATATATTCCTTTGTCCGTTCAACGATTGCCTGTCCATCTTCCGTCCCAGACGATACCTCCATACCTAATAAGCGGCTATGTCTGAAGGTCTGTGCCTCTGTTGATTTTCTGTGGAGCATGTACACGATTTTCAACAAATTCAAGCTGGCCATCTCGCGAAAAAAAGGCTGTTGATGCGTTCCCTCATATTTGATCTGCTCCAGCAAAACCACCATTTCCTTGGGCACCGTCGCATGCAGTCCAGTGATTTGCTTCATCAGTTGGTTTAACCTGGTGCTGTGAATGCGGAATTTGACATCAAGTGTTTTGACAACTGATTGGTTATCATGAATAAAGCCATGTTCTACTCCAGGTGAAATAACGGCGCAATACCCACGATTCAACGGATATGGCTCCCCTCCATATGAGAAATTAATGTCCCCATCAATCAAATAAATGATTTGATAATAGTCATGAGCGTGCACAGCCAGTTGTTTACCTTTTTCGTAGTCATATCGCGATATCCAGATCAGCTCTATCTCCAATTTGTGCATAGTTACCCCCCGTTCCACCAGCACAAACCTTCCTTCAGATAAATAATGCCTTCATCCAAGCAAAGACTCCTCCCTATACAGCCTATACAATAGTAGCAGGACAACTTAGCTTGATCCACCTATATCACTGACAGGAGTGAGCTCTAGTGAACATAAGCAAGGATTTCCCCACTTATACTGACTTTAATCCACTTGTTCCGGTAAAATGTATAACCCCTCAAACAGATGGCTGCTTTCATCGTTTTTTCGACACCTCGCCGATCAGCCCTTCCGGGCGTTATGCCGCGTTGCTTCAGCTGCCGCAAGAGCAGCGACTGCCAGAGCCAGGTGTTGCGGCTCATATTGTGCTCGTTGATTTGCATACAGCGGAGGAACGAATCGTCTCTCCAACCTACGGCTGGGAGACACAGCTGGGCGCTAACATCAACTGGGGACCTGACGACGAATTTATTTATTACAACGATGTTGATCCAGAGACGTGGCAAGAGCTGTGTGTACGTCTGAACCCGCATACCGGGGACAAAAAAATAATGAAGGGAAGTATCTACAAAATTTCCCCGGACGGCAAAACGATTATATCCGCATGCACCAAGAGAATGCGACGCACGCAGTATGGCTATGGCATCGTTGTTCCTGACGAGTATGTGCCGCGTAACTATGGCTTCCGGGATGATGACGGTTTATATACTTTGGATACAGCAACCGGCGAGAGAAAGCTGTTAGTCTCCATTCAGGATGTATTCGACCGCGCCGAGCCTGCTATCGATAAGGAAATGTACAAGCATGGCGAATGTTATGGCTTCCATTGCAAATTCAACCCGCAAGGCGATCGTATTTTATTCACCATGAGATGGTTTCATACAGACGATCCGCAGCCATGGAACAAAATCGCAGAGGGTCTCCGGTTCTGGGTTGTCACCATGAATACAGACGGCAGTGACATTCGTGTCGCGGTTGGGCCGGAGCAATGGAAGAAGGGCGGTCATCATATTAACTGGTTCCCTGATGGACAGAGACTCTCGATGAATCTATGTCTGGATGACGACAAGCAATTGTCATTGGTCCAAGTCGATGCGAATGGCTCCAATATAAAGAAGATCATCGACAACATTCCCGGCTCAGGCCACCCCACCGTCCATCCGAATGGACGGCATATAGTGACGGACTCCTATGAGCAAGAGAATGTAGCCTTCGGCGATGGAACGGTGCCTCTGCGCTTCATTGATCTGCAGTCAGGAAGTGAAGCAACAATTGTTCGAATCCCTGTCGCCAACCCGGGAACGAAGGTTACGAATGCGCTTCGGGTTGATCCTCATCCTGCTTGGACTCCAGATTATAAGCATCTTGTATTCAATGGCTTTGTAGGAGGCACCCGCCGGGTATTCATCGCTGACATGTCCAGCTTGGTGGGAACAGACTTCTAATATGCCTGCTATTATTCCAACACTATAACGATAACTCCACTTCACGGTAAATATCCGATTTATTAACTATACTCGAATGATGTCATCTGTATCGGTGCATGTATTGCAACGTTTGCCGCCGACTTCCTTCAGATTCCATCTCACATGGACACCCTTGTCTTGAGCTGTGGCTACTACTGCCTTTGCCATTCGGGACTTGAACTCTAGAGATAGTGCCCATGCTGGGCGCACTAAAAAATGACCGGCACACGCAATTGCGCCGGTCATTTCCGAAGCTCCTTTTAAATTTTTGCGATATTGGTTTAGAGTAATGCAGATCGCAAAATCCAGTCCTGCCAGGAAAAGCCGGATGTAATTCTAATACTAAACGTTCATCAGCTCCAGCTCCAAAACGAAGGGGTGTCCTTAAGTCACATTGGAATTCGGGACATCCCCTTATCACATTACTTATTGATTACTTCTCACTTGATACCGAATGAGGTACCCTCACCTCTACCGAAGCGACCGCTTGGTTTCCTGCCTCATCGATGGCAAGATAAGTAATCGTGTACGTTCTACCCGCCTTTATGCCAGACCGTTCCGCGCGAAGCAGGAACTCCAGATCAAACGTATTCCACTCTACTTCTTGAATATCGTTTGCCTTATCCCCTTCACCCGCGCCATCGTCTGGCTCATTACTAGTAATGGATTGAAGGACGACGTTGACGTTCGAAAGTGAATCATATGCATAAATTTTAGTCGTTACAGGAACCATACGATGGTTCGGCGGCCACAGCACCTCCGCGGATAGATTAATCTCAACCGTTGGGGCTGTCTTATCGATTTGGATGAGCTTGGTTTTCACCTCTTCTTGATTGCCTGCATGATCGACGCTCCAGTATTGCAATGTATGGACCCCTTCGCCTTCAATCAATACTGTCGAACCTGTTGACGGTTTACCTCCATTAATTGAATAATACGTTGCTTCAACACCACTTGCCGCATCCGTTGCGTCCAGCTCTACCTTCACATCAGAATTGGACCAGCCCGCAGGAGCATTATCCGTCGTTACCGGCGCGGTTGAATCATTATCATAAATTGCAATAGCATAATCTGGTGCGTCTACAATATCAAATACTACGCTTCCATTTTGATTGATTGTTACACCGGAATTCACTTCAATTATTCCCTCGGCCCCAAAAGAATATAATTTAGCCACATCATTCGCATATTCCTCACCGAGATTTATATTGAGTTTCGCTTGAAAACCGTATGGTAAAGTGTAAACCCTACCAAGCTTCATATATGTTTCTGCACCTTCTGGGAGCTGTGTCATTCTATCATTAGAAGTAATAGAGAATTTATTAGTTACATCAAAAAGTATATCAGTAGTAATAGCTTTTTCTATTGAAGTGCCATTTACAACCCATGAAGCGTCAACTCCTGAAAACTCACTATCCGTATTAATCAAAAATTCAATATCCTTTCCTTTGATTGTATTAAAAATAAAAGGGGGCATTTTTTCGCATTTGGAAAGATCTATTGTAATTTTTTCACCTTCAGTTGCATTAGCCAATTTTTCTTTTAAATCAATCCATTTACTCGAAAACTTGATTTCATTTGACTCAAGTTCATCAATAATGACATTATTTGCATCTAACGCTTGAATCTTATAATAATATGTTTCTCCATATTCAAGATCCTTTTTATCTACATATTGTTTTGCAGTGGAAGAGTCTATTTTTGTCAATTCTGAATACGTATCATCTTCAGAATCCTTTCTGTAAAGAATATATTTTGTAGCTCCCATTTTCTGAACCATCCAGTTCAGTCTTATAGTCGATTCTTCTGCCGTAGGTTGAAGAATAAATGTGGCGGAGAGTATACCTTTATCATTTCCCTGAATGTTGTAACTCAAGCTATCAACAGCTGAAACTTTAATAGCCTGCTCTGATATACCATCAATGGCATACCCAAATATATTACTTGTTTTAAGGAAAAGTGGCCGTATCTTTTCAGCCATTTTAATTTCTGCCGCATCCTCAATTTGCTCCCACTCCCACTCCTTCTCATTTTTTGCATATGGAGCGAGATTTTCAAAAGCCTTTTTTAAGGATACTCCTTTTGCTGATGTATAATTCCAAAGATCCACATCTGTAAATCTTCCTGCAATCTCAGCAACCTGTACTAAGGGCCACAAACAAGTATTATGGTAATTGACTGACTTGGTTCTTCTAAGTTCATATGGCAAACTTCCGTCTGGCTCAATATAATCCTCAATTCTTTCGACCTTAGCATCTTCAAATAGCTGCACAGCATCCTTATAATTGTTTATAAACAATAAGATGCCTGCTAACTGATAATCATAATTGGAGCCATGATTATTATGCTGTTGTTTTTCTCTTATTCCCATATCACTTCTTGTAAGCCATGATGCATACGCTTTAAACCAGTCTATCATTGAATTGATATCATCCTGAGATATCATGTCCTGTTTTTCAAGCATCTGCAACGCAGTAATAACATTAACAATTGAGGTCCATTCAATAACACCCAGAGGTCTTCCATCTACACCACCCGGGATGCTCTGACCATATTTTATGTGTGGATTCATTTTTGTTTCTTCATCAATAAACCACACCTTAATGACTTCATACGCTTTTTCAAGGTATTTTGGATCCTCCGTAAAATAATAACTAAGGCTTAAATTTCCAATACCCTCAAACATTTGGCTTGTACGAGTAAAATCTGTATCATTTCCTCTGGAAGCAGGATTTAACTGACCATCTTTGGATATCCAGGGAAGTCCATCAGGCTTAGTTGGATCTGGCCAGAAGTATGGCGCAGTACTCATATAATCATGCTTATCTTTACTTGGCGGTAATAGGGTTTTATTAGTTACCGGGTTAAGAGGTGCATTCATAAATTTCTCAGCATCCGTTTGCACTTTATTAAATGCGGCAGCATATGATTCTACACCACTATGCAGGTTTTCTTTAGATTTTTCCATTAAGTCTTCGTTGAAGTATATAAGCTTATCTGTCCTGCTTATATTTTTTTCTTTTTGTTCAGAAATATTAATTATTTCATCTTGCACATTCACCTCAAGATCCAATATGTCCGAGAAAAATGTAAGTGGTACATATACATCACCATCAACTGTTGTTGCTGGTTTCTGGAGTGATATTTCCAGGCTGTTTAAATATCCAAAGGATTCTCCGAGCTTCATTTCAATACTTTTTCGACCAGCTGTAATACGAATCATTTCGGAGGGTTCATCTAGAGTTGATGTATGTCCAAAACCTTTAAGCACCTTATCAAGCGGTGCATACAATACTGTATCTTCCTCAAAAAGTTCACTCCTAGTAAGTTGTATTGCATGATCTGATTTTTCTTCAGCATGTGCTGCAGCTTCAACTAAGCCCAAAGACGCTACTGGTGGTAATATAGCGATAATCATAACCATAAATCCCGCCAATAAACTTAAACCCTCTCTTTTTAGTTTCCTCACATTATTCATTTAATTCCCTCCCACAATAAATTAATGTTATCTCGTTCACTCTCAAGATCTCCACTTTGACAGCATCAGAGGTGCTGGTGTGAATGAAGTCTAGGCGGGAATTCACCTCCTTGTAATTAATTCAAGATTGTAATTTTATTGTCATCAATACACATTTAATGCGGATGCACCTATGGCTGTCGACTGGTAATAGAGATCCTCCGTGATCTGTTGAAAAAACGAACGCCTAACGAAAACCCCTTCAGTGACACCTTTCACCGCCTTTTCGCCCCTGCTTCGTTCTGTTTGTAACGCAGCTAAGCCTCCCCCCCTATGACAAAGCTGTAGGCTTAGTGATGCTTATTACCAAAACAATTCTGTATTGCCCCTCAGCTTGGACAACGCCTCCATAAAGAAGTAGTCTCCATAGATTATAGGCGTATTAATGCCAAGTCCTGCAGGGTAATGGGATGTCCCCTTCACCAACAGCGCTTCCTCTTCTGTATCCCATGCTCCATAATTCTCATAGAGCGATTTCATGATTCGCTCTGCCCACTCCAGATAAAATCGTTTTTCCTGTTCGGGCACAGATCTGCCTATTTCGATCAATCCACTCGCCGCACAAGCTGCAGCCGTAGTGTCTCTCGGCATATTCTCTTCAAGCGGCGCTCTCAGATCCCAGTAAGGGACATGGTCCTCGGGCAGACTGGCGATGAAATAATGTGCTGCTTTCTTCGCTGCCTGCAGATATCTTTGCTCACCTGTATACCGATAAGACAAAGCGAATCCATGAATCGCCCATGACGCGCCTCTCGACCACGCAGAATCAGGCGAATAGCCTTGGCCGCTCATTGCTCCTACTCTTTCCCCGGTGTCAGGATCAAAGCAAACAATATGATGAACAGAGCCGTCTTCACGAATATGCTCTCTCAACACGGTATCCGCATGCTCGATCGCAATATGCTTGAAACGCGGATCGCCTGTTTCTTCGGACGCCCAATAAAGGATAGGAAGATTCATCATGCAATCAATAATGACCCATCCTCGGTTGTCCCTGCCGCCGCCCTGCTGATCATTCCATGCTCGAATGAAGCTGCCCTTCAGATTAAACCGCCCTGCGAGATGACTTGCAGCGGTAAGCGCTCTTCGCTTGGAAGCTTCACTGCTCAGCAGTTTATGCTGTGCCACTGAAGTTAAGCTCCATACAAAGCCTACATCATGATGCAGGACATAGAATCCGTTCAGCACTTCATCAAGCTCGTCTTCTATTGCAACGGCAATCCCCTTCAGTCGCTCATCCTTCGTCTCTCTATATATTTGCCACAGCATACCGGGCCAGAAGCCCTTGGTCCAGAAGCTCTTATTATTATCATAAGTTCCATCAATAGAGAGATGCGGATAGGACACCCCTATACGCCTGCTCGTCCTTTTCACCTTCTCTACTGTCTGTTCCCAGGCGTGATCGAACCAATAACTATCCGCCATTTGAATATCCTCCCCCTGCTAGCCGATGGACTAGCCCTTTAGTGATCCAACCATTACTCCCTTAACAAAATATCGCTGCAAATAAGGATAAACCATTAGAATAGGCAAAGTTGACACCATTATGGTCGCATACTTAATCGTTTCGCCAATTTGGAATAAGTCGTTTCCTGATCCGCCAGCTGTCATCCCCTCTGTCGAGTTTGCTATCAGAATCTCTCTGATGACCAATTGCAACGGATATAAATCTCTGTCACTAATAAAGATTGAAGAATAGAACCATCCATTCCATTTGTCCACGGCATAATAAAGCGTCATGACCGCCATGATGGGCAGGGATAAAGGCAGAATAATACGGAACAAAATAACAAAGTGATTGGCACCATCCATCTTAGCCGCTTCTTCCAGACTATCTGGAATGGATTGAAACGAGGTTCTTAATATAATCAAATTAAACGTGTTAATAGCAAATGGAATAATAGGCGCCCAAAGCGTGTCGAGCAGTCCTACACCCTTCACAACCAGATAAAAGGGAATGAGACCCCCATGAAAGAACATCGTAATGATGATAAAAATCATAATCGGTTTATTCAACATGACATTTTTGCGTGACAGCACGTAAGCTCCCAGCGACGTCATGAATAAATTCAGCATAACCCCAAATACAATGATAAATAATGTATTCTTGTATCCGCTCCATATGGCATCATTGGCAAAAACGCTTTTATACGCCTCAAAATTGACCCCTACCGGCTTCCACAAAATTCCTTTGTGAGCAACGATATATGCTGCATCGCTAATCGATGCAAATGCCACATAGATGAGAGGGTACAAGGTAACGACAACCAAAACCGACAAGACTGCATATAAGCAAATATCAAATGTCCGTTCAAGTCCGGATTTTTTCGTCTTCATGCTGCTCACCCCCCTTACCATAAGCTATTCTCGCTAAATTTTTTGCTCAGACGATTGGCAAGCACCAACAATATCAGATTGACTACAGAATTAAACAAACCAACAGCCGCACTATAGCTCCATCCGAATTCGAGCAAGCCCTTACGATAAACAAAGGATGAGATAACATCCGCAGTATCATAAATCGCAGGATTATACAACAGGATGATCTTCTCGAACCCTACGCTAAGCAAATTGCCAATACGGAGAATGAGCATTATGATAATAGTTGGCAGTATGCCTGGAAGGGATACATTCCATATTTGCCTCAACCTCCCGGCTCCGTCGATTCGGGCCGCTTCAAATTGCTCTTGGTCCACATTCATGAGCGCAGCTAAATAGATAATGGATGTCCATCCCATACCTTGCCATATGTCGGATATGATATAGATGCTCCGAAAGAGCTCTGGCTTCTGAAGCATTGCCTGCCCGTCTCCGCCAAGATAGGTAATAAAGGTATTAATCAAGCCCCCGCTATTCGTAAAATCCTTTATTATTCCACAAATAACGATCAGGGAAATGAAATGAGGCATGTAGGTTACGGATTGTACAATGGATTTAAACCGTTTATTTCGGACCTCATTAATTAACAAAGCGAGAATGATGGGAGCTGGAAATTCAAAGCAAAGGGAGTACAGGCTTAACAATAGCGTATTCTTCAGAATGCGCCAGAAATAATAGCTTTCAAAAAAAGATTGAAAGTGCGTCAAACCCACCCAATCACTTCCTAAGATTCCTTTAATCGGAGAATACTCTTTGAAAGCAATGATAGCTCCATACATCGGACCGTATTGAAAAAGGATATAATACGCAAGAACAGGTATCATCATGATATATAAGTACCTGTTCAGCGCCAAATCCTTCACCAGGCGACTAACAACAAATTCTTTGCTCTTAACAGGTTTCCCAGCATGGCTAGGGGATGCTGAAGGTCTCATTCTCTCGCCCCTTATTTACTTGATTGCCTTTAAGTTAAGCGGTGGTGGCTCAGACTTAGGGAGCTCTAAGCCACCTTTGTACTTATTATCGTGTACTTATTAACGCTTATTGAATCGGTCTAGAGCAGCTTCTTGAATTTCAATCGCTCTGTCAAAGTTAAGCGTTTCCATCTTCTTCATATAGGACTCATAGCTGGATAATGGCTCGCTTCCCAAAATAATTTTGAGCGTCATTTCATTCACAAGTGTATCCACATCTGTCATGATTTTCGCTAACTCTGTACTCTCCTCAGGTGTTGCCGTAATCGGAGGCAACTTGGTTGACTTAGCATCCGTCTTCCAGACCTCAATAGAATCCTTCTGCGATTGCAGCACGTTATATTGTTCGCTGTAGCGTTTATCTTGCACGAAGGGACCAAAATAATTGCCTCTGATATATAGGGACAAGGCTTGGGCAGGAGCCAAATTATCCGGATTTTTCATCATTAAGTCCGTATAAGTAGGATATCCGTTCTCCATAGTGTAGCTGACGCCTTCGATCCCAAAGTTAAAGAGCATATGCCCTTCCTCGCTGTAAGCATAATCAAGCATCTTCACAGCCAGCTCCGGATTTTTGCTTTTCGAGGTAATCGCAGCCGTGCCATTAACAGCGAAAGCATTATCCAGCTGTCCAAATCTCGGAACATCCCCCTTATTCAGGACAGGGTATGGCGCCGGGGCCAATACCGCTCTCGGGTCTTTCTCACTAAGGAGCGGTGTCCACTTTCCTAACTGTGAGCCAGCATTGCCAAGAGATACACCCGTCGCTCCGCTAATGATATTTGCATCCAACGTTTTCTGATCCGTTGTCGCTATGTTCTTGTCTAACAGTCCTTCCGCATACCACTTGCTCATAGTAGCTAGAAAATCCTTGTACCGGGGCTCTGCAGGACCATACTTAATTTGTCCGTTATCCAAATAGAAACCTTGATTGATATCAAATGCTCCAATGATTGCTCCGTTCCCTAGGGCTGCCAGCCTTCCTTCGCTTAGGAACGATAATGGTGCAGTAGCTCCCTTCTTCTCCTTGAACGCCTTCAAAACGGTATACCATTCATCGATTGTAGTTGGCATCTCAAGACCAAGCTCATCCAGCCAATCCTGGCGGATAATGGGTCCTTGGAAGACCAGGAGGGATTCATCTCCGCGAATAAACGGGAATCCGTAATAATTGCCAGTATCTGTCTTCACCAAGCGATCAACCTCTGGATGCTCCTCCAAATATTTTTTCAGATTCGGTGCATGTTGATCAATTAATTCATTTAGACTAATAATGTAGCCATCTTTAATGGCTTTCTCCGGTCCGCCAGGGAAACTAATCCACGAGTATTCAATCACATCGGGCATTTCACCAGAAGCGAGCATAACATTGAGAGCTTCCTTCTGTTGACCCGCCGTAGGTGAAATGAACGTCAACGGAACGCCCGTCCTCTTCTGCCATTCCTGGAAAAATGGAACCTCATCGAGCGAGGATCGGATTCCAGCCAGATTGGAATTAATGCCTGCCCAATACGTAAGATTCTTGTCCGTTTGAATCGGATAGGTCGTCGCCTCGTTCGAATTGTCTTGAGGAGCTGCGCTTTGCGTCGGAGAGTTCGAGCTCTGACCTGTCTCCTCTGAATTGCTGGAGCATGCTGTTGTTACACTGACTAGAATCATGAATACCGCGAGTACTGCAGCCAACAAGCTTGTTTTTGTCTTTCTCACCGTAACCATCAACCTCCCATTTTGTGTCGAGAGCTTTGCAACTCCTCCTCCCGATTATAAAAGCCCATTTTCCACAACGTATATCGATCATTTACGAAATTCCATCTACAAAACTCGATATGCAGCTAATCATTTTTGCAGCTTCATTCACAATTTCAAAAAAACTCATGCTGCGAGCAGCAAACGATCCTGCTGACACACAGCATGAGCACTGAAAAAAGGAAGAACCGTTATATTATCATTATGTTTTCAACTTGTTCTGTTGGCCAAACGGTTGTTTAATTCCATATTCAATGATTCGCACCTTTGTTGCCTCCCCGAGCATTGTCTTCGGGTTTTCTTGCACGAATACAGAGATAATACCATCCTTCTTAAACCTGTCGGCATCGATTCTCAAGCCTTCGGCCAATCCCGGCAGACTGTTATCGGTGTAGATGATATTCCAGTCGGTGTAATTGCTTGCAGCAGTCGCTCTTGCTATTCGTAGTTTGCCTTGCCCAAATTTTCGATCTTCAATTTTGGTATACGTATAGCTTTTCGAAATATATACAAAATACGCATCGCCATTATCCGCTAACAACACTGGCGAATTTGAGCCCTGAGCATGTAAATTAGTCTTGTTGACATTGCCGTTTTCATCTATCCAATAATGGAAGTATCTCCTTACAACTTCATTGGATGCGGCTGCATCGGGAGTATCGTCTGGCATATGCTGTGACATAAAGTGAATTCTTCCTGCGGCATCAGCATCTGCCGTATTAAAGTTAGAATTGACAAGTCCTCGTCTCTGGGGAATTGGCGATACTATGATGCCCGGCGATTCAACGGTTGCATAGGTTGAACCTGTCTGCGAGACGACAGTTCCACTAATGTTCTTCCAAGTAAGACCATGATTATCGCTATACATATAATTAATATCATGATTGGACATCGCATCTGGCGTCTCTCTCCATATAAAGGGCATATGCAAGCGCCCATTCTGGTCAAAAACAAACCCTAATGGATAATTGCCGCGCTGTGTGCTTGTACCCGTGTAAGAGCCTACATAAGTCCCTGAGCTATGAATCATTTTCCCGTTAAGTGTCCACCCGTGCGATGCTGAATCATAAGTCGCCAGAAATCTCCACCCATTGCCGGAGCCTCTTGTGCGATACATAAAGAGCAGGTTGCCATTGGGTGCTTGAACGAATGTGGGATAGGACAGATCGGTTATCGTGTTCCCCGATAATTGATTGGTAACCGGGCCGAAGAGTGAGGAGCTCCACTGAACCTGAGCCGGGTTATTTGCAATACCTTGCTGGGAAGAGCGATAGTGCAAATCATTGGCATGGTGATCAAAGGTCAGATGAATAACGCCATCTGAGGAAATGCCGAGAGTTGCATAATTATGCGTATCAATGGACGTAAACAAATAATCCGTTAATTCAGCAATCTCCCAGGCTTCGCTGCCGCTTGCTCTTCGAGCTACGCATACATGCCTATCGCTATTGTAATAGACCGTGTATTGATAACCGTTATACGTAACAATTGAGCCTCCTGATACATTGGGAAAGAAACCAAACTTGACATCAGCAAAGGTTAATCCATCTTGTGCAAGAATTGTGTCTGATAGCTTTTTAACTTTTGTATGAGCAGTTGCGGGATGCTCTAGGATGAGCTCTGGTTTATTGCTTCCCGATTCCATAGAGTCATAGTTTACATTGAGATCATTTTCCGACGTAAGCAGGAATGCTATAATCTTATCAGTTGCACTGGAAAGCTCTGAATTGACATAATCCGTAACATCATATTCATAGTACGTGCCTGCCGCAGTAATAATTTGGCGATCCAGCAGGTATCCGCCCTCAATATTGGTCGTAATATCCTGTATACTGGGATACAGATTGGAAGCCACATCATGATACGGCGACCCGTTGCTCCACGTCATGGTGCCGGCATCCCAGACTTCATTCGCAATACCGAATATATTGTTGATGATGCTTCCAGTAGTTTTAGACCGCACAAATAGCCTTAGAGTCGCTTTGTTAGCTACATCGCTCTTATACGATGACAAATTATATTTTAAATAGCCAATTCTGCCTGTTGAGGAGCTGTTGTCTTTGACTCCAATTTCATTCGCAAGTCTGTAATTTTCATTTGAATCTGCGCCATTTCGAATATAGGTATCTTCAATGGGGTAGTGCTTAGAAATGGGATCGTGCTTAGTATTAGATGCCATAGCCTCGGAACCGTTGATCCAAAACAATGTACTGATGATTAGGCTGAGAACAATACCACTGCAGATGCTCTTTTTTACCACTGCATCAACCATCCTCTCACTTGTTTTATCCTTCACTTACCTTCAACAGCTACTTACCCTCCCTTCTTGTGCCCTATCCTACAGACAAAGAGCCCGCGTGTATATCGACAATTCCTCAAATGTCACTTACAATTTTCCAACTGAACAATTAGGGAAGAGAATGGCTTATGACTGCTTCACCTCATTAAGAAATCCCTATACTTTCCCGGAGTAATCCCCTCATATTTTTTAAAGATGCGTATAAAAGTGTTCGCTTCTGTATAGCCAACCTTCTCCGCAACTTCTTTAATGCCCATCTGTTGGTCCTCGATCAGTTTTTTGGCTTGCTGAACACGATATTTGTTCAGATATTCAAGTAATCCGTCCCCTGTATGCTGCTTGAACAGCTTTGATACGTAAGTCGGACTCATCTGTACGAGCTCACCAATCATAGCTACATTCAGATTGGCATCGCTCACATTTGCTTCAATGTAACTCATTACATCATGAACAAGATCCTGGACTGCACGCTGCCGGCTCTCGGTAATTTGGCTTTCACGCTTCTCAAATGTATACTCGCAAACCTTACTCACCCATATTATGAGCTGTTCCTGCATATCCTGAACGGTCTGACTGTGCATTAATTGTTCAATGATACTTGCTGTGTTCCCTTCTAGCTCTTCAACGAAGTCAGTCTCATTCATTGTTTTCAACAAGGTGCTGGCAAGGTCAAACATTAGACATTTAACGATAGGAAGCGATTGAATGTGATGGGTGAAGTTCTGTTCTATAATGTCAACTAACGATTGAACAGCCAGCTCCTTATTGCCTGTTTTTACCGCGTTGATAAGCTTCTGCTCAATCACAAGTGGATAATAATAGGTCCTATTCTGATTCGCCCGCGGTTCATATCGAATCTTGTCATACCGTATGATTTCCCTTCTCCCCATCACCAGCTTATACTCCATTGCATCTAGTGCATGCAGGTAAGCTTGATGAATACCAGTCAACGAGCTATGAATTGTGCTGATCGATATTGTCAAGTTAATCTGGTACGACTGATGCAAGAAGCTTTGCGCCTCCTGTGCTAATTGCATCAGATCGTTCATATTGTGCTCGACTTCGGACGAATGGAGATTGATCAGGCATGCGAATACATCGTCTATTTCGACCACGAATCCCTTATGCTTTTGCTTGGCCAATTCCTCCACGACATTGGATATAATAAATTGAAGCATCTGCTGCTGCTCGGTTGGCTTCAGCCATTCGACTCTTTGGTAGAAGTCATCGGCGTCCTCCACAAGCAGCAGCATGACCGCAAACTCTTCACTTATGAAGCTAATATCATGAGCCGCTGCGGTATCCTCCATCTGCAGCCTGGAGTCCAGCTTGCCCTTGAGCAATCTGGAGATGAAATAGGAACGAAGCACGTGATGATTCTGCTTCATATCGACCAACATTTCGTCCATCTTCAGATACGTCTGATTCAATGAATGTTCAATATAAGCAAATTCATTCCCTTCGCGTTGAAGAGCGGAGCCCCCTGCTTTCTCCGTTACCTTGTGGAGTAGGCGACGAATGGGTCCGTAATTTTTCCGCAAGAGCAGCAAAGACAGGATAACCCCGACTAATATACTTGCCAGCAGACTCAAATAAGTTAAGCTTCGTACCTTTTCTGCTTTTTCCCACAATACTTGACTCGGTACAATGGAAATGAATTTGGTTTGAGTAGCTGGTGACTGAAGGTAGATGACCTCAAACCTCTGCCCTTCCGACTCGAAGCTGACATAGCCTGATGGAGATGATAGTTGCTCTAGCTTCAGTACCTCCAGCAGCTCCTCGGAAGCTTCATCACTGGAAACCAATAGTTCATTGTTCGGATTAACAATGAATACTTTGCCTTCGTTGAATAACTGAACCTTGTGAATGACTGACAAAATTCGTGCTTGATCAATCATCACAACACTCATACCGGCTGGCCCTCTAGTGCGGGCACTCTCAAAGCTTTGCACGAAAGCAATTGCCGGTTTATCTCCTAATCTCGGCATGGAAATTAAGCCCTGATTTACTTTATCTTGCATGCTTCCAATCCATGCTTCATAGGAGTACGTCTCATTCATATGAACAAATTGATAAGCCATTAACGGTTCATTCACAACCCCGGGAAACACCACCGTCGGATAGGGGGTTGAGAGATAAATATAGAACTGGTCGATATCTACATAAGTGGACTTGTATTGTGATAAGTTTTGGGCAAGCAAAAACAAATCATAGCTGAAGCCCCCTTGCGAGACATCTTGATTCGTGTATCTCAATAGGTTCTGAATGTTCTGATCCCAAGCGATCTGATGGCTCAAACGCTTCATACTTTCCAAATCATTGTCGACAGCCTCTTGCAGCTGCATCAACAAAGAAGAATAGGCCATTCTTGTTTCATTCTTTAAGGACCTCGAATATTCCTGATATACGAATACACTGATGACCATCGGCAATAATAGTACGATGACATAGGAAAGAAACCAGGTTATAGTCACGCTTTGGATGCGTTTTCTTCTCATTCAGCACTCTCTCCTCAAGAGGATCATTCAATTCTCATGGCCTAGAAACGAACTAGAAGAAAAGCCCGCAATCAATGAATGAAGCGGGCCAGTCGTGCAGTACGATTTAAGTAACAGTTTGCATCTCATTTGACTACTTATTTAACCTCTCATGGATATACATTGCATCTCTCGTTAAACGTTGTGCTACGATAGTCTCAATCGTTTTTCCAGATTGAGCAGCTACTTGATTAACAAATGAATTCAGCAGGTGTGAAACTGTTTGCTTATGACCCCGTGAGTATACCGTTTGAGCGAATCTCAGCTTAACGAGTAGACTGTTCTTCATATGGACTGCGATATGACCTTGATCGACTTCGCGTTCAACATGATTCATTAACGTATTTATATCGGTTGTTAGCTGAAAGGACAGGGTATGAATGGACGGATTCCCCGCTTCATCGATTGCGGTTACCTTCAATACGTGTTCACCAAGAGGCAGATCCCACAATGGAAGGTTTTCGTTATATGGAAATTCTGCTTCATCTATTGTCATTGAGACAGAAGCAACGCCACTGTCTGCATCTGACACATCGACGTATAAAATTTCAGAGTTGAGCACGATTTCGTTCGGCGAAACAGACAATTGAATGACTGGCGGTGTACGGTCAACAGCCTCAAAAGAAAGTACCAGGACAGAGTCGGACGTTGTATTCACTGTAAGCTCGTAATGATCCCCTTTATCAATAAGTGTTCCCTCATACTCTTTGAGAGTTAAGGAATCCTTCATCATGCCTTCATATGTCTCGTAATTATTGACAATTACATCATTGGCTTCTGGAGTGCTGCCCCCCATTGTTGCAGGATCGGATATGACACCCGGCTTTTGCGTTTTCAACTGAAGTGTCCCAGCATTCCCAAAGTCCGTCTTGAGCCGATGATACACATCTGTTTCATCTGATAGGAGCGTATAGGTTATATTGGACTGATCAGACAAGTTCGGAGCAATCGATTTCGGAATGTAGACGGTCACATCTCCCGTTACCTTATTCGTTCTTTTCATATTAAAGGAAGAGACCATAAGCATATCCATACCGCTGTTGGCACCGAAGAAACCAACGGCCTTGTATTTCTGATTGACTATGTCAGTAGACTCGGGAATGCGAGTGTGGAGTTCATAAGTATGCGCACCTTCAGCGTAATTTAAGATACTAAACAACCAAAAAAGCGATGAAAGGAAGGTATAATTGTTATCGTCGATCCATACATCCTCGGTCGTATTCCAATGATAGATTTGCTTGAGTCCTACATCCAACAGATTCATTAGGAAGTGGAAATTTCCAGCTGCCCCTCTTGCGCCTTGCTCTCTGGTCGGAAGTCCAAATTCATTGCTCCAGAACCAGCCGTATTCGTGGATCTCAAAGGGTAATTGCTCCCCATCGGCAGCATGCTGCCTCACCATTTGAACCGTATTTTTTAATTTTTCTGCTTCCAGATCAGGATCTTTGTTAACGCCGCCCGAATAGGTGGAGGCTGCGATCCAATCGAATTTGAGACCGTTTTCCTTTGCATAAGAAGCAACAGTAGATAGGTGTTCCCCAAACTCTCCAAAACCGTTGTATGCGCCGAACCCCGCTCCTGGAAGCACTTTGGTAATTCCTTTTTCCGTAGCCTCATAGTATGCAAGAAATTGCTCCATACTTCCCGTAAATCTCTTGTGATCATTGCCTTCTGTTGCCACCCTGAACGACCATGTATTCACTAGGTCATAGCCATACAACCGAACCAACTCACGACACAACGCTTCAATGAAGTCCTCCCACTCCTGCAAATCTCTTGGGGGCGCATTCTGTCCATAGACACTTACACTCGGAACCTCAGGGAACGCATAAGGTATATTGTCAATCACGATGCGAGGTCTTGTATAACCATGTTGGATGTAGGGGTCCAGTCTAATTTTCACATAATTCTGATCATCAGATACTCCCTCTCCAAATCTGTACTGAATGTTGCCTTCTTCATCGCGGTATGCGAGATCATATTGAGCTACACCTTCTACACCAAGATTGGTACCATAATAATTTCTGCCAGTCGGACTCCAGCCTCCCAAGAAACGTACGATATTTATATGATCTCCAAAAATCGCTTCTTTCTCATACGGACGATTGTTGTATTGGAACGTCACGTCTTCATCACTTGCAAATGTCTTAAAAGCTCTGAGAGGTGCGCCCAAGTGCTCACCCAGCGCTGGATGATATCTCCAAAACGGAATGAGTGTGCCCAAATCCTTCTTAATCCCGGTGTAAGCCGATGCTTCTTCCTCCGAGGCTGCTCCTATCGGCTGTAAACCTGCGCCGGTTAATAGAATCGCTGCCACTAGCCATCCCGCAACTGCTAATCTTAATATCTTCAAGCTATAACACCATCCTTTATTTTAAGATCAAACGTTTTAGGCTGCTGTATCTCTTTTAAGGCTACTCAAATGCCAACACCGTCTCTATACTCTCCTGATAGCCTATACGAATAGCTTTTGCACGAAGCTGTACAACGTCTTCGGGTATTCGAATGGCGCCTGTATACAAGCTCCACTGAGGTGAATTGTCATCGAGCTTATAGGCAATAGATGCTCCTTGCGTGCTGCAATGGATTTGAACAAGTGCCGGCCGACTAACTGTTCCACTCTCAATAAGCTCTGAAGCGCATATCCCTCCATCCACAGTTACAAATCGCGGTTTGGCAGTTTGCGGCTGCTTGCCGGAGGGCCACATCTGTGCGACCATTTCCGTCTCTGGCACCTCGCCAAGACGATCGTATTTCATTCTCCATTGCTCCAAGGCCTCTCTCATACGTCGAAGCACCTCTGAATACTCCGGCTTGCCGGCCAGATTGTGCTGCTCGTAGGGATCAGCTTCACAGTCGTACAGCTCTTCGGCAGGTCTGCCATTCCCAACAAACTGTGCAGCCAAGCCCTCCAGCTTCCCTTCCTCATGCAATCGCCACAGTTCTCTCTGGATCGGATGCTGATTCAGAAACGGAATCCATAGCTGATAAGACTGGTTAGGATAATAGTTCCGAATATATTTGTATTGCTTATCACGAACCGCTCTCACCATATCATAGGATTCATCGTAACGATCGCGTGTAGCATAAATGTATCCTCTTTCTTCGCCCTCATGGAGAAAGCTCTTTCCTTGCAAGTGAGCAGGTATCTGGAGGTTAGCAAGCTCTAATACAGTCGGGGCCAAATCGATCAAGCTCACTAGTCGTTCATTGACAGTCCCCGGTTGGATTTGACCCGGCCAGCGAACGATAAGCGGTACCCGAATGCCCGCATCATATGTCCACCGCTTTGCTCTGGGAAGCCCTTCGCCGTGATCGCTCCATAACATGACTATCGTATTCTCTGATAGGCCATCCTCTTCAAGCTGCTGCAACAGAGTACCAACGTAGTCGTCTGCTAATGATAGATTGTCATAATGCCGAGCTATAGCTTTACGTACAAGCGGGGTATCCGGCAAATATGGCGGAAGCACGACTTCATCCGGATTCGTCTTAATTTCTTCCGTTTCCTGAGGCCACATCTTGCTCTCATGCGTGACGGTCGTATTAAACACCGCAAAAAAAGGCTGGTTGGCTCCGCGATTTCGCCAATGTCCATCTGGTCCACATTCATCCCATGCCGTAACAGGAGGTTTAAACTGATAATCGGTTTTTAGATTGTTCGTACAATAATAGCCCTGTGCCCTTAAGTATTCCGAGAATACTTTGACATAAGAAGGCGGAACAATTTCATAAGGCGTAGGTAATTCAGGGGTATCCTGGTTCGTATGAGTGGTCCGCATATGCTGTCCGCCTATATAGGTGGAATACATCCCCGTAATAACCGCACAACGGCTGGGCGCACAAACGCCGGCAGTAGCAAACGTATTAGGATAGCGGCAGCCCTCCCTTGAGAGCTGATCGATATGAGGCGTTCGGGCAACCGCATCTCCGTAACAGCCAAACCTTGGACTCGTATCTTCTAACGAAATCCACAGGATATTTAATGATTTTTGGTTCATTTCACTTCACTCCATACGTAGAAATTATATTTTTAAATGTGATTATTCAGCTTTTTTCCAGCGGTCGTATGCCCTCTGATATATCTCGACATACTCGTCTACATTCAGTTTCTTCAAGGTCGCTAAGTATTCATCCCAATTTTCAAGCTTTTCTTTACCTAGAACAAACTTTGCTTCCATCTGAGAGATGTAAATCAGCAGATCATTTTTCAGAATATTGATCCTGTTCTCCTCTTCTTCTGTTAGAAAGAGCAATGGCATCGGGGATTTAGCGAAGGCTGTAAGTTTTTCCGCCTGTTCATTTAGAATCGCAGCAAGTACATCCGACTGCTTATCGTTCAACTCCTTGCTTTTTAGAAGTGGAATTGGCGTACCTACATCCGGTGTGTTTTTTGCACGAAATTCATTTGCTTTCATACCTTCCGGAACAAGACGGTCCCATACGGTTTTACTCTCATCTCTCCATTTCCAAGCTTCGCCCTCAATTCCTTGATTGCCGAGCATGAAACCCTCTGAGGTGTACAAATAATCGACCCACCGTATGGTTGCCTCAGGGTATTTGTTCTTTTGGGTAATAGCAAAGGTTCCTGTTACAATATGGGGATTCGGGCTAAACAGCTTTTTATCATTTATTGGACTTGTTAACGGCAGCACCAAGGGGTATTTAGCATTGGCTTCCACATTTGCAACATCAACGTTGTAAATTAAAAAAGGCGCAGCTTGAAACGTCATGCCAATCCGATCTTCCTGTCCTTTTGCCTTCAGCTGCTGATCGGTATGTGTGAATATTTCGGCATCAAGAAGATTTTCGGCATGCAATTTATTCATATATGTAAGGAACTGTCTGTAGGAATCCGACAAAAATACCGCGCTGACCTTATCTCCCTCAACCTGCAAACGCGATTGGTTATAACGATCCTCCAGCAGGCCAAATGCCGGCATCAGGTAGGCTCTGGCATCATGCAAAGAATCGCCTTTAACATTGTTAAAACTCAAAGGAAGCTCATCCTTCTTCCCATTCCTATTCGGATCTTCATCTCGAAAACGCTTAAGCAGCTCCAATAGCTCATCTGTTGTTTCTGGAAGCTTCGGATTCCCCAGCGCCTCCATCCACTCCGCGTTCAGATACGTTCGAAGAGACATAATATCCCGGGAAATATTCGAAACTTGAGGTAATGCGTAGATATGACCGTCCGGCGCTGTAATTGCTTTACGTATAGAAGGATCCTTGTCAAGTAAAGCCTTGAGATGAGGCGCATACTTATCAATTAAATCCTCAAGAGGAATAAGCAAACCCTGTTTGCCATAGTTGAACTGGTCAAAGGAGGATAACTTCCCACCAAAAAATACATCCGGCAAATTTCCGCTCGCAAATGTTAAGTTTTTCTTTTCTTGATATGCACTATCATCAGGTGTCTCAAACTCAAAATGAATATTCGTCATTCGTTCCATTTCTTCAAAAAACATCATCTGATCCCATGGGCCTTGCAGGGGCGACTTTGATCCCATGAGCTTCAAGGTTATCTTCTCGTTTACAATTGGATAAGCAGAAGCATTGAAATTTTGTATCGCTTTGCTGTTGTCACTCTGTTGCGGAGTGCTGTCGGTTGAGCATGCGGACAACATACTAAACAAGATTAGAATAGATAGTACGATCGTCATCTTTTTCATATGCAATGAACGCCCCCTTGTCTCGAAATGGATAATAACTCACTAAATTAAGCGCTTACACAACAGGTGGTTGAACTCCACTTTTATTGCAGCCGACAACAGCAGCAACAAAAGTGGAGCTTCCCAGCATTATTTTTTACTATATTCCATGGTTAACTTGCAGGACAGCCGTACATTACAGCCTTAGTTCGTAGCTATCCAGCGATCATACGCCTTCTGATAGATCTCCACATATTCATCTACATTCATTTTCTTAAGCGTAGACACATAAGCATCCCAGTTATCAAAGCTCTCTTTGCCAAGTACAAACTTTGCTTCCATTTGTGCGATGTAGTTCATCAGATCGTTTTTCAGAATATTTGCCCGGCTCTCCTCTTCCTCCGACAGGAACAACAGAGGCATAGCTTCTTTGGCGTATTGCGACAATTCATCCGCCTGCTTATTGAGAATATTGTTGACCAAGTCATTTTGTTTATAATTAAGCTCCATGCTTTTCAGAAGCGGGATCGTTGAGCCAATATCAGGTGTGTTCTGAGCGCGGAACTCCTCCTTGTTCATACCCTCTGGCGTAATTCTTTCCCACTCGTTTTTATTATCGTCCTTCCACTTCCAGGCCTCGCCTTCAATTCCTTGATTGCCTAGCATAAAGCCCTCTGTCGTATACAAGTAGTCTACCCATCTCATCGTTGCTTCTGGATGTGGATTATTTTTGGTAATAGCAAAGGTGCCGATTGTAATATTAGGACGCGGGGTGAACAGCTTCTCACTGTTCATAGCACTCGTTAACGGCATCACTAATGGATATTTTTCATTATCCTCAGGCTTTTCAACCTTGAATACGGAGAACGGCGCAGCGTGCATGGTCATTCCGATCAAGCCCTCTTGCCCTTTGGCCTTCAGCTGCTGATCCGTGTGAGTGAATATCTCTGGGTCAAGAAGCTTCTCATCATGCAAGGTCTTCATATACTTCAAGAATTCTTTGTAGCCCTCAGACATGAATACGGCACTAACCTTGTCTCCGGACACCTGCAAGCGGGATTGATTCGGTCTATCCTCAAGCACACCAAAGGCAGGCATGATATACGTTCTAGGAATATTCAAGGAATCATTCTTCACATTAAGGAAGGATAACGGAAGCTCATCCTGCTTCCCGTTCTTGTTCGGATCTTCGTCACGGAAACGCTTTAACAGCTCTAATAGCTCGTCCGTCGTTTGCGCAACCTGCGGATTGCCCAGCGCTTCCATCCACTCTGCGTTCAGATAGGTTCGGAAGAACATCATATCACGAATGATATCTGAGACTTGAGGCAACGCATAGATATGACCGTCTGGTGCTGTAATGGCTCGACGGATGGCAGGATTTTTATCCATCAATGCTTTGAAATTCGGTGCATACTGGTCAATCAAATCTTCAAGAGGTATAAGGAGACCCTGTTTACCATAATTGATCTGATCAAAGGTTGTCAGAGAGCCCGCAAAAAATACATCAGGCAAGTTATCGCTGGCAAAGGTCAAATTTTTCTTTTCTTGAAACACCTTGTTGTCCGGAGTATCGAACTCAAAATGAATGTTTGTTAACCTTTCCATTTCCTCGAAAAACATCATCTGATCCCAAGGACCCTGATTGGCCGCCTTCGCTCCCATTAACTTAAGCGTCACTTTCTCATTCACAACAGGGAAACCGGTCGCATTAAAGTTTTGAGGAACTGCAGCATTCTCGGAGTTGTTCTCTTCGGATTCCTTGGTCGAACAGGCAGCAATCATGCTCATCATCATTGAGACAGCTACCACTAATACCAACATCTTTTTCTTCATGTTGTAACACTCCCCTTTCGTTTTTTCCACAAGAAGTTCAGCAGGTAACGCTTTCACTATAACCCTTTATGACGCTATTTCGAAATAACTGGTTTTCAGCCCATACTCCAATCATGCACATCGCTCAGACACACAGAATAGAGCCCCGAATACCGCATGAGAGAAGCCTAATACTCCTTTCATGCAGCGTATTCGTATCCAATCATAGCTTGGCTAATTTCTCTATAATCCTTCCATCATGCAGATGGACAACTGCTCTCCACTCCTCCTTCTCAGAGCTCATTTCTACTGCGCCCATCTCCCAGTTTTTCTTATGATTCACAGCATGGACACTATCATAGCTTGTGAAATACAGCTCCCCATTTCGGTAGAAGTCCACATAATTGATTTTCTCAGGATACAAGCTCGCTAACCGAATCCAACGTTTTCCTTCATAGGACATATCCGCCTCAAAGCCTTGTAGATAAAACTGTTCATCCTCTGGAATTGGAGGCCTGTCAATACCTAATTCTGCTGCCATACGCTCAGCAAAAAACTGATCCTCACCAGGTGTAATCGTCCAATCGGCAGGTACTTCCTGTTTCGTAATATTATTGTAATACCCCCAGGATGTATAGGTGCGAAAAGCCACATCCATCTTACTGATGTCCGGCGAATCCTCGTTGCATACAACCGGCTTTCCGGGTGCCCATGCCTTCACTTGCTGAATATGATTATAAAAGTGTTGACGGGTTAGCCAGTTGCCGTGAATGAGTATAACGTCACTTTCCTTGCAAACCTCTTCATTAATATATCTTCCCAGGCCGCTGCAGCCTATAGGCATCCCCCCGGATTCCGAACGGGCGATCTCCATCAAGGCGATCATTCCCTCGCTCGATGCAATCAATGGATGGTCACGCGCAATATTATGCTCATTGCAAACTTCAATGATGACATTGGTATAAGCGCCTTCCTTCAAGAAGCGAGATGCTGCCCTAACAGCATTCAACACCACTTTGCCATCCTTCAGTCGTCCGGTCTGCCCAGTATAGAAGTAGCTGACAATAACGACCATGCCCCATTCATCAGCCGCTCTGATCAGACGGTCCATTCGATCCGCGTAAGCCGGATCAATGCTAGTGCCGTCCTCGGAGAATGGATTATTATCGATCGTTGAATTCTGTAAGGTAAAGCATGGACCCCCGCCCTGAAAACAAACGGTAAATGCTCGAAGTCCTGCCCGATACCATTCAGGCAATGCTGCAATAAGATCATTCGTATTCTGATCCGGATCGAACCTGCGTCCAAAACGATGGAATCGATTGGGGTCTTGCTTGTCATCGAATATACCTTGAACAAATCTCGCATTCATTAATAAGCCATGAACATGAGAAGGACTGCCTTCAATCTCCGAATATGTTTTTCTTCCATTAATAACAAACTGTTCGCCCTCGATTGTTAATACTGTCTTGTCCATGGTTCTCTCCTCATTTCACGCTGCAAAGTCACTGACACCTGTTAAAATTTGATCCGAAACAAATCGTTTTGATTAACCTCGAATTTTCTTTCATATCCAGGAATACAAGGAATGCTTGCAGGCGGATCCTGGAGCAGCAAGAGTGCGTCACGCTCTGGCGGGAGCTGCTGCGGCTCATAACGTTTCCAATCATCCCCGTCAATCATCGTCGTGCATTGATCCGCTCTCAGTTGCTCAAGCAACTGGCGTTTCATTCGTTCCGCTTGATCCTTGTACAGAGGATTGTTAAAGAAGTTGTGCGTTTCTTCCGGATCAACCTGCAAGTCGAACAACCATTCCTTATTGTCCGGCGCTGAGTAGATATATTTGTATCGTTCCGTAACGGCCATATATACACCGAATTCATTCCGGTTATATTGACCCATCGTTAATTCTCTCTGCTGCTTGCCCTCAG
>NZ_JANIPJ010000089.1 GCF_024623455.1 Paenibacillus soyae | reverse complement strand
TGCTCGCCTACCTGTGTCGGTTTGCGGTACGGGCACCTTCGCCTGGCTAGAGGCTTTTCTCGACAGCCGGAGTACATGACCTTCGCTACTGCAATTTTCGCTCCCCATCACAGCCCAGCCTAATAGTCGGCGGATTTGCCTACCGACTAGCCTCACTGCTTGGACGGACTATTCCATCAGTCCGCGTCACTGCCCTTCTGTGTCACCCCATTGCTCATAACGGCTTACGGTGGTACAGGAATATCAACCTGTTGTCCTTCCACTACGCCTTT
>NZ_JANIPJ010000088.1 GCF_024623455.1 Paenibacillus soyae | reverse complement strand
ACCCGAGAATACAAGCAAAATAACCTACAAAAAGAAGATGCCCATCCCAATATATGGGTGTGGACATCTTCTTTTTGTTTGAACTTTATTGTTCACTTGAAAATGCGTAAGTTCTTCAGTGGCCTCACGCGATGTCGGTTTCTTCTTCATCGTACGCCCAGCATGGGCGTCATCTCTAGGGTGAAAGTCCCGAACGGGGGCTGGCGAACGCCTACCGTTAGCCAAGAGCAAGGGTGTCCGTCGCGAGGCGGAATCTGAAGGAAGCTGGAGGCAAAT
>NZ_JANIPJ010000087.1 GCF_024623455.1 Paenibacillus soyae | reverse complement strand
GCCAAAGCTTTATGGAGATTTTATCTCAGAACGGTTATCAGACGCATGGCGTTGGCAAAATGCACTTCACCTTTGCCGAGCAAGGTGCGGAGGCGCTCTGGGGCTTCGAGTCACGGGATATTAGCGAGGAAGGCGGAGGCGAGGACGATTTCAAGCGTTATCTGAACCAGAACGGATACCAGCATGTTCATGATCCGCAGGGGGTCCGGAGCGAGATGTATTACATTCCTCAGCCATCCCAGCTGCCAGCGCATCTGCATAACACAACATGGGTTGTGG
>NZ_JANIPJ010000086.1 GCF_024623455.1 Paenibacillus soyae | reverse complement strand
AATATTGGCGTGTCTCGTTTCGCTTCGAACCTCGGTAACCAAAGCTTCGACCATGCGTTTCATATTTCTAATAAAAGCGGCAGCTGTAAAAGTTCCTTTTTCGATATCTTTTAGCTGTTTTTCCCAAGAACCCGTAAGTTCAGCCGATTTTATCAATTCATTCTGAATTGTATCAATTAACTGAATTCCGGTTATTGTTGGTAAAACCTGTTTTTTGTTGCGGACAATATACTGACGTTTAAAAAGTGTTTCAATAATATTCGCACGTGTTGACGGACGC
>NZ_JANIPJ010000085.1 GCF_024623455.1 Paenibacillus soyae | reverse complement strand
AGGGGTGCGCTCTAACCAGCTGAGCTAAAGGCCCTCGGGTATTCTATTCGCTATAGAACTCCAGAAAGATCGAAATTGATCTTTCAAAACTGACAACGAGCGAGCAACAATCCTGCCTGAGAGTTGCTGTTGGAAGCTTATGCTTCCTATCCGACCTTCATCGAGATCGGGTATATCCTTAGAAAGGAGGTGATCCAGCCGCACCTTCCGATACGGCTACCTTGTTACGACTTCACCCCAATCATCTACCCCACCTTCGGCGGCTGGCTCCCTTGCGGGTTA
>NZ_JANIPJ010000084.1 GCF_024623455.1 Paenibacillus soyae | reverse complement strand
TCCGTTTGGTGGCGATGGCGGAGGGGAACCACGCGTTCCCATACCGAACACGACCGTTAAGCCCTCCAGCGCCAATGGTACTTGGACCGCAGGGTCCTGGGAGAGTAGGACGTCGCCAAGCGGGTATACTATGTACCTGAAGTAGTCAAGAATGGAATATACCCGAGGGCCTTTAGCTCAGCTGGTTAGAGCGCACCCCTGATAAGGGTGAGGTCGGTGGTTCGAGTCCACTAAGGCCCACCATTATCAACACATGAGTGTTGATCCCATTACGGGGCCATAGCT
>NZ_JANIPJ010000083.1 GCF_024623455.1 Paenibacillus soyae | reverse complement strand
CTTGGCGACGTCCTACTCTCCCAGGACCCTGCGGTCCAAGTACCATTGGCGCTGGAGGGCTTAACGGTCGTGTTCGGTATGGGAACGCGTGGTTCCCCTCCGCCATCGCCACCAAACGGATAGCTTTGTGAAAGATGTATTCGCAACCCCGTTAGGGAATGAATTGATCTTTCAAAACTGACAACGAGCGAGCAACAATCCTGCCTGAGAGTTGCTTGTGGAAGCTTATGCTTCCTATCCGATCTTCATCGAGATCGGGTATATCCTTAGAAAGGAGGTGATCCAG
>NZ_JANIPJ010000082.1 GCF_024623455.1 Paenibacillus soyae | reverse complement strand
GGTCCTGGGAGAGTAGGACGTCGCCAAGCGGATTCTTCCTATTATGATCTTGTCGAAATAACCAACAATTTCTTGTTGCAGAAGTCGACAGAACATGATAAGATATGAATCCTGTCGCAGCAATGCGACGCATTTGCACCTTGAAAACTGGATAACGAAAGTAAAATCAAGATGAAAATCTTGAGCTGAAACATCCTTTAGCTGAAGTATAACCGTTTAAGATCGGCGCGTCTTTTCTGAAGCAATTCGGGAAGATGAGTCATCGAAAAACGCAGGTTAAGCTAGTAAGA
>NZ_JANIPJ010000081.1 GCF_024623455.1 Paenibacillus soyae | reverse complement strand
CGGAGCTGAAAGCCAAGCTGCTTCCGATCGCCTTCAATCAGCAGCAAGTCGTTGAAGCATCGGCAATCGTCATCGTGCTCGCGGATACCGAGATGTATACGTTGCGGAGACGAAGATCGCGACGTCGTCTTTGGTCAGCAGCGTAGCTGCCGTCAGCTGGCTGTGGCCGTCGACGAACGCATGGCAAATTTTATTAATGCGCGTGAACTTCTGTTCCGCGTCCTGGCCGGAGCTGGAGAAGGAGTTCGGCGCGGATATCGAGGTGCTTAAGGGCAAGAAGATCGAGAACGT
>NZ_JANIPJ010000080.1 GCF_024623455.1 Paenibacillus soyae | reverse complement strand
CGCTCTGGCGGGAGCTGCTGCGGCTCATAACGTTTCCAATCATCCCCGTCAATCATCGTCGTGCATTGATCCGCTCTCAGTTGCTCAAGCAACTGGCGTTTCATTCGTTCCGCTTGATCCTTGTACATGGGATTGTTAAAGAAGTTGTGCGTTTCTTCCGGATCAACCTGCAAGTCAAACAACCATTCCTTATTGTCCGGCGCTGAGTAGATATATTTGTATCGTTCCGTAACGGCCATATATACACCGAATTCATTCCGGTTATATTGACCCATCGTTAATTCTCTCTGCTGCTTGCCCTCAG
>NZ_JANIPJ010000007.1 GCF_024623455.1 Paenibacillus soyae | reverse complement strand
AACATAAAGAAAATAGCCATGCACCTCGCTAGGCAAGCGGGGTGAGTGGAACCACCGGTTTTTCCTCCAGTGATTTGTTCATTACGGAACCACGCTTCATAAAAATCGGGGGTTTCCCAACAGCCTGGAATTCGCGGCTATTTCCCTTCCACTAACCAGTGGTTAAAAAAGTATATCCCTACACATCAATCTGCAAAAAGAAGATAACCGCCGTTACCGTGAAAATCGAAACAAGCGTCGAGACGAACACCGCCTGCGAGGCGAACTCCTTCTCGTTGTCGAACTCCACCGCGAGAAGCACGCTGCTGAGCGAGGTCGGCACCACCGACGAGACGATCAATGCGGCCGCCGTCAGCTTATTCAAGTCCATGAACCAGAGGTCCAGCAGCCAGACGATAAGCCATGCCAGCGCCGGTCCTGCCACGAGTCGCAATATGCCGGATAAGCTGACGTCGATCAGCAGCGAGCGGCTGATGCGCCATTCCATGCTGCCGAGCTGAACGCCGAGCGTAATGAGCGCCGTCCCGATAAAGGCGTCCGACAAATAACCGATGGGCGTGGCAATGGGCTGCGGCACAGGCACTTCGAACCCCCTCAACAGGAAGGCCAGAGGAATGACGTAGATAACCGGCATGGACAGAATCGTCCGCCATACCTGTCTCATGTCCGCCTTATGCGCGTTGACACTGTATACGCCATACGTGTTCGGTACGAGCGACTGCGTCATCATAATGAGCACTTGGATCGCCAGCGTTTCCTTATTTCCCGCAAAGGCGAGCTGGTTCAGCGGGATGCCGTAGTTGGCGCTATTGTAGAATAACACGCTGTTCCGCATCGCGCTCTTCATGCTTGGACCATAGCCGCGCGCCCGTATGACTGCTTCAACCAAGATATATTGCCCCGCCATGAAAATAACGAAAAACAACAACACTTGGCCGAGCATGCCTACCGAAATCGCCGTCGTGTAAATCAAATCGAACATGATCGCCGGCGAAAACAAATAAAAATTCAGCTTCGACAACGTCTTGATATCCAGCGAAAAAGACCTTTGCAATAGAATGCCAAGTCCGACCATGATGCCCATCGGCAGTACGTTCGTAACCAAAATATGAAGAAAAATCGACATGCTGCATCTGCTTCTTTCAATTGAAACTTGCGCCTTCCATGGCGCTGGTTCCCATTGTACCCCCGATCCGCGAAGCCGTAAAGGAATTTATCCGCAAGCGAAGGGGGTGCGTTTGGCCCTACCCCGCCTCGATCGTAGCCTGCTGCCCCTGCGAATGCTTATACAGCTCGTCGTAGTAGCCGCCGAGACGAAGCAGCTCCTCGTGGGTGCCTTCCTCGACGATGCGGCCTTTGCTCATGACGAGGATGCGGTCCGCGCCCATGATCGTCGACAGGCGGTGCGCGATGACGAGCGTCGTCCGGCCGACGGACACGCGCTCGAGCGCCGACTGGACGAGCTGCTCCGTATGCGAGTCCAGATTGGCGGTGGCTTCGTCCAAGATCAGGATGCGCGGCGCGAACACGATGATTCTCGCAAAAGAAATCAGCTGCCGCTCCCCGGCGGACAAGCCGCTCCCCCGCTCCGACAGCCTCGTGTCGTAGCCGTCCTTCATCCGCTCGATAATCGTATCCGCCCCGATGAATTCGCACGCCCGGATGACAGCCTCGCGCGAGATGCCCGCGTCGAACATCCGCACGTTGTCGAGCACCGTGCCGGAATACAAGTAAGGCTCCTGCTGTACCAATCCCACGATGCGGTGCAGATCATGCTGCGCGATGTCGCGGATGTCGTAGCCATCGATCAGGATGCTGCCTTCCTTCACGTCGTAGAACCTGCACAGCAGGCTGATGAGCGAGCTTTTGCCCGCCCCCGTCGTGCCGACGATGCCGACCATCTCGCCCGGCCGCACATGCAGATCCAGCTCCCGGATGACGGTCGTGCCTTCCGGATAAGCGAACGTGATCCCGTTGAAATCGAGCCGCCCCGCGATGCGGTCCTTGTCTACCGTCAACGCAAGCGGCTTATCGCGAACCTCCGGCTCGATCGCGAGAATGCTCCAGATCCGGTTGATCGCGACGGTCGCCGATTGCAGCGTATTCCACTGCTGCGTGATCGTATTGATCGGCTGGAAGAACAGCCGGATATACGTGATGAACGCGTACAGCACGCCGAACTCGAGCGTCTTGCCGAGCACGGCCTGCCCGCCGAGCCACGTCACGAACGCGATCGCGAGATTGTTTAGCACCTCGAACGACCGATTGAACAGCACGTTCGTGCGAATTTCCCGAATGTTCGCCTGGAAATAAGAGTCGTTCTTCTCGCGGAACTGCTTCTTCTGCTCCTCCTGCTGGTGGAAAATTTGAATGATGTTCATGCCCGACAAATTTTCCGCCACGAACGCCACAAGCCTAGACAACCGAGTACGAGCCATCTGATAGGTAGTGCGCATGTACGAGCGGAAGGCGATCGCAATACCCGCGATGATGGGCAGCAGGATCAAGCAGTACAGCGTCAGCTGCGCGTCGAGCTGGAACATCAGCACGAGGATGAACGTCAACGTGAGGCCGTCGCGGAAGATGCTAAGCACGACCTGATTGAAGAACTGGTTGATCGCCTCCGTGTCGCTCGACACGTGCGTGATGAGGCTGCCGCTCGGCACGCGGTCGAAGTACGACATCGACAGCTTCGTAATATGCGCGAACAGCCGCTTCCGGATGCTGGCGACGATGCTCTGCCCCGCCTTCTGCAATAAATTATTTTGCAAATACGCAAAAACGAACGCCGACACCGACAGCCCGAGGTAAATCAAACAAATAACGAGCAGACTGCGGTAGTCGTTTTTGCCCGTCATCAGGTTGTCGTCGATCGCGATTTTGACGAGATAGGGTTGCAGCAGCTCCGCGGCGATCGCGACGAGCGTACAAGCGATGAACAGAATAAAAGTAAGCCGATGCTCCTTGATATAGCCGGATAGCGCGCGGAAGGTCGAGATGTACTTGGGCTTCGCCTTGGGCTCGCTCAAATCGGCCTTCTGGTCCATTTGCCAATTGTTAATTGCCTGTGCCATGCTGCCGCGTCCCCTCTTCCTGTATGTCGTGCAGCGTCCGGTACAATCCGTCTTCGGCGAGCAGCGATTCATGCGTGCCCCTCTGAACGATTTCCCCTTCATCTAACACGACGATTTCGTCCGCGTGCTTCAGCGCGCTGATCCGGTGGGCGATGATGATCGTCGTCTTGCCTTCCCGGATATCGCGGATCGTCTCCATGATCTCCGTCTCCGTCACGGCGTCGACGGCGCTGACGCTATCGTCCAGAATGAGAATCGGCGCGTCCTTGATCATGCCCCTTGCAAGGCTGGTCCGCTGCCGCTGTCCCCCGGACAACGTCACGCCGCGCTCGCCCAGCTTCGTCTCGAATTTGTCCGGAAATTCGATGATATTGTTGTACACCTTCGCCTGCTTCGCCGCCTGCTCGACGGCCCCGAGACCCGCGTCCCGCTTGTAGAACGCGATGTTCTCCCTAATCGTCGAGCTGAACAGGAAGCCGTCCTGCGGCACGTAGGCGATGCCGCCGCGCAAGCTCTCGAGCGTCAGTCTCCGAATGTCCGTATCCCCGAAGAACACCGACCCCTCAGGCGGATCATACGTCCGAAGCAGCAGCTTCATGAGAGTCGTCTTCCCGCTGCCGGTCCTTCCCACGATGCCAAGCGTCGCGCCGGGCGGCACGTACAGCGACACGTCCTTCAGCACGCTCCTCCCCTCCGCATCCGAATCGTACGCAAATGTCAGCCTTCGCAGCTCGATCCCCGCCTTCGCGAAGTCGATCGCCACCGCGTTCTCCGATTCCTTGATGTCCGGCTCCTTGCTCAGCAAATCGTTCAGCCGGTCGAGGGACGCCCTCGCCCGCTGAATGACGTTAATGACGTTGCCGATCTGCTGCAGAGGGTTCATCAGCATCCGGATATAAAGCGTCAAAGCGACGAAGTTACCGAGCGTGATCGTTCCGGCTATCGTCAGGTAGCCCCCGTACGAAAGCGCGATGATCAGGGATGCCGAGCCGAGGAACGGAATCAGCGATTGGAAAAACGAAGACACCCGCACAAGCCGCAGCTGGCGGTCCCGGATCCGGTCGACCGTCGCGCCGAAGCGCTCCTGCATCGTCTCCTCCACCGCGAACTTCTTCGTGACGCGAATGCCGCCGAATTGCTCCTCCGCCGACTCCGTCATGGAGCCGAGCGCTTCCTGCACCTTGAGCGAACGCCTCCGGATGATCGGCCCGAACATTACGACGATGACCGGAATCAGCAGCAGAGGAACGATGCTCGCGATGACCAGGTACGCCGGCACGTCCGTCAGAATAAGCATGACCACGGTCGACACGAGCAGAATCGACGCTCCCGCGGTTTGGTTGACCCCCATGGAGATCGACTCCCGCACCGCGGTCACGTCGTTCATGAAATAGCTCAGCAGCTTGCCGACGCCGTTGCTCGAATAGAAGCGCTCGCTAAGCCCGGTAAAATGAATGTAAAGCCGTCGACGGTTCATAAATTCGAAGTACCGCCCGGTGTACATGACTAAATACTGGGCGACGCCTCCGATGACCGCGAACCCGACGCCGATCGCGAGCAGCGTCCAGCTGTAACGCCCCACGCCCTCCAGCGACAGCTGCCCGGCCTTCAGCTCGTCGGTAAAGCTGCCGAGCACCTTGGGGAAATTGACTTGAATGATATTCGCCACCGTATGCAGGGCAATCGATAATAAATAGAAGGCCCAGGTTTTCCTGAAAAAATCGCGCAAAATCCGTTGCGAGTCCAACCTCGTATCACATCCTGTCGCTTTCATTATTCCACTAGCCCCGTTCTCTCGACGCCCTCGACGAACCACCGCTGCGTGAAGGCGTACAGCACGAGCAGCGGCAAGATGATGAGGAACGAGGCTCCCATCTTAATAGGTTCGAGGAACGCCCGAAGTCCTCCTTCCTGCGCCTCCGCCGCCAGCTGCGCGTTCAGCTTGGACAGCCCGACGGACAGCGGCACGTCGGAAGCGCCGAACATGTACATCGACGGGAAGTACGCGTCGTTCCACGACCAGACGAACGAGAACAGGAACACGACGACGATCGCCGACCTCGAGATCGGAAGCATCACCTTGAAAAAAATGCGGAACGCCCCCGCTCCGTCGATCCTTGCCGCCTCCTCCATCTCCTTCGGGAGCGTAGAGAAAAACTGGCGGAAAATCAGCACGAAGAGCGCCCCCTTGAGCCCGTGGCCGAACAGCGTCGGCACCAGTATCGGCCAGAACGTGTTAATCCACCCTAGCTCCTTGAAGAGGAGGATGGATGGCAGGATCGTTACCTGAGCCGGCATGATGAATGTAAATAGCAGCGCCGCGAACCAGAGCTTCTTCAGCGGGAAGTCCAGCCTGGCGAACGCATAGCCCGCGACCGAGCAGGAGACGACCTGGATGACGGCAGACAGCGTCGACACCGACAGGCTGACGCCGAAGCTTTTCACATAATCCAGCATCTTCGCCGCTTCGGCCAGATGGCCTCCGTAGATGCCGGTCGGCACCCAGATGACGGCCGGGTCCAGCAAATCCGAAGCATCCTTGACCATCGTCGTCACCATGTAGAATACCGGCTTCAGGTAGATGAACGCGACGTCCACCAGCAGCAGATACAGAAGCGCCCGGAACAGCAGCCCCTTATCCGCCTCCTTGCCGATCAGCTTGTTTTTGAGCCAAGACAGCTTTCCCATATTGAACCCAGCCTTTCTGTGTGGCTATTGCCGCTTCGGCGACAGCGCCCGGTCGACCCTCGCGTAGATGACGAGCGCGATCGCAATGAACAGCAGCACGATAACGAAATAGATCCAGGCGAGCGCGCTGGACAATCCATAGTTTTCCGTCGTCACTTTGCCGATAATCGGATTCGACGGGTACGTGAACAGGTCGACGATCGTGTAGATGACGTTCAGGAAGATGAAGGGCACCATGCCGGGCAGCGTAATTTTCCAGAACGTGCTCCATGGATCGGCGCCGTCGATGCGCGCCGCCTCGTACACGCTGCGGGAGATCGTCTGACGGCCCGCGAGGAAGATCAGAATTTGCACGCCGGAATACCAGAGCACCAGCACGAAGGAGCCGATGACGTTGCCGATGGGTCCCGCCCACGAAGCCGGCAGGTAACGGGCCAGCATGCCGTCCATACGGAGTGACGAGATGATGCCAAGAGAACCTTCGCCCTGCGCGATGAATTCTCCGATGATCTGTCCGGAAGCGAAGATGACCGGCAGGAAGAAGATGACCCGGAACGCGGAGCGCCCTAGAAATTCCAAATTCAGCAGAATCGCGATCATGAGCGAGAACACGATTATGATCGGAATCATGACGAGCGCTTCCTTAAGAAACGGGAACAAGTCGTCGTATAACAAACCGCCGTCCGCGAACAGGATTTCGCGGAAATATTGGGTGCCGACCCAGCTGGCGTTGACGCCCGTCACCGTAATCCGCACCTGATGGAAGCTCATGTACAGGGAATAGATCAACGGAAACGCGACAAAGGCCAGGAAGCCTATCGCCCAGGGAGCGATGAATACCGAGCCCTCCAGCTTGCGGAGCGTGGATGCGTGTCTTCGTCTCCTCAGCGGGAGAGCGCCGCTCCGCTCGGCATCCGCCTTCGGCTTAATCGGAAGCAAGCTCATGTCTCATCCCCTCCTTCTCCGTCGATCGCGGCAAAATCCCGCGCCGGCACGTCGTAGCCGTCGCCCTCAAACGGCTCGTCGTTGTAGTTCACGACGACCGTCACGCCGTTCTCGTATGTCGTCGCTTTGACGCCGGGAGCCAGCGCGCCGTGCTTCGTAATGAACTGGTCCTGCACCTTGCCGAGCGCGTCGTTCAGCTTCTTGTACTGCTCGGACGCGGAATCGATCCAGTCCCGGTAGTCCAGGCTGTAATACCAGACGGTATAAGCCTTCTTGAAGCTCTCGGAAGGAGCGTTCGCGAATACGTAAGCCGGATACGCTCCATACTCCGCGCTTCGCAAATATTCCTCCTCGTATTCGTCCCGGAGATTGCCCCACTCGAGCGTGTACGTGGCCAGGCCGTGAAGGGCGATCTGCGCGAACGGCACCGCTTCGTCCACGAAGATGTCGTAAGAATAATCGTCGGCGATCCGGTGAACGTGCTTCGCGGCCGGGAGGGAATAGAAGCCGGCGTCTTCCACGGCGACGAGGCCAAGCGCGTCCTCCGTCTCCGCGAGCACGGAGCGCTGGCCTTCCTGCACCTCCGCGCGCGTCGCCCGGTTCCGGTTGTTGTAATCCGTATGAAGCGCGCTGCCGATGCCTCCCGTGAACAGAACTCCGTCGACGCCGAGCGTTTGATAGGAAGCCAGATCTTCCTTGGCTTCGCGGAAGGAATAGAGCGGACTGACGATCGGTACGCCGCCCGAGCCCGTTCCCGTCTTCTCCTCCTGAAGCGTGCCCGCCAGGTTGCGAAGACCGTCGTTCAGGCTCCAGAAGCCGCCGCGTCCGCTGTTGTTGAGCGAATAATTGGCCGCCAGCAGAAGCTTGCCGCCATTCGCCCGGGCCGCTTCCGCAAGCTCCTTGATGCCGCTGCCGCCGCCGATGCGCTTGTCGGCGGGGAACAGGCCGCCGTAAGAGCTGTATCCGTATTTCTGCCAGCCGTGGTAGATCGCCGTTATATTCGAGATGCCGGCTTGCCCGAGCGTCGACAGAAGCTCCTCCGCTTCCTCGGTCGTGGTGCCGACGATGTAGTCGTCCCACAGCACGCCCTGCTGCAGATCGGCGGCGATAAGGTCCGTGTAGAACGGAATATTCGCGTTCTCCGCCTGCAGCCGTTCCAGCCCTTTCTCCTCGACGAGATATTGGCGGTAACGGGCCGCCATCGCGTCGTAGCCAATTTGCTCCCCCTCAAGCAAGTAATAGCGCACGCTGCGGGCGGGAGCTTCGAACCGCTCCTTGCTGAACGTGTAGAACCCTTCCGTACCGCGGCGGTCCGTATTCTGGAAAAACTTGATCCGGTACTGCCACTCCGGACTGACCCAGTTGGACGTTCCGAGAGAACCGGCCGGCGCGGCGAACAGCTTCGCATAAGCTTCGCCCTCCGTCATGACGCCAAGGAACGACTGCTCTCCCGATTTGAGTCCGAATACGGGCATCCGGATTTCGTTGCGGTTCGTCACCTCGTTATAGAAAGCGAGGTCCGCGCCGTACACCGGCTCCCGGTACACGGATTTGTCGTTGCTCCGGTTCGCGTCGAACCGGACAAGCGAGCCCGAGCCGTCGGGGAGCAGCAGATAGCCGCTCTCGTCCTTGGACGGCTGCGCGCCGAATTGCGGATAGGCCTTCAAGTTCAGCAAGCTGAAGGCGCCCTCTTGTATGCCCGAGTCGATGACCTTGACCTCGACGTAATCCTCGGCGAGACGCACCTCCACCGGAATATCGAACCCCGACGCCGGCAGGCGGAACAAGACGCGAAAGCCGCCTTCGATCCGCTCGTATTGCTCGATGGTCCCCCGTTCCTCCATCCAATTGGTCAGCTTCGTCTGCGACTTCGAGCTGGACGCGTCGATATATTCAAGCATGACCGGCGACAGGAAGTTGCTCTTCCATACGCCCCCGGCCGTTTCTTCTTCCCAGTAAGCGGGCTCCGGATACGATCTCCAGATCCGTCCGCTCGTTTTGCTTTCCACTTTGAAATGCCCCGTCACTTCGTCCGCCCATAGACGGAAGGAGCCGGTTTCTCCCGCAAGCTCGAAGCCGGCCTCATTCGGCAAGCCCGGCTCGACCGGCGTTCCCGCCGAGGCCGCGGTCCGGGGAGCGGAGGCGGCGGGAGCCTCGTTCGGCGCATCCTTGTTGATGAGCCAGACGAGGCCGAGAAGCAGCACGCCTACCGCCGCCGCCGTTGCGATGAGTGATGCGAACCGTTGCTTCATCGGATAGCCACCTCCTGATAGATCGAATAGATGAAGCCCGCAAGCTCGCTGGTCAAGCTGAACGCGATGAAGATCAGAATGGCGATGACGAACAAGGTCAGAACCGTCAGCAGCACGTTCTTCGCCGCTTCGCCTACGCTGAAGTTCTGTACGCCTTGTATCTGCCAGAAAAGCAGGAGAGCCGCCCAGCCGTAAAGTCCGTACTGCAGGAAATAGTAGATGGAAGCCTCGTTAAGCGTCAGCGCTCCGGATAGGACCGTGAGCGGAACGCCGACCGCGACGAACGGAAGCATCGCGTAAGCGCTGGCCGCGTAAACGTCGCGGAACCTTCCTTCCCCTTGGCTGAGGGAGCTGGTCAAATAGTTGGCTACGACGAACCCCAGCCAGATGACCGTAAATTGAATGAGGGCGTTCCCGATTCCCGGCTCCGTCACGACGGATGGGTTAAAAACGAAGTTCGTCCGCGCGCGCATGAAGCCGTAAGCCGCGAGAGCCAGCGCCAGCACGATCGTCGCGGCCGCCGGGCCGCCTTTGCCCTCGTGCCGGATGCCGTAGAAGCCGTCGAGCGGATGTCTCGCGATATGAAGAGCATGCGCGAGCTGCTTGCCAAGCTCCCGGCTCCGCCGCCTTCCGCCCTCGCCCCGCCTCGGCCGCAGCCGCCAGCCGAACCGTCTGGCGGCGAGCCTCAGGATGATTCCCGCCGCCAACAGTCCGATGATGATATTCATGAAGAAGCCGAAGTTATTCTGAAACCATAACAGACGGTTTTGCCAGAACGAGTCGGAATAGCCTCGCGCCCAGCCCGCGTCGCCGAACAGCCTGCGCGCTTCCTCGTAGTCGCCCCTCTTGTAGGCCGCCTTCGCCAGACCCAGCACGGCAGGCGCGTAATAGGCGTTCTGCCGGTACACTTCCTCCCACAGCGGCTCGCTCTCCTCATAGCGTCCGTCCTGCGTCAGTCCATTCGCTTCGTGCACGAGCTTCCCGAACTCCGACAACGCGTACTTCTGCACGACGTTGTTCTCGCTGTCCAAAATATACAGCTGGTTCGAGGAATCGCTGGCAATCGCGGTCGGCATCTTGACCAGGCCGAGCTTGGTCGTCGTGTCGCCGGCCGCCCCGCCCCAGAAGAACAGCAGATTGCCGTTGCCGTCGTATTGGCTGACGACGTTCAGTCTCGTGTCGATGACGGTGATGTTGCCGTCCTTGTCGACCGTAAGGTCGTTCAGCTGCGGCGCTTCCGATTCGTAGACGCCGGGCTGCCGGATAAACTCCCCGTAGCGGCCGTCCGACATCGTATCGGCGAATTCGCCTTTGCCCGCCAGCTGGTCAAGCCCCGCGATATTCAGCTTCTTGAGCTGACCCGCGCTTACTTCCTTCGTCACCGTATAGACGAAGCCGTCGCCGTCCTTATCCACGCTCGTAATGGAGCCGGGCAGCTTGCTAATTTCCCGCTCGTACATCTCTCGCGTGTACAGCAGCCTTTTGACGCTGTCGATGAAGGACGCGCTCGTCTTGTTGGCGCCGAAGAAGCCCTGGAACTCGCCCTCCGGATCGAGCTGCAGCAAGCCCTGATACCCGCCGAGAGTGGCGATGTACAGGAAGCCGCGTTTGTCGACGACCAGCTTGACGGGATCGAATTTGAACGACTCCGGAATCAGCTTCGACTCCGGGCGGACGAATGTCTTCAGCAGCTCTCCGTCCTTGTTCAGCCGGAGCACGCGGTTGTTGCCGGTATCCGCGATATAAATATCGCCGTTGTCGTGCACGTACACGCCTTGCGGCCGGTTCAGCGGCTTATCCTCGGCTTCCAATACCCGCAGCAGCCGGCCGGCCGCGTCGAGATGCACGATCCGATTGTTGCCGGTATCCGCGATGTACATGTCGTCATTGGCGTCGATGAACAAATCCTGAGGCTGGTTAAGCGGCGAGTGCTTCGGCTGTCCCGGGTTATCCGGGTCGTCGATGAACAGCTCCCGGCCGAGCGCCGCCGCGGGCATATACGCCGTCTGGATCCGATACTGCTGGTTGTAATTGTCCTTATAGTAAGTCACGTACGGCACATCCGCCCAGGCTTGCTCGGGGTTAGCCGAGACGATCGCGATGATGCTCACGATCGCCAGCGACGCGATGCGCAGCGCGAGCCGTCTAATCATGCGTAACTCCCCCCGCTTCTTATTTAATGCCCGAATGCGCCATGGTCGCGATCACCTTGCCCTGCAGAATGACGAACACGATCAGGTTCGGCACGAACATGATCAGAGCCGCGACGGCCGCCGCTCCTTGCATGGCCACGTTATTGGCCAGATTGTTCGTCAGCGTGGAGAGGAAGAACGAGAAGCTCTTCATCTCGTCGTCCAGCATGAACAAGGCCGACGTCTCCACGTTGCCCCAGGCGTTCTGGAAGGCCAGGATCGCCACGGTCGCGACGGCCGGCATGCAGACGGGCACCGCGATCCGCCAAAAAACGAAAAACTCGCTTGCGCCGTCGATTCGGGCGGCTTCCAGCAAGGAGTCCGGAACTTGGTCCATGAACTGCTTGAGCAGGAACACGCCGATCGGCATCGCCATAAGCGGGAGCAGATGGGCGAAATACGTATTCATGATGCCAAGCTCGCTCACGACCAGGTAACGCGGAATTTGCACGACCTCGGGAGCGAACATCAGCGTCAGCAGAATCGCCGCGAAGACGATGCCCGCCCCAGGGAACCGGTGTTTGGACAGCGGATAGGCGCAGAGCGCGCTTACGCCGGTCACGAGCACGACGGCGAGTCCGGAGACGAACACGCTGTTGAACAGATAGCGGATCATCGGAACGGTCGATCGCGACGTGACGGCGAGAAGCTCATTGACGTTCTGCAGGGAAGGCTCCCGGACGAGGAACGTCGGCGGGTAGACGAACAGCTCATGGTACGGCTTGAAGGCATGGTTGAAAATATAAACGATCGGCAGGAGCATAAAGGCGCCGAGGACGATCAAGAGCAGCGTCAGCAGCTTCTGGAAGCCGTCCATCCGGTTCAGCCGGCCCCTTCTTCTCCACAGCGAACCGAGCATATCATTCATCCCCCTTCGAGCCGAATAAGCCCCAGCTCAGCTTATTGGAGACGTACATCAGAATGAGCAGGAACACGGAAATCGCGGCGGCGTAGCCCATCTCGAACCGGATAAACCCGAAATCGTCGATGTGGTTGATGATGAGGTGGCCCGAATAGGCGGGAGTTGGATTGACGCCCGACAGCTCCACCCCGATCGCGCCGGTCTTGAACGTCGTCACGATTGCCATGACCGCGCCGAACAGCATCTGCGGCTTCATGGACGGAATCGTAATATACCAGATCTCCTGTAGCCTGCTCTTCATACCGTCGATCCGGGCGGCCTCGTAATAGTCCTTGTTCACGTTCAGAATGCCGGCGAGCATCGCGAGGAACCCGACGCCCATGCTCGACCAGAGCGTGACGCCGATCATCGCGTTCATGAGATAATCCGGATCCGTCACCCACAGCTGGGGCACCTCGATCCAGCCTAGCCGGAGCAGGATGCTGTTCAGGTAGCCGATACGGTCCCCGGTCAGCATCGGCAGCCAGACGATCGACATGGCGATGCCGATCGTAAGCGACGGCGTATACATCGCCAAGGCGAACCACTTCTGCAGCTTCCCCGGCAGCTGAGAGATCAGCCAAGCGAGCAGGAACGCGGCAATATAGCCGCCCGGCCCGACGATGACCGCGAATTTGAACGTGTTCGGCAGCGCGTATTTCAGAAACAATAAGTCCTGGGAAATCAAATATTGAAAGTTTTGCCAGCCGATGAACCTTGGCCTCTCGATCGCGTTGAAGTACGTAAAGCTGAGCGCCACCGCGGCAATGACCGGCACGACGATAAACGCGATGAAGCAGAGCAGAAACGGCGTGACGAAAGCATAGCTCAGCCGGTACTTCCATATTTCCGCAGCCAACGCGGCGACCCGGCTCTTCGCCCCTGCCCTCCGCTTGCCGATGCCCGCGGATGGCGTCTCTGAATCCGTCTCCTGCACGCCGAGCTTCGACTTGCCGACGATGACGCCGCCGGCCCCGATTTTACTTGACATATTGGTTCACCCCGTCCCATGGTTCCTTCACGACCGGGAAGTCCAGCGTCTTGAGCGGCTTGCCGCTCTCGTCGATAAACCCGAACTCCTGCTGCTTGCGCCGCAGCTCCCGATTAATGTCCAATATGGATGCCTCGAGCGACGAACGGTAATTCATGCCGTCGATCACGGAACGCACCCACGCGTTGTTCAGCTCGCGTCCCATGAAGTATCCGCCCGGCGGATTTTCTTTTTCCTTATACCAAGCCCATTGCCGCAGGATGACGTTCGCGTCCTCCCGCTTCCAAGGGAGCCGTACGAACGCCTCGGCATTCGCGGTGTTCCACCGGAACGATACGCCGTTGATCGCTTCCAGATCGGACCCGTACCTCACCTGCGTATCGGTCGAAACCCACCACTTCAGAAACTCCCACGCCTGCTTCTTCTTCTCCGATTCCTGGAAAATAACGCCGGTCGTCTGCTGGCCGCCGGCCCATCGGCTAATCGTGCCGTCTTCCTTCTGCACGCCGGGAATAAGCGCGATGCCCCACCGTCCGTTCAGCTCCGGCGCCGCGGCCGCCAGCTGGACGTACATGTTGTAGTCCGAGATGCCGATCGGCATCGTCCCGCTCCGGAAATGCTGGTAGAAGCTCGGCACCTGCTTCTCCATCGCGTACATGTTATACAGGTCGGTCCACTGCTTGAACGCCCGGAATCCATCCGGTGTATCGAGGCCCGTCGCGAAACCGTCCGGCGTGTAGAACTCGACGCCGTTCTGCGAGATGAACGGCAGAAACTCCTGGGGGTCCATGTAGAAATTCATGTCGTTCTGCTGCAGCGTGGGCAGGATGTCGTACACGTCCTGCCACGTTTCGGGAATGGCCAAGCCCAGCTCCCTCATGATGTCCTTGCGGTAATACAGCACTTGGAACGACTGCGTCTCCGGCAGTCCGTAATATCCTTTGTCGTAATACAGCGCCTGCCAGGAGCCGGGACTGAACTTGCCGTAAATCCGGTCGAAATCGCCGAATTCGCTGAGGTCGTACACGCTGCCCCGGATGGCGTAGTCGACGGGCAAATCCTGATTGAGCCCCAGCGCAACGTCGGGCTGAAGCCCCGCCGCGTTCGACATGACGAGCAGCTGGGGATTCGGCAGCAGATTGACCTTCACCTTGATGCCGGTCACCGGCGTGAACGTCTCGTCGGCGAGATCCTGCAGCTGCGTCACGTAATCGCGGCCGCGCAGCACCCATACGTTCAGCTCGTTCGGATCCATCTCGCCAAGGCTCTGCCTTGTGTTGAAGGAATAGAAGAAGTTGGCCGCGACGCCGACCGCCTGCTCTCCCCAAGATGCCAGCATATCCGGAAACGCCTGGTCGGCCGGCGCGATATAAATTTCGTCAAGCTGCAGCGGCTGCTTGTGCAGATTGACGACGAAGTTGTTGATCTTCTCCGTGATCGAGCTGATTTCGTCCACATGGTATGGAATGTCGTCCGGTATTTCCAGCAGCGCGCGCACGTCGCCCGCCGACGAGCGGAAGCCCTCGCTCGCGCTGTCCTTGCGGCCGTTCACTTCCGTCATCGCGTCCGCAAGCACATCCAGGTTATGGGCGACCTGCCCCAGCTGTTCGCGAAGCCCCGGCAAATCGCGGTCGATCTTCCAGGTGCGGTTCCGGTCGGTCTGCCCGCTCGTCAGCCTGCTCAGGTCTCTGTCGATATCGCGGAGCAGCGCGCTCAAGTTCTCGATGCCCCGGACGATCGGGCTGACCGCGGCGTGCGTGAGGCCGATCGAAAGCGTGTGCGTTCCTTTCTCCAGATACGCCTCGTAGGGAGCGCCCGCATCGTCGGACAGAACAACGCTCTGCCAGGCCGAATCGTACGGGAACCGGTAGGTCAGCCATTCCTTGAACGGCACCTCGCCGTCGATCCGAATGGTGCGGAACGACGCTTTCTGCGAAAACCGGTTCTGCAAGGCACGCAATCCGATCTTATACAGGCCGCTTTCGGGCGCTTCGAAGTCCCACGTCACTTCCTGGTTCGGCCAATCCCACCTTACGCCTCCGAGCGTATTGTACGTAATCCGCCCTTCCGCGCGCGGCACCGTGCGCCAGTCGCGATCCCACATCATGACGATGGATGGATCGTTCTTCCACGTAAGCCGTTCCGCCTGAAGAACGATGCCGGAAACGTCCGGCGACGCTGCGCTCGGATAAGCGGCCTTGGCATCGGCGTAGGACGGCAGCTCCCGAGGCGGCGCAAGTGCCAGCTCCGCGAGCGCGACCGGCTCGTAGCCTTCTACCCGAATCGTATGGACGCCCTTCGTGAAATGCCATTTAAACGGCTCGGCGTAATTGGCTCCCGAATCGACGAGAGGCAATGTCTGCCAGCCGGAGACGTCCGCCGCGACCGGTCTGATCTCGTCCCCGTCGTCGTTCTTCTCGATTTCGCCCGCGTCCTTCCATTGCCGGTACAACGAGATGGAGGAAGCCTCCCGGAACGGGCGCTTCCCGTCGATCTTGACGTCCCAGACAACGGGACGCGTCCGGTCTTCGCCCTTAAGCGGCAAGTAGGTCGCGTGAATTTCGTACAAGCCTTCTTCCGGCACGTTCACTTCGTATTCCGCCCAATGGGTGTCCATCGAATTCCAGACAAGCACGTCGTCTTTCCCTTCGTAGTCTCCTTGCCTCAGCACCGATCCGTCGGAACGGGCGGATGGCGTTCCCGCGTCCACGGCAACTCGCTTGCTTCCGTTCGGAATTCCTTCGTACGCTTTCGCCAGCACGTCGGCGTAATACGGCTCGAGCTCCGATTCCGCGATGGACGTATCGTTCCATGCCCGGAAGCCCTCAAGCTCCAGCCTGACGTCGTAAGGCCCGCCGCCCGCGCTTTCTCCGGCGTTCGAGAATCCGAGACCGAACGCGAGCGCCAGAAGGATCGCGGCCAGGAGAACCAAGCCCGAATAGAAGAACCGCTTTTTGCCGAATGTTCGCATCTTTCCACCCTCTCCTTCCGATTTCCCGCTTACTTGAGACGTTCGCCGCTGTCCGGCTCGAAGAACAGCGCCTTGGACATATCGAGCACGATGCGCAGCCGCTCGTTCTCCTCGCACCGGTAATGCGCGTCCACTCTGGCCACGAGCAGACTGTCCTGCCCGATGTCGAGATGCAGGAACCGGTCGGCTCCCATCAGCTCGCTGACCTTGTAGACCGCCGTGAACACCGAGTCCGAATACAAGCCTTCCGGACCGACATGCTCGGGGCGGACGCCAAGCGTCACGCGCCGGTCCACTTTGTTATGCCGCCTCATGGCTTCGGCCGCTTCCTTCGTCACGGGCAGCGAGAACCGGCTCGTCGAGAAATGCAGCCTGTCTCCCGCCCCTTCGGTTATTTTGCCTTCGATGAAGTTAATGCCGGGCGAACCGATAAAGCTTGCCACGAACCGGTTGTTAGGCGACGTATACACCGTCTCCGGCGTATCGATCTGCTGGATGACGCCGTCCTTCATGACGACGATCCGGTCGGCCATCGTCATCGCTTCGATCTGGTCATGGGTCACGTAAATAAACGTGGCGCCCAGCGTCTTGTGCAGCTTGATCAGCTCCATGCGCATCTGCACGCGCAGCTTGGCGTCCAGATTGGAGAGCGGCTCATCCATCAGGAACACGCTGGGCTCACGGACGATCGCGCGGCCCAGAGCGACCCGCTGGCGCTGTCCGCCGGACAGTTCCTTCGGCTTCCGGTTCAAGTAAGGCTCTATCTCGAGCACTCGCGCCGCGCGGCGCACCGCGAGGTCGATCTCATGCCGCGGCTGCTTGCGCAGGCGCAAGCCGAATGCAATGTTTTCGTAGACGCTCATATTCGGGTACAACGCATAGTTCTGGAACACCATGGCGATGTCGCGGTCCTTGGGCGGCAGATGGTTCACCAGCTGCTCGCCGATGTACACCTCGCCTTCGGATATGTCTTCAAGCCCGGCAATCATGCGCAGCGTCGTCGACTTGCCGCAGCCGGAAGGTCCGACGAACACTAGAAATTCCTTGTCCTTAATATCCAGATGGAAATCGTTCACCACAGCTTGCTTGTCTTTGCCGTACCGTTTATACAAATGCTGGATCGAGATGCTGGCCACCAGTCCCACCTCCGGATAGATAGCGAGGGAAGCGCCTCAGTCGCTGCGGCGCTCCCTGCCTGTTGCTGGATCGGCTCCGAGCGGCAGCCGACTCCTGTTAATTCGTATTGTTCAGCGTTTCAAGCTCTTTCTCGATCGATTCCTGGGCGACGCGCAGCGCCGTGTTGACGTCTTGGCCGCCGACGGCGATGTTCTTCTCCGCTTCCTCCAGGAATTTGCGCACCTTGCTTTCGAACTTATGAGGCCTGATCACGTTCCGCGGCGGCGCCTTGAAGATGTTCTCTACCGTCTTGCCCTGCAGCACCGGAATGTCCTGGCCGTATACGTCTTCGAACTGCTTGCCCTCGACAGTCGGCACGCGGCCAACCTTGGCCAGCGCCGTCTGCGACTCGTCGGACAGCACGTTCGCGATGACCTGGAACGCGATATCTTTGTTTTGGCTTGCCTTCGTAACGATCAGGGAGTGCACGTTCGCCGCTTTTCCAGTGCCGAGGTTCTCCTCGAAGTTCGGGAACGGCGCGAAATCCCAATTCAGCTCCACGCCCTGCTGGCGCAGCTCTTCGAGCGGTCCCAGCAGATGGGCGATATTGTAGGCAACCATGGCCAGATTCTGCTCGTTGTAGAAAATGTCGTCGTCGTTCGCGTACTGGTATCGACCGTCGGCGCCGATGTAGCCTTGCACCTCGTAGCTTTTCTTCAGCTGCTCGAACACCTTGTGCCACTCCGGCGTCGTCACGTCGGCCTTGCCCGTCTCCGGATCGACGATGAACAGGTCGAGTCCCGTCGCGATGTTGCTCGCGCCGAACAAATCGATGCCGACGTAATCGACGCCGTTATCGCTGCGGGTCACCTGCTTGCCGAGCTCGATCGCCTCGTTCCAGCTCATCTGCTCGTTCGGCGGATAGGCGACGCCGAATTTATCGAAAATATCCTTGTTATAGAAGAGCACCGGCAAGTTGACCGAGAACGGAATGGCGGCAAGCCCTTCCTCCGGCGAATACTTGGTGATCGTATCCAACACCACCGGCTTCAAACGGGATAAGTCGGTGCCATGCTTCTCGATGTACGGCTGCAGGTTCTCCGCCAGATCGAGATCCTTCAGCGTGGTCGCGATCGACGAGGTGGATACGAACATGATGTCCGGCACCTCTCCCGACGTGATGAGCGGCTCCAGCTCCACGTCCTCCGGCGCGTCCACCCACTCCAGCGTGACGTGTGGGAACTTTTCTTTCGTCCTCTCGACCAGCACTTTCTCGAATTCCGTTTCCGTCACCGTGATGCCGGCGCGGAGCACCTTCAACGTCACCGGCTTCTCGCCGCTTTCGGTCTGTTCGCCGCCCGCGGACGACTGGCTCGATGGTTCGGCTTGCTCGCCGCCGCTTCCGTTGTTGCCGCCGCTGCATCCGGCCAGAATGCCCAGCAGCAGGATTAGCGCCAATAAAACAAAGCCCGTTTTTCTCATGTTCATTCTCCTCTTTTTTTGTCCCTGTGACTTGAAGTTCGTGTTTCGTTGTACAAAAAAAGAAGACGTGCTCCTCCGGGCGATTTGTGGCCCAATGCGAGAGAAGCACATCTCCGTTTATACGGTCGATACACTTATGTCATTATTCACATAGATTTAGTTGGAATTAAATTTGGAAAGAAGGACCTCCGCCATACCTCCCGGGTGGGACGGCGCGGAAGTCCCGGCATCGAAACGAAAGCCGTTAGTGCAGCACCAGGTCGCAAGCCTCTTCGGGCATCCAACGTTTGTCCTTGCCTTCCCATTTCACGTTGCAGCCGAGAGGGTTCGTGAGCGGCACCGCGATTTCGCGACCGGTCAAATAATCGTCCAGCGCGTTATCCAGGTCATAGGACGTAATTTTCTCGGCGTCCTTCGGCGAGTCGGTGGCGCGTCCCGTATAGATCAGCTTGCGGTCCGCGTCGAACACGTAGAAGTGCGGCGTACGCAGCGCCCCGTAAGCCAGCGCGGCTTCCTGCTTGGCGTCGTGCAGGTAAGTCCACGGGAACTTATGCTCGTCGATCCGCTCAATCATTTTCTCGTAGGAATCCTCCGGATACGAAGTCGAGCTGTTCGAGTTAATCGCGATGAAAGCGACGCCTTGCGGTCCGTACTTCAGCGCGGTCTGGCGCGTTACCTCGTCCGAGCCTTTCACGAACGGGCAATGATTGCAGGTGAAGAAGACGACAAGCGCCTTCGCGTCCGCGAAATCCTCTAGACTGTAGCGCTCGCCGTCCGTCGCGAGCAGATCGAAATCCGGAGCCTCTTGCCCGATTTGAAGCGTAAATGCCATAATGTTTTTCCTCCTCGAAATAATAGGATTGCCATACCTATATGTGGATGGTTCATGATGCTTATTCCTTGTCCGCCGCGCTTCGCGCATGCAAAAAAGAGACATTTCCAAGCTCCTGCAGGAGAGGGAAATGTCTCTGGGCGTCCAGTCGATCACTTCGCTATATGATTCTATTCGGATAATAACACGTTATTCCTACCTGTCAAGTGGGATTAATAGATCCCCTGACGCGGCAGCCTAGGCCTGCTGTTCCTCCGCGTACAGAACCGTCGACAAATACCGTTCGCCGTTGCTCGGGATGACGGCCACGACGCGTTTGCCCGCTCCCAGCTTCTCCGCGAGGCGTAGAGCCGCATATATCGCCGCGCCCGACGAGATCCCGCCGAGAATGCCCTCGGTTCTTGCAGCCAGACGGGCCGTCTCGAAAGCCTGCTCGTTCGTTACCTGGATGACCTCGTTGTAAATGCCGGTATCCAGAATAGACGGCACGAAGCCTGCGCCGATGCCTTGTATTTTGTGCGGACTCGGGCTGCCGCCCGACAATACCGGCGATGCCGCCGGTTCTACGGCCGCGATATGAATATCCGGATACCGTCCGCGCAGCACCTCTCCCGCCCCGGTAATCGTGCCGCCGGTTCCGATGCCCGCGACGAATCCGTCCAGGCGGCCGTCCAGCGAATCGATGGCCTCGATGATTTCCGGCCCCGTCGTCTCGCGATGGATTTTCACGTTGGCCGGGTTATCGAACTGCTGCGCCGGGAAGTAGTCCGGGTTTTTGTCGAGCAGTTCTTTGGCGACGCGAATCGCGCCTTTCATGCCCTCGCTTCCCGGCGTCAGGACAAGCTCCGCTCCGTAAGCCCGCAGCAGGTTTCGCCGCTCGAGGCTCATCGTCTCCGGCATGACCAATATCGCCCGGTATCCCCTTGCGGCCGCGACCAGCGCGATGCCGATGCCCGTATTGCCGCTCGTCGCCTCGACGATCGTCGCGCCGGGCTTCAATTTCCCTTCGCGCTCCGCTTCCTCGATGATGCTGATGGCGATTCGGTCCTTCACGCTGCTGCCGGGATTAAAAAATTCCAGCTTCAAATAAATTTCGGCGCTGCCCTCCGGCACAATCTTGTTTAGCCGGACCAGAGGCGTATCCCCTATCAAATCCGTAATGTTGTTTACGATGCGTGCCATCCTACGTCCCCCTGTCTGGTTGAAATAAAAATGCGCTTCCGGCCGAATGAGGACCGAAAGCGCATCTCCGTTTGTACGGTTGATTAACGCAATTCCTATTAATCCAAGTGATTTGCTTGCTTTTAACCAATATAGCACAGCATGGCGAATCGCACAATACAATTTTTCCATCTTTTTTTGCCGGGCATGATCTATTGACAGCCTTTCGGAGGGCGTGCTACGCTATTGCCACATATCCGACAACACCGCTATGAATAGTGTGAGTCGAATTGACCAGTCAGCTGGAAGCCGTCGCGTTCGCGGCCGTTTCAGGCTGGCTTATTTTTGTTATGGCGAAAGGGAGGATGAATGAATGGGGATTGAGCAGTCGCAAGCAGCCGTGAGCTTGGAAGCCGACGTGTTGGTAATCGGCGGGGGCCCCTCCGGCGTATGGGCGGCATTATCCGCCGCGAACGAAGGCGCAAGGGTCGTGCTGGCGGACAAGGGCTTCTGCGGCTCCAGCGGCGCGACCGCGCCGTCGGGCACCGGAGTATGGTATGTGCAGCCGGACGCGCAGCTGCGCTACGAAGCCAAGATGAGCCGTTATGAGATGGGAGGACGCCTCGCCGAGGATTCGTGGATGAACCGCGTGCTGGATAAAGCGTTCGAGAGAATGCATAATTTGGCCGATTGGGGATATCCGTTCCCGGTCGACGAGACGGGCAAGCAAGTGGTTCGCGGGCTGCAAGGGCCCGAATACATGAAGCTGATGCGGAAGCTCGCGCTGAAGGCCAAGGTGAAAATTCTCGACCACAGCCCCGCTCTCGAGCTCCTCGCGGACGATCATGGCGTAGGAGGAGCGCGAGGAGTCCGAACGCAATCGGGCGAGCCATGGGAAGTAAGAGCAGGCGCGGTCGTCATCGCGACGGGCGGCTGCGCGTTTCTCAGCAAGGCGCTCGGCTGCAACGTGCTGACGGGCGACGGCTACCTTCTCGCGGCCGAAGCCGGCGCGGAAATGTCGGGCATGGAATTTTCGAACGCGTACGCGATCTCCCCCTCCTTCTCTTCCGTTACGAAAACGGCCTACTACCGCTATGCCTCGTTCTACTACGAGGACGGAACCATCGTGGAAGGCGCCGGCTCGCAGCGAGGCCGCTCCGTCATCGCCCGCAACCTGCTGCAGGGCAGGCAGGTCTACGCGAGGCTCGATCAGGCGCCGGAGGACATCATTCCGAGGCTGCGGGTCGGACAGACGAACTTCTTCCTCCCGTTCGACCGGCACGGCATCGATCCGTTCAAGGACTTGTTCCCGGTCACTCTGCGCCTCGAAGGGACCGTGCGCGGCACCGGCGGCATCCATATCGTCGACGAGAACTGCGCCACGATCGTCCCCGGTCTCTACGCGGCGGGCGACGCGGCGACGAGGGAGCTGATCTGCGGAGGCTTTACGGGTGGCGGCAGCCATAACGCGGCGTGGGCCATGTCCTCCGGATCGTTCTCCGGCAGGGGAGCGGCGGAATACGCTCTTGCCCTAGGGGTCAATGCTACGAATCGTAACCTGCGCGGCCTTTCGTCCACCCCGCTCGTTGACCGGGGCGCCGCTTCCCACGCGGCCAAAACCGCGGAGCGCGTGCAAGAGATCAAAGACGTGACGCATCCGTACGACCGCAACCTGTTCCGGACGGAAAGCGTGCTGGACGACTCGTTGAACCGACTCGACGCGCTTTGGAAGGATATCCGCGAAACACCGGTCGCGCGGGACGGCCAGGCCTATAAAGCGCGGGAGAGCGCCGCGATGACGGCAACCACGCGCTGGATGTACCATTCGGCCAAACGGCGGACGGAGACGCGCGGCATGCACAAGCGCGTCGATTATCCGGCGCTCGATGCCGGCCAGCGCTTCCGCCTAATCAGCAGCGGTCTGGACGACATCAAGGTTCGAACGGCAAAGGTAGCGGAGGAGGTCGTTCTTGTTTGATCGAAATCGTCAGCGAATCCAAATGCATTCAGTGTAATCTCTGCGTTTCCGTGTGCCCGACCAACGTCTTCGACCGGGTTGACGGCAACATTCCCGTCATCGCCCGCCAAGACGACTGCCAGACTTGCTTCATGTGCGAGCTGTACTGCCCGGTCGACGCGCTGTACGTCGCCCCGGACGCCGAAGCGAGCGTTATTGCGGCGGAGGACGATCTGGAAAGCCGCGGCTTGATCGGCAGCTACCGCGAGAAGATCGGCTGGGGACCCGGACGCACGCCCATAACGAAGCATCCGCTCATGCTGGCAGGCAATAATTGACCATACCGATACCCACCGTATCATCGGAGGCGCGCTTCAGTTTCGGAAGCGCGCCTTTTCCTTTCCTAGACGACAGAAAAAGGAGTGTATTCCCATGAAATCCTTATTAATAAAAAACATGCTCCTCCTCCTCGTGCTTGCCTGGATCATCGCCGGCTGCGCGGGTTCGGGCGGCGACTCCTCCAGCGGGGGCGACGCCTCCGCCGAGCCGGGCGAGACAGGCGCCGCGGATCAGCCGGAGCCGCTTACGCTTACGTTCTTCGTCAACGGCATTAACCTGTCCGACACGGAGTTCAGGCTGATGGTCGAGGAACCGACCAAAAAGAAATTCCCGCATATCACGCTCGAGAGGATCGTGCCGCCAGACGGAACCGGGCTGCCGGAGCTGATCGTCGCCGGACAAGTGCCGGATATCATTTACGCCAGCGTAAACACGTACTACGTGCTCGAGGATCTCGATATCCTGTATCCGCTCGACGAGCTGATCGACAAATACGATTTCGACGTGAGCCGCATCAAGCCTCATATTCTGAAATCGATCACCGACTTCAGCGACAGCGGCGACAGCCTGCATGCCCTTCCGTTCAACGACAACGACACGATCCTCTATTACAACAAAGACATCTTCGACAAGTTCGGCGTTCCGTATCCTCCAGACGAGCAGATGACATGGGACGAAGCGCTCGAGCTCGGCAGACAGCTCACGAGGAACGACAACGGCACGCAATATATCGGACTCGAGGTGGCATCCGGTCCTTCCCATCTCCAGAGCAGCTTGGCGCTCGGCACGCTCGATCCCGAGACGGGAGAAGCAATCGTGAACACGCCGGAGTGGGCCCGAGTGCTCGAGTTCCAGAAGAAGGTGTTTGAGGTGCCAGGTACGGTGCAGGGGGACACGTATTTGTACAACAAAGACTCGTTCATCAAAGACCGCGTGCTCGCTATGCGACCGAGCTATATCGCGAACATGGTCGGCACGCTGGAGGAGCTGAGGCAGGCGGGCGATCCGATCAACTGGGATATCGCTCCCGTCCCTAACTTCCCGGACGCGCTCGGCATCAGCAAGGAGGTCAACATCCACTCGCTCTATATTTCGGCCCAGAGCAAGCATAAGGACGAAGCGTTCCAGGTGCTCGCGAACATTCTGTCCGACGAGGTGCAGACGATTCTGTCCCGCAACGGCCGGCTGCCGTCGATCGCGAACGAGGAGATCGAGAAGCAGTTCGGAGCCGATGTGCCCGACCTCCAAGGCAAGAAGATCGAGAACGTGTTCAAGGCGCGGGGCGTGCAGCTTCACAGCCCGCATGAATACGAGCCGCAGGTTGCGAAATACGTGACGGAGGCGTACAAATCGCTTGCGCTGGACGGCGTGGACGTCAATACGGCGCTAAGGTCGCTTGAGGAGAACATCAACGCGGAGGTCGCGAGGCTGAAAGCGGCGGATAACAAATAAACGAATGGCTCCGTATACCCGACAAAAAAAGGAGGCATCCGCCGAGGTCCCAACGGACCCTGCGGATAGCCTCCTTCTTCCGTTATTTCAAAGGATACGTTCTCTTCAGGAACGCGACCGTCTCTTCGAAAGCCGCGTCAAGCCTTTCGTTCGAGCCCTCGTACGGATGGGCGATCCCGAAGGTATGGTCGGCGCCTTGAATCGAAACGTAGCTCTGATGAGGCGCGATCTCCTTCAGCTTGTCGACGAATTCGAGCAGCCGCTCGCTGTCGCGGTCTCCCTGGACGATCAAAGCCGGCTGGCGGAGCCCGCTGAATCGCGAAGTAATGTCGAAGCGCTCGGGATTCGATTCGTAATCAAGCGCCACGGCCAGCTGGACCTTCGTCAAATCCGAGTCCGTGGATGCCTTGACCGGTCCGGGGCCGCCGTTCCATACGATAACCGCCCCGACCAGCTCCGGATTTTCGTTGGCGAACACAATGCTGCTGCCGCCGGACCGGCTGTGTCCAAGCAAGGCGATTCTCGCCGGATCGGCCTCCTGTCCCAGCGGCAGCTGGCCTTGCCAGAGCTGCCTGACAACGGCCCCCAGGTCCAGCACGTCCTGAGACAGGGTACTGGCTTCGGCTACGCGAGCGTCGTTCAGTCCTTCCTCGGATGCCGCGATGCGGGAGAAGTCGAAGCTGACCGCGTACAGACCCGCTTCGGCGAACCGCTCCGTCACGTCCGGCCAGAAGCCCCAGTCCTGGAATCCCCGGAAGCCGTGAGCCACGACGACGACCGGCTTGCGAACGCCATTCTCCTGCGTCTTCACGCGGCCTCTTACTTTCAGCCCCCCGCTGAGGGGGATTTCAAACGATTCCGATCTTAACGTTTGTTCCGACATAATCCGCAACACTCCTTATCGATAAAATAAAAAACAGAAGTCTATCCTTGATGCCAAGGCAACCTCCGTTTGAACGGTCAATATCGTATTCGTTTAAAAAGTCGACCTGTACTTTAGCCTTTAAGCGTCAGGTTCAGGAAGCCCAGCGTACGCGCGTAAGCGTCCCTCGCGGAAGGCGCATGATAGCTCGGCCTCGAATCGTTAAAGAAAGCATGCCCGGCTCCCGGATAAACATGGTACTCGTACCGCTTGCCTTGCTTCTTCGCAAGCTCGGCGAACGCCGGCACGGCGCCCGTGATCCTCTCGTCCCTCTCGCCGTAAAACCCGAGCAGCGGCGCCTGAATAAGAGCGGCGTTCTCGTCGGAAGGGAAACCTCCGTAGAACAGCACGGCGCCCTTAAGCTCCTGGTCATGCGCCGCAAGCTCGGCGGCCAGTGCTCCTCCCAAGCAGAAACCGACGGCGGCAACGCCTTGGCCGAGAGTTGGAGCATGCTCGCCGCGCAGGAACGAAGCGGCTGCGGCCGTCTTTTCGTTGAACGTCTCCCGCCAACCCGACAGATTCAGCACCCGGCTCAGCGTCTCCTCGATTCGTCTGGCCTCATCGGGAGGAAGCTCGGTCAGCGCCACCTGCCTCGCGCCGGCGTTCCGCCACGAAGCGGATGGCAAAGTGTTCAGGAACGACTTGGCCAGATCGATCCGATCGGGGGACAAAGCTTCCGGGCGCGTTCCTCCGTCCGCGAACAAGTCGGGGGCGAACGCGATGTAACCGGCGGCCGCGAAGCGGTCGGCGACGCTGCGGATATGCGCGTCCACCCCCCATATTTCCTGCAGCACGATGACGGCCGGCGCGGTCTCCCTCAATCCTTGCAGCCTCGCGGCATAACCGGTAAACCGGTTGTTGCCGCCGTACGAAACCCATTCTCGAATAAGGGACAAGCTCATTCCTCCTCACATTCTGTGTATTCCAATGAGGTTACTTGGTTATATTCGTAGGCTAACAGTCTTTTCCTTTGTTGTCAATCTTGTTTTTATGGTTGACCAAACACCCAAGTGGCGGTATGATCGTTTTATATCCGAGTAAACTTATGGAAATTATATCGTTTCCTAACCAATCAACCGTATGAGCGGAGATGCCCACTGTCGTGGAGCATCTTTTTTTGTTTTCGCGATGTGGCGCATGACCGGATGAGTCATTCAGAAGGAGGTTAACGACATGATTGAGCTCGTAAGCGACGACCGGTGCATCCGGTGCGGGATCTGCGTGAAGGTGTGCCCGACCCACGTGTTCGACGCGGATGCGGAAGGCTTGCCTTTCATCGCACGCCAGGAGGACTGCCAAACCTGCTTCGTCTGCGAAGCGCATTGCCCGGCCGACGCGCTGTACGTATCGCCCTACGCCGATGTCGCGGTGGACGTCGAAGAAGAAAGCCTGATCGCGAACGGGCTGCTGGGAAGCTGGAGGGCGACGGTCGGTTGGGGACCGGGCCGCACCAAGCTCGCTTCCGTCGACACGACGGAATTCATTAATCGCATTCTTCCGCCCAGACCCGGCAGTGCGGCGCGATAGCCCGGGCGAATAACCGGAAATGAACGCACTTCAAACGAAAGGGGTTTATCCATGAGAAACCGATGGACGACATTCACAAGCATCATTCTGCTAAGCCTGCTGTTATTCGGCTGCGCGGCATCGAACAACGGAGGCCAAAGCTCCGGCTCGGATCCGTCCGCCGCCCCGTCCGCATCGCCGGAGAGCAGCACGCAAGCTGAACCAAGCGCTAGCCCTGAGCCGATTACCCTGAGGTTCTGCGTCGGCGGCGGCACGCTTACCGATACCGAATTCCAGCTGTTCTTCGCCGAGCCGACCAAAAACAAGTTTCCTCATATTACGCTAGAGAAAGTCGTGCCGGCCGAGGGCGTCACGCCCGCCGAGGTGCTTACCTCGGGTGAGCCGCCGGACATCATTTATCAGACGAGCGGCTCCTATTATGCCTTCCAGGAGCTGGAGGCACTGGCGGATTTGACGCCGCTGATCGCGAAGCACGGCTTCGATACGAAGCGGCTGAAGCCCGTTCTGCTGGATTCGGTGCTGAACTTCTCCAAGAACGGAGAAATCTTCACGCTTCCGTTCTCATCCAACGTTGCCGCCTTGTTCTATAACAAGGACATTTTCGATAAATTCAGCGTGCCGTATCCCCCGGACGAACAGATCACGTGGGACGAACTGCTGGCCATCGCCCAGAAGCTGACGCGCAGCGACGGCGGCGTCCAGTATATCGGCACCGATCTGAACAACGGCCCGGCGACGCTGCAGGGCAGCTACGGCATCTTCGCCCTTGACCCGGAGACCGGCGAGCCGACTCTGCAATCCGAGCAATGGCGACGCGTGTTCGAAACGTACGAGAAGAGCGTCCAAATTCCCGGCTACGTGCAGGGTGAGCAATTCGAATACAGCCGGGACTCCTTTATCGTAGATCAGAATCTCGCGATTCGCCCTACCCTTCTGGCCAATCTGATCGGTCCGCTAGAAGAGCTGCGCGCCGGGGGCAAACCGCTCAACTGGGATTTGGCCCCGATTCCGAACTTCGCGGACAATATCGGCCAGGGCAAAGCGGCCAACGTCCACTCCGTCTCCATCTCCAGCGTGAGCAAGCATCCGGACGAGGCCTTCCAGGTGCTCGCGAACATCCTGTCCGACGACGTTCAGCGCATCGTCGCGCGCAACGGACGCGTGCCGGCCATCGACAAGCCGGAGCTCGAGCAGGAGTTCGGCGCCGACATCGAGGTGCTGAAAGGCAAGAAGATCGAAAATATTTTCAAAACGACGCCGCCGGTCCTGAACCAGCATCGCTGGGAGAACGACATCTCCAAGCATCTGGCGCAGGCGTTCTCCGATATCGCGCTGAAGGGTACCGATGTGAACACGGCCATCCGCGCGGCGGAAGACGCCATCCGCAAAGACCTGGAGACGTTAAAGGTCACGAAACCGGAGTAAAGGAGGAGCGACGACGATGGGAGAAATCGATGTAAAGCTCACGGCGGACGTGCTCGTGATCGGCGGCGGCCCCGCCGCCGCCTGGGCGGCTTGGAGCGCCGCTTCGAATGGAGCGAACGTCGCGCTCGTCGACAAAGGTTATCTCGGCACGAGCGGCGCGACCGCTCCCGGCGGAACCAATCTGCTGTATCTGCCGCCCGACCAGAAGCTTCGGGATCAAGCAGTCGAGCAGCGCTTCAAGGGCGGCGGTTTCCTGTCGGAGCCATCTTGGACCTACCGCGTGCTCGATCAAGTGTATATTAATCTCGAACGCATCGAGAAATGGGGGTATCCGTTCGTCCGGGACGAGGAAGGCGTCCCCCAGCGCGGTCATCTGCAAGGACTGGAATACATGAATCTGATGCGCAAGGTCGTGCTGAAGGCCGGCGTGAAGGTGCTCGACCATCACCCGTCGCTCGAGCTGCTCGTCGACGAGCATGGGGTCGGCGGGGCCAGAGGCGTGTCCCGGCTCGACAACAAGGAATGGGAGGTCCGCGCGAACGCCGTCGTGCTGGCAACCGGCGGCTGCGCCTTCCTGAGCAAGGGCCTCGGCTGCAACGTGCTGACGGGAGACGGGCTGCTCATGGCCTCCGAGCTCGGAGCCGAGCTCTCCGGCATGGAGTTCAGCCGCGCGTACGCGCCGAGCGCCGCTTTCGGCACCATCACCAGGGGCCGGCTGCTGGGATGGGCGACCTATTACGACGAAGAAGGCAACGTGCTGAATAGCGACGGCAACCGCGGACAAATTCTTCATAGAGCCGTAAGCGAAGGACGGACCGTATATGCCATGCTGAACAAGGCGGACACCCCGGAGAAGCAAGCGATTTTGAGAAGCTCGCATGCCGTATTCTTCTTGCCTTACGACCGGACCGGCATCGATCCGTTCACGCAGAAGTTCCCTTTGACGCTTCGGGCCGAAGGAACGGTGCGCGGAACCGGAGGCATCCGCCTCGTCTCGGAGGACTGCTCCACGACCGTCGCCGGCTTGTACGCCGCGGGCGACGCCGCTTCGCGGGAGCGGCTGATGGGCGGCATGTCCGGCGGCGGCGCCTTCAACGCTTCTTGGGCGATCTGCTCCGGGACATGGTCGGGAGAGGCCGCGGCCGCTTACGCGCTGGCACAGAGCCGGAATGCCGGATCGCGCGACTTGCGGCCTGCCGGCCGGTACGGCCTTCAGGCTGGCGAGACGAGCGGCTCCGTAGCCGTCGGCGCGCCTGCTTCCGACAGCTCCCGCCCTAGCCAGAAGGAGCTCGTAGCGGCCGTGCAGCAGGAAGTTTCGCTCAAGATCAACTACTTCCGCAACGTCCCTTCCCTTCAAGGCTCGCTCGCGCGGCTGAACGCGTTATGGCCGATTGCCGGAAGCTTTAGCGAACGCGGAGGCATCCAACAGCGAGTCCGATCGCGCGAGATCGCGGCCATGGCCGCCACCGCCCGATGGATGCATACGGCTTCGCTGGAACGCAAGGAGACGAGGGCGATGCACGCGCTCGCGGAATATCCGGAGCAGGATCCGAACCAGCTGCACCGTATCACGCTGAGCGGCATCGATGAGATTGCCGTCCGTTACGACAAGGTTCCGGGTTCATCCGCCTAATAGAAGAGCTTGCTCCTCGCCGTCACGGCGGGGGCAAGCTCTTCTTGTTTCATTTACTGCCTGTGATCCTATTTGGTGTTCTTCAACGTCTCCAAATCCTTATCGATCTTCTCCGCCGCTTCGCGCAGCGCCGTGTTGACGTCGGCTCCGCCGATTGCGACAGCCTCGGCCGCTTCGCCGATGTAAGAGGTAATCTTCCGCTCGTAAGGGTTCTCCGCGTTCAGGTTGCGCGGCGTCGCCTTGAAGATGTTTTCAATCGTTTTGCCCTTCAGCACCTCGACGTCCGCGCCGAATTCCTTCTCCAGCTCCGGGTTGTTCAGCACCGAGACGCGGCCGTTCCGGCTGACCAATCGCTGCACTTCATCCGACAGCAGATAGTTCAGCACCTGGTAAGCTTCCTCCTGATGCGCGCCGCCCTTCGTGATGCCGAACCGATGCACGTTGATTTCGAGGCTCGTGCCGAGCGCCTCTTCGAAGTTCGGATGCGGGGCGAAATCCCAGTTCAGCGTTACGCCCTGCCGCCGCAGCTCCTCCAGGGGCCCGACCAATTGCGCCAGATTGTGGGTATACATGGCGAGGTTCTGGTCGACGTAGAACACGTCGTCCTTGTCGTCGTGCCGGTAATCGTCGCCCTGTACGAAGCCCGGTATGTCGTATAGCTTCTTAATCGTCTGGAATACCTTGGTCCACTCGGCGTTCGTAATCGCGGCTTGCCCGGTCGCAGGATCGATAATGTCTAGAGAGAGGCTGCTGCCCAGTTTCGTCGGCGACAGATCGATGCCGATGTAATTCACTCCGTCCTCGGTACGCGTCAGCTGCTTGGCAATATCGATAATTTCGTCCCACGTCTTCACTTCGTTAATGTAAGGAACGCCAAACCGGTCGAAAATATCTTTGTTCACGTACAGCACCGGCAAGTTGACGGAGAACGGGAACTGATTGCCCTCGGACGACTGGTTAATCGCGCTGACGACTTCCGGCTTCAGACGGCTTTCGTCGTAGCCGTATTTCTCCTTAAGCGGAGCCAGATCGGCCAGCAGATCCTTCTCCTTCAGCTCGCCGTAGCTCCCGCCGAAGATCAGATCCGGAATCGTGCCTGCCGTCAGCAGCGGCTCGATCGGATCCCCCTCCGGGATGTCGAGCAGCTTGATCTGAATATGGGGGAACTTCGCCTCCACGGGGGCGAAATACGCCTCGACCTCGGTCTGCGTCAGCGTGACGCCTCCGTATTTGAATATCGTCAGCTCGATTTGTTCCTTAGCGTCGGGACTCGGGGAAGCGGACTCCGCCGTCTCCGTGGCCTTGGCGTCAGTCTCCGGCTGCCCGGCTTGATCCGCGCTTCCCGAACCGCCGGATTGCGCGCATCCGGCCAATAGCAGCATGGCCGCCGCAATAAGCGCTATACTCGTTTTCTTCATCGAATTTCCACCTTTTCTTATCAGAATAATAGGTTTTATGAAAACAAAAAAGGAGACAGGCTTTCATCCGACGATGAAATCCCCATCTCCTCCGCTCAAACGGTCGTATTCCGTTGTCGTTGCGCTTCCCCTCTGCCGCCCGCTCCCGGCCTGACGCTTCGCAGGATCGGAGTCGTGTCGCTGGCCGCCATCGAAACCTTGCCGTTGCTGCCGAAGCCGATTATCGCTCTCCAGCTGCCGAGCATCGAGCGGTCCACCAAGTCTTGCTCCGTTACCTCCACTTTCTCGTCCGCGTGATGCGCCACGAACAGCGCGTCCACGGGGCAATAAGCCTCGCACATAAAGCAGGTTTGACAGTCCTCCTGGCGGGCGATGACGGGCAGTCCCGCATCGTCCGCGTCGAATACGTTCGTCGGGCAAACCTTGACGCAGAGCCCGCACGTGACGCACCGCTCCTCGCTTACAAGCTCGATCATACCGTCAGCCCCTCCTTTACCGTGACTGGAGGAACCGTCTGGCCGCCCGACGGCACGCTCTCCCAGCGGTGCGCAATCCTCTCAATGCCGGAGAGTAGAAGCCTGCGGTTCATCGAATCGTCCAGCTCCGGATATTCAGCCATCGTATGCATGCCTCTCGTTTCCTTCCGGATCAAAGCGGCCGTATACATCCATCTGGCGTTCGCGACCATGGCGGCCGCTTCCCTCGCCTGCACGCGCCCCGTCGCCGACGGACCGACCGCGCCCTGCACAAGCGGCCACTGCCGGTCAAGCCGTTCCAGCGCTCCGGCCAGAACCGGCTCGCTGCGGAAGTAATTAATCCGCAGCGGGAACATTTCGTCTTGTACCGCCTTCACGACCTCCCTGACGGGAATCGGAGCGGTGGAATCGGCCGTATGCGCAAGTCCGTGCCGACCCGCCGGCTTGACGTTGCGGTGCGAGGCGTCTTTCCCTTGCGCCAGCGCGTGTTCGGCAGCCCCCTTCCCCGACCAGGTCCCGGAGGCGATCGCCCAGGACGCGTTGTACGCGCCGCCTCCCGACTTGGCTCCGGCCGTCTTCTCCCTCGAAGCGGCATCGCCCGCCGCGAACAGCCCCTGCACGGAGGTCTGGCAATAATCCCCGGTCAGCCGGATTCCGCCCGTCCCCCGGATCGTCCCTTCGTAACGCATCTGAATCGGGAAGCTCTGCGTGAACGGATCGATGCCCGCACGGTCGAAGGGCACGAACCAGAGCGGCGTCGACGCCCGGATGATGGCCTGCTTCTCCGGCGTATTGCCGTGGGTCAGCTTCGCGTAGACGGGTCCTTGGGCCAAGTGCTTCGCGAAAAAATGATCCTCTCTTGGACCGCCTTCGTGAATGAGATTGCCCTCACCGTCATAGAACGAAGCAAAGCCCAGCACGCGATTGCGCGTGATCGTGCTGAACGCGGCGGTCGTCGCGTATTGGCGGCTGAACTCCATGCCGGACATCTCGACGCCTAGTTCGGACGCCATTAGTTGACCGTCTCCCGTCTGCACGTTGCAGCCTAGGCCTTTGCTCAGGAAGGCGCAGCCGCCCGTCGCGATGACGACGGCGTTCGCCCGCACTTCCCATGAACCCCCGGTCAGACGGTTCACGCCTCTTGCTCCGCCGACGCCATGTTCGTCGACAAGCAGCTCGAGCGCCGGATGCTGATCCAGAATCGTGACGCCGGCTTTGCGCACGACTCTGCGCATCAACTCCATGTATTCGGGACCTTGCATATGCGATTTATAGAGATTGCCGTTCTCGTCGAGCGGGAATCGATAGCCCCATTTCTCCACCAGCTGAATGTTCAGGTAGGCCTGCTCCATCAAGCGATAAATCCAAGGCGATTCCGAGAGGAAGCCTCCGGACTTCAGCCGCTCGGCAACCGCCTTCTCCCGCTTCTCCCGGTCGGGCTCCACATAGAGGAACCCCGTCCCGCCCGGAGCCGTCGCGCCGCTCGTTCCGAGATAGCCCTTGTCGGCCAGCACGGTGCGCGCGCCGTGGGAGGCAGCGCTCCACGCGGCCCAAGCGCCGGCTGGTCCGCCTCCGATAACGAGCACGTCGGCGGTTAACCTCTCTTCCGCCGGCCCTGTCATTTGCGCTTCGCGCCTGTCGAAGGCGCCTTAGCCGCATCGAATCGGCTGCGCTCCGTCCGGTCGATCTGCACGATTTGGCCGTCATGCACCGTTATTTGCACGACGCCGTAGGCGAGCCCTTGCACCTGGTCGATGATGCGTTTCAGCCAAGCGTCCGTTACTTCCACTTTTCGAGACATGCCCATCATCCTCTCGTTCTTGGTTATCGATTGGTAAACCCTCGCTTCGCGTTCGGGTTAAGCTTCCTCTCCGCCAGTTGGAATCGGAAGAAGGCTATCGGCAAGCGGACGTCTTCCGTTCGGCTTCTCGGCCTCGCGAAACGATTCGTCCAGCGCATCCGCTTCGCCGCGATAGCCGAGCGCGATGACGGCATGGAGCGCGATATGATCCGGCGTGCCGAGCGTTTCCCTGGCAACGTCATGCTCGAACCCGCCGATCGCTCTCGTCGACAAGCCAAGCAGCCTTGCCTGGAAGGCCAGCGTTGCCCAAGCCGCTCCCGCGTCGAAGGCATGCGCGCCGTTAGGCTCGCCGATCTCCCTCACCTTCACCGAAGCAAGGAGCAGAAGCACCGGAGCCTTATCCGCCCATAGACGGTTTCGCGGCTTAATGAATTTGCGGAATTGCTCATGCTCTTCCTCCGTTCTCGCTACGTAGAACCGCCAAGGCTGTTGGTTGCCGGAGGACGGCGACCAGCGCGCCGCTTCCAGCACGGTGAACAGAACGTCGTCGGTTACCGATTTTTCCTCGTAGGAACGGGGGGACCATCGATTCAGAATAAGAGGATGGACCGGGTGGTCAGGCTTCCTTGATGCCTCCACCTCGGGACTATAAGTTGTTTCGATCGATTGGCTTTGCTGCTCGTTGGATACGATGCTCATTGGGTTCAATCCTTTCGAATAGGGATGGTATGAAAACAAGAAGGCGCCTATCCGGACGAACTTTCTGTCAGCTCTCGGATAAGCGCCTCCGGTTTACCGGCTGGCGGCGCGGCGCGCGAACCGGATCGGCTCGTGTGCTAGCCCGTGGTCGGCGTCCTGACGTCCGAAACGCCGGCCGCGCGGATCGTGCGGGCGGGAAGAATGCGGTCGATGAACGGCGTTTTGTCTAGAGCGGCAAGCTTCGTGCGGCCGGGTCCCCAGCCGATTGTCGCCCTCCAGCTGCCAAGCACGCCGTTGCCGGCCAGCTCGGCTTCGTCCACCGCGATCTGTTCATCCGCGTACGGCGAGACGTATAACGCGTCCGCCGGGCAGTACGCTTCGCAGATGAAGCAGGTTTGGCAATCCGATTGCCTGGCGATAACGGGCTCGTGCTCCGTCTTATCGAAGACGTTGGTCGGACATACTTTGACGCAAAGGTTGCAGCCGATGCAGCGTTCGGCGCTTACTAATTCAATCATGCGGCTCAAGCCCCCTGTTCTGTTCCCGTAAGGGATCCTGCCGGCGCCGCTCCGAGGAAGGCGCGGTCCGGTCTTGTCTGAATGCTGTCGAGACCCGACACGAGAAGCCGGTAATGCTGGTTCGGATCCAGCTCCGGATATTCCGCGAGCAGATGAAGTCCTCCCCCTCGCGTCTCCTTGCGGGCCAGCGCCGCCGTATACATCCATCTTGACGTCGCGGCCATTGCGGCCGCTTCTCTTGCGCGCACGCGGTCATGGACGGTGGCCGGCGCCTGCTCGTTCACGCTAGGCCAGTAGCTGTTCAGCTTGTTGAGCGCGGCGGCGAGACCGGCTTCGGAGCGGAAATAGTTGATCGGAAGCGGCAGAACCTGATCCTGGATCGCTTGCACCAGCTCGCTCGTTTCTACTCTGGACGAAGGCGGCAGCGTTTGCCCGTCCGCCAATCCGAAGCGCCCTGCCGAGCGGAGCTGCCTCCGGTCCGCGTCCCTGGACTGCTTCAGCGCATGCTCCGCGGCGCCTTCGCCCGCCCAAGTGCCGGAACAGATCGCCCACGACGCGTTGAACGCTCCTCCGCCGGAAGCGGCGCCCGTCACCCGTTCTCTCGTCGCGGCGTCGCCCGCCGCATACAGCCCCGCAACCGTCGTCTCGCATTGGTCCCCGACGATGCGAAGCCCGCCCGTTCCGCGCACCGTGCCTTCATAACGAAGAGTCAACGGGAATGGCTGCGTGAAGACGTCGATGCCGGCGCGGTCGTACGGCAGGAAGAAGATCGCGTGGGAGGAGCGCAGGATGGCTTGCTTCTCGGGCGTATCCGCCTTGTTCATGATGGCGTATACGGGTCCTTGCAGCAGCCTCTCCGCGAGGAAATCCCCGTTGCGGCTGCCGCCAAGCTCGTTGCCGTCCTGGTCGTAATACGTCGCCCAGCCGAGCAGCCGGGAACGCGTATTGGAGCTGAATGCCGGCGCCGGCGCGTAACGGCGGGAGAATTCCATGCCGGACAGCTCCGCGCCGACCTCCGCTCCCATCAGATAACCGTCGCCGGTCAGCACGTTGCAGCCGAGTCCCTTGCTCAGGAAGGCGCACCCTCCCGTCGCGATGACAACCGCGTTCGCACGGACCTCCCATTCTTGGTCAGCCTGACGAAGAACGCCCCTTGCGCCGCCAACGCCGTTGTCGTCGACAAGCAGCTCCAGCGCCGGCGCGTGGTCGAGCACTTTTACGCCCGCTTTCTTCACCACCTTGCGCATAAGCGCCATATATTCGGGACCTTGGAGATGGTTCCGCTGCGGAACGCCGTCTTCGTCTCTGACGAAGGGATACCCCCACTGCTCCACCCGCTCCAAATTAATGTAGACCTGATCCAGCACGCGGTGAATCCAGCGCGCTTCGGACAAATAACCGCCCGACTTCATCCGCTGCTCGACCGCTTTCTCCCTCATTTCCTTGTCGGGAGGCAAATATAATAAATTCGTGCCCCCTGGCGCGGTCGCCCCGCTCGAACCGAGATACCCTTTATCCACCAGCACGACCTTCGCGCCCTTGGACGCCGCGCTCCATGCCGCCCAAGCGCCCGCCGGCCCGCCTCCTATCACCAGCACGTCCGCTGTCAGTTGCAATGCCGTTTCCCCGCTCATGCCAACGCCTCCGTCTTCATCATTCGCGTGATCGCGTTTTTGTTACTTCGTTTTCTCCCATGCCTCGATTAGCCGATTGCTCTCTTCTTCCGCGGCGCGGAGCGCGGAATTGACGTCTTTGCCGCCGAGCGCGATATCCTCCGCCGCCTTCGTCAGCACGTCGCCAAGATCGTTATCTAGCGGATGCGGCGGATTGTTCGGCTTCGCCGTCAGCTTGAACACGTTCTCGATCTTCTTGCCCTTAAGCACCTCGATATCCGCGCCGAACTCCTTCTCCAGCTCCGGATTCACGATGGAAGGAACGCGTCCGTTGCGGGCAACCAATCTTTGCGTCTCGTCGGACAAGATTTCGGCCAACACGAGAAACGCGTCGTCCTTATGCTTGCTCTGATTGGAGAGAATCAAAGAGTGAATGCTTCCGCCGACTTCTCCGTTCCCAAAATGCGGGGCAGGCGCGATGTCCCAGTCGAGCTCAATGCCTTTCTGTCGCAGCTCCTCGAGCGGGCCGACCATGTTCGCGAGGAAAGACGGCCGGATCGCAAGTCTTCTCTCCTCCATGAACGTCACTCTGTCGTATACGATCTCGTTCTCCGGCCCGATGAAGCCGGGTATTTCATATTGCTTCCGAAGCAGGTCGTACACCTGCGTCCAAGCGGGATCGCTTAAGGCCGATCTGCCGGTTGACAGATCGACGTTGCCGACGTCCAGGCTCCGGACCAGGTTGCCGGGACCGCCAAGGTCGATACCCAAATATTGCACCCCGTTATCCTGCACCGTCAGCTTCCGTCCGAGCTCCAGCCACTCCTCCCACGTCTGCGGCTCGTCGGACGGATAGGGAACGCCGAATTTATCGAAAATTTCTTTGTTGTAATAAGTGATAAGAAGATTGAACGAGAGCGGTATGGCGATTAAATTCCCATCCGGCGTGAAGCTTTTGATCGATTCCAGAATGGCCGGCTTAATACGATTTGTATCAATCTGATGCTTTTCGATCAGCTCATCCAGATCCTGCACGATTCCGATATCCAAAAACCGGTAGTAGGACGGGCCGCTGCTCGTGTAAATAATGTCCGGGATTTGGCCGGTCGATATTAGATCCTCGGGCGTTGTTTCCGAGTCGGTCTTAATCCGCTCCAGCGTGATATGAGGATACTTGGCTTTCGTAGGCTCCACGATCAGCTTGTTGAATTCCGTATCCGTGATCGTGTTGCCGTAATTCCAGAACGTCAGCGTAACGGGCTCCTTGTCCGCCGATCCATCCTTCTCCGCTTCCCTTGCGCCGCCTTCCGCGGCCTGCTTCTCTCCTCCGCTATTCGCGGAAGGAGCCGTTCCTTCGTTCCCGGCCGTTCCGGAGTTTCCGCAAGCGCTGACCAGCGCGACGACAACCGCGAACAGCAGCGTCAACCATCGACGTTTTTTCATATTACGCCCCCTCCTTCTGCCCATGGGATGGTTATCGGCGGAGGATCGACCAAGCCAACAAAAAAAGATGCACGTCTTCTCCGGCCGGACTCCGCGGCAAACCGCGGAATCCTGCGACGAGAAAACATACATCTCCATTAGAATGGTCAATGCCATCACTTATAACCAATAATACCAAGTGCTTTAGTTTGAATTTCGATAGACTTATCTTAGCACCGCATTTGGGAGGTGTCAATAAGAAAAAAATGTTCCATTCCGGGCAGAATTATGCGTTCTTACCGACTACCAAAGGACTAAGGGCCGCTCAAATGTGTTGGGGCGGCGGTTGGAGCAATTAGTGAACTGAGAGTCGCTTTAACGGTCCGGGGGAGTGTGGTCGATTGCAAAAATAAAGCCGGACTCCCCCTCAGGAAGTCCGGCTTTCCTATCATAAAGCTACCCCGCCCCCAGCTTCGCCCCCGCGGCGAACTGGCTGTTGTACAGGTCGGCGTAGAAGCCGCCGCGAGCGAGCAGCTCCTCGTGGGTGCCTTGCTCGATAACCGAGCCTTTGTCCATGACGAGAATCAGATCGGCGTCGCGAATCGTCGAGAGCCTGTGGGCGATGACGAAGCTCGTACGGCCTTGCATGAGATGGTTCATCGCATGCTGGATCTGGATTTCCGTGCGCGTGTCGACGCTGCTCGTCGCTTCGTCCAGGATGAGGATCGCCGGATCGGCCAGGATGGCGCGGGCGATCGTCAGCAGCTGCTTCTGGCCCTGCGAGATGTTCGACGCCTCTTCGTTCAGCACCGTCTCGTAGCCCTCCGGCAGCGTCCGGATAAAGTGATCGGCATGCGCGGCCACCGCGGCCTGCACGATTTCCTCTTCGGTAGCGCCCGCGCGTCCGTACGCGATGTTATCCTTGATCGTGCCGTTGAACAGCCACGTGTCTTGAAGCACCATGCCGAACAAGCTCCGCAGCTTGGCGCGCTCCATGTCGCGAATATCGCGGCCGTCGATCGTTATGGCGCCGCCGTTCACTTCGTAGAAGCGCATAAGCAGATTGACGAGCGTCGTCTTGCCCGCTCCCGTCGGTCCAACGATCGCAACCGTCTGGCCGCTAGTGACGGCGATATTCATATTTTCGATTAATGGAGCATCCGCGTTATATCCGAAATTCACCGCTTGGAACTCGACATCCCCGCGAGGCGAAGCCGGCAGCTTGGCGCGCGAGACGTCCGGCGTCTCTTCCTCTTCGTCCAGCAGCTCGAATACCCGCTCCGCGGACGCGATCGTCGATTGGATAATGTTCGCGATGTTCGCCGTCTGCGTAATCGGCATCGTGAATTGGCGGGCATATTGGATGAACGCCTGGATGTCCCCGACGGTGATCGATTGCCTCGTTACCAGAATACCGCCGACGACGCAGATCAGCACGTACCCGATATTCCCGATGAAGCCCATCAGCGGCATAATGATGCCGGAGATGAACTGCGCCTTCCAGCTCGATTCGTACAGCCTGCCGTTTATCGATTCGAACTGCTCGACGGAATCCTTCTCCCTGCCGAACGCCTTCACGACCGTATGTCCCGTGTACATTTCTTCGACATGGCCGTTCAACAACCCTAGCTCGGCTTGTTGGCTGGCGAAATGCACCTGCGACCGCTTCGCCACCATTGCGATGACGATAAAGCTGAGCGGCAGCGTCAGCACGAGAATAAGCGTCAGCAGCGGGCTGATCGTCAGCATCATGACGATAATGCCGATCAGCGTAATGACCGAAGTAATCATCTGCGTTAAGCTCTGCTGCAGCGTGTTGCTGATGTTGTCGACGTCGTTCACGACGCGGCTCAGAATATCCCCGTTCGAACGCGCGTCGAAAAACTTAAGCGGCAGCCGCCCCAGCTTCTCGTTCACTTCGTTCCGAAGCCGGTACACGACCTTCTGCGCCACGCCCGCCATCCAATATTGCTGGAAAAAGCCGAACACGGCGCTGATGACGTACAGTCCCGCAAGCAGTGCCAAAATATAAGCGATACCCTTAAAATCCACTTCGGCGCCCGCGACGCCCTGAACCTTATCCATCATGCCGTTGAACAAAATATCGGTCGCCTCGCCTAATATTTTCGGGCTGATAATGGAGAAGACCGTGCTCAAAATCGCGGCGGCGATGACGGCAACCAGTTGCATCCGAAACGGCCGCAAGTAACCTGCCAGCCTCTTCAGCGACGTTTTGAAGTTTTTGGCCTTCTGTCCCGGCATGCCCATCATGCCCGGGCCGCCGAAGCCCATCGGCCTGCCGCCCGGAGGACCGCCTCTGGCGCCGGGTCCGGCTTGATTTTCTTTATGCTCCCGACTCATGCAATCTCCTCCTCCGACAGCTGCGATTCCACGATTTCACGGTAGACGGAGCAGCCCTCCATCAGCTCGCCATGACGGCCAATGCCGGCAATCCGACCTTCGTCCAGCACGATGATCCGATCGGCGTCCATGACGGTGCTTACCCTCTGGGCGACGATCAGCACGGCCGCGTCCCTCGTCTCTTCCTTCAGAGCCCCGCGAAGCTTGGCGTCCGTCTTGTAGTCAAGCGCCGAGAAGCTGTCGTCGAACAAATAAACCAGCGGTCTCCGCACGAGCGCTCTCGCGATCGACAACCGCTGCTTCTGCCCGCCCGACAGATTGACGCCGCCCTGTGACAGCTCGGACTCGAAGCCTTCCGGCATCGCCTCGACGAAGTCCAGCGCCTGCGCCGTTGCGGCCGCCCTGCGAATTTCTTCCTCGGACGCGTCATCCTTGCCGTAACGGATATTGGCGTTCACCGTGCCCGAGAACAATACCGCCTTCTGCGGAACGAGCGAGATGTTCCTCCGCAGCTCCTCCTGGGTCCAGCTGCGAACATCCCTGCCTCCCACCAGCACCGTGCCGCTTGCCGCGTCGAAGAACCGCGGGATCAAATGAAGCAGCGACGTCTTACCGGAGCCCGTGCCTCCGATGATCGCCGTTACTTCGCCGGGCTTCGCCCGGAAGGTAAGCCCGGATAAGGCGGGACGCTCCGCCCCCGGATAGCTGAACGATACGTCGCGGAATTCCACTTCGCCGGACGCCATCTTCGAGCCGCCGCCCCGCGCGGCCGGCTGGTCCTCGATCGTCGGCTCCAGCGCGAGCACCTCGCCGATACGCACGGCGGAAGCCGAAGCTCTCGGAACCATAACGAACATCATCGAAAACATGAGCAGGGAGAACATGATCTGCATCGCGTACGAAATAAACGCCATCAAATCGCCCACAAGCATCGCCCCGTCGTTGATGCGCAGACCTCCGAACCAGACGATCGCGATCGTCGAGAAGTTCATGATTAACATCATAAGCGGCATCATAACCGCCATGATCTGGTTGACTTTGACGGCCGTGTCCATCAAATCGCGGTTCGCTTCCTCGAATCTGGTCTTTTCGTGTTCCGTTCTATTGAAGGAACGGATAACCCGGATGCCCGTCAGCCCTTCCCGAAGAACGAGATTCAAGCGGTCGAGCTTCTTCTGTATGACTTTGAAATAGGGCAGCCCTTTGGAGACAACAAGCCAAATCGCGCCGGCAAGCACCGGCATAGCGACGAGAAGGACGACCGTCAGCTCCGCATCTTTGTACAGCGCCATAATAATGCCGCCGATACACATCATGGGTGCCATAACCATCATGCGGAGCATCATCATAAGCACCTGCTGGACCTGATTGATGTCGTTCGTCGTTCTCGTAATAAGCGAAGCCGTCCCGATCTCGCCGAATTCGCGAAGCGAGAACTTTTCGACATGGGCGAACACTTTGCCTCTCACGATGCGTCCGAACGCGGACGAAATTTTCGAAGAGTGATAGCTCGCCAGGATCGACACGGCCGTGCCGGCCAGCGTGACGGCAAGCATGAAGCCGCCCATCTTCCATATGTACGCCGTATTCCCGTCCACAACGCCGATGTTCACGATATCCGCCATGATCGTCGGCAAATACAGCTCGGACAGCGACTGCAGCAGGATGAGCACCATAACGAACGCGATAACCGCTCGATAGGGCCTCAAGAATCGAAACAGCTTAAGCATGTCTTTGTTCAACCCCCGTCTCTTAAAGTGCGTTTGAACTACCGCTTAAATGCTTTAGTCGTAAACCTTTCAATAGTTTAATTATAAACATTGCGGGGCAAGATACAACATTCCTATACGGAGCCCTCATTTAACGAAAAAAACAAGACCGCCGCATCCCAGTGGATACGAACGGTCTTGCTTAACGGCTAATAGCGATTGCGATTGCGATACAGCAAATAGAGGAAAAACGGCGCCCCGATCGCGGCGGTGAACACGCCGGCCGGCACGTCGCGCGGCAGGAAGGCCGTGCGGGCTACCAGGTCCGCCGTCAATAACAGAATGGCGCCGACCAGCGCGCTTACGGGCATCACGTAGCGAAAGGATGGACCGACCAGTCTTCTGGCCATATGCGGCGCCATGAGACCGATGAAAGCGATGGCCCCTCCGATGGAAATCGCCGCTCCGGCCAGCGCCACGCTTAAGCCGATCAGCAGCAGCCGCTGCTTCTGTACATGCGCTCCGACGCTGCCGGCGAGCTGGTCGCCAAGCGCTTGGATATCGACATGACGCGCTTGCACCCAAGCTGCCGGCAGCAGGACAAGCACCCAAGGGAGCAGCGTCAGAACATCCTTGTCCCATGACATGCCGTAGATGCTGCCAGCCATGAACGTTAGGGAACGATCGGCGAGCTGTAGCGGACCCGCAATGATCAGCATGTAGGAGACGGACTTGACTGCCGCCGAGACGCCGATGCCGATCAGCACAAGACGAAGCGGAGATACGCCTTTCTTCCACGCCAGCGCGTACAGCAGCGCGGTTATAAGAATGGCCCCGGCTATTGCGAAGAACGGCATCCAATGAATGGAGACGCTGCCTGCGAACAGGAATATGAACATAACCGCGCCGAAGGAGGCCCCTTCCGTAATGCCGATAACATCGGGCGAAGCCAGCGGATTGCGAATGACGCCCTGCAGAATGGCCCCGGCAACGGCCAGCGAAGCGCCGATCAGCACGGCGATGACGATTCTCGGCAGCCTCAGCTTCGTCACGACGACCTGATCCATCGGAGGCGCTTCACCGAATAGATGCTGAAGGAAAGGCATCTGTCCGAAGATGGCCTGAAGAACGCGGTAAGGCGAAATGAACTGGCTGCCCGTCCCCGTGCAGATAACAATGGCCGCCAGACAGATGACGGACAGGACGACCGTTACCCGAGCGGCTCTCGATGCCGGGAGCAGCGATCTTGCGCGCCCCGCCGAACGAAATGTACGATGCTTGCTCATGCTGTCCCCCTTCCTTTCCTCGCGATATAGACGAAGAACGGAATGCCGATAATCGCGGTCATAACGCCGACGGGCACTTCCTTAGGCATTGCGATATACCTGGAGCCCAAGTCCGCCGACACCAGCAGCAGCGCGCCGAGAACGGCGCTGTACGGGAGGATCCAGCGATAATCGTTGCCCGCTATATAGCGGACGATGTGAGGAATAATGATGCCTACGAAAGCGATCGGTCCTGCCGCCGCAACCGAGCCGCCGGCCAGCAGGATGACGGCCAGCGCAGCCAGCGCCTTGGCGACCGACGTTCGCTGACCCAGGCTTGAAGCGATCTCGTCTCCCATAGACAGCACGTTCAAATCCTTGGAGAGCAGCAGAGCGAGCGCCATCCCGGCCGCCATATACGGCCAGACCGCGGCCAATTGGTCCATGTCCCTGCCCGCGACCGAGCCTACCAGCCAGATCAGCACCTGATCGAACATCTTGCCGTCGGATAACATCAGCCCTTGCGTCATGGAGTGAAAGAACGCCGCGACGGATGCTCCAGCGAGCGTAATCTTAACCGGCGACATGCCGTCCCTCCCGAGGCTGCCAAGCAAGAAGACGATGCCGCCGCTCACCGCCGCTCCAAGAAAGGCTACCCAAGTTAAGGACTGCAATCCGTTTATTCCCAGCCAGCCCGCTGCCATTATAATGAAGAAAGACGCTCCCGAATTAATGCCGAGCGTGCTGGGCGAAGCGATCGGATTGCGGGTAATGACCTGCATGAGCGCCCCCGCGACGGCCAGACAGGCGCCTACCGCGGCCGCGATCAGCGCGCGCGGCAGTCTCGCCGTTCGGATAATCAGATGTTCGTTGCTCCCGTCGTAATGGACGAAGGACGCCCATACCGTCCGCATCGGGATGTCCGTGACGCCCCAAGCAATGCTTCCCGCCATCGCGGCCGCAAGCAGCAATAATGCCCCTATGAAACCAATTATGCGCATATGGACTCTCTTTCCATTACAAGATTAAGCGAATCATATAAGTTCATATGCATTTTAGTGGACGGGCCACCTTCTGTCAACGAATGTGATAATCGTTCTCATTTTTTCTGTTGACACTGTACCATGAACCCGCTATAGTTTTGTGTTATAAGTGATAACGATTTTCAATAAACACGCATAAGCGCAGGGGGATACTTTCATTATGGTAAGAGAAAATGCAAGAAACAAGAAGCGCGGAGCGCTATGGAGCTTAGCGGTCCTGATTATGGTCGTGCTGCTTGCGGGCTGCGGCGCGAACGGCGGCGCAAACGGCAATGCGAATAACGCGAACAACGGAAGCTCGGCTAACCAACCGGCGGATAACAGCGCGTCGAACGGCGCAAGCGAGTCCTACGAGGTTGTCCACGCGATGGGGACGACAACCATTAAAGGAACGCCTCAGAAAGTCGTCATTCTGACGAACGAGGGAACCGAAGCCCTGCTTGCTCTCGGCGTGAAGCCGGTAGGAGCCGTCAGGTCCTGGACGGGCGATCCTTGGTACGAGCACATTAAGGCCGAGATGGAAGGCGTAACGGTAGTCGGCGAAGAGAGCCAGCCGAACATTGAAGTCATCGCCAGCCTCCAGCCGGATCTGATCATCGGCAACAAGATGCGCCAAGAGAAAGTGTACGAGCAGTTGAAAGCGATCGCTCCAACCGTATTCGCGGAGGATCTGAGAGGCGAGTGGCAGAATAACTTCAAGCTCTACGCGACGGCGCTGAACAAGCAAGCCGAAGGCGAAGCGCTGCTAACCGCATTCGACGAGCGCATTCAGGACTTCAAGGGTAAAGCCGGCGACAAGCTGAACGATACCATCTCCGTCATTCGGTTCATGGCCGACAAGACGCGCGTCTATCATACCAATACATTCTCCGGCGTCATCTTCGAGAAGATCGGCATTGCCCGCAACGAAATGACCAAAAACGCGAAGGACGCGTTCGTCGACGAAATTACGAAGGAACGCCTTCCAGAGGCCGACGCGGATCGAATCATCTTCTTCACTTACGAGACCGGCGACGGCGCGGCTACCAAAACCGAGGAAGAATGGACGAGCGACCCGCTGTTCGGGAATCTTGAGGCAGCGAAGAACGAACAGATCTACAGAGTGGACGACGCGATCTGGAATACGGCGGGCGGCATTAAGGCGGCCAATATTCTAATGGATCAATTGTACGACATCTACGGCTTGCAGAAATAAAATAGCAAAGGGCTGTTCCTTCAGTCGCCCTGACTGAGGAACAGCCCTTTTTTCAAGTCATCCCTTCACCGATCCGGCGGCGATGCCCTCCACGATCCGGTCGCTGAGGAACAGAAACGCCAGCAGAATAGGGAGGATACTGATCATCAGCGTCGCGCCGATCGCGCCCCAATCCGTCGTGTATTGCCCGATGAAGTTCTGGACGCCCACGGTCAGCGTCTTGAATTCATCCGAGCTAATGAACGTATTGACGAAGATGAACTCGTTCCAATTGTAGATGATATTGATGATCGCCGTAGTCGCGAGCACCGAGCTCGTCATCGGCAAGACGATGCGGAAGAACATGCGGTTAACCGAGCAACCGTCAATGACGGACGCCTCCTCCACTTCCTTCGGCAGCGCGTAATAGAAGCCGAGCAAAATCATGATCGTGATCGGCATGTTGAACGCGACATACGTCAGGATGAGCGAAATCGGATTATCGATCAGGTTCGCTTTGTTGAACATGCTGAACAACGGGATCAGAGTGGAATGGACGGGAATCATCATCGCGACCATAAACAGACCGAGCACGAATGAGCTTCCTTTCCACTTCATGCGCGTGATCGCGAACGTCACGAGGCTGGCGATGATGACCGTTAGCGCCGTCGCCGCAATGGTAATCCATACGCTGTTAACGAAATAAACATCGATATTGCCTGCGCTCCATACTTTGCCGTAGTTTTCCCAACGCGGGTTCATCGGCAGGGACAGGGGCGGGAGATCGAACACTTCTTGATTGTTTTTGAGCGAGAAGAACAGCAGCCAGACCAGAGGAAACAGTTGAAGAACCGCTACGGCAATGAGAACGATATACAGCAGTGCGTAACCGATCTTCCCAGCCATGCCTGATCCGGAGCCCTCTGCTCCCTTGCGCATCGGCGATGCGATTCCGGACGTCATGATGTTGAATTCCCTCCTTAGCTTACGAATATTGAATCGTATCTTTTGTTGCGGTCAATTTGCGAATGAGCCATGTCGCTACCAAGCAAAACACGAGCAGGAAGAAGCCAACCGCGCTGCCGTAGCCGAAATCGTAGGATTTGAACGCTTCACTGTACATATACGAGGCCATGACTTCGCTCGCGCCGTTCGGTCCACCGTTCGTCATGACGTAAATCAGGTCGAAATATTTGAGCGAGCCTACAACGGCAAGCACGATGGTGACCTTGATGACCTCCATGGCGAGCGGCAGCTTGATCTTCCATGCGATCTGAAGCGCGTTTGCGCCGTCGATCTTCGCGGCTTCCTCCAGGGAGGCCGGAATGTTCTTAAGAGCCGCATAATAAATCAGAATATAGAAGCCCGCATATTGCCACAGAATCGGAATGAACAGGGCAAACAGCACAAGCTTAGGCTCTGCCAGCCATGCGGGGGGATTGTCGAAGCCAATGGATTCCAGCAAGCTGTTCAGAATCCCGTTCGTCGGATGATAAATTCTTAGCCACAATTGGGCGATCGCCACGGATGACAGCAGCATGGGAATCAAATAAATTTTGCGAAAAAGGTTGGCGCCTTTGATCTTGGAGGCAAGAACCATGGCGATAGCCAAATACAGAATCAAGCTGAGCCCCGAGAACAAAGCCAGCAGCAACGAATGCCACGCGCTGTTCCAGAACGCAGTGTCCTTCAGAAGCGCCGCATAATTATCGAAGCCGATATAGTCGGGACTTCCGATCCCATTCCATTTGGTCAAGCCGTAGTAACCGGTGAGGATGATCGGAATATATACGACGGCTAGAATAAGCAGCAATGCCGGCAATACGTATAATGCGATAATCTTTTTGTTGGACATAACCTTATTCACTTGCTCCGACTCCTCTCTCTCTCCTTCATGAGGAAAAGCTTATCCGGCCGTGCCTGTTGCCTGTCGGCCGGATAAGCGTAACCTTATCTCTATCTGCTTGTTAACCGATTATTTCCCTGCGGATATCGCTTTATCGTGCTCCCCAGCGAATAAGTCCGGCGTCGCCGCCTTGCCGAAGAGCGCTTGAATTTGATTGAGATGAGTCTCAGCCGCGTCCGCCTTCATCTGCACGTCGGCGAACAATGTAATGCTGCTTGCTTTGTTCATTTCGTTGAAGAGATCGATGTAGAGCTGCGGCAGCTCCAGAGTCGCGGTGTCCACCTTCGTTGCCGGGATGACGCCTGCACCTGTTACGGATTGCTCGCCCCATTTCGTCACGAAGTATTCCACGAATTTTTTCGCTTCTTCTTTTACTTCAGAGTTTTCCGATACGAACAAGCCCACACCCGGACCGCCTACCCAGCTGTCGATGTTGCCTTTGCCGCCGTCCACCGTCGGGAACTTGAAGAAGCCTACGCTGTCGCGGAACTCTTGCGGAATGTCTTCGTTCGTCGTGAAGTTCGGGAGCTCCCAAGTACCCATCAGGAACATGGCTGCTTTGCCGTTAAGGAATTCGGACTTCGCCTCTTCGTTGGATAGTCCGTTGAAGCCTTTGACGAACGCATTGCCGTCTACCAGAGCTTGCACTTCCTCGGCTGCTTTCACGAGACCAGCGTCCGTAAAGGAAGCTTCGCCCGTAATTGCTTTCGCCAGCGTTTCTTGGCCGGCAATGCGATCCGCAAGGTACATGTACCAAAGCGATCCCGTCCAGCGGTCTTTGTTGCCAAGCGCGATCGGCGCAACGCCGTTATCAGTCAGCGTCTTTACGACGGTTTTGAATTGCTCGTATGTTTGCGGCACTTCAAGACCGTACTGCTCGAAGATCGCTTTGTTGTAGTAGACCGGAGCGATGTTGAATTCCAGCGGAAGCGCGTAAGTCTTGCCGTTCATCGCGTAAGCTTCCGTAGTGCCTGCTACGAACTTGCCGTTCAACTCGCCACTCAGAAGATCGTCGACCGGCGTGAACAGATTGCCTTCTACGTAAGGCTGCATGAAGCCAGCCGCCCAGGTAACGCCTACGTCCGGAAGCTGATTGGACGCGGACAGCACTTTCAATTTGTTTTTGTATTGCTCGTTATCCAGCACTTCCTGTTTGATCGTGACGTTCGGATTATCCGTTTGGTATGCTTCGATAATTTGGTTGACGATTTTGTTCTGACCGGCGGATACGCCTTCCGGCCAAAGATGCATAAAGTTCACCGTTACTTTGTTACCGCTTTCATTCGAGCCGCCATTAGCAGCCCCATTCGTGTCTGCGCCGCCGTTATTGGCATTGTTGCCGCAGCCTGCCGCGATAATCGCAAGGCATAATGTCAGCATGAGCGTCGTCCATTTTTTCTTGAACACGTTTACATCCCCTTTTTCGTTGATGTGGTTCGGATTTCTCCTGCACATCTACATTGTAGCAACGTGCCCATCCGGCGATAAGGTCATGCACATTGGGAAAAGTTCTACTTTTATTGGATCCTCTCCCCGGATTCCGAGACGCTCTTCCGGTATTGTCCAGGACTGCTGCCTTCCAGAGAACGAAATACTTTCACGAAATATTTGTCCGTCTGATAGCCTACTTGCTCGGCGATTTGCGAGACAGACAGGCTTGTCCCGCCAAGGAGCTCTTTCGCTCTCTGAATTCTGCGCCGGGTTACGTATTCCGTAAACGTAAGCCCCGTCTGCTCCTTGAACAGCACGCTGAAATAGCTTGCGTTCATGTGCAGCGCCTCGGCTACATCCTTCAAAGAAATCGCCTCCGCAAGGCGCTCTTCGATATAGCGGATCGCTTCCTGGACTTGCGGACTGTATACTTTCGCATTCTCGGCAGTCTCTAGCAACTTCTTATCGATTAACTTCTCCATGCGCTCGATCCGGTGCAATTCCTCCTCGCGCTTCAGGGCTAGTTCAACCGCTTGAACAAGCCTTATTTTGTCCAGCGGCTTGAGCAAATATTCCATCACGCCGTATTGCAGCGCCTTCTGCGCATAATCGAATTCCGGATGCCCGGAAATGATGATCGTGACGGGGGGATGGGACATGGCGCTTGTTTTTTCGATTAGATCCAGCCCGCCCACCTCCGGCATGCGAATATCGGTGATCAGAAGATTCGCTGCATGTTCTTGCATCCATTCGAGCGCTTCCACTCCGCTCGAAGCCGTCATGATCCGGTGCTTCCCGCCGGACCATGCCTCCAACACTTTGCGTATGCCTTCCCGCGTTCTCGGTTCATCGTCTACGACCAATATCGTCTTCAACCTTTATCTCCCCTTAAGCTCGTTCGGTATCCGGAAAGCCATCGTCGTCCCCCGGCCTTCCTCGCTTCGAATTTCCAAGCCGTCCGTTTCATCCTCGTAATACAGCCTTAGCCTTCTCTCAACGTTTGCGAGCCCGACGCCCGTACCTTTCGCTTCCGCTGCGCCCGCATAGCCTAGTTCAAGGTTCGCGAGCAAGGAACGGAGCTTGTCCTCGTCCATGCCCGGCCCGTCATCCGATACTTCGATTCGCGTATAGCCCGGCCGTTCGCAAGGCATGACTTTCAGTGCGATCGTTCCGTGACCGACCCTTTGCTCCACCCCATGGAGAATCGCATTCTCGACGAGAGGCTGGACGAGCAGCTTCGGAATCGGCGTCCGCCGACTCGCTTCGTCGGCCTCGATGCGCCATGACAGCCTGTCCATCATCCGCATCTTCATGATTTTCAAATAACGTTCGGCATGGTCCAGCTCGTCGCTCACCGTTACCCATTCATCCTCGTCCGCCCGGCTTATGACATACCGGAACAAACCAGACATCGCAACGACGACCTGGGCGAGCTCCTCATCCCCCTTTTCGTCCAGCGCCCAATAGAACGCCTCCAGCGTGTTGAACAAAAAATGCGGATTAATTTGCGCCTGCAGCGCCTTAAGCTCGGTTCGGCTCTGAATGATTTCCTTCTGGTAGACGACCTCGATCATCTCGTTCAGCGACGCGACCATTTGATTGTAAGTATTGCCGAGCTCGTCGATTTCCATCGTGGCGGACGTCACGGGAATCGGCTTCAGCGTACCGAATCTCGCGTTCCGCATAGCTTTGATCAGATTCAGTATCGGACGGGTAATCATCGTCGACAGAATAAACGTCAGAATAAGGAAGAGCACGCCACCCACCACGACCGATACGATAATGGCCGTTCGCAGCACCGTAATGCCTTCCATCACGTAGGATACCGGCGTCAGAATAACGATGTTCCACCCCGTCTTCTCCGATCGCTTCTTCACGACAAAATAATCTTCGCCGTCGAGCGAGGCCGTCTCTCCCATTCCTTCTTGCAGCCGGCTGGCCATAAACGCTTCGTCCGCAAAATCGGATGCGATAATGCGCCCCTCGCCGTCGATCAGCCCCATCGACTCCCGATTCGAGATGGCAGCGCTTGCAGGGTTAACAGCCTCCGTCAACCCGAAATAGCTTTTTTCGATATGGACCATGATATAGCCGCCGAACGAAAACGAGCGGTCGACGAGGCGCACCTGGCGCATCGCGATCACGACGTCCGGAAACCGCTCGTCCAGCCCGAGCCAGACAATATCGCCCCTGGCGTCGTTCACCTTCGTGATCCAGTCGATGGGCACCCGGCTCAGCAGGTTAACGTCCGTCAGCGGCAGCAGCCGTTCGAAATCGGCCGAATAAATTTCGATCGAGCGGATACCCGTGGCGTAAGCTTCTTCCTTGCGCACCTCCTGCTGAAGAAGCTGCCTTTCCGCGAAGCTGATCTCGCCGCCGTCGATTTTATTTGCAAGCATTCGCTGCACCTGGGCGCTTGTCGCGATTTCCGCCGTGAACGTATCGATGCCCCTCAGCAGAACGTCGAGCTTGCCCGTCGCTTGAACCGCGGTTTGCTGAATGTGTTTTTCGGCGTTGTTTTTCAGCAGGACGGATACCTGATCGTAGGCATAATAGCCGACCGAAGCGAGCACCATGACCATAATGAACATAAATCCGATAAAGATTTGGTTGCGAAGCGTATTGATACTTCCCCAGCTCCCCAGCACCGCTTGCGCCTCCTTCCTAGTGATCCGTAGCCATTACTATACACAAATGCGACGCCAAAAAGAAATCCCCCTCGCGCAAAAAAACAGCCGTCCTCCTCCTATTGGAGGGGAACGGCTGTCTCGGAATGGAGCGTTTGCGGTCATCCGGTCAGCTTTGCTTGACCGTTTCCTGCTTTTCGACGACATCCTCTTTCGTGTCGGACACCAGCTCTTTGGCGGAGGACTTAAACTCGTGAAGCGTTCGTCCGACCGCCCGGCCAAGCTCCGGCAGCTTCGACGGTCCGAATATGATGAGCACCACGACCAATATCATAAGCAATCCCGGAAATCCAATGTTTTGAAGCATCAGCATTCTCCCCTTTGCGTGTTCATTTAATCTTGTTTATGCTTCTTCGGGTAAGCGGCGACCGCCTCGATCTCGATGAGCCAATCCGAATTGACGAGTCCCGCCACACCGACGGTGGACCTTGCCGTCTTGACCGGATTAGCTTCCGTGTTGAAAAATTTCGCGTACGCGTTGAACCAGCCCGTGTAATCGAACTTCCCGTCCAGCGCCGCGTCCGGAGTGACGTATACCCGGAGATAAATGACGTCGTTCAGGGACAGCCCTTGCTCCTTCAGCTGCTTCTCGATGTTCAACAGAATGCCTTCGGCCTGCTTCTCCGTGTTGCCGTAACGCTCGTATACCGTCTTGCCGTCCTTGTTGAGCAGGGGCGGAACCGTGCCGCTTGTCATGAAGGTGGCCACGCCTTCCGGCACCGCTACCGCGCTGGCGATGGACGAGCTCGGACTTCCGTAGAACTCTGGCTCGTGGATCGGCGTCAGCGGAAGCTTATTCGGCGTAGCGGCCGCATAGACGGAAGCTCCCAAGAAGCAGGATACCAAAGCCGTCGCTACAATAACTTTCAGGTTGCGTTTCAATTCCATCGTTTCACGACCTCTCTTTTTTATTCCTTCATAACGCGCTCGTTAATGTCGGTGACGACCGCCCGGGCCGATTCGATCCCTCCCGCCATCCATGCCGTAATGTAGCTGATATGCTCGCCCGCCAGGTACACTCTTCGGTCCGGCTTGCAAAGCGTCGGATAGACGGTCTGGCGCTGATCGCCGGAGTAGGATACCCAGCCGCCTTCGTTGTATTTGATTTTTTTCCAATCGACGGAGAATGAGGACTCGAATTCCTTGAAGTATTGCGGATGAATCTTCGCGCCTTGCTTCAGCGCGTGCGCCTCCCGTTCCTGGAACGTCATCTTGCCGAGGCTGTCCGCGTTCCCGCCAAAGGCGTAATAGCCAAGGAGCAGGCCTTTTTTCTGCATGTAACCTGTCGGCGGGTAATAGATCGACGAAATATCCATATTGGTCAGCGTGTTACCGCCGTAGATTTGCTCGTCCTCTTCCCAGAAACGGCGCTTGAACTGCAAGCCGATCTTGCCTGCCGAAGCGTAGCCGACGCTGTCGATCGCCTTCTTCATATCCGGCGAGAAGTCCGCCTTGATCTTCTTCAGAACGGACAGCGGGATCGTGCAAATGCAATACTCCCCTTCGATTTGACTCGTCTCGCCCGTGGCGAGATTTTTGTAGCTGACCGTTACGCCGCTGCCGCTTTGTTTGATTTCGGTCACTTCCGAATGGAACTTGATCTTGCCCTTCAGCCGTTTCTCGAACGCGTTCGAGATCGCGTCCATGCCGCCGACCGGATGGAACATCATCATCTGCTGATCGTAGCCGTATTCGCTGCTTAAATAGTTGCCGAAGCCAGAGTTGATTATGGCCTTCATGCTGAACGGATCCCGAATGACGCCGGCATCGAGACGCGCGCCTGGCTCATCCTTGTAGCCGCCGCGCGATGAGCCTTTGTAGAACAAATCCGCGTCCAGCCCGCCCTCAGACCGGAGATACGCGACGAGCTTCTCCTTCTCTTCCGGCGTGAGGGGCATGTTCAGCGCGTTCTGATTCACGGCCTTCGCCATCAGCTCGCTGACATAGCCCCGTATATCCGCTTTGGCCTCGCGCTTCCTTACTTTCCGGTCCGATAGCTCGCCGGCTTTCTCGTTATAGTAATAAGCATGGTCGTTCACGTTGCCGAACGGTTCGATCGGAATCCCGAATTTGCGAATGTACTCCATCGTGACGTGGAATTGCGGAATCCGCATCGGCCCCGCATTCAGGTAGAGACCGTCGTCGAACCTCGCCACCTGCTTGGCCGCGCCGAGCTCCGCTACCGTCGTGCCCCGGCGAACCGACCAGATCCGGCCCCCCGAACGGGCACGGGCTTCCAGGATGGTGCAGTCGTAGCCCGCCAGCCCCAGCTCGTATGCGGCCGTCATGCCCGCAACCCCCGCTCCGAGGATGACGACCTTCTTGCCGTTCCGCTTGGTCATCGCGAGCTCGTTCTTATCCGGCGGCTCGTAATCCGCCGCCTTCAGCGTCTCCGGCGTCAACAGCCCCAATGTCCCCATCATGCTGAACACCGCCGCGCCTCCGCCTAGCTTCCCTACCGTGCTTAGAAATTGCCGCCTGGACATCTCCGGCGTCTTGGTCGATTCCATCCCGCTCACTCCCATTCATCGGCTTCGTTGTGGACCCACCGAGAAGATAACATGGGGAATTCGCTCATGACCAAAATTTTGTAAGGATTTCTTACATAAAAAATTTCTTCAATGGAATGGCGATTCGATAAACTTCCTAAATATGGGCTAATCCTCCTATAGAAATCACATAATTTATTCCATATTTGATTTTGTTAGTTCGCAATGACCATTGTCAAACGGAAAGGACACTTGCTAAAATCTCACCCAACAGCAATTAATGTGAAGTATCCTGACGTGTATGTAACAAGATGTAAGTGCTCGTTCGAAAAGTTCAACATTCGATCTAGGAGGCGAGGCTATGAGTCTTAAGGTCATGAGCATTGGTACTGTGAAACAACTGACGGGATTGACGGAGCGCCAAATTCGCTATTACGAGGACAGACAGCTTGTATTTCCGGAGAGATCGTCGGGCGGCTCGAGGAAATTTTCGTTCGAGGACGTGGAGCTGCTGAAGGAAATTCATCGGAAGCTTAGAGACGGCTTCCATACGTTCGAGCTTCGTAAAAGCATGGTGAAAGAGAGAAGCGCGCGCGATCGGCGCGAAGGAGGCAGGCGAGTATGAACAAGATGCCCCTCATGCCGCTGCTCAGCCATATCGTAGAGCTCCGCAAGCAGCTGATCGCCATCCTGATCGTGTTCGCCGTCTGCTTGGCCGGGGGCCTGTTCGCCGCTCCTTATGTACTGGATTATATCAAGAGCAGCCCGCCAGCCTCCGGACTCGAATGGAATGTGTTCTCTCCGTTCGACGGCGTCCGCATGTACATGAACATCGCGCTTGTCATCGCCTCGATCGTGACGTTACCCACCGCCCTCTATTTGCTGTGGGGCTTCGTGAAGCAAGGCTTGCATCCCCATGAACGTTCGGCCGCGCTGCGGTATGTACCCTATAGCGCGGTTAGCCTAATAATCGGCATCGCCTTCGGCTATTCCGTGTTGCTGCCCATCAGCTATGCTTTCGTCAGCGATATTTCAACCAAACTGAACCTCGTTGAAACATACGGCGCTACGCAATATTTCAGCTTCATGCTGAATATCGTGCTGCCGATCGCGGCCGCCTTCGAGCTGCCGATCGTCGTCATGTTCCTCACGCGGATCGGCCTGCTCACGCCCGACCGTCTCCGCAAGTCCCGCCGATACGCGTACTTGGTGCTCGTAATCGTCGCGAATTTGATCTCGCCGCCGGACTTCGTGTCGGCGTTCATTATCTTGATTCCGCTCTGCGGCTTGTTCGAGCTGAGCGTGCTGCTTTCGCGCTCCGCGTTCCGCAAGCGAGCCGCGCTGCAGGCGGAGCTGCCCGCGGTGTAACGCGCGGCGGGAGGGTCGCGAGGACGGAGGGCGCGCAGGGAGGGCCCGCAAGCGGAGGCGCGGGTGGCCGCGCTACGCAGGCAGGAGAGGCAATGCGGGATGCGAGGGGCAGCCGCCCCCTCACTCCAATAACGACACCTCTGATCGTTACTACGCCGCCTTGCCCCCTGCTCGCTCCAATAGCGACACCTTTGATCGTTACCGTCCTGCGTGGCCGCCCGCTCGCTCCAATAACGACACCTCTGATCGTTACTGTCCTGCGCGGCCGCCCGTTCGTTCCAATAACGTCACCTCTGATCGTTACTACGCCGCCTTGTCCGCTGCTCGCTCCAATAACGACACCTCTGATCGTTACTCCCCCGCGCAGCGCACTCGCTGTCCGCCATATTGACGCCTCGCGCGCCCTGTGCGATGCTGTATGGATAATCATTCCATTAGTAATCGGAGGGCGAATCTCGCAATGACATCCTATATTCTAACCGACCTGGACGGCACGCTGCTCCGTTCGGACGCCACATTGTCGCCAGCCTCGAAGCAAGTCATGACTCAGGCCATTGAGGCCGGCGCCATCATCGGTTACGCGACTGCGCGAAGCTACATCAGCTCGAACCGCGCAGTCGGCGCGATTCCCTGGAAGCATCCGCTCGTTCTATACAACGGCGCCATGCTGATCGACCCGCTGACGCAGCAGGTCATCGACGGCGCTTGGCTGGAGAGGGAAATTACGAACGAAATCGTGGCCATCGGCCAAACATACGGGCTAACTCCGTTGCTGTTCGCTCTGGATTCGGATGACCAAGAGAAGGTGTTCCACGAACGGTTGAGCCGGACAGGCGACTTGGCCTTCTACGCAAGCCGCCCGAACGATCCGCGCTTCACGGAGCTCGAGCAGCTGACTTGTCCCGAGACCTGCCGCACGCTGATCATCACCTACATTGGTTACTTGGAGGAGCTGGAGTCTCTAGAAGCCCATATTCGAGGGCAGTACGGAAACCGCGTGTGTATCCACATCATGAAGGACAACTACATCCATAATCACTATTTCCTCGAATTCAGCCATCCGGACGCGAACAAAAAAGAAGGCGCGCGAAAGTGGGCCTCTTACGTCGGCTGCAAGCCGGAGCAGCTAACCGTGTTCGGAGATAACTTGAACGACATCGGCCTGTTCGAAGCAGCAGGGGCCCGCGTGGCGGTAGCGAACGCGCATCCCGCTCTAGCAGCAATGGCGACGCATCATACCCAAAGCAATAACGATGACGGCGTCGCGCAGTTTATTGTTGAGCTGATGGATTCGGCAGCTCGTAGAGAAACCATCTGATTACCAAGACAAAGAGGCAGCTATGGACCAACTTTCCGTCCTTGGCTGCCCCTTTTCGCTTCCCCCGACATGAAATTTAATACAACCCCTCTGACACGCTTACATGTTTCAGCTGCTTCATCCGCTTAAGGAAGGCCGGCTTCCGCTTGATCTTGCAGCTTCCCACATTCAGCACCCGCAGCCGCTTCAGCTTCTCAAGCTCTGGAGGCAGCTTATGAATCGCGGAGTATTGAATCGTCAGCTCCTTCAGCATCTGAAGCTCGCCGATTTCCGGCGGAATGCGGTTCAGGCTGATTTCCTCCTTCGGCTTGACCTTCCAGCCGGGCGCGGGCCGGTCCGAGCTCCCGCAATAAATGCGAAGCTCCTTCAAGCTCTTCAGCTTGGCAATGGATGCGGGAATGCCCTCCAAATCGGCCGTCATGATTGCCAACCGTTCCAGCTTGCTTAGCTCGAATAGCCCTTCCGGCAGGCGGTACAGATCCTGTTCGAACACCTCCAGCTCGCGGAGCTCCGTTAACTCCTTGATTCGCTCCGGCAGCTCCGTAAGTCTATGTCCGCTTATATACAGCTTGTCGGTGCGATGCTTGATCGCATCGTCAAGCAGATACTCCAAATCCTGGTGACGCTCCAATTCCAGAAAAAGCCCCGTAACCCGATCCATCAGCTCGAGAGCCTCTGTCTCCGTCACATCCATGCCGTACATCTTCTCATGAACGATGGAGAAGAGATAGTCCCCGTCGCCTTCCTTCAAAAAGCACAAGTCTTCCGGCAAATGAGGATAGATCCAATCCGCCAGCCGGTTCGCCGCTCGCTTCAGCACTAACCCGCTTTCTTCGCAGCATTTGTACATGTGGTAGGTTCCCGCGGTATAAAAGGCATCGCTGCGGTACGCTCTCTGCATCTGTATAATTTCGTCCATGCCGGCATCCTGAAGCTCGATTGTTTTCACCAGATAGGGCCTCAACGCCTCCACTACATCGTTGTAGCCGCCACTTCGCATTATGCCGGCCCAACCACCAACATGCTCCTTGAGCACAAAGCATTCCGAGGTTCTAATCGCCAAATCGATAGCTTGCTCGTAAGCCTCTCCTCTAGGATCGGTATACAATCTCATTCCGCGTATCTCCCCTCCCCAAATAATCGAGCACGATGCTTACCCGCTCGTTAACCGAATGTTCTCCTTCGAACCTCAAGATCGGACAAGCCAGATCGGCCATCCAATGTTCATGCAAAGACGCGCCCATAATATGAATTCTATTTTTCAAACTCGTATTCTCTCCATTCGCCATTCCCCAAATAGTAAGCGTAAAACTCTTCATTCAAAAGCTCGTTGAAATAGGCGTGTATCACTCTGCAGACACTGCCGTGAGAAACGAGCAGCACCTGTTCATTCCTGTACTTCTCTTTCGTCTCATCTAACAAATTGAATACCCGCTGGGATACTTGAAGGATTGATTCTCCGCCGGATAATCGGTTTGGGAATTGGGATTTGGCTTGCTTAAAGCTTTCGTCCTTCCGGTTTGCCCCTTCGAATATCCCATAATTTTGTTCAACGAGCCTATGATCTACAAGAGCCTCCTTTTGCAGTCTCCGCGCAATGATTTCCGCCGTCTTCCTTGCCCTGCTCAGCGGCGAAGATATAATGATATCCAGCCGCTTCTCCGCTAGTTTTTCGGCCATTAACTCCGCTTGTTCGACTCCATGGGACGTTAATTCAACATCCGTCACTCCGCATACTCGATCTGCCGCGTTCCATTCCGTCTGTCCATGCCGCGCCACATATAATTTCAAGTCATCCCCGCCTTATTCCGTAAACCGAGTCACTACTATATTAACCATACCACATTCTGGTAGATTCAATCGAATCCTTGCACACAAAAAGGAGCTGAAGGGGCCGGTTGCCATCACCGTCCAGCAGCTCTCTTCCGTTGTTTCCCAAATCTCTATCGACTAGGCATAATGATATAGCCTCTCGCCTTTCTCGATTTTAAAGCTTTAATCAACTGGTGCTGGAGGGAGGCAGCGCACGTCACCTCAACAACAACTTCGCTTTTGGGACCCGCACTCCCTTTCACTTTTTTCTTGCTCACCGCTAATTCGATCAACAATCCCAAGATGAAACCGCCTGCCAAGCCAATCAACCCCCAAATAATGGGCCCCCAGTGCAAGACGAATCCGTATACAGCCCCTAGCACCGCAAAAATCGTAGCGCCCATCATGGCTCCGTCCAGAACGCTTCGGCCATCGACCCGATGAATGGAGTCAAGGATATGGGTCTCCGACTCCAGGTTTTCAAGCGGCAAAGCCACAATGTTTTGGTGCGGTATTCCGAGCTTCTCGATATCGTGAATGACCATCTCCACGAACGGCGAGTGCTCGAAGGTAGCGATAACTTGTATCGTTTCGGTATGACTCGTGTGCAGTTGTCCCAAATTTTCAGCCCTCACTCTAAGAAATCGTGTTTGCTCGATATCGAATAACGTATTGTTTTCGACGACGGAAGCGTAGGCCTGGTAAACGGCGAAAGCGAACATGGAAGGCAAAAAAAGAAACCACTGCCAATCCACGATCGCGTGAACCCCGTCAAAATCCCCTATGAACGAATAAAGCCATGCGCGAACGGCGTGAGCCTTGTAGCATACAAAGATCCACCAGGCCAACACGAAGGTGCCGACGATCGTGCTGCCGCCGTACAGCTGTCCCAAGCCCGGAGTCAAGAAGGACCAGAACAACCCGGCCATAGGCTTCTTCTTATCCAAAACAATCACATCAAAAAAGCTGACATCCGACGGCGTGATCGGGGCGTCTTCGATTTCGGCCAGCACGTGGCTTTTTTTGATCTCCACGGCGCAGCGATAGCTGTCCCATATGCTGTATAAATAAACCGCCACATAAAGCAGCGCCCACTCCTGGTTGATGCCAGCCTTCGCCTCTTCGAACCTGCCCTGAAAGGACAAGGCAATGGCCATATTCAGATTGGATTGGCCATTGACCACCAGCTCCCATATAATGAGCACAAATCCATGCATGTACTTCCCGATAAACATGTGTCCGAAGCCCGGAAAAGCAGCCGACCACCAAGCCGCGATCCACGGCGTGCGGGGATAGACCGAATTGATGCCGAATACCGATATATGTCCTTTGGAATAGCGGGGTTTAATGCTTCCTGACTGGAAGCTCCGATGCGGCATAGATATCTTCTCCTGCTGATTGGTATCTATGCGTAACTTAACCAATCATTACCTTTATTATCCCGCCAGAGGAGCGCCTTGCAAAAAAAGAAAACAAGGACTGCCTACCGGCGTTTATCGCCGGTAGGCAGTCCTTGTCCTTGCAGCTTATTATGAACGCTATTATTATTCGCCGAATAATCGCATTAAGACTAGACCCGCGAACGCCAGCACGATGCCGGCCAGCTCCGTGCTCTTGAATTTCTCTTTCACCACGAAACGCGTGTACAACAGCATGAGCAGCACGTTCGCCGCCACGACGGCCGATACGAGTCCCGCCTTGCCCAGGTCGAATGCGGTAATGATCAGCATCATCCCGACCGTGTTCGTGATGCCGATCGCCATCCCGACGAAGAACGCGCGCTTATCGCTCCAGCGCGCCGGACTCGCTGCGTCGCCTTTGGGCCCGCTCGTTTCCACCGCCGCGATGACGACGGTTCCCGCAACTCCGGAAGCCGGCATCCGCAGGTCCTTCAGCCACCATAAGCCGAAGCAGGCCGCGCCCGACGTGAACATCATGACCATGGTCGGATAAAGCGATGCTTCCATGATCGTCGACCATTTGCCCGACAGATCGTTCCCCGCGAACAGCAGCATCGCAAGCAGCCCCCATTGCGCTCCTTGCAGATTGCGCAGCGACAAGTCATTGGAATACCGTACGAGCAGCACGCCGCCTACGATCACGAGGAAAGAAACAAGCTGCATCGCGTACAGCCTCTCGTCCCACAACAAATAGGCGACGGCCACGACCACGACGGACGGCAGGGCCGTCAGTATGGCTACGAGCGACGCCTTGCCGACCGCGAACCCTTTGAACATGCTGGCGTTGGCGCCGAATGAGAACAGCCCCATTTGAATGCCGATCAGGCAAGCCGCCGTCCATTCCGCATCCGTCAGCAGAGCGAGCGCCAAATTGATAACCGCGCCCATCGTGAACGTGCCGCATAGCAGTGCATTGCGGCTGAGCGGCTTCTGGCTGGTCCAATGATAGAGAATGCCCCTGAGGCCGAAGCCGATCGCCGCCAAAATCGAATAAGTAAGCCACATTCCGTCAAGCTCTCCCCCCGAGGTCCGTCCCGCTCTATGCGGCGGGCGACATATGCTCCATTCTATCACCGAATCCCGAGGATGGCACCGACAGTTTTCCGTATACGCCGGTTAGGAATGACCATGGCGCCCGTGAAGTTCTCGATAAGCTGACGGGGATAAGCCTTCCGCGCCGCGGAACACGCGGATGAAATAGCTGGCCTGCGAGAATCCGATGCGCTCCGCCACGTCCTTCACGGCGAGCCCCGTCGTGGCGAGCAGCAGCTTGGCTTCCAACAATCGGCACTCGGTCAAATACCGGTTCGGCGTTCTTCCCATTACATCGCGGAACAAGCGGAGGAAATGGTACGGACTGTACCCGGTAAGCTCCGCCATCCGGGCGATGTCCCACGGCTCTTGGCACCGTCCGCGGATCGTGTCCGCCGCTTCGCGAATCTCATTCCGCTTCCGGAGCGTAGCCGCACCCGTAAGGCTTTCGGTATCCTGGTCCAGATGGACGAGCAGCTCGTACAACAGAGCCGAGATGGCCGCTTCGCTCTCCAGACCGAATGGATCGCTCAGCTCGTACATGCGGTCGGTCAGCTCGCGGATTCTTGTCATTCCCGAGAACGAGAACAACCACGCCCCCGCTTCGTCCGCCGCTCTCAATATGCCGGACGGCAAAGCTCCGGTGAAGTGAATCCATCTGACATCCCACGGCTCGGACCGGCTTGAGCCGTATTGCTGGAAGGCTTCCTTCGCGTACAGAAAGCCTTCCCCCGCTTTCAATTCGACCCTCTCTCCCCCATGACCGACCGCATATCCGCTGCCCCCGAATACCAGATGCAGATTGTATTCCTGGAGCGCTCCCGATTCCCTGCGTTCCTCATGCAGCGGGAATTCGGCGTATCGGCCGAACATATCGGGATAACAGACATACAGCGGATACGACGGCTTCGGCACGATGCGATGAATGTGCATGACGCACCTCCTCTCTAATCTCTTTTAGCAATATTGTACTATACTTCGCAAGATGTTGTCATATACGGCAATTGATAAGCGATTTACACTTAAGGCATGGATTAACTTATCGCAATATTTTGACTTGTGGGAGGAACCTGGATGACAGAACATACAAACGCGCTCGATCGGCTAAGCCTTGGCGTCTGCTACTACCCGGAGCACTGGAAGGAGGAGCTGTGGGAGGATGATTTCCGCCGCATGGCGGAGCTCGGCATCTCGATCGTCCGCGTCGGCGAATTCGCCTGGTCGATCTTCGAGCCTGAAGAAGGCGTCTTCTCGTTCGAGCTGTTCGACAGAGCCCTGGACACCGCGCACCGGCACGGACTCCGCATCATTATGGGCACCCCGACGGCTACGCCGCCTGCATGGCTCACGCAGAAATACCCGGAAGTGTTGAACGTCAATTTCAACGGCCAAACGATAGAGCACGGCCTGCGGCGGCATTACAACTACAACAGCCCGAAATATCGGGAGCTGTGCGCGATCGTCGTCCGCAAGATGGCCGAGCATTATCGCGATCATCCGGCCATCGTCGGCTGGCAGATCGACAACGAATTCAATTGCGAGATTTCCGAGTTTTATTCTGAAGCGGACCATGCCGCGTTCCGCGTGTGGCTGCAACGGAAATACGGCAGCCTCGCGGCGCTTAACGAAGCGTGGGGAACGGTATTCTGGAGCCAGACGTACACGGACTGGTCGCAGGTGCATCTGTCCCGTCAGACGACGGCCGGCAAGCAGCCGAATCCGCATCTGTACCTGGACGAGAAACGGTTTATTTCCGACAGCGTCATCGATTTCGCAAAGGTGCAGGTGGATCTGATTCGAGAAATCGCGCCTAATCATTGGATTACAACCAACGGTCTGTTCGGCCATCTCGACAGCCATCGGCTTACCGAGGAGCAGCTCGACTTTTTCAGCTACGATTCTTACCCGCAGTTCTCGACGATCTCCCAGAACCCCGACGAGCAGAATCCGCTGGCCGACCGGGGCTGGAGCCAGACGCTGAGCACGGTTCGCTCCATCTCTCCGCAGTTCTGCGTTATGGAGCAGCAAGCGGGTCCGGGCGGCTGGGTGAACCGGATGGACATGCCGTCGCCGAAGCCAGGCCAGATGAGGCTGTGGACGTACCAGTCCATCGCGCACGGGGCCAACATGGTCGTCTATTTCCGCTGGCGGACCGCCGCATTCGGCCATGAGATGTATTGGCACGGCCTGAACGATTACCATAATCGGGAGAATCGGCGTATCCGGGAGGCGAGAGGCATCGGCCGCGAGCTTGCCGAAGCCGGACCGCGCATCGCCAGTACCTCCTACAAGGCGGAGATCGCGATCGTGCGGGATTACGACAACGAATGGGACGGCGAATACGACATGTGGTATGGCCCGTTCTATTGGAAGAGCCGCAACGAATGGTTTAAAGCGCTGACTCGCCGGCATATTCCGAGCGACAACCTTTATCTTCGGAAGGGGACAACGCTAACGGAGCTGCAGCGTTATAAAGCGCTGATCTATCCGCATGCCGCGATCATGACGGACGAAACGGCGGCTCTGCTCGAGGAGTACGTCAGCCAAGGCGGTATCGTCGTCTTCGCCTGCCGGACCGGCTACAAGGACGAACGAGCCCAATGCTATATGCGCCCGTTCCCGGGTGCGGCCGCCAAGCTGTGCGGCATTTCGGTCGAGGAATTCACGATGGTGAAAGGCACCCGCACCCCGGTCCGCATGAGCTGGCTCGCGGACGAAGCGAACGGAGTCCCCGCTTCGGAGACCGCCGCCGACAGCTTCAACGACGTGCTGCTGACGGAGAGCGAGTCGGCCGAGGTTATAGCGACGTACGCCAGCGACTATTACGCCGGCAAGCCGGCCGTGACGCGCAACACGTTCGGCCAAGGCGAAGCGTGGTACTACGGCGCCGTGTTCGACGATGCTTCCGCGGCGCAGATCATCGCCCGGATCGGCCTGCTCTCGCCGGCGGACGGCGTTCTCGAGCTGCCGCCGCAGGTTGAGCTCGCCATCCGCGAAGACGCCGGCGGCCCGCTGTACTTCCTGCTGAACTATGCGGAGGAGGAGGCTGCAATCACGCTTCGCGAAGCGAAGACGGATCTGCTGACGGGCCGTACGGTAGAGGGCGCGGTCACGCTGGAGGGCTTCGGCGTGCTGATCCTCTCATAAAGAGAGCAAAAGTAAAGAGCCGCCAAGGCGCATGATGCGCCTTGGCGGCTTTTGTTTTTTTCCGTGAGTGCTTGTTGGCGCTCGAAGCGGCTCGAGGCTGCCACTTGTTGCAATTAAGCGCGCCAGAAACGCCTATTTGTCCTCGGAGGCGCAGTCTGAAGCGATTAAGCGTGCGAGAAACGTCTATTGCTCCTCGAGGTGGCAGTCTGGAGCGATTAAGCGTGCCAGAAACGTCTATTGATCCTCAGAGAGGCAGTCTGGAGCAATTAAGCGTGCCAGAAACGCCTATTGCCCCCGGAGGCGTTAGTCTGGAGCGGTTAAGCCGCCAGAAACCTCTATCGGATTCGATCAAAACAACCGTTGTATCTTCTCTATAATAAAACCGCTGTATAGATCCTGGTGCTGCTGCGCTTCCGCCGAAGAGCCCGCCAGCCCGCCGAGCTCGCTGCCCGCTTCGCCCGCGCTGCCCAATATCGTTTTTTTGTACCGAAACGGACTCATCTGGTACTTGTTCCTGAAGCATCGGTTAAACGATTTGACATTCGGAAAGCCGACGCTCAGCGCCAGCTCGGTGACCGTCATCGAGCTTTCGGACAGCAGCAGCTCTACGGCCTTCTGCAGCCTCACCCGGTTCAGGCATTCGGAGAACGTCAGTCCAACCTTGTCCTTGAAGAAGTGCGACAAATAATAGGCGCTCAGAAACTCCTCCTTGGCCACGTCCTTCAAGCTGATCGGCAAATGGTAATTGTCGTTCACGTAAGCGATGATCCGGTTCAGCCGGTTGAAATCCACGGCGGACATGATGTCCGGCGCGTCCAGGCGTGTCCGGTGCGGAACTCTGCGCAGCAAGTCGCTGATGAACTGGTATACATGCGACATCACCTGCGCCTGATACCCCTTCTCCTTCCGGCACATCTCGAGCACGATGCTCGCGAGTCCCCTCTTGATTCTCCGCACGGTCTCCGGATCGATCCACCGCTCGCGCTGCACGATGATTTGGGAGAAGTCATACCCGAAGGGCTTCAGAAAAGCCAGATCCATCTGCACGATCAGAATGGCGTCGGCATAGCCGGGGCAATGGGAGGCATGAATTTCGTTGCTGTTCATGATAAGAATATCGCCTTCCCTGAGCGTGTACCGAGCCTTCGTCGTCTCAATAACGACGGATCCTTCCAGCACGACGAATACTTCCAGCTCCTTGTGCCAGTGGTAGCTGTAGCTCCGGCGGCGGTGCATGACAAGCCGAATGGGCAGATTCTCTTGCAGCTCGATCAATTTGTACGCATATTCCATGCTCATCCTCCTCACCCAGCACGCCGCAGACACATCCGAATCCTTACCAGGGCCACTCTCCGCCTGCCCAATCCTTCATCACAAGCCTATGATCCTCTTCACCCGGTCCGATAAAATAACGCAGAGCCGCTTCCGCCACAACATCTGCTTCGAGCTCCGCCTCCTCGTTCTTCGAGCCGGACATGTACGTCTTCATCCAGCCCGGATGCAGCAGACGGAAGGTATAGCCATCGGCATGCAGATTCTCATGCAGACGCACGGCTCCCATGTTAAGCGCCGCTTTGGACATGCAATAGCCATACCATGCCTCGCGGCTGCAGCGCTCGATGCTGCCCGCTTCCGACGAGACGATGCACTGCCTCTTCATCGTTCCCGCATCCGTCAAGTACAGGAGCGCTTCCGTAACGCGAAGCATGCCAATCGCGTTAATATTGTAGATGCGGATCATATCCTCATAGTTCAACCCGCCCGCAATGGTCAAATCCTTAAGCGAAGTCGACACCGCCGCGTTGTGAATGACGAGGTCGATCGCGTCCGCCGAAGCGCCGGCCAGATTCGCCGCATCCCGTACTGACCGGTCCGAGCCGATATCGAGCGGCACGACGACCGCTCTGCCTTCATGTCGTCCGGCCAGCTCCGTCAGCTCATGCCAGTTCTCCAAGTATCGCCCGGCAATAACCCGCCAGCCACGCTCCAGCAGCCCTCTCGTCAGCTCCAGCCCGAGTCCCCGGTCCGCGCCGGTTACGAATGCCGTATGCATGCAATCTCCTCCCTCCATTTAGAACGGCACAGGCTCCGCAAGCTCATTCTCGAGTTTCAGCAGCGATTCGTCCGTGAAATCGGCCAGCCAGCGGCTAGCCCTAAGCGCCGCCTCTTCAGTCAAACCGAAGCCCTCCCGCTCTCCGTTCAGCGTCAGGATTCGGAATGTATAACCTCTAGGTCCTAGAGAATTGGACATGATCTTGACGGACATATGCTTGGCGGCCAGCGACATCCCGTATCCTGCGTAATCGGAGCCATGCCCCGCCGCGAAGCTGCCCCGGACATCGGAGAGGAAGCATAAACGCTTCATCCCGTCCTCCATAAGCGGCAGAAGCGCCTCGATCGTTCGAAGCGGAGCTAGCGCGTTATATTCATACATCGCCAGGACATCCTCACACGACATCCCGTCCCGCAGCCGCGTTTCCCTTCGCCTGTCGATGGCGACCACCACCATATCGATCCGCTCCATGACGCTAGCGGCCAGCTCGGAAAGCGACTGGACCGATTCGGAATCCCGCGGATCGATAGCAATCGTATGCAGCTTACGAGAATCTCCTCCAAAATCCTCATAGCGGGACCGATCCTCACCCCCTCCTTCTCCCGTGAAGGAGGCTAGCACCGTCCAGCCCTCGGATAACCAAAGCCGGCACAAGCGCTCCGCGGCCTTATGCTCGGCGCCGACGACGACGACAAACCCGGCGCTCATCCGCGCGGCTCCGTCTCTCCCGCTTCGCCCGCGCACCAGCGCAGCGCCTGGCTCAGCAGCTCCCGGTAACCGGGCTGCCGCCACACATCGGGGAAATGCCCAGGCGTTAAGACGCAAACCCGGCCAGCGCCATGCCGCTTGGTCCAGCCCGCAGCCTGCATGCCATGCTCCGAGGCGGACGTCATAAAGACGCGCGGCGAATCATCGGCCATATCCATGATGTAATGCTCGTCGTAAATCTCGATATCCGCCGAGTCTTGGACGGGGAACGGCGCTGCCGAAGGCTTAACGCCAAGCGTAATCCGGCAAGGCTCCGGATGATAAGCGAATACGCCCCCAATGAACCGGCTGAACGTCGGGTCCTCCTTGTAGCCGACGGTTCCGGCGTGAAGGACGGCGAGGCCGCCGCCTCCCGCCACGTAGTCCATAATCGCTTCCTTAATACCGGCGGTCAGCCAGGGAGACTCGTCCTCTTCGCTAGTATGGTTCAGTTTCGCGAGCACGACCGCATCCTTGTCTGCCAGCCATTCGACGGACAGCCGCGCCTCCGGCGCCAATGCTTCCAGCTCGAACCCGCTCGGGACCGCTTCCCGAAGTCCGGCCAGCACGTCGGCCGCAGGATGCCACTTGTCTCCGCATATTACTCCAATTACTTTCATGATAGATCTCCTCCCCGAACCGGCAGCCATTCGAGCACCCGGCGAATTTGTTCGTCCCAATAGTCCCATTCATGTCCTCTGCCTTCGGCCGTCTCGCAGGTCAGGTCCAGCCTGCCGCCGAATTGCCGATAGAAGGACTGGTTGATTTCGTAATTATGATCAAGCGTTCCGCAAGCTTGATAAAATTTCGGAAGCCGTACTCCCGTTCGGAGATGCTCCTCCAGCACGTGCGCCAGGTCGTTCCGGCTTCCGCTGTATTCCTCCATGGAGCCGAACGTATAATGCGCCATGCGCAGCATCATTTCGTTGTTGATCGACGGCGTCGGACCCAGCCTGTCGCGCTGGTCGAGACTGCCCGACAGGCTCGCGACAGCCGCGAATTTCTCCGGGCAGTTAATCCCCAGCTTGAAGGCGCCGTACCCGCCCATCGACAACCCTGCCACGAAGGTGTCCTCGCGGCGGCCCGACCCATGGAACAGATGCCCCACGACGGCGGGCAGCTCCTCGGACAAATAGGTGAAATACGGGAACCCGAGCTTCTGGTCGGTATAGAAGCTGTATTGGACCGATGGCATGACGACGATGACTCGTTTGTCCGCGGCGTATCTCTCGATCGAGCTGAAGCGATGCCAGCTTGTATGATTGTCCGATCCTCCATGCAGCAAATAGAGGACCGGGTATCCGTCGGCCGGCACCTCCTTTCCCGCGCTTGACCGTTCGGGCGCAATGACCTGAATCGTGCTGGCGAGCGCCAGCACCTCCGAATAGAACTCGACTTGCATAAAAGCCATGACGACCCACTCCCCTGCAAATGTTTAGAATAGCAACAGCGTCGCCCCCAGCATCGGAATGGTAACCATCGACACCTTCAGCATGGCACTCGGCAGGCGCTTCGTAAATTTGGCCCCGATGTACGAGCCCGCCGTGATGGCAGCCAGCACGACGGCAAGCAGCTTCAAATCCAAATGGCCGGAGCCGTAAAATCCCGCGCCGCCCGCAACCGCGATCGGAACGATGACAAGCATGGTCGTTCCAGCCGCTTGCGAAACTTTCATCTTCATGAACGCCATCAACGAAAGTTGGATGAACGGCGTCGCTCCGACGCCGAACAAGCCGGACAACGCGCCGCAAGCCAATCCGATGACGCCTCCCTTCAGCCACGGCAAGGGACGTCGCCCCTCCCCCGCCGCAGCCGTCTCTCCCGGAAGCGGAGCCTCCGCTTTCATCCGACCGACCGCGTACATGCGCAGCCATAACAGACCGGAAGAAAGGTATAAGACGGCTGCCGTCATGTATTGCAGCGCTCCTTCGTCGATTCCAACCGATATCCGGGAGCATATCCAGGCTCCGCATGCGCCGAATACGCCAACGACAAGCCCGTTCCGCAGCACGATGTTGCCCTCCCGGTAATGGCTGATCGTTCCGGATACGGACGAGAAGATCATCGCCGACAACGCGGTTCCAAGCGCGGTATGGAGCGGCAGGCCGAATATCGTCGTCAGGATCGATATAATAAAGCCCGAGCCGCCGGCGCCGACAAATCCAAGGAGCAGCCCCGCCGCGAACATCGCCAAAAAAATACCCAAAAACAATATGTCGTCCATCTCCCTTGGGGCTTGCTCTCTTTATCCTTTAATGGATCCGATCATGGCACCTTTGACGAAATGCTTCTGCAGGAACGGATACACGAGCAAGATCGGCAGCGTCGCAAGAAGTATAGACGCCGAGCGGACCGTAAAGGCCGACACATGAATTTGGTCGCCGTTCGGACCGTTGCTCGAGCTTTGCACCGCCTGGTCGATCAAATTACGCAGAACGGCCTGAAGCTGCCATTTCTCCTTATCCGTAATATACAGGATGGTGGAGAAAAAGTCGTTCCAGTATGCGACGGCCATGAACAAGCCGATTGTCGCAAGCACCGCCTTTGACAGCGGCAGCACGATTCGGAAGAAGACGGTCAAATCGTTTGCCCCGTCTATTTTGGCCGCCTCCTCCACCTCCTCGGGCAAACCGACGAAGAAGCTTCGCATCACGAATATATGGAAGGCGGATAACGTGCCGGGGATAATAAGCGCCCACAACGTATCCAGCATGCCAAGCTCCTTGAGCAGCAAATAATTAGGCACAAGCCCGCCGCTGAAGAGCATCGTGAACAAGATCAAAAAGGATACGGCCATTCTTCCTTGCAGCCTGTTTTTTGAGATCGCGTACGCTGTCGCCGCCGTAAGAAAGGTACCGATGAGGGAGCCTAATATCGTGACAACAATAGACACCCGGAATCCAGACCAGAACGACGTATCTCCAAGCACCGTGATATAAGCATCCCAAGTGAAGCCCTTCGGAAGCAAATACAAGCCTCCGAGCGCCGTCAGCTTCGGATCGCTCAACGACGCCATCGCGAGATACCAGAACGGATAAATCATGGCCGCTATGAGCAGCAGCATGATCGAATAATTGATAATGCCGAATAATCGTTCGCCTCGCGACATGCCAGTCAATGCCGTCCCCTCCTCACCATAGCCCGTTCTGACCGGACTTTTGCACGATTTTGTTCGCCGTGTAGATCAGGGCAAGCGAAATGACCGATTTGAACAAGCCGGCCGCGGTAGCCAGGCTGTAATTGGCGCTCTGTATGCCGACCCGGTACACGTACGTATCGATAATATCCCCCACATCATACACAAGCGGATTGTACAGCAGGAACACCTGCATGAATCCCGCTTCCAGTATGCTGCCGAGATCGAGAATCATCAGGATGAGAATGACGGAACGGATCGACGGCAGCGTGACATGCCACATTTGCCTGAATTTGTTCGCCCCGTCCACTCTCGCGGCTTCATACAGGTCCGGGTTAACCCCGGACATCGCCGCCAAATAGATGATGGTGCCCCAGCCCATCTCCTTATAGATGTGAGTGCTGACCAGCAGCGTCCGGAAATACTCCGGGATGATCATGAAATTAACCGTCTTCATGCCAGCCGCGCTCAGGACGTAATTCACGACTCCGTCAACCGGATTCAGGAACGCGACGATAATGCCCGTGAAGATAACCCACGACAAGAAATGCGGCAAGTAGAGCACGGATTGCGTAAATCTCTTAAAAAATCCGTTGCGCAGCTCGTTAAGCAGCAGCGCGAGAATGATGGGCGCCGGGAAGCCGAATACAAGCTTGTATAGGCTGATTAGAAACGTGTTGCGGAATATTTGAATAAAATCGGGCGTTCGGAACAAACGCTCGAACTGGTCAAGTCCTACCCATGGGCTGTCGAATACGCCAAGAAGAATGTTGTAATCCTTGAAGGCGATCACGATGCCGTACATCGGCACGTATTTGAACAAGAAGATGAGGAACAGCCCCGGCAGCATGAGCAAATACAAATATTTGTCGCGCTTCATATACTTCCAGCGATTCGCCGCTGATATCGCGCTTCTGGCCATCCTTGTTCACATCCTCGGAAATTAATTTTATATCATGTTCTACCTCTTATAAGGCTCGATGTTTTCTTTGTACCATGCGGCGAACCGCTCCCGCTCCTCTCGCTGCGATTGGTACAGAAGATTCGCTTCCTCTTCCACTTGCTTGCCGCCCTGCTTGTAGAACTGCTCCACAAAACTGTCGAAAGCGCCGATATCGAGGTTGCCGGCAATAATGCCGTAGAAGGTTTCGTCTCTTAGCTTGATCAAGTCCGCCGAATATTCGGACCATTCCTTTCGGTTCGATGATTTGAAAAACACGATTTTGTCCCTCATCGGCTGCGAGGTTTCGATTCTTCGATCATACAGCTCGATGACCTCCGGCGTGTTTTTGATATTCGCTTCATCCTTGCGCGTAATGATCCACGTATAGTTGTCGAGGCCGAGTTGCTTCCCCTTGTCTTCGTCGATCAGGTTGACGAATACGCCGTTGTCCAGCTTGTAATGCTCCCCCTTCCTTGCCAAACTTGATCAACGTGTTCGTCTCCTTCGAAGCGATCTGGTTCAGCACCTGCACGACCGCCTCCGGCTCTTCGGCCGCGCCGGTTACCGACACGAAGCTCCAGCCTTTGCCGTCCGACGGCACGTCCGCGGAGAAGCCGGCCGGCCCCTTCATCGGCTCGAGGGCTATATATTCCCCGCCCGGATTTATTTCCTTGAACGACATCTGCTTCGGATGACCCTCATTGAGGAAAGACACCCAGTAATAGAGCGAACCAACCTTACCTTCGGCGAACAGATCGCCGGCGCTTACGTTCGGCGTTACCATTCTCGGATCGATGACGCCTTCCGCGTACAGCTCTTGCAGCTGCTTCAGCGCGTCCTTCACTTCCGGCATCGTCGCGCCGTATTTCACCGTTCCGTCCTCCTGAACCAGAAACTGGTCGACATCGACGCCGCGCGAATAGAAGAACGGAGCGAATGCCCGCCAATCATGGTCTCCGACAAAGCCGTAGGTGTCCCGCTCGCCGTTGCCGTCCGGATCCTCCGTTGTGAACGCTCTCAAAACTTCGATGTATTCATCGATCGTAGTCGGCACCGGAAGCTGCAGCTTATCGAGCCAATCCTTCCGCAGCATCGTCGTCATGGAGCCCAGCTCGGCCACGTCGCCGGGCACTCTGAACATCTTCCCGTTATCCCAGCTGTAGAACAGGGTATCCTCGGTATAATAGTTGAGGATGTTCTGGCCATGCCTCTGCAGATGCGGGACAAGATCGACCAGCACGCCCGCTTGAATCCAGCTGGCGTATTCCTTCTCCATATCCGAGTGCCATAGAATGTCCGGCATGCTCTTGCGGTCGCCCATCATCAAATTCAGCTTCGTTTTGTAATCGCTCCAGCCCGGAAGGAACATATTCTCCATATCGACCTTTCGGTTCAAGCTGGCGGACAGCTCCTCCTCCAGCGCCGTCTCTACCCAGGCATCGGGCGTCTTGGGACCGCCCATCAGCGTAATGCTTACGTTCAGCGGTCCCGTGCCTGCCTCCGCTCCGTTCGGACGATTGCCGCCGGCAGGCTCGCTCGTATTGGTGCAAGCGGCAAGCATCACGGCGAGCAAGGATAACGGCAGAAGCTTCGACTTCTTCTTGATCATTCAATTTCCTCCCTTTTCTCTCGTTCTGCTCCCATTATAAGAGAGGGCGATCGGACAAAACGTCCCCTTTCTTGAGATCATTTAGGGCGATTATTGCTGTCTTCAATACCGGGAAACAGCAGACGAAAGGCCGGCTTGGCATCTCGTCTTCGAAACGCCAAGCCGGCCCTGCCAGCCGCTACGGGTTAAATGGATCCGAACGATAAACGGCGGAGTAACCTCCTGCCGCGCCGTCCACATTATGGGCTCTAACCCGGTAATAAGCGGGTTTCGTATGAATGCGCGTCGGGTCGATCCACGACTCGGCATAATCCGCGGGCCTCCGGTCATAAACGGTCGTCCATGGGCCGCCCTCTCCCTCGAAGGACCTCTCGAGCGTATAGGAAGCACCTCCGACGACTCCTTTGAAGCGTACGGCGCCTTCGGCGGACAATATTTCCGGCTCGCGCGGAATCGAATGCCCCGGAACGTCCAGCCCCCGCATGCGGAACAAATGCTCTCTTAGCTTGCCGATGCGCGATGTCAGCTCGCCGTTAAAGGCCGTTCCAGGGTATTGAACGGAGAACCCGTCGAAATGCTGGACATAGCCTCCGTTGTCCCCATGCGGGAAGAGCGACCAGAACAACGTGCCCGCCACCGTCGGCTCGCCTTCCGCCGCGGCCAAGAAAGAGTCCAGATCCGCATCCGGCCAGCCGTATTCGCCTTGAATGTACACCTTGCCCGCTTGATCGACCTCACGAGCGTCGGCGACCGTCTCTTCCGCGTTCGCGGGATAATAATGCACGTCGAGAATATCCAGACTGCCGATGGCGAGCTTGTCGCGATCGAGCCCGAACTGCTTGCCGTGGGCAACGAGATGGTTGCCGTCGAGGCCTTTGATATAATCGGCGATCTCCTCCACCCACGCGGCAGGCGCGTCATTCAGCTCGTTGCCAAGCTCCCAGGCCAAGATCGTCGGATCGTTCTTGTACGTGATGCCGGTGAGCGTATTTACCCGGTTAATGATAGCGGCAATATGCAGCTTGAATAGGTTGATGCAGCCGGGCAAGCGATAGAAATCTTCCGCGTTGTCCGAGCCTTCCCATCTGGCGAAGGTGAGCCTGCCGCCATGGTAGTAATCCCAGTTGCATACGAAAGGAATAATGAGCTTCAGTCCGCGTTTCCCCGCCTCATGGATGGCAAAGTCGATTCGTCGAAGCGCTTCTTCATTAAAGACGCCCGGCTCCGGCATAATGGCCTTGGGATGACCGTGCGATGCGCCGAGCGTATGCGAACGCACGACGTTCGCTCCCATCTCAAGCGCCGTGTCGAGCGCGTTCACGACCCGGTATTCGGTCGGCCAATCCACGCCGCCGACGTTCTCGTCGAGGCCTAGCCAATAAATGTTCGGACCGGCGAAGCGGAACGGCTTGCCGCCATGCATAAGGCGCGAGCCTTCCCTGGTTACGAATGAGTTCGAATGCAATGTCATCCATCCTTGCTGTTAAGTAGTAGGAGTAATCGGGTCATGCCGGCGTCTCTAGCCTTTCACGGCTCCGTTCATGACGCCGGAGAAAATATATTTCTGAAGGAACAAGTACAGCAGCACCGTCGGAATCATGATGATGAGAATGGCCGCGCAGATGAAGCCCCACTGCGCTTGGTTGTTGCCCGCAAACCGCATGATCGAGGTCGAGACGACGACCAGCTCCTGCTTCGGCATGTAGAGAAACGGGATATACAGCTCGTTGTAAATATTGATCGTCTTCAAGATGACGAGCGTCGCGGTCGCCGGCCCAAGCAGAGGGAAGATGATGCTTCGATAAATGCGGAACAGGCTTGCGCCGTCGATCATGCCGCTTTCGTCGAGCTCGTACGGAATGTTCCGGATGAACTGCAGATAGATGTAGATCTGGATGACGTCCGCTCCGATGAACAGCAGGATCGGCGCTGACAGCGAGTTGTACAGTCCCATCGACTGAATGAGCGAGAACACCACGACCTGCGTCGTAATCGTCGGGATGATCGTCGCGAACAGGAAGGCGCCGAGAATAACGTTTTTCCCTTTGAAATCGAACCGGCCGAGCGCATAAGCGACCATCGTGCCGAGCAGCACGTTCCCGGCCAAGGAAGCCGCTACGATAATGAATGTATTGGAGAAAGCCTGAAGAATGTTCGCGCGCTCCATGACCGTCGCGAAATTATCGAAGTTCAGGAAGCTTGCCGGAAGCGCGAATGGCGAAGCCCCTTCGTCCGGTCCCTTAAACGCGTTGACGAATACGACATAGGGAGGGAAAAAGACGGCGAACGCGCCGATGATCAGCAGGACGTATTTGAGCGTTTGCACCGGATCCCATCTTCTAGTTGTTGTCACGCCTTATCCCCTCCTTTGCCGATAACCGCGTTCTGAATGCCCAGCAAGAGGGCCGTGATAATGAGAAGCACGACGCTCATGGCCGACGCGAGCCCGAAGTTGTTGAATTGGAAAGCCGTTTCGATCGTCTTCATGAGGAAGGTCTCGCTCGCTCCTGCCGGGCCGCCTTTGGTCAAGACGAACGGCAAGTCGAAAACGGCGAGCGCCCCGCTGATCGTCAGGAACATGTTCAGCTGAATAATTTTGGTCAGGTTCGGAAGCGTCAGATGCCATAGCGTCTGGAACCGGCCCGCTCCGTCGATTTTCGCCGCTTCGTACATATCGCCCGGGATAGACTGCATGGCGCCGAGATAGATGACCATGTTGTAGCCCATGAAACGCCACAGACCGATAGAGGCGAGCGAGAAGTTGACAATCGACTCGTTGCCGAGCCAGCTCTGCTGCAGCGACTCCAGCCCGAGGCACCCGAGCAGCGCGTTCAGGGAGCCGTTCGTCGTGTCGAACACGTACTGGAACATGAAGGCGACGGCGACGGCGTTCATTATAAACGGCAGAAAGAGCATGACGCGGAAGCCGTTTCTGCCCCGTAATTTCGAATTGAGGATGACCGCGAACAGGATCGCGATAATATTTTGGATGATGCCGATAATGACGTATGGAATTTGGTTAAGAAACACGCCGAACAAGTCGGGATTGACGAATACTTCCTTATAATTGTCGAAGCCGATCCAGCGGCTCGAATCGCTGATGCCGTCCCAATCGGTGAAGCTTTGAACCACCAGCCGGACGGCCGGATAGTAGGTGAACAAGGCTAGCAGCGCAAGCGGGAGCGCCAGAAAGCCGATCAAGATGATTTTTCTCTGCGTGCTGTAGGACAGGTTGTTCATAGGTCCACTCCATTCCTTCCATTCCCGGACGCCGCCGCGGAGTCCGGGCAGCCGGCTCTAGCCCGGCTGCTCGCTCCTTTCGTTCGGCCAAGCTTCCTTCGGCCTAGATGGCCTTACTCGCCGAGCGCTTTTTTCGCCTTTGCCCAATCCGCGTTGTATTTGTCGAGAATGCTTTGCGGATCCTTGGACAGGACGAACTCCTGCACGAGCGCTTCCTTGACGATCTGAGCTTTGTTGACGATTGCCGTTACCTTCTCGTCGTCCGCCACCGCTTCGATGTAAACCGGGTTATAGCTGTTGAATTCCGCCAGCTGCGGCACGTTCGGTTCTTTGTCCTTCAGTACAGGGATGAAGCCCGCGAAGTCGTCGTAGCCGGATTCCTCCACCATCCATTTCACGAATGCTTTGGCCGTTGCCAAGTTCTCGCTGTCCTTATTGACGCCGTATGCCCAGTCTGGAGCCAGGGCGACGTTGATCTTACCCGAGTTGTCGTACGGCAGCGGGAAGAATCCGACGTTATCCGATGTCGTGCCGCTCGACGCGACCTGCGGAATGACCCAGTTGCCCAGCATGTACATGGCGAACTTGCCGCTTGCTACGTCTTTCTTCGACTGCTCCCAGTTCGTCGAGTTGACGTCCGGCTCCAGGTAGCCCTTCTCGTACATCGTGCGAATGATCGTGAGCGCTTGGCCGTAGGCGTTGTCCATCTGGTAAGGAGCGTCCGAAGCGCCGCGCTCGTTGTTCAGGTTCGCGTTGCCCGCGATGGAGGAAGCGACCTCGGAAGCCCATGGATACAGCGGCCATTGATCCTTGAAGTTCGAAGCCAGCGGCACGACGCCGCTTCCTTTCAGCTTCTCGGCGGCTGCGTAGAACTCGTCGAGCGTCTGCGGAATTTCCGTAATGCCCGCGTCTGCGAACGCTTTCTTGTTGTACACGATGCCCGTCGTCGTCGCGCCGGCGGAGATGCCGTACACCTTGCCTTCGTACGCCTTGTAATCCTTGAAGTAAATGCGGTCGTTCAGGCCGAGATCATCAAGCGGAGCAAAATATTTCGGCAAATCGGAATTCGGAATCGTAGGAATGAGGACGACGTCCGGGAATTCGCCGGAAGACATGCGGATCTTGATCGTCTTGTCGTGATCGGTTACCGCTTCGAATTTCACTTCGGCGTTCGGGTATTTCTCTTTGAAACGCTTAGCGTAGTCGACGTACTCCTTGTCGACCATGTCCGTGCGGTTCGTCAGGAACGTGATCGTGCCGCCGATCTCTTCGCCTTCCGCGCCTCCGCTCGACGCTTCTTCGCTTGCGGCTGGCGTCGCTTGGTTGCCGCCCCCGGTATTGCTGCCGTTGTTGTTATTGCCGCCGCACGCCGCCAGCGTCATGGCCAGCATCACGATGCTAAGCAGCGTCAACATGGACTTTCTCATTGTGAATCCCCCTCGTATCGAATAATATCGCTTACACCGTAATATTAACATACGTAAACTTTTGTTTCAACTATTTTTAATTTTTAATAAAAAATATAATTCAACAAAATTTCTAGAGTTAAAATCACTGCTGCAGCGGCGATGGAGACGGGTACGCGGGCTAGGTTGTCGCAAAAAAAGCCGAGCCCGCACGGTTGTCGTACGGCTCGGCTTTTCAAAAGATTCGGTTATTTGAAATCTACACACTTACTCGCTCGCAAGCTCAAGTCTGCGCACCGACTCCCGCTCCACCAGCTCGGTGGACAGCATCACGAGTCCCGGCGTCACTTGCGGATGGCGGATACGCCTTAGGATAAGCTCCGCCGCCCGGGCGCCGATAGCGGCTTTCGGTACCTTGACCGTCGTCAGATTCGGACGCAGCAGCTTCGCCAGCGTCGTATCGTCGAAGCCGACGATCGACACGTCGTCAGGGCAGCGAAGACCGAGCTCTCCCAGACGTTTGATCGTCTCGAAGGCCGTCAGGTCGTTGGCGCAGAACATGCCCGTTATCGGGGCCGCTTGCTTCACGCTGTCCTCGATGCCTTGATCGAGCTCGGGATGCGTGTACATACCGGTACCCGACACCCCGATGCCGCCTATCTGCTTCGCCCACACCGGATCGCCGCAGCTCTTGGCGTAATCCGTCACCGCTTCGCGGAAGCCGCGGTAGCGCTCCTTGAAGCTCCAGGTCGTATCCGGATCGCCGACAAACGCAACGTGGCGGTGCCCCTGCTCAAGCAAATAGGTCGTCGCCTCGTACGCTCCGAGATAATTGTTCGCAAGCACATGATCGAGCTCCGGATCATGAGAATTCGCGTCCAGCATAATAAACGGAAAATGCTTGTCCTTCAAAGCGTCGATATAGTTTTGCGGCAGGTGGCCCATGACGATCGCGCCGTGCACCTTATGATCCTCGACCGTGGACAGCAGACCTTCCTTCGGCGGCTGAGAAATATCGATGCTCGACAGCAGCATGCTGAAATTGTGCTCCAGCAGCTCCTTCTCGATCCCCTGAATGACGTTTCCCCAATACTCCATATCGTCGAGGTAAGCTCTCGGCATAATGACGGCCATCATGCCGCTGCTCACTTCGATATCGAATTTTCTCGGCTTCTTGAACCGGTAGCCCATCTCTTCCGCCGTCTTCCAGATCGTTTCCTTCGTGCCCTCGTTCACGGCGCTGTCCCCCGACAACGCCTTGGACACGAGCGCCTTCGACACGTTCAACCGGTCCGCGATCATCTGAAGCGTAACCTTGTTCATTCCGACTTCCCCCATCTCTGCTCAACTGCTATAGCCTTATAAGCTCTCGAAGTAGTTCCCGATGCGATTACACTAATCTCTTATACCTTATAAAAAAATTCAACAAATTTCAACTGTAAATAAAATTTATGTACGCTTTTTCGATGTCACCTATATAAAAGAAGGAGCCGCCGTAACGAATTCGGCAGCTCCTCCTCTACAATTGGCTTATTGCACCAGTCTATGGATGACTTGCGCGCTATGCGCCCTTGTCGCGGTGCCTTGTGGCTTGAAGCGGCCCATCTCGTCGCCCTGCACCAGCTCCAGAGCGTACGCGACGTTCACCGCGTCCTTCGCCCATTCGCTAATTTCACCGCCGTCGACGAAGATGGCGTCCTCCTCCGCGACAAGCGGCTCGCCAACGATGAGTTCCGCAGCCCGCACGAGCATGACCGCCATTTCTTCGCGGGTAATGGTGACCTCCGGCGCGAATAAGTTCCCGCCGCGCCCTTGCACGATGCCATACTCCGCCGCTGCCGCAACCGCGCCCGCATACCAGCTATCCGCAGCGACATCGGCGAAGGCGGGCTCTTCTTCGCCATCAGCCTGCAGACCAAGCGCGCGTACGAGCATGGCCGCGAATTCGGCTCTCGTCACGCTGCCGCCCGGACGGAACTCATCGAACGTAACGCCCTGAACGATGCCCATCGCCGCAAGCTCCTTCACCGCATGGCTTGCCCAGTGCGTATCCGCAACGTCTTGGAAGGACTTGCTATAGCTTAAAACGCCATATTTGCTGAAGTGCTGAACGGCCGCAACGATATAGCCGTCTTCCGTCAGTCTTCCCGCGTATTCGATATCGCCATTATCGCTAATGTAATAGATGCCCGTAAACCCGTCTGCTCCCTTGGCGTCCTTAAGAAGCTTAACCATTACAGGCGATGCCAGCTCGGAGAGCTCCGCGGCTTCTCCCGCAGCGTCTATGACGCGCAGACTGAACTCGTAGACATGGCCTGCCGACTTGATGACGGCGCCGCGCTTCTCGGCCGCTTCGTCCAGCAGCTGACCGTAGGCATCCGTCTCCAGCTTCGTCATCGCGATTTCGATCGATGCGTCCGCAAGCTCGCCCTCGGAAACAAGTCCCGCCAGCTGCTCCAGCACTCCGGCCGGAATCACAAGCTCGGCGCCTCCAGCTTGCACGCGCAGCTCGTTCTCGCCGATCCAACTCGCAATATCCGCCGGAATGCGCACGCCGGCTTCATTCGCCGTCAGCGCCATTTCGCCGTCCTTCATGGAAGCCTGTATCTGCGCCTTGGTGTAAGGCTTCGGCTCATCTGAAGCTCCCGGCATAATCACGCCGCCGCCCCCGGTGTTACCGCCGTTGCCATTGCCGTTATCTCCATCGCCATTGCCGCCGCCGTCATCCGGCAAATCGCCGGTACGCACGAGCTCGACGTCGTCGACTACGATCCACATGCCTGCTGGAGAATCGGAATGAATACCGATAGTCAGCTTGCCCTCGGTTACTTCGATGCCGCTAATCTTCTGCTGCACCCAAGTCGATTCGCCCGCTTCGATCGCTTCGACAAGCTTGGCGCCGCCGTAACCGGAAGCCGTCAGCTCGGCTTTGGTCTGGCCGCCCTTGGAACGCGTCCACGCCCTAAGCTCATACACGCCGTCCTTCAGACCGGTTACTTCCTGCGATGTGGTCACCACGTATGCCGCTTCGTTCCAGTGCGCCAGCTGATAGTCGCCGCTATGGCTCGAAGCCGAGGCTTCCACCTTCGCCGTACCGTCCGTCACCGGTTCGCCGGACGCATCGACGCTCTCCCACTGGTCCGCCAGCAGCGCTCCGGTGCTCACATCGGCCGTAAAGCTCTCGAAGCTGCCGTTCGCCGCGTAGTTGATGTCGCCGATCCGGCGAAGCTCCACGTCGTCCACGCCAATCCAGAAATCGCCTGCTACGTTCTTCGAACGGAATGCTATTGTAAGCGTTCCATTCGTCACGGCGATATTCGTAAGCTTCTGCTGAACCCAAGTGCCTTCGCCCGGTTCAATCGCCTCTACGACCGCATCGTCGTCGTCCGAGCGAACCGACATTTCCGCAAGCTGCGGATTGCCAGTCTTGGATTGCGTCCATGCCGTTACTTCATAGATTCCCTCGCTCAGACCCGTTACCGTCTGGGAGGTAATGGCTTCGTAAGGCCCTCCGTTATAATGCACCAGCTTGTAGTTGCCTGTCCGAGCGTTGCCTTCCAGCTTCACTTTGCCGTCCGTGACCGCTTCGCCTGCCGCGTCGACATGGCTCCAGCCTTGCGGCAGCAGAGGCCATACGCCTTCCTGCGCGACTACCTCAAAGCCGCCGTTGACGGCATAATTGGTCGTATCAACCGGAGGCTCCTCTTCACCTCCGCCCGGTGTCTCCTCCTGATACGTATTGCCCGGCACGTCTACGTTGACGGTAACCGTATCCGATACGACCGCCGTCTCGTCATACAGCTCGACCGCCGCCTTAATGACGCGTTCCTCGCCGTTCACCATGCGCGGAATATCGTATGTCCAGTTTCCTTCGCTATCCGCGAGCGCATAGAACTTCTGCTGGCCGACCGCGATAGCCACATATTCATTGGCAGGCCCCATGCCTGCAACCGTATAAGGGAATGCCGTTACGGAAGCTCCGTCCTGCGCCTCGATCGAAACCTCGGATGACGCAAGCCGCGCCTCGAAGTCCGCGCCGTTAATGTCGTCGATATAGACGGTGCCCGACGTTTCGCGGGTTACGCCCTCATCTTTGTTAATGTACGTCGAGAACGCGATAATCTTCTTGCTGACGTCCGGCGTCGCGTTCGGATCGCCGCCGTACCAGCCCGGATGCCTGAACTTCGAGAACGGCACGTACACGAGGCGGGCGTCCGTTCCTTTGATCGTCGTCGACGTCTCCCAATACTTCCCGTCCTCCGTCGTAAACTGAATGACGAGCTTGTTGCGGGAATCGTCCGGCTTGAACCACATGGAGAAGCCGTCGTAGCCATTCAGGCCGAGATAGTTCGGACTTAGCGTCGCGCCCGCGTAACCCGCTGCGGCAACGTCATAGTCCAGCTTCAATCCATAAGCGCCCTCCGACTTATGCTCGCTCGTCAGCGAGACGTCGAACTGTCCGCCGCCCGTGTTGCGGCTGTATGCCTTCTGCACGAGGGTATCGTAGCCGCCGTAGCTCTCGTAATTATCCAGCTTCGTGGAGCTCGCGACGCGGATATTGTCCAAATAAACGGTTCCCGCATTCGCGGTGGCTGCCGCATCCGAGCTCACGTACAACGAGAACTCGCGGACGTCGCTCATGTCCATCGCTTCGACCGGCGTATCCCATTCGGGCTGCGCGAACTCGTCGTATTTGACCTGAATCGTCTGTCCTTCCGTGCCGTTCAGCGTCTTAACCGCTTCCCAGACCGAGTTGTCGGCCAAGCGGAATTGGAACGTCAGCTTGTTGCCCGAGCCATCGCCCTTCACCCACGCCTGGAGCGCGTCGAACGAAGACAAGTCCGTTCCCGCCAGCGTTTTCGTGACGCCTGCATAGTAGTTAGCGCCGAATTCGTAGTCAAGCTGCATGCCGTAGCTGCCGTTGCTCTTATGCTCTGTCGTAATCGACGGCTCGATCGTGTCGCCGACGGCGTTGACTGTAAAAGCAGCCTTCAGCGACTCATCCTTGCCAAAATAATACTCCGCATCCTCCAGCACGTTAACCGGAGGCTTGTCGGTCAGCGGAATCATGTTGACGCCGTAGCCGAGCTCCACTCGGGAGACAGCCGCTCCGGCGCTTTCACCATCAGCAGGGAAAATCACCTTCAAATATCGCGTTCCCGCGTCCACCGCGAAGTCGGAATAGATCGTTGTCCCGCTTCCTTCGCCGCCGACATCGCGTTGAACCGCCGGAACCGTATCCGTGAAGTGAACGCCGTCCAGCGAAACGGCGAATCGCAGCAGCTCCGCGCTCGCCTCTTCACGGCCAACCACGCGGTAGGAGTTGATATCGCCGCCCGTGCGGTACAGCACATAGCCTTCCTCGCCGTTCCCGGAAATCAGGCCGTCTTCCGTAACCGTCAGATTCTCGCTCAAGCCGTCCGGCAATGCGGTGAATTCCTCGTCGACGACAAAGCCATTCCGCTCGATCACAGGCAGCGGCATATGCCCTTCGCCCTCATAGATATACTCTAGATCGACGCGGTCGATCCGCAGCGAAGAATTGCCCGGAATAAGCAGCTTCACGAACCTCGTGCCTTCCGGCAGCCCGGTCAGCGTATACGTCTTGCTTCCCGCTTCGCCGGTTACGGCGATGGCGGACTCCTCGACGGTTACGAATCCGCCGTTGCTCGCGGAGGCCATGAACTGCGAAACGCCCGTTCCGAGCGTCGTCACGGTCAACGACTCGATCGGCACCGGCGACCCGTAGGTCAAGTAGCCGAATTCAGGGCCAGCGACCAGTGCTTTGAAGCCTTGACCCACTTCATTCCATACATCCGCCTGCGTCGTGAGATTGGCGGAATGATCATACGCGTATACCTTGCGTTTCTCGTTATCGTTGTACAGCAAGCTGAGCTCGTCCGTGATGACGTGCTTCGCCGTCGTCTCCACGACATTGGACCATTCGGATTGGCCGCTTTCGTTGACGCCTCTTACCCGGTATTGGTACGTCGTGCCGGTGATCGCCGTCTCGTCATGGAAAGCCGGCGTTCCCGCCCGGCCGCCGTCCGAGAAGCTTGCCGCGACGGTCGTCCAGTCGGCGCCGTTCTCCGAGCGCTGCACCTCGTAGCCTGCCGCGCCGACGGAGCCGCGCCACTTGATGTTGCCGACCGAGTCGATCGGGAACAGCACCGGCGTCGTCTCCGGAGCCTTAATCGGCGGCACCGGCGTTGTTTTGCCCGGATCATTCGCATCCATGAAATGCGCGTACTTGTACACCGTGCGGATGATGTTCGTCTCGTCGTACCAGTCTCCCGAAGAGAAGCCCGGCCAATGGTAGGACGACCAGTTGCCCGGATCCTCGTCATGCCAGTAGAAGCCGCCGTCGTCCTTATGCGGACGCAGGCTCCAGATCAGAGCTCCGCTAGTTCCGTTCTGCAAGGCCGCGTTAAACAAGGCGTCTACGGGAGCCGCTTTCGTATATAAGCCGAATTCGCCGAGAATATAAGGCTTCTTGCCCGCCGACATCGCCCGGTCCGCATTCACCTTATCGATGAAGTTACCCGTATAGAAGTGGTTGCCCACAACGTCGATATTAGGGTCGGTCAAAGAGTCCGGATGAATGCCGAACCGCCCGTCAAGCACCAGCTGCTTCGGCTCCTGCTCCTGCATGAACGCCGCCATCTCCGTCGTCCACGCCTGCGGAAACTTGTCTTGGTTGTAGCCGCCCAGCTCATTTCCCGTCTCCCAGGCGAGAATGGCGGGATCGTCCTTGTAGGTTACGCCCGTTATCGTATTCACCCGGTTCATTGTGTATGCGATCACTTGCTTGAAATCGGACTTGATCCGCTCGTCCGTATAAAAGTTCCAAGCATCCGGATCATTGGCCGCGTCGCCGCTGATCGGATAGCCGCGGAACACGGCGTAGCTCTCGATGCCGCCCGTCCACTGCCACTGGTCGACGAACGGCAGAATGACGCGAACGCCGTACTTGTTCGCCAGGGCCAGGAATTGGTCCAGCTTGCGGAAGCTGTCCTCGTTGAATTGCATGACGCCGTTCGCGTCCGGTCCCTGCACGTGTGCCGTGGCGGCGTTCGAATTGTCGTACTTCTTCACCGACAGCACGTACACCCGCGTTACCTTGCCGCCCATCGCCGCGATCGTGCGGATCGCGTCTTCCTGCGCGAACGCCGTATCCCCCACGCCGCCCGGATAGTTGAGCGATGCGAAGCGGTACTCCTCTCCGCCTTCGAGCAGCTTGTCTTTGCTTACGGGATCCACCGTAATATAACCGTCCAGAACCGACGTCCAATCGCCGCCGGCTTCTTCCTCTGCCGCATAGGCGGAAGCCCCTGCCAGGGTCTGGAGCATGAGCGCCATGAGCGCCAGCAGGGTCATCGTTTTTTTGAACACCTCGTTGTCCTCCTTGTTGATTCAATTAACCTTTCACCGACCCGATTAACGCGCCCTTCACAAAATGCTTCTGCAGAAACGGATACACCGCCAAAATCGGAATGCTCGACACGATAATCGATGCCATCTTGATCGTAAATTCGTTGACGTCGCCCTGGTAGCTGATCGAGATGCCCGCCTGCGCGATCGCGTTCGACGTGTTGCTAATCAGATCCTTCAGCACCATCTGCAGCTGCCACATGTCCTTCTCCGTCACGTACAGCACCGAAGAGAAGAAATCATTCCAGTACCACACGGCGATGAACAGGCCGATCGTCGCGAGCACCGCCTTCGACAGCGGCAGCACGATGCGGAAGAAGACCGTCAGGTCGTTCGCCCCGTCGATCTTCGCCGCCTCCTCCAGCTCCTCCGGAATGCCGCGGAAGAAGCTTTGCATGACGAAGATGTTCCATGCTCCGATCGCAGACGGTAAGATAAGCGCCCAATACGTGTCGATCATGTTCAGCTCCTTCACCAGCAGGTAAGAAGGGATGAGTCCGCCGCTGAACAGCATCGTGAACAGGATAAGGAAGGAGAATATCATCCGTCCCCGCAGTCTTTTCTTGGAAATGGCATAAGCCGTAGTCGCCGTCAGGAACGTGCCAATGACCGTGCCCCCGACCGTCGAGATGACCGTCACCTTGAAGCCGGACAGGATGGACACGTTCTGCAGCACCGCCTTGTAGGCCGCGAGCGAGAAGCCCGCCGGCGTCAGGAAGAAGCCTCCGTCCGCGACGTATGCCGAATCGCTGAACGAACCCATGATCATATACCAGAACGGGTAGATCATAAGCAGCATCACGACGATAAAAAAGAGATAGTTGAGGACGCTGAATACTTTTTCCCCGGTTGTCAGTCTCATGCGAATGCCCCCTTCACCATAGTCCGTCCTGTCCGCTCAGCTTCACCAGCTTGTTGACCGTCACGATCAGCACCATCGCCACAAGCGACTTGAACAGGCCGACCGCCGTCGCGTAGCTGTAATTCGCCTCCTGAATGCCGACGCGGTACACGTACGTATCCAGAATGTCGCCGACGTCGTAGACGAGCGGGCTATAGAGCAGGAACACCTGCTGGAACCCGGCTTCCAGGATGTTCGCCAAGCTGAGAATGACGAGAATAAGAATAACCGGGCGGATTGCCGGCAGCGTCACATGCCACATTTGCTGCCCTTTGTGGGCGCCGTCGATACGCGCCGCTTCGTATAAGTCCGCGTTCACCCCCGCAATCGCCGCGAGATAAATGATCGTCCCCCATCCGACCTCCTTGTACACGTCGCTGACGACGAGAATGGACCGGAAGTAGTCGCTGCTGCCCAGGAAATCGATCGGCGCGCCGCCGAACCGCGTAATGATCGTGTTGATTAGCCCATCCACCGGGTTCAGGAACGAGATCAGAATGCCGGAGAAGATGACCCATGATATAAAATGGGGCAAATAAATGACGGACTGCGTAAACCGTTTGAACACCAGGTTTTTCAGCTCGTTCAGCAGCAGCGACAGCACGATCGGAATCGTGAACGACGCGGCCAGCTTGTAGACGCTGATGAGCACCGTGTTTCGCAATATTTCGTAGAAATCCGGCGACCCGAAGAGACGGGTGAACTGGCCCACGCCCACCCATTCGCTGCCTCCCACTCCCTTGAAAATGTTGTAATCCTGAAAAGCGATGACGATGCCGTACATCGGCGCGTACCGGAACAGAAGGATTAAGAGCATGCCGGGGATAAGCAGCAGATACAGATACTTATCCCGGACAAGATCCTTCCACAGCGGTCTGCCGGAGGCGGCTGCCGTTACGCTCTTATTCGTTGATGCTTCCGCTTGGATCGTTTCCACTCCGCTCACCCTTTCCGGCAGCCCGGCTTATTTGAACGGCTCGATATTTTCTTCGTACCAAGCCTCGTATTGCACGTATTCCTGCTGCTGCTTCTCGAACAGGCCGGCCGCTTCCTCGTCGATTTGCTTGCCTCCCAGCTTCTCGTACTGCTTCACGAAATCGTCGAACGCGCTGACCGGCTTCTTGCCCGTAATGATCGACCAGAACAGCTCGTCGCGCACCTTCTTAATGTCGGCGGAATATTTGTCCCACTCCGGACGGTTCAGCGCCTTGAACACGACGATCTTGTCGCGCATCGGCTTCGACGTCTCGATCTTGCTCTCGAACATCGCTGTAACTTCCTCCGTATTTTTGATATTCGCCGCGTCCTTACGCTGGACGTACCAGCCGAAATTGCCGAGGCCGAGCTTGTTGCCTTCGTCCGGCGTGATCGTCGGCGTGAAGACGCCGTCCTTCATCTCGTAGTGCTCGCCTTCCTTGCCGAACGTGAACAGCTTGAACGTCTCCGGCGTCGCCATCGTGTTCAGCACCTGGACGGCGCCGTTCACGTCCGTCGTGTCGGTGATGACGAGGTAGCACCAGCCGATGCCCGGATCCGGTTGATCGGAGGCGAAGCCGCTTGGTCCCGCGACGGGATCGATGGAGATGTATTCGCCATCGGGATTCAGCTTTTTGAACGAAACCGCTGCGGTATTACCCGGGTTGAAGTAGTCGACAAAGCGATAGAAGGAGCCGACTTTGCCCGATGCGAACACGTCGTTCACCTTCTCGTCGTCGCTGTTCGCGGCGGTCGACATGCGCGGATCGATGACGCCTTCCTTGTACAGCGTCTGCAGCAGCTCCAGCACGGTTTTCACCTCCGGCATGACCGAGCCGAACTTGACGGTGCCGTCCTCTTGCTTAATGAAGTTTTCGACGTCGATGCCATAGGCGTAGAAGAACGGCGTCAACGACCGGTAATAGTTGTCGCCGGACAGACCGTATGTGTCCTTCTTGCCGTTGCCGTCCGGATCTTCGTTCGTGAACGCGCGGAGGACGGCGACGTATTCGTCCAGCGTCTTCGGCTCCTGCAAGCCGAGCTTATCCAGCCAGTCCTTGCGGAGAATCGTCGTCATGTAGCTGGCTTCCGGCACGTCGCCGGGAATCCGGTACATTTTGCCGCTCGAATCCCAATGGTAGAACAACGTTTCCTTCGTATAGTAATTGATGATTTCCTGGCCATGCTGCTGGAGCGCCGGCGTTACGTCCTGCACGATGCCCGCGTCCACCCACTTCGAGAATTCCTTCGTGTCGCCCGTCCACAGAATGTTCGGCCGCGTATCCTTGGCGCTCATGAGCAGATTGATCTTCGTGTTCAGCTCCGACCAGTCCGGCAGGAACACCGGCTTCACGTCGACCTCCCGCTGCAGCTTGGCGCTCAGCTCGCTCTCGAGCGTTTTCTCCGCCCACGAGTCCGGCGTCTTCGGTCCGGCCATCAGCGCCATGCTGATCGCGAGCGGCTCCTTCGTGCTGCCGGCGTTGTTTCCGTTTGCCGCGTCTGTGGCGCTCGCACCTTTGTTGCCCGCGTTATCCGCGTTGCCGCTGCCGTCTCCATTGCTGCCTCCGTTGCCGCCATTGCCCGAGCATGCCGACAGAGCCATCACCGCCGCGAGCGTCAACGCCGCTACCGCTTTTCTTTTCCGCAACTTGCGCATCCTACATCCCCCACTTCATTTCATTTGCAAGCGATCTTGTGTGCGTTTCAACATTTTTTAATGTTTACGCTTACATTTAATTTTGATTATATTTGTTGAAGTGATTTTTGTAAACAATTAATTTAACAATACTTGTTTTGTTGAAATTAGTTGAACATTTGAAAGGGAACTCGCTCCTCATCACCCGCCATTAAGGCGATTAAGCGTGCCAGGAACGTCTATTGCTCCTCGGGGTCGCAGTTTGGAGCGAATAAGCGTGCCAGAAACGTCTATTGCTCCCCGGGGTCGCAGTCTGGAGCGATTAAGCGTGCCAGGAATGCCTATTGCTCCTCGAATTCGCAGACTGGAGCAATTAAGCGTGTCAGAAACGCCTATTGCTCCTCGGAGGCGCAGTCTGGAGCAATTAAGCGTGTCAGAAACGCCTATTGCTCCTCGAATTCGCAGACTGGAGCAATTAAGCGTGCCAGGAACGCCTATTGCTCCCCGGAGGCGCATTCTGAAGCGAATAAGCGTGTCAGAAACGCCTATTGCTCCTCGGAGGCGCAGTCTGGAGCAATTAAGCGTGTCAGAAATGCCTATTGCTCCTCGAATTCGCAGACTGGAGCAATTAAGCGTGCCAGGAACGCCTATTGCTCCTCGGAGTCGTAGTCTGGAGCAATTAAGCGTGTCAGAAACGCCTATTGCTCCCCGGAGGCGCATTCTGAAGCGAATAAGCGTGCCAGGAACGCCTTTTGCTCCTCGGAGGCGCAGTCTGGAGCAATTAAGCGTGTCAGAAACGCCTATTGCTCCCCGGAGGCGCATTCTGAAGCGAATAAGCGTGCCAGAAACGCCTATCCGGGCTGGAGCAGCTAACCGGAGCGAAGCACCGACCAGAAAAAAAAGCCGCCGCGAGGCGCAATCGCCTTCGCAGCAGCTTTTTAATCCGTGCCGTTCCTTACCGGAACTTCGAACTTCAAATCTAAATCTATGGCCGCCCCGCCTTATACCCGCGCAGCAGCTCGTCCATGACCCGGCTCGTCCGCATCGCGCTTTCGCCCTTGCTGGGGCTCGGCGCGCCGCCGCGCAGCTCGTCGACGATCAGCTGGATGAGCGGCTGCTGGATGTGCAGCGGCTTCTCCATCTCAATGACCTCTGTGCCTGCCGCCGTCACCACCTCGATGCGGTCGTTGCCAAAGGTCGAGAACACGATCTTCCCTTTGCTCCCGACAATTTCATTCCTGTCGCAATAATCGTATGCGCTGAAGCACCAGGTTCCCGTCGCCTGCGCGCCGCTCTCAAAGACAAAGCTTCCCGTCACGATGTCCTCGACCGCGTACAAGCCCGCCTGATTGCCGGCCGCGCCTTGTACCGACCGAATCGGCCCGAGTAGGAAGTCCATAATGTCCAGCGTATGGCTGGCCAAATCGACGAACAGTCCGCCTCCGACTACAGCGGGATCCAAGCGCCACGGCAGCTCTGCCGCGCCGGCCTCCACCCGCGCGGGCTGGTATTGCGTCATGGACAAAAACCGGACTTCGCCGACGGCGCCGCTCTCTATCAGCTCTCTGATCCGCAGGAAGTAAGGCAGCGCCCTTCGATAGTAGGCAATGAATAACGGCACGCCTCGCTCCTTGCAAGCCGCGATCATCTCTTCGCACTCTTCGCCGCTTAGCGCCATCGGCTTCTCGACGTACACCGGCTTCCCGGCCTCCGCGCATTTGATCGCGAATTCTTTATGAGATGACGGCGGCGTCGCCACGTACACCGCGTCCACCTCGGGATCCGCGATCAGCTGGTCCGCGTCGTCATACCATTTCGGTACGCCATGTCTCGCCGCATAGTCGGCCGCCAGCTCGCCGTTCCTCCTCATGACCGCGACGAGAGAGCTGCCTTCCGCCTTCTGAAACCCGGGGCCGCTCTTCACCTCGGTGACGTTGCCGCACCCGATGATCCCCCATTTTATCGTCTTCATCCTCGCTTCACTCTCCTTCGTTCTATCCAATCCATCTTCTACATAAATTCGATACGATGCGCCCGAACCCTCTTGAACTCGGTCTCCAGACGGAGAAGACAGCATTCTCGGGACGGTAATCGGCAGCCTTTTTTAAGAGTACAATGTGACTTAGACAGGACTAATGAGGATGTTTATTAAAAAGGAGTGATCCAGCGATGCCCGTACTCGAGGTGAACCGGCTGCGCAAGTCGTTTGGCGACGTGAGAGCCGTGGAGGAGATCAGCTTCTCCGTCGAGCCTGGCGAAATATTCACCATTATCGGCCCGAACGGAGCCGGCAAGACAACCACCTTAGAAATGATCGAAGGCCTGCTGCCCCCCGACTCCGGCGACATTCGGTTCGGAAGCTTAACCTGGGTCAAGGACGAGGACCGCATCAAAAGGGAAATCGGCGTGCAGCCTCAATCCAGCGCGCTGTTCGATCTGCTCACCGTGCAAGAAAATTTGGAGCTGTTCGCGACCTTCTATCCTCATGCCCGCCCGGCCGCGGAGGTCATGGACATGATCAGCTTAACCGACCAGCGGAACAAGCATGTGAAGAAGCTGTCCGGAGGCCAGAAGCAGCGGCTTGCGATCGGGCTCGCGATGATCAACGATCCGAAAATCATTTTCCTTGACGAACCGACGACCGGTCTCGATCCTCAAGCGCGCCGCAACATATGGGACATTGTGCTGAAGCTGAAGCAAATCGGCAAAACAACGATCCTTACCACTCATTACATGGAAGAAGCGGAGAAGCTGAGCGACCGGGTCTGCATCGTGGATCAAGGCAAAATCGTCACCCTGGACACGCCCGCCGCGCTGATCGATAGACTGACGAAGGAACGCGAGGTCCGGCTGTCATTCCTTGACGGCGCGACAGCCGCGGCGGAGACGGAGCAAGCGGCAAGACAGAACGCTGCCGTCGTCCGCACCGAGCTCGAAGGCGCTTCGCTCAAGCTATGGACGACGAAGCCGGAAGAGACGCTGTACGACTTGTTCGGTTTTACGAAGGATAAAGGCTACCGCGTCGAACAAATTTCAATTCGGGAAATGAGCCTGGAGGATGTCTTTATCGCGTTCACGGGCAAGGAATGGAGGGATTAGGGGTGGCCGCCAAACAATTCGCAAGCATGTTCGCAGCTCAGGTGAAGATGATGTTCCGAGACAAGCAGACCTGGTTCTGGAGCGTGTTCTTCCCCGTCATTCTAATGATTCTGTTCATGATCATCTTCGGAGGAGGCGGCTCGGGGAACTTCAAGGCGACGATTGCCGTGGCGGACCCTTCCCCGAACGCTTCCTCGGCCATGCTGCTTGAGCAGCTGAAATCCATTCCCGTGCTTGAAGTAAAGGACGAACAGCCCGTCTCGATCGAGCAGGGTAAAGAATGGGTCGAGAACGAGGACGTCGACGCGCTAATCGTCCTGCCCGGTCAAGAAGGCGTATCCGATGTCGGCCTGTACGTCAACCGGGCCAATGAAGCCGGCGCGACAACGCAAGCGGTATCCAGCATCCTGAATACGCTGGTTCAGCAGGCTAATCTCTCAGCCGTGGGCGCGACCGCGACCTACTCCGTCAGCATGGAATCCATTACTTCCGCCGCGGATGACGTGAAATACCAGGACTTCCTGCTGACGGGCATGATTGGCTTGTCCGTGGCGCAAGGCGGACTGTTCGGCATGGTCGAGATCGTCGATATGCGTAAGCGCGGCCTTCTGAAGCGGATGCGCATGACGCCGGCCAAGATGGGCTTATTCGGCCTCGCCGGCATGTTCGTCAGGCTGATGCTCGGCATCATCCAGATCGTGTGCCTCGCGTTGGTCGGCGTGTTCGCGTTCGGCGCAACGCTGCATATTAACGTGTTCAGCCTGCTGATCGCGTTCATTGTCGGTGCGCTTGTGTTCAGCGCAATGGGATATCTCTTCTCCTCCTTCAGCAAGACGATGGAAGCCTACATGGGCATGGCGAATATCGCGAGCATGCTGATGATGTTCCTGAGCGGCGTGTTTTTCCCCGTCAACACGCTGCCCGATTGGCTCCAGATCGTACCGAAGCTGCTGCCGCTCACCTATTTCGTCGATGGCATGCGGGACGGCTTAATCTACGCGAACGGCATCCTGTCCAGCACCTTCTGGATGGGGATCGGCATCATGAGCATCTGGGGCATCGTCTGCTACCTGATCGCATCCGTCGTCTATAAATCCAAGTCGATCGCGGCGACGAGATAACAAAAAACGGCGTTCGGATGGTTCAAAGCCCATTCGAACGCCGTTTTTTTATAACAACAACTATACCTTCATCTCCGAATGCTGCAGCTGCGACTTCTCCACCTGGATGGTCGTATGCTGGATTTTAAACGTTTCTTCGATCCGCTTGACCGCCTCTTGAAGCACTCTCTGGCTGCTTGCGCCATCCTCGATGAGCAAGTGGCAGGACAAGGAATCAAGCCCCGACGTAATCGTCCAAATATGAAGATCGTGCACATCCTTGACCCCTTCGATATCGAGGAGCGACTTGCGTACTTGCGCGGCGTCGATCGTGACGGGAGTACCCTCCATCAGAATGTGAACCGTCGCCTGGATGACGCCCCAAGCGCTCTTCAGAATGAGCAAGGCGACGATGACGCTGATGATCGGATCGGCAATGTACCAATTGAACGCCATCATGACCAATCCAGCGACTATCGCCCCGACCGAACCGAGCGCATCCCCCAAAATATGCAAATAAGCGCTGCGCACATTCAAATTACCGTGCACGTCTCCTTTGCGCATCAGCACCCAAGCGCTGATCAAATTCGCCAGCAGACCAATCGCGGCGATCAACATCATCGAGCCGCTCGCCACCTCGGGCGGATTCTGAAGCCGCTCGATCGCCTCGGCGATGATGAAGCCCGCTATGACGAACAATGTGACGCCGTTGAGCAGCGCCGCCAATATTTCAAAACGATAGTACCCGTACGTCTTATTGGGCGAAGCCGGCTTCGCCGCGAACCACATCGCCGCAAGGCTGAGCGCAAGCGCGCCCGCATCGCTCAGCATATGACCGGAATCCGAAAGCAGCGCCAGCGATCCCGTGACGAGCCCGCCAACAAACTCGAGAAGCATAATGCCGGACGTAATGATAAGAGCGATTGCCAATCCCGCTTTGTTATTCGGACCGTGATGGTGATGTCCGAGATGACCGTGATGATGGTGACCGTGTTCGTGGCTATGATCATGGTTGTGATCATGTCCGTGCGAATGATCGTGCGCTCCTTCGTGAGAATGAGAATGCCCGCAGCTATCTCCTTGCTCATGTTTATTTCGCGTTCCGCGATCGTGAAGATTACTCATGTCGTCCCTCCCGCTTCGCTTGCTCTTTGAACCAATTATCGAACACAATATATGAATACATGCTCATATGTATTATAAATAATCTCCGTGCTTGCCGCAACCACTTTTTACTAATCCCCTATCTTAAAGCCGCCTATTCCGCGGCCAATAAAAAAGGAGCAGCTGCGCAAGCTGCTCCTTGTAAGGCTCAGGATTGTTCGATACTCTTCAATTTTTCGAGAATTCTGCGTTTCCGGTACATCATTTTCCCCGTCTCCGAAACATCCTGGAGCGTTGATCGGTTGAGATAAGCGCCGAATAGCATACCAGCGATCGGAATCATCTGGAACAGCTTTTTCCAACCAAAGTTGTCCCTGTACGAAAGCATGACCTCGCGCCAGCCCTGCAGCTGAGACATAACCTGCCCGCTCTTCTCGCCCGAATGGAAAGCGGCAAGGTCATCCAGAATGGCTTTTTTGCCCACGATGTCGGCAGAGGCGAATTGCAGGCATTTGACGATAAAAATCCGCTCCGATTTGTCGGTCGGATCATAGCCGTAGGTGAGCGCGATCTCCTGCAGCGCTTTAAGCGAGATTCCGAGCAGGAGCGGAATGTCGATAGCAAGCGTAAAGATCCCGCCGATTCCCGTCGTTGCGCCTTGCACCGCTGCTGTTTTGGTGCTTGATTGGATAATGCTGTCGGCCATCTCATCCATTCTGCTGAGCGGAAGCTGGGCGACCTGATCCAACGCCGCTGCATCATCCCGCCTGCTGATCAAATAGCGTCCGCCGTTCTGAATGTAGCTGCCGAGCTCATCAAGCGCCGTTCCTATTTTGTCCTGGACGAACTTCGGGGTGAACCGGTCTAGAATGGCGAAGGGCAGCCTGCCTAGTTTTTCCCAGAAAAAGAGATCCTTCTGTTCTTGCTCCCACTGTTCGATTAATCTTAATTCCGCCCTTAAATCATCTTTGGCTTCTATACTCGTCATCTTGGAGCGGACACCTCGCTTTGAATATGGTTTAACCCTATATACTGTAACTAACTTAACGACGTTTCAATATCAGTAAGAGCATTATGGGAGTAATACGCCGTGGTTCTTATTGCTGCTTAGCGTTGTTGGTATCGCATTAAGCTTCTATTTTGACTATTTTAAACTCGCTTATGCGCTTATGGGATTATTAACGCTTGTTTTCGTGGTGTGGGGAGCTATGGTGCAAACCAAAAACGAGGTCAATCATCATAGAGATATACGGAGCTTTAACGCTGCAACAGATCCAGTTGAGAAATACACGAGATAACGAAAAAACAGAAAGAGCCCGCTTTACGCAGGCTCCTCCAATTAGAACCGAAGGCTTGGCAACATGTACCTCTAAGCCAAATACTCCGCCATGATCCTCTCGATATCGAACGGGGTCACGCCTCTGTCCGAAGCGAATATCGTCTCCGCCTGTTCCGCGGTCTCGACGAGCTCTCCTCTCGCCTTCGCGTGGATCTGGAACAGATCAAATAAATCCGGCTTTCTTAATTCGGTCATCGCATGGCCCATAAGCGACATCCCGCGTCGATTCCCTTCTACGTTATTGTAGTAATCGGGATGTCGGGTAAGAGCGAGGTCGGTCCAAATGACGGTGCGCTTCACTAAATCCATAATAACGGGAATCGCAATCTGCGTATCAGCCGTCAAGTCGATCTTATCGACCACCGCGGTTGGCTCGAAGACCTCGCCGGAACCCGGTTTTCTGCGCATCATCCACCCCGCGAAGCATTCCGGCAAATCGCGATACGGCTGCTCCGTGAACGATTGAAGAGACGCTACGACGTACCGTCCGCCGTATTCGACGATTGACGGGATGTGCAGGTCAATGAATTCACACGCGCCATGTGGCGCAGACACGATATCCCCGCTGTGAACGGCTAGATATTTGGAGGAGCGAAGGTTCGTATACGAAATATGCTCGATATACTGCCAGTTTCGATCGTATAGGACGGCAGATAAGTCAATATCGACCCGCCCCGTCGGCTGACCATTGACATTCCCCTCTTTCCACCAGTTGAAGAAACGAATCGTATCCCCTTCCGGCATCGGCACCCGGCTTCCTCGAACGATAGTGCGAAGCGCCTTGCTGGCCGAACGCTCGGAGAACGGAACCAGATACTCTTTCAACCGCGGATCGACAAACGTCTTGCCAAGCGGAGGCAGCATGGAGAAACGTCGAAGCAGCTCCCGTTCGCAAACCTCTACAATAGACCCGCATATCTCTGCCGCGATCTCGGGGAGCGAATGGGGAATCGCGTATGCTTTGGCCACATTGCCTTTAGGGAAAAAAGTCCGCAGCTTCATTGGTTCCTTGCGATGCGCGAAATGAGATTTCACCTGAAGCAGCACGGGCGTCGAGACATCGTGGACAACCTCTTCAAATGCTAGAACGACGTACTCTGCGTGTTCCGTAGAACGCGTTAGCTGATCCAGCCTTCTGGCGAATTCGCCTGGGCGCAGCATCAGCAACTCGATAAGCATCCAAATTTGATTCGATTGAAAGGCGAGCTCGACGCTGCTGTTATACGTTACGAAAGGCTTATTGTTACGCAAAATATCGAAGGCTTCCCGAGATCGCGGAAATCGGTGCTTATATTCGGACGGATGGAGGATTTCGCCCAAGCGAATCCAGCGCGGCTTGTATCGCAGCATGTCCTCCGTCATCGGATCGCATTGTTCCAGCAGGGAGAGGAGCAGCTTTCTCTCCGGGCGCGTGAACTTGCGGAAACGGCACGCCTCGGCAAGGCTCGTATCGCCGCCGGACCAGGCGACGGCCAGGCGCAGGACGTCGGTCGCCGTCTTCATGAACTGCCCAATTACACTCGCATCCGCCTTGCCATGCTTCCATAGCAATCCTGCCACGAATGCCGCGTTTTCCTTGAATGGAATCTCTGGAGGGAGAAGCTCCGTTATTTCTTCGATTTCCGCATATCTAATCGCATGATCTATGTCTTCTTTATCGGCTTCGGAGATTGACCCTTTGGCTTCCATCAACTGGCGGATTAATACGTTAAACTCCGCCCTCGATCCCAGATCGATGATTTTGAAACGTTGTGCTTCCCCATTCAAAGGCATTGTTCTGCTCTCGCCTTCATTAATAGGAAGAAGCAGGGTGTAGTAATGATAAATGGCGTTCAGATAGAGGTCCGCATCGGATTCCTGCATCACTTGATCGGGAAACCCCGGGTACATGGGCCGATACGGAACATGAGCCCCGACCATCGTCTTCAGATCGGCAAGGATCCATTTGTAGAACTCTTCAAAGTCTCTCTTGGATAGTTGGCTCAACGCCCGCGTCAAGCGGGAAGTGAGCCGATAACCTAAAGCCTCGATATTGTTCATTGCGGTAGCCAGCCAAGCCTTCGAGACCACATCCGTGCTTGGCTCTTGGTCCATGATTACCTTACCCGCTCTGCGCAAATAAATCGAATTTATCATGGTAAGTCCCCCGAAAAAAAAGACTCTTCAGGAAAGCTGCGACCCTAATTCGCCAGTTTGAGTTAGAAGGAAGGATCGCAATAGCCTGAAGACCAGAACCCGCGGCTAGTAACCTCGAGCCCTGGTAAATGCATCATCCCATATTTTCCAGGAGGCGAACAGGGCGAAAGTATTACGAACCATAAATATTGCTACACTCGGCTACCGCATGAACCTACTCCGCCGCCGGACCGTGATCTACTGCCAGTTGACCGAACTCCCCAAATCTGTTTTCTGTTTCTCCACCCATAAACAGGGTGTTTCCACCTTGATATAGCGTAATATTTTATTCATTTGTATCCTCAAATCTCATATAAACACTTCTCTCTTGAAATCCAAGTGACTTCCAAAATGCAAGCCCACGATGATTCCAAGTCATCACTTCAATATCTAAACTTTTGGCATTTAATAGGCCGAGTAACTGATGAAAGGCCTGCTTGCCATAGCCTCTTCTCCGGCAATTTCTGCATATAAAAAATTGTCTTACATACAAGGGCTGTCTGGAATGGTTGACTAATGCATAGCCTACCGCTTCGCCATTTTCCTCGAATATATAGGAGGAATAGTCTGTACTAATGAAAGATCGCATTCTCTCTTTCAACTGATCGAAATTCATTTTATTATCATGTTGTTCATCTTCGATAAGCTGTTTGTTAAGCTCCGCTAGAATATCTAAATCATGAGCAGAGCCAATCCTGATTTGAAGTCCATTGTTCATTTACGTTTACCCCGCAGTCCATTCATAGTCGATCTCTTTGCCGTACTTTTTCTTAACGCCGCTGAACTCGATTTCAATGCCGATGTCGTTCGACCAACCGGAGAGGCTAGCTTCCTCTAGCAATCTGCCGTCAAAATCGGTGCTAATGCTGAGCTTCTGATGAGCAGGAAGCGTAATCAATATCGGATCGAGCTTGAGCTTCATTGGACTTTGAATGGGATAAGGTCTAATTGTTAAAACCTTCTCTTGCCCATAGTTGATGAGAGTCAAGGTACAATTCGCTTTTACACTCGCTCCTTCCGATTGATAGCTGCATTGGCTGTTCTTTTCGGAGAAAGCGACGGAGGAGAAAGAATAGGAATGATAATGACGAAGAATCATTGCATTCTCGGTCACAATCGGAAACAGAAGCACGAATGCGATGCAGCTCAGTATGATCCTGCTCCGAATTTTCGGGAACCTCGCTTGATAAAACTTCACCGCGCCCATGTAGCCGGCAGCAAGGGCAAGGAATCCGGCTATTACCGAGATGTGCAGCCCTGAATCATCTCCTTGAGTCCACGGCGATATTCCAATCGCTCTAAACACGCTGTCTCCAAACGAATAGCCGAGGTGGCTGTTGGATATAAGGAGCAGACCAATTAGAATGAGCAGAAAAAACAGCGCTTCTTTTCTAAACACTTTATCTCCCCTCCCTACTTCTGTACAGCTCTCCAACGGTTACCCTAACTTCAACGCTCCATAAGTATGGTTGGTTGCACCTTCCAGGTTGAGCTCCATGCAGCGGAACTGAGAGCCCTTATTTCGGATAATTCAGCGTTTTTTTAATGGTAGCGGAACTGAGAGACGTTATTCCCCTGTTTTCATGGTGATTCTAAGCAAAATCGAGGAAATAAGGGCGCTCAGTTCCGCTAGTCCCCCCAAATGGCCTATTTTCCTATAAATAAGGGCGCTCAGTTCCACTAGGTACAAGGGGCGGCTATCCGTCGGCTACCTATACCCATAGGTTCAGAGACCTTCCCCCAGACACAAGCTTTTTTCCGCACGCTGTGGTATATTTTTTCCAATATGTGTTTCAATCCTACCCTGGAGGAGAGTCGGATTGCTTGAAAAAAACCAGTTTGTTGGCTAAATTTCTAATCTCGTATATTTTGGTGCTTCTGCTGCCCACCACGGTCATTCTCGTCTATTACTATCCGCATTCCGCGAAGAACGCGAAGGATAAGGAGATGGAATGGAACTCGCACGTGACCGAACAGTTTATGACCTCCATGGACATTTTTACGCGCTATGTTTACGACCTGCCCACGGAGCTGCTGCAGAATCGGGACTTGAAGCTGTACGCGGCCGAGGAGAACGACTATCAACGGATCGTCATCGCGAACGAAATGAAAAAATATAACGCGACGGACGATTTTATCGACAACACGCTGTTGTACGTCAAAAATATCGGCTACCTTTTCGCCAAAACTGGAAGCGTTTACAATGTAGGCGACTTCGCCCGCCGCGGGGTCGGCTATTATTACGAGAGCTGGCCGCACGAGGAGATGTTCCGTGAGCTCGACAGCCTTATGCTCCCTGCAGTCAGGCCTGCTGAGGACGTCATTATTCCGGGTAATAACCGGATGCGAATGCTCACCTTCCTGCTGCCGCTTCCCCTCGGCGGAGCAAACTCGCCCGGAGCGGTCCTTATTCTGGTCAAGGAAGAGACGGTCATCCGCATGATGAAGTCCGTATCGGAGTCGTACAACGGAGATTTCTTCATTTTCGACGAGAAGGGCCGCCAGCTCGTTGCCTCGGATTCCGCGGCTTACGAGAACTCCGACGAATTCAAAACGCTGGTATCCGCCCTCGGCGAGAGCGGTTCGGGCTCGGGCATCCATCGGATCGACGGGCGGGACGTCATCGTGTCCTATAACGCGTCGGACAAGAACGGCTGGCAGTACGTCAGCCTGCTGCCCGTATCCGAATCGCTGGAAAGCATCCGCGGGATCCAGAGGAATACCGTGGTTCTGGTGCTGCTGATCCTACTTGCGGAAGTGGTGGTCATCTACGTATCCATGCGCAAAAATTATCATCCGATCAAGCGGCTGGTCAGCCTCGCGATGGAGGCGTTCGAGCACCGTGAGCCGAAGCCTATGAACGAAATCGAGACGATCCAATATGCGCTCGATCGGCTATCCACCGCCAACAGCAAGCTGGACGAAAGCGTGAGGCGGACGCTGCCGATTATGCGGGATAACCTGCTATTCGAGCTGGCGAGCGGCCATTTCGAGGATTGGGAGTCGTTCGGGCGGGAAGCCGCCGAATACGGGGTAATCATCGACGGGCCGCTCGTGACGGTATCAGTCCTCTCCTTTGAGGAGGACGCGCGCGACTGCAGCGTGACGGAGCATTGCCGAATGGCGGAGGAGAGGCTGCCGGAGGGAACGAACGGTTACTTCTTCAAAAGCATCTATAAGCAGGAGATGATCTTCATCTGCAGCCACGCAGCCGACTTCCCGTTAAGAGCTTATCTGGACGAGCTTCAACGCGAGCTGGCCGCGAAGACCGGCGCGCGCTCCCTAATCGGCATTGGCACGCCAGAAAGCGCCTTGCGCCCGGAAGGCGTCCATCTGTCTTATTTGCGGGCCGTGCGCACGGCCGAGCATCTTCGTATACGGAAGCAGTATGCGATGCTCGCGTTCGACGAGATCGAGGTTGCGCAGACGGGCACGGTTTCTTATTTCGCCGAGCTGCTGCAGTCGCTCGAGATGGCCATCTTAAAAAATGACGTCGGCGTCGCCGAGTCGGTCACGGAACGGATTATCGACTACTTCGTCAGCGACGGGATGCCTCCGCATATGGTGAGAACGGTATATCTGAATACGATTAGCGTCGTGATCAACGGTCTTCAGAGGTTCCGCCACGACGACGGCAGCCTGCTCTTGCTGACGGATGCCGCCTTCCAGAAGCGTTATACGATCGAACAGATGGCCGGAATTATGCGGGATAGCTGCGGCAAGCTATGCGACATTATCCGTCTTACGCTGCCGTCCTCCCGGACGGCGTCGCAGGAGGACATTTTGGCGTTGATCGAACGCAAAGGGATGGACCACGATTTTTCGCTGCAGACGATGGCCGACCATTTCGGCATGTCGCTCTCCGGCTTCAGCTATCATTTCAAGCGGACCATGGGTCAGAATTTCAAGGAATATATCGACCGGCTTCGCATCCAAAAATCGATCCAGCTGCTTCGAAGCACGGACGATACGCTGGACTCCATCGCGCAGCAGGCCGGTTATTCAAATACGTCGAGCTTCATCCGCGCGTTCAAAAAAATCGCCGGCACGACGCCCGGGCAATACCGGGATACCCACAGGCAAGCGTAGCGGTTCCATTTTTTGAACATATGCAGTTTTTCGAAGGCCCGAATCCCCACTATCGGCAAGCGCTTTCAAGATCTGCGAGGAGAAGCGCTTTCAAAAAATGGCGACCGCTCAAAAACTGCCCGTTTACTCCCCGCCGGCCGAGGAGCTAGAGTGAGGGGGCAAAGCGAAATCGAACTCAACATACGCTGACAGATTTGAGATTTTGCTTGCCACACTATTGAAGGGGGTATCGTAATGAGGAAAAAGATCTACGGGCTTCTGTCACTCATTCTGGTTGTATCCGCAATACTGGCAGGCTGTTCAGGCTCTAATGGGGGGAACGAAAATGAAAGCGTTAACGGTTCCTCCGGCAACGGCGGCGGAGACGGCGAGAAGGTGAAATTGACGGCCATCATTACCAAGCATGCGCTCACGAAGCCGCTTGGCGAGATGGAATGGCTCCAGCAGGTGGAGGACGCGGCCGGCGTCGATATCGAATGGCAGGAAATTACGGCCGACTGGGGACAGAAGAAAGGCACGATGCTGGCCAGCGGCGACGTTCCGGACTTGTTCGTCGGGCCGAACGTCATTACGGACGCCGACTTCGCCCAGTTCCAGGGCCTCTTCCAGGACTTGTCCGAGCTCGTGGAGCAGGCGCCGAACGTCCAGCAGATGTTCTCCGAGAAGCCGGAGACGAAGGCGATCGCCACGCAGCGGGACGGCCGCATCTTCGGGCTGCCGAAATATCAGGCGTTCTGGCCGGATACCGTCAACCGGCAGTACATTAACCAGCAATGGCTCGACAATCTCGGCTTGAGCACGCCGACTACCTGGGATGAGCTCTATGACGTATTGGTCGCGTTCAAGGAGCAAGACGCTAACGGCAACGGGGATTCGAGCGACGAGATCCCGATGGACTGGCCGGGCGGTATCGGCGGGTATTTCAATCCGGCCGTGCTTCTCGGGAGCATGGGCATTACGCTTGCTTCGGATGTAAGCGGACAGGGCTATTTCGTCGAGGACGGCCAAGTGAAAAACTTCCTGACCGATGAGCGCTACAAAGAGATGGTGATATTCCTCAACAAGCTGTACAAAGCCGGCTTGATCAACCCCGAGGTGTTCACTCACGACTATACGAAGTTCCAATCGGTTGCCCGCGGCGAAGGGGATACGGCGAAGGTCGGCTTTACCTGGGGCTGGGTCGCGTCGGACCGGTTCGGCGAGCAGCTCGCTCCGCAGTACGCGTCGCTGCCGCCGCTTAAGGCGCCTAATTATTCGGGGCCTTTGTCCTGGAGCTATGATTACTATTCCTTGAATTTCGGCATCAATCATATCGTCATGTCCGCGAAAACGAAAAACAAGGAAGCGGCGATGCGATTCATCAACGAGCTGTATAGCCCGAAGGTAGGCATCCAGGTCTTGTTCGGCTCGATCGGTCCGAACATCAAGGACAACGGCGACGGAACCTATGCCGTGCTGCCGCCGCAGGACGCGAAGATGGATCCGGGAACGTGGAAGTGGACCTCTACGTGGGCGGATAACGGCGCCTTCTATATTTCCGACTCGACGCAGCTGACGCTCGGCAAGGACATGCAGGAGGTGCTGACGCATTCGGAGCCGCTGAAGGACGCGCTCTCGCAGGTCAACCCGGAAACCGACGTCTATCCGGCCATGTTCATCAAATACGAGACGGCCGACAATAACACGATGAGCCTGAACAACACGAACGTGATGAATCTGGCCAACGCCAGCTTTGCCAAGTGGGTCACGAAAGGCGGAGTCGAGAATGAATGGGATGCCTACGTGAATGAAAGCAAGAAGGCCGGTCTCAATCAAAATCTCGAAATCATGCAGAAATACTATGATGAATACAAGAGCACGAATTAACTAAATCACTGACGGAAGAATGCTGCTCCGCGCTCTTAATGGGAGCGGCTTCTTCCGCAAGGAGGGATTTCGATGCGCTCGGGATCGGTTTTCAGCACGCTCAAACGCGACTATCAATTATGGATCATGGTGTTGCCCGCCATCGCGATCATCTTTATTTTCAGCTATATCCCGATGTACGGAGTGCAGCTCGCGTTCCGGGATTATGATTTCAGCAAGGGGCTTACCGGCGGGGAATGGCAAGGCCTTCACTACTTCAAGCAGTTTATCGACAGTTATTTGTTCGCCGACTTGATGCGGAATACGTTCTTCATCAGCTTCGCGACGATCGTCATCGGCTTTCCCGCCCCGATCGTCCTGGCGCTTATTTTGAACCAGATCCGCAGGAAAAAAGCGAAGCAGCTTATGCAAACGACGGTGTACCTCCCCCACTTCATTTCGGTCATCGTGCTCGTGGGGATGCTGAACGTCCTGCTGTCGCCGGAGACGGGCATCGTCGGTCATCTCATGAAATCCGCCGGACTCGGCCACATCAACCTGCTCGCCTCGACCAACACGTTTATCCCAACCTACGTCCTGTCGGATATTTGGCAGCATTGCGGCTGGAACAGCATTATTTATTTGGCGGCGCTATCGACCGTGGATCCGCAGCTTTACGATTCCGCCAAAATGGACGGGGCGAGCCGGTGGCAGACGATCCGTTACATCGACTTTCCGGCGCTGGTTCCGACGATTATCATTTTGTTCATCCTCAGCATGGGGAACATTCTGAGCACCGGCTTCGAGAAAATATTCCTCATGCAAAACGCGCTGAACCTCCCGGTGTCCGAGGTGATCGCGACGTACGTATACAAAATCGGGATCGTGTCCAACCAGTTCAGCATGGCTTCCGCGATCGGTTTGTTCAATACGGTCATCAATTTTATTTTCCTGTTTGGAATGAACGCCATATCCAGGCGCGTTTCGAATACAAGCCTGTTTTAACGCTTAGGCAAAGGAGGAATAGCCAATGGTTCGTCATCGGCTCAGCAGCGGCGAAATCGTTTTTCGGGCCGTGCTAATCGCGTTATGCGCATTGATTTTTTTGGCGGTCGCTTACCCGCTTTATTTTATCGTCATCGCCTCCGTAAGCGACTCCACGATGGTGTCGACCGGCAAGGTCTTGTTGTTTCCGAAGGGAACCAGCTTCTTCGGGTACAATGAAATTTTCCGAGACGAACGGATTTGGACCGGCTACCGGAACACCATGTTTTATACGATTGCCGGAACGCTCGTCAATCTGCTGTTCACCCTGCCTGCGGCCTATGTGCTGTCAAGAAAGGAATTCAAGGCCCGGCGTTTCATTATGTTCGCGTTCGTCTTCACGATGTTTTTCAACGGCGGACTGATCCCGACTTACCTGCTCATGAAAGACCTGCACCTGACGAATACGTTCTGGGTATTCATTATTCCGTTTTGCGTCAACGTCTTCTATTTGATTATCGCCCGGACGTTCTTCGAATCTTCTCTACCTCCTGAGCTGTACGAGGCCGCGGCGATGGACGGCTGCTCGCATTTCGTCTATTTCGTGAAGGTGGCGCTGCCGCTGTCCAAAGCTCTCATCTCCGTTGTAGGACTCTATTATCTGGTCGGTCATTGGAACGACTTTTTCACCGCGCTCATCTATATCCGGGATAACGAATTAAAGCCGCTGCAGATCATACTTCGGGATATTCTGCTGTCGAACCAGGTGTTCGCGGGCGGCGCGGGCACCGGCGGGGCGGCGGGCGGTTATGCGCAGAAATATGCCGACCAGATCAAATACGGCGTCATCATCGTGTCGACGCTGCCGATTCTCGTGCTGTATCCGTTCCTTCAGAAGTATTTCGAGAAAGGCGTTATGATCGGCTCCGTCAAAGGCTGAGGTTGGGGCTCCTTCAAATGAGAAAACAGCCGGTCATGTGACCGGCTGTCGCCTTGTTGGATTGCGGTGTTAGATTGCGATGTTAGCTTGCTAACGAACACTTCATGATGTACCAGTAATCGGTTTCTTCCGGGTAGGCGTGTTTCTCTACAATCTCGTAATTGAGTTTACTGTAGAACGCCACATTACTCGGAACAGATAACCGCACCCCAAGTCTCGACTCGCTTATACCCCGATCCCTTGCAGCTTGCTCGATGTATCGAACGAGTTTTTGTCCAATGCCAAATCCACGGTGAGAAGGCAGAACGGAGACTCTCCCTATGTAAACATAGGAGTCATAAAACACGTATTGTGCAGATCCGATGGGGATTCCGTCTACCTCCGCTATAATGGCTCCGCCACCCTTCGCTATTTTTCCGATAATATCATCGACCGTTTCGGAAAGCGCCCCGGATGGCGGCGTTAGCTTCCCACGGTATTCCTCGAAGGCCATAATCATGATCTGGTGGACCATATGAATTTCATCTGTCTGCGCTTCTCTAATTAGAGCTTCCAATACGAATCCCCCTCTCGGCACTGTTATGGAAAATTTTTCTCTTATATGAGAATAATAGATCGCAATCGATATATAGAGCAAGAAAAAAAGCCGGAGAAAAACGGCTACCCGCTTCTCGCCCGGCTCACAAAGAGCGAGGTATTTTCTAATCCCTCGATTAACTGTAATCCTCGATTCTTCCTATTTTTCCTTCGAAAATCTCGAATACAGACTTGCCTTTTAATTGGATTTTTTCACCGGCCTTTAGCCCGTTAGGCAAATCGACAGCCAATATGGCTTCGTAGTCAATTTGTACTTCCGCGTTCCCGTCCGCGATAAGCCAATCCGTAACCGTCTGGCATCGGCTCGAGAATATTTGCGCAGACCTCTCTGCCAACTCTCTAAACTCTTGTATTCCTGAGGTCTCTGCATTCATTTCACCGTTTGCGAAATTCCGGAAGACGATATCTTGATGAAGCAGGCTCATCATACCTTCCATATCAAATGTATTGTAGGCCGCTACATATTTGCCGATGATTTCTTGAATCTCTTCGTTAATCATAATCACGCTCCTCACGTTTGTTTATGTTCAATCTCTACTCTCCCTAAAGTATTTTCTCTCTTCTCCCAAAAATCCTTCAAACGCTCCAGCTGCAGCAGATGATGCCTGTAATGCATCTCTATCAGCAAGAACCACTCGGTGGCGTTCAGCGCGCCGAGGCGCGGATGGAGGATTTTATTTTCTTCCGGCGCCTGCTTCAAAACGATTTCCGTACGTCTCATCCGTTCCATGACGCCGCGAAGGCCCTCGATTAGCTGCTCCTTGCTTTCCGGCTGCCGCGGTGTGTACTGCGAAGAGGCGGGCACCCGTATCCGAATAGGCGGGAAGCTGCCAAGCTCGAACACGGCCTTGCCAGCGTCCGTTTTCTCTCCCGCTCCCTCCTGCACAATTTCGTTTCCGGCCAGGCAATGGTCAACATTGGCCAGGTGCATGAATTGGGCCGACTGAATCAAATGCATATACATTTGTCCGATCGACCAGTCTTCTTCATTCGGCAACGCACGCAGCTGCTCCATCTCGAGGCTATCCAATTCGGCCAAATACCGCCCGACCGTTGCTTCAAACGCCTGCAATGCTTCCGTTGTCGTTTTCATATCTATACCACTCCTCATTCAAATTTGGAATACTCCAAGTATAAAAAAACGCTACTGACAACAGCATGTCAGTAGCGTTTCCACATTTTTTCGGCCTCTTCCCGAACCCGGCGGCGTAAGGATTCCGGCTCCAAGACCTCAACTTCCCCTCCCCAGCCGAGGATCAGATACAGCAGCTCCTCCGGTGATCGAACTCGAAACTGGACGATCATGCCTTCCACTCGCTCCTCCGCCGATTCGATATAGAAGTTGGCGGTTTCAATGATTCTATCCATCCATTCCGGATGGGCTCGAATCAACACGCGCTCGTTGCGGTCGTCCGGCGGACGGTATTGGTTCAGGTTAAACCCGGCAGGCAAGACAAAGCGCTCATCCAGCAACGCAAGCTCCGTCATTCGCGACAAGCGGAAATGGCGGATATCCCCCCGCAGATCGCAGCGAGCCATTACTATCCAATTGCCCTGCGCGAAGACCAGGCCGTACGGAGCGACCTCCCGTTTACTGCTCCGATTGCCGTCCCCTTCGGGCATTTTTTTCCGGTACGTAAAACTAAGCTTCCTCCGTTCCAATATGGCATGGCGTATTTGTCCTACATAGTCCTTCTCCCTCAGGTCGGTTATCGGTTCGCTAGAATGCAGAAGCCGCATGGTTTCCCTGACGCGCGTCGACTCGACTCGTACGGGCTCCGGTAGAATCGCTTCGATCTTGCGCCTGGCCGTCCTTGCCATCTGCTTGTAATCCCCATCCAGCCGCTGTTCGATAAAATCGGTGCCCATGAGGAGAGCGACCGCTTCTTCGGCCGAAAAGCCGATGGGCGGAAGAAAGTAGCCCTCCATCAGAGAATAGCCTTGTCCAGGGGCTCCTATGATCGGAATTCCCATTTCGCTTAGGGCCTGAATGTCCCGGTAGACGGTACGAACGCTCGTCTCGAATAGAGAAGCCAAATCCTCCGCCCTCAATACCTTGCTTCGCTGTAATTCAAGCATAATGGCGAGCTGCCTGTCGGTCTTATTCATGCTTCAAATGCTGAAGCGTAAGGACGATCAATTGCTCGACGTGGTCGTCGTCCAGCGAATAATAGACGGTTTTGCCGACCTTGCGGCGCTTGACGATCCGCATGTTGCGCAGCAGCCGAAGCTGATGGGAAACTGCCGACTGTCCCATCTCCAGCACCTCGGTCAGATCATGCACGCATAGCTCGGACTGCAGCAGCGCGTGAAGGATCCGAATGCGAGTCGGATCCCCGAGCGCCTTGAACAGATCCGCCAGCTCGACGGCCGTATGATCGTCCACCAGCTTCTCCTTCACGCTGCCGATATCCGCTTCCGTTCCGCCGCAGGCGTCGTCGCATGACGCCTGCGCGATGCCGTTCTCCGTTACCGTCATGTTCCATCCCACCAAACCTTTTATCGTTAAGGCTCATTATAGCATTTGACGGGAGCCGTCGCCATACGAGGCGATAAGGCGAAATGGCCGGAGTGAAGCAAGCAAAGCTGGTTTGCGAAAAACAATGAACGCCAAGCCAAGCCAATACCTGAAGCTAGAAACCGAGCCCCTTTTCCTACGCCTGCTCCGCCTCATCCTCGCCGACGAAATTAAGGAACGAATCGTCCACGGCCTCGATTCGGCCAAGATCCGGCTTGTCCGTCAGCGTCACCGCTGCGTCTTCGGCCGCGCCCTCCAGCTCGAACAAGACGATTTCGTTGGCGCCTTTGCGGAGCAGCGGACCAGGAACATACAATGCCTTCTGCGGTCCCGCTTCCCAATAGCGTCCGAGATTGAAGCCGTTCACCCACGCGACGCCCTTCTTCCAGCCGTCGAAGCGGAGGAACGTATCGCAAGCCTCTTCCGCTTCGAAGCTTCCTTTGTAGAAGGCCGGCATGCCAGCCGTTTGATTCTCATTCGGCGCAGCGGCTTCCTGATACGTCACCCGCGACAACATGTCGCCATCCAGCGGCAGCGGCGTAATCGTCCAATCGAATTGGAACTGATTGTCGATGCGCACGCCCTCCGTAATGCCTTTGGCGTCGCGGAGCAGCGGACCGTAATTGACGCGTCCCATGTTCTCGACCAGAATATCGAGCCGCGCTCCCTCGGCCGGCACTTCCAGCGCAAGCGGCTGCGGATTCCAGCGTTCTACGACGCCGATTGGCTTGCCGCCGAGGAACACCTGCGCGCGGTCGCGCACCTCTTGAATATGAAGCTGCTGGCCGGCGCGCGGTCCCTTCACCCACGTCGAGTAGAGGATAAATCCGTAAGCTTGACCCACCTTCTCCATCGGGAGCGTCCAGACGCTGTCGACCGGGCTCCCCATCTTACTGAGCTGAGGGAATAGCTGGCCCGATTCGCTCAGCGCTACCTTCCCGTAAGAACGCTTCGGCAGCGGCTCGGGCAGCGGACAGCCCGCTTCGAAGCCATGCTTCTCCATGACGGCCCGAATCGCATCGTATTTCGGCGTGATATCGCCCCACTCCGTCAGAGGCGCGTCGTAATCGTAGCTGGTGACGGTCGGCTCGTATGTCTTGATATGGTTCGCTCCGTTGTAGAAGCCGAAATTCGTACCGCCATGGAACATATAGAAGTTAACCGACGCGCCTGCCGACAGCATCTGGTCCAGCACCTCGGCCACGTCTCCGCCGTCGCGCACGTGATGCGGCTCCATCCAGTGGTCGAACCAGCCGTTCCAATACTCCATGCACATGAGCGGTTCCGTCTCCCGGTACTCCCGGAATTTGCCGAACGACTCCTCTACCCGCGAGCCGAAGTTAACGGTCGCATGAACGCCTTCGATCGTCCCCCCGATCAGCATCTCGTCCGTCGGACCGTCCGATGTGAACAGCAGGACATCTACGCTCCGGGCAAGCAGACCGTCTCTCAAATATTCCAAATAACGCGTGTCGTTGCCGTAGCTGCCGTATTCGTTCTCCACCTGCACGGCGATTATCGGGCCGCCGTTCGTGGACTGCAGCGGCACCAGCCGCGGAATGAGCTCATCATAATAGCGGTCGACCTTGGCGAGATAAGCGGGATCGAAGCAACGAAGACGCATGTCGCTGTCCGAGAGCAGCCAGGCGGGCAAGCCGCCAAATTCCCACTCGGCGCAAATATACGGGCTAGGCCGTACGATGACATACAGTCCTAGCTCTCCCGCCAGCCGAACGAACCGTTCCAGATCGGCGATTCCCTCGAAGCAGAAGGCGCCTTCCTTCGGCTCGTGAACGTTCCAAGCCACATACGTTTCCACCGTATTGAAGCCGCATGCTCTCAGCTTCAGAAGGCGATCCTCCCAATACTCCGGCACGACCCGGAAATAATGAATCGCGCCGGACATGATGCGCAGCGGTTCTCCGCCTAATTCATATTGCTTATCCTTCCATTCCAATCGGCTCGCGTGCAAGCTTAGCTCCTCCTCTTCCCCTTCCAGGGGACTTTGGTTAATCGTTGCGGTAAACGGAGAGGCTGCGGATCAAAGGCTGTTCCACGCTTTCCAAGACACGAAGCCTGATCGCGTCCGCGGCCGTCCGGCCCGTCCTCTCGATCCGCTTATGGCCGATGGCGCTGCCTCGCGCAAGCTCGCGCCACTCGCCGTCCCGCTTTGCCTCGAGCACATACGACCGCACCCGCTCCCCATAACGAATCTCTTCCATTAAGACGACGTGGTCGAATGCCGTGCCGGCCTCAAGCGCGAGCTCGAGCTGCATGCCCGCCCCCGACGCCTCCGCGGCCGGCGTACCGAACAACTTTTGAATCTCGTCTCCAAGCTCCGTCACTCTCCGCACGTCGGCCTCCGGCATCAAGCCGCTGTTATCCGGCGCCACGTTAAGCAACAGGGTCGCGCCATGGCCGACGGAACGGTAATAAATATCCATCAGCTGATCGAGCGACAGCAGCAAATGCTCTTCGTCCGGATGCCAGAACCACCGGTCCTTGCGAATCGGCACGTCGCATTCCGCCGGCACCCAGCTTGGCGTTTCCGGCAGCCACTGCAGAGACGCGTCGCTGAACATGCTGACCTTCGCCGACTGCGCCGTATTCCAGCAGGGGTAGGGCGCAAGACCGTCTTCGTTGCCGACCCACCGGATCGTCGGCGCGCCCATATTGAAGATCATGGCTTCGGGCTGATGCCGTTTCACGAGTCCGACGATCGACGGCCAATCGTATTCTCGGCCTTCGGACCCCGCTCCGTCGAACCATACCTCTACCAGCGGGCCGTAGCCCGTCATTAATTCCTCGAGCTGCTTCATATAGAAGGCGTCATAGGCCTCCTTGTCCGCATAGCAAGGCTCATGCCGATCCCACGGAGACAAATACAGGCCGAAGCCGATGCCTTCCTCGCGGCAAGCGTCCGCGCATTCCCGCACGACATCCCCTTTTCCGTCCTTCCATGGGCTGGACGCGACGGAATAATCGGTCGTGGCCGTCGGCCATAAGCAGAAGCCGTCGTGATGCTTCGCCGTCAGGACGAAATAGCGAAAGCCTGCCTGCTTGGCCGTGCGCACCCACTGGCGCGCGTCCAGCCGCGATGGGTTGAACAACTCGGGCGAGTCGCCTCCCTCTCCCCACTCTTGATCGCAAAACGTATTGATGCCGAAATGGCAGAACATCCCGAGCTCGTAATCCTGCCATTTGAGCTGATGCTCCGTTGGAACGGGCAATGCCGATAACTTGGACATCGTATTCCTCTCCCTCTTCTAATTTAGTTCGACGACGCGCCCCGAAGCTCGGTTGGCGTCTTGCCGGTATACTTCTTGAACACTTTGGAGAAGTAGCTTCTCTCGTAATAACCGAACTTGGCCGCCACGATCTCGACCGTTTCTTCCGTCCCCCGGAGCATTTGCTCCGCGATGCCGATTTTGTACCGGTGCACGTAGTCGGTAAAGTTGACGCCCGTCAAACGTTTGAAATACCGGGAGAAGTAGCTCGGATTGAGTCCCAAATACTCCGCGATGTCGATCGAGCTGACGTTTTCCTCGAGATGGTCGGCGATAAACCGGTCGATGGCCTGAAGCTTCGGCTCCACTTTCCCTGGCGCATAGACCGGCTTCCTGCCCGGCTCCGCGAGCCCTGTCAGCTTCCAAGCCATCAGTCCAACCAAATCGTCGGCGTTCAGCGCGGCTTCCATCGATTGGTAGAACGATTCGTCCCTAGCGCTAGGCGCAAACCGCAGCTCCAAGGTCCGGACCATTCCGGTACAGGCTCCAATCCACTCCTTGGGCTGCATTCGTTGTTCCTCCGCTTCCATTCGCATGGCCCGAAGCAGCTCGCCCACGGCCCTTCCGTCCCCTTCCGCTATCGCCTTCTCCAGCTTCCGGCCGTAGACGTCCGCGCCGCTTGCCGCGGGATAGAAGATCATGCCCGCGCGGTCCGGCTTCCACTCCGAGAGGGGAGCGTTGTCGTAGAACAGCTCCAGCCTCCCTCGCATCAGCTTCCTGTACATATCGGCCATATCGCGCAGGGCCAGCTCGGCGACGGGACTAACGAAACGAATGCCGATATGCAGCAGCTCGTGGACCTGCCGCTTAACCAGCGAGAGGAAGCTCTGCAAGTAGCTGTGCGGCGTTGCCGCCGTCCCGCTCTTATGGTTCAGTAGAACAACGATTCCGCTTTGGTAACGGAAGACGGTAATCCCTTCGAACTGGACCGCTATTTCCGATGCGATATTATAAACGGAATAGAGGAGCAGCTCCGCGTCCTTTGTTTTGTACCGGTCAAGCAGGCTGGAGAACGGGATATGGCCGACGCTCATCCGGAACGCGCCGTACGTCCATTTGATCCCGAGGCGCCTAGCATATTGAACGGTCGCGTCCATGTCCCCGCCGCGGGTCAGCCGCTCGAACAAAGAAGTTTTGAGCACGTCCAGATTCCGGACCAAATCCTCTTCGTACGATTCCTTCGCCTCCATCTTCTCCTCGCGCTTCAGGTTGCCGATCGACTTCGCGAGCGCGTCCTCGAGCTGGGCGGCGACGAGCTTATCCTTGATTAAATAATCGTCCGCGTTCATGCGGAGCGCGGTTTTCACGTAGTCGAACTCCTCGTAGCAGGTGAGGAATACGATTCGGACGTCGGGCTTCAGCTGCTTGAACTTTTCCGCCAGCTGCAATCCGTCCATCTGCGGCATGCCGATATCCGTCACGACCACGTCCGGCTTCTCCTGCTTGAACAGCTCGAGCGCCTTCACGCTCGAATAGGATTCGAGGGGCGGGCCGAAGCCAAGCGACCGCCAGTCTACCAGTCCCCGCAAATATTTAAGCATCAGCGCGTCATCGTCAATAACCAGAACCTTATACATCGTGTTCGCCTCCCGCGGGCAAGCTTCGTTCCATAACCGGTATGTGCAGGCAGACCGTCAAGCCGCCTTCCTCGTTCCTCTCCAGACGCAAGGCCGCCGCCTCCCCGTAAACCAGCTTCATGCGCTGCAAGATATTGCGGACGCCGATATGATCCGGGTCCCGGTGCTCGGCCGCTCCCTCCGCCTGCAGCTTGGCGTTCATCTCGGCAATTGCCGCCTCGTCCATGCCCATGCCGTTATCCGCCACCGCGATGACCAAATCTCCTTGCTGGATCTCTGCGCGCAGGACGATGGCGGAATGATCGTCCCGCTCCAGGAAGCCGTGCACGATGGCATTCTCCACGATCGGCTGCAGAAGCAGCTTCGGAATGCGGCACATGCCCGCTTCCTCGGAGAACGACGCTTCGAAGCGAATCCGCATGTCGCTGCGCATCTCCATCAGGCTGACGTAATGCCGCAGCACCTCGACTTCCTCGTGGAGGAAGGACGGCTCGTCCATCTTCAGATAGTTGCGAAGAAGCGACATTAGGGAGTTGATTTTCTCCCCGTGCACCTGATCCCCTCCCATAATGAGGCTGATCTTCATCGCGTTGAGCGTGTTCAGCAGAAAATGGGGCCTGATCTGGTTCGCGAGCGTCTGGAGCTCCATTCTTCGTTTCTCGTCCTGCTCTCTGGCCATGTTCGCGATCAGCTCCTCGATCTGGTCGAGCATGTCGTTCAGCGTCCGGCCGAGATCGTTGATCTCATCCTCGCCCGACACCTGGAACCGCATCGAGCGGTTGCCGCCTCCGAACTGCACGGCGATGCGCTGCAGCTTATGGATCGGCTTGTGAAGCTTGCGCGCGAGAAGCATTGACAGTAGCAGGAACAGAACCATGGACACCGCGATGATTATCCCGCTAATATAGAACGTTCTCGTCAGCTGGCCGACGACGTCGGCCTTCGGCGTCTCGAAGACAAGATCCCAGTCGACGATCGGGATGGATGCGCTGCTTCGGATGATCGTCCCCTTGTCGCCGGGAGCCGATAAGCTCACGTCCGGCGATCCGGCGAACAGCTCGCCGTCGCTGTTGAACAAGGCGAACTTGCCCGTCTTGATCGGATCAAACAATTCTTTGAAATAGTTTTCGGAAATGCCAATGTTGAGCACGGCCAGCACGCGGCCCGTTCCCGTGTCGCGGATGACCCGCGTCCCGTAAAAAAACTTCTCCGGATAACTCTCCGACGAGACGGCGCCGAGCCATTGGAAATGGCTTGAATTGGCCAAATTATCTTTGGCTTGAATCTGCTTCCAATGATCCTCGAGCTCATCGATGCTCTTCCCCCTTGCGAAGAAGCCGGGAGTCGAGATGATCAGCCCTTTCTCGTTGGCGATAAACAGATGAATATGATTGGGCGACGCTTTGAACGACACGAGGTTCAGCAGGCTTTCGATGCCGCTGTAAATCTCGTAATCCTGGAAGTTGCTAATGCCGTCCAGCTCCGCGTAGTGCTTGTAATAAGGCTTCAGCAGATCATTTTCGACGAAAATGAGAGAGGCGTAAGCCAGATCGCTGACCGTCTCCTCGATATCCTGCTCCATAAGCTGCAATATGCTCTTATTCGACAGCGCGATATTGTCCATGCTCGCGTTCCGGTTCACCGTGTACGAAATGATCGTGACCGTAACGATCGGAAGCAGAATGAGAAGGATGAACGACACTTGAATTTTGCTGTAGTACGTGCTGCGGAATAGTCTCTTCATCGTTTCACCCTTTGGCTGGTCGGTTATACCCCTCATTATAGGGAGCGAGCCTTGCCTTAGATAGTGCGATTTTTTGTCTTTGGGGGTAAAATTTTTACTTTTCGCGAGAAAAAGCGCTCCGCGATCGTCGAAACCGCCGCGGCGCTGCCGGATTCGCTATGGCTGTGTCAGTCATACTCTGGCTGCTTACGGAAATGAGGGACCTTATTTCGCATAAAAAAGCATTTTTTTCAAGGTAACGGAACTGTACGCCGTTATTTGCCCGTTTCAAAGGTAAATCTAGTCGAATCGCGTGAAATAAAGGCGCTCAGTTCCGCAAGCTCCCCAAAAGCTCTCATTTTCCGGCGAATAACGTCTTTCCGTTCCGTTAAGCCGCCGCGGCAATCGTACCGGTCAACAAAAAAGACATCTACCCCCGCAAATCTGGAGTAGATGCCTTTTTTAGAGACGGCTCTGCAGCCGCCTTACTTCGTATTTTCTTCGATCACTTTCGTCGCTTCCTCGGCCATCGCCTTCTGGATATCGTCCACCGAGTCGCTGCCCAGCATAAACTTACTGAAGTTGTCGGCCAGCACCTTCGCGAGCTGCGAGCCGAACGTGGTCACCACTTGGGACGCGTCGAGGTATTCGATGCTTTCGCCGAACAAAGTGTTTTTCAGCGATTCCACGTCGTACATGTTTTTGTTCTCGCCGATGAGGCGGTCAAGCAGCGCGGTCGAGTCGGCTTTCTTCCAGCCGGAGAACTCCGTGCGGTGCTCGGAATCGGTCGTCGTCATGAAACGCATCAGCTTGAAGGACGCTTCTTTGTGCTTGGAGGTCGCGCCCATTGTCAGATGGCCGCCGCCTACGAAATATTTGCCGCCTTCGTAATCCTTCGGCTGCGCGCTTGCCGGAGGAAGCGGCACCGGCGCGAAGGCCGTCACGAAGTCATGCGGGTATTGCTCCAGGTTGCCCGGATCCGGAACCATCCAGCTGCCGGACAGAACCATCGCGGCATCGTCGTTAAAGAACTCGGTACGGTAGTTCAGCTTGGCCGCCAGTACGTCCGCATACGGCTTGGCCGATTGGTCGATCGCCTCCATGTCCTTGCGGAGCTGGAAGAAATATTTGTATGTCGGATCGGAGAAGTTGGTCGTGCCGTCTTCGTAACGGAACGGGTTGCGCATGACCGTCTGAGCCGGCGGGTTCATGTACAGCTCCCATGTGTGGAAGTAGCTGCCGTAACGTTTGTCGACGCCTTCGCCTTTGTTCAGCTTCTTCGCGTACTCGCGGAAGTCGTCCCATGTCCAGCCGTAAGTCGGAATCGGAAGGCCGGCCTCGTCCAGCGCGTTTTTGTTCAGCAGGATAAATTGGTAGGTCGTCGTGTTCTGCATGCCGTAGTACTGGCCGTCGATTTGCGGGTTGACGTAATATTCATCCTCCGCCACCAGTCCCTCGGCCTCATAGTACTTGTTCAGCGGCTCGAGCGCGCCTCTGGAGGCTCTCTCCACGACCGCGTCCAAGCTAGGAACGCTGATGACGTCGATCGCTTCGCCCGAGGAGATGAGGAAGTCCAGCTTCTTCAGCATCTCGACCGAGTTGCCCGGCACGAGCACAACGTGCTCGACCTTGATGTTCGGGTTCGCCGCTTCGAATTCGTCCAGCATGGCGCGGGTGTTCGGAGCCGTCGCTTCGTTGTCCCAGTTGTAATATTTGATCGTGACTTGCTCTTCGGACTTGCCGCCGCCTTGCGCGTTGCTCGGAACCGCGGAGCTGCCGCTTTCCGGGTTGTTGCCGTAGTTGCTGCCCGAATTGCCCGAATTGCCGCAGGCGCTGAGGACGGTGACGATGGCGAGCATAAGGCTAAGAATCAGCATGACGTTTTTGTTTTTCACTTGCTCTTCCCCCTTGAGGTTGTGAATGGAATGGCCTTGCTTGCAACTGATTATAGAATCCGTAGCGCCGCCCGGCGTGTACAATTTTTAGGTGCGAAGAGAAAATATTTGACCTTTCGGGGCCGTTCTACCCTTTGACGCCGCCGAGGGCGATGCCGTTGATGACCTGCCGCTGCAGGATGACGAACACGATGAGCAGCGGAATGATCGCGGACAGCGAGGCCATCATCATGATGGCGTAGTTGTTCGTATAATCGTCGCGGAACAGCGCCATGCCGAGCTGGATCGTATACAGCTTCTTGTCGAGCAGGAAGATGAGCGGATTCTGGTAGTCGTTCCACGTCCAGATGAACTTGATGATGGCGACCGTCGCCAGCACCGGCCGGCAGAGCGGCAGCATGATCGACCAGAAGATGCGGAAGTAGCCCGCCCCGTCTATTTTTGCCGCTTCGATAAAGTCGTTGTTCACCCCGAGCATGAACTGGCGCAGCAGGAAGGTGAAATAAATCGAGAACATATCCATAAGGATAAGCGCAGCATGCGTATCGTACAAGCCCATCCACCGAATGAGCATGAATCTCGGAATGAGCGTCGCCTGCGCCGGAATGATCATATAGGAGATCAGCAGCAGGAAGACGAGATCCCGCCCCTTGAACTGCAGCTTCGTGAACGAATACGCCGCCATGGACGAGAACACGAGCGTGATAAGCGTGACGGTGAGCGCCACCTTGATCGAGTTCCAATAAAACAAGTAGAACGGCACGTTGCCCATCCATACGGCCTTGAAGTTGTAGACGACGTTGATCGTCTCGGGAATCCACTCTATCGGGAAGCGCATGACGTCGTTCTCGAACTTAAAGGCTGACGATACCATCCAGATGAACGGAACAAGGAAGAAGATGGACAGAGCCCCCATAATAGCGGTGACGATGATTTTGGACGCGTTTTTTTTCAGCTGTTGAGCAAACAAGCGGATTCCTCCTTCGTGACGGTTCTCATGCGGCGTCTTCCTTCCTCATCTTCCACGTAGCGGCCGTCAGGATGCCGATGATCGCGAACAGCAGCCACGAGATTGCGGAGGCGTAGCCCATGTTGTAATTGCGGAAGCCCTCCTCGTAAATCCGGAATACGAGCACCGTCGAGGAATTATGCGGCCCGCCTTCGGTCAGGAAGGCGATGATGTCGAACACCTTGAAGGACGCGATCAGCATGGTGACGAACAGGAAGAACGTCGTTGGACGAAGCAGAGGCACCGTTATTTTGAAAAACTTCTGCAGGGAAGAAGCGCCGTCGATGTCCGCCGCCTCGTACAGATCGGCAGGAATATTCGTCAAACCCGCCATGTAGATGATGACCGTATACCCGATGCCCGCCCACGTGCTGATCAGCGCGATGGAGAGGAGCGACGTCTTCGGATCGACGAGCCACTTCGGAGGGTTCGTTATGCCGAGCTCAAGCAGGAATTGGTTAACCGGTCCGAGCGAAGGATGCAGCAGGGCGCTCCATACCGCGGCGATCGCGATGATCGACGAGATGTAGGGCAGGAAGAAGACGACCTTAAAATAATCCTTGCCGTACACCTTCGAGTGTATAAGCACGGCCATCACAAGCGCGACCGCGATGGAGACCGGCACGGTGAAGACGGTGTAGAGCAGATTGTTCTTCAGCGCCTGGCCGATCGCCTCGTCTTGGAACATCTTCGCATAGTTGTCCAAGCCGATGAATTTGATGCCTTTGATGCCGGAGAGGAGGTCCCACTCCGAGAAGCTTAAGTATAGGGAGAATAGAAGCGCGAACACGTTCAGAAGCAGCATGCCCGCGATTTCCGGGAGCAGGAACAGCCAGCCGACGAGCGCCTCCTTGCGGCGGGGCGACCAGAATCTGCGGGGCTTAACCTGCCCCTGCGGGAGAATCGATTTTGCGGGTTCCACCAACAATCACCTCAGCAATCTAGTAAGTTGACTCTATAATAATGAAATTGCCGGGCATTCGAAGGCGAGATTCTGACCTGCGAGAGGTAAAATTTTGACCTGGGGGGTCATGCGTGGTCGAAACCAAAAGTTGCAGCGCTCCGAAATTACGGCGCTTCTGCAGGCTTCCGATCCTTGGTAATCTAAGAGCAATCAAAGAAGAGGAGTGAGTGAAGATGAACATTTCGGTACTGGGAACAGGCAATATGGGGAAAGCGCTGGTGAAACGTCTGAGCGAGAAGGGGAACCATCCGGTTCGTTGGGGCTCGCGCAGCCCGGAGGAAACAAAGGAGCTGGCGCGTCAATTGCAGCTATCGAACGTAACGGTAAGCACGAACGAGGAGGCGCTGCAGGCGGACATCATCATTCCCGCTTTTCATGCGGCCGTCCTGAAGGAATGGGCGATCGCGCACAAGGAGCAGCTGAAGCAAAAAATCGTCGTCGATATTTCCAATCCGTTTAACGCCGACTTCAGCGGATTCACGACGGCCTGGGGCGAGTCCTCCGCCGAGCAGCTTCAAGCGCTGCTGCCGGAGTCCTCGGTTATCGGCGCCTTCAAAAACACGTTCTTCAAGGTCGTTGACGAGCCCGTTCATGAGGGTCAAGTAAGCGATGTGCTCGTTACAGGTAACGATGAAGAGGCTGTTAAGGCGTTCATGGAGGCCGTCACCCCTCTGCCCTTCCGTTTCCTGCACGCCGGCAAGCTGGAGAACAACCGGACGATTGAACGATTCACCCTGCTTGAATTAGAGCTAGCCTTCCGCTATAACACGTATCCTTATATCTCCCTGCAGCTGTTCGGGATTAAGACGCCCGTCGCGGCTAACTAACCGATCAGCCTCAGGAATCGCTGCCCCTTGGCGCGGTTCAAGCTGGCCACGGCAATCGAGCGGTGAGCATCGGGGTGGTCGAGAGGCCGATACACCAATTGATCGGCGAATACGGCGGCCATAAAGCCTTCCGGCAATACCGTGACGCCCGATCCGTTTGCCACATAACCGAGGATGACTTCGCTGAAGCCAACCTCGGTTTTTATGTGCATCGACTCTTGACTGCCGCCGAACATTTGGGTCAGCGCGGCCCTTATCGTGCAGCCTTTGCTGTATAAGACAAGCGGGTGGCGGCTTAACTCGGTCAGAGTGACCGATTCCAGGCTGGATAAGGGATGATCCTTCGGCATGACCACGTGCAGCGGCTCCCTCCCCAGCTCCCCGGTCCAGATGGACGGATGCGTGCCGAATCGTTCGGCGACGCAGATGTCCGCCTCCCCTTCGATCAGCATCTCGTAGACCTCTTTCGTAGATTGCCGATACACGATCTCCACCTCATGGCCTTGCTCCTGAAGCATCGGAAGCGCAGCTACCAGGTACTTCATCGCGATATCCGGAACGGAAGCGATTTTTAAGCGGCGGCCTATTCGATAAGGCGTTAATTGGTGCTCCAGCTCGGCCACTTGATCCAGAAGCCGCTTGGAGGATGCGTATAGGATTTTGCCGGCATCCGTAAGCTCCACGCCATGGGAGGAACGGACGAACAGCCGTACGTCGAATTGCGTCTCCAAGGTTCTCAGCTGCTTGCTTAACGCGGTATGCGAGATATGCATGGCTTCGCTTGCTTTCGTTATGCTCTTCAACTCCGCCGCTTGTATAAACCCTGCCAAAAACTCGGTATTCATGCCTTTCAACGCCCCTCATCCATTCGAATCACATTGCTAAGCTCTATTATATGGCGTCCAAAAGCCTAGGTAAATAAAGGAAATTTAGACCTATCGGCATTCAAATCGCTTATACTAATAGAAGCGAAGGAAGGAGGCGGCCGCGCATGCTGACTTTAAAAGAAAAGCTGTATCTGCTAAAGCTGCTGAAGGCGGAGAAACGGAAGGCGTTCTGGGGATTCCGCAAGAGGGATGAGGTTCACGACAGACTCGTCGAGAAGCTCGAGCAAATGGTGCGGAACGAACAGATCAACAAGGAGCATCTATAGAACGATGAGCAGTAGCTGCAGCTGCAGGACGTTCATCGACAGTCAGTCAGAGGGGGCAATCGACAAGCAATGAGGGGAAAAACGCATTTGGCGATCGGAGTCGCCGTCGGCGCGGGAGCGGCGGTCTACTTCTCGCCGGATTTATCGAATGGATTCACGTATATCGGCGTCGCCGCATTCTCCGCGCTTGCCGCGGATCTGGACGGGACCAGCATGCTGAGCGGCAAGCTGACCAAAGCAAGCAGGCAAATTCGCAAGCTCGCCCTATGGGGCGGCTGCCTGTGCGCGGCGGCCGTTCTCTACTTATTCCTTGCCGGACATTCCGTTCGGCTGGAGCTTGCGTGCGCCGGCATCGCCGCCATGCTGATCGGCCTGACCATGAGCTCGGGCGCGATACGGAACGCGCTTGTCAGCCTCATCGGCGTCGGCGCAGCAGGGCTAGGCGCCATGCGGGGAGAAGGATGGCTGATCGGGCTTGGCCTCTTCATCGCCTGGGCGCCATGGCTTGCTCATAGAGGCATGACGCACACCGTATGGATCCTTCCGCTCTGGTGGTGGCTGGGCACGGGACTCGAGCAGGACCTGCGAGTTGAAGGCGTCGCCATTACGGCCGCGCTGGGGTACTTGTCCCATCTCGCGGCGGATACCCTCACGCCGAGCGGCGTGAAGTGGCTGTACCCCCTAACTAAGAAATCTTTTAAGATTAGGCTATAAAGCTAACGGAACTCACAGACGTTATTCCTTATTATTTCTGGTGGTATGTGGCCTTTAACGGAACTGAACGCCGCTATCTGCGCCATTCTGGTCGTAGACACGGGCTTTTCGGATGAATAAGGGCTCATAGTTCCGTAAGAATCCAAAAATGCGATTTTAAGCGCAGATAAGGTCTGTGAGTTCCGTTCCGTTATAAATTTAAATAAAAGTTGAACAACCGCTAAAATCGCTCCGATACGACTTTGGCTTGGGTGAGCAGCAGCAAGTAGTCGCGGCCGCCCGCCTTGGAATCGGTGCCGGACATATTGAAGCCGCCGAACGGGTGAACGCCGACGAGCGCGCCGGTGCACTTGCGGTTGAAGTACAGGTTGCCGACGTGGAACTCGTCTCTGGCCTTCTCGAGCTTGGCTCGGTCGCGCGAGATGACGGCGCCGGTCAAGCCGTACTCCGTGTTGTTCGCGATATCGAGTGCCGCGTCGAAGTTGGCGGCCTTGATGAAAGCGAGCACCGGCCCGAAAATTTCCTCCTGCGCGATTCTCGCGTACGGCGCGACGTCCCGGATAATCGTCGGTTCGATAAAATAGCCGGTGCCGCCTCTTTTGTTGCCTCCCAGCACGAGCGTCCCTTCCGATCGGCCAACCTCGATATATTTCAGAATGTTAATGTAGGCCCTCTCGTCGATAACGGGTCCGATCGCGGTCGCCTGCTCCGAAGCATGACCGATCTTCAGCGCCGCCGTCCGCCGCACGACCTTCTCCAGCACGTCCTCATAGACGGACTCCTCGATGACCGCGCGCGAGCAAGCCGAGCATTTCTGGCCGGAATAACCGAAGGCCGACGCCGTGATCGCGTCCGCCGCCAGATCGAGATCCGCATCCTCCGCCACGATGATCGTGTCCTTGCCGCCCATCTCCGCGATGACCCGCTTGATCCACTTCTGATCCTGCCGCGCCGCGGCCGCCCGTTCGTTAATGCGAAGACCGACCTCCCGCGAGCCCGTAAAACAAATAAAGCGCGTCAGCGGATGCTCGACCAGGAAATCTCCGATATCCCCGCCCGCGCCGGGCAAATAATTGACGACGCCGTCGGGCAGGCCCGCTTCCTCCAGCAGCTCGATGAATTTCGCCGCGATGACCGCGGTCGGGCTTGCCGGCTTCAAGACGACGGTGTTGCCCGCGACGACGGACGCCATCGTCATGCCCGCCATAATCGCAAGCGGGAAGTTCCAAGGCGGGATGACGACCCCGACTCCCAGGGGCACATAGGTCAGCTCGTTGTCCTCGCCCGCAAGCGGCACAAGCGGCTGGCGCTCCGCAAGACGCTCCATCTCCCTGCCGTAAAACTCCAGAAAATCGATCGCTTCCGCCGTATCGCCGTCTGCTTCCGCCCAGTTTTTCCCCGCTTCGAACACAAGCCACGCGGAGAACTCATGCTTACGGCGGCGCAATATGGCCGCCGCTTTATACAGAACTCTTGCCCTCGCGGCAGGCGGCACCCGTTTCCATTCCTCGAAAGCGGCGGCGGCGGCGAGAATCGCTTTGTGCGCATGCTCGGTGTCGCCTTGCGAGACGATGCCGACGACCTGCTTGAATTCGGAAGGATTAATCGACTTCCGCTTGTTCGTCGTTTCGATGCGGTCGGAACCGATCTTCAGACGATACTCGAGGCCAAGCTGGGATTCCACGCTGCGCAGCGCGGCCCCAAAGTCTGCAATGGAGTCGCTGATCGTGAAATCGGTAAACGGCTCGTTCCGGAACGGCTCCCGCATGAGTATCCCCTCCCTATGCCTTATTATGGGACTTCTTGCAGCGTATAGGGCTCTCTTATGAAACTTATGCGGAACGAAACGGGCGTTATTCCTCCAACGGCAATTCCAGACGCTCCTTGCAGAAGGCGTCGATGAACGCTTCTTCTTCTTCGGTCATCTCCATATCGATGTAGGCGCCGCTGCCCGCGTTCAAAAATTCATATTTTACGATGCGGGAAGCGCCTGACTGCTCCTTGACATAAACAACGCGTAGACGGACGCCTTCCTCCGTGTGCAGCTCGTCCTCCTCGTCCACCTCCATCTCCAAATACAGCTCGAAGCGCTCGCCGGATAAGATGCCGTAAGGATCCTTCATTTTCTCCATGGTATATTCTCTAATTTCGAACATGCCGATTCTTTCCTCTCTTCTATTACAATGGTAACGCAAAGGCAGCCCTAAGCTTCGCGAAGAAGCTTCGGACTGCCTCAAGCATCCTTATGGAATAAGTATGGCCTAGCTTACATCGCGCTCAGCGTTTCGGTCAGCGGAGGCACGATTTGCGATTTGCGGGATACGACGCCTTTGAGCAGCGCTTTGTTGTTCTCCAGCTTCACGTTAAACGCCTTCTCGACGCCTTCCGCTTTGTTGCCGAGAGCCAGACCGACGGAGTCGTTGTTCAGAATGTCCGTCACGACCAGCAGGAACAGGTCCAGGCCTTTGGAAGCGATAATGCCGTTCAGCGCCGTCTCCAGCTCCGCTTGGCGGTTCAACACGTCGTTCACGTCAACCGCGTTTACTTGCGCGATTTCCACTTTGTAGCTGCCCATCGAAAATTCCTTCGCGTCGATGGAGATCAGCTGCTCGATCGTTTTGTCGCTCAGGTCCGCGCCTGCTTTGAGCATGTCCAGGCCGTACGCATCCGCGTCAACGCCTGCGATAGCCGCCAGCTCGCGAGCCGCCGCCACGTCTTGATCCGTGCAAGTCGGCGATTTGAACAGCAGGGAGTCGGAGATGATCGCCGACAGCATGAGGCCCGCGATTTCCTTGCGGATCTCGACGCCGTTCTCTTTGTACAGCTTCAGCAGAATCGTAGCCGTGCAGCCTACCGGCTCCGCGCGGAAGTACAGAGGGCCCGCCGTTTCGAAGTTCGCGATGCGGTGGTGGTCGATAACTTCGACGACGCGCACTTTATCGATATCGTTCGCGCTTTGCTGGCGCTCGTTGTGGTCAACCAGAATAACGTCCTTCGCTTCGTCCGCCACGTTCTCGACCAGGCGAGGCGCCTCGATGCCGAAGTATTTAAGCGCGTATGCCGTTTCGCCGTTCACTTCGCCGAGGCGAACCGCTTCGACGTCCGCTCCTAGCTTCGTTTTCAGCTCCGCGTATGCGATTGCCGATGTGATTGTGTCCGTGTCCGGGTTTTTGTGCCCGAAAATAAGCGTTTTTGCCATTTCCCATTAACTCCTTACCGAGTAGATTTAGCCCGTGGGCCGATTAGATTGATTATACACTATTACCGATTATAACCTTAAGTCCGGCGTATTCCTATACCTAAAGTCAATTTCATTACTCGGATTTATTCGGGAGCAAAATGGACGCTACACCTTCCTCCTGATCGCCGCAACGGCCGTTAGAGTCAATAGAGGCAGGAAGAAAACCGTGAATGCCCACAGCGGGTGCACCGCCGTAACGATCATCCCCCATGCAGCCGGGCCGTCGAAGGTGACGAGACCCATTAGAAAACAGAAGAAGGCGACCGGCAAAGCAAGCGCCGTGCCATCCTCCATGCCGAAGAGCCGTCCGATAAACAGGCAGATGACATACAGCGTAATCGTTGCCTTCATATAAGAGCCCAGAATAAGCGACATGCCGATAATGGATTCGATCCGTTGAATGATTTCCTGAAATTCCACAAGCCGCGCGACCGAAAACAGGACATAAGGCAAATCTCCGGCATAGGGGCCGAAAATCATGATCGAGCATAACGCGGATACCATTAAGGTGATCAAATTAAGCCCCAGCGAGATCAGCATCGATGCGGGCAGCTTCTTTCTGTCCCCTTTCGCCACGTGGTGCATCAGCATGCCGAATACGAACACCTCGGCATACGGAAACCCGAAGGTGAAATAAGCGCCGTGCAGGACGGGATTCCATCCTTTCGGAACGACGGGCTGCAAGAACTCGGGATGATAGTCCGGAATAGCCAGGATCAGCGTAATGGATATAAAAAAAACGCTGAACAGCATGATAATCATGAACATCCGGGCGATGACCTCGATCCCCGCCCTCGCCGTCAGGGCGGATGTAAGAAGGATCAGCGAAGTGAAGGCATACACCGGCGTCTCCCTCAGCATCGAGGTGACCATAAACAAGCCGACGTCCATAACGATCGCCGACAGCATTTGGAACAGAAAGGTGAGCGCCATCAGGCCGAAAAGCAGCGTCAGGAGCTTGCCGATCAGCTTGCGGCTGTAATCCACGTAACACAGGTCCGGGAACCGTCTGAACAGGTACAGCAGCATGGCCAGCACGCCGAAGCCCCAGGCTCCCGACAGAAGAAGCGATATCCACGCCCCGTTGCCGGCTTTGGCGATCAGCGGCCCCGGTATGTTGATGATGGAGGAACCGGTCATAAAGACGAAGAAGAGCACTCCGGCTTGCACATGGCTGATCCACTCCTTGTTCATGCGGCTTACCTCCTCCTGTCGGTTGCGAATACTTAGCGGTCCCAGTTCGTTTTCAGCGTTGCCTCGATAGCCTCCGCTGCGGATTTGAAGGGAAGGGTCATCACATCCAGATAGTCGATGGCGTCCCAGGCCATGACATAGTCGATGCCCGCATACAACGACGCGCAGACGATCAAGCCGTACAGCAGCTTTCCGCGAGGCGTCATTTTCCCTCTCAGCGACAAGGCGTCGTACAGCAGCATTCCGACGAGAGCGGCGGCGAAAACCAGCATTCGCTCATACATCCTTCGCTTCAGCTCCCTTCGCCTGCTTGTTTCGATAACGTCTTGCTGCTAATCGTCCCGCCCGTTATCAGCTTAAGCTTCACCTTCACTTCGAACGGTATGGCGGCGAACGTGTTATTCCAATCCGCCTTTAGCCGTTCCCACTCCTTCGGCTTCTTGCGGTAGATCAGGTTGCCGAGGCCGATCGCGTCGATCTTCTGCTTCTGCAGAATCTGAAGAGTCTGCTGCGCTTGCCGCTTCACTTCAGCTTCAACTTTGCCTACAAACGCCTCTTCCTCTTCTTTGCTCCCGATTTTGGTGCATCTCAGCTCGTTGATCGATATTTCGCCTTGTATGGATACGGAGGCGGCGACATTGTCGCCTTGCATGCGGTGCTTCATGCGGGAGTCGAGCGCCAGCAGCTCCGCGGTCTCGCCGACGTTCTTCTTTCCCGGGCAGCGAATTTCCACGACGCCGGTTTTATATTTGTCGACCAGCATGAGGTAGCCTTCCACCTTGCTTGCCGGGAGCGTGTCCTTCATCTTGCCGTCTTGGATCAGGGCTAGTCCGGCGGCCGAGAACATATGCGTCGTCTTCGTGTCTTCGTATACGTAAGCGATGGTCGTGTCGGGATGTGCGCTCTTCATGCTGCGCGCCAGGTCCAACAGCCTTGTGTCCAGCGTCTTCGCGGCATTGTGGTAGGCGGATTCCTCCGTACGCAAAATTTGCTGGGACGTCGTCTGTTCGATGAGAGGATTTTTCTCGAAAATCTTGGCCGCCTTACCCTTCGCGATCATGAGCGAAACGCTGGACCTCGGCTCATGGTCCCGGTAGAACAAATCGAGCACCTGCATCATATCCATATTCTTGGCAAGTTCTTCCCCGACAATAATGACGCGCATATGGCTCCATTGCGCCATCCTGCCTAGATGGATCGGGATGTCGCGTATCGCCTCCATGACCGTATCGTCCACGGTCTTGATGTTGACGCTCGCTCCGACAACCGTGGAGGTCGATTTGCCGATTTCGGCGGAGGAAGGGCGATACACTTGCGTCAGCATCTCGATTTTTCCGTCCTCCCGCAAATCAAGGGCGACGCCCATGACGAAAGCGCGTTCCGTCAGCTCGTTTTTGCTCCAACAGCCGGTTAGGACGACGCTTACCAGCAGCAGTAACGTGATGGTTTTGTATGCCATCGGATCCTCCCGTTTTTAACGTTTATGCAAATTGCGAGGGGAGCGGATAAGCGTCTTGAGCGGAAAGCGCATCAGGATATCTCGCAAATCGCGGAGCCTCAGCGGCGCCATGCCGGCCAGATAAGGCTGGCCGATCGACCGCAGCTTGCATAGATGCAGCAAGATGAACAAAAAGCAGATCATCATGCCGAAGCCGCCTAGCATGGCCGCGCTGATCATCAGCGGGAAACGCAAAATGCGAAGAGCGATCGCCATGCCGTATTGCGGCAGGGAGAAGGAGGCGATTCCCGTAAGCGCGACGACGATAACCATGATCGGAGAGGCGATCCCGGCACTGATCGCCGCGTCGCCGATGACGAGCGCGCCGACGATGCTGACAGCCGAGCCTACCGGTCGGGGCAGCCTGACGCCGGCCTCGCGCATCAGCTCGAAAAAAAACTCCATCAGCAGCGCCTCGAAAAAAGCCGGCAGCGGAATGCCTTCCCGCGCGTTCAAAATCGCGAGCAGGAGAACCGTCGGGATGAGCTCCGGATGGAAGGTTGACAACGCGATGTAAATGCTCGGGAGCGTCAGAGCGATTATAAACGCAATGATGCGCAGCCAGCGGATCATCGTCGAGATGACCGTCCGTTGGTAATAGTCTTCGCTGGATTGGAAAAATTCCGTGAACAAGCCGGGACATAACAAGATGCCCCCCGTCCCTTGCACCAGCACGATAATTTTCCCGTCCAGCAGGGCGGCGACCGCCATGTCCGTTCTTTCCGTATAACGGTGCTGGGGAAACGGCGAGAAGACGGAATCCTCGATCAGTTGCTCGATATAGGACGTCTCCAATATTTCTACCGTTTCGATCTGACTCATCCGACGCTTGAATTCGGCGAGCAGTTCGCCGTCCACGGTCCCTTCCAAATAGCCGTAAGCGACGGCCGTATGCGTGTCTCCGCCGCCTTTGACCATCTCGATCTTGAATTTCGGCGTCTTAAGCCGCATGCGGAGCAGTCCCAGGTTTTTCTGCAGATTCTCGACCGTGCTCTCGCGGGGACCCATCACGACGGATTCGTTAACCGGCTCGTTGACCTGCCTCGTTTCCACGGATTGCGCCAGGAAGCTTAGCCCCTTATTCCAGCCGTCGAACAGAATGACTAGCCGTCCGCTTGACACTTCTTCGATAAGCGTCTGATAATCTTGAACGATTTCCGCTTTTCGGGCCGATGCGCCATGGTTTTCGAAAAAGTGCCGGAGCTCCTCCAACGTCACTTCCGTCCCCGGACCGACCTCGTGCTCCTCTTGATCCTGCAGGGACAGCTTCATGTAATTGGTTGCATCCTGCTGGACGAGGGTGTTGTAATAGACGGAGCAAGCGCGATAACGATAGTCCGGACCATAGCTCCAATGCTTGAGGATGAGATCCGAGCTGCCGGCGAACACGCTCATAAGCTTGGGTATATTTTGATCCAGATCAGCCGATATCGCATCCTGTTCCTTTGGCTTGTCTGCGTTTCTGTCCACTAGGAACCACCTGTTGTTTCGACTTGTGCCTATTATTTCCTGTGGCAGAAATCGCTATTCGGATAAAAAAACACCCCGCCCATACCGATTCAACATCGATACGACAGGGTGTTCCTTCGGTTAACCTCTATATTTCTTCAGAAACTCGACCGCAAGCTGTATGTCCCGCTCCGGGTTCGTTCCCACTTCGCGTTCGATCGTGAGATAGCCTTTGTACCCGATATCGTTCAAAGCTTGCAGGTACGCATCCCAGTTCACGCTACCTTCTCCGAGCGGAACCTCGCGGAACGCCTCGCCGGATTCCGCCATGGCGGCAATCTTCTCGTGATCAAGCTCCGCCTCGTAGCCGTAAAAGCCGTATACGTCGCGCGGGTCGATCGATCCCAGCTTCACTCCGTCTTTGGCATGCGTATGCACGATATAGTCCTTCAGCGTATGAACGCCCTGCACGGGATCGTCGCCCGTCACCATGACCATGTTCGCCGGGTCGAAGTTGACGGAGACGCCCTTCGAGCCGAGACTGTCCAAGAAGGACTTCAGATGCGCCGATGTCTCCGGCCCCGTCTCGATGGCGAAATAAGCGCCCATTCCGTTCGCGAAGCTGCTCAGCTCCGAGCATGCCGCATGCATCGTCTCGTAAACTTGGCTGTTCCGGTCATCCGGTACGATGCCAATATGAGTCGTTACGATATTCGTGCCCAGCTCCATGCCCAGCTCCATAATACGCTTCGACTTTTCGATTTTTTCGCGGTTTTGGGATGGATCCTGGAAGCCGTGGCCGCCCAAATCGCCGACGAGCGCGGAGATTTGCAAGCCCAGCGATTCGATATACGCTTTGAGCTCCTTACGGGCCGCAGGCGTCAGGTTCGCGGGATCCATCTCGCCCCTCACCGCGTAGATTTGCACGCCGTCCGCGCCGACCTGCTTCGCTTTCAACAAGCCTTCCTTCAGGCCGACTTGGAAGCTATCGACGATAACGCCGATTTTGTTCGTCATAATAGGAGCTGCCATTGGATGTTCCTCCCTCGGAAACGGTTTTATAGTTCAGCCCATAGCTTCTGGACGTAGTTAAAGCCCATCTTCGTACCGGCCTTGCACTCTTCCATTCCTTCGAACTCGATAGAGATGTAGCCGTCGTAGCCGCTTTCTTTGACAATGCGCAGCACTTCCGGCATGTCGATGTCGCCTTGGCCGACGATCGCCCCGCGCAGATAGTTGCCGCCGGAGGACTTGAACCAGCCTTCGCCCGGATACCGGTAGGATGGACGGGTGTAGAAGTCCTTTACGTGCACCATCGAGGCGTACGTAATGTTATTGCGAACGGCCGCAACCGGATTCTCGTCCGCGCACAGGAAATTGCCCACGTCCAGCGTCGTGCGGAAGTTGTCTCGGCCAACCGCTTGAACGAGCGCCTGCACGCGATCGCTGTGCTGGATGAAATAGCCGTGATTCTCCACGCTGGTCGTGATGCCGTACTTCTTCGCGTAATCGGCGATTTCTTGGCAGGCCTCCGCCAGACGCGGCAGCTCCGTTAGAAAATTGCCGATAGACAAGTCCTTCGAGGACGCGACATCATGACGCATAAGCTTAATGCCCAGCGAGGCGCATGCGTCTACCTCCCGTTTCACGCGGGCGATTTCGTTCTCGTACGCTTCGCCAGTTAGTCCCGCGAAATTCGCGCCGATCGCGTAGTTGGACAGCTCGATGCCGCCACGCCGCGCCGCTTCCTTGATTTCCTCGATCAGCTGCGGGTTCTCCGTCAGCGAGAACCCGAGCGGCACGATTTCGGCATGCTCCGCGCCGATGCTCGCGATGTAATCGATCACTTCGGTGATCGTCAGCTCTCCCGAGGAGAAAGCCTTGTGCAGGCTGTATGTGCTGATGCCCAGCTTCATAGCTTCACCTCATGGCCCTTCTCCGCAGACTCGTAGATGCCGCAAAGAATTTTCATAATCTCGACGCCGTCCTGCACCGGACTGATCGGCTGCGTGCCGTTCAATACATTCCCGATGAAATGGTCGATCTCGTTCTGGAAGCCGCTTTCGAAGTGGAAGCCTTTATGATCGGTCTGCGGATGGATGTTAACGATCGTATTGTTCTTCTCCGAGACGATCACCGCCTCCGGATCGATCTCCATGCCGCCTTTGTCGCCGTACAGTCGAACGGACATCTCGTCCTTCTTCGCATGAAGCGTGAAGCTCACGTCGACCATCAGCGAGGCGCCGTTCTCGAAACGGATAAGCGCGTTCGCCATATCCTCGATCGTGTTTTTGGACGCGTCGTAATCCGCCGCTTTGTAGAAGGACAGGTTCTGGATGTTCGAACGGTTGCCCAGCTTGCGGTATGTATTCGCGCTGACCGCAACCGGCTTCGGCCGTCCCATCATGTACCAGCACAAGTCGATGACGTGTACGCCGATGTCGATGAGCGGCCCGCCGCCCGAGCGCTCGATATCGGAGAACCAGCCGCCCGGATTGCCCAGCCGGCGGAATGCCGTCGCTTTGGCATAATAGATGTCGCCGAACTCTCCTTGATCGGCCAATGACTTTAGGAGCTGGGCGTTCGCGTCGTATCGGCGCACGAAGCCGACCTGGAGTACTTTACCGGACGCTTCAACCGCTTTCTGGACCTCCAGCGCCTCCTCGACGGTACGGCAAAGCGGCTTCTCGACCAGCACGTGCTTGCCGGCGTTTACCGCCGCAATGCTGATCTCCGCATGGGTATTGTTCCAAGTGCAGATGCTGACCGCGTCGATCGCCGGATCTGCCAGAAGCTCGCGGTAATCCGTATATACTTTTTCCGCCCCGTATTTCTCCGCCGCCGAGCGGGCGCGCTCTTCGTTCAGATCGCAAACGGCATAAATGTTTGCATTTTTGTTGTTTTTGTAAGCATTCAGATGGGAAGCCGAGATCGAGCCGTTGCCGATTACTCCGATTTGGACCGCTGCCATTGCCAACCTCTCCTTGTCGCTTCGAAAATGTTTGATCCGCTTGCTCTTTTGTATGCATCCTTACACTTTCGTATTATAATGGATTCAACATCCAGCGCCATGCAGAGGTGTGCGGTTTGTTTGTACAAATGTGCTGTGAGAAGGAGGCCTGACAAAAATGACCATGCCCGTCAATTACGATTCGCTCCGAGAAACGATGAGCATGCCGAATCCCCACTTTCCGATCAAGGCGCACCGTACCCGCTTCGACCAATCCGGCATCGTCATGTTCCCCCATCATTGGCACGAGCATCTGGAGTTTCTGTTCATCGAGTCCGGCGAGGCGATCATCGAATGCGGCTCGACGCCGATTCACGCTCAGCCCGGCGATCTGATCGTCGTTAACAGCAACGAGCTGCATTACGGCTTCAGCCTCACCTCCGAAGTCGTCTATTACTGCATGATCTCGGATATCTCTCTTCTTCATAGCGGCTCCGTTGACGCCGCCGAAACAAAGTTCATCGCTCCGATTTCTCAGAATCGCCTGCTGTTCCGCAACCTGATTCGCGGCGACGAAGCAACGAACGCCTGCATGCGCGCCTTGATCGGCGAGCTGCAAAACCGGGAGTTCGGATACGAGCTGGCCATCAAGTCCGAGCTGTACCGCCTTATGACATATCTCCTGCGAGGCCATGTCGCAACCGTCCTGACCAAAGACGAATACGCGGAGCGAATGAAAAACGTCGAACGGTTCGAGCCTGTCTTCCGTTGCATTGCCGAACGCTATATGGAAGAGCTATCCGTCGAGCTGCTGTCCGGCATCTCGGGTCTCAGCCGGTACCACTTCAGCCGCTTGTTTAAAGAGCTTACGGGAAGGACCGTGACGGAATACGTCACGGCCATGCGACTGGACAAAGCCGATCACCTGCTCCGCACCACGAAGCTCACCGTCTCGGAGATCGCAGCCGAAACCGGCTTCAATGACATCTATTATTTCAGCCGGACGTTCAAGAAGCACAAGCTGGTTTCGCCATCGCGGGTAAGGGCGACTTAGGCGGGTGAACAGAACGACTCATCCTCATGCGCCGCCTTTGTATGAGCTCTCGAAGCATGCAAGTCCCCCTCCTCATGCGAGCCCCCGCGTGCGAACCTCCGCCGCATGCGAACCCCGCCGCATGCAACTCTCCACCGCATGCCCCTTCGCAACATGCGAACCTTTACGGCATGCATTCCCCCCTCGTAGCCCCTTCCCCATGCAAAAACCCCCGCCGCTTCAGTAAAGCGACAGGGGTCTCGAAAGTTACGCGTTATAGAATTTCTCCAATTGAGCAACCACATCTTCAAGCTTGCCGTCGACGAGCACTTGACGCTGCGGCTTTTCGAAGAGAGCGGCTATTTCCGGCGGGAACGACTGCTCGATGCCGGTCAAGCGAATCGCTTCGTCGAACTTCGCGGGATGGGCGGTAGCCAGCGAAATGCTGATTTCGCCTTCTTCGGCGCATTCGTACACCGCCGCGACGCCGCATGCCGAATGCGGATCAAGCAGGTAGTCATGCTCCGTCTTGAATTTCGAGATCGTGTCGAGGCATTCTTGCCCGTCGACGCCGTGCGCCGCAAATTCCGATTGAACAAGCTTAAGCGCGTCCGGCGAGATCGAAATTTCGCCTTCCGATTTGAACTGCGCCATCAAGCGGCTTACCTCCTCCGCATCCTCGCCGAGCACGTAATACAGATAACGCTCGAAGTTGCTCGCCACTTGAATGTCCATGGACGGGCTGTAAGTGATGCGGAAGTCGCCCGGCATGTAGACGCCTTCCTCGATGAACCGCTCCAAAATATTGTTTTCGTTCGTCGCCAGAATCAGCTTGCCAACGGGCAGCCCCATGCGCTTCGCCAAATATCCGGCGAAAATATCGCCGAAATTGCCTGTAGGAACGCTGAAATTGACTTTGCCTAGGTTGCCTCCGTTTGCTTTGGAGACTTGGAAGTAAGAATAGAAATAATAGACCGTCTGCGCCAGAATGCGCACGAAATTGATCGAATTAATAGCGGCCAAATGGTTCGCCGATTTGAAATCGAGATCCGCGAACAGCTCTTTGATCATGCCTTGGCAATCGTCGAAATTGCCGTCTACCGACAGATTCAGCACGTTATCGTCCTGCACGGTCGTCATCTGAAGCTCCTGCACCTTGCTCACTTTGCCGGTCGGGAACAGGATGCAAATTTTAATGCCTTCTTTACCTTTGACGCCTTGAATCGCGGATGCGCCCGTATCGCCGGATGTCGCTCCGAGAATATGGATCTTCTTGCCTTGCTTCTCCGCTACATACGAATAGAAATTACCAATGAACTGCAAGGCGATGTCCTTAAACGCGAAGGTCGGTCCGTGGAAAAGCTCCAGCAGGTACAGGTCGTCGCCGAAGCGGCGCACCGGCGTCACCTCGGGATCGCGGAAGGTCGAATAGCTCGCCTCTACCATCGCCTTCAAATCCTCTTGCGGGATTTCGTTGTTGGTATAGTAAGAGAAGATTTCCAAGACCAGCTCTTGATAGCTGAGATCCTGCCACTTCTTCAAATTATCCGCCGAAATTTGCGGTATTTCGCTTGGAACCAGCAGTCCTCCGTCATCCGCAAGCCCCATCATAAACGCGTCGATAAACCCGATTTTGCCAACCTTGCCTCTCGTACTGATGTACTCCATCCTTCGTTCCTCCTGATTGCCACCGCACCCGTGCGTGGATTAGCTCTTTTATGCATTTTATCACCGTTCGCTCCGAAAATCGAATATGTATTTGCAAATCGGCCGATTTTTTACCCCCATACAGTATTTTCCACACGCAAAAATACTGCAACATTCCGACTTTCCCTCTCGTTTGTAGCCATGTACTTGAAATTAAAACATACGATTCCGTATACGAAGGAGATGGATCATGATGAAGAAAAGAGTATTGCACGCCCTGTTGATCGCCGCGATGGGAATCGCGCTTGCCGCTTGCGGCGCGGACAACGAGAAACCGGGTACGGATACCGGCGCCAACCAGAATTCCTCTTCCGGCGGACAGACGGATACGGGCAACGGCGGGAATGAACCTTCGCCTACGGACGAGCCGGATACAGGCTCGAATACCAATGCCGGAGGGAAAGACCCTGCCGAAACGGACAATGGCGGAGGCGGTGCGGAAGCCGGTTCTACCGAAGCGATCGTCGAAGCGATATTGTCCAAGGTTGAGCAGCCGTCCTTTATGCCGGTCGAAGGTGACATGGTCAAGGACATGTACCATTTCGACCCAACGCTGCTCGAGCAATATACAATCATGACACCGCTCATGAACGTGAAGACGAATGAAATCGCCGTCCTGAAAGTGAAGGATGTCAAGGATATCCCGGTCGTGGAGGAAGGCGTCAAGCAGCGCGCGGCCGACGTGCAGAAGATGTTCGAAACGTATTTGCAGGATCAATACGAAAACGCCAAAAACTACAAGCTCGTGACCAAAGGCAGCTACGTGCTGTTCGTCATTTCGGAAAGCGCGGATCAAATCATAGACGAATTTGAAGCGCTAGTGCCGTAACTGCAGGATAGTCATGGTATTCAGTAGTCTCTTATTCCTTTTTATCTTTTTGCCGGCCGTCCTTCTGCTCTATTACGTCTCGCCTTGGCGGCTGAAAAACCTGATCTTGTTCCTGACAAGTCTCGTCTTCTACGCCTGGGGGGAACCGGTCTATATCGTTCTGATGCTTCTATCCACCGTTACCGATTATGTTTTCGGCCTGCTGCTCGACAGACAGGGCACGGCGGAACGCGTCCGCAAGCTCCTATTGGCTGCGTCCATCATTGTCAATTTAGCCGTTCTCGGCTTTTTCAAATATGCCGACTTCCTGATCGCCAACGTCAATGCTTTGCTGGGAACTGATATTCCGCCGACAGACCTCCCGCTTCCGATCGGCATCTCGTTCTATACGTTCCAATCGATGTCGTACGTTATCGACGTCTATAGGCGGACCGCGAAGGCGCAGCGCAACTGGATCGACTTCGCAGCATTCGTGGCCTTGTTCCCGCAGCTTGTCGCCGGGCCGATCATTACGTATAACTCCATCGCGGAGCAGCTCCGCCACCGTATCGTGAACAACGCCATGTTCGCCGAAGGAGTACGGCGATTCACGATCGGTCTTGCGAAGAAAGTGCTGCTTGCCAACAATATCGGCCTGATCTGGAACGAGGTGTCGGCAAGCTACGCCGGGTCGATGCCGGCACTTACTGCCTGGGTCGGAATTATAGCGTTCGCGTTCCAAATTTATTTTGACTTCAGCGGTTATTCCGACATGGCCATTGGTCTCGGCCTGATGTTCGGCTTCCGGTTCGGCGAAAACTTCAACAAGCCATATACGGCGGAGAGCATTACGGACTTCTGGCGGCGGTGGCATATTTCGCTCGGTGCCTGGTTCAGGGATTATGTCTACATCCCCCTTGGCGGCAACAGACGAGGTCTGCTCATCCAGCTGCGCAACATCCTGATCGTCTGGATGCTGACCGGCATTTGGCACGGAGCCAGCTGGAACTTCCTCCTCTGGGGCGTATATTTCGGCGTCATCCTGATCGCGGAGAAATGGTTCGCGCTGCGCCTGCTGGATCGGCTACCGAAATGGCTGCGACACAGCTACGCGCTGCTGCTCATTATGATAGGCTGGGTTTTCTTTGCCTTCGAAGAGCTTTCGAATGTCTGGGCATATTTCGAAGCCATGTTCGGATTGAACGGGGCGCCGTTTTGGAATCAGCAATCGCTCTACCTGCTCTATACGAACGCCGTGCTGCTTGTTTTGCTCGTGCTTGCTTCCATGCGGAAACCGCTCGGCTCGCGCGCGTTGGCGCTTCATCCGGCTATCGTGATTAGCTGGCACGGCATCTTGTTTTTCATGTCCGTTGCTTATTTGGTGGACGCCACCTTCAATCCGTTCCTGTATTTCCGTTTTTAAATTAAAGGAGTTCATGAAATGACGACCAAATGGACCGATCGTATTTATACTTGGGGATTCGTTTCCGTGCTCGGCATCATGTCGATCTTGTTTTTCACCCTGCCCAAAGAGGCGTTCTCCGAGACGGAAAACCGCAGCCTTCAGGATGTGCCGAAGCTGACATGGGATCGACTCTGGTCGAAGGAGTTTGCGGACGAAGCCGAGCTGTTCGTCACTGACCACTTCCCGTACCGCACTGACTGGGTGCTGGCCAAGTCCTATATCGAGCAGTTAAGGCTGCAGCAAGAGAACAACGGGATCTATAATGGCAAAGAGGGTTACTTGCTCGAGAAGTTCGGTGAGCCGGATTTCGAGGAGATTGGCAGCTATGCGGACGCGATTGGACAATTCGCGGGTCATCATCCAGAAACGAATATCTCGTTCCTGCTGTCTCCGAATTCTGTCGGACTTTACCCGGAATTGCTGCCTTGGCTGGCGGCCGCCTACCCGCAAAGCGAAGTTAACGATTTTATCGGCGATAGACTACCGGAGGAGGTCCGCTTCTTGAACGGCTTCGACTTCCTAAGATCCGGTGGCGATAAACCTTTGTTCTACCGCACCGACCATCATTGGACAACATACGGCGCTTATCTTGCCTACCGTGCTTATGCGGAAAGCATGGGCTGGGAGCCCTTGTCCGAGGAGCAGTTCAACATCCGGACCGTCACGGACTCGTTCTTAGGCAGCTATCAGACAAAAGGCCAATTCGGCGGAACCCGGCCGGATTCCATCCAAATCTACGAGCCGAAGAATCTGGTCGCATCCGAAATGTATATCGCGGATACAGGCACAACAGTGAACAGCCTTTACGATGAGAGCTACCTCAGCAAAAAAGACAAATATTCGGTGTTCCAGGGCGGCGTACACGCACTGGTCACGATTAATAACAGCTTAACGCCAGGCACTGCCGACCTCGATAAGCTGCTGATCGTCAAAGACTCGTACGCCCACAGCTTCCTCCCCTTCCTCACCTCCCACGTCGAAGAAATCCATATGATCGACATCCGCTATTACAACGGCGGCATCGGCGACTATATGGAACAGAATGGCATCGACGACGTGCTGCTTCTCTTCAACACTTCCACATTCGTGGAAGAGAGAGGACTGCTAAAACTGAAATATTAACAATCGAAGCAATCAAAGCTGCCTTTCCGGGCGGCTTTTTTTATTATCGCATGAGCTTTTGATAACGCGGCCGAGAGTGATTGCCATTTAGTCTTTTTTGCGTGAGCATCATCCTCAAGTTCTACATCTTCTTCACACACGTTTAACACCTACTCACAATTTCTGCATCCTCTTCTGGTTCGTGTTGCCCCTTGTTACAGGATCTACATCCTCTCAAGCAGTCTAAGCTAACTATCCCATCGGCTCAGTTAACAGCTCTACACTAGTGTTTTTCTTTCACGCTTACAGCTTCTATTACTACTTTTGGTTCACTTTGGCTCCGGCGACGGATTTACTTCTCTTTTGGTGCGCTATACTGCTTCGCCCAGATTTATATCCTCTAAACATCTTAAGCTGACTATCCCATCAGCTCAGTTTTAAGAATGCTAGACCCCTGAATCTTTACGAGTTAAATCAAAAAGCAGCTCATCGACCAAGCACATTTAATTTATCATTCACCTTCACTTCCCCCCTCTAACAGCGCCTGATGTGCATTCACCAAGTCCGGTCTATCAAGACTAAGCGCACAATGCCCCGAATCACACCAGTTTGATCTACCTAGACGGAGTCCATATAGATCATTCCAAAAAGGATCCAGCTAACTTGCTATCTTTAACTGGTCATCATAGGGTGAAGTTGCCTGCATGGAAACAGCAGTTCCTTCCGTTGAGAGCGGCTCCAATGCGAATGATAACAAACGTTTGAATGCGTCTTCGGGTTTGCCTGTCTGGAAGTTGAGCCGAAAACATCCTTCGTCCAAGTAGTGTTGAGCATACTTCATACCAATTCCATGAAACGTATTATTTATCCATCGAAAGACGCCCGCCGCGATTTTTGTCAATGGATACCGTGCATCTGCATCTTCAAATGGAATATGGGTCCAAATTTTGTTCCCTTCCGGGCAGACCGAAGAAACGTACTCCGGCTTTCTATACGGCTGAAAACGAGGATTCATCTGCATCATCATTTGATTTGGCAGACAATGGTTCGATACAAATGAAAGCTCTTCAGAATCGGATAGCCTCGTTCGTGCTCCTCTTTGACGATGAATGCATTTAATTTTATAATAATCAGCCCCCAAGCTCTCTCTTTCGCAGGCAATAATGACAGATTGCTCTTTCTTCAATCTTGTGTCCGTTAATATATCTTGCTTTCTAAAAAGCTCGAGCTTGGCATCCACATGCCCGGAGAGCAGCCTATTCTGGTCAGCAAGAGAGATTGAAAAGCGAATAGCATGCAGCATTCTCCACGCCGTCTTATAGGTAACTTGAATCAGTTCGCTCAATTGAACGGCGTTTACGCTTTCCGCATGACAGGAAACCAGATAAATGGCCAGCAGCCACTTCCGGAGAGGAGTTCGACTCTTATGCATTATCGTACCGGAGGTTAACGAAACTTGGACGCCGCAGGATCTGCATTCATACAACGGAATCCGCCTCGTCGCTATGCGAATTGCAGACTTCCCCCCACATTTTGGGCAAAGAAATCCGCCATGCCACCTTGCGCCCTCAACCGTCTCGTTGCAGGAGTGTTCGTCAGGGTATGCTTCATAGAACCTCTCTACAGCTTCCATAATCATATGCCCCCTCCAAAATAAGAACATTTGTTCTCATTTAATCTTATCACTGTCTCTATTTTTTCGCAAGGGGTGTTGAAATTATCTTGCCTAACCACAAAATTCGATTCGATTCATCTTAATCCTGACAATATTTATCCAATTCTAAACAGTCACTTAATAGCCGCTAAAATAGAACTGAGCTGAGGGGAGAGTGAATCGTGAGGCAAAAAGTAGCGATAGCGACAAGCAGCACTCCTGCTCGAAGAGGAGAACATAGACTGAGCTGTGGGGAGAGTGAATCGTGGGGCTAAAAAAACAACTACTCAGCACTCTGCTCAAGTGGCCAGCACAGACTGAGCTGTGGGGAGAGTGAATCGTGGGGCAATAAAAAAGTGACTACGCAGCTCTGTTGCAAGAGGAGGACCAAACTGAGCTGTGGGGAGAGTGAAACATGCGGCAAAAAGCAGCGATAGAAATAAGCAGCACCCCAGCTGTATGAGGCGAACACGGACTGAGCCAAGGGGAGAGTGAATCATACGACAACTGCTATGAGGCGAACACGGACTGAGCCAAGGGGAGAGTGAACTGAAGCAAAAAAAAAGAATAGTAAATAAAGCAGCCGGAGCTAAAAGAGCTCCAGCTGCTCGGGTGGCTTCGGTGGGGTCGGGAGAGGAGCAAGCGGATCTCCGCCGTCCGGCTTCCGCTGCCCCAGCATCGTCATCAACGTCTTGGCGTTGCCGGCGGCATGGCCGCCCGAATTGTTGTTGAAGATGACGGCGATTTCCCGGCTCCGCTCCGCCAGTGACTCCAGCTTCGGCTTCCACTCCTGTAGCTCTTCGTCAGAGTACTGGTACAGATATCGCACCTCGCGCCAATTCGGCCCGCCGCCGTTATTCCAGTTTGCGGCGTTCCTTCCATGGAACCGGACGATCGTCGCGGATTCGTCCGTCACCTCCAGGACCTCCGGGATGCTGCCGATGCCCGCCTGCGGTTCATCGCAGACGCTGTGGATCCAGCCCTCCTCCCTCATGAAGGCGAGCGTCTTGTCCCTCATGCCCCCGTCGAACCAGCTTTGATGGCGGAATTCCAGGGCGCATGGGAAGCCTTCCATCCGGCGCTTCGTCTCCCTCAGCAACTTTACGTTCTGGCTCGTGCAATCGAACCAAGGCGGGTACTGGAACAGCGCCGCCGTTAGTCTGCCGCTTTCCAGAGCCGGCTCCAGCATGAGGCGGAATGCTTCCGCCATCGCGTCCGGATCGTTCGCCGCAGCCGCCGGTCCCCGCTGATGACCCGTCATACCTTGGTAAGCTTTGACGACAAATTTCAGGCTCGTAGGCGAGCCTTTTACCCACGCTGCGAACCGTTCCGGGGGTTGAATGGCGTAGAACGTGCTGTCGACTTCCACGACGGGGAAGTGGCTTCCGTATACGTTCAAGCGATCACTAGGCTTCGTTCCTGCCGGGTACAGCGAGTCGTGGTCGCCCCAACCCGCTAAACCAATGGATATCCCCATTGCATGACCTCCTTCCCCCTGGAAGATGATAGGACTTGGAAAGACAGGTGAACAAAACAATAAAACATCATACGTACCGGTACTCGGCGAATGTTGCGGCTTGTCCCTTGTATGTCCCATATTCGTCGACGAGATTCCATACGGTAGCGTCCACAATGGCAAAACGCCTTCCGGTGGTCGAGACGCGGATGCCCGTGTAATCGTCCACATACCCTCGCGCCGAGACACGCGCCATAAACCGCGCCCTCGCTTCCCGCTCCATCGGCTCCGCGGTCAACCTCGAGGGCGTCGTCGTGAACGTTGCCTCGTCCATCTCCCACAGCCGCATTGCCATGCGGTTGCCGTAATTAAGAATAGGATCGGCTTCCGTCCCGTGCGACAAAACGACGATCCGCGCTTCGTGAACGGCTTCCGCCAGAGATTGTCCCGGCCGCGGTTCGACGAGCGTCTTCCCCGTAAAACACGCGTAGCTTCCAAGCAGCAGCTTCGCGTGCTCTTCCTTCGTGCCGCTTCCCCGAACGGCTTCCGCTTGCTTCGATTCGTGCATGGTTATCCTTCCTCCGCAGCATTGATCTTCTTCCCATCATGCACGAAGCCTGCCTTCATTTCAAGCCGACTCTTCCTTCATATTCAGCGGGACCGTAATATTGACCGTCGTTCCGCCTCCGTAGATGCTCCCAATGACGACTCCATAATCCGTCCCGTAATGGAGCTTGATCCTCTCGTCCACGTTGCGGATGCCGTAGCCGATTCGGGTCTGGTCATTCGACCAGATTTGCCGCAGCGTCTCCCGCTTCATGCCGATGCCGTCGTCCACGATCCGGAAATCAAGCATGCCATTCCTCACATGGGCGCTCACCTTGATCTGGATTCGAAGCTGATAAAGCGCGTGCTCCAGCACGTTCTCGATGAATGGCTGCAAAATTAATTTGACGGTGTTATAGCCGTATACCTCTGCTCCGATATCGTAAAAGACCTCTAAGCGGCTTCCGTATTTGATTTTCTGAATCGCCATATACGCCTGCACTTGCTCGATCTCGAGCTGAGCCGGAATGATCATCTTGCCGTTGTTGAGCGTGAGCCGGTAAAACTTCGCCAGCCCCATCACCATCTGGTCCAGCTTCTCGATCTCGCCAAGCTTGCCCAGCCTGCTGATTGAGGACAACGTATTATAGAGAAAATGAGGATTGATCTGCGCCTGCAGCGCCTTCAGCTCCGCCCCCTTCTTCTCCATCTGGACGACGTACACCTCCTTGATCAGCGTATTGATGTAGCCGCCCATTTCGTTGAACGCCTCCGCGATCTGCAGAAATTCGTCGTTCCCGCTATATTGAATTCGCTTGTTGAACCTTCCTTCGCGGAAGGAATTCAGCGAATGAATAATCTTCGTAATGCGCACGGTCAGGAACCGCGCGACGATCAAGCTGATGACGGCCAGCATAATGAAGCTGCCGATACAGATAAGGATCGTCATCATCTTCACTTTGCCGATCTGCTTCTCCAGCTGTTCGTTCGGCACAAGGCCGACCAGCGTCCAGCCGACATTAGGCAGCTCCGCTTTGACGACCAGATTGCCTTCCTCCCATTCGGACTGAAACGGCTTCAAGCGGGGAAATGCATCCGTCATCGGCGAGGAGGCATGGATGACCTCATTCGCGTTGTCGAGCACGAGGACGGAGCTGCTATCGCCGAATTTTTCGTAATGCACGCCGTCCAGTAGCTGGTCGATTTTGGTCACGACGCGCATGACGCCGATCTGTTCGCGGAATTGCAAATCGTACATTTTGCGCAGAATGGATAGGTTGCCGACATTACGGTCTTCCTCGATCTGCGTCCAATAGAGACGCTCGTCGACTTCGTCCGCCCTCACTTCAGGAAGCTCTTTGTACCAATATTTATCCTCGATCCGGCTGAGGTGGAGAAGCTCGTACGTCTCCATCCGAGTAAGCGGATCCGTGCCTTCCGGTTGGAGCGCGTACATCTCCGGATACTGCTCGTTCGTAATATAGAGCCGGAGCAAGGCGCGGTGCGGCGTCAGATTGACGGCGTTCAGCAGCTTGGGCTCCACGCTCTTGATCGTCGCGTTGTAGATGGCCCAGCCGTTGTTTCTCAGCCGCAAATCCCTCTGAAGCGCATAGTCCCAATACAATTGATCGGTTGTGCGGCTAAGCAGCTGCAGCCGGTACATGACGTTTTCTTTGGTTTGCTGGAGCGTCCCCTCGATCGAGGAGGCCGCTTGCTCCCTGATGGATTGGACCGATGTCGTATAAGCGTAATAGCCGATAATCATTACGGGAATAAGCGCCATCAGCAGGTAAGAGGCCATTAGTTTATAGCCGAAAGGCAGCATCGGACGTTTCTTCACGGGCGGCGTCTCTCCTTCTCGTATGCCTTCTCGTTAAGTGTGCTTGCGGTATTCTCCGGGCGTCATTCCCGTATAATCCTTGAATTGCTTGCTGAAATAAGCGAGCGTGCTGCAGCCAACGCGATCGGCGACCTCGTATACTTTGATGGAGGGATCGCTCAGCAGGCGTTTGGCCAGCTCCATTCGCTTGCGCGTCGTGTAGTCGCTGAACAGCTCGCCGGTCTCTTCCTTGAACAGCTGGCCCAAATAATTGGGAGAGAAGGAGAAAGCCTGGGCCACTTCCTTCAGCGAAATGCTGCTGCCAAGCCGTTCGTCGATATACTGCTGGATTTGGCCGATCAGCTTGACGTTTTTGCGCTGCTTTTTATTATGGAGATGCTCCGAGATTTCGAACATTTTGCGCCGGAGCCAGGAGTGAATGTCGTCGATCGTCTCGAACTGGAATAGCCGATCCAACGAATGCCCTTCCTTGTGGGTGAGCGCGAATAAGCTCTCATTCAGGCCGATGAGGTACGTGTCCAGCCGGCTGACAACGTACAGCGAATAGTTTCGAACGGCAGACGGATTCTCGATGTTCTTCACCTGCTGGAACAGGTCCTCCATATGGTCCACGATTCCGACCAAATCGTAATCCGCCATCGCCCCGAGCAAAGAGTCGACGATCGCTTCGATATTCAAGGCGCTGGACTGCGCTTCCTCCCTGACTTCCGAAAACGCGAGAAGCTTTCCTTTCCCACGAAACATTTTGGTAGAGAGCGCCTTGCAAGCCTCTTCGTAGGACCGGTTCAAGTCGTCCAGGCTATCCGTGTCCCGTCCTAGCCCGATCGTCAGCGTCGCGCCATGCTTCTCGGCAAGCAAGTCCATGATGCGGCCCAGCGGCTCCGTTCCTCGCGACTCCTCCAAGACGATCGCCAACCGGCGGGGCGAAAGCTTGCAAAACATAGAAATGCCAGCATTCTGGCACCATTCGGTTATCGTATTGAACAGAGGAACCGACGATTCGTCCGAATGGTCGTAGCCTCCGTGCTCAACACTTCGCCAGTCGCGTTCCTCCAATTCGATCACCGCCACCCGAAGCTTGCCCGTATAAGCGCCCAATTGAAATTGCTCGATCAGCTTAATGACCGTATCGCGGTCCGATGTCCCTTCGAGACAGCGCTCGAGCAGCTCGTTCTTGAGGTACACCATCGATTGCTGGAACGACTGCTCCAGCTGCTGCTGGCCTCTCTCGTTATCCAGAGCGGTGCGCACCGTCTGGAGCGCCCCGACCAGTTCGTTGTCGTTCACCGGCTTCAAAATATAGCCGCTCGCCTGCATGGACAGGGCCTGCTTCGCGTATTGGAAATCCTCATAGCCGCTGACGAACAGCAGCTTTAGCCCCGGATGGATTTTCTGCGCCTTGCTCGCCAGCTCCAAGCCCGACATAATCGGCATCCGAATATCGGAGACGAGCAAGTCCGCTTCGTTCCGCTCCAAATATTCCAGCGCGGAGAAGCCGTCCGGGCAAGCGGCCACGACCTCCATACCCAGCTCCGCCCAAGGCACCAGCTTCTGGATTCCCAGGAGCTCCAGCTCTTCATCATCGACCAGCACGACTCTATACATGCCTTTCACCGCCTAAGTTGATATGTTGTGCAAGGGTCATTCCCCTGAAAAGCCCAAGAAGAGGATATACGTCGCCGTATATCCTCTCGCTATGGCCGAGCGGCAAATTATTGACCGCTCATCTTCGCTAGATTGTCTTGCCATGCTTTCGTTCTGAACTCAAGCACTCGATCGTATCCAAGAGCATTTGTCTGCTCTTTCGCTTCTTGAATCAGGCTGGCAACTTCCTCGTCGCTCTTCGCGAACAGCATCTTGCCGAAGTACTCCGTCGCGAGGTCGTTCACCTGCTGAAGAATGATTCCCTCATCCGTTTCCGGAGCCGGGTCGATATTGTTGAACTGCGTATTGTTATGCGACGTCTTCCACGATACGTTCAGCTGGGCAACAGCGCCCCAGTTGCGCTGCTCCTCCGGCAGGTTCGCTTCGATCTTGCCTTTGGTCGTATCGACGTAAGTCGCATTGCCTGCCCAAACGTAAGCTTCCAGCTTCTGCTTGTCCTTCTCCTCTTGCGGAGTGGAGAACCACTTGTCGTTCGGGATCGGCGCGCCATCGGCGTCCACTTCGTCCCAATACAAGCCTTGCGGACCGAAGAACATGATGCGTTGACCTTCTTCGCCCGTCATCCAGTCCAAGTAAGCGAAGATCGCTTCCGGATTTTCCGCGCTTGTCGTAATGACGTTAACGTTCCATCCCAGCGCGTTGTAGCCGTTCGGGTACACTTTGTTTTTGTCTACGCCCGGCTTGATCACCGGCCAGATGAATTCGTAGCCCGCCGTAGGATCGGCTGCTTTCAGCGCATTGTGGCCTTCGCGGCCGAGGTTCGTCGCGTTGCCGCCCACGAATACCGCCACGCGGCCGGTAGCCAGCTTTTCTTTGACCTGGTCTTCCTTCTGCGTAAGAGCATCCTGCGTAATAAGTCCTTCACGGAACAGCTTGCTTGCGAACGTCATCGTTTCTTTGTAAGCTGGGCTATCATAGATTGTAGCAAGTTTATCGCCTTGCGGGAATGCTTTCATGTAGCTGTATTGGCTCGGGTTGTCGTTGGCGAAGCCAGCGAACATGACTTCTACGCCTTGACCGCCGCGACCGACTTCGAGCGGCACCAGATCCGGCTTCTTCTCCTGCACGAGCTTCAGGTAAGCGTACAGATCGTCGAACGTCTCGAGCTTCGGCTTGCCGAGCTCCTCGTAAATCTTTTTGTTAATGAACCAGCCGTCGTTGCCCGTTGGAGCCGCCGTATACCAGTTCGGGAACTGATAGATTTTGCCGTCGGACGATCTGAGCATGTTCAGCGTTTCTTCGCCGGCCCATTTCTTCAGGTTCGGATACTTCTCGATATATTCGTCCAGCGCAACAAGCGCGCCGGCTTGGCGAAGACGCTCGACATCCGGTCCGCGGTCCATCATCATCGCGTCGGGCAGCTCTTTGGAAGCGATCATCGTGCTCAGCTTCTGAGCAGCCGCGCCCCCGGATTGGATCGGCTCAACCGTAATTTTCAGGTTGTCCTGCACCCACTTGCTGTTCGGGCTGGCGCCCCAAGGCTCCGTTGTCCACCAGTCGTAGTTGACATAGTAGGTGAACGTAACCGGAGATTCGCCGAATTTGAAGCCCTCGGCCGCCGTCTCCGTGCCGGCATTGCCGCCGGAGTTGCCGCCTGTGTTCGTTCCCCCGTTACTGCCTGTATTGCCGCCGTTATTGCTGCTCGAGCAGCCGCTGAGAGCGACGGCCCCGGCTAGAGCAAGCGTGAACACGCCGGATAATAGCTTTTTTGTCTTTTTCATTCCGTAGAAGCCTCCCCTATAGTCATTCAATATATATTCATCCCCGCCGCCTTGGCAAGAAGGGAGCGAATATCGGTTGTAACGATCCTGCTATTCCTTGAGCGAGCCGACCAGCACGCCTTTGACGAAAAATCGCTGAACGAACGGATACACCAGAATGATCGGGATCGTCGCCACCATCATCGTCGCCATGGTCAGCGACTTCGTCGTTACGCTCTGCATGCGGCTCATCGCATCCGCCGCGGCCGCATTCCCTTGCGTCGCCATTGACAGCTGCTCCGTCATTAAGTTCGAGTTCATGGCTTGCTGCAGCATCGTCTGGATCGGGAACAAGTTGTTGTCCGAGATATAGATGGTAGCGGTAAACCAGTCATTCCAATGGTAGACGGCCGTGAACAGCGACAAGGTCGCGATGACCGGGCCGGACAACGGAAGCACGATCCGGAAGAAGACGCCGAAGGTGCTGGCTCCGTCGATGCGAGCCGATTCCTCGAGGCCTGCAGGCAAGCCCTGGAAAAACGTGCGGAAGATGATCATGTTGTACACGCTGATGATCGTCGGAATGACGAGCACCCAGAACGTATCCATCAATCCGAGCTCCACGTTCACGAGGAAGGATGGGATAAGCCCGCCGCTGAAGTACATCGTGATGATCGCGAACACCATGTAGAACTTTTTGAATACGACGCCTTTGATGGACATGCCGTATGCGAACAGCGCCGTGAACAGGATGGACAGGAACGTCCCCGCGATCGTCCGCAGAACCGATATGCCGAACGCTTTGACAATCCGGTCGTCTTCCAGCACGATCTTGTAATTATCAAGCGTGAATTCCCTCGGCCAGAACGTGATGCCGCCCTTCGCCGTGTCGAGCCCGAGATTGAACGATATGACCGCCGAGTTCCAGAACGGGTATAAGGTTAAAAACCCTAGAATCGTCAGAAGAATATAAATGACTACGTGCAGCGTTCGGTCGCCTCTGCTAAGCTTCATAAGGTCTCACCGCTTTCCGAAAGGTTAATCGATTGTTCTACCATAAGCTCGTCCCCGCTCTTCTCGCGATATAGTTCGCCATCGTCAGCAGGCCCACGCTTATAATCGCCTTGAACAATCCGACCGCCGCCGCATACGAGTACCGTTTGTTAATGATGCCGGTCCTGTAAGAGTACGTATCGATGACGTCCGCCACATCCCGCAGCATCGCGCTGTTCCCGAGCAGGAGCAGATCGTCGAAGCCGGCGTTCAGCAGGCTGCCGATGTTCAGAATCAGGAAAATAATGACGACCGGCATAATGGATGGCAACGTAATTAGGAAAATTTGCTTGAACTTGCTTGCCCCGTCGATGGACGCCGCTTCGTACATGCTCTGATCGACGCCCGCGATGGCCGCGAGATAAACAATGGTGGCGAAGCCGACTTCCTTCCACACGTTCGTCGTGACGATAATGCCCCAGAAATATTCCGGCAGAGACAAGAAGTTGATTGGCTTCTCGATCAGGTTCAGCTTCTCGAGCAGGATGTTCACGCTTCCGTTGTCAACGGACAGCAGCGATACCACGAAGCCCGATACGATTACCCAGGACAAGAAGTGAGGCAGGTAGCTGATCGTCTGAATGACCCGCTTGAACATCATATTTTTCACTTCGTTCAGCATAAGCGCCAGCAGGATCGGGGCCGGGAAGCCGATACACAGCTTCAACAAGCTGATGACGACCGTGTTGCGCAGCACCCGGAAGAAGTCAGGCGAATTAAAAAACGCTTCGAAATGCTTGGTCCCTACCCATTCGCTGTCAAAGAAGCCTTTAAAGATGTTGTAGTCCTGGAAGGACATCAGAACGCCGTACATCGGCAAATAATTAAAAATGAGAATTAATGCTAAAGCTGGTAGAATCATGACTTGCACTTGCCATTGCATGATGAACCGTTTCCACAGCGGCTTCTCCTTATGGGAGATCCTGACGATGGTCGGCGCAGCAGCCGAAGTCTCCCTCTCCATACCGTAATTCCTCCCGCTCTCGTTTGTGATATTGCTATTGTAGAACGGGCCGGCAAGCGATTCTACTCACGGTTTCAACGATATGTATCGAAAATCAATGAGGTTGATCAACGCGCAAAATCGCACTTTTGGAACAAACAATGAAAGAAAAACGAGCACAAAAAAAAGGCGCCCCCACAAGGAAGCGGCTTAATTGTTAAGTATGTATAGGGCAGCTTAGGAAAGAGGGAAGTATGCCATTAATACCCTCCCGCGCCGCAGCTTGGCTGCCGCTGCTCGGCGGTCAGCTTTTTTTTGCTCCTGTATGGCAATTTCGTGAACCGGTCGGACACCGCGGACGCTACAATAGCCTCGGGCTTAACGCGCGCCGACATTCCCATCGCTTCGATGCGGCCAACCATGTCCGGCACGAACGGAGCAGTTGCGTTGCGCCTGCTATCGATTCCGGCATCAATATCGATATACATATGAAACTCTGCTCCCGTATACACATGGGGCATGATAATATCCTCGAGCTGCGCTCGCTTAGCGGCATCGAAGTACATGGCGATCTCTTGGCTAAACGACGTCTCCAGACTCAGCTTCTCCTGAATGGACTTGACTTCCCTTGGCAGGATGACCTGTCGGTAGCAGAACCAGGCGCCTCGTCCTTGCCTGACGATGACAATAGCCGTCACGAATTTGGTATGGCCTCCGTGCACCTGCGCGTCAGAGCCAATCACCAGCTGATACGAAGCGCATGGATCCGTCCGCATGAATTGCTGAATGCGCCGGAATACTTCATCCAGCTCCATATCCCGGTCGCTTATATTACGGAACACGTGCTCATGAAGCAGAGGAATCTGTCGTCTTTTCATAAGTCTCACCTATCCCTCTTTCATCCTATTCCTATACCCGTCCTGTCGTACCTGCTCTCGCCCACGCCATATTGAAAATGTACTTGCCGCGCTCCGGCAATAGACGTTAAACGCGCATTAAAATTGACATTGGCTCTTCCGCCATCATAAAATGAAAAGAAATGTTTAGAACCTGATACTAATATCAGATACCAACAACAGGCTAGTTACTCTCGGAGGTGCCGTATGAACGGATTAATGACTCATAAAACGGTTGTGGTGATGGGTGTCGCGAACGAAAGAAGCATAGCGTGGGGCATAGCGAAGGCGCTCCATCGCGAGGGTGCAAAGCTCATCTTCACCTATAGGAAGGAGCGCTCCTACCAGAAGCTGCAGCAGCTGCTGCAGGCGGAGGGAGTCGAGCCGCTGCTTTGCGTCTCGTGCGACGCGTCCGACGATGCGAGCATCGAAGCCGCGTTCGGAGAAATCGGCAAGCAGGCAGGCGTGATCCACGGGCTGGTCCATTCCATCGCTTTCGCCGACAAAGAAAATCTGAAGGGCGAATACGCGGATACGGACCGCGAAGGTTATTTGCTGGCCCAGCAATCGAGCGCTTATTCGCTGGTTGCCGTCGCGAGGGAAGCCCGCAAGCTTATGACGGAAGGCGGCAGCATCGTGACCCAGTCGTATATCGGCGCGGAACGGGTGGTCAAAAACTACAATGTCATGGGCGTCGCCAAAGCCGCATTGGAAGCGAGCGTCCGTTATCTCGCCGAGGACCTCGGCAAATACGGCATCCGCGTCAACACGATCTCGGCGGGACCGATCCGCACGCTGGCGGCCAAAGGCGTCTCGGGCTTCAACGACATCATGGCCACGATCGAGGAGAAAGCCCCTTTGCGGCGCAATATTGATCAGGACGAAGTCGGCGACGCCACGCTCTTCCTTCTCAGCCATCTATCAAGAGGCGTCACGGGCGAAGTGCTGCACGTCGATGCCGGCTATCACATCATGGGGATGTAACTTTCTGTAAAAAACATAAAAAGCCCCGACCTCCTCCCTTCGGAAAACGAAGGCGGATCGGGGCTGATTTTTTGCTGCTCGGCTGCTCTCTTACGCTTGCTTTCGATTCAGTACCGCCAAACCCTTCTTCTCGCTGCCAAACATCCGGTATAAGACGAATTCCCGCTGGGGGACCGACTTGTCTGCAAGCGCCGAGTTCAAGGCATGCACTAATTCAGGGGTATCGATCGTGATGCCCTTAACCGGCTTCGCCATATCGCTGCCCGCAAAAAGGATGGAGACGAGGGTAGGCATCGCGTGGACGTTCACGCCATGCTGCGCCACGAAAGCCGCCGCGAACGCATCCTGCGCGGACTGATGTTCGTTGTCGACCATCTCCATATAGCGGCGGACGAGCGGGAAGTAAGCATCGCTCAGCAAGCCCAGTCCGAAAACGGCATACGTTCCGGGCATGACGGCCTTAATGCCGCTTTCAACATCTCCGTACCAGGCAAATTCCTCCATCGCCAGCTCCGCATATTCCGATATCAGCGGGAACAACGCTTCATAACGCAGCGCGTTCGCAAAAAACTGATGCAGCTTGGATTTGGCCAGGCTTGCAATCGGAAGCCACCGCTTCTCCGCGCTCTTCAGCTTCATCTGATACGTCCGAGGGAACCCCTCCCGCAGAAGATTGCAAATATAATCAAGAGCTTCCCGGTACGCCCCTTCTTCCTCGGAATGAATACGTATGTCGATGGTCTGCATAATGTCATTGCATGTCCCAGACATCAGGCTTCCGTCATAACGGGCTGCAAACCGGCCGCTGCCCTTCGTCAAATAGCCGGAGGCTTGCTCGGAACCGAGCTGCACGGCAAGCTCTAGATAACGCTTGCGGGTTTCGGGCTCCTTCCTTCCGATATGCAATGCGGCATAAAGGAAAAAATCCATTTCACTCACATGAACGGCCGGACGTTTGTCAACGTTCAGCAGATTTCGAACGACATCGAAATCCCCGGCAGGCTCGCAGAATCGGTCCAGAAACCTCTCCTCGGCCCATTCTTTGAATGCGGACACGTATGTATACTGCCACTTTTCCCTACGTTTAGGGTTCGCGACCAGCTTTTCGTTCAAGCGTTGAATGAGCGGCTCGACAATGTCCGGATGCTGCTCCATGAAGTCCGGATTCATCAGATGCCTGGCAAAAAAGAACTCGTCCTTATCCGAGGGAAGAACCGGCAGCTCCTTCCACACCTTGGTTTCAATAAATTGATTCAACTGCTCCTTCAACTGATGCCGCTTTGATTCGTTATAAAGATATTCCCGGTGGAGCCGTTTCGAGGACCCATTCCGAACCTCCAGCACCAGCTGCAGCCTATACCCGAAAAAATGCTCCCCGTAATTTCCGGATAGGAAGATTTGTTCCATACGCGAACGCCATGCCGGGAAAAACTCGCTCAGCACGATGTCTTCGCTTAACTCATAAAAGTCAGGACCTGCCTCTATTTTATAGGAGTCGTCGCTAAAGGAAAGGGGCTCGTAAACGTCGAGGGCCATCTGATCCGGTACCGAGCGGGTATCGCTTTTCAGGAAGCTTACCTTTACGTAATCCATCATCCCCGGGTGCAGCCGGCTCAGCCCCTTTAAGCTGTCGATTCTCTCTTTTTCTTTCTTATATATCTCTATTAATAGATTCCAGAGCTCATTCAAAATCCTTTCGGCCGCCTCGTTCATCGTCTCCTCCTCCTATCTATTCTCTCGCCCAGCATACACTTGCTAGTATAATTTACAGTTGCAGTAAATTCCAGCATATACCTTGGCGGCAGCACGGAATTAGCGCTCTGGAACTACCAGCATTCGATACAAAGGATGTGCTTCTTACGGGGCGTCCAAGACCTTAGCCCCTTCATCGCATGCCGCATTAGGCACAATAAAAACGCCGCCGCAAAGGTTCTACCCTTTGCGGCGGCTTTAACGCTTTTATACGGTCGACTCTTGGAAAGCCCGGTTGTAACATCTGCGGCAGACCGGCTTGTAATCCTCGTTGCCGCCGATCTGGATCTGCTCGCCCGAGTTGACGGGCTGCCCGTCACGGAAGCGGATGACCATCGTCGCCTTGCGGTCGCAATACCAGCAGATCGTCTTGATCTCTTCGATCTTATCCGCTTGAACAAGCAGATTGTAGCTTCCCTCGAAGAGCTGGTTCTGGAAATCGTTCTTCAGTCCGAACGCCATAACCGGTATGTTCAGTTCGTCCACGACGCGGGTCAGCTCCAATATATGATGACGCTTCAGGAACTGCGCCTCGTCGATCAATACGCAGTAGATCCGGCCGGAAGCGGCCACCTGCTCCTTCACGTTCTCGAACAGGTTCGTCTCCTCGTTAACCGGGATCGCCTCCCGCTCGAAGCCGACGCGGGATCCGACCCGGTCCGCGCCGCCTCTGGCGCTGACCGCCGGGGAATAGATGAGCACCGCCTTGCCTTGCTCTTCGTAATTATGCGCGACCTTAATGATTTCGAAAGACTTGCCGCTGTTCATGGTGCCGTATTTGTAGTAAAGCTGTGCCAACAGGTATCTCCTCCACAACATTCAGTGGATTCATTATACCGTTTCTGCCCGTCTCTTGTCTTCACCGTCTTGGACGTGAGCCGCATCGGTCTTCTTGCCCGACAGGAACCAGCCCGCTGCCGCGATACCGACAAGCACGGCGTAGAACGTCAGCTTCCAGCCCGTCGACTCCGCAAAATCATGCGGGATGACATGCAGCGAAGGATGCGCCAGCGTATGAACCGCCAGCTTGACGCCGACCCAGCCGACGATGCAGAACGCGGCGATCTCGAGACCCGGCCTGCTCTCCAGCAGCTTCACGAACAACGTGGCGGCGAAACGCATAATGATCAGTCCGATGAGTCCGCCCAAGAAGATGACGATAAAATGACCGCCGTCCATGCCGCCGATGTTCGGCAGGCTCGTCGTCGGCAGCGCCACCGCGAGCGCCACCGCCGCCAGAATCGAGTCAATCGCGAACGCGATGTCCGCCACCTCGACCTTGAACACCGTCATCCAAAAACCGCTTTTCTTCGGCTCCTTGCCCGCCTTCTTGTCGGCCGATTCCTCGCCCTTCTTGACGATGACCTTGCGGAAAATATGGTTAAGCGCGATAAACAGGAGGTACAAAGCGCCGATCGCCTGCACTTGCCATACGTCCACCAAGAACGAGATGATGAAGAGCGACGCGAACCGGAAGACGAACGCTCCCGCGAGGCCGTAGAACAAAGCCTGTTTCCTTTCCTTCTCCGGCAGATGCTTCACCATAATCGCGAGCACCAGCGCGTTGTCGGCCGCCAGCAAACCCTCCAGGGCTACCAGCACGAGCAATACCCAGCCATACTCAAGCAGCAATCCAAAATCCATTTCCCATTCCCCCTCAATTGATTCCTTCCACTCTCGCCGTCACCAAGCACGCAAAAAAGACCTTTGCCTGATGTATGTAACACCAGACAAAGGTCTCGCAAACAACGTAAGCACGTTGCCAACAAGGCCGGAGAATGTCATTCTCGTAATGACGACCTTATTGTGCCAGCTACTCCCCTTTGGAGCATACCCGCGTATTTGGTTTTGCGTTGTACAAAAGAGTGATACGGCGCATCGGTTCGAATGGTTCCACTTTTTTTTCGCGTCTCGAAAAGTTTTTTTCGCGGCAATCGCGGGGCGCCCGAAACGAATTGTGCTATGATGGAAAAACGGCATCACTATGCCGTAGCATAACCGGAAAGGGGCCCGAAAAACCATGCCGCTGCGCGAGCTTCAAGAACCCGAACTCATCCAAATAAGCGAAGCCGACATCGGGAGGGCTGCCGTACTCTTCTCCACTCCCATGTGCGGAACCTGCAAAGTCGCGGAGCGCATGCTGGAGGTCGCGGAGGCCGCCGGCGTCGATTATCCGCTCAGCAAGATCAACATCAACTTCGCCCCGCGCCTGCGGGAGAGGTGGCGGATCGCCAGCGTTCCGTGCCTCGTCGTGCTGAAGAACGGACAGCTGGTCCGGCAGGAATACGCGATGCGTTCCGTCGATTATTTGTACAGCCTGCTCAAGGACTAGTCCTCTCTCGCGGTATCGATCGGCTGCAGGCGCGCCTCGATCTCCATGCGGTGCGGCTCGAGGAACGGAGGCAGCGCAAGCGATTCGCCCAAATGCGCCAGCTCCTCGTCCGAATCGAAGCCCGGTCCGTCCGTCGCCAGCTCGAACAGAATGCCGTTCGGCTCGCGGAAATAAAGCGAGCGGAAATAGTAGCGGTCGACGAAGCCGGAATTCGGCACCTGGCTGCCGCTTATATGCGCGATCCATTCGCGGAGCTCCTCGTCGTCCTCGACCCGGAACGCGACGTGATGGACGCCGCCGCGCCCCTGCCTCTCCCGCGGCATATCGTGCCGCTCCTCGAGAATAACCTCCGCGCCCGTGCCGCCTTCGCCCGTCTCGTACACGATAACGTCCGGCTGTCCGTCCAGAATGGAAGGGAACCGTCCTTTCTCGCGGAAGCCCAGCAAGCCGGTCAGAATGCGCGCCGTCGGCATCGGATCGTCTACGGTCAGCTGCACCGGACCGAGGCCCAGAATCGCATGCTCCGCAGGCACCGGACTCCTGTCCCACGGCTTGCCTCCCGCTACGCCGCTGTTCCCCTCGTCGGACACCAGAACGAACCGCTGTCCTTCTCCGTCCCGGAACGCGAGCGTCTCGCGGCCCGCGCGCAGCACGATATCATCGTGATCGACCTCAAGCTCGGCGAACCGATTCTTCCAATAAATGAGCGAAGCGCGGTTCGGCACCCTAAGCGACAAGCAGGAGATGCTGCTGACGCCTTCGCGGTTTCTCCCCGCCATCGGAATTTCGAAGAAGGTCAGCTCCGTGCCCGGACTGCCGTATTCATCCCCATAGAACAAGTGATACATGGAAGGGTCGTCTTGGTTTACCGTTTTTTTGACTAGTCTTAACCCAAGCACCTTCGAATAAAATGCATAATTGTCAGGCCCGTTCGCCGTGATGGCGGATACGTGGTGAATGCCTTTGAGCTGCATGGCCGCGCCTCCTCTATGTGAAATAACTTAGACCTGCGTCTCGTTGCATTCCGCATGCCCGTCTTATACTATAGCTGTACAGGCTATCATACCCAGTTTATATCCTTGCAAGGAGATTATACATGCCGCCATTCGAACCGAACCTCCGCCCCGGGCTTGCTTCGCCCCCGCTTCCGCCTCAGAAGGGTACGCCAGGCAGAAGCAGGAGGCTGCGCAACGGGCTGCTCGTCTTGTTCTTATTCCTCGTCGCCGCTTCCCTGCTCGTATACCGGTATGAACATATCGCGCGTTCCATCCCGTTTGTGGAGCAAGAAGCGCCGCCCATCGTCGCCCTCCACCCGGTCGTGGAGGCCAAGTCGAAGGAGCTGGTCGCGGAAGCCGAACGAATCGGCATCTCGGTGCTCGTGACGGACGGCTTCCGCAGCCACGAAGAGCAGAATGCGTTATACGCCAAAGGAAGAACGACGACTGGCCCCATCGTCACTCACGTGCGCGGCGGCGCCTCCTACCACAATTACGGACTCGCCGTCGATTTCGCCCTGCTCACGCCGAAAGGCAAAGCGATCTGGGATCTCGAATACGACGGCAACGATAACGGGAAAGCCGACTGGCACGAGGTCGTCGCCATCGCCAAGCGTCTCGGCTTCAGCTGGGGCGGGGACTGGGACGGCTTCAAAGACTATCCGCATCTGCAGATGGATTTCGGCTATTCGATCCGCCAGCTGATGCGGGGACATTATCCGCACCCGCCGGACGCTGCGGAAGCCGCAGACGGTTGAACGCGAAGAGGCTATCGCCCGCTCTTTTGCTAAGAGCAAGCGATAGCCTTTTCGTTACAGCCCGGCGATAATTTCGTAGGATCGCAGTCGCGCCTGATGATCGTAAATATGAGCCGCCACCATGATCTCGTCAGCGCCCGTTGCTTCGATGTAGGCTTCGAGCTTCGCCTTGACCGTCTCGGGACCGCCCGCGATGGAGGAGCCGAGCTGCTGCTGCAGCGCGTATTTCTCCTGCTCGGTCCATATACCGTCCATATCGCGCACCGGCGGCGGCAGCGGACCCGGACGGTTCCGGATGAAGCTGAGGAACAGCTGCTGCATCGAAGTGGCGAGATAAGCCGCTTCTTCGTCCGTATCCGCGGCCACGACGTTCACGGCCACCATGCCGTACGGCTTGTCGAGCACGCCCGGCTGGAAGTTGTTCCGGTACAGCCGCATCGCCGGCACCGTATAGGTCGGCGAGAAATGGCCCGCGAACGCGAACGGCAAGCCGAGCTGCGCGGCCAGCATCGCGCTGAAATCGCTAGAGCCGAGCAGCCAGATCGGCACCTGGGCGCCTTCGCCCGGGATCGCCCGGACCGCCATCGCGACTTCGGCGCTCGACGGATCCATGTAGGCGCGGAGCTGCTCCAGCTGCTCCGGGAAGTTGCCGCCGTTCGAGCCCCGGACGCCGCGAAGCGCCGAAGCCGTCAGCTGATCCGTGCCCGGCGCGCGGCCAAGCCCGAGATCGATACGGCCCGGGAACAGCGCGTCGAGCGTGCCGAATTGCTCCGCGATGACGAGCGGCGCGTGATTCGGCAGCATGATGCCGCCCGCGCCGACTCGTATAGTGGACGTGCCGGCCGCGACATGGCCGATGACGACCGAGGTCGCCGAGCTGGCGATGCTCGGGGAATTATGATGCTCCGCCAGCCAGTAGCGGTTATATTGCAGCCTCTCGGCGTGCCTTGCCAAATCCAGCGTGTTCCGCAGCGATTCCGCTACCGTCCCGCCTTGGATGATCGGGGATACGTCCAGCACGGACAGCGGGATGCCGAACGACGGACCTGCCTTCCCGGAGGATGGCCCTTGCGTCTGAACGAGCTCCTCTTGATGCCCGCTATTCTCTTGTTGCTTGCTTTGCTCCTCTTCCTGCGACACCTTCTCGCCCTCCCTCACGAAATACTGTAATCATTTTTCATACAGTAATACTGTAATCTTATTTCATACAGTTCCCGAAGTCAAACGAGACGATGCAAGTCTTTCAAAACTTATTTCGGCGCTAGCGCGATATACAGGTCGATTTCGTTGTCCGGCTGATCCGGCTTGTAGCGGCTGCCCCATATTTCGAAGTCGTAGCCGCAAGGACGGCGGTCATTCTCTCCCATCCATCGCCCATACAGCAAGTCGTAAGTCCGGCCCAGCTCCGACTCCGGCCCGCGATGCGTGTAGGACACGTATTCCTTCTCCTCGAATTCACGTTTGGCGAGGCCGTCCGGCGCGCCCGCAGCGGAGCCGTGCTCCACCTTGTAGCCGATCAGTTGGGTGAACGGGTCGACATGCGGGTTGAAGTTCATTTTCTGAGGATAGATCTGCACCAGGTAGACGTCCTCGGACAGCCTTCCTTCGATTTCGTCCCGGCGGGCCATGACCTCTTCGAATGCTTTGCGGCCCAGCTCCTGCTCGTTGATCTCCTTCAGATTCGCCTCGAAGGACACGCCGACGACGGCAAACGGCGGAAGCTTGACGGCTGCAGGGACGGCAGGCGTCGGTTCGAAAGCAGCCCCGTTCTCCAGCGCTTCGGCGATCGCCCGCATCGTCCTCTGATGATGCTGCTCCTCGTTCAGCAGAAATTCCAGCATCTCCGCCATCGTCGACATATTCAGAAACGGCTCGGCGAGCGGGTAGTCCAGATGGGAGGGCAGCTCGAGCGTAATCTGCTCCTTCTGATCCCTAAGCTGCCTGACGATTTCCTTCAGAGACGGCGGGGCGCTCCGCCAGTCGCGCGGACTCGTACCATTCGGGAACATGGAATGATAGACCGTTGGAATGCGCCAGCTGCCTCCAAGCTTCGGGAATATCCCGTGATCCCACGCGGCCAGGAGATGGCCGAGATTCCAGCGGATGCTGTTGCTATAGCCTTCGGGAATCAGATCCAGCTTGTCCGCGGGCACGCTCTCGGCGAAGCTAATCGTCTCCTCCCTCAATTGGCGGAAGTCCTTCACCGATTGCGGCAGCGCGCGGTGCTCCTCGTATATTTTCATAAGCTCGCTTACCGGAACTCCGTTAATGCGCATCGTGTCCACCTTGCAGTCCCGGAAGTCGGCATCGCTCAGATCGCACTCCTCGAAGACCGCCTTGCTGAGATCGCTCGTCCGGAACGTAACCGGCTCCACGTTCACCCAGCCGTCCGTCCCCGCTTCCTCCTCGAACCGGCTCTCCGCCGCATCCGGCCGCCGTATGTTCTCGAACACCGTGCCGCCCAGCTGCGTTTCGTTAATATGAACGTTCGAGAAATAAATGTGGTTCCACTTCGAGCCGACGAAATTCACATGAACGAGCGACGTGTCCCTGGCGTCTACGCCATGCAGCTCCGCCCCCCGAATCGAAACCATATGAAGCTTCTCTCCCCGCAGGTCCGTCAGCTCGAACCCGCCTTTCTCGTCGAATACTTTCTTGTCCGTCAACGCCATTCTCCGTCTCCTCCTCTAATTAATCCATGTCTCGGAATAATATTCTTTCATGAAATGGAACAGCGCCTCGAGCTGTTCGACGCCTTTGGTTTCCGCCGCGTGAGCATTGCGAATCAGCTTTACCGCCCGATCCGCCGTCTCGGGATCCTTCGGCGTTCCTCCCTGCGGGAACGGGAACATCTCCCGAAGCTCGCTGAGGCAAGCCGCAACCTCCTCGTAATGCTTGGCCGCTTCCTCCGCCCGGTAACGAACCGTCCGTTCCACCACGTTGCCGCCGTCCCAGCGGAAAGCCAGCTCGCTTAGGAACCGCGCGGCGAATTCCCTGGCGTCCGCGAATACGGCGACGTTGAACGCGTTGCCCGTCTCGTCCGCGCGCCGCGCCTCCATGACCCCGGCCCACGCCTCGTAGCCCGCCAGCCCTTGGACGAACTTCCCTTCGAAGACATGCATCCATTCCTTGCCTCGGGCATGATCGACGATCGTGGATAGCGCCATGCGGAGCATCTCGTATTTCGAATGGGGCAGGCTTTCGCCGATGGTCGTCACGAACAGCAGGTCGATCTTCGGATCGGCGAATTTCGAATACGGGAACGTTCCGTCCTTCGAGACGTCTTTGCCGTGGAACAATTGCTTCTCGTCGTCATAACCGTAGATGAGTCCGAATTCGGGTATAAATAGATCGAAGGCGATCGCCGGGATGCCCCGGTCAATGGAGTCGTGCACGAGCGCCATCACCTTGTCCAGCTTCTCCGGCGGGATTGGGGACATCGGGTCCGCCAGATTGCTCGTAAAGCCCAGGTTGCAGAGATTGCGACGTAGAATATAACCGCCGGGAAACATCGTCGGAGCCGCGATATGCATGATTTCGGGATCGACGTTCATGCGGAACGCATGGCCCGTGAAGCCCATCACGTCGACCAGCGACAGATGCTTTTTGTCCGTGTACGAGACGGCGCCGTGTACGGCCCAGGCCGCGGACGTCCAGGTTTTGCTCCAATCCTTTTCGGGTGCAAATGCCATGTTAGAAGCCTCCATTTCGATAGTTAAGGGGGCGGGGCGAGAATCTTCTTGCGCGGCAGCCCGAGGGCCGCTCTTCGTTCCACATACAAGCCGATCGATATGCGGAGTCGCTCCTTCTGCAGCTTGGCGCGGGAACGGGATAACGAATTATAGACGCCCGCGGTCGTCGTGCCGAACAAGGAAGCGATCTCCTGAGGCGGCAGCTCGCCGAAGAACCGGGCTTCGAAGATGTCCCGCTCCTTCTTGCTCAGGCAGCGGATCAGCATATGGATGCCCTGCAGCGTCTCCTTGCGGATCAGGCATTGCTCCGGATTGACGCTGTTCCTCGAAGCCTCCTGCGCCTGGCCCGCCAGATGGAACAGGATGCTGTCGATATCGAACCAATCCACGCTTTGCGGGTCCGCGGCTCCGCCGCCTTGCTCCTGCGCGGCCGGCTTGAAGCTTTCGAACGGACGCTCGTTGCCGTACGGTCCGCCTCTCCTCAGCTTCATGTAGGCCTGATTGCGCACGATCCGCTGCAGCCAAGCCGCGAAGCGTCCGTTATCCGTCAGCGTGCCGAGATGAAGGAACGCCCGGATCAAAGCTTCCTGCACGATATCCTCCGCCAGATAAGCGTCCTTGGTCATCGCGCCGGCCAGTCCGAGCGCCTTGGCCCGGTGCATGCGCACGAGCTCGCCGAACGCCTCGTGATCGCCGGCACGGGCGCGCTCCACCCATTCCCGCTCCCGATCGGCGGCCCCTTCATTCCCGCGCAGCAGCGGCGCTGCCGTCTCGGCAACGATCTCCATGTTCATCCCCCCTAATCCATTGATGCCGGCAGCCGGCCAAATCTATCGCGATTCGAAAAAGTTTTTAAAAATGTTTTATAATGAAAGCTGATTGTATTTTACTTCGGCACAGGAAGCATTTCAAACATTTTCCATTCTATTATAAGGTAATGATTTGCTCCGCAAGAGAGGAGTACCGATGAACGTTCAATTGATGATAAGCAAAATCGAGCAGTTATGCGGCCCGGACCATTACGACCGAGGCGCTCAGCTTGCGCGGGACGGCAAGGTGTCGTTAATCGATAAGGATGGCGATCTGTCGAATGGGATGTTCCGGATGGCCGTTGAGAGCGGCGGACGAAGCTACCAGGTCATCGCCCGGTTCGACCGGGGAGGCAGCATCGTCGCGGAATGTACGTGCCTCGCCTTCTACGCCGACGATCATTATTGCAAGCATGCCGCAGCGGCTCTGATCTGGAGCATGGAGAATGGCGGCGAATCGACTGCGTCCGCTGTCAGGAACGACGCGCGGGGCAAAGTATATCTGAGCAGCGAATCCGATCACAAGGTAGCGGAAGGCTTGCTCCGGCTGTTCCGCGAGCAACCGTCCGGCACACGCTCCGGAGCCCGAATGCTGCGGGACGGCAGAGAGCGGCTCTCCGTCGAATTCGCGGTTCAGCTGCTGCCGATCGGGAACGGCAGGCACCGGTTCGGCATCGAGCTCAAGGCAGGGCCCGACCGCCTGTACGTCGTGCAGAACATTCGCGGCTTTGTGGATTCGATCGCGCGAGGAACCAGTCACTCGTTCACGAAGCTGTTCGCCTACGATCCGAAGCGCCATACGTTCACTCCGGAGGATGACCGCGTCCTGCAATTGCTGGCGCAGCTCATCCGGGAGGAAGAGCAGAACAAGCACGCCTTGTACCGCAGCGGCTATCTTCCGACGTCGGCTTCGCCGAACGACCGCATTCTGCTGATCGTCCCTTACCTGTCGGAGGAGCTGCTACGCGCATTGACCGGCGTGCGCCAGGCGAAGATCGAGCTCTATGAAGGGATTTACCGTAAGCATGCGCAGCCTTCCGCCACGTATACGGGTGTCCGATTAGCCGATGCCGGGGAGAAGCTTCCGCTCCGTTTTGCCCTGGACCGGGACGCGGAGGATGAAGGCTACGTGCTGACGGCCGACGGCATGAGCCGCGTCGTCGTGCTCGACGGATACGGAATGACGTTCTTGGACGGCCGTTTCTATCCGATGGATATGGACGAGCTGGAGCGGCTCGGGCAGATGAAGGGTCTCCTGACCTCCTCTACGCGCGATTCGGAGGACGCCGAACGAATCGCCATCGCGCCGGAGCAGATCGAATTGCTGATGGAACGGGCCATTCCCGGACTCGCGAAGCTTGGGCAGGTGCAAGTATCCGAAGCGATCGCGAACCGGATCGTCTATAAGCCGCTTCAGGCCCGCATGTATTTGGACCGGCTTCGCGGCCGGCTGCTGGCGGGGCTCGAATTCCAATACGGCGACATCGTGATCAATCCGCTGGACCCGTCGGACAAGCCCCGCGGCGCCGACCGGATCCTGATGCGCGAGCCAGAGAAGGAGCAGGACATCCTGGCGCTGATGGAAGACGAGCAGTTCGGACGGACGGAAGGCGGCTACATCATGGAAGGAGACGACGCCGAGTTTCATTTTCTCCACCATGTCGTGCCGCTTCTCGAGAGGCATTTGACGATCTACGCGACGTCCGCGGTCAAATTGCGGGTCGCATCCGATGTGCCTCCTCTGAAGCTTCATATCGCCTGGGAAGAGCGTACGGACTGGCTCCATTTCCAGTTCAAGATGGACGGCATCACGGAGAAGGAGATCAAGGCGATCGTCCGCTCCGTGGAGGAGAAGCGCCAATATTACAAGCTGGCGAGCGGCGCCCTGCTGCCTCTGGATACCGAGGGGTTCCAGGCCCTGCTCCGGGTCATGAACGGCGTCGGCCTTCATCAGCCGCTGCTGTTCGACGACAGCTTCTCCATCCCCGTCCCGATCGGCCGCGCGTTCGCCTTGCTGGACGAACCGCTTGAGAACGGAGCCGTCAAGCTGGGAAGGTCGCTCCGCGAGCTGCTCGACAACCTGCGACATCCCGATCAGCTGGAATTCCCGGTGCCGGAACGGCTCGCGCCCGTTCTGCGCGATTACCAGAAGTACGGCTACCAATGGATGAAGACGCTCGCGCAATACCGGTTCGGCGGCATTCTCGCGGACGAGATGGGTCTCGGCAAAACGGTGCAAAGCATCGCTTATCTTGTGTCGGCGAAGGACGCGATCCGGGAGAGCGGCCAGCCCGCGCTCATCGTCGCGCCGGCCTCTCTCGTGTACAACTGGCGCAACGAGCTGGCGCGGTTCGCGCCCGAGCTGACCGTTATGATCGCGGACGGAAGCAAGCGCGAGCGCGTACTGGCGGTGGGAGCCGGCGAGGAGAGCGCGGATGTCCTCATCACCTCCTACCCGCTCCTGCGGCGGGACCGCGAGCACTATGCAGAGAGGAAGTTCCATACGCTTATCCTCGACGAGGCGCAGGCGTTCAAAAACGATACGACCCAAACCGCCGGCGCGGTGAGGCAGCTGCGGGCGGATTATAAGTTCGCTTTGACCGGCACGCCGATCGAGAACAGGCTCGAGGAGCTGTGGTCGATCTTCCGCGCCGTGTTCCCCGAGCTGCTGCCGGGCAAGAAGGAGTTCGGCGATCTGACGCGGGAATCCGTGGCGAAGCGGTGCCGTCCCTTCCTGCTGCGCCGGCTGAAGTCGGACGTGCTGAAGGAGCTGCCCGAGAAGATCGAAACGACGCATGCCTCGGAGCTGCTGCCGGAGCAGAAGAAGCTTTACGCGGCCTACCTCGCGAAGCTGCGCCAGGATTCCTTGAAGCATCTGGACAGCGACGACTTCGGGCGTGCCCGGATTCGCATTTTGGCGGGCATCACGAGGCTGCGCCAGTTGTGCTGCCACCCCTCGCTGTTCGTTGAAGGCTACCAGGGCAGCTCCGCGAAATTCGAGCAGCTGCTGGAGCTGGTGGAGGAATGCAGAAGTTCGGGCAAGCGGGCCCTTATTTTCTCTCAATTCACCGAGATGCTGGAGCTTATCAAGCGGGAGCTTGCCTATCGCGGCATGACCTTCTTCTATCTGGACGGCAGCACGCCTCCGGCCGAGCGGGTCGAGCTGTGCGGCCGCTTCAACGCGGGCGAGCGGGACTTGTTCCTGCTTTCGCTGAAAGCGGGAGGCACCGGTCTTAATCTGACAGGCGCGGATACTGTCATCCTGTACGATCTGTGGTGGAATCCCGCCGTCGAGCAGCAAGCTGCGGACCGCGCCCACCGGATCGGCCAGAAGAATGTCGTGCAAATTATTCGGCTAGTGGCCGAAGGAACGGTCGAGGACAAAATGTACGAGCTGCAGCAGCGTAAAAAAAGTCTCATCGACGATGTGATCGAGCCCGGCAGCGAAGCGATTTCCTCCCTCACGGAGAACGATATCCGGGAAATCCTTTCGCTTGAGACGCTCTAGGCGTTGTATAATATGGAAAAACAGATGGAGGTCAAAACCTTGAAACCTTACCGCATCGGCGTCGACATCGGAACAACCAGCACGAAAGCCGTACTGTTCGATCTGCAAGGCCGGGCCTTAAGCCGCCATGGCGTTGAATATCCGCTGCTTACGCCCGTTCCCGATTCGGCGGAGCAGGATCCGGAGCATATTTTCCAATCGGTTCTCGTCGCGATCAGAGGCTGCCTGGAGGGAGCCGGCGTATCCGGCGAGGAGGTGGCGTTCGCGGCGTTCAGCGCGGCCATGCACAGCCTGATCGTCGTGGACGGCGGCGGACGGCCTCTTACTCCGTCCATCACGTGGGCAGACAATCGAAGCGCCCCGTACGCCGCGGATATTAAAAATAATCATAACGGTCACGACATCTACAGACGCACGGGCACGCCGATCCATCCGATGTCCCCGCTCGTCAAGCTCGTATGGCTTGGGAAGGAGCGGCCCGAGCTGTTCCAGCCGGAGCATAAGTTCATCTCGATCAAGGAATACGTGTTCCACCGTCTCTTCGGCGAATTTATCGTCGATCACTCCATCGCCTCCGCGACCGGCCTGCTGAACCTGGAGCGTCTCGACTGGGACGAAGAGGCGCTAGCGCTTGCCGGCGTCACGCCCGGACAGCTCTCGACGCTCGTCCGTACAACACACGGCATTCGCGGCATGAAGCCGGAATTCGCCGCCTCTACGGGGTTGCCGGAGGATGTATTGTTTATCGTGGGCGCGAACGACGGCGTGTTGTCCAACCTCGGCGTGAACGCGATCGATCCTGGCGTCGTCGCGGTAACGATCGGAACGAGCGGCGCCATCCGCACCGTCACGGACAAGCCGGCGACCGATCCGAAGGGGCGTATCTTCTGCTACGTCCTTACCGAGAACCATTATGTCATCGGCGGCCCCGTCAATAACGGCGGCATGATCTTCCGCTGGGTGCGGGACGAGCTTGCGAGCTCGGAGGTGGAGACAGCCAAACGGCTAGGCAAGGACCCTTACGAGGTGCTCACCGATATCGCCGCGCTCGTTCCTCCAGGCTCGAGGGGGCTGCTCTTCCATCCTTATCTGGCCGGCGAACGCGCCCCGCTCTGGAATGCGGACGCCCGCGGCTCGTTCTTCGGCCTCGGCATGCATCATAAGAAAGAGCATATGATCCGGGCCGTGCTCGAAGGCGTCATCATGAATCTGTATACCGTCATGCTCGCCCTGCAGGAGCTGATCGGGAAGCCGGCCAGCGTGCAGGCAACCGGCGGCTTCGCCCGATCCGAGCTGTGGCGCCAGATGCTCGCCGACGTCTTCGATCAGGAGGTGACCGTGCCGGAGAGCTTCGAGAGCTCCTGTCTCGGCGCCGTCGTGCTCGGCATGTATGGCCAAGGCGAAATCTCCTCCTTGAGCGAAGTGAAGAAGATGGTTGGCGGCATTCACGCCCATCGGCCGAACCGGGAGGCAACGGAAGCCTACCGCAAGCTGCTGCGTATTTTCATTCGCCTGCCGCGGCTGCTGGAGGACGAATACGAAGCCATCTCCGCCTTCCAGCGGGAGCAGGTGTAGCATTCCGTGAAGCTTGAACGTCTCATATCCATGGTTTACATGCTGCTGAACAACGAAATCTTATCCGCTTCCGAGCTTGCGGACAAATACGGCGTATCCCAGCGCACGATCTATCGGGACATCGAGACGATCTGCGCGGCCGGCATTCCCGTCGTTTCCTATCAGGGGGCGAACGGCGGGTACGGCATTATGGAAGAATATAAAATGGACAGGAGCCTGCTCGGAAGCTACGATGTCGGCTCCCTTGTCACGCTGCTGCAATCGATGTCGTCCGTCTTCCAAGACGAACGCGCATCGGAGACGATCCGCAGGCTGCAGACGATCCAAGGCGGCCAGAAAAGCTCTTCCCTGAACATGGATATCGGAAGCCGGCCGTTCTACCGCAAGTCGCTACAGCTGCTGCGGGATGCGATCAACGAACGTAAAGTGATTCGCTTTCTATACGTCAACGCCAAGAACGAACGATTGGAACGCGAGGTAGAGCCCGTTCAGCTGCTGTACAGATACGACGCCTGGTACCTGTTCGGCTATTGCCGCGAGAGGGAGGATTATCGCGAGTTTCGGCTTTCCCGCATGACCGACCTGAAGGCGCTGGGACTTCATTTCACCGCGAATCACAAGACGCGCGAGGAGCTTCCGCGCCCCGAGGCCATGCCGGATAGGAAGACCATAACGGTTGTGCTTCGCATCTCCGCCTCCTCCTTGGCCCGCGCGCTGGATCAGCTGCACATTGCCGAGAAGCAATTCCATGAGGACGGAAGGGCGACGCTTCGATTCGAAGTCGATGAACGGTCGCTCACGAATTGGCTTCCCGCCATCATTCTTAGTCTCGGCGAGGATGCCGAAGTCTTGGAGCCTCCCGCGCTCCGCGAGCATTTGACTGCCAAGCTGACGAGCATGCTCGCTGTTTATTCGAAGAGATGACGCGCCGCGTCATCTTTTTTTTATGGAAGGAGCGGCAATCCTTGGATCTTGCTGAATATTCGACTCTATTCCCGTATAATAGACAATAGTAGACAACGTATGTCTCATTAAGTCGAAGGGGGATGCGCGAATGACGCTGACCGCTCCCATTATCTCGAATGCGAAAATAACGATACCGCTCCTCCCATCCGGGCTCATCGACCGGCCGCGCTTGCACCGGGCTTTGGAGTCCTCCCTGCACAACCGCGTGACGCCTCTATGCGCTCCGGCCGGCTATGGCAAAACCGTATCGCTCGCCATGTGGGCCCAGCAGGCGGGCCATCCTTGCGGATGGTTCGCGATCGATGCGATGGACAACGACGAAATTCGCTTCTGGCGATACGCGGCCCGCGCGGCCGGCAAGCTTCTGGACGCCGAAGCGGAGGAACGCATCGCGCAGCTATCCGGCGCGATGCCCACGATCTCCATCCTTACGTTTCTGGACGCGCTGCTGAACGAGCTCGCCGGTTTGAAGCGGCATGCGGCCCTGATCTTCGACGACTTCCATCATATCGCGAACGAGCGTATTCACGAGCATGTCGCCTACTTCGTCGATTACATGCCGGAGCAGCTTCATCTTGTGCTTGCCAGCCGAATGGCGCTTCCGTTCTCGGCCCGGAAACGTACGGGGCCCCAGCTCCCGTCGGACTCTTTCGCGTACGAGCTTTCGTTCACGCTGGAGGAAACGTCTTGCTACATAAGGGAGCTGACTTCCCTGAAGCTCTCGAACGAACAAATCGCCCGCTTGCAGCATCGAACGGAGGGCTGGATTACCGGCCTGCAGCTCGCGGCGGCTTCCCTCCGTTCGGGGAGCGCGTTCGACGATCTGATCGCCAGCTTCAAGGGAGACCATCGCGCAATCGCCGATTATTTGTTCCACGAAGTGGTCGAGCAGCTCCCGGGAGAGCTGCGGGAATTTCTGCTGGCCACGGCCGTTCTGGCGCGAATGGACGCGGAGCTGTGCGACGCCTTAACGCAGAACGAAGGCAGCGCCCTGCTCCTGGAATCGCTGCATCGTTCCAATCTGTTCCTGGTTGCTATCGACGATCAGAACGGCTGGTTCCGTTACCATCCGTTGTTCGCCGAATATATATCGGACCGGCTAAAGAAAAGCAGCTTGCAGCAATGGAAAGCAATGCACGCGAGGGCTAGCGAGGCCATGGCTTCCCGCGGGTTCGTCACGGAAGCGATCGAGCATGCCATATCGGCCGAGGAATACGCGCAGCTGGAGCGCCTGCTGCAGCTCCAAATTCCCGAATCGATGAAGAACGGCGAAATTTCTTCCTTGCTCCGGTGGTTCGACAGCTTCCCCGATTGCCGCGAGGTCGCGCCCGAGCTGCTCTTGTTCCATGCGTTCGTGCTCGTGCTTACCGGCCGGCTTGATCGCGCCGAAGCGATGCTGAAGAAGCTGGAGCGCATCCATTCGGACATGGAACGGGACAAGACGGCCGAGACGCGATGCAGCGAGCTGCAAAGCGGCATCCTGTTTGTTCGCTCCAATCTTGTTTTCGCTTCCGGCAACGTCGAGGGATGGTTCGCTTTCTCGGAAGGCATTCTCCACCGTCTGGCCCCGGAGAACTCCGCCTTCTATACGTTTAACTATAATATTAGCGAGCCTCATGTTCGGAGGACGGCCATGGGGATGAACGGCGTACTTTCCAAGGAAACCGAGAGAATGGCCATGCTCTTCACCAGCGTTCTCGATTCTCATGGCTGGGAAGAAGCGCTGATCAACTTATACGTGAAGCTGTCGCTGGCCGAAGGCTATTACGAATGGAACCGGCTCGACGACTGCAGGAAGCTGCTTCGCGGCATCGAAAGCGCGGTGTTCAAGCGCGGACTGCCGGGGCTGCTCATCCCCCACCGCTTGGCGGAAGCCCGCGTGCATCTCGCTCTTGGCAAACCCCAGCTTGCCGAGCAAGCGCTCGAGGAAGCCTGGGAAATCGCGAATGCCGAGCCTATGAGCGTCTGGCGCGAGGGGCTGCTGGCGTTCCAGCTCAAGCTTCGCCTGCAGGGCGGGAAGCTGAGCTTGGCCAAGCAGGCCGCGGAGGAGCTTGGACTGAGCGCGGCGGACAAGCCTACGTTCAACAAGGAATACCGGTACTTGGCTTATGTCCGGCTCCTCGGCAAGCTTCGCAAGGAGCATGACGCGATTCGGATTCTCGAACGCCTCCGCCCCCAAACCGAACGGGAGGGTCTCCTGTCCAGTCTAGCGGAAAACAGCATGCTGCAGGCGATGTTCCTGTACCAATTGGGACACTTGGACGAAGCGTTCCCGCTCCTGCATGAAGCGCTGGCGATCGGCGAGGCGAACGATTATGTCCGCACATTCGTGGATGAGGGAGCTCCCATGAAGGAAATGCTCGAGCGGTTCCGCCAATCCGGCGGTTCGGGCGGCGGGCAGAAAACGATTGCGGAGGCGTACCTGGATAAGCTGCTCGGCGCGTTCCCCGCGCCGAAGAAACCGCGCAAGTCGCCGGCTGCCCAGCTCGCCGAGCCTCTAACCCGTGTCGAGCAGGAGCTGGTTCGCATGCTGCAGTTAGGCGCGAGCAACAAACAAATCGCGGAGGAGCTTAATCTGTCGGAGGGAACGGTCAAAGTGTATTTGTCCAATCTGTACGGCAAGCTCGGCGTCTCCTCGCGGACACAGGCTTTGCTCGCCGCTCAGAAGCTAGGCCTTATCTCGGCCACGTAATCCGTTGCAGCTAGCAGGCCAACAAAAAACACGCCGTGTCAGGCGTGTTTTTTGTTGGCCTCTAGATGCTGACGTTGTTGCGTTCCCCTATGATCTGCCCTGTTCTCGCATCGGAACCGGGGGCATGAGCAGCCTCGACAATTCATCATAGCCCCTTACCACATGATGTGGCTGGTGCTCCGACTCGGCAGCTGCCCCGCGAGGATTGAACCAAACGACCGACCATCCCGCGCCAAGCGCCCCGACCACATCATTGCGCCAGGAATCCCCGATATACAGGGAGTCCTCGGGGGATGTTCCCGTCTTCTCGTTCACGAGCTGGAACAACCGGGGATCCGGCTTGTCCCAGCCGGCCTCGCCGGATATAAACAGCCTCTCCTCCGGCAGAAGCCGATGAAGGTCCATCGCTTCGATCTTCTTGCGCTGATGCTCCCCGGCGCCGTTAGTAATAAGGCCGACGACATGCCCTTCCTCTTGGAGACGCGTTAGAAGCTCCCTCGCTCCGGGGAACATCTCGATACGGAATTGACAGTCCAGGTAGGCCGATTGCACGAGCCCGGCCTCTTCATCGGTTAACGGGATGCCGAATTCCGCTAACGTCAGCTTGAACCGCTCGCGCCGCATCCACTCCACCTGCTCTCCCGTCCCCATCGTTCCGGCTCCGCCCATCTTCAGCGACAGCATATCGCTATGATACCTGAGCCGCTGATAGCCCTCCTCGAACGGGAATTTATCCTGCTCGCCTACCCAGTTCCACACCGCTTGCCGGAACGGAGTCAAGTGATCGTACAACGTATCGTCCACGTCGAAGAAGATGGCTTTGGAATTCATGTCGGTATGGCTCATTATTCGTTCCCTCGCTTGTTTAAGGTGCTGTAAGTCATATTAGTGAGAAAAGACTGTTGTTACTATGCCTATTATATCTTTTGAAGGGATATATGGACAAAAAAATACCGGCTTCACGAAGCAGTGCTTCCGGAGGCCGGTTTCTATCGTACCCTCAAACTTTCTGAATTCGATCCAGTAATAAGCCTTCTGAACCTTCGTTCTCGCCTCTAACGAATCTCGTCATATACTGACTGACATATTTTCCATAATTGATACCGCGAAGGTTCCTCAGTAATTCATCCACATAATACACGCCGTTCGGAACCTTATCTAACATCAGAGAACAGACGCCCGCGTACACGCCGCAAGCAACCTGCATATAAGTCGCGTTCGTCCCGAATTCCAGATACGTGGTCTGGCTGTCCATCACATTATACATATACCGTTCTTTGTCTTTGTACACCAGGAGCACTCCGACTAAGTCCTCGCCCACAAGCTGCGCTTCGGCCGGATCGAACACCTTGAAATTCAAATCCCATAAATCATCCTTCCTGTGAATATGGTCACGGATCATTTTTGTCGTATGATCATTGACCTTATAGATGAATCCCAGTTCCATGTCATAAAGCTTGCCCATTGTAAGAACCTCTTCATGAGGCACTAAGCATCCGGAAAACTGAATATCCCCAAGCGTGACTTTGAACTCTTGCGAGTAAACGGGGGAATACAGATGAAGAGGCATGTGTTGCTTGACGAACACTGGATAATTATCAATAGCTTCATCCAAGTAACATTCGGGTGACCAGGAGGAATACAAGGTATCCGGGCGGATTATCGATTTTTCTTGATAAAAGGTGCTGTCCTTCTCAACGATGTAACAAGCCAAAGGCTTCTCATTCGGGTAAGCTTCCATCATCTCATGAGCCATCCATTGAACAACGCCGGGGTTCATGCCGGAGCAAACGATTCCTTTCATATTGGTAAAATTGTTTTTTGCTACTTCGAATCTCAGGTAACGTTCCATTAGCGTAAAGCCTTCAAGATCCTCATTCTCATCGACTTCCACGATTTCCAGAGCCGAATTCACGTAGGTTATTCCCAGTTCGTTGCAAATAACAAGCATGTCCACCGTATCCGCCCATGAAAGGTCGATGATCAACGCTGTTCGTGTGTCCGATACATGCTTGCGAACCGCTCCCAAATCCTTAAGATCCAATGTATACAGGGTACTCCGCTCAAGCAAATGGGGACAAATCCGCTCATAGTAATCGATACTTTTCTGGTTAAGATCGATAAGGTGCAGCTTGCATGAATTTAACCTAGGATAGAGAGGATCGTCAGGCTCCGTTATGCTTTTGTTCAATAAAGAAAGCACGGATCTAGCTACCCCGCCGGCGCTTCCAAAAATCGAGATATTCCATTCACCGTTCTTCAATCTACCAACTCCTTCCCCTTCTTAATAATTCATTCTATGAAAAGGTCGATAGATTGCGACGGCGCTTGTCCAAGAAGATTCATACAACATTTATAAACTCCGCTAGTCCATCCCGCTTCCGTCTATTTTAATAGTTTCGAGCCGTTTTTTAAGCCTATCTAAATGATTGGCTAGTTCCTTTCATAAGGTTGTCACATATTGATATTAGACAGATAGACTTGAATGACAATTGTAGTGGAACATTCCAGCAACCGCCCCATAAGTCTATCGATTTCTATACTTGAAAGGAGAGTTTATTATGTCGTCTGTGGATTTACGAGTGGAAACATTAGTCGGTAAGGGGGTTAAGATCAACCGAGGCGGGCCAGATATGGTCGACGGAACCCTATTGGCGGTAAAAAAAGACTACCTGGCGGTCCTTAGTAAAGGCGAGGTTGTTTATGTCAATGAAGCGCACGTGAAGAGCGTTACGGATACGGGACGTCCAGGCGATCCTGTTGGAACTATGACCCCCTCTTACAAAAGCACTTTCCTGAAATTGTTGAAGTCGCTTCGCCATGAACGGGTGCAGATCAATCGCGGAGGTCCCGAAAAAATCGAAGGCGTTCTTGCAGATGTCAATGACGATGTACTAATCATGACCATGAAACATGACGAGATCGTCCGTATTCCCTTATTTCATGTCAAATCCGTATCTGTCCAGCAAAATAGCGGCAAAGACGAAAAGAATGACAGCGGAAGCAAAAACGATAATAAGGGCGGCAGTGGCAACGGTGGCGGCAACCGGAGCGGCAACCGTACTGGCAACCGTAGAGGCAACCGCACTGGCAACCGTAGCGGCAACGGCGGCGGCAACGGCGGCGGCAATGGCGGCGGCAACGGCGGCGGCAACGGCGGCGGCAATGGCGGCGGCAACGGCGGCGGCAACGGCGGCGGCAACGGCGGCGGCAACGGCGGCGGCAACGGCGGCGGCAACGGCGGCGGCAACGCAGGCGGCAACGGCGGCGGCAACGGCGGCGGCAACGGCGGCGGCAACGGCGGCGGCAACGGCGGCGGCAACAACGGCGGCAACAACGGCGGCAACAACGGCGGCGGCAACGCAGGCGGCAACGGCGGCGGCAACGGCGGCGGCAACGGCGGCAACAACGGCGGCGGCAACCAAGCTGCTGGCAACCAAGCTGCAGACAACCAGGCTGCTGGCAACCAAGCTGCAGACAACCAGGCTGCTGGCAATCAAAGCAGAAACCAAACAAGAAGAAACTCGCGCCGGCGTCGTACTGGATCCAACAATCGCCGCAAAAACAATAAACGCAAACCAGGTTGCAAACCAGTCAAAAAGAATAAACGCAAAGTAGTCAAAAAAACGGCACCGAAGCCAGCACCTAAACCAGGTCCTAAGCCTGGGCCGAAACATGGACCGAAACATGGACCCAAGCATGGACCTAAACATGGACCACTCCTTTTGAAGAAGCCCTAGATGATAAAATGAATGGAAATATTGCTCAAGACGAGGGGGGGGACAAACTGATGTTAGCATTCGCAACGATTATATTGACTGGCCTGCCTCTAGCCTGGATCGTGCTTCCGAAGAGGTCTACGGCTTCCGAAGAAGCAGTCCTCCAGCTTTCTACCGGAAATCTCCCCCTAGGAGGTGAATCCCAGTAGGATGCAAGATTACCAACTGTGGGTAACTTTTGGGGTATTTATCGCAACCGTCATATTTTTAATGTGGCGTCCTCGGGGAATTAACGAAGCCATACCAACCTCTGTGGGCGCCTTGGTTTTAATCTTGGTAGGGGTAAGCACCTACTCGAATATCGTTAACATTTTCGGGATCGTTTCAGGTGCTGCGGTTACCATACTCTCTACGATCGTCATGTCCATTATTTTGGATAGTATCGGATTTTTCCGTTGGATTGCCTATAACATCATTGAAAGGGCCAACGGATCCGGAACAAGATTGTATTGGCTGACTAATCTTCTATGTTTCCTTATGACCATTTTTTTCAACAACGACGGGAGCATATTAATTACGACTCCGATCATCATAACCATTTGCACCATGCTGCGTTTCAAAAAAAATCAAATGCTTCCCTATTTACTATCCGGTGCCTTGATCGCCACCGCTTCAAGCGCGCCGATCGGCATAAGCAACTTAGCGAATCTCATCGCTCTGAACATGGTAGGTCTTAGCTTAAACGATTATACGATCCTGATGTTCGTCCCTTCCATGATTGGCATTTTCAGCATTGCTTTACTGCTTTACCTTTATTTCCGCAAAGATATTCCGAAGGCCCTTCAGCCCCATACTCCTCCGTTCAAGTTGACTTTATCCGTTTATCACCCGCTTCAAACGCCTCCAGAATATAACAAAGACGTGGATTGGTGGCTATTCCGGGTTTGCATCAGCATCATCGTCTTGATTCGCGCCGGATTCTTCTTGGCTGAATTCGTAGGTATTCCCTTGGAGGTCGTGGCCGTAGCGGGCGTCATCCTCTTGTTAGGCGTTAGATATTATCGAACGCGGCAAGGCTTGCGAGATGTCGTCACGCAGACGCCATGGCATATCCTCCTGTTTGCTTTCAGTATCTATGTTATTGTTGATAGCTTGCACCGGGCTGGCTTTACCGAATTTATTATCGATATTTTGAAGCCCATTGCGCAATGGGGAGATGCCAGTCTCATCTTCTCGTCGGGGTTGCTGCTTACCCTTCTGTCCAATTTAGTTAACAATCTCCCATCCGTTATGATTGGAACCTTTGCGGTGACGGATCTAGGGCTTAACGAGCACCAGCTTCACCTGGCGTATCTTGCCAATATAATCGGAAGCGACATCGGTGCGCTGCTGACCCCTATTGGGACTCTTGCTACGCTTATTTGGATGTTTATATTAAAAAGCCATCATATTCGTATTACTTGGATGCAGTATTTGAAGGTAACGATAGTCGTCATCCCGATAGGCCTCGTTATCAGCTTGATGGCTCTATATTTCTGGACTTCGCTCATTGGTTAAGTATTAATAGTAATCCCTTCTCAAAGGAAGGAGGAAAACCATGCAAATATTGAAATCTTGGCTAGGAACACACGTGGAACTGATGCTCTCCGGCTGTATTGAGCTTCAGGGGGAAATCATTGATGTCGGGAACGATATTCTCGTCTTGTATGATAACAATCGTTATGCCTATATTCCGATTCACCATCTTCAATTTTTGAAGGCCGCGCAAAAGGATAACGAGGAACAAATGAAGCCTCCCGCCCCTTCATTCGAACATGAAAATATATCCTATCGTAAAATTCTAATGAATGCCAGAGGCTTATTTAGTGAAATATCGGTCGGTGATAAAACGCTGCATGGATATGTAACTAGCATAATGAACGATTATTTGACGTTTTACTCGCCATTGCAGCGCACGGTATACGTGTCGGTGAACCATATTAAATATATTGTTCCTTATCACTCAAACGTCACGCCATTCTCCCTCGGGCTGGAGAATTTCCCGATACAGCCTGCCTCGATGCCATTATCCCGAACACTGGACCAACAGTTGAGAAAACTGGAAAAGCAAATTGTTATTTTGAATCTGGATGGAAAGCCTCATCGAGCCGGACTTCTAAAAAGAGTAGAACATAACCTTATTGAACTTGTTCAAGCAGAGGGTTCGACGATCGTTGTGCATACTGATCATATTAAAACCATTCACTCCATTCAGGCTTAATGCATGTTCCATCCAAATAATGGGCAGGGTCCTATAGTCTATAACCTTCTCTTGGCTCCCCATCAATAGGACGGGTTTATCGTAATACGTCTTATTGATGGGGCTCTATTCTGAAGATATGAATTTGTACGTTTAAGCAGTCATGCCGAGATACATAGCATTTGAAGAAGACAATCCTTGTACGGCGCGAGGCGTCGACGCCTGAAACCATCCCATGGCGTGAACGTCATTCCGCCACCTGCCCTGTTCGTAAAGAAGGGAAACCAGTACCTGTACCTGACCTTCTTGCAGTGCGCGAACGGCCGTACGCAGTTTATCTTCCTCAACAAATTCGACTGCCAACATACCTTCGTTACGACCAAGCTCTTGCCTTACTTCTCCCATCGCTTGACGGGCGCGATGCAGAGCGGCTTTGACCGCTCCTTCCGTCGTTCCTAAACCGACCGCCGTCTCGGCTATGGAGTAGCCGAGCGCTTCCCTAAGAACGAACACTGTCCGCTGCAAAGGAGAAAGATGCTTGATAAGCGCGCGGAAAACTTCCTCCATCTCAAGGGCGTCCTCCTTGTCCTCACGGTCGATGAACAGTAAACCCTCAAGCAATTCCTTGTAAGCCGCCTTGCGGCGGCAAACGTCGATCCAGGCATTCTTCGCGATGCGAAGCAGATATGCCTCCGGGTTAACATGCCCGCGTCCCCGCAGCCGCTCCAGCGCCTTCGTCCATGCGGTTTGCGACAAGTCCTGCGCCTCCCAGCTCGATCCCGTAAGCGCCAGGCAATATCGCTGCAAAGCCGCCTGCATGGCCTCCCAATCCAGTTCGCTGCCTCTAGCCGATTGCTGCGTCTTCATTCTCGCCGCCTCCTTGCATGCGGGTACACCCCGCTCTTTTATCCTGTAAACGAATGAACCTCTTCAAAAGATACGCAGTTATTTGTTTTTTATTTTATGCCGGGCGGCCGTATCTTTCAACCGCGGCCAATCGTATACGTTGCGATTGCCAATACAACCAAACCGGAGGTAGATCCCATGAACAGGAACATTCCCATTCCTTACGTCGTGGAGCAAACGAACCGCGGGGAGCGCTCGTACGATATTTATTCGAGGCTGCTCAAGGACCGCATTGTCTTCGTCGGTACGGCCATCGACGACGCGGTTGCCAACAGCGTGATTGCCCAGCTTCTGTTCCTGGCGGCGGAGGATCCGGACAAGGACATTCATATGTATATCAACAGCCCAGGCGGCTCCGTCACGGCCGGTCTTGCGATCTACGACACCATGCAGTACGTCAAGCCGCAGATTCAGACGATCTGCACCGGCTTCGCCGCGTCGTTCGGAGCGATACTGCTGCTCGCGGGTGAGAAAGGCAAGCGGTTCGCCCTGCCCAACAGCGAAATTATGATCCACCAGCCCCATGGCGGGGCGCAAGGACAAGCGAGCGATATCGCCATCAGCGCGAAACGTATTCTGCGGAACCGCGAGAGGCTCAATCAGATCACGTCCGATAGAACCGGTCAACCTCTAGAGAAGGTGGAACGGGATATGGACCGCGACTTCTTCATGTCCGCCGAAGAGGCGCTTGCATACGGGATCATCGACAAAGTAATCACAACACAATAACACCAATGCCTCATGGGCCATGGACAATCACCCTCGGTCAAAAGTACAAGCGTCTGAGCCGACTAAGCATAAGATGTAGTACTTCTCATGAAAGAGGTGATCACATGGCAAAAAACAAGCTATTGTTCAGCACGCCTGAGGGCGGTTACGTGATTAGGCCCGGCCAATCCCGAATCATTACGCGCGAGCGATTACTGGAAGAGCTGGCAGCAGAGAGAGTGGCAGCGGAGAGAATATTGGCGGAAGAGGGCGTGCAAGATGTAATTGAAGACGTGGTTGAAACGCAAGGCCGAAGCTATCCTCGTGGAGCCATCGACGTGCGCGAATACGAATCGATCCGGGTATACGCCTTCAACCGCACCACTTCCGTCACGAGCGTTGCCGTATCGCTCTTGGCTTCAAACAACGATGAGAGCCGGCCGGTCGGACGCTTAGAAAGAGTTACTCTAGCTCCGGGACAGGCGTACACGAACAGCTACGTCGTACCTGGGCGATACTTGGATATTCGGCTCGTTGCAGCCCGCGGAGCTGCCGGTACGGATCGGGTCGATGTAACGGTTTACGGACATAAATAATAAAACCGAGCAAACCGAATCAGAAGACTGCCAACCGCCATTGAGCGATGCTGGCCGTCTTCTTTTTTTGCATCAAGGACGAATACTGCGCGATATCAGGAAGCATCCTATCGAAGTGTGGCTATCCTTGGATAACGCCCGCTAGCTCGATGAGGAAAGGTGCTGACGGAATTGAAACAAGTGAAAGAACTGATGTCCACGAATTGCAAAACGGTTACTTTACAAGATAATGTGTACGAGGTTGCGGTTATTATGGCTCAAAACGACGTTGGCTTCGTGCCTGTCGTCGATTCCAACGATTCCGGCAAGCTCATTGGCGCCATCACGGACCGCGACCTGGTCGTACGCGGCTACGCTAAGAAACAACCGGGCTCCTGCGCGGTCAGCGAAGTGATGAGCGAAGCTCTTGTGACGGTGTCCTCAACGACGGATGCCGAGGAAGCGGCGGATATTATGGCTGCCCATCAAATCCGCAGGCTGCCGGTAGTCGACAACGGCCGACTCGTCGGCGTTATTTCGCTTGGCGACCTCGCGCTGGGCAATACGACGGGCAGAGACGCCGGACAGGCGCTTAGCCAAATCTCCGAGCACGAGCATCAGAACACCGTTCACTAACGCTATGCCTGCACGCGCAGGCGCCAAAAAAGAAACCCGTCGAGGCATTAGCGGTCGACGGGTTTCTATTGTTAAACCATCACCTTGCAAATATCGTTTGTAAACTCAACCGGATCCTGAATCGTCAAGCCTTCGATCAATAGAGCCTGATTGTAGAGCAGCTGCGTATACAGGTTGAATTTCTCCTTATCGCCGGCATACGCTCTCTTCAGCGATTGGAACACGTCGTGTCCGACGTTGATCTCGAGCACTTTATCCGCTTTGACGTCGCCGCTGTCCGGCATCGCCTTCAGGATCCTCTCCATCTCGATCGAAAGCTCGCCTTCCGCGCTTAAGCACACCGGATGGCTCTTCAGACGCTTGGAAGCTTTGACCGATTTCACTTTGCCGGCCAGAAGCTCCTGCATCGCGTCGAACAACGGCTTGTTGTCGTTCTCTTCCGCCTCCGAAGCTTTTTCTTCTTCGTTCGCCTCGATGCCAAGATCGCCGCTCGAAACGGATTTGAACTCCTTCTCCTTGTAGTTCATGATCATCTTGATCGCGAACTCGTCGATATCGTCCGTGAAGTACAGGATTTCGTAGCCCTTATCCAGCACGAGCTCGATTTGCGGAAGCTTCTCGATCCGCTCGATCGACTCGCCGGACGCGTAGTAGATGTACTTCTGATCTTCCGGCATGCGGGAGATGTATTCATCCAGGCTGACGAGCTTCTTCTCTTTGGAGGAGGTGAACAGCAGCAGATCCTGTAGATCGCCCTTGTTCATGCCGTAGTCGTTGTAAACGCCGAACTTCAGCTGGCGGCCGAACGCTTTGTAGAACTTCTCGTAATTGTCGCGCTCGTCCTTCAGCATGCCCTGCAGCATGCCTTTAATTTTGTTCTTGATGTTCTTCGCGATCAGCTTCAGCTGACGGTCATGCTGCAGCAGCTCGCGCGAAATGTTCAGGGATAAATCCTCGGAATCGACCATGCCTTTGACGAAGCTGTAATAGTCCGGCAGCAGGTCCGCGCATTTCTCCATAATTAGGACGCCGTTGGAGTAGAGCTCCAGGCCTTTGGCATATTCCTTCGTGTAATAATCGAACGGCGCATTCTCCGGGATATACAGAATCGCATTGTAAACGACAGCCCCGTCTGCGCTAACGTGCAGATGCTTGAGCGGCTTATCGAAGCCGTAGCGCTTCTCGCTGTAGAACGCGGTGTAATCTTCCTCTGTCAGCTCGTTCTTGTTGCGGCGCCAGATCGGAACCATGCTGTTGATCGTCTGTTCTTCGACGACTTCCTCCAGCTCTTCGCTGCCTTCCTTCGGCTTCTGGCTCGTCATATCCATCTTGATCGGATAACGGATGAAATCCGAATACTTCTTAATGATCGCTCTCAAGCGGTAAGGCTCGAGATATTCGTCGTACTGCTCGTCCTCCGTATTCTCCTTGATCTTCATGACGATTTCGGTGCCGACGCCGTCCTTCTCCGCCGGCGTAATCGTGTATCCGTCAGCGCCCGCGGAAATCCAGCGATAGGCTTTGTCGCTGCCCAGCGCCTTGCTCGTTACGATCAATTCGTCCGCGACCATAAACGCGGAATAGAAGCCGACGCCGAATTGTCCGATAATGTTATGCCCGTCCTTCGCTTCGTTCTCTTTCTTGAAGGCCAGCGAGCCGCTCTTCGCGATGACGCCGAGATTGTTCTCCAGCTCTTCCTCGGTCATACCGATTCCCGTATCCGTGATCGTAAGCGTCCGGTTTGTTTTGTCCGCCGTTATTTTAATGAAATAATCCTCTTTGTTGAACACCAATTGATCGTCCGTAAGCGCTTTATAGTAAATCTTATCGATCGCGTCGCTCGCATTCGAGATGAGCTCCCTCAGGAATATTTCCTTCTGGGTATAGATAGAGTTGATCATCATCTCCAGCAACCGTTTGGATTCCGCTTGAAATTGCTTCTTAGCCATGAACAGGCTCTCCCCTCTACTTGAAAGTTGTTCGTGTTCTCATGATGTTAGCACTCCTTGCGACTGAGTGCTAACCCTTCTCTTTATATACCATACCTGCAAAATTCATGTCAACCTCCGGCAAAATGAAAAGCCTTGCCGCCAGCGTTCGGATACGCTGTGCGGCAAGGCTTGCGGCAATAATGGATAAGGGCATTAAACCGTAATGTTCCGATCCTCGAACACTTTCATCACGACGAACAAGGCGCTGATCGCTTTCGGAAACCCTGCGTACGGCAAAGTGTTCATTATAGCTTCGATAATCTCGTTAGGCGTCAAACCGGAGTTGAGCGCAACATTCACATGGAAGTCTAGCTGCCCGGCCGCGCCTTGGGTAATAAGTGACGACAGCGTAACGAGCGAGCGCTGCTTCATATCCAGACCTGGACGGGAATATATCGAGCCGTAAGGAAATTCGACGATCAATTTGGCAAAATCGGGGCTGAACTTGGCAACCTTGTTCACGGTCTGCTCCACGATCTCGGGATCGACCATCTTGCCGAGCATCTCCATGCCTTTAGCATACGCATTCGAATCCATCTTCTAACCCTTCCCTCTTCTTCGATTAGTCCATGCTAAGAAGCCGCGTTAAGATCGGCGGAATCTCACCCGGATCGACCATGACCTCGATCACCGTCGCGACATTGGATGCCAATGCCTCGGTCACGCCGTCCACGATGTCGGCCGTGCTCCAGCAGCGCTTGGCCTTCGCCCCCATAGACGCGCCGAATGCGCTTGCGTCCAGCGGTTGCTCGTACACCGCGCCGACCGAACGTCCGGTGTTATAGGACATGCCTTTGTCCACCATATCCAGTCGTCCGTTATTCAGGACGAAGAAGATAACCGGGGCTCCGTGGTTGACCGCCGTCGAGATCTCCGTTCCGTGCATGAGCAAGCATCCATCCCCCGTGATGCACGCCACTGCGCGATCCGGGCGGGCGATCTTGGCGCCGATGGAGTAACCGATCGCAGCCCCCATTGCGATAAACACCTCGTCGAAGAAGAAGGTTCCCGGCTCGGGGAGATCCAGGTGTTGAACGGCGTAGAACGAGTGGCTGCCCGCGTCGCCGAACAACAACGCATCGTCCGGAAGCGCCGCGCGAAGCGCCTTGAACGCTTCTCCCGCCTTCAACAGCTTGTCCTTATTATCGCTTGGCTCAAAGGATTTATTCGGAAGAAGAGCGTATTCCGATTCGCGCCTCTTCGCTCCCGCCGATTCGATAAGCCGGCTAAGGTTGGATTTCAGGTCGCCGAGCACGATTTCCGTCGGAACCGCAACGGTCTTGCCGGCAAACGTAATCTCGTGCTCGAATTGCAGCATTTCCTTCGGCATCATCTTCTCGGTGAAGCCGGATAAGGACATGTCGCACAGCTTGCTGCCGATGACGACCATCAGATCAGGTCCGGACTGCATGTAATCCATCGCGTGCTTGGAGCCTCCAAGGCCGTATCCGCCCAAGTACAGAGGATGGTTTGTTGAGATGGCGGCCTTCCCGCCGGGCGCCGTCACAACCGGTATGCGCCAATGCTCCGCGATCGTGCGGATTTCTTCGAAGGCTTCCGCCATGATCGCGCCTTTGCCCAGGAACAACACGGGACGTTCCGCGTTATTCAGCATGCTCACCGCACGGTCAAGATCACGGGCTACCACCTTGGACGCGTAGGTCGGAAGCGGAAGGTGGAACTCTTCGACTTCTTCCATCAGCACGTCGAAAGGAATACAGAGATGGACGGGGCCTCTCTCGCCCAAATAGGCTTTCTCTATCGCATGTCTCAAATAAAGCGGAAGCAAATCGCCTCTCTCGATACGGGCGCTGAACAAGGTCACCGGCTCGAACATCTTGACGAGGTCCGCGCCGAATTGACTGGAATCCTGGCTTAGCGCGCGTCCGGTATCCGCCATGGACGGTTGTCCGGTTATAAACAATACGGGGAGCTGGAACTCTCTCGCCGCTCCCGCAGCCGTAATCAGGTTCGTGCCTCCCGGGCCGGAGGTTCCGATCGCGACGCCGATTCCTTTGCTGCCCAGCGCGAATCCCGAAGCCTCATAGCCGGATCCCGTCTCGTGACGTCCAAGCACATATTGGATTTCCTGTTGCTCGAGCTCAAGCATGAGAGGAGAAATCGATTTGCCGGGAATTCCGAATACATGCGAAACTCCCCAGCTTTTCAAATGATCTACGATAATGGAATAAACCTTCTTTTTCATCATTGTCTCCTTGAAAAAAATAGATTGCCTACTGGCTCAGTAACAACTGCTCGATCTGCTCGGCAGGCAGCGGCTTATAGTAATAGTAGCCCTGCACCTCGCGGCATTTCAGCCGCTTCAAGTAATTGAGCTGTTCCTCCGTCTCTACGCCTTCCGCGATAACGTCGATTCCCAAGTTGTAAGCCATGGCGATAATGGTAGAGACAATATCGGCGTCGATCGAATCCGTCATAATATCCCGGATAAAGGACTGATCGATCTTAAGCCGGTCGATAGAGAACAGTTTCATATAATACAGATTGCTGTAGCCCGTGCCGAAGTCGTCAATGCAGATTGGGATGCCGAGCTTCTTGAATTCGCCCAGCACCTCGACGGCGAAGTTGACGTCCATCGTCATCGATTCGGTAATTTCGAGCTCCAAATATTTGGGGTCGTGACCGGTCTCCCGCAAAATGTTATGAACCGTCTCTACCAAATTACGTTTGAGGAACTGCCGCGTCGATAAGTTGACGGAAATCTTCATCGGCGGAATGCCCTTCGCGATCCATTCCACGTTCTGCTTGCAGGCGGTTCTTAGCACCCACTCCCCGATAGGCACGATAAGACCCGTCTCTTCCGCGATCGGAATGAATTTGCCCGGAGGGATCAGCCCCAGCGTAGGGTGATTCCAACGGATGAGCGCCTCCGTACCTATAATTCTGCCCGTCTCCACGTCGATCTGAGGCTGATAATGAAGGAGAAACTCGTTGTTTTGCAGCGCCTTCCGAATCGAGCTCTCGAGCGTGAGCTGCTCGATTCCAATGCTGCTCTTCGCCGCTCTGAAGATGGAATAGTTGTTCTTGCCGGTATCCTTCGCCTGATACATCGCGATATCGGCATGCTTCATTAACGTTTCGGCATCTCTTCCGTCCTGAGGGTAATACGCGATGCCGATACTGGCCGTTATATAGAACTCGTATTCATCCAGCACGAACGGCATATCGAAGGCCCGGATGATCTCCTCGGCGACTTCGATCGCTTCGGTCTGACTCTTGATTTCCTTCAGCAATATCGTGAATTCGTCGCCGCCCATGCGCGAAACGACATGCTTGGAGGAATGGACGCATAATGTAAGACGTTCGGCCACCAACTTTAGTAGCAGATCTCCGTTGTTGTGTCCTAAATTGTCGTTAATTTTTTTGAAGCTGTCGAGATCCAGGAATAATAGGGCGAAAGGCTGTTGATCTCCGCCCGAACCGTCAAGGAGCATGTCCAGATGGCGGGCGAAATAGCGCCGGTTCGGAAGCCCCGTCAGGTCGTCGTGATAGGCGAGATGATTGATTCTCTTCTCGACCTTCGACCGTTCCGTAATGTCCCGGAACTGAGCGAATGCTCCCATGATGCTCTTATTCTCGTCGAGAATCGGGAACGCGTCGAACAAGCATACGAGCTTCTCGCCGTGATTGCCCTGCTTGATGCTGAGCTCCATATCCTCATAGACGATGCCCTTGTGCAGCACTTCGCTAATATACTGACTGACCTTCAGCTCGGCGATCGATTTGTGCAGGACGTCCTGGCGCTTCAAATCCGTGATGTACTCCGCGAACTGGTTGTATTCCGTTATATTGCCGTCCTTGTCCGTAATAATGATTCCGTTCCGGGTCGTCTCGATCACGACCTGGTTCAGAATATGCAGTCTCCGATTCTGCTTTTTGAGCAGCAGCTCCCTCTCGATCGAGTCGACCACGGTGCAAAGCATCGCCAGCAGGAACGGATTATGCTGATCGATGGACGTCATGATCGTGATCGTGCCGAGCAGATTGCTCACGTCCGTATACTGGAACGGCACGGAATAACACGCGCTATGCTCAAGGAAATGGAAGTAGTGGTCCCGTCCAATCAGCTGGAACGGTTCCCTATGATCGAGCGCCAGGTTGATGCTGTTGGTTCCGGCTTCAACTTCGTCGTAGACGAGACCCACTTTAATGCCCGACTGACTTATGATGTTCTTGATCGCTTCATCGCCGGCCATCTCCAGAACGCAGCCTTTCTCGTCCGTGATAAGGATGAGCAAAGGAAGACCCTTCATCAGTTCCAGCATCTTATGGATAAAGAAATTGATAACCGATAAAATTTCTTCGTATTCCTCGCGCTTATCCGAAAGCTGCACATCGCTGTAGAATTGCGTGAACGTTGGAACGTCCTCGGGCCTTATTCCCCGCTGGGCGCATCTTTCCTTCGACTGATGGATCCAAACCTGGTTATTCATCGTGCTCCTCATTTCTACTTGTCGATCTCTATGAGTATGACGTGTCCCGCATGCAGCAAACGCTGCCGCTCGAGTATTCAAAAATCGCCATCACCTGATGCAGTACTGAAAATGATCATATTATATCTAGTCTACTCTAGCGCGGAATATCCTTCAACAAAAAAATGCCATTTTTCGATGATATTTGACGTGTATCATTTTACCAAGTGATGAATTGGATAAAATCCCCTGTCCTGCCTTACATTCGGTACATCTATATACCTTCGATTGTCATAACACTGTGCATGAAGAATATGGTACCATGGGAATATCGACACCATGCTACATATATCGACATTCATTCGATAAAAAAATAGTCTTTGGAGCTTGATACATATGGAAACTCGGTTAACGATGTACATCACGCTTGTGGTCACTTCCGGCGTGATGAGCGCATTCCTATGCATGTACGCCATTTATAAAAGAAAAGACGTGCCCGACGCCCGCAATCTTATTCTGCTGACGGCGCTGCAGTCCATCTATATCTTCGGCTTCGCGTTCGAGCTTGCCAGCGACAGCTTGGCGGAAATCAAACGCTGGATTATCGTCGAGTATCTGGGGATCGCGTTCGCGCCCGTCGTTGGGCTGATGCTCGTCCTTCGTTACATGGGCAAGGCCGTTCCGCGGCCCTGGGCATTGGCGATGTACGCCATACCGCTCACTACAATCGCGCTGGTCTCGACTAACGACGTCCACGGATTATTTTATAAAGATATCTATTTAAGGGAAAATACACCTTCTCCAATGGCTGACATCGTGGTGGGAGAGTGGTACATCGTGCACGGCGCATATACGTTCGGCTGTCTGCTCGCCGGCGGCATTCTGTTAATCCTGCAATGGAAGAAAACGAACAAAGCCTACCGAAAGCAGCTCTTCACGCTAATCTGCGGCCAGTTCATTCCGATGACCGCTTCGTTCCTTTATCTGATGGGTATTACGCCCGACGGCATGGATGTCGTCCCGTTCGTGCTCTGCATCACGTCCGCTATGTACTTGTGGGCCTTATTGTCGACCCAAATGCTGCGAATCTCCCCCATCGCGAAGGAAAGCTTATTCGAAAGCATGCGCGAAGGCGTTCTCGTGCTGGATTTGTCCGAGAGGCTGATCGATTACAATCCCGCGGCAGGGAGAATGCTGCCCGAGCTGGGCGCTCCGCTCGTCGGTCTGACGCTTGATTCCGTATGGAAGCGCATGGCCGGAACGGAATTCCCGATCGAGAGGGGACTGGGCGGCATTAACGGCCACCTGCGGTGGACATCCGGAGGGAAAACATCCGAATACGAGGTGCGTTCCTCGCTCATCAAGAAACGCGCGGGGGATACGTTCGGCAGTCTGCTTATGCTCATCGACTTTACGGAGCAGCGCATGCTGCAAGAACAGCTGAAGCGGCAGGCCTATTACGATTCCTTGACCGGAGCGCTGAACCGCGCCCGGTTCGTCATGCAGGCAAGAGCGCTCCTCCAGGAAAAAGCACCGAGCCGAATGCCCGTCTCCCTCATTCTGTTCGATATCGACCATTTCAAACGGTTCAACGATACGTACGGTCATGAAACCGGCGACGCCGTGCTCGTCCATGTCGCCGCCGTCTGCCGTGAAGTCATCGAGGAAGGGCATCTGTTCGCAAGGTATGGCGGAGAAGAATTCGTCATCGCGATGCCGGATGCGACGCTTGAGGAGGCGTGCGAATTCGCCGGCCGGCTGCGAGACGCGCTCGCGGAGGAGCCGCTCCTATCGAAGGCCGGGAGCTTGAGTGTCACCGCCAGCTTCGGCGTAACAGCCTCTCGCGACGGCGCGGACAGTCTGGACGAGCTCTTGCGCCAGGCCGACGAAGGGCTGTACGAAGCGAAGCGGCGCGGACGCGACCAAGTCGTGGCTTATAATAAGAAAGAACTGCCCGCGCAGCATGCATAAGCTGCTCGGGCAGTTCTTATTTTCTAATTGAAATCGAATTTGATTAATGAGCGTATCTGGCAATAATTTGGTCTAGAACCGACGCTACGTGCTGAGGCCCGCGCTGTACGTCGTCCCCGGAGATGGTTACCCGGACGAACGATTCGTCCATGTCCATCGCCTCGGCGAACATGCCGAACAGGCTTGTCGCCTTGCGGTCGATCTGAAGCAGCAGCTCGAGGCTTGCGCCGTGATTGCGCAGGAATACCAGCTCCAGCTCGTCGAGACGGCCGCGATATGGACCGGAGTAAGGAATGAATTCGAACTCCTGCACGAACGGCGAGTAGGAGCCGCCGAGTCTTGGCGCGTATACAGTCTCGGCTGTCTTCATGCGGAAGCCGATCGCTTCGATCGCTTGCAGCACGGTGTTCTGAGCGTAAGTCGGCATAACCTCGATACGGTCGTTATCCGTCGGGTCCATCGCGGAGCGGATATCGGCGGTCGTCTTGATCCATACCGGCGTTCTGCCGATCGAAAGCGGCGTATTCGTCGCCAGCTGGAAAGCGAAGCCGATTTCTTTGCGCTCGTTCGGAAGCACGTCGAGAGGCGGCGATACCCGGACTCTGCCCAGCTCCACGTTCTCCTGCACCTTGGAATCGTTCACTTCTTTGATGTAGTACGTCATGACGGATAGATCGATGCCTTCGATTCGTTGGTTAACGGCTCCGCCTTGAATTCGGACGACTCCGCGGATTTCCTCGCCGGGATAATAGTTCGTTTTCTCGAGCAGCGTGTCTACCTTCGCGGCTCCGATGCCCACACTAGCCATCATACGGTTAAAAAATGACATCTCATTCTCTCCTTCGATTGTTAAGTATGGATAAAGTCATGCCAAAAATATTCCAGCACCCTTATCATAACAAATTTTACGAAGAAGGAAACGGTTTGGTAGCAAACATCGCAATATTCTCTTACATTAATCCCGCTTCAAGCTCGTCCAGCTTCTCGCAGATCTCGTTGTGCCACACCATGTCCCCCTGCTCGTAGGCTAGGAATGCAAGGGATTTGAGCGAATCCAGCTTGCGCACGAGCTCCAAATTGACCGACAGGCAATGAACCAGCTCCTGCCTCTCCATGAGGGACAATCTCTCGTAGCTTCCGCCCGTCATCTTCGCCTTCATAGCCAGCTCCGCCAGACGGCGATGAACCGCATGTATCGCAACCATGTATGCCACCCTTCCTTGTTCCTGGTATTGGATTTGTATTACTCAGGATAGCCCGCCCTAGCGGCGTTCAAACCGTTCAAACCGGAAGTCTAGCATTTTTTTTGAAAGAAAAGAGCGGGCTTTCGCAGGCTCCGCACCGGTGTTACGAATTGATTATCATCTCACGAAATGATTATCCGCGTTCGCCGAAGCTTCGCAGCAACCGCGCTCCGCCAACTCACAACGCGATGATTATTGCCGCACCTCTCCCGGATCGGCTATACCTAGGAGTGCGGGACCACTATATGCTGAAAGGAGGAAGCCACTTCGTATTATCGCTAACTTCATATTTTTCTAGAATGGAAAAGGAGGAATTTCGTTTATGTCATCCCGATCGAAATTGAAAGCGCTTGCCACTACCGCCGCCGTCTCCGCTATCGCCGGTCTGCTTGTCTTTCAGCAAGTTTCCGCCGCCGGCATATTCTCGGATACGTTCAATGACGGCGCGGCCGACGGATGGACCACGCAGTACGGCAATTGGTCCGTCGTCACGGACAGCGGCTCCCCCGTCTATTATCAATCCAGCACGAGCGAAGGCCGCTCTTCCGCGGGCAGCCAGTCTTGGACGGACTACAGCGTCCAGGCCAAAGTGAAGGTGGACAACTGGAACGGCTCCAACCGCACGTACGTCGCGGGTCGTTACCAGGACGGCAACAACTATTACGCCGCTTCCCTCTACAACAGCAGCGGCGGCAAGCTGGAAATCCGCAAGAAGGTGGGAGGCTCGAGCACGACGCTTGCCACCAAGAGCTATGCGTTGTCTTCCGGCACCTGGTACACCGTCAAGCTGGAGCTGAACGGTTCGGCGCTTAGCATGTACGTGAACGGCCAGCTGGAGCTGACAGCCAACGATTCCAGCCTGTCATCCGGCGGGATCGGCTTGGTCGCCTTCAAAACCGTCTCCAAATTCGATGACATCAGCGTGGAGGACCTGTCGGGATCCCCATCGCCTTCGCCGACGCCAACTCCTGTACCTACGGTAGCTCCAACTCCAACGCCGACGCCTACAACAACGCCGGCTCCGACACCGACAGCGGAACCAACCGTCTCGCCGACGCCAACTCCGCCGCCTCCTGTTACGGGCGCCATCTATGTCGCTCCGAACGGGTCGGATAGCAATGCCGGCACGCTGAGCAGCCCGACCACGCTCTCATCCGCTATTGCGAGAGTCGCGCCCGGCGGCACGATCTACATGCGCGGAGGCACGTATTCGTATGCCAGCCAAGTGACGATCGACCGCGCGAACAGCGGAACGAGCAGCGCGAAGAAGACGCTTCAGGCTTACGGCTCCGAAAAGCCGATTCTCGACTTCTCCTCCCAGCCGTATAACGCGTCCGACGTTTCCCAGAACGCGCGCGGCATTCAAGTGAACGGTAACTACTGGGTCATCAAAGGCCTTGAGATCAAAGGCGCCGCAGATAACGGCATCTTCGTTGCCGGCAGCTATAACCGGCTGGAAAATCTCGATGTCCATCACAACCGGGATACCGGCGTGCAGCTAGGCAGATACGCGTCCACGGCCGCAAAGAGCGAATGGCCGGCACACAATGCCGTCGTGAATACTTACTCGCATGATAACTTCGACCCCGACAACGGCGAAGACGCCGACGGCTTCGCGGCCAAGCTGACCACCGGAGACGGCAACGTCTTCGACGGGTGCATCGCCGCTTACAACACCGACGACGGCTGGGATCTGTATACCAAGTCGGATACCGGGGCGATCGGTCCCGTCACCATCCTGAACAGCATCGCCCATCACAACGGCCAGACCTCCTCCGGCAGCACGACCAGCAACAGCGACGGCAACGGCTTCAAGCTGGGCGGCGAAAAAATCGCGGTCAACCATATCGTGCGGAACTCCTACGCCTACCAGAACAAAAAGCACGGCTTCACGTTCAACAGCAATCCCGGCTCGATCGAGATGACGAACAATACCTCCTTCGACAACGGGCAAAGCAACTTCGCCTTTGACTCGGGAACCCATCAGTTCAAGAACAACCTGTCCTACCAAGGCAGCTCCAGCGACAAAACAAGCGGCACCGACGTAAGCGGCAGCAACGTCTGGTGGAAGAACAACAATAGCACGAATGCTGGCGGCCTATTGGCCTCCGATGCCGACTTCGTCAGCCTGACGCCTTCGCTCACCCGCAACGCGGACGGCTCGCCGAACCTCGGGAACTTCCTGAAGCTGGCGTCCGGCAGTGATTTAATTGGGGCGGGTACGCCGTCGGGGACAGATATTGGGGCGGTGGATGAGTAGGTAGGAGGAGCATGAGCTAAGCTATTTTCATCTGCCTGTAAAGAAAGGCCCCCTCTGCAATTGGGATTGCGGAGGGGGCTGTTGGTATTTTACTAATTCACATCGATGTTACGCTTCCAAACTAAACAATTGGCTCATCGAGACTTGAAAGTCATTAAACACGATGGAGCGCACGGTATCCTGCTCTACATACAGCTCTCGCACTTGATAGACGCCGTCCTGCAAGGCGTACACATGTATCGTTCTGTTGCCGGGATCCACAATCCAATATTCCTGAACGCCATATCTCTGGTAGAGGTTGAATTTTTCATTGAAGTCTTTTAACGCCGTCGAGGGTGACAGCACTTCTATAATCATCGCCGGCGCGCCATGACAGCCGTTTTTGGAAATTTTGTTTTTGTCGCATACTACGGAAAGATCCGGCTGCGTAATGTGGTCAGGGGAATCATATTGTTCACTTTCGCTGAAAAACACGTCAAACGGGGCAGTGAACACATAACAGTTTCTATTCTGAAAGTAGGTGCGCAGCGCGAAATGCAGCTCTCCGACGATGAATTGATGGAGCGCATTCGGTGCCGGAGTCATGTTGTAAGCCTTACCGTTTATTAATTCCCATGCCCCGTCCCAGGTTAACCAATCTTTATAGGTATGCCTCAGCTTTTCATCCGGCTTCGACACTGTGACTAACCTCCTTTGAAATCATCTTCTAAGAAGATATGTTCATGATCTCGTGAGTACTTGAATTATACCATAGTCTATTTTTAGATCCTAAAAAGTAATATTTTGTTTACTCCGAACACCCGTTCCATGACAACCTCCCGTCAATCGCCCATGATATGCTTGAAACATCATGTTCGATTAGGAGGGCTGTTCAAGTCCATGTTCGGACGACTTCAATTAGAAGAAAACAACGCCGCTCTCGAATGGACTGGCGAGCCCCGTCTTGTCTATTCCACAGGCCGAGAAATCAATAATCCGTTCGGCAAGCTAGCCGCTCTCCAGCTCAACTCCGCAATCTGAATCACGTCTCATAAACCCGCTTCCACCGCTCCAGCCGCTCCCGCATGACGTCGCGGTAATGCTTCGGCTCGATAATTTCCGCGTCCGGGCCGTATTGGCTGAGCCAATTGAGCAGCTCGCGGTCGTGGTTCACTGTCACCTCGAACAGAAGACTGCCATCCTTCCGCTGGGTCATGCGGGGCTTCAGGAACATCTCTTCTTCTTTCACATACCGGACAGCATCGCCGCGGAATAGAACCTTGAACCGGATCGATTCATTGCCGCGTTCGATGGACCAAGTATTTTTCATATACTGCTTCAGGTTAAAATCGCCCTTGTCGAACGTCCGGTCCAGCACTTCGACCTGCTTGAACCGGCTGATCCGGAACGTACGGATGTCCTGCGCTTTATGGCAAAAGCCGATGACATAGAAACGATAGTCCCTCGGTACCAGGTAATAAGGATCGATGAGCCGTTCCGTCTCCGCGTCGCGATATTGCGAGTAATAGACGGTATGTATGGTCTGCCCCGACAAGGCGGCTTGGATAATGTCGAACAAGAAGCTTTGGCCTTCCTCCCGGTAAGCGGGCGTGCCGAGCTGAATAATATCCGCGACATGCTGCACGATGTCCGTGCGTTGCTTCTTCTCGCGGTTATGCGTGCCCATAACCTTCTCGTATGCGGAATCAAAGCCTGCCGGAATTAAGCTCGATACCGGTTCGAGCATGGAAGGCAATAGCGAGAACGCAAGCGCCTCCTGCTCGGTCCAATCCAGCGGGTACATGGAGAAATTGCTAATAAACGAGTAGCCTTTGCCATGCCCCATATTCGAAATCGGGATGTTCATCGCGCTGAGCGCTTCAAGATCCCGATAAATCGTTCGTTCCGTCGTCTCGCAGCGCTGCGCGAGTTCCTTGGCCAGAATGCCCGGCCTCGATTGAACCAGATTAATAATTCGCATAAATCGGATTAACTGTTCCTTCATTTGTGTCCTTCCCCTCCCTGCAAAACCTATCCCTAAAGTAGTAGATTCGACCTACGACTTGGGAAATCCTTCCTCAGCAGGGATGTTTAGAGAGTCTAAATATGGACACAGCCTCCTCCTCATGGCCCATCCCCATCAAACTCACGATTTAAAGTTAATAAAAATATAAAGTATACTTCGCGGAGCTCTTCCACCACTACCATCCTATTTTCCTGACCAACCCCCAGCAGTCTCATATCATTAGTTAACAAAAACACGAAATAAAAGTTTTAAAATTAATGTAAAAGTAAATATTGACGTTTTACCAATGTAAGCGTTAAACTATGGACGTCAATATGAATGTTTATTAATTCATACTTTTATGAAAGATGGTTTGTCCAGCGAAATATTAGTTCGGAGGTGAAGAGACAACGGTTTAAGATCATGTCCATGGACATGAAGCAACTTTTGAGGAGGATGTAAGAGAAATGAAGCATAAGATAAAAAAATATGCGGCCGGCGGTCTCATTCTAACCATGCTGGTACCGGGGACGGGCTTTGCCGCTGGCAGTAACGACGCCGGTGCCTCAATAAGCACGGATATTCAAGGCCACTGGGCCCAGCAGGCGTTCGAGACTTGGCATGAGCAGGGTTTGATTCAAGGCTATGGCAACGGGCTCTTCAAGCCGAATCAACCGATGACAAGAGCGGAATTCGTGACGTTGCTGAACCGCGTCTTCCGGTTCGTCGATCAAGCGCAGGGCAGCTTCACCGATCTGCCGAAGCAGGATCCTTTTTATAGCGACATCATGAAAGCGGTTGCTGCCGGCTACTTGAAGGGTTATGAGGATGGCACGATCCGCCCGTCTCAAGCGGTTACGCGTCAAGAGGCTTCGGTCATGCTGTCGCAAGCATTCGCGCTGAAGGCGAATGAAGGATCGGCAAGCTCCCTCAAGGATCTGAACGAGCTGCCGGCTTGGAGCAAATCCGCCGTGCTAACGCTCGTGTATGACGGTTACATCAGCGGTTATCCCGACGGCACGTTTAAGGCGAATAAGGCGGTCACTAGAGCCGAAGCGCTCGTGATGCTGAACAATATCGCCGGCACCATCCTGAATGAATCCGGCATCTATTCCGATTTGGAGATTGCCGACAACATAGTCGTTAACCACGCGGATACGACGCTGAAGAATGTCACGATCGAAGGTAACCTGTACCTTGCGCCTGGGATTGCCGAAGGAGATGTGACGCTCGAAGGCGTGACCGTGCTCGGAGAAGTGATCGCTTCGGGCGGCGGCGAAAACTCGATTCATCTTGGCGATTCGACCATTAAACAAATTATCGTGAACAAGAAGGACGGCAAGATCCGTTTGGTTACCTCAGGGTCTACGAATGTCGAGCAGGTGTTTGTCCTGTCCGGGGTAAAGCTCGAGGAGGAACCATCGGATAACGGTCCTGGCTTCAAGCAAGTCGTCGTGGACGAAGCGCTTGGAAGCCAGGCGACGATTCAGCTTGTCGGCAGCTTCGACCAAGTGGACGTAAAAGCTTTGACGGCGCCGGAGCTTAAGCTCCTCAGCGGTCAGATCAAGAAGCTGCTGCTTGAGCAGAAGGCTTCCCTCGTCGTTGAAGAAGAGGCCGTTATTGACGAAGTCGTCATTGAGGTCGATGAGCCGATCTCCGTGAGCGGCAAAGGTACGATTCGCACAAACGACAGCAAGCTGGTTCGCGAAGACAAACCGGCCCCGCCGGTAGTCGTCACAACGCCTCCTTCGGGCGGTAAGACGCCTCCAACCTATACGAACGTGTCGGTTCACGATCCATCCGTCATCAAGGACGGCTCGACGTATTATGTATTCGGTTCGCATATCGATGCGGCCAAATCGACCAACCTGACCGAATGGACGCGCTTCACGAACGGCTACACGACGCCAGGCAACGTACTGTATGGCAATTTGTCTGAGAATCTGGCCGGCTCGTTCGACTGGGCGGGCGAAAATGATTCCGACAGCAAAGGCGGCTTCTCCGTCTGGGCGCCGGATGTATACTGGAACAAGGACTACGACAACGGTGACAGCACCAAAGGCGCCTACATGATCTACTACAGCGCTTCCTCCACTTACATGCGTTCCGCGATCGGCTATGCGGTGTCGCAATCGATTGAAGGGCCTTATGAATACGTAGATACCATCATATATTCCGGCTTTACGCTGAACGAGGCTTACGACACGAACAGCGTCATCAACAAACAGTGGGAGAACACGAATATTAAGCCGCTTATTGATGACGGTGCGCTGGCAGAATCGAATGCGCAATGGTTCAACGCAAACGGCTCGTATAACAACAACCTGTATCCGAACGCGATCGACGCGACGCTGTTCGAGGATAAGGACGGCAAGCTGTGGATGACGTACGGCTCTTGGTCCGGCGGCATATTCGTCCTGGAGCTGGATCCGGCGACCGGCCAGCCGAAATATCCGGGCGAAGACGGCACGACGGAAGACGGCCGCATGATCGACCGTTACTTCGGTACGAAGATCGCCGGCGGCTATTTCAAATCCGGCGAAGGCCCGTTCATTGTATACGACAAGGAAACGGGCTATTACTTCCTGAACGTGACATATGGCGGCCTGGCTGCTAATGGCGGCTACAACATGAGACAGTTCAGAGCCACCAGCCCGGATGGCCCATATCTCGATACGGAAGGCAAGGATGCCGTTCTTCCTCCAGGTGCCGAGAATACGGATTACGGCAACAAGCTGATCGGCAACTTCCTGTTCCAGCGCGAGATCGGCGAGCCCGGCTCCGGCATCGGATATGGTTATGTCTCCCCGGGTCATAACTCGGTTTATTACGACGAAGCTAGCGACAAGCACTTCTTGTTCTTCCATGCGCGCTTCCCGCAGCAAGGCGAGGCCCATGAGCTTCGCGTCCATCAGATGTTCATGAACAAGGATGGCTGGCCGGTGACGGCGCCGCTTCGCTACGGCGGAGAGACGATCAAGGAAGTGAACAAAAACGAGATCGACGGCGACTACAAATTTGTGAATCACGGCCTGGCGTACTCCGGCGCGATCACGAATTCCGTCTCCATCCGCCTGTCGAACAACGGCGATATTACGGGTAGCGAGACGGGCTCCTGGTCGCTCTCGAATGATTACCAGGCGGCCATTACGATCGACGGCGTGGACTATGAAGGCGTCTTCGTCAAGATGTGGGATGCGGCCCAGCAGCGCGATACGATGACGTTCACGGCGATCTCGGAAGCTGGCGAAACGATATGGGGCATTCAGCAGAAGGAGCTATCGGACAACGAGATCGTAACGAAGGTGCAAGAAGCGCTTACGCTCGGCGATACAACCAAGGTCATGTCGGATCTGACGCTGCCGGCGACCGGAATGCGCGGAACGACGATCCAATGGACGACTTCGGATGCCAGCGTTATTTCCAGTTCCGGCGAGATCCATCCGCCTGCGGTTGGTGAAGATGATCGGACGGCAACGTTGACGGCGACGATCAAGAAAGGCAGCTCAGCAGCAACCAAAACGTTCAACCTTGTAGTAGTGCCAATCGACCCTGCTGTTGGTCTTGTCGCGAAGTACTCGTTCGAAAATAATCTGAAAGACTCGCAAAACAAGTTCGGCGACGGAACGGTAACCGGCAACCTTATTAATAACGAAGGCGGCACGATTACGTACGCAAGCGGCGTCGTCGGCCAATCGGCGGTATTCGACGGCAGCTCGGGCGTCAAGCTGCCAAACGGACTGATTGCGAGCAACCGCTACTCGGTGGCCATGTGGCTGAATCCCGAGCAATACACGCAATTTACGACCGCCTTCTTCGGAGCCCAGACGAACAATAGCTGGATAAGCCTCGTGCCGCAGTCATGGGATAACAATACGATGCTGTGGTCGGGCAGCGGCACCTGGTATGACGCCACGACAGGTCTTCGCCACCGGGCGAAGGAATGGCATCATATCGCCTTTACGGTCGATCAAGGCCAAGTCCTTGTATACGTGGACGGCGTTCAGAAATATGCGGGAGCGAACTTCCCGAATGTGTTCACGAACGAAAACGGCACATTCGGTCTTGGCGTCAACTACTGGGATACGCCGTTCAACGGCAAGATCGACGAATTGCGGATATACAATGTGCCGATCTCCGCGCCGGTTGTAAGAAAGCTTGCCGGCGAGCTTGTTCCAGGCGAAGAGGATACGACCGCTCAGCTGACGGCGCAATATTCTTTTGAGGGCAATCTTGAGGATACAACTGAAAGGTTTGGTGCGGGGACGATAGTCGGAGGCACGATTAACGAGGCGAACAAAGGTCAAATGACTTACGCTGACGCCGAGAATGGCGTTCAAGGTCAAGCCGCCATATTCGACGGCGCTTCCGGCGTCGTGCTTCCGAGCGGCCTGATTAAGACAAGAGATTATTCCATCTCCTTGTGGATGAAGCCTAGTGAGCTGAACAGACACACGACCGCCTTCTTCGGAGCACGAACCGATGCGAATTGGATCAGCTTGCTGCCGAGGGGCAACGAAGAAGTCCCCGTTGATCTCACGCTATGGTCTAACAATGGGGGCAATTGGTACAATGCTCGTACCGCAGTCGCAACTTCAATTGATACATGGACGCATGTAGCTCTCACCGTCCATAACGGCGAGCTGAAGCTCTACGTGAACGGCGAAGAGAAATACTCCGGAACGGACTTCCCGGATCTGTTCACGACCAGTAACGGCACCTTCAGTCTAGGCGTTAACTATTGGGATACGCCGTTCAAAGGCATGCTCGATGAGCTGCGCGTCTACGAAGGCGTGCTGACTGCTGCCGAGGTTGAGGAGCTGGCCGCCCAGGAAACCCAGGAATAAGACCATACAAGAAAACGATCGCATCGCCGAGCCAATCGGAATGCGATCGTTTTTTTCAATCTAAGCATGGATGCCCCGCTTCACTTCCTCGAGTATCGCTTGTACCCCCTCATGAATGCGCTCCGGACGGGCGCGGGAGATGCTGATTCTCAAAAACTTCTCCCGCGCGAGATAGTCGGACAAGTAGAAGGCTTTCCCGCTTGCCACGAGCACACCCCGTCGCTTGAGCCGCTCCACCACACGCTCGAGATTAACCGTATGCGGCATGCTAAACGTCGTGTAGAGGCCCGACCGGACATCCGCCACCTTGAGCAGTCCCGCATCGTTATGCTTTTTCAGCGCCTCGTGCAGAGTTTCTATTCTTGCTTCATATTGCCGATAAATCTTGTCCCGGTGTCTCTCGTACATCCCGTTCTTGATGTAAATATCGAGCGCCGCCTGCGACAGCAGGGCAGCTCCGTTCAGCTGATTGTACGCGTGAAAGCTGCCTTCAAGCGATTCGGGCAGTACAACGGCGCCGATCCGCAAACCCGGGAAAATCATTTTCGAGAAGCTCTTCAAATACACGACATGCCCGCTTCGATCGTACGCAAAGATGGGATCGAAGCCTTGTCGGTCTCCCAGATCGCCCATATAATCGTCTTCCAACACATACACATCATACTTGGCGGCCAGTCGTGCGATCGCCTTCTTCTCCCGAACGCCAAAGGAGGTGCCGAGCGGATTATGATGCCTCGACATCGTGTAGAAGCACTTGATCTCCCCGCCGCGGAAGAGCTCCTCCAGCTGCAACAGGTCGATTTTCGTCGCGGTACGGGCAATGCTCCTCGCCGGAAGTCCTTCCGCCTCCAGAAAACGCAAAAACAGATTATAGCTCGGCTGCTCGACCAAGATGGCCGGCCTGCCGTTCGGATACGGCATCTTCGCAAGCGTATGAAGCGCCTGCTGGATGCCCGACGTCACCGCGATTTGCTTGGCTTTGACGAACACCTGATCATCGGCGAGATGGTTCACGAGCGTTTCGCGCAAAGCGCCAAGCCCCCTCGGATCCCCATAGGTGAACAATTGATATTTGTAGGTGTCGATCGCCTTGTTCAAGCAATGCTGGAAGTCGCGGTAAGGGAACACGTTCAGATCGGGAGAGGATGATGCAAAGTCGATGCTCCCGTCATCCGCGACCGTATCCTCTTCTTCCTCCCCCACCATATAGTAGCCGCTCTGCGGGATGGAGTAGATCGCATGGCGTTTCTCGAGCTCCGCATAAGCCCGCATGACCGTGCTGATGCTGCAGCCGTACGTCTCCGCGGCCTCGCGGACGGAAGGCAGCTTTTGTCCTGGACGCAGATCCCCAGCTGCCCGTTTCCGCTCGATATCCGCTGCAATCTCCGAATACTTCCTCATGGTCTATCCGCTCCCGTCTTCCAACCTCTATAGCTCCCACTATAGCGCAAATAACGCCTTCGTACTATAACCTCTCTCCCGAACTGTATCGGTACAGTTACGCTTATCCCGCATTGTCGCGAAGAAAGGGATGGCTTACGATTTCCATAAGATTTAATTTAGGAGGAATCCATCTATGCCATCCAAGCTTCAACGGGACCGCGTCTATGCCTATATAGCCGTTCTGGTCTATGCGTCCATCATCGGTTTATCGTTTATGTTCACGAAGGTCGCGCTCGCCTACGCCAATCCCATCGACACGCTGGCTATTCGGTTTACGTTTTCGTTCGCGGGAATCGTCGTCCTGGTGGCCACGGGCGTATTTCGTATTTCGCTACGAGGCAAGCCTTGGCCGAGACTGCTCCTGCTCGCCTTATTGTATCCGCTTGGCTTCTTTGTGTTCCAGACGTTCGGCTTGAAGTACGCCTCGTCTGCCGAAGGCGGCATCCTGTTCGCGACGACGCCCATCCTTACCGCTGTGCTTGCGGCGATTTTCCTGAAGGAATCCACGACGCTTTGGCAGAAGCTCTCCATCCTGCTGTCGGTAAGCGGCGTGGTCTTGATCTTCGGCATGCAGGGCGCCGGCATCGATCTTTCGAATGCGGCGGGAATATCGCTGCTTCTCCTGTCATGTCTCGCATCTGCCGGTTATGTCGTGCTGTCGCGCTTCCTGCTTCGCACGTTCACTCCGCACGAATTAACCAGCGCCATGATGGCGATCGGGTGCGTCGCCTTCTGGCTGGCATCGCTTACTGGTCATGCGGCTCAGGGGACATTGGATCAACTTTTCACACCGCTGGCGAATGCGGATTTTGTCTGGTCCATGCTTTATCTCGGTATTCTGGCATCGCTCGTTACATCCTTCACATCCAGCTACGCGCTGTCCAAGCTTGAGGCCTCCAGGGTGAGCGTCTTCTCCAATCTGACCACCGTCATCTCCATCGCGGCCGGAGCCCTTATGCTTGGCGAGACCGTAACCATCTACCACCTTATCGGCTCCGCTCTCATTATTGCGGGGGTAATCGGAACGAACGTGAAGCCCAAGTCCAGACAGGGGCACGGCATGAATGGGATCCGGATAGAGCGGGCGGACGGGTAGCATGTCCCGCAGCATAAGTAGAAGAAGCCTTAGAGCACGGGCTCTAAGGCTTTGGTGCGATGACTATTTATTTTGAAAAACAAGTACGCCCTAATCCTCCACGCTGCGAACCACGCGAAAGCCCTGATCGGGGCCGAAGCCGCTTGCCTCGAACTTGCCCCGGAACGAAATTTCGTTGTTGCTGACGTCGCCGATCCAGCCGCCGCCCTTCACCACCCGGAAGGAGCCTTCGGCGGCGCCCTCCAAGTCTCCCTCCGCATACCAGTTCCAGCACCATTCCCGGACATTGCCCGACATGTCGTAAAGTCCAAGCTCGTTCGGCAGCTTGGAGCCTACCGGCTTGGTCGTGTTTCGATTGTTTTCGATGCTGGCCCAGCTCCAATCTCCCGACAGGTATTCGTTGCCGGCGTTTCGCCAATACCAGGCCGCCTCGTCCGCTTCATCGCTGCCGCTGTAAGCGTAACTCTTGCTCGACTGTCCGCCGCTTGCGGCGTACTCCCATTCCGCCTCCGTCGGCAACCGGTAGCCGTTCGCCCCCTCATTCGTCGTGACGGTCCACTTCAAGGGATCGTATTCGCTTTTATTTTGGGGATCCGTTTTTTGTTTGTTTATATCGTAATAAGGCTGTAAACCTTCTTTTAAGCTTCTCTGATTACAATATTCCACGGCGTCGTACCAGCTGACCATCTCCACCGGCAAGTCATTTCCCTTGAAACCGGAAGGATTGCTGCCCATGACCTCCGTCCATTCTTGTTGGGTAACCTCGAATTTACCGATATAAAAGTCGGGAATAACCTTGCTTTCTCCATAGTAGTTGGACTTGTCGCTGATGAAGTCTCCGCCCTTGACCAGCACGAACTCCTCATTCACTGCGGCCGCCGGCTTCGCTTCGCGTTGCTCGGGCTTCTCCTGCGAACAGGCTCCGACTACGGCGATGATGGCCGCGATAAGAAAAATAGGCAGCTTCCTCATAGAAGGTCTCCTTTGAACGAATGAAAAAATGTAGTGAAGGCTGCCGGTCGCAAGACCGGCAGCCCTTCGAACCATCAGAAATGGATTACCACACGGTTACATTAGAACTTCCGCTGCTTTGATAGCCTTCTGTCGCGAGCACCTGGTAGGACCAGCTGCTGCCCAGGTTCATGCCTTTGCTCTTCCAAGCGTTCACGTGATTGCCGAACGTAATCGCGACATTGCTGCCGGTCGGTCTCTTCGACTGCCTGACGCTCCAGAACTGCTGGAACGTCTGCGTGCCGTCAATGGAAGGCGCGTTGTAGCGCATGGTCGTATAGATATCATAAGTGCCTCCGTCGCTGGTCACCGTGCCTTTATGTGTTCCGGTCGGTCTGTAAGTACCCCAGCTGTCCACGACGTAATATTCGATAAGCGAGTTTCTTGTCCATCCATAGAGCGTCAAGTACGCATTGCCGGAAGGCTGCCAGATCCCGGCATTGTAATTAATGGTTCTCGATGCCGAGCCGGTAGCCCAGCCCTTGCCGACAACAAAGTTGCCCGTATTCGACCATGTCACGCTGTAATTGCCGCCTGAACCGTTTGTCGCGTTCACCGTCCCGCCGCCATCGGTCCAATTCTGCCAATACGTGTTCGCGCTTGCGGTCACCGCAAACAAACTAAAGCTCATGGCGACTGTGAGTAATACCGTCAGCATTTTCTTCTTCATCATCATCTACCTCCTAATCGTAATGGAACTTGCATACTTGCCGTGAATCCTACTTACAATCTCCGACTATCCTCCTTTCCAAGGAAGATTATAGTATGTAAGCGTATACAAAACATTGAATAAATTAAAGTCCTTACCCCTACAGATTAAACTTCTCTCTCTAGGCAGTGTGTCAAAATACACGAATATTCTGTTCGGTTTGTCCCTTCCCTATTAAACCTTTGCTGCATGTAATAGTTTTAAAGACTACTTTGAGGAGGTGACAGGGATGAACACAACCGCACGCATCGTTCTCAATTATACGACTGCCGGACCGGCAACGGATCCCGCCGCGCAAGCAGACTTTCAGGAAGTAGTGGCACAGCTGACGGCGCTAGGGTACACGGTCAAGTATCAGCTGCAATTGGAGCATGGCTTTTCGTATATTTTAGGGAAGGAGTTTAGTCCCTAATTCACTTATCCGAGCTTCATCGGAACAAAAAAAAGGTACAACCTGCTCCTATTGCCGGAGTGGCCGTACCTCACTGCATCGATTTGAGTGGCGGGCTAGTTTAACGCCGCTTCATTCTTTCTTCCGACATAATAGGTCTCCGGCGGTCCCAAGTAGCTTTCTGCCGGTTTCTTGCCAGCCGGGTAGATGACCAGCTTCTCGAGGACAAATCCGGGACTTACCGCGTAGATTCTTAGGCTGTTGAGTCCGGCCTTGCAAACGACCTCGCTGCTGTGGCGGCGTATGTTGTCCAGCACGCCGGCAGACCATTCCGCGTCCGAGCTCTCACCGACCTTCATTCCGGCCGGTATTACATTAAGGACGTCGATCGCCCCGTCATTGACTTGAATGCCGTAATGCAACGTATTGTCCTTCGTTACCGGATTGGAGGGCTCCATATACAATTCCGCTTCATAGCTTCCGGCTTGATGGAACACAAATTGATACTCCAAATAAGGCGCGTTTTGACCCGCAGTAAAATAGCTTGTCGTCGGGAACACCTTCATCGCGGACAGGGTCTTCCCATATCCGGCGATGCGCTGGAATCCGGCTTGACCAGCATCCTTTTTCGCAGAGAAACGCTCGGCTTCCATGGAAATATAACCGCGAGTGTCTACATAGGTGTTCTCCGGGAATCCGCCCGTTTCAGGCTGCTTGGCGTCGACGATGATCGTGCATGCGCCAGTCGGCAGCTGCACGACGATCTGAGCGTCAGTCTCGCCATTCATCTGGCCGCGGTCAATCCGAACCCGAATCCGATCCGCTGCATGGCGAGTGCCGTCCAGTCTTCCTTCATGGCTGGAACAGGATAACCACGGCGCTTCGCATGTAATCTTATACGGAGCGTCCAGATCGCTGAGACTGCTTATCGTGAAGGAAGCTTCTTCCACGTCAGGCTGCTTGAAATCCAGCAGCCCCAGCCTGTTGACATGCCAAGCGCTGCCCTCCGAACGCTGTCCCGTACCGTCGATCGATACGAGTAATCTTGGTTTCCTTGCAGGCATGACCTGCATGAGAATCGGATATCTGCACTCGTCCTCGTTCCAGCGCGTGAAGCCGATATGCTCCGACAACCCCATTCCGTACCACTTCCCGCCCGCTATGGCGTGATATTCATCCACCAGCTCTTGATCCCGCCGCATGCATGTCTTCATCCGCTCGGTCAGCCCGTTCGCTTCCATCAGATTCAGCTTCGCCGCATAGCGGTTTTTGCCGGCCAGCAGCTGCAGCTTCTGCAAATTCAGATTTCCCATCGCCGGATAATAGACCAAGGAGAAGAAGCCCGGGAACGCCTCGGAGTCTATTTTCTTGTACAGCTCATCGGCTGTATCCATCAGCTGCTCGATCTCGGCCAGAAGCCGGTCGGTCTCCTGGTAATGTACCGGATGATAGACCTCCGCATTCATGGCTTCCGGTCTGCGGTTATGCGCGATTTTGGTGTACCCGTCTAGCAGTTGATGGATCTTCTTAAGATCCGGTTCTGCGCATACCCCGCCAAATTGCTGTTCCACCCATCGACGCGTATACGCATCCGTCTTATTGATGGCGCTTGTTCCCCATTGCTCGAAATCATAGGCAAGATCCAGAAAATACGCCAAAGGGAACTCCTGCGTGCAGACATCGCCGACATTGACCACCCACAAGTCGCGGATGCCAAAATCATAGGCCATGCTCATCTGCTCCCAAACTTTCGGCAAATAGGAGCTGTTGATCCACTCATAAGAAATCGGTCCGCCGTGATAGTCGAAATGATAATACATCCCATAGCCGCCGTTATGCGAGCGCATCTCCTCGGTTGGCAGCGTCCGCAAATTGCCGAAGTTATCATCGCACAGCATGAGGATGACATTCTCCAGCTCCTCCGAGCCGATCAAGCCTGGCGTGTGCTTGTCTCCGTAGAAGAAGGGCTCCACCTCTTTGTACAGCGCCAGCATTCGAGGCACCTGCTCCAGCTTCGGATTTACATGCTCCTTCATGAGACGGTTTTGCGTCTTGAGAACGTCGCGCAGCAGGCCGATGTTGTCCGCCAGCGTAGCCTCTTTTCCCATAATCGAAGTGTCGGCCTCGCCGCGCATCCCGACCGTAATGACGTTCTCGAACCTCCCGCTTCGCTTCAGTCCGTCCGCCCAGAATCGAGTAATTCCCTCTTCGTTGGTTCGGAAATTCCATGCATCGCCATAGATGGAGTCCTTCCCTCTCAGGTACTTGTACTCCTCGCCCTGACGGAGGCAGGGTTCGTGGTGGGACGCGCCGATCACGACGCCATACTCATCCGCCAGCTCGGCGTTCGCAAGCCCTGGCCCATCGTCGTAGAAACGAGCCGACCACATGGCCGGCCATAAGTAATTGCCTTTGAGCCGAAGCAGCAATTCGAATACATGATCGTAAGCCTCCGCATTAAATCCGCCAAACCGCTTATTGCACCAAGTTCCGAACGCCGGCCACTCATCGTTGATGAAGAAGCCTCGATACCGGACCGAAGGCTCCTTGGAAATATACTTGCGGCCGTCCTCTAATCGAACTTCCTCCTTCGGCTGCGGACGTACATCGTTCCAGTCGACAAGCGGCGATACCCCCAGCACCTCCGATAGATGGAACAGGCCGTAGATCGTTCCTCTTTTATCGCTCCCGGCAATGACCAGCGCTTTGTCCCCCCCGTCCCAAGGCGCATCGATGACCTGGAACAAATAAACCTCGCTTTTTCCTCTGACGGCGTTTAGATCGATGATGCCAGATTCGGACAAATGATCAAGCACGGGACTCCGGTCGATCGTCCCATAAATGACCGCGCAGGAGGATAAGCGATCGATCGCCTCCGTCGAGGTCGGCCGAACGCCAAAAACCAATTCGATATCCCGCATCACCTTATCGGCTATTTTGTGAACGCCGCTAAAAGCTTCTTCTTCCTTTAGAAAACACGCGCCTTCGCTCAGTAGACTCCGGTTCATTATCAAATCCATGCTTTTCCCCCTTAAATCAATCGCCTTCTTCGAAGCATCTGACCATTATAATCAATATTCGAAGCGTTTTCATTGTACAAACTATACTATTTATTTTAAGTTTTAAAGTATTTAGCAGACACAAAAGGTTCCCCCAAACGATGACGTTTAAGGGAACCTTTTGTGGCCTTGCTCCTATTCGGCTCTTACCTTATCGGCGGCCTCCTCTGCCCCCGCCGCGCGATGCGGTCATCTCCGTGACGGTTTGTCCATTGACCGTCACGTTGCCGCCGTTTAATTGACCCGTACCGTCAAAGTCGAAGGCGGAAGACGCATCTACATTTATGGTTCCTCCATTGATGTAGATATTGCCGTTCGAATCGAAGGCGTCCGTATCGCCGCTGCCAATGCTTAGATCAAGCGTGCCGCCATTTACTTCTATTGCCACTTCGGAATCGATTTTCTGAGCGGCATTCATGCCGTCATTCTTCGCGTACAACGTAATCTGACCATTATTTACTCTAATATAGTTGGCTTCGATGCCTTCTTCTGAGTTCTCAATGTTCACGGTGCCGCCGTCAATTTGAACAAGACTGTTGGCGCGAATCCCATCATCGGCGGCGGAGAGCGTTAAAGCACCACCTTCGATAATGATTTGCCCAAGGGAAGCATCCTCGTCGTTTTCGCTGTGCAGGGCATCCTTGCCTGAATCGATTGTGATCGACCCATCATGGATCAGAATGGCGTCATTAGCCTCAAGTCCATCTGCGGAGGATTGAATCGTATATTCGCCTCCGGTAATTTTGACGTCATCCTTGGAAGAAATGCCGTTGCCTGTTGGAGCGGCAATTTCCAAAGCCCCGGTTCCATTCAGGGTGATATCCGATCTGGAGAAAATAACCGCGTCCAAATTCGTTTCTCCATCTGCCGTATAGGTTCCCGAAACCTCCATATAGCTCTCGCTGTCCGTCGTTGTCACGAACGCTTTATCTCCGGCTTTCACATAGATGGCCGGCGCGTCTTCATTTGTTATACGGACGCCGTCCAGAACGATTTGAACCTTGGCATCCTCGGCCGCTTCAACCACCACCGTCGTATTTTCCGCCTCGCCGCTTAGTACGTAGACTCCTTCATTCGTCAGTGTCACATCCTTGCCGCTTTCTAGCGTTAGGGATGTTGCGGCCGCAAGGTCCGCCGTCTGAGCCAGATCCCTGTCGGTGAATAGGTCAGATGCGGTTTGAACCGCCGCTTCGGCTCCAGCTTCAACTTCAGCATCGGTTTCAACTGCTGACGTCTCGTTTGTCGGCTCCGCTGTGCCGGTCGGCGCAGTTGTGATTGCAGATTGTGTCGTTGCCGAATTCCCGCTGTTGCCGTTGGTCTCCGTCGAGCATCCCCCGGCTGCTACGCTAAGCAATAAGGCCATCGTAATGGCGCTAATCCGATTGAACTTTTTTGATTTCATGATTGAACACTCCTCGTTATTGCAGCTTTGTTATCAGGCCGCATAATCGCTTCCTGTCATAGTTCAATCATAGAGCCTCATTCTTAAATGAATCTGAACCAAGACATAAAAAATCCCGTTATGCTATATTGGATTTAGCGATTACCTCCCAAAAAAAGGTGGTGTGCATGTTTGGAGCAACCGGTAAAGATTTACCATTCGGCAGTGGAAGGAACTCTTGAGGTAATAGGCGGAAAGTGGAAGCCCGTTATCATATTTCATCTGACCTTCGGTAAAAAAAGGAACACCGAGCTTATGCAATTAATTCCTACCATTACACAAAAAATGCTCACCCAGCATTTGCGCGAGCTTGAGGAAGAGGGCATTGTTCAGCGCACCATTTACAATGAGGTGCCGCCAAAAGTCGAATACGAGCTGACTGCGTACGGCTGGAGTCTCAAGGAGCTTCTACACATGATGTGCAGGTGGGGAGATTCGCATATCGCGAGGAAATATCAAGGAAAGGCGGTGATCCAGGCCGGAGCACCGCCAGCCATACCTATTACGGAATGATTCGGCGACGACGGAAATCGTCAAAGATGTTTAGGAACATTTTCTCCGTATCCACATATTCATGGAAGCCAAAACGACGCGCTTTGGTTCCGTCTGCAAAAAAATCATAGTCCCAGGAGAAAACAAAATCGCCAAAAGCCCAAGATGAAACCTCCTGATAGGAATGCGGAGCCAACTGGTGTTTCTGGACCATATTGTTCCACAGGTCCTCCTTATCCGCCATAACAACGTGAAGCGGCATGGTGAGGGGAGGAGCGGTGTCCATTTCGAAATACCGGGCGATCAGCGGCCACATCTCGTTCCAGCGAAACAAATCGCCGTTATTAATATTGAAGGCTTGATTCGCGCACTTCGGATCGGTTGCCGCCCACACGGTTGCCTTGGCAAGAAGATCTGCGTCCGTCATTTCCATCAGAGTGTTATAAGCCCCCGGTTTGCCAGGGAAACGCAGCGGTATGCCCAGTTCTTTCGAGATGGAAGCATATACGGCGATGACCATAGCCAGATTCATTGGATTGCCCAGAGCGAACCCCGCAACCACCGAAGGCCGAATGGCGGACCAGGTCCACGCCTTGCCTTTCTGCTGTTTCTCTATGAATCGCTGCTGCTCCACATTAAACTCGGGCGGCATATGGTCGGGGTCCGTTTCTTTGGCAGGGGTTTTGAACGGACCCAGGTGAGCACCGTATACCTTATAACCTTGCATTAAACTAATATGCCTTAGCTGCGGCGAACCCTGTTCGACCGCCTTCACGCTGTTGACTAACATAGCCAAGTTTGGCCCCACAAGCTCCGCCCATGACGGGCGCTCTTGGTATGCCGCATAGAAAAGATGGGTCACCTCCGGCAGCACGGAGAGCTCACGCATCGCGCTTTCAGTGTTTAGCAAGTCGACCGCGATGTAACGAAGCCGTTCCTTGGCCTCTCCCCCTCTCCGAGACACCCCGATCACTTCCCAATCCGGAAGAGTCAACAAATGATTGATAAGATTGCGGCCTATAACGCCGTTCGCCCCAATAACAAGCGCTACTTTGGGTTCCTCTTGCATTAATGTTTCGTTCATCATAATCAGCTCCTACTCGTAAGGGATTTGTTATGCCCTTATTCTGCATGAGCGGAATACCTTTGAGAAGTACGCACTTTAAAGTCATATAAGCACTTTTTTGTAACGTTAGCGCATCCTTCTCGGTTAGATGTCCTCCGATGACACTAATTAATCCAAATAGAACCAAGCCGCTTTATTCGTGATTGACCTGTTATCCAAACACAAAAAAGACACGGAAGCTCAGTTCCGTGTCTTTCAGTAGAAACCTGTGTTGTTTAAGCGGGGAAAAAATCATTCCCCCGCCCATTTAAGTAACACGGTACACTCCACGTGCACCGTATGCGGGAACATATCCACCGGCGTCACCTCGACGGTCCTGTACCCCCCATCCTCCAGCACGCGGAGATCGCGGGCCAGGGTAGACGGGTTGCAGCTTACGTAGACGACGCGTTCGGGCTGCAGCGCGAGGATCGTGTCCAGCAGCGCCGGGTCGCAGCCTTTGCGAGGCGGGTCGACGACGATGACATCGGCTTCGATGCCTTCCTTGCGCCAGCGGGGCATGACGACCTCGGCCGGGCCGGCCTCGAAGGAGGCGTTCTCGATGCCGTTCAGCTCCGCGTTGCGGCGCGCGTCGGCGATCGCTTCGGGCACGATTTCGACGCCGTAGACGTGGCCGGCTTGCCGGGCTAGGAACAACGAGATCGTGCCGATGCCGCAGTAGGCGTCGATGACCCGCTCCTTGCCGGTGAGCGCCGCGTATTCAACCGCTTTGCGGTAGAGCGATACCGTCTGCGCCGGATTGACCTGATAGAAGGAACGAGCGGAGATCGCGAAGCGGATGCCGTCAAGCTCGTCGTAGATCACTTCGCTGCCCCACAGCACGCGGGTTTCATCGCCGAATATGGCATTCGTTGTCCTATCGTTAACGTTCTGGACGATGCTCTTCAGTCCCGGGATCTGCTTGCGCAGATGCTCGATCCACTCCGGCTGACGCGGCATGCGCTGCGTGTTCGTGACGAGCACGACCATCACCTCGCCCGACACGACGCCGGTACGGGCCATGACATGCCGCAGCACGCCCTGACCTGTCTCCTCGTTATACGGTTGAATACGAAGCTCGTGCGCCACCTTCTTCACGACCCGAACGACTTCGTCGTTGCGGTCATGCTGAATGAGGCAGTCGTCCATGTCGATAATGCGATGGGTCCCCCGGGCATAGAAGCCCGCGATCAGCTGGCCGTCATCCGCCGCTCCGACGGGAACGGCCGCCTTGTTCCGGTAGCGCCAAGGGTTGTCCATGCCGACCGTCGGGTGGACGACGATCCCCTCTTCTCCATCTTCTCCGGCAACCTGCAGCTTCCCGATCCGCTTCAAATTGTCGACGACGGATTGGCGCTTCCATGCGAGCTGCGCCGCATAATCCATATGCTGGAGCTGACAGCCGCCGCATTCCTTGAAAATATCGCAAGGCGGATTCTGCCGGTCGGGGCTCGTCTTCACCAGCTCCTCGAGGCGCGCGTAGCCGTACTGCTTCTTCAGCTTCATGACGCGCGCGCGGGCGGTTTCGCCGGGAAGCCCGCCTTGAACAAAAAGGGTATAGCCGCCAGCGCGGCCTACCCCTTCACCGTCATGCGTCAGGCCGACGAACTCGACCGTCACTTCTTCGTTTTTCTGGAACGGCGCGTCGCTGTCCGACTTCGCCGGTCTAGCCGATCTCGCCTGCTTAGGCGGTTTGGCAGCCTGAACCGCGGGTTTGCCCTGCTTCATCGGCTTCCCGCTTCCGCCCGCGCCCTTGCTTTGTCTTCTACTCATTCTTATCCGCTCTTCCTGCATGTATTTGTTGCCGCATCACTGATAAGTCGACACGCCCGTCTCGTCCGCGAAGATGCGTAGATGGGACGGCAGCACGGAGAAGTTACCCGGCAAGACGCCGCCGTATTCGCCGTCCAGGTTCAACTGCACGTAATCCGGCGTCGTCACCTTGAGATTGTTCGTCCGGAAGTGGACCACGTGCGGATCGCTCAGATGCTCGCCGCGAAGCGCAAGCGTTACGAGACGGATAAATTCCGCCAGATTCATCTTGCGGATCAGCAGCACATCAAGAAGGCCGTCGTCCAGCTTCGATTCCGGCGCGAGCCGTTCGAAGCCGCCGACGGAGTTGCTGTTGCAAATAAGGAACATCATAAATTCGTCATGGAACTCTCCCACGCCGTCCGCCACGAATTTAAGCTCCGTCGGCCTAAGGCGGGTCATCTTCTCGAGCCCCTTCATATAATAAGCCAGCTGACCGACCATCGTCTTCAGCTTGCTCGGCACGTCATAGGTCAGCTCCGTCAACGAGCCGCCCCCCGCGATGTTGATGAAATACTTCTCGTTCGCCACGCCGACATCCACGGGCCTTGTATATTGATTAATGATAAGATCGCACGCATATTCCCAATGCTTCGGTATGCCGGTCGCGCGCGCGAAATCGTTGGTCGTGCCAACGGGCAGGATGCCAAGCGGCGGGCGATTCGGCTTGTTCGCGAGGCCGTTAATGACTTCGTACAGCGTGCCGTCTCCGCCCGCTGCAATGATCATATCGTAATCGCGGTCCGCCGCATCCGCCGCGGCAAGCGTGGCATCCCCTTCGCCGATCGTCGCGTGGCAGGTCGTTTCGATTCCGCCTTGGTCCAGGCGCTGCAGAATATCGGGAAGACGCCGCTTCATCTCTTCTCTGCCCGAGGTAGGATTATAGATCAATCTTGCGCGTTTCATGGGTATTCTCGCTCCTTCTTATGAAACACTAGCCCTTGCCGTCACCAGCAAGCCATTCCTGAATGCGGCGGGCGATCCACCGTTCGATCGCGGAATGAGGCAGCATGGCGCGCCCGTTGTAACGGTAGCTCAAGCCTTCCAGTCGGCTCGGAATGACATGGCTTGTGAAATAGCCCGGACTCAAAAACACCGGCACCACGATTACCTCGTTGCCGATTCGCGAATTCTCCAACTCACGCAGCTTATCCGCCGCTTGATCCGGAAGCAGCATCGCGTAGTCCGCATGCGCGAAGCCGCCCAGCTCGCGAAGCCGCGCGCATAGACCCGACAGACCCGTCTGCCAGCGCTCGTGGAAGACCGGCAGCTTGCTGCCGTGTCCAACAAGCAGCAAGGTCTCCCGTTCCGGATCGAGGGACAGCTCGCGGATATTCTCGTAGAGAACCTCCGCGATTTCGGGATCGTCGTCGATCGGCGCCCCGTAGGTCACGTTTGCTTTCACGCGAAACACACCCAAGTCTCCTTCGAAGTCGGTCAGTGGGGGAAACCCGAACGCTTGCCCGATTTCATCGACATGGGTGCTGCCGGACGATACGAAGAGGGGCAGCACGAATAGGTCCGTTACTCCCATCTTCTCTAATTCTGCGATGCCGTCTTGGATCAGCCGGCCGTCCACGATTTCCAGAAAAGCGGACACGACGGGAATCGCCATATGCTCCGCCGCTTGGCGGACGGAGGCGTCCACGAGCTCGACCCATTTCGAATCCCGGGACCCGTGACTGATAACCAATACGCCTTGTTTCATCGCTTGCTCTCCTAGCGGCCGATTCGTTCTAACGCCATTTTGTAGCCGTCGTTGCCGTAATTGAGACAACGTTTCACGCGGGAGATCGTTGCCGTGCTTGCTCCGGTCTCCGCTTCGATTTGATTGTATGTACTGCCTTTGCCCAGCATGCGCGCCACTTCGAGGCGCTGGGATAAGGACTGAATTTCGTTCACCGTGCACAAATCGTCGAAGAAGACGTAGCATTCCTCCACGGATTTCAAGGTTAGTATCGCTTCGAATAATTGATCGATTGCTTTATCGTTCAGCTTCTTCAGCTGCATTCGCATTCACTCCTATGAGTACTGTTGCTATCATTGTAAAGGTTTAATCGTTTTTTTTCAAACGTTACCGATTTCACGCATTACAGAATGTAAGAATTTTGAATTTGCAGGCAAGGCGGGTATCCTGCATGACGGGACATTCATCTATATTTTTGTTGCCGAATCGGGACATTCGTCCAATCCGCGCCTTCGCCTAACCCATAGACTAATAAAAAAAAGGGTTGTGATCCGATTGAATCATCATCAATACCCCGGCGTCGGCAACCATGGGGGCGCTGGAAGGCATCCGAACCACGCCCACGGGCAAGTTCCCTATCAGCTAAGCCGTCCATACACGGGACCGGATGGCATGTACGGCCAGAATCCGCCGAACGTGCACATTTCGCAGACCCCAGCCTCCCCGAGCATGCTGCCTGCCATCGTGCCTCCGCAGCTCCCCGAAACGCCGGCGAAAAAAGGCTTTTCGCTCAGCAATCTCACGAGCATGGCGAACCTGAACGAAATCAAAGGCTTCGTCGATCGGATGGGCGGCATCGACGGCATTCTATCGACCGTGACGAAGGTGCAGAAGGTTGTCGGCAGCATCTCCCAGATGGCTCCGATGGTCAAGGTGCTCTTCGGATCGTTCGGCAAAAAGTCGATCGCCCAGGACGACGAGAACAACGTCGAACGGAAACCGGCCTCGCGCAGGAAGCGCCGCAGAACGGGCACGGGCAGCGGCAGGCCAAAGAACGCGGGAGGAAGACGCCGGGGCTCGAAGCGCAAACGTTAACCCCGCAAGACAGAAGAAGGACAGCTTCCCCTCCGCGCCGGGAGGGAGTGAAGCTGTCCTTCTCTTGTCTTTCTTTCGATTACAAGAACAACGCTTTAATGATCCAGAAGAAGATCATGGCGAGCAAAGCCGTAATCGGAATGGTGATGACCCAAGCGATGACAATCCGGCCTGCGACCCCCCACTTCACGGCGGAGAACCGCTTGGCGCTGCCCACGCCCAAGATAGACGACGTAATCACATGCGTCGTGCTGACGGGCAGATGGATCATCGTTGCCGACAGGATGACGGCCGCGGAACCCAGGTCTGCCGCGAAGCCGTTGATCGGTTCGATCTTGAATATTTTCGTGCCCATTGTTTTAATGATCTTCCAGCCGCCGACCGAGGTGCCCAGCGCCATGGCCGTAGCCGCAGAAATTTTAACCCATAACGGCACGTCCGTCGTGTCCTGCACGCCTGCCGCGACTAGAGCGAACACGATGATGCCCATAGCCTTCTGAGCGTCGTTCGTACCGTGGGAGAACGATTGGAACATGGCGGTAATGACTTGCCCGAAACGGAAGCCCTTATTCACTTGATGCGGGCTGGCTTTCGCGAAGACCCGCTTCAAAATCCACATGAGGATAAAGCCGATCGAAAACGCGATAAGCGGCGATAATAGGAGCGCCTTCAAAATATCAGTGAAACCCGATGCGTTGATCTTATCAATGCCTGCACCGGCGATAACAGCCCCCGCCAGGGCTCCGATTAACGCATGCGAGGAAGACGACGGGATGCCGAACCACCATGTCAGCAAATTCCATGCAATCGCGGCGAGCAGCGCCGCCATCACGATTTCAATGCCGAATTCCAGATCGCCCGGATCCGCGATACCGCTGCCGATCATCTTCGCGACGCCCGTGAACGTGATCGCGCCGACGAAGTTCATGACCGCCGCAAGCAATATCGCCACTCTCGGCTTTAACGCCCGAGTGGATACGGAAGTCGCGATCGCGTTAGCCGTATCGTGAAATCCGTTAATGAAGTCGAATGAAAGTGCGAGAAAAACGACGATCCACAGTACATATATTTCCATGTTAACGACCTCTACTCTCTAGGAAGGATTAGCTGTTGCGCATGATGATCGATTCCAGTGTATTGGCGACATCCTCGCAATAGTCGGTCGTTTGTTCAAGTCTCTCGTAAATTTCTTTGCGCTTGATCAGCTCGATTGGATCCTTCACGTTCGCGAACAGCGTCGTAATGGAAACGCGGAGAATGTCGTCCCCTTGGTTCTCCAGCTCGTTAAGCGCGATGCAGTGCTCGCGGATCGCCAGCAGCTTCTTCTGCGTAAGCAAATAGATCGCGTTTTTGATCTGTTGCGCGGAACGGACCAGAATATCGGCGAAGAGCGTTATGTATTCGTCCTTCTCGCGAATATGGTACATTTCGAATCGGGATGCGCATGCCTCAACGCCGTCCAGGACGTCGTCAAGAGATGTCGTAAGCGCCATGATGTCTTCCCGCTCGATCGGCGTGATGAACGTTTTGTTCAGTTCCTTCAGGATTGTATGCGTGTACTGGTCGCATTGGCTTTCCAGTTCCTTCATATGTTTCGCGAACGCGTTCACATCCGAAAGATCGTTTACGCCTTTTGCGAAATACTCCATTGCTTCGACGAGCGTGTCCGCCATTTCCTCGAGCGTTTTGAAGAAAATGTCTTTTTTCTTAAACATGTCAATCCCCTTATCGACTAATTAATGTGAGCTTGTTTCTGACATACCTGAATCAGTTTACACCCCATTTGTTAACGCAGTGTAAACATTAATGAAAAATTAACATATTTTTTTCATATTTCTCAGCCTCGACAAAAGAAGCCGCCCCGATCGGAGCAGCTTCTTTCCTTAGCTGTATTCCGAACGTCCGCGAAGCAAGTCCCGCCCGCGACCGTCCTTATTGTGACCTAATTTCCAATTCCTATTACGAAGCCGGTTGACTTTCATTCCATGACACATGCTCGGCCAGCGCCGGCCGATTCGGCACGACATGAATGTACGTCTTGCCCGGCAGGAAGGAAACCTCCTGCCCGTCCTTCGTGAAGCGGACCATGCCGTCCTCGCTTCTAAGCCATTCGATGTCTTCTTTTTTGCCTCCCTGGAACAAGTAGCCCGAACCGCCGGACTCCAGGTCGACGGCCAGCCGCCCTACGTTATCGAGCGTTTTGTGGCCGGCTTCGAAAACAATCACATTGGCCGCGGCCAGCTGCTGGTTATTGTTCAGATCGATATGAGGCTCTCCGTTGATCGAGCGCTTGTAAAGTCCTGCCGCTTCGTCATAGGTATAAGTGACCTCGTAGTCTTGCATAAGGAAGGTGATGGCGATGTCCGTGGCTTTTTCCGCCGCTGCTCCCGCTGCCCCTGCCTCGGAGAACGGATACGTCGGCGACTGCTTGTCCTTGTCATACCCTTTCTTGTCCGCGCCTTCGCGCATCTTCTCGAGATTGGAGTACAGGTTATGCGGCGCCTTCCGCTCCTTGCTTCTCCAATAATACGAGCCCGCGTTCGTAATCTCGTCCAAGTATGGTTTGCCTTGCTTCTTCAGAATCGAATACGCTTCCGGACTGCCGCCGGCATGAACCATTACGGCGCCGTAGCTGTCCGCGATATCGATCAAGTAAGCCCGATTGCTCCGGATGGGACCGATCGTATCGGCCAAGGCGTCCGTGCTCTGGAATACGGCTACCAACCGGGTGATGCCGCCTTCGGCGAGCACTTCCCAGACGACGTCCGCGTTCGTCAGCCCGGATTGGGGCCGGGCCGCGGAGAAATTGTTCACCATAACCGCGATCGGCCGGTTCGCGGCTTCGTTCTCCCGCCCAATGCCGGTGAGCGGCGCCGTATAAGGCGGAGGCGTCGGCTCAGGCGACGGAGTCGGAGAAGCCTCCGGCGTCGCGGTTTCGTTTATTTCGGAGGGGGGGACGGTAACGGCTTTGTCTCCGCTGCACGCGGAAAGGAGTAGAAAGGAAGCAGCCAGCCATGCGGCAGCCTGTGAACGCCATCCAAAGGACATGTGCAACCCGCCTTCTGCTAGTTTTGTTATTCGTTCCTGTTACTCCCTATTTAAACATAGATGACCAGTCTTGTCTGTACCGAAATAAACGGCCCCCCTTCCCCCTCCTAAATCGACCAATGCTGCCACTCCTGCTGCCGCCGGTCCAAGCCGGAGAGCCAATCCGCCGTCAGCCGGATCGCCTCCTCCTGATGTTGTCTTCGGCTGTAGGTGTGCCCCGCTTGGAAAATGATTTCCTTGTCGCATATGCCTTCGCCGCGCGTCCAGAACACTTTCTGATACAAGAAGCTGTAATCGACCGGAATAAGCTCGTCGCTTGTACCGTGGACAAGCAGAACGTCGCCGCCGAATTGAGGCGCGGATTGGAACGGCTGATGCTGCATGAGCGATTCGAAGAAAACAGGCTGCAGCGTATAACCCGCATGATCGGTGCCGCCCTTCGAGACGGCTTCGTCATAGCTCTCCCTGCCCACGATCCGAACGATGTCGTTGAATGGATAGGCGACGGGTGACCACAGCACGAGTCTCTTCACCCTACGATCCTTAACCGCGGTCATGATAGAGACGGCTCCGCCGAGGCTGTGACCGAGAAGCACGATCCGGCGGGGATCGACGCAATCCATGCCCGCCACGTAATCGATCGCCGTTCTTGTCTGATTCACCATCGAGTCGAAGCCGAGCGCGCCGTAATCACCTCCGCTCTCCCCGCAGCCGCCATAGTCGAAACGAAGCACGAACGAGCCCTGGGAGGCCAGCGCCCTCGCCGCTTTCACGAATAGACGATCGACGCCGACGCGGCTTCCGATGAAGCCGTGGCAGATGATGATGGCCTGCTTTTTATCCGAATTCCGGCTGTTAGACTCCTCATAAGCAGGATAATGAAGAGTAGCCGTCAGTTCCAGGCCGTCATGCTTAAGGATGAGCTGTTTTTCCATATCTATCTCCCCTATCCGATAATAATAAAACACATAATTCCTACCCGTATACTATGAATTATTAATGGATATGGTATCACCCTAATCTACAGCTGTCAATCGTTTCATTTTTGTACATACGGAACAGCGATTCGGGCAACATATGGATACATGAATCAATTATTCGATGAAGCAAAAAAGGACCTCCACCATGAGGTCCCCATAACTCGGAGGTGTGCCGCAAATGCCGGAATGGATCGCATGGCTAAGAGAGCACTGGCTGTCCGCCCTGTTAGGGGCGGGCGCATTGATCGCCGTCATCTACGTATACGCGAATCGCAAGCTGCTATTCTACAAGGAATAGCGGCTTGCCGTTTTTTCCTACTCTATGCATCTGGAATAAGGGGCAGCTCGATCCGCACGATCGTGCCGGTTCCCCTCTCGCTGTCGATCGACAGCATCCCCCCGTGCAGCTCGATAATTTCCTTGCAGATCGCCAGTCCTAGACCGGACCCGCCATGGCTGTTGCTCGCTTTGTAGAACTTCTCTTGCACGTGCGGCAAATCCTCGGGAGCAATGCCGCTTCCCGTATCCGATATCGAGATCACGCCGTATCGTGGTCCGGCTTCCGTCCGCACCGTCACGCACCCTCCGCCAGGGGTGAATTTGTAGGCGTTGTCGATAACGTTGATGACAACCTGCTTCAGCCGGTTCGCATCCCCGCTTATGAGGATCGGGCCGTCGCCGTATTCGGCGCTCAGCTTCACCTTCGTCCCTTCCTCGCGGACCGCGAGCTGGCTGACGGTTTCCCGGACCGGGCTATTCAGATCAAGCGTCTCCTTCTGCAGGACCATCGTTCTCGCGGACAGCTTGGAGAAATCGAGCAGGTCCTCGACCAAGCCTGCCAGCCTGTCCGTTTCTTTGCTAATAATGGACAGCCCCAGCTTAACCTCTTCGTCGTCCTCGCCAGGCTCGCTCTCCCGCAATGTCTCGCTCCAGCCTTTGATCGATGTAAGCGGCGTGCGAAGCTCGTGCGAGATGGAGGAAATAAAATCGTTTTTCAGCTTCTCCCGCTTATTGAGCTCGCCCATCACCGCGTTGAACGTTTCGGCCAGCTGGCCGATTTCGTCGTTGCTTCGTTTCGCCGCCTTCCTGGACCAGTCGCCTTCCGCCATGTAGCGCGCCGCCCTCGTCAGCTCCCGGATCGGCATTACGATCCGCTGGGCCAGGAAGAGGCTTAAGCCCAGAAACAGCAAAATAACCGCTAATCCCGCGTAAGTGGCCATGCGGATCAGCCGCGCCACCATGTCGTCCACTTGCTGCAGGGAAGCCGTGTAACGGACCATCGATACGACTCTCGCCTCGTTCCATAGCGGAGCCGTTACGCTGATGACCCGTTCTCCGTAGAACGGATCGACGCCTTTCCAGCTGCCCGTCTCCCCCGTCATGGCCGTCCTGACGTCCTCCGTTTCGTACTTGATCCTCGGCGCGAACCCGTCCGAGTCGATACGCACTTCGCCGGCGCTGTTCAAGAGCTGGACGCGGGTCGGTCCGCCTTCCGCCATATACTGCAGCAGGTAGTCGGCCTGATCCTGCAGCGTAAGCGAGGCCAGGGACCGCGAATGGAGCGCCATCGCCGATTCGACGCGCTGCTTGACCGAGCTCTGCGCGCTGCCGTAATAATAATTCCACATGAGCGCGGCGAATGCCGCTCCCAGCACGCCGACGACCAGCACGATCAGAAGCAGGTAGCTCCATACCATCCTCGTCTGAACGCTTCTCATTGCGGCACGCTCCGTTTCCAGCGATAGCCGTGCCCCCATACCGTCTCGATAATGGAAGGATCGGACGGATTCGTTTCGATTTTCTGCCGGATACGGCGGATGTTCACGTCCACGACCTTTAAATCTCCCACGTAATAGCGCCCCCATACCTCCGTTAATATTCGGTCGCGGCTTACGCTTTCGCCTTCATGCTCCATGAGGAGACGCACCAGCGTCCATTCCGTAGGCGTTAGGATGATTTCGACGTCCCGCTTCCACAGCTTGCGCTCCATGATGGATAAGCGGAACGGGTCGCGGACGAGCTCAAGCTCCGCCGGAGAGGAAGAGGATGCCGCCCCGTCGCCCGCTCCAGCCGGTGCCGCGGCTGCGCTGGGCAAGCCCTGCGGCGGGGAAGGCTGGGCTTCCGCGTTCATGCGCCGATACAGCGACTTGATTCGCGCGATCAGCTCGCCCGGGCTGAACGGCTTCTGCACATAATCGTCGGCGCCTAGCTCCAGTCCCCGGATTTTGTCTTCTTCCTGCGATTTGGCGGTAAGCATGATGATCCCCATTCTGGGGTAGCTCTCCCTGAGCTTCGCGCATACCTCGAAGCCGTCGATTGTCGGCAGCATGACGTCAAGCAACGCGATGTCGATCGGCCCTTCGGCCTCCGCGCAGGCGATCGCGTCTTCGCCCCGCTCCGCCTCGAGCACTTCCATCCCGTTCCTCTTCAGATTAATGCGGACGAAGCCGCGGATGGACTCTTCGTCCTCCAATAACAAAATGCGCATTCGTTCACCCCCGTTCCTCTCAGCCTTCACGCTCTATCGTCATATAGGACTTCCACTGTTTTTCAATGCTTCGCATATCCCGCCACTCCTGCAGCTCGCCATTCGTCAGATTCGAGGGCTCCTCTTGGACAAAAGAAACCAGATAAGCGTTCCCGCTGTCCTCGTACAGCAGCTGGTAGGACCTATTCTCGTCCTTCCAAGCCGACTCGACGTTCCCCCACTGCTTCAGCGGAACAACATAGATCGTCGCCAGCTCCGCTATCCGATGATACTTCTCGTTCCAATAGCTGAAGGTGACGAGCCCGTAGGAGGACGAAGGCGGCTTCTTCATCGTGTAACGCCCTTGCCACTCCTCGGGAATCGTAAGCCGAACGCCATACGTATAGTCCCGGTACTGCTCCAGCACGGACTCATAACCGGATTTACCGTCCCACTGGACCCACTCGTTGATCCATAAAGCGTCGGCATACGACAAGCTTTCATATCCCGGAGCTAATCGCGTCCGGTGGAGCTCGATAATCCCGTCGCCGTTCATATCGCCGCTTTGCACGCCCGTTCCGTTAAAACCTTCTTCCCCGCGGGAAGAGTCCGGATAGACGAGCTTCAGCTCCTTGTTATCCCAAGCGTACATATAGGTAAGCATGCTGTGCGCCCCCGTGCCGCCTTCGAGCAAGATCCCATGCTTCGACTCCGCTATAGTCCCCGTCAGCATTCTTTCGAAAAGGCTAACGCCCTGCGGCAAGGAAGCAAGTCCTACCTTCGCCAGCGCCCCCTTCTCCCAATCGTATAAGCTCAGATAGTAGGATGGAACCTCGAGCTCCCCGCTCGTGCCCAGTGCGTCGAGCACCGCCAGCTCCGGTTTGCCGTCTCCGTCCAGATCCCTTGTATCCGCAAGCCGGTAGGGCAGAGAATGAATGGCTTTCATCGTGAGCAGCCCGTTCTCGTTGCGGACGGCCTTCCCTTGGAACGAATATAGCTCGAGCATATTCGGGCTGTCGAACGCGCCGATCCAGCCAACGATGAGCTCGTACACGCCGTCCACGTCTAGATCGACGATTCGGAGCCAACCGATATCTCTAGCGAGCGGCTGCTCGACGAGCACGAACTGACGCCAGCCGAACTCCGTTTGTCTCAGCACCATAATTTCCGGCGTGCTGAATTCGTTATAATACGTAACCACCGCTTCCTCAATGCCGTCACCGGTTAGGTCGATCCGCCGGATCGCTTCCTTGTAATCGTCGCGGTGGGGAAGCATGAGAACGCTGAACCTCGGGAGCTGCTTCCCTATGGCTTCCGCCAGCTGTTCCTTATCCTTCGCGATAGCCGGCTTCTGCAGCAGGTCGGCGGGAGCCGCCGTATATCTGCAGCCCGTCGCGAGCACCAGCGCGGCGAACAAAGCGAAGAGGAGCGCGGATCGTCGACCCTTGCCCCTTGTGATCATTATGTTATTCCATGCCAAGCCGCTGCTCTTCATCTTGACTCCTTCCGGCTGTCAGTTGCTTATTCCGGTATTTGATCGACCGTAACCAGCGTAAATCCAAGGTTATGCAGATCATCTATAACGTCCGGAAGCATCTCCACCGTATTGCGGATATGCTTCCCTCCGAATGAATGCATTAATATTATACCATTCGCTCCCGTTTCCTTACGAATCATTTCCCGCATGTCGGTAATCGGCGTCCCTGCCCAATCGCGAGTGTCGACGGTCCAGCCGACCAGCCTGCGATTCTCGTTCTCTAGCACAGCCTCCAGCGTATCGGACACCGCTCCGTATGGGGCGCGGAACAGCTCGGGCACGTAGCCGAGCTCCGCCTCGATCGCTTCGTCGGTACGATCGACTTGCTGCTGAATTCCCGGTTTGGCAAGCTTGCTAAGATCCTTATGCGAATAGGAATGATTGCCTACGGCATGACCTTCTTCTTCGATTCTCTGCAGAATTTCGGGGTATTTCTCCACCTGCGTCCCGACGACAAAAAACGTCGCTTTCACGCCTTTTTCCTTCAAAATATCCAATATCGCCGTCGTATACTTCGGATCGGGGCCGTCGTCGAACGTCAGCGCGGCTAGTTTGCGTTCGTCCTCGGGCATAGCCTTCTCCTCTTCAGCGGACTCTGATGTCTCCTCCGTATCGGACTCGCCGACAATGGGAGCGCTGTCATATTCGGAGCCGTCGTTGAGTGCATCATCGCTGTCGACCGCTGATTCCGGTTGTCCATCGCCATGAGCCGCTTCCGTCGCGTTTCCTCCTCCGTCCGAGTCGGATCCGGGAGTCAGTATGCCATGATTCGGATCAAGCTCATCCTCTCCGGGCACGAAAACCGCTGTATCTCCCTCCGTTACGCCGCCTGCATCGATAACAATGCCCGGCGGCTCCGCATGGGAATCATCCCCTGCCGCCTCCGATTCGTCGGTGCTTCCTTCATCCCCCGGCATGCCGGTTCCCAGCATCTCTTCCGCATGCTTCTCTTCCTGTTTCATAGACATCAGCGATGACAATCCATACGATTGTCCGACCGCGCAGCCGGCCATCCACACCATAACCACCGACAAAACGACAAATGCAACCAACCTGCGACGACGACCTCTTTTTCTTCTCTCCATGCCTTCCACCTTCTATTTCCGCTGATGAATCTATCATAGTGGATTTGGAGGTTAAGAGAGTTACAAATTAGTAACACCATTCGAGACGATGCGACAGTTTTCGGCGCTGATGCTTCAGGGAGGAGGGGATTGACCTGTTCCTACTGAAGGCTTACTATCCTTTCACTTAGGAAGTACATGTTCGACCCAACCGGGCTCGCTATCCCCTACACTCAGCTGGTATATCCTCCGCTCAACCGGGCTCGCTATCCCCTACGCTCAGCTGGTATACCTTCGACCCAACCGGGCTCGCTATCCCCTCCACTCAGCTGGTATATCCTCGGCCCAACCGGGCTCGCTATCCCCTACACTCAGCTGGTATACCTTCGACCCAACCGGGCTCGCTATTCCCTCCACTCAGCTGGTATACCTTCGACCCAACCGGGCTCGCTATCCCCTCCACTCAGCTGGTATATCCTCGGCCCAACCGGGCTCGCTATCCCTCGACTCAGTATGAGGATCAATTGTTAAGCTGGTTAGCAGCAACTGTCTTTATCGTTGTCCCCAGGATCAACTGACCGTCTCAGCAAAAACACCAAGGACTGAGCCAATGGGATAGTGTACCGAGGGACTTATAAAGCCCGTACAAACACCCATTTTACCAATTATTGTAACAAAAAAAGCCAGTTTTCCGGCAAGGACGAGTCCTTGCAAGAAACAGGCTTTCGAAACTGGCTTCCATTAGAGCATGACGATGTGGAATCCGGCATGCTCCATGTTATTGAAGGAGGATTAACGAAGCGCCTTCGCGGCAATATCCGTCCGATTCTGCTTGCCTTCGAAATGAATGACGCTGACGGCTTCGTATGCTCTTGCCCGCGCTTCCGCGATGTCGCGGCCTCGGCCCACAATTCCGAGCACTCGTCCGCCGCTCGTCACGAGCTCGCCGTCCTTCATCGCCGTTCCGGCGTGGAACACGAGCGCGCCTTGCGCTTCGGCGTCGGCGATGCCCGTGATGACGCGGCCCTTCGGATAGGAAACCGGGTAGCCTTCGGACGCGGCTACGACGCAGACTGCGGCTTCTTCGCTCCATTCGATGTTCAGCTCGCCGAGACGGCCGTTCATCGCGGCCAGAACGATGTCGACGAGGTCGGTCTTCAGCCTTGGCAGCACGACTTGCGTCTCCGGATCGCCCATGCGAGCGTTGAATTCGATCGTCTTCGGACCGTCCTTCGTGATCATGAGTCCGGCGAACAGGACGCCGCGGAATGGGCGGCCTTCGCTGACCATCGCTTTCGCCGTCGGGTTAATGATGTTGACGATCGCGTCTTCGATAATGCTTGGGTCGATATGCGGAAGCGGCGTATATGTCCCCATGCCCCCGGTATTCGGGCCTTTGTCGCCGTCGAACACGGCCTTATGGTCCTGAGCCGGTACCATCGGCTTCACGGTTTCGCCGTCAACGAAAGCAAGGATGGACATCTCTTGCCCTTCGAGGAACTCTTCGATGACGATTTGGTTACCGGCGTCTCCGAACACTTTGTCCACCATCGCCTCGCGCAGCGCCTTCTCCGCCTCTTCCATCGTAGCGGCGACAGTGACGCCCTTGCCTGCCGCCAGTCCGTCCGCTTTAATGACGATTGGAGTAGCTTGCTGCTTGAGATAGGCCAGCGCCGTCTCGTAATCCGTGAACGTCTCGTATTTCGCCGTCGGGATATTGTATTTTTTCAGCAGGTTTTTCATAAAAATTTTGCTGCCTTCGATTTCCGCCGCTTTCTTGTCCGGGCCGAAAGCCGGAATGCCAGCCGCTTCGAACGCGTCCACGATGCCGTCGGCAAGCGGATCGTCAGGTCCGACGAACACGAGGTCGATGGACGCTTCCTTCGCGAATCGAGTCAGCTCGTCGAACTGCGAAACCGCGATCGGCACGCATTCCGCGAGCTTAGCGATGCCCGCGTTGCCCGGAGCGCAGAACAGCTCCTTCACCTTCTCGCTTTTCTTGAGCGCCCAGCAAATCGCGTGCTCGCGTCCGCCTCCGCCAATAACCAGAATTCGCATCTTTTTTATCCCCCTGCTTATCGATTAATGTTTGAAATGACGTACGCTTGTGAACACCATCGCGATGTTGTTCGCGTTCGCGGCCGCGATCGACTCTTCGTCCTTGATCGATCCGCCCGGCTGAATGATGGCCGTGATGCCCGCTTTTGCTGCCAGCTCGACCGTGTCGCCCATCGGGAAGAACGCGTCGGAAGCCAACACGGAGCCCGCCGCTTTCTCGCCTGCTTGCTCAATCGCGATGCGAGCCGCGCCTACGCGGTTCATCTGGCCTGCGCCAACGCCGACTGTCATGTCGTCCTTCGCCAGCAAAATCGCGTTCGACTTCACATGCTTAACGACCTTCCAGCCGAACAGAAGCTGCTTCAGCTCTTCTTCGGTCGGCTTGCGGTTCGTGACGACCTTCAGGTCGGCTTCGGTGATGCTGTGAACGTCGCTTTCCTGTACGAGCATGCCTCCGTCTACGGAAGTCACGACCCACTCCGGCTTCCGTTCTGCCGCGGCAGTCAGCTCGCCCAGCTTCATGAGACGGATGTTTTTCTTCTTCGTCAGAATGTCCAGCGCCTCCGGCGTGAAGTCGGGAGCGATGATGATCTCCAGGAAAATGCTGCCGAGCAGCTCCGCCGTTTCCGCGCCAATCGTACGGTTCGCTGCCACGATGCCGCCGAAAATCGACGTTGGATCGGCTTCGTACGCTTTCTGGTAGGCTTCATGGATCGTAGCGCCGATGCCCACTCCGCAAGGGTTCATATGCTTGACCGCGACAACGGCCGGCTCGTCGAATTCCTTCAGAATGGCGAGCGCCGCGTTCGCGTCGTTGATATTGTTGTAGGAAAGCTCTTTGCCGTGCAGCTGCTCCGCCGTCGTCACGTTGCCGGACGCCGCGAGCGGCTTGCGGTAGAATGCGGCTTTCTGATGCGGGTTCTCTCCATAGCGAAGCTCCTGCACCTTTTCGTAAGTAACGGTGTACGATTCAGGCAGCGGCTCGCCGACTTGCTTGCTCAAGTAATCGGAGATGAGCGCGTCGTAGGAGGACGTGTGACGGAATACTTTCGCGGCGAGACGTTTGCGCGTCTCGAGCGTCGTGTCGCCTTGCGCTTTCACTTCTTCGAGGACGGCCGCGTAGTCGTTCGCGTCTACGACAACCGTGACGAAAGCATGGTTCTTCGCCGCGGAACGAAGCATCGTCGGTCCGCCGATATCGATATTCTCGATGGCGTCCTCGTACGTCACGTCCGGCTTCGCGATCGTTTCCTTGAATGGATACAGGTTGACGATCACGAGATCGATGTAGTCCAGTCCAAGCTCTTTCATCGCTTTCTGATGCTCTTCGTAATCGCGAACGGCCAGAAGACCGCTATGTACGGCCGGGTGCAGCGTCTTGACGCGGCCGTCCAAAATTTCCGGGAAGCCCGTCACGTCGGAGATGCCGATGACCGGCACGCCTTCCTTCTGCAGGAGGCTGAACGTGCCCCCCGTCGAAATGATTTGAACGCCCTGGCTTGCCAATTCTCTTGAAAACTCCACGATGCCCGTCTTGTCGGACACGCTGATCAACGCTCTGCGAATTGCCACTTCAGCTTCCTCCTAATTGTTCATAAAATGGTGTAAAAAACTAATATTCTATGTTAGCCGCGAACGGTCACTTTGCGTCCTTCGACCGTAACCAGCCCTTGAGCAATTTGGCCGACAACACGCGGATACAGCTCCTGCTCCGCCTCGTGGATACGAGCGGCAAGCGAGTCCTCCGTATCCTCTTCCCGGATGACGACTGCCGTCTGCGCGATGATCGGTCCGCTGTCAAGTCCTCCATCCACGTAGTGAACGGTGACGCCGGTTACTTTGACGCCATGCTCCAAAGCTTGTCCGATCGCGTTGATGCCGGGGAACGACGGGAGGAGCGACGGATGAATATTGATCATACGGCCTTCATACGGTTCGACGAGCGCAGGGGTGAGAATGCGCATATAGCCCGCGAGCACGATTAGATCGACCTCCCGCTTGCGCAGCTCCTCCAGGATGACCGTTTCATAGGCTTCGCGTGATGGAAAGTCCTTCGGCTTGAACACGTACGTCTCTACGCCCGCATGGACAGCGCGCTCGATTACAGGCGCAGAAGGCTTGTCACAGACAAGAAGCTCGATGCTGACATCGAGCTTCCCCTCCCGCACCGCATCCGCTATCGCCTGGAAGTTCGTGCCTTGTCCCGAAGCGAAGACCGCGATGCGAAGCGCCGCCATTACACGTCAGCTCCCTGGAACGTCACGATGCGGCTTCCCTCGGTTACGCGCCCGATGCGATAGGCTTTTTCGCCCAGCTCGGCGGCCGCCGAGATCGCTTGCTCCGCCTGCTCTTCCGGTACCACGATGACAAGACCGATGCCCATGTTGAACGTCGTGAACATGTCGCGGTTGCTAATATTTCCTTTTTGCTGCATGAGGCTGAAGATCGGCAGAATCGGCCAGGAGCCGTAATCGATTTCCACGTTCACGCCGTCCGGGAGGACGCGCGGGATGTTCTCGATGAAGCCGCCGCCCGTAATGTGCGCCATGCCTTTGACATTGACCTTCTCGATCAGGCCCAAAGCCTGCTTCACGTAAATACGCGTAGGCTCGAGCAGGACGTCGCCGAGCTTCGCTCCGCCCAGCTCTTCAAGTTGTTGATCCAGCGTATAGCCGGCTTCCTGCAGAAGAAGGCGGCGTACGAGCGAGAAGCCATTGCTGTGGATGCCGCTCGACGCGAAGCCCAGAACCACGTCGCCCGGGGCAATCGTGGAGCCGTCGATCATCTTCTTCTTGTCGACGATGCCGACGGTGAATCCGCCGATATCGTATTCGTCTTCGGAGTACATGCCCGGCATTTCGGCGGTTTCGCCGCCGATCAAGGAGCAGCCCGACTGCACGCAGCCTTCGGAGATGCCCTTCACGATCGCCTCGATTTTCTCCGGAACGACTTTGCCCGTCGCGAGGTAATCAAGGAAGAACAGCGGCTCCGCGCCTTGCACGATAATGTCGTTCACGCACATCGCCACCGCGTCGATGCCGATCGTGTCATGCTTGTCCATCGCGAACGCGAGCATCAGCTTCGTGCCGACGCCGTCCGTTCCCGACACGAGCACCGGCTCCTCGTACTTGTCCTTGTTCAGGGCGAACAAGCCGCCGAAGCCGCCCAGCTCCGCCAGCACCTCCGGACGGTACGTTCTCTTCACATGCTTCTTCATCCGTTCGACGGCTTCATTGCCCGCGGCAATGTCGACGCCGGCTTTCTTGTACGCTTCTGACAAATGGGTCCACTCCTTATTTGGATCTGTTGAGGCTATATGGTGCGTTATGGCGCATTGAAGGCGCTCATAACGCTAGGATGTTAATTGTCTGCGCTCGCTCCAGCCTAGCAGCTGCAGCTCTTATCCGACTCTTCGTTCACCGGCGTCGGATAGTCGTTGTCGAAGCAGGCGAGACACATGCCGCGGTTATACGCGCCGTCGTTGCCGCCGACCGATTCGACGAAGCCTTCGTCCGTGAGGAACGCGAGCGAATCCGCGTTAATTTCCTTGCGGATCTCCTCCACCGTGCGGTAGGAGGCGATCAGCTCCTTGCGGTCCGGCGTATCGATGCCGTAATAGCAAGGATTCTTGAACGGCGGCGACGTGATGCGCACGTGCACCTCCGTCGCACCCGCTTCGCGCAGCAGGTTGACGATACGGCGCGACGTCGTGCCCCGGACAATGGAGTCGTCGATCATGACGACGCGTTTGCCCTCCACCACTTTGCGGACGGCGGACAGCTTCATCTTCACGCCCTTCTCGCGAAGCTCTTGGGAAGGCTGGATGAAGGTGCGTCCGGTATATTTATTTTTGATGAGGCCAAGCTCGTAAGGAATGCCCGTCTGCTCCGCGAAGCCGATGGCGGCGGAAATACTGGAATCCGGCACGCCCGTTACGACGTCCGCGTCCACGAACGATTCCGATGCGAGCTGTTGGCCCATGCGCTTGCGCGCGGAATGGATGTTGATGCCGTTAATGTCGCTGTCCGGACGCGCGAAGTAAATGTACTCCATCGCGCACGTCGCGCGGCGCTCGATCTCGGCGTACCGATCCACGGTCAGGCCGTTCTCGTCGAGAATAAGCAGCTCGCCCGGCTGAACGTCGCGCACATACTCCGCTCCGATCGTTTCAAACGCGCACGTCTCGGAAGCGAACACGTAGCTGTCGCCGAGACGGCCCATCGCCAGCGGACGCAGACCGTGCGGATCCGACGCGACCAGCAGCTTGTCGTTCGTCATGATGAGGAACGCGAAGCCACCGACGATGCGCTGCAAAGCTTCCTTCGCCGCCGCCACGAAATCCTTCGGCGAACGCGCGATCAGATGCGCGATAACCTCGGTGTCGCTGGACGTCTGGAAGATGGAGCCGCTCATCTCAAGCTCGCGGCGGATTTCCGGCGCGTTCACGATGTTGCCGTTCGTCGCCACGGCGAGGTCTCCGTCGCGATAACGGAAGATCAGCGGCTGCGCGTTGCCAAGGTGGCTTGCCCCGGAAGTCGAATAACGCACGTGTCCGATGGAGCGGTCCCCGGAGAGGCGATCCAAATTCTCCTTGTCGAATACTTCCTTGACGAGGCCCATACCGCGGTGGTAAGCGAATTTGCCGTTGTCGCGCGAATCGACCGTGCAGATGCCGGAGCTTTCTTCGCCGCGGTGCTGCAGCGCATGCAGGCCGTAATACGACAAGCCCGCAGCGTCGGGATGTCCGAACACGCCGAACACCCCGCACTCCTCCCGCAGCTTATCGAAAATATCGTCGCGGCCAATGCCTTCGTTATAGTGATTGCCTGTCCAAAGCAAAGGTCGGTCCGTTACTTCATGAGACATGGAATCGCATCCTTCCAAACCTTCTCCAGTTGTTGTACCGGCGCGTTGATGCCGGCTTTGCCGTTAACGTTGATGGTCAGATTGCTGCCTGTAACCGTACCGATAGTCGCGTGAGCGACGCCTTGCTCCGACAGCCAAGCCGTCAAAGCATCCGCTTGATCCGGCTTCGCCGACAGCAGAATTCGGGATTGGGATTCGCTGAACAGCAGGTGATCCGGACGCAGGTCGCTAGTCAGCGATACGTTTGCGCCGATGCCGCCGCTAATGCAAGATTCCGCGATCGCCGCCGCGATGCCGCCTTCGGAGAGGTCATGCGCCGAAGCGACGAGGCCTTTCTGGATGGCGCCAAGAACCGCGCCTTGCACCTTCTTCTCCACGTCGAGATCGATGACCGGAGGACGGCCGGATGGAGCGCCGTTCAACACGTATTGCAGTTCGCTTCCGCCGAACTCGGCTTTTGTTTCGCCGATTAGCACAATAACGTCGCCTTCGGCTTTGAATTTTTGCGTTGTAATATGATCAATGTCGTGAACCAGACCGACCATGCCGATTACCGGCGTCGGGTAGATCGCGCCTTTGGCGTTCTCGTTGTACAAGCTGACGTTGCCGCCGATAACCGGCGTATCCAGCTTTACGCAAGCCTCGGACATGCCGTCCGCGGACTTCTCGAGCTGCCAGAACACTTCCGGCTTCTCCGGGTTGCCGAAGTTCAGGTTGTCCGTGATCGCGAGCGGCTCGGCGCCGGAGCACACGATGTTGCGCGCCGCTTCCGCTACCGCGATGCGTCCGCCCATCTCAGGATCCAAGTATACGTAACGTCCGTTACAGTCCGTCGTCATCGCCAGCGCTTTGCGCGTGCCGTCGATCGTCACGACTGCGGCGTCGGAGCCCGGTTGAACGGCCGTATTCGTACGAACCATGTAGTCGTATTGGTTGTAAACCCACTCTTTGCTTGCCACCGTAGGGGAAGCGAGCACCTTCTCCAGCGCGCCGTTCAGATCGGTAATTTCCTCGAAAGCAGCCGTATCGACCGAAGCGCTCTCGCGGAAATAAGCAGGCTCTGCGGATGGCTTGTTGTAAACCGGGCACTCGTCGACGAGCGCTTTAACCGGCATGTCGGCCACTTCTTCGCCTTGGTGGAACAGACGGAGACGGCCGTCGTCCGTTACTTTGCCGACCTTCGCGCAGATGATGCCCCAACGGTCGAAAATTTCTTTCGCCTGCGCCTCATGCTGAGGCTCGACGACGAAGAGCATGCGCTCCTGCGACTCGGACAGCATCATTTCGTAAGGCGTCATGCCCGTCTCGCGCTGAGGAACCTCGTCGAGGTACAGCTCGAGGCCATTGCCCGCTTTGGACGCCATCTCGGCGCTGGAGCAAGTCAGACCTGCCGCGCCCATGTCCTGAATGCCGAGGACGATGCCGGAGTTGATCAGCTCGAGCGTCGCTTCCATAACCAGCTTCTCCATGAACGGATCGCCGACTTGGACCGCGGTGCGTTTCTCTTCGGATTCTTCGGACAATTCAACGGAAGCGAAGGTCGCGCCGTGGATGCCGTCGCGGCCGGTTGCCGGGCCGACGTAGAAGACCGGGTTGCCTACGCCTTTGGCGACGCCGCGCTGGATTTTATCGTGATCGATGAGGCCTACGCACATCGCGTTGACGAGCGGGTTGCCTTCGTAGCTTTCGTCGAACATGACTTCGCCCGCAACCGTCGGAATGCCGATGCAGTTGCCGTAGCCGGCGATGCCGCTGACGACGTTCTCGAACAGGTACTTCACGCGGTCGTTGTTCAGGTTGCCGAAGCGAAGGCTGTTCAGCAGAGCGACAGGGCGAGCGCCCATGGAGAAAATATCGCGAATGATGCCGCCCACGCCGGTCGCCGCACCTTGATAAGGCTCGACCGCGGACGGATGGTTATGCGATTCGATCTTGAACACGACGGCTTGGTTGTCGCCGATGTCGACGATGCCCGCGCCTTCGCCCGGTCCCATCAGGACGCGAGGACCCGTGATCGGGAACTTCTTCAGGATCGGCTTGGAGTTTTTGTACGAGCAATGCTCCGACCACATGACGCTGAACACGCCGATCTCCGTGTAGTTCGGCTTGCGGCCCAGGAAGCCGCAAATCAGTTCGTATTCATGGTCCGTCACGCCGAATTGCGTGTAGATGCGTTGATCCGCGATTTGTTCCGCCGTCGGCTCCTTAGCCGTTAACTGCTGCGCCATGTTGTTCCCTCCATGCATTCAAAATCGATGTAAACATCCGTGTGCCGTCTTCCGACCCGAGCAGCTGACTAACCGCCCGCTCCGGATGTGGCATCATGCCGACCACGTTGCCCGCTTTGTTGCTGATGCCCGCGATATTTTCCACGGAGCCGTTCGGATTCGTGTCGCCCGCGTAGCGGAACACGATTTGGTTGTTCGCCTTCAGCTCGGCTAGCGTCGCGTCGTCGCAGAAGTAGTTGCCTTCGCCGTGGGCGATCGGAATATTGATGATCTCGCCTTGCGAGTATTGGTTCGTAAAAGCGGTATTGTTGTTCGCCACTTCAAGAGCTTGCGCATGGCAGCGGAACTTCAGTTCCGTGTTGCGAATCAGGGCGCCAGGCAGAAGGCCCGCTTCCGTCAGGATCTGGAAGCCGTTGCAGATGCCGAGAATGAACTTGCCTTGCTCGGCCGCTTTTTTCACTTCGCTCATCACGTTCGCGAATTGGGCGATCGCGCCGCAGCGCAGGTAGTCGCCATAGGAGAAGCCGCCCGGCACCAGGATGGCGTCGTACGCGGACAGGTCCGTCGCGGTGTGCCACACGTAGTCGACCTCTTGGCCGATCGTGGACTCTACCGCTTTGTAGCAGTCGATGTCGCAGTTGGAGCCCGGAAATACGAGTACGGCAAACTTCATCTCTTATCCCTCCAGCTCAAAGCGGTAATCTTCAACGACCGTGTTCGCCAACAGCTTCTCGCACATGACCTTCAGACGCGCTTCCGCTTCCGCGCGGTCGTTCGTGTCGAGCTCGACTTCGAGGTACTTGCCGATGCGCACTTTGCCCACTTCCGCGAATCCCATGGAATGAAGCGCGCCTTGCACTGCGGTACCTTGCGGATCCAATACGTTTTCCTTGATCGTGACGTAGACGGTTGCCTTCATAATAGCCTCCTGATATATGGTTGAATTTGAATTTGTATGTTGTTTGTTTATGAAAATAATTCCGGCAGGGCGGCGGGCTAGCTCAGCTCGCGGCCCGTCAAGCGGCGGTAAATCTCGCGGTAGCGCGCCGTCGTCGCTTGGACGACCAGCTCGGGCAGCGGATCCGGGCGGCTGTCGCGGTCCCAGTCGGAGCCGAGCAGGTACGTGCGCACCGGCTCCTTGTCCATGCTGTCGATCTCGACGTCGAACGCGTAATTGCCTTCGGACCAGAAGCGCGAGGAGTCCGGCGTGAAAATCTCGTCGATCAGGATGACCTTGCCGTCGATGAGGCCGAATTCGAACTTGCAGTCCGCCAGGATGATGCCGCGCTCCTTGCAATAAGCGTGCGCGAAGCGGTACAGCTCCAAGCTGCGGTCGCGAAGCTCGGCCGCCAGCTCGGCGCCGACGAGCTCGCTCATGCGCTCGAACGATATGTCTTCATCGTGGCCGACGTCGTTCTTCGCGGCCGGCGTGAAGATCGGCTCCGCGAACTGTTCGTTCTTGCGGAGGCCCTCCGGCAGCTGGATGCCGTTAATCGCCTGCGTTTTCTCGTATTGGCGCCAGCCATTGCCCGTAATGTAGCCGCGGACGACGCATTCGATATCGATGCGCTCGGCCTTGCGCGTCACCATGATGCGATTGCGGAGCAGCTCAGGCTCCGTCACGAGATCGCCGAGCAGCTCCACGTCGGTATGAACGACGTGGTTCTCTTGCAGCTCCTTCGTCACCTCGAACCAGAACGCGGACAAGCGGTTCAGCACGTTTCCTTTGTCCGGCACGGCCGGATCCAATACGTAGTCGAACGCGGAGATCCGATCCGTCACCACGATGAGGAAATGCTCGCCGAGGTCGTACAGCTCGCGCACTTTGCCTTTGTAGACCAGCGGCGCCTTCACGAAATCCACGGCGGTGGATATAGCCTTCAATTGCGATTGAGCTCCCATGAAATCCTTATCCTCCTCTTCTAAAGCAGATGCTTAGTTCAGGCCAAGGCGAGTAAATATCGTATCGACATGCTTGAGGTGCCATGCCGGGTTAAAGCAATCTTCGATCTCCTCAGGGGACAGCACTGATGTGATCTCAGGCGTCTCTTCCACGATGGAGCGGAATTGGCGCTGCGTCTCCCAAGCCTGCATCGCGCGCGGCTGCACCGTGTCGTAAGCCTGCTCGCGGCTGAAGCCCTTGTCGATCAGCTTCGTCAGAACGCGGCCGGAGAACGGCACGCCGTATGTCGCGCTCATGTTGCGTTTCATATTTTCCGGGAAGACGGTCAAATTATTAATAATGTTGCCGAGACGGTTCAGCATGTAGTTCAGCAGCATCGTCGAGTCGGGCAGGATGACGCGTTCGGCCGAGGAATGGCTGATATCGCGCTCATGCCAGAGCGGCACGTTCTCGTAAGCCGTCAGCATGTGGCCGCGGATCACGCGGGACAGGCCGGACATATTCTCGCAGCCGATCGGGTTGCGCTTATGAGGCATCGCGGACGAGCCCTTCTGGCCTTTGGCGAACGGCTCCTCCACCTCGCGGAACTCGCTCTTCTGCAGGCCGCGGATTTCCGTGGCGAACTTATCGAGCGACGTCGCGATGAGCGCGATGGAAGCCATATATTCCGCGTGGCGGTCGCGCTGCAGCGTTTGCGTCGAGATCGGCGCGGCCGTAATGCCGAGCTTCTCGCAGACGAATTGCTCGACGAACGGGTCGATGTTCGCGTACGTGCCGACGGCGCCGGACATTTTGCCGAACTGCACGCCGTTCGCCGCATGCTGGAACCGCTCCAGGTTACGCTTCATTTCCTCGTACCACAACGCCATCTTGAGGCCGAACGTCGTCGGCTCCGCATGTACGCCGTGCGTGCGTCCCATCATCGGAGTGTCTTTATATTGGATCGCCTTCTCCCGCAGAATCGCGATGAAGCGTTCGATGTCCTTCAGCAAAATTTCGTTCGCTTGGCGAAGCAGGTAACCAAGCGCCGTGTCGACGACGTCCGTCGAGGTGAGGCCGTAATGCACCCATTTGCGTTCCGGTCCGACCGTCTCCGATACCGCGCGCGTGAACGCGATCACGTCGTGGCGCGTCTCTTGCTCGATCTCGTAAATGCGGTCGATGTCGAAGCTCGCTGCTTTGCGAAGCGCTTCTACATCCTCCTTCGGAATAACGCCAAGCTCGGCCCAAGCCTCGCATGCGCAAAGCTCAACCTCCAGCCATGCCTTGAACTTGTTCTCTTCGGTCCAGATCGCTCTCATTTCCGGTCTGCTGTAACGCTCTAGCATGTCCTTCACACCTTCCAAATCTTAGTTTCGTCTATCCAATCAAGCGCCGCTTCTACAGTCGGAGCGAGCACGTTCACGTGGCCCATCTTCCGTTTGAACACAGCGTCTTTCTTTCCGTACAAATGCAGCTTCGGCGCAACGCCGAGTCTTTCGGCCGCCTCATCCGGCGCAGCCGCGCGCGCAAGGACCGGCTCCACATGCTGCCCGAGCACGTTCACCATGACGACGGGGCTCATCAGCGACGTGTCGCCAAGAGGCAGTCCGCATATCGCTCGGATATGCTGCTCGAATTGCGACGTCCGGCACGCTTCCATCGTATAATGCCCGCTGTTATGCGGCCTTGGCGCAAGCTCGTTCACGAACAGCTCGCCGTCCCGCGTCACGAACATCTCGACCGCGATGAGTCCGACGACGCCAAGACCCTCCGCGATGCGCACCGCTAGCCGCTCCGCTTCGCGAAGCACCGATTCCTGCGTCCTCGCCGGAACGATCGACAAGTGCAGAATGTTTTCCTTGTGAATATTTTCCGCAGGAGGGAACGCTTTTATTTCCCCTGTCGTGCTCCTGGCCGCAATAACCGAAATTTCCATCGCAAAATCGATAAACTGCTCGAGCACCAGTTGCGTACGCGCTTTGGACAATTCGGCGTAGGCTTCCGCGATCTCCGACTCGCCCTTGATGACCCACTGGCCTTTGCCGTCGTAGCCGCCCGTCGCCGTCTTCAGCACGCAAGGCGTGCCGAACTTCCGGACCGCCTCTCTCAGCTCGTCTTCGCTGCGAATCTCCGCATAAGGCGCTACCTTCACGCCTGCAGCTTCGATCGCCCGCTTCTCGCGAAGCCGGTGCTGCGTCGTGTAGAGCAGCTCGCTGCCTTGCGGCACATACGATTCCGCCATCAGCATGGCGGCGACATCCGCGTTCACGTTCTCGAACTCGTATGTAATGACATCCGAGCGTTCCGCTAGTCGCCTCGCGGCTTCGCGATCGTCGTAAGCCGCGACGATCTGCTCCGACACCTGCCCCATTGGGGAATCCGGCGTCGGCTCCAGCGTCACGAACCGGTAGCCCATCGCGCTTCCGGCGTTCGCCAGCATGCGTCCAAGCTGCCCGCCTCCGAGAATGCCGACCGTGGAGCCGGGCAGAATCGTTTTTACCGCCGCTGAATTACCGTCCTTGCCGCCGATCATAACGTTTCACTGCTTTCCATCACTTCGCGCTTGATCCGCTCGCGACGGGCAAGGGCGCGCGCCTGCACCTCCGGAATGAAGGCGCCGATCATCTGGGCGGCGAGCAAGCCGGCATTCGTGCCGCCGGCATTGCCGATCGCGACGGTCGCCACCGGAATGCCGCCCGGCATCTGCACGATCGACAGCAAGGAGTCCAGCCCGTTCAAATTCGAGGATTTGACGGGAACGCCGATAACCGGCAGTGCCGTCTTCGCTGCGACCATGCCGGGCAGATGCGCGGCGCCTCCAGCTCCGGCGATGATCACTTTCAATCCCCGCTCAGCCGCCGTCTCCGCGTATTCGAACATCAGATCCGGCGTGCGATGCGCCGATACAACCTTCTTCTCGTATGGGATATTCAGCTCTTCCAATACGTCGCAGGCCAATTTCATCGTGTCCCAATCCGACTTGCTGCCCATAATGACGCCTACCATAGCAGACATGTTCGCTTACCTCTTTCCTTATTTAAAATGTATGGATATCTGCAAATAAATAAAAAGAGGTCCAGCGGCTGTTCTCTTCCGATTTCTCTTCCGATGAGCCAAGGACCTCGAGTGAATCGCGCAATACGTTGCGGTTCGAATGAATCGGGCATCCTTCCATAGCCGACCGCTTAAGACAGCAGAAGGCTGCCCCGGTGAGAGCAACCTATTTCCATGGGTCGAATTTGGGCTTCGGTAACCGATTCATCAAGCTCGTAGTCCAGAAAATAAGGTTTCCGGGTAGAAACGTTCGGGCCTTTCCCGAATATATACGAGATTGCAGGTTCAACGCGGATTCTTCCGCCTTAAACCTACTCTAGTTTATCCAATCCCTTCTCTACTGTCAACAAAATACGAACATTAATAGAGGTTCATTTGCGAAAGTTCGTTTTTTAGCCTCATAAGCATCCCATGACCCTCTTATTAGCTTGTCATCTATTCCCAAAATGCATGAATAGCTTGCCCCATGGACGCGCTTTCCATGTTTTTGACTATAGGCCGGGCTCTCTGAATATAGATGGATATAGAGCCTATAGAAGAACGTACGGTTTACACGTTCATAAGGAGGATTCCGCTATGCAAATCCATACGGTCAGAAGAGGGGATTCGCTCTGGGAGCTGTCCCAGCAGTTCGGCGTAACGCTCGAGCAGCTATATGCCGCCAACGGGATAACGGCGCAGAGCCCGCTCGTCATCGGCCAGGCGATCATTATCCCGACGCCGGGGGACGGAACGACGCACCGCGTGCTTGCCGGAGAATCGCTGTGGAAGATCGGCCAGCGTTACGGCGTCTCCATTCAAGCGCTGCTGGAAGCGAATAATTTGACCAATCCGGCGCTCATCTACCCCGGGATGACGCTGACGATTCCGAGGGCACCCAAACCCGTCATCGAGGTTAACGCGTACACGGAAAATTTCAGTCCTGCCGGCGTTGACCTCGTCCATGAGGTAGGGCCGTATTTGACGTATCTCAGCCCGTTCAGCTACCGCGTGCAGGCGAACGGCAATTTGACTTCTCTCGACGACTCGGCAGTTATCGCAGCCGCCTACGAGCACCGCGCCGCTCCGATGATGGTCATTACGAACTTCGAGAACGGGACGTTCAGCTCCGAAATCGGCCATGCGGTGTTAACGGATCAAGGCGCTCAGACTAACCTGATCAACAATATTACATCCGTCATGCGGCAAAAAGGATATTTGGCTCTCAACGTCGACTTCGAATATTTGATGCCGGGCGACCGCGAGGCGTACAACTCGTTCCTGCAGCGTCTTGTCGATACGCTGCGTCCGCTCGGACATCTCGTCTCGACTGCCGTGGCCCCCAAAATTTCGGCAACGCAGACCGGGACCCTGTACGAAGCTCATGATTACGCCGCCCATGGCAGAATCGTCGATTTCGTCGTGCTCATGACCTACGAGTGGGGATGGTCCGGCGGCCCTCCGAGAGCGGTCGCTCCGATTAACGAAGTCGTCAAGGTTCTGAATTATGCCATAACCGTCATCCCGCCCGAAAAAATTATGATGGGCATGCCGCTGTACGGCTATGACTGGACGCTTCCGTATGTGCAGGGCGGAAGATGGGCCCCGACCGTCAGTCCGAAGGCGGCCGTGGAGCGCGCGGCCCAATATAACGCCGCGATTCAATACGACGAAGAAGGGCAATCGCCTCATTACACTTATTATGACGAGGAGGGCAGGGAGCATATCGTCTGGTTCGAGGATGCCCGGAGCGTGCAAGCCAAGTTCGACATCGTGAAGGGCTACAAGCTTCGCGGCGTCAGCTACTGGAAGCTCGGCGTCGCGTTCCCTCAGAACTGGTACGTCCTGAACGAGAACTTCACGATCAAAAAGCTTGTTTAGCTCCCTCCGCGCAGCCGGCCTCAGGCGCGCGAAAAGGCCGGCGGATCGCCATCCGCCGGCCTTTTCCTTGCAAACCTTATAACCGGGTTACCGTGTACCCCATTTCTTCAAGCAGGGCAACGAGTCCGTGCTCTCCCACCATATGAAGGGCGCCGACGACAACGAAGAACGTCGCCGGCTTCGAGCCGGTCAAGAATCCGTTGACTTTCTCCGCCATCAGAATGTTGCGGTCCTTCAGCATCGCGTTGTAATATTCTAAGTCCGCTTGCATGTCTTCCGCCATCTGCGTCAGTTCCTCGACGTCGCCCGCGATCCACATCTCGGACAAGTCTTCCGCAGGCTCTTCTTCCCCGTACAAGCTGTAAAGCGAGCCGATCACGAACTGCTCCTGCAGCCCGTCCGAGAAATTATCGAACATCTCGAACTGCGATTGATAAGACTCCAGCTCCATGATCGGAACATTGGCGTCCGTCGCTTCATTCATAAAATGAAGGTCGATGCCGAGCTCCGACTCGTATTCGCTATCCTCGCGTCCGAAGCTGTCCAGGATCATAGATACGTACCAAGGCTCGTACGTGTCGAGCGCGTTCGTCGGAATTTCCAGCTCCGTCAGGAGCTCTCCGAGCGCCGCGTATACTTCCGGAGAAAGATGGTTGCGAAGCGTGGTTCCATCCTTATAGGTGGCCAGGTCTTCGACGTAGGCGCCGAGGTCCTCCGGCTCTACAGACGTGTTGACTTCGACCGCCAAATAATCCGCTTCTTCGAACGCTTCCGTAATTTCGTCGCGCAGCGGATACATCGCTTCGTTCGCGACGTGGATGGAGCCAAGAAGATAAACGACGTTGCCGTCCTTCTCTACCTTCCACATATACCCTTTGCTCTCGACAATGGTATCGATGGAGATGCGATTCAGCTTCTCGTTCCATTCGATTTCGTAGCCGCTTTGCTCCACGATGAAGCGGAGCGGCACATAGGTGCGTTGATTGATTTTTTGGGGAGCGAGCAGCAATTTCTGCGGCTTGGCGTTCACGTAAGCCGTGTCGGATCCGATCTGGAGAGAAATAACCAGATTGTTTCTCGGGCTTGTACTGATAGCCGTAGCCATCTGGGTGTCTTGATCCCAAGTGACCTCGAAGTCGAGCTGCTCGAGAAGCATGCGGACGGGAACAAGAGTCGTGCCGTTCTGCTTAACCGGCTTGTCCTCCTTGAACTCGACGAGCTTGTCGTTGACATAAATTTCGAGCGGACTGGCTGCGGGCGCCGCGCCGGCCGCCGTTGCGAAGCCGAGTGCCATAATGAGGGATACGAATAGTGCGACAAGCTTTTTCATGACGGGGGATGACTCTCCTTTTGGTCGATTCGATAGACGAGATTCCGAATGTCTATCTATATAGTCTCATTCTACCAAATCTACTAACCGTTTACGAGAGTGGGATGGGTATGCCGACCTATAGTTTTCTCTAGCCACACGCAAGCGGCTTTCCCGTCCCTCCGGGGTCGGCACGTATCACGCGGTCTTAAAAACTCGGATTCGAACATAAAAAAACGGAACGGCCAGCCCAGGGGCTCAGCCGTTCCGTCCTTCATGCATTTACTTATCCAGCCAAACCGTCTTCTCGAGCACCGGAGTGCGCCGAGGCTCAGGAGCCGTCATGTCCGGATAACCCAGGTAAAGGAACGCTACGATCTCTTCGTCCTCGCGCAGCTCGAAGTTCGCTTTCATGATCGGATCGAACATCGGCGCGCCCGACCGCCAAATCGCTCCCAACCCGTACGCATGCGCGGCCAGCAGCAGATTCTGGACGGCAGCCTGCGCAGCGGCCAGCTCTTCTTCCCGCACGGCGCGGGGATCATCCCCCGGCGAGCAGATCGCCGTAATAACCAGCGGCGAGCGGTATGCCTTCGCCCTCTCCTTGCGGAGCTTCTCTTCCAGCTCTTCGCCGGACAGACCCGGGGATGCCGCCGCCGCGATCTTCGCGTAGCCTTCTCCGAGCTTTGCCCTTCCTTCGCCCGTCATGACGACGAACCGCCATGGCTGCGTATTGTGGTGGCTTGGCGCCCAGCTGGCCGCCTCGAGAATCGCTTCGATCACTTCGCGCTCCACGGCATCGGCCTTCACTCTGCCAATCGACCGTCTGCCTTTTATCGCGTCCAGCACGCCGATTTGGTTCGCTTCTTCGGCATTTCTGCCCGTTTTCCCCAACGTTTCCATCCCGTTATCTCTCCCTACTCGAATAAATTCCGGTACTGTCCGTAGCCTTCTTCCTCCAGCTTCTCCTTCGGAACGAAGCGCAGGGCAGCGGAGTTGATGCAATAGCGCAGTCCCGTCGGATTCGGTCCGTCGTCGAACACATGACCCAGATGCGAATCTCCTTCTTGGCTTCTCACTTCGACTCTCACCATATTATGGGTCGTATCCATATGCTCGGTAACGGCCGTCTTCTGAAGCGGCTTCGTAAAGCTCGGCCAGCCGCAGCCCGCGTCGAATTTGTCCTTCGAGCTGAAGAGCGGCTCGCCGGAGACGATATCGACGTAGATGCCTTCTTCCTCGTGATCCCAGAATTCTCCCGTGAACGGACGCTCCGTTCCGCTGTTCTGAGTCACCTCGTATTGAATCGGCGTCAATCTCTTCTTGAGCTCGGCCTGGTCCTTCTTCATCTTCCAATGGCTCGCGATGAACGCGTCGCGTCCCGAGCCTTTACGGTACATTTTATAACGGAACGGGTTCTTCTTATGATAATCCTGATGGTAGTCCTCCGCCGGGTAGAACGCTCCCGCCGGCTCGATCTCCGTTACGATCGGCTTGTCGAAACGCCCGCTCGCCTGCAGCTCGGCCTTGGAGGCTTCCGCCAATTGGCGCTGCTCCTCCGTGTAATAATAAATGCCCGTCCGGTAGGAAGAGCCTCTATCGTGGAACTGCCCGCCTGGGTCCGTCGGGTCGATCTGTCTCCAGAAGATGTCGAGCAGACGCTCGTAGGAGAACACCTCCGGGTCGTAAGCGATCTGCACCGCTTCCGTATGGCCCGTAGCGTCCGAGCACACTTCCTCGTAGGTGGGATTCTCGGTATGGCCGCCGGTATAGCCGGAGACGACGGACAGAATGCCCGGCATTTCCTCGAACGGCGTAACCATGCACCAGAAGCAGCCTCCCGCGAACATGGCCAGCGCTTTGCGATTCGTTTGTTGATCCATGGCAACCCTTCCTTTCCACTGCTTGCTTGGAATAACCCGCTTCCACCATTATACATGACGGAACTCCCGCTCACAAAAGCCGCAGAGCCGACGGAGGTCCCACTTCCATCTTTTGACGGAAAGCAATCGAGACGAAAAGGCGACATTCGGACTCCCTTTTGTTACAATAGGGTGACATTCGCAACCTTTTTGGCGATTGCCGTCGTTTAATAGGAGAAAGGCAAGCAAGACAAGCCGGGATATGCCGCAAGCAGGACAGCACTTTTCAACGTTCGTTCAACCGATTAACGTGGCGCATGGTCACGAGCATGAGGAGTGAATGAACCCCAATGAGCGAATTGCAACTGGAATCGGCGGCCGTCGGCCGTCAAGCCGCGAATACGCGCAAGAAGCGAAGCAAAACGGCCTTTATCGTATTTATAGGAATATGGCTGCTTCTGATCGGCGGAGGCGTGTATGGCGCCAAGGTTTACACGGAGCGGATGCAGCGGGATATTACCGCCGACATCGAACGTCAGACCGCTTCGCAAATCGCGGAGATGCAGAAGGCTTACGACGAACGTCTCGCGGTCATGGAGAGCGGCTATCAGAACGAGATATCGCAGCTGAAGGAGAAGGTCGACGCCTTGAACGAGCTGCTGACCTTCGCCAAGGACAACGCGGACGATAAGACGGATAATAGCAACAAGCTCTACACGCAGTTGAACGAAGTGAAGAAACAGTTGGACGAACTGAAAAAAAGCTTGGATGTCCTCAAATGATCATAACCACTAAAACGTTAAACCGCACGGCATTGCTTGCCTTAGCCCCTTTTGCCGGCATTCTGATCTGGCTGATGGTCTCCGGCGTCACGGTCGAGTTGTCGAGCGGCGTCATGCCGAAGCTGGAATCGGATGGACAAGCCGCGGAAGGCGGCAGCTGGAACGAGGCGGCCGCAGGGCTCGATCAAGCGAATGAGACGGCCGTCCTGACGGGCGAATCGATCAAAGCCCAGCTTGATTTGTACGAGAAGACGAATGCGGAGATGAACCATATCGCGAAGACGGCCGCCGCTCAGGCGAAGCGCCCTCTCGCCATCTACGACGCGAGCATTACGGCCAAGCTTGGCAAACCCGCGGCGACCATCTCCTCCGACAAGCTGAGGGCGCAGCTTTTTTATTTGAAGAACGAGAATTTCAAAAGCTACGCCGTGAAGATCCAGTTAAAAGCGGACGGCGCGATGAAGATGGTCATGGGAGGCGACGAGCTGGGAGACGCGCAAACGACGCTCCAAGCCGTCAAGACGCATAAGGCGGCGGTTGGCGTGAACGCGGGCGGCTTCGCGGACGGCGGCGGGAAGCGGTACCCGCTCAGCACCACGATCGCGAACGGCGAGTATGTATCGGGCTTTCAGGCTTCCTACGCCGATCTGTTTTTTGTCGGGCTGAACGAGAACAACGAGCTGATCGGCGGCAAATTCGCAAGCCGGGAGCAGCTCGACGCCAAGAAGCCGAAGTTCGGGGCTTCCTTCGTTCCGATCCTTTTGAAGGGCGGTATCGCCCAGCCTATCCCGGCGAAATGGCAGACCAGTCCGAAGCGCGCGCCGCGCACCGTCATCGCCAACTACAAGGACGATCAGCTCCTGATCCTGGTGACGGACGGCTACAACGAAGCCGGCAGCTCCGGCGCGACGCTCGCCGAGATGCAGACGCTGCTCAAGCAATACGGCGCGATTGACGGCTACAATCTCGATGGCGGCGGCTCTTCCACGCTCGTCTTTAACGGCAAGCTGATCAACAAGCCATCGGACGGCTCCATGCGTAAGCTGCCGACTCATTTTTTATTTTTCAAATAGCGGCAAGCGTCCGATACAAAGCGCCGGAGAGAAACGATCGATCGTTTCGACTCCGGCGCTTTTGTTTTTTTGTTTTCGTTTTCGCGAGGGTTCAGCCGTTCAGCTTGAGTTCGATCGCCTTGCCTAGCATGGTCATCTCGCGCTCGGCTTCAATCAAGAGCTTCTCCGCCTCCATAGAGGTAACCCGCTGAAGCTGCAGCCTGTCACCGGGCTTAAGCTGAGCCAAGACAGGAAGATCGACCGTCGCCACGTGTCCGATGCGCGGATAGCCGCCCGTCGTCTGACGGTCGGCCATCAGAATGATCGGATTCCCGTCCGGAGGAAGCTGGATCGTGCCGATCGTAACCGGTTCGGACAGCAGCTCGCCCTTCCTGACATGCTGCCCGAGACGTCCCTCGCCTTCGAGTCGATAGCCCATCCGGTCCGACTGTCGCCCGATCCTGAAAGTGCCATCGCCGAAAGCCGATTGCCCTTCTTCCGATAACCAGTCATAATGCGCCCCCGGCATCCAACGAATGACGGCAACATCCGAATGGGCCACGGCGAAGCCGCCTGCATGCCATAGCGGAAACCGCAGGCTTCCCGATTGCGATTCTGCTAGCCGGGAGACGGCAAACTTCGCCGGCTCGTTCCTCGCTTCGATCCGGTCGCCCGCGCGAAGCGCCCGCCCGTCGTAACCGCCTATCCCCCCGCGCAGGTAGGTGCTGCGGCTGCCGAGTCTCATCTCGCCATCAATACCGCCTGCAAGCGCGACATACGCGCGGCAACCATTAACGCTTCGGCCGAATCGGATCGTCGTTCCCGCATCTACCCGTACGGGTCTCCACTGCGGCACCTTTTCGCCTTGTCCGGTTATTGGTTCCATATCCCCGCCGGCAATGGCAATCCACGCTTCCCTCTCCATCCGCAGCTCCGTGCCCGCCAACGTCAATTCGAGGAGCGCTTCCGACTCGTCGTTCCCGACCAGCCAATTCGCGATTCTCGCCGCCGTCTGATCCATGGATCCGCCAACGACGACGCCTTGATTCTGATAACCATATCGGCCCAAGTCCTGAATAGTGGCAAGCACCCCTGGTTTCACAACGATTATGCCCATCGATTTGCCCCCTCCCGACTACCTCAAGCCGTCTACGCTTTCGTTGTCCTTCCAGCTTAGGAACTCCTCTTCCGTTATCGGAAAGAAACGGACCCGGTCGCCTGCTTGCAAGAAGCTCGGCGCGTCGGCATCCGGCCGGAACAGCTTGATCGGCGTTCGCCCAATCAGCTGCCAGCCGCCGGGAGTCGCGAGCGGGTAGACGCCGGTCTGTCCGCCCGCGATGCCGACGCTGCCCGCGGGTATAACCGCCCGCGGCGTCCCGCGGCGCGGCGCGGCGATTTCCTCCGGCATGCCGCCGAGATAAGGGAAGCCCGGCGCGAAGCCGATCATATAAACCAAATAGTCGGCGTCACTATGAAGACGGACTACCTCCGCCGCCGAACGTCCGCAGATGGCCGCAACCTCCTCCAAATCCGGACCGTACTCACCGCCGTAACATACCGGAATCGCGACGGTCCGTACGTTCTTCATTTCCGAGTCGGATTCAGTCACCGCATCAATATGTACCAATAGCTTCTCCACACGATAGCAGACGGTCTCGTACACCGTTTCGCGCATTCGTTCCTCTCCGTCCAAACTGCGCAGCACTTGGATTGGACTATAGTGAACGGCAACGGAAGCAAAAGCCGGCACGCATTCGATATAACCGGGAAAACGCCCCGCATCCAGCCATCTAACCGCCTCCATCACAAGCCGGTGCGAAAGTTCGTCCATACGGTCGCCGAACTGTATTAGCACACTAGAATCCCCTAGCGGCGACATCTTGTAAGGTTTCTTCACATAGACACTCCCTGCTCATTATTTCCCGGGCGATTGCACGGTCACATTGGCGTCCTTTAACGCTTTTCTGAGCTGTGTTACATGCGCGAGCGCATCGTGCGTATCCCCGTGAACACAAATGCTGTCTGCCTGGACGTTGACGAGGGTCCCCGAACGCGTGCGCGCCTTGCCTTCCGAGACCATCAGTATGGCCTGCGCGGAGGCAGCTTCCGGACTATCCAACACGGCTCCGTCCATCGATCTTGGCGTTAACGAACCGTCCTCTTCGTAAGCCCGGTCCGCGAACGCTTCGTTCACCGCGAACAGCCCGATCCGTTCTCCCGCCCGGACTAACTCGCTTCCTGACAAGCCGTAAAGCTTGAGATTCCCATCTACCCTGTATACCGCCTCCGCAATGGCCTCTGCTAAGGAAGCATCCTGAGCCGCCATGTTGTATAGCGCCCCGTGCGGCTTCACATGCGTGAGCGTACCGCCTTCCGATTTCGCGAATGCCATAACGGCGCCGACCTGGTAGACAACCATCTCGTACGCTTCCCGCGGCGAAATGTCCATCCGTCTCCGGCCGAAACCGCTCATATCCGGCAAGCCGGGATGCGCGCCAATCGCTACGCCATGCTCCAATGCCAATCGGACCGTGCTCCGAATCGTCCCCGGATCGCCGGCATGAAACCCGCATGCTATATTCGCGGAGGTAATATGCTTCATCAGCTGATCATCCGCACCAAGCCGGTACGCGCCAAACCCTTCGCCCATGTCGCAATTAATATCAATTCGGTACATGCTCTCCCCTCCCCGCGCATTTTGACGTACTCATTATACCGTAACTTCCCGGCGTCAGTAACGCAACGATCCTAATAAGGCACTCTTGAGTCGCTTATGTTAGCTCTCCCATCAGCTCAGAATCGAACTCACCTCGATTCCGCATTCGTGCTCATGTTTCTCAACACCGTGGCTGGTAGACTTCGTTCTGTTTTCAGCTCTTGGGTCAGCTCTCCCATCAGCTCAGGATCGATTCACACAACAGCTCCTATATCGTAAGTCAGCCTGTCGAAAAGCCCAGACGGATAACCACCGAATATGTTTTTTAACGCTTATTCCAGCTCTCCCGTCAGCTCAGTTCAATAACTTCGAATACTAACTTGAATTGAGTCACATGAAACAGCTCAACGCCTAAGGTACTATTTAATGTTTTCGGTCATACCGCGGTGCCCAGAAGCCCTGTCTGAGTACAGGGGATAGCTAACCTGAACGTCCGAAACACCCTCATCGGCAGCCACAACTGAGTACACGGGATAGTGTACTTAAGAGACAGGAATACCGTAATCGGCACACTCAACTGAGAACAGGGGATAGCTAACTTAAGCGACCGGAACCAAAAAAGGAAGGCAGCGCCGGCCCAGCGCTGCCTTCCTTTTTCTGTTTGTGTCCTCTATTATTCTCCGCCCATGAGGACGTAACGCAATACGATCAGCACGGCCAGAATCCACATGAGCCAGTGCACCTTGTACTTGCCTTTGCCGGATGCGTTGGCTACTGTCGCAAGCAGAACGTACGACACGATACCGAACGAAATGCCGTTCGCGATGCTGTACGTGAAAGGCATCAGAGCAAGCGTCAAGAACGCCGGAATTCCGTACACCATGTCGGAGAAGTCGATCTCCTTCACGGATTGCATCATCAGTACGCCTACGATGATCAGGGCCGCCGCCGTAGCGGAGCCAGGAACCAAAGCGATAAGCGGCGAGATGAAGAGGGAAGCCAAGAAGAACAATCCCGTGAACACCGCCGTCAAGCCGGAACGTCCGCCTTGCGCGATACCCGAGGAGCTCTCTACGTAAGCCGTCACAGTACTTGTGCCGAGCATCGCGCCGCCGCCTACCGCTACCGCGTCAACGAGCATCGCTTTGCCGATGCGCTTCTTGCCCTCTTCCGGGTTCTTCATGATGCCCGCACGGTTCGCCGTGCCAACAAGAGTGCCGAACGTATCGAACAACTCAACAAACGTAAACGTGAGGATGACCGAAATCAAACCCACTTCGAACACGCCTGCAAAATCAAAATCCCAGAAGTTCAGCTTGCCAAAATCAGGGAACCAAGTCTTTCCTTCCATTGCATCGCTGATGTTCACATGACCGGTCAGCAGAGCAATGATCGTCGTGCCGATAATGCCGAACAGAATCGCGCCTGGCACGCGGAGCACCATCAGAATTGCGATCAAAGCGATCGCTATAATCGTGAACACAACCGTCTCGTTGTGGAAGCTACCAAGTTGAATAACCGTTTCGTTACCCGTAACAGGTGTAAATTGATTCGCTTTAATATCCGAGAAGCTCGAAACCGCAATGGTCATCAAACCGCTGTTCTTCAAGCCGATAATGGCAATGAACAAGCCGATACCGACTGTAATCGCGTGTTTTAGGCTGTCCGGAACGGCTGTAATCAGCATTTGACGGATTTGAGTAACCGTCAGAATGATGAATATAATACCCGAGATAAACACGGCCGTAAGTCCCATCGCAGGCGAGATTGGCTGGTCCGTCGCGGCGGACGCCAATACGACCGATGCGAAATAAGCGTTCAGCCCCATGCCCGGAGCAAGAGCCACAGGGAAGTTAACGAAGACGCCCATCGCGATGGTGAAAATACCGGCTGCAAGCGCGGTCGCGATGAACACGCCTGTCCAATCCAGGCCAGTCGGCGTCAAAATAATCGGATTGACCGCCAGGATGTAAGCCATCGTCATAAACGTCGTCAGTCCGGCCATAAACTCAGTTCTGACATTTGTCCCCAGTTCCTTCAAGCGAAAGAAACTTCTCATTTTGATAAAACCCTCCCAAAATTGTGTTGGAACAAACAAAGAAGCCTAGTAAGGAATGCATGAATACGCATTTCTACTAGGCTCTGCAAAAAGGGAAAGCAGCATGCGCGGGGCCGCCGCGCGCGTGCTTTCCTCTCTTCGTAGCCTGATCATTTACGGTGACCGAGTAGAGACTCCCGGGCCGATTCCCGGGATTATACGAAAAGTTTTATGCGGTTATTGTTTTCCTGACTCAATTTTAAGGAGGAAGCTGACATTTTGTCAACAATTTTCACGAATATTCGTCATAATTCGTCGTTCCATTATTCGGAAATGCAACGTTTTCAGACTGACTTTATCGTCTGTAAGGAATTCTTCCATCTCGAATAGAGCTTCCAAGGCTCGCCTTCGTCAAGCAGCGCCTTGCTCATGTATACGCCTTGCTCTACGGAATCCGCTTTGCCCGCCAGATGAAGACGTACCGCCGCGTTCAGAAGCACCTGGTTGGCAAAAGCGAGATGGCCTCCGCCCTGAAGGACGGCTTCGATCGTTTCCTTCTGGAGAGCGGCCGTCCATTCGATCTCGGGCAGCGCCGTCTCGAGTCCGTAAGCGTCCGGATCGATAATCTGCTGGACCGCTTCGCCGTTCTGGACGCTGTATGTGCGTGTCGGCCGCTCGATGAACAGATCCTCCGAGCCTTCCACGCCCTGCACGATCAGCGACCGCTCATAGCCCAGCTTCTCCGAAAGCTTCGCCATCCGCTCGAAAACCGTGTTATGGTAAACGCCGAACAACAAATACGGAGAGCCCGCGAAATCAATCAGCTTCTCGGCGGTATTCAGCACCGTGCGCATGCCGAGCTCGACCCGGATCGAACGAAGCTCGCGAAGCGGCGGACACCATTCCTCAGCCGACACGTACAGCACGCCCGTCTCCCTTGCCGTTTCAATAAAGCGCTCACGGGTGACGGAATCTATCTCGATGTCCATTTCCTTCAAAATATCCTGAAGCGTAATGCCCCACTTCGGGGGCAGCGAGCCCGTGCCGTGCAGCGTGACGGGAAGTCCCGCGGCGCCGAGGACGAACGCGGTCGCAAAGGTCGCGTAGAAACTTTTTTTGCGGCCGTCGTACGGACCCGCGCAATCCATGCCCTTGTGCACGGTCGTCCGGTGCGAATAAGCCCTGCATACATGGACGAATGCCTCCAGCTCCTCGACCGTCTCCATCTTGATCCGCTCCGCTATAAAAAAGGCTCCGATCTGCGCAGGCGTCGCTTTTCCTCCCAAGATAAGCTCCGCCGCGTCTTTGGCTTCCTCGTAATTCAGATCGCGAGCGCCTCTTTTGCCTCTTCCGACTTCTTTCAACCATTTTGTGAGCATGCAAGGCCCTCCTTCAGCGTCTTTCGATTGCGCGGCGCCCCCGTTTACTTCATGTCCTGAAGCAGCTGATGCACCTTAACGATATTGGCCGCCACGTCGACCATTCTTTTTCTTTCATTCATGGCTTGCTTGCGAAGCACCTCGTAAGCCTCCGCTTCCGATATATTCTTAAGTTTACATAGGATGCCCTTGGCCTGATCGATCCATTTGCGTTCCTCCAGCCGGTCCTCCAGCTGTCTGCGTTCCAGCTTCCATCGCTGTCTCTCGGCCTGCTGCTTGGACGCCAGATGAAGCGACCAATGCAGCTCCCATTCTCCCATGGAAGGCGAAAGCAAACCATCCACCGGGATATCGCTCTCGCAAAACTCGGCCGACGAAGCGGCAGCCGCTTCGCTGCACCACCACAAGACGGGCAGGCTTCTCAGCTTGCCGAGCCGGGGGCCCCACACCTTCACGCCGTCGAGCGACATGTGCAGGATAGTCGCATCCGCGCTTACCAGCAGCTCCTCCGCTTGCAAGCCGTTATTCGCGTACAGCACACGATAACCGTAATCTTCGAGAAGCAGAACCGGGGATTGTTTATTAGTCGTTTGGTTTGGCATGGCCTCAGCGCCTGCCCTCTCGATTGTCGAAAGCAGCTCCATGACTAACAACGAACGCATGTAGAAGCTCCCCCTTCTATTCCACTTAATTGTATCCTGTTACAATTCATCACGCCGGTAGTCCAAACCTCATCTTATCGAAATCATATGTGATTATATATAACACAAAAAACGACGGAGTGTCACTAGAAAAGTTTATCCCTCTTTTGTTATGTTAGATATATTGACATGAACTAAAAACCTGATGTATAGTTGCAGTAATAAAAAAATTGAATAGCGTCACCAGTACAATGGCGTATTCGGTTGACTAGGCAAAGAAGCCTGCTTTCGTATTCGGGGGAGAAATCTGCTCGCACGGTACGAGAGCGGGCTTTTTCGTATTCTCGGGCAGTCGTACGTTTGCCTAACAGACTATTCATATCAGGTGGGCAGAGTGAGAGGGGAGAAATGATCATGAATGCACAGAAGAAAAAATTGGTTCTTATCGGTAACGGAATGGCCGGTGTTCGAACAATCGAACATCTGCTCAAGCTAGCGCCGGACAAATATGAGATAACCATCTTCGGAAGCGAGCCGCACCCTAACTATAATCGGATTATGTTATCCTCCGTCCTTGTCGGCGGAGCGGATATGAAGGAGATCGTCATCAACGACTGGAGCTGGTACCAAGAAAACAATATCACGCTTCATACCGGCGACCCCGTTACGAAAATCGACACGGACAAAAAAATGGTTTACAGCAAAAACGGACATAAAGTCGCTTATGACGAAGTGATTTTTGCTACGGGCTCCAAAGCATTCATCCTACCGCTGCCGGGAGCCGACAAAGAAGGCGTCATCGGCTTCCGCGATATTGCCGACTGCGAGAAAATGATCGATGCTTCCAAGCAGTACAAGAAAGCCGTCGTCATCGGCGGCGGTCTGCTCGGACTCGAGGCCGCGCGCGGACTGCTCCATCTCGGCATGGACGTGAACGTCGTGCACATTAACCCGTACCTGATGAATCTACAGCTGGACGAGGCGGCATCCAAAATGCTGCAGCGCGAGCTTGAAGCGCAGGGCATGAAGTTCCTGCTCCAGAAGAGCACGGTCAACATCAAAGGCAAAAAACGCGCAACCGGCCTTGTGTTCTCTGACGGCACGGAAGTAGACGCGGACCTGGTCGTCATGGCCGTCGGCATCCGGCCTGAGGTCGAGCTGGCTAGAGCGTCGGGCCTCACCGTCAACCGCGGCATTGTCGTCGACGATTTCCTCCGCACCGACTTGCCGAACGTCTACGCCGTCGGCGAATGCGCCGAGCATCGCGGCATCACTTACGGCTTGGTTGCTCCGCTCTACGACCAAGGCGCCGTTCTTGCCAAGCTTCTGGCCGGGGCCAATTCCGACCCTTATACCGGCTCCGTCACCTCGACGAAGCTGAAAGTATCCGGCGTCGACGTATTCTCCGCCGGAAGCTTCAAGGAGACCCCTACAACTCGTTCGCTCAAGCTGCAGGACGATCTGGCGGGCACGTACAAGAAGCTGGTCATCGAGAACGGCAAGCTGGTCGGAGCCGTATTATTCGGTGATACGTCCGAAGGCTCGGAGCTGTTCTCGCTGATCAAGAAAGGCGAATCGATCGAAGGCCGCGAGAAGGAGCTGCTTCTCGGCTTCTCGCCAAGCCAAGGCGGCGGCGGTTCCTCGCCGGAAGCGCGGCTTAAGGCGATGCCGGACGACGAGATCATCTGCGGCTGTAACGGCGTATCCAAAGCAACGGTAGCGGATGCCATCCTGAGCAAGGGCTGCAATAGCGTCAGCGCGATTAAATCCTGCACCAAGGCGTCCGCTTCCTGCGGCGGCTGTAAGCCGCTTGTCGAAGGCCTGCTGAGCATCTACTCCGACGGTTCCGGCGAAGCGGTCAAAGAAGGCATCTGCGGCTGTACATCCCTGGACAGAGACGAGATCGTTGCCGAAATCAAGCGTATGAAGCTCACGAACATTAATGAAGTGATTAACGTTCTGGAATGGAAAAACTCCGAAGGCTGCTCGAAGTGCAGACCGGCCCTGAACTACTACCTGGGTATGCTGTACCCGGACGAATATATCGATGAGAAGGAATCCCGCATCACGAACGAACGTTATCATGCCAACATTCAGAAAGACGGCACGTTCTCCGTCGTTCCCCGGATATACGGCGGCGTGACCTCCCCTTCGGAGCTGAAGAAGATCGCGGAGGTCGCCGAGAAATACGAAGTGCCTCTCGTGAAATTTACGGGCGGACAACGTCTCGACCTCTTGGGCGTGAAGAAGGAAGACCTGCCAAAAATGTGGGAGGATCTGGATATGCCTTCCGGTCACGCATACGGCAAAACGCTTCGTACGGTTAAGACTTGCGTCGGCAACACGTTCTGCCGCTTCGGCACGCAAGATGCGATGGGCATGGGCATCAAGCTGGAGAAAGCGTTCGAACGTCTGAACACGCCGGCCAAAGTGAAGATCGCCGTGTCCGGATGCCCGCGTAACTGCGCGGAAGCGTCGATCAAGGACTTCGGCGTCATCGCCATCGACGGCGGCTGGGAGCTTCATGTCGGCGGCAACGGCGGCGTGAAGGTTCGCGCGACGGACGTCATCGGCGTCGTGAAGACGGAAGACGAGGTTATGGAATGGGGTCACGCCTTCCTGCAGCTGTACCGCGAGGAAGCGAGCTGGAACGAGCGTACGGCGCATTGGATCGAGCGCGTAGGCCTCGACTACGTCAAACAGAAGCTGGAGAAGCAGGAAGACCGCCTGGCTCTTATGGAGCGGATCAAGCATACGCTCAGCTTGACGACAGATCCATGGAAGGAAATCGTGGAGAAGGACGAACTTCGCAAAAACTTCGAGCCGCTGAAATCCACGCAACCCGCGACGCTGTAACGGACCGCGAATAAGACTATGCTTGAGGAGGATACCCAGATGACAACGAAGTTGTTTGTGGCCAACGTGAACGAAATCGATATTAGAGGCTCCCGCACTATTAAATATAACGATCTGGAAATCGCCGTATTCAAAATGACGGACGGCAGCGTGCTTGCCGTTGAAAATAAGTGCCCGCATAAAGGCGGCGTCTTGTCGGAAGGGATGGTGTGCGGCCACGCCGTGCACTGTCCGCTTCACGACTGGAAGATCGACCTGAAGACGGGACGCGTTCAGGAGCCGGACGACGGCTGCATCAATACCTTCGAAACCGAAATCGACCACGCGAGCGGTTCGATCTACGTCACGATCTAATCGTTGTTCTTATTCATGGATGGGGGGGATTGGCCATGAGGCAAAGAAATGCTGGGAAGGTATACATCGTGGGAGCAGGTCCAGGCGATCCCGAGCTGATTACCGTCAAAGCTATGCGTCTCATCCAGCAAGCAGACGTCATTCTGTACGATAGACTCGTGAACAAAGAGCTGCTCGAATACCGGGCGTCCCATGCGATTCTGATCGACTGCGGCAAGGCTCCTGGCGCGCATACGATGCCGCAGGAGCAAATTCAGAAGACGCTGGTCCGCTACGCCCAAGAAGGCTGTCAGGTCGTCCGTCTGAAGGGCGGCGACCCGCTCATCTTCGGCCGAGGCTCGGAGGAAGCGCTCGAGCTGGCGGAATGGGGCATTCCTTACGAATTCGTCCCCGGCATTACGTCCGCGATCGGCGCCGCCTCTTCTTCCGGCATCCCGTTAACCCATCGGGGACTTGCGGCATCCTTCGCCTGCGTGACCGGCAGCCGTTGCCACGGTCCGGGCAAGGATGTCCGCTGGGACTTGCTCGCTCACGGCGTCGATACGCTGGCGATCTACATGGGCGTCAGCGAGCTGCCTTCCATCCGGGAGGAGCTGCTGCGTCACGGCAAAGCAGCCTCGACGCCGGTTGCTCTGATCGAGCGCGGCACGACAGCCAGCCAGCGCGTAATCGTGGGCACTTTAGCCGATATTCATACGCTTGCGGTATCCATGAAATTGTCCAATCCCGCGCTTATCATCATTGGAGAAGTCGTTCGGGTCCGCGAGCAATTGCTGCGCGCCGAGCAGCATGCCTTATCCCTAATAGGATAATGACAATAAATAGAACCCGCGTTGCAGCCGATGCAACGCGGGTTTCTTTTTTACATGTCGACGGCCCTTCCGTAAACCCGCTCCGTTCCGATCATGCCTTTCAAGTCGGCCCCGGACGGATTCTGGAAGAGCCGCAGGCCGAATTCCGGAGCCACCGCGAACAGATGATCGAAGATGTCGGCCTGGATCCCTTCATAGGCGGCCCAGCCCACATCGTTCGAGAAGGCGTAGATCTCAAGCGGAATGCCGCATGGCTCGGGCTGCAGCTGGCGGACGATGCAGGTCATGCCTCGATGCACGCGGGGATGCTCCTCCAGATAGCGCTGGACGTACGCCCTGAATACACCGATGTTCGTCAGCGCCCTTCCGTTCACCCGATTGGAGCGATCGATCCCACGCTCGCGGTTGTAGTGCTCGATCTCCCTCTCCTTGTCGAGAATGTGCTCCTCGAGGAGATGAATGGTCTTGTAGCGTTCCAGCATCTCGGGTGTGCAGAACGCGATGCTGCCGGCATCGATGTAGACGGAGCGTTTGATTCTCCGTCCCCCGGAGGCTTGCATGCCTCTCCAGTTGACGAAGGAATCCGAGATCAGCGCATAGGTGGGTATGGTCGTGATCGTTTTATCGAAATTTTGGATTTTCACCGTGTTGAGAGAGATATCGATGACATCCCCGTTCGCGCCGTACTTCGGCATCTCGATCCAGTCCCCGACTCGCACCATATCGTTGGACGTCAGCTGGACGCCCGCTACCAACCCGAGAATCGAATCCTTGAAGATAAGCATGATGACCGCCGATAGAGCCCCGATCCCGCTAAGCAGAATGAGCGGACTCTCCCCGATCAGATTCGAGATGACTAGAATGATACCGATCATATAGAAAATGATTTTAAATACTTGGATGTAGCCCCTGATCGGCCTCATCTTCGCTATGTCGTACGTGGTATATACATCGTTAAGGACATCCAAAACGGCATCGACCGTAATAAGCAGCACCACGACGATATAGATCATGACGCCTTTCTCGATGATCGGCTGATAGTCCGTAAAGCTGAACGAACCATAATAGATGATAATGGCTGGCACGATATGCGACAGCTTATGGATGACCCTTCGCTTCAGCAGATAATGGTTCCACTGAAACCGGCTCTTCTCGACCAACGAGGTGACAACACCCAATACGACTCTCTTGGTCAGCCAATTGGCGGCGACGCAAAGCAAGCCAATAGCCGCGATCACGGCTATTGCCGCGAGATACGCGGCTACTCCCGAATCGACTCCAAGCTCGACAAGCTCTTTTTTGATAAAATCCATACCTACCTCCTCCAGAATACTTCTCCGCCGTGCGGCATCACAAGCTGCGGACGGAGGGTATCGTTATATCGTAGCGAACCCCCTCTCCCCCGTCAACCTCGGCCGCTTACGACCAACGATAACAGCCCTGAACGATTCGTTATCGTCCAGGGCTGCCTAAATCACGTATCATCTATTCTCTAAAAAAACTTCGGCAAATAGTCCTTGTTCGCCTCCAGCATCTCCTCTAGAAGCGTCTTCGCCACGGAGACGCTCGGCACGAGCGGATGATGGACGAGCGCCTGCAGGGCGATGCCCCGATCGCCGGTAATGGCCGCCTCGATCGTGAGCGACTCGTACGTCTTGACGGCGTGAAGCAGCCCTTTGATCTGCTCCGGCACGTTACGCGGCGGAATCGGAATCGGTCCTTGCGCGGTGACGACGCAATTCACTTCGATGCTGGCGTCGGCCGGCAGGAAAGGAATGATGCCCTCATTACGAACGTTCAGCGTCTGAATATCGCTTTTGTCGGTATAGAGCGCATGCATCAAATTAACGGCCGCTTCCGAATAGTAGGCGCCGCCGCGCTGCTCCAGCTGCTTCGGCTTCTCCTTCAGGTTCACGTCCTGATACAGCTCGAATAGCTCCGCTTCCACGCGGCTGACTACGTCGGCGCGCGTGCCGTTCTTCTCCAGCGATTCCTTCATATCCGCGTACATCTTGTCGGTCATGTAGAAGTAGCGAAGATAATACGTCGGAATCGCTCCGAGAGAACGAAGGAAATCCGCGTCCCAATCGAGCGCCGTCACGTTCGACGCCGTATACTCCTTGCCGGCGCCGATCAGCTCCGGCAGCTTATCCTCCCCGTTCACGTATGCCGCGGTGACCCAGTGCAGATGGTTGATGCCCACGAATTCCGGAAGCACGTCACGTTCGGTCACGCCGTATTCGCGAGCCAAATATTTGTAGAAATTGATCGGGGAGTTGCATAATCCGACCGTCTTCACCTTGCTGTGCTTCTGAACCGCTTCCGTAACGATCCCCGCCGGATTCGTGAAATTAAGCAGCCATGCATCCGGAGCCAGCTCCTCGATGTCCTTGCAAATATCCAGAATGACCGGCACCGTGCGCAGCGCCTTGAACATGCCCCCGGGGCCTGTCGTCTCTTGGCCGATAACGCCATGCTTGATCGGAATATGCTCATCACGCTTCCTCGCTTCCAACAGACCGACGCGCATCTGCGTCGTAACGAAATCCGCACCGGCGATCGCTTCGCGGCGGTCCAGCGTCAGTCGGACGTCGATCGGCAATCCCGACTGCTCGACCATGCGTTTCGCGAGCTCGCCGACGATCTCCAGCTTGCGGCGCCCTTGCTCGATATCGACGAGCCACAGCTCCTTGATCGGCATCTCGTTGTACCTCTTGATGAAGCCCTCCACGATTTCCGGCGTGTAGGACGATCCGCCGCCGATGACGGCGATTTTTAACGCTTTTTTGTTCATGGGTATGCCCTCCTTATGAGAAAACCTTTATCGTGGCTCATTCTATTGTGGTAAAATAATGCCGCGCAGCCTAGCATCCGTCTCGCCGTCGATCGCATGCCCGGCGCTATCCATCGCGCTCATGACCGCTCCGATGACGGGATCGACCGTCAGTTTCACGACGGAGGCGTTCGGCGCCCCCGCGGCGATGGCGGCTTGGATGGCGTCCACCATATGCGGCGAGCTGCCTCTCATCATGACGCTGCCCGTCAGCACGACATCGAACGTCTCCTTCTGCATGCCAAGCCTCCGGACAAGCGCCAGCACCGCGTTCGCGTGCTCTTGTCCCGCTTCCTCCAGAATGCGAATCGCGGGCGCATCTCCCGCCGCGGCCGCTTCGAAGACCAGCTTCGCCAGCTCCGCGGGCGGACGCTTCCCATTGTCCAGCGCGTCGTCGTACATCGCCTGCACGGATAGATATCCGAGCTTGGCCGGCACCGTCGACTGCAGCACGGAGGGCTGCTCGCGTCCTTCCCAGGAGCGGATCGCCGTCCGGAACGCGTGCACCGCAAGATCGCTGCCCGATCCCATACCGTCGCCGAACAGATAACCGAAGCCTCCGTACTGAAGCTCCTCGCCCGACGCGTTGCGCGCGGCCGCATTGAACCCGGTTCCGCTAATGATTACGGCCCCATACGCCCGGCTGGTTCCGGCGCGCATGCCGATCATCGTATCGCAGGCGATCGCGTAACGTTCATAACCAAGCGAGGCGATCATCGGCCGCAAAATCGCGTAATCCGGTTCGCGGTCGGCGCCTGCAAGGCCGAAATAAGCGAAGGTCACCTGTTCTTTGTTGACGCCCGCCTCCGCGAGAGCCGCGTCGCAAGCTTCTTCGATATGCGTACGCGCCGCTTGGAACGCGGTCTGATGGTTGCCGTTGCCGCTATGCCCGCGGCCAAGCACTTCCCCTTGCCCGTTCACCAGAAGGGCATGCGTCTTCGTGCCCCCCGCATCTATCCCGAGAAATATGATATCCCCCACGCTCCTTGACCACCTGAGTTATTTTGATCTACATCCACTATAATAAAAAAGAACATCCCCCCTCTACGCAAAAGGAACGATGTTCTGATAGGATCTTACTGTTTTTTGTGGGATTAGGCTCGAAGCTCGGACGGCAGCTTGCCGACGTGCCCCTTGAACAGCCGGTTGAAATTGGACAAATTGCGAAAGCCGCATTCCGCCGCGATATCGATCATTTTCAGCTCCGTCGACTCGATCAGATCGACCGCGCGGGACAGTCTCAGCTGGATCAAATAATCCATTGGCGACGTGCCGACGATGCCTGCGAACAACGCGCTGAACCGCGACGGGCTTAGATGCGCCAGCTCCGCAAGCTCTCCCAGCGTCCATGGATAAGCGATTTGCTCCTCCATGCCGCGGAGCACCTGGCGAATTGTCTCCATGCCCCGCATTCGGCTGGCCCGGCCCGTCATCCGTTTCGCGAAATAACGGTTCACGTAGGCGAGAAATCGGACAAGCTGCGATCGGACGACCGCCTCGTAATGGGGCTCCTTGCTTCTGAATTCGCTCGTTAATTCCTTCAGCAGCGCTGCCAGACGGGGCAGCTCAGGGTTGTTCCGGTCGAGCACGTTGTCGAATCGGAAGCCCGTCTCCCTGAACGGGTTGAGCAGCTCCGTATCGTATCGCTGCTCGAGCGCCAGATAAGCCGGATCGAACATGACGATCCCCATCACCAGTCCGTCCGTTTCGAAGGCGCGATGCAAGTCATTGGAGTTAATGAGGACGATATCTCCCCGCACTAGCTCATGCTTGCTTCCGTTGATCAGAATATAGCCGCTTCCGTCCACGATATAATTGATTTCGAGAGCGTCGTGCCAGTGAAGACGCTGGAACGGCGGACTTACGCCTTCCGTCTGCGAGACGAGAAGAGGGAAGCCTTGCGGCAGCGCAATCTGATCCCGGACGATCGGCGGATTCGGCTTCAACATCGACGTTCCTCCCGCTTTTTTGTACAAAGTATACCAAAGCTTCGGCGCGCGGAGAAGATGCGAACCATTAGTGGAAGTCTTTTCAGTTGAGACCTTGTCCCGCGTCCTATACAATAGAAGGATAGACTAACCTCGCACATGAAAGGATTAACGCCATGAACGACAATACCAAATACCAAATCTTATTGTATTATAAATTCGTTGCCGTGCCCGATGCCGAGCAATTCGCCGCCGAGCACCTGGCCTACTGCAAGGAGCTGAACGTGAAAGGCCGCATCCTGATCGCGGACGAAGGCATTAACGGCACCATCTCCGGAACCGTCGAACAAACGGAGCAATATATGCGCGATCTGCGCGCCAATCCGTTATTTTCCGACATCGTGTTTAAAATTGACGAGGCTGAAGGTCACGCCTTCAAAAAAATCTTCGTCCGCTACAAGAAAGAGCTCGTGACGCTGCGTTACGACAAACCGCTTGACCCGAATACGCTCAGCGGCACCCGTCTGTCTCCGAAGGAGTTTTATGAATATTTGCAGCGGGAAGACGTGATCGTGCTGGACGGACGCAGCGACTACGAATACGATCTCGGGCATTTCCGTGGCGCGATCAGACCCGATCTCGAGACGTTCAAAGAATTTCCCGAGTGGCTTCGCGAGAATATGTCCGAGTTTAAGGATAAGCCTATTATTACCTATTGCACCGGAGGCATTCGCTGCGAGAAGCTGACCGGCGTCATGCTTAGCGAAGGCTTCAAGGACGTCTATCAGCTGGAAGGCGGCATCGTCACCTACGGCAAGGACGAAGAGGTGCAAGGAAGATTGTGGGACGGCAAATGCTATGTGTTCGACGAGCGGATTTCCGTCCAAATCAATCGTACGGACGAGGATATCGTCATCGGCAAGTGCTACCACTGCGAACAGCCCGCGGACAAATATATCAACTGCGCGGACGACACCTGCCACCGCCAGCATATCGTATGCCCGGACTGCGAAGCCGAGCATCAAGGCTATTGCTCGCAGGAATGCGAAGATCATGTGAATGTCGGTTAAGGCGATACTCCGCCATGCTTTATAAAAGGACAGGCCCTCGGATCCATGAATGGATCTGAGGGCCTGTTTTTATGCGACCGCCGCCGTCTGATCAGCCGCCGGCCAACCGCGGGAAGCAGAGAACTAACTCCAACTAAATAATTCTCTATCAGCTACCATCCTTGGACGTGTTGGAAAACGGGCCACTGAAAAAAATGATGCAATGGCTTCAGCTTCATTGCGCCGTATTCGCTTCCTTGCTCCTGCGCGCCCCTGCCAAGAGAAGCGGAATGCTCAGCAAAAATGCCGCCGTTACAAGCCAGATCGGGATTTGCGGATCGACCGAATAGGCCCAGCCGCCGATAATGCCCGAAGGGGAGACGGCAAGGAGCACGAGGACGGACAAGACGGCGAACATCTTCGCGCGCCGTTCATCGTCTATCGCGTTGGCGACGGCCGATTCCAGGTAAGGCGCGGTAATCATCGTCGCGCCGGCGGCCAGTACCGTGCTGGCGACAATCCAGCCCATGGCGCCCGTCGGCGTCAGCGCGAGAATCGCGTTCGATACGGCTGACAAGATGAACCCCCACAGCATGGTGCGGTTCATCAGCCGCTCCGGAATACGCGGTATCACTTGCCATAACACTAGCAGCATCACGACCGAAGAAACGGCCGGCACCAGCGAAATCCAATCCTCCGCCATACCGAGCTCATCCGCCAGAAACAAGGAGAGATACGTGCCTTTCACCGTCATTTGGAAGTTGAACAGGATGTAGACACCAAACATAAGGAGCAGCCCCCGATCCGCCAGCACGGCGCGGATTGTCGCAAGATAATCCCTCAGACTGGCGTTAAGTCCAAGCTCCCGCGCTTCGCGCTTCTTCCGCAGCCCCATCTCCGTCTCTCGAGTCGTATAATGACGTCCGAGGAACTGGGCCGTCATCAAGACGAAGGCTAAGACGTACATGATACGGACTCCCGTGACCATGCCGTAATGATGGACGAGAAGTCCGCCAAGCGGAGCGAACAAGCCGCCGATGACGCCGATCACCTGCAGCACGGTGAACACATAGGTTCGCTCCCTCGGCTCCGTGTCCTCGACAAGAAGACAATAGAAGGCCGTATGGGGAACGCGCTGGAAGCCGTTAATGATGGCTGCGGCCGCGAAAAACCAGAAGTTTTGCGATACCGCCCAGAGCAGCGTGCCGACCGACCAGCTAAGCAAATCGAAGGTCAGAAGCGCCGCCTTACGGCCCATACGGTCGGTCAAATAACCGCTTAAAAACGACGAAAACACTTGCACGACTAGCGTAAGGGTCGTCACCCAGCCGATCTGCGTCTCGCTAAGGCCAAGCTCGCTCATATAGATCGTGGCATAGGTGGCGAACATACTGTAAGGAATAAGAAACAACGGCTCGAACGCGAGACAGCCTCTGCTGTTGCCCTTGAGCCGCGGGAATAACGTATGAGTCAAAACGATGATCCTCCCGGAAGTTTAATCTGCTCTACCTATCCTAACAAGGCGGGGCGAATTCGTCCAACAAAAAAAGCTCCCCTTCTATCCGCCGTACCATCCAGCTAGAAGAGAGCGTGCTCGTTTACGATTACTTTGATTCAAGCCGATCTAACAATTATGCAGCTTTAATTGATCGCCGGTAAGCTCGTCTAGTTTTTGCTGCGCGCCTTGTCTTAACTCCTTAACGGCTTTGTCGTATGGCCTTAGCTTTAGCGCGGCGTTAAAAGCTTCGATCGCATCTTTATATTGCCCGTTCTCAACATATTGTTTGCCCTCCGCTAATCGTAAGTCGAATATCGCATGAGCTAAGATAAGCTTGGCATCCACTACATAAGGTCTGATCTCCAAGTTGCCTTCGTGCTTTTCCAATAAGGCGCTTAACGTCGAAATGGCAAGCTCATACCGCCCATCGTCGTACGCTTTCTTCCCTTGATCAAGGATTGCCGCAACCTCTGCCTCTACCTTCATTTTCTCCGTTGCGGCTAGCCGGTCCTTAGCTTTCCGATCATGCTCCCCCTCTTCTATGGCTATGGTGAAAGCCCTAGCAGCTTCGTCAAACTTCTGCTCAGACAATGCTTCTTCTCCCGCGGCCATTTGGGCCTTATATTCTTTGGAAGTACATGCTGTCCCTATGAGCAACGTTGCAACAATAATCATAAATAATTTCAATTTGGATGGTTCCTTCCCGCGCACGCGCGCTCGCTTTAACCTGCAACAATATCATTTTCTTCCAGTTACATAAACCGACCACATTGTACCATTTATTAAAACACCTGTCTTCGACAAAATAAAAAAATACTCTCCTTTATTCGCGAAATCATGCAAATAAAGGAGAGTATTTGGATTGTTTATCCTTTAGCGGTCTTAAACTCTATTCCCACTCGATCGTAGCCGGCGGCTTCGATGTTACGTCATACACGATGCGGTTGACGTTGTCGACTTCGTTAACGATACGAACCGAAATTTTCTCGAGAACGTCCCAAGGAATGCGCGCCCAGTCGGCCGTCATGCCGTCGATGGACGTGACCGCGCGGATGCCGACGGTGTAGGAATACGTACGGGCATCGCCCATGACGCCTACGCTCTTCATGTTCGGCAGCGCCGTGAAGTACTGCCAAATCTCGCGGTCGAGACCGGCTTTGCCGATTTCGTCGCGCAGGATCGCGTCGGATTCGCGCACGATGTGCAGCTTCTCCTCCGTTACCTCGCCCAGCACGCGGATCGCGAGACCCGGACCCGGGAACGGCTGGCGCCATACGATCGCCTCAGGCAGACCGCATTCTTCGCCGACTTTGCGAACCTCGTCCTTGAACAGCGCCTTCAGCGGCTCGACGAGCTTGAACTTGATGTCCTCCGGCAAGCCTCCCACGTTATGATGCGACTTGATCGTCTGCGCCGTAGCCGTGCCGCTCTCCACGATGTCCGTGTACAGCGTGCCTTGCGCCAGGAATTCGAAGTCGTCGAGCTTGTCCGACTCTTCTTGGAAGACGTAGATGAATTCGTTGCCGATGATTTTACGTTTCTGCTCCGGATCGTCGACGCCCTTCAGCTTGCCGAGGAAACGATCCTTGGCGTCGATCTTAAGCACCTTCATATCGAATTTGCCGACGAACGTTTCCATAACGCTCTCGGCTTCGCCTTTGCGCAGCAAGCCGTGATCGATGAACATGCACGTCAATTGATCGCCGATCGCCTTGTGCAGCAGAATCGCCACGACGGAGGAATCCACGCCGCCGGACAGGGCGCAAAGCACTTTTTTGTTGCCCACTTGCTCGCGAATTTCACGCACCGTGTCATCGATGAACGACTCCATGGACCAGTTGCCTTCGCATTTGCAGATGTTGTACAGGAAGTTGCGGATCATCTCGTTGCCGTATACGGAGTGGCGCACTTCCGGATGGAATTGCACCGCGTACAGGCCGCGCTCCGGATGGCTCATGCCCGCGATCGGCGCATGCTCCGTGCTCGCGTCTACGCGGAAGCCCGCAGGCGGCTCGATGACGAGATCGCTGTGGCTCATCCATACCGTCTGCACTCTCTCCAGACCGTGAACGATATGGCTGCCCTCCGTGAATTCCACTTCCGCTTTGCCGTACTCGCGTTTGCCCGCGCGCTCTACCTTGCCGCTCAGCTGGTGGGACATCATCTGCATGCCGTAGCAGATGCCGAAGATCGGAACGCCCAGGTCGTACACCGCCGGGTCGACAAGCGGGGAATTCTCCTCGTATACGCTAGCCGGTCCTCCCGAGAACACGATGCCTTTCGGCTGCAGTTCGCGGATCCGTTCCACCGGCGTGTTGAATGGCAGCAGCTCGCTATACACGCCCAAATCGCGGATGCGGCGCGCAATCAGCTGGTTGTATTGTCCACCGAAGTCGAGGACAACAATAATTTCGTTTTGCTTCGTCATGACCGAGCCTCCCTCAATTGATCTACTAATTATATATAAGGCGCTCTGAGCGCGTCAAGGCGATAACGGCGCAGGATTCGCGGAGCAAAATCGCCTGACGGCAACTTCGCGTTCCAGCCGGCGGCGACTCTATCGCGGGCTTTCTTTCATTCCCTTGACGAGCTAGCCGTTATAAAATAACGGCAATCCTACTGCTATTTTCATATGATTTCCAACATGACGCCGAAATAGCATCCATAATACCGTTATTAGGGTTCCTAATGAACAATAGTCTCCATCCCTAAGGAATTAACGCCGTTTATGCCGCTATTCGAACGAAAACCTATCGTTATTTAGAAATAACGGTATGAATGCCGCTATTCCACCTCGAGCTTTCCAAACGCCGACTTATTTGACAGGACTTCGACCATCTGCTGGACCAAAATCCCCCCAATGCGCAAAAAGCCGTTCCCCGCCGGCTTGGCGGGGAACAGCTCTTCCATATGCGTTACGGCGTCTCGCCGGGCACGCTCGTTTCTCTTGCTTTTGCTTTCCCTGGGCGAACCGCCGACTCTCGGGCGAGCAGCTTCGAACAAACCCGCTTCAGCTCGTCATAAGCCGGCGTATTCTCCAGCGCGCCGGGAGCGCCGAAGCTCGCTTCCTCCAGCCATCTCGCGATACGCTCCAGCTCCTGGCGCTTGTCGCTGCCCATTCTCGCGCCCAGCGCGCGGATCAGGTCGCGCATCGTCACGATCTCGTGCGACCGCGCCAGCTCCTCCCGCCACTCGCGCGAGCTCTTCGAGCCTCGCATGCCGCGGCTCCACAGCAGGGCGATGAGCGCTTCCGCGACATCGGCCAGCCCGCTCCTCTGCCGCTCGGCGGCGGAGTCCGCCGCCGCTGCGCTCCTCGGCCGGCGCGGCCCGAGCCCGCCCTCGGCGCTCGGCTCCGCCGGCTCCCGCGCGGCAAGCTCCGCGCACGCCGCGCGATAGCGCCGCAGTGCGAGCGCGAGGCGCAGCCGCTTGCGCCGCGCCGCGGCCAGCGCGCCGCCGGCCAGCGCCAGCGCCGCGGCGCCTATGGCGGCCGCCGCCGCAGGCTTGGCTGCCGCGGCCTCCGCGGCGAGCTTCGCGCCGCCCGCGAGCTCTCGCGCGAAGCGCGATACGGCTGCGGCGGCATCCTCCGCCGCCGCTTCCAGCCGCTCGGCCACCGAGAGCCCGCCGCTGGCCGCTGCGGCCGTGACGGCTGCGCTGCCTTGCGCCGCAGCCGCCGTGCCGGCGCCGCCGCCGACGCCTGCGGACGCGGCGGCCGCGGTCATGGCCGAGACGCCGTCATAGCCCGGCGTCGGGTCGAACGGCACCCAGCCCGCGCCGGGGAAGTAGACCTCGACCCAAGCATGCGCGTCCGAGCTCTTCACCTCGTACAGGCGCGCCCCGTTCTCGTCATCGGCATACGCCGATTCCGCTTGGCCGCTCTCCACCGTGACCGGCGTTCCGGGCGCGAAGCCCTTCACCCAGCGGGCGGGGATGCCTTCCGCCCTCAGCATAACGACCATCGCCGTGGAGAAGTGCACGCAGTAGCCGCTCTTCTGCTCGAACAAGAAATGGTCGACGAAGTCGGCTCCCTGCGGCGGCGTCCGGCTGTCCGTCTTCGAATAGACGAATTCGGTCCGCAAATATTGCTCGATCGCCTTCACGCGGTCGTAACGGCTCGTCACGCCTCCTCCGGCCACCTCGGCCGCAAGCGCGCGCACTCTGTCCGGCAGCGACGCCGGCAGCTCGAGGAACGGCGCCAGCTCGTCCTCCGTCCAATCGCCGTCCGGCGCGGCTCCGCCGGTCAAGACCGATGCCTCCGCATCCGATTCCCCGTCGTCGAGCGAACGCAAGATGGCCTCGTCCGTAACCGGAAGCCGGCTCTGCGTCGTATACTGCTCCAGCCGCACTTCCTCCGATTTCGCGTACAGCGACCCGAATTCGCCGCTCGACAGATAGCTGCCGAGCGTCCGTCTCGGGTTCGCGCCGATCAGCTCCAGTACCTGTCCTTCCTTGCCCGACAGAAAGATCGGCATCGCCGGCGCCGGCTGCTCCCATTTGACCGTTTGCGTAATGAGCGCCCCCTGCAGGCTGCCGTCGGCGCCGGCCGCCGTTACGTTCGGCGCTTCGCGGACCTGCCGCAGCGTCAATTCGCCGTCCGGGTTGCTCCAGCCTCGGCCGTCGTAGACCGTCTTCGACTCTCCGCGCCAATACGTGCGCAGTGGCGAGTACCCCCAGAACACCGTAACCGGATGATCCGTAACCGCTCCGCCCAGAGAGGTATCATCGAAGCCGTAGCCCGTCAGTCCCCCGCCGAGCCCCTCGGCGCTTAAGGAGCCGAGAGCGGCCAGACTGGCGTCTCCGCCGTTCAGACGCGAGATGCCCTGCTCCAGCTTCTCCGTCAACGATGATGTCCACTCCGCCGGGGCAAGCTCCTTCTCCTTCCCTCCGGCGGCGAGCAGCGCGCAGCCGACCACGATCAGCGTCACGAACATGGACGCCGCGATCCAGCTTCCTTCCACTTCCTTAAGCTTGCCGATCCCCGCATCCATGACCCTCCGGGCGCGGGGCAGCGCGACGATCGCTGCTAGCAGCAGCCCTTCCGCGGAGGCGCGAATCACGCCTCCCATCACATCCATGCCGAGCCATATATGCAGCGCGACCAAATAAAGCACCGTCACCCCCGCAATGCCGAGCGCCGCTTGCCGAAGCCAGATGAGCGCTTGCAGCGCCGGAGAGAGCATGGCCCACCCGATGAACAGAAGCAGCGTCCGCAGCTCGCCGGACATCGCCCATACGCCTTCCTCGGCCATGTCCGCAAGCTGTTCCGCCAGCAAGCCGGGGAACGACAGCAGCCACTCGGCTCCGCTTTGCCCTTCTCCCTTGAACAGCCACATCAGACAGAAGAGGATAAGCAGCGTATAAACGAAGAAGGAAACCACGCCGTTCAGCCGGAACAACCCGGCGACAAGAATGCAGCCGATAACCGCGAGCAGGGGAGCCGGCTGATAAATGACCGCCCATTGCGTGGAGTTGACCCATGGAAGCAGCCATTCCGCAAGCAAGCCGAACAACAGCAGGCTCGTAACGAAGCGGTACACAAGGGAATGGCCGCCTCCTTGCTCGTCATTATCCCATAGCATAGGCGCTTCCTCCTTCCCCTGCCGCCTTCTTCGCTACATGCTCCGGTCCGCCCGGCAGCCACCTTGCCCGGATTCCTCTGCCTTCCAGAATACGGGCCTGCTCTCTCATGGCGAAGGTCAATACCTTTCCGCTTGTGACGAGCCATAGCTCCAGCCGGAAGCCTTGGAGGGCGACTCGGTCGGCGAGCTCGAACCATCGGCCGGCATTTTGCCAATCCGCCGTATACATGCGAAGCGTTCTTCCCTGACCCTGGTAGGATAGAGGTCCAGCTGCCTGGAGCCCTTCCCAATCAATAGGCTCGTTCGAGGGCTTCAGCCGGGCGAGCAGCAGCTTCAGCTCTCCGACGCGGGCCATGAGCTCCCTGCCCGCCAATCCGGGCAGTCCGAAGCTCCGCTTCTCGGCGAACACCGTAACCGATATGTTTTCGGACGAGGCCCGAACGGCATCTTGCAGCATCCTGCCGATGCAGGCGTCGAACAAAGCATCATCTCCGCCATAAGGGGCCGCGTACGAATCGATGGCGACATAAAGCTCCAATCGCCCGGCGCCGGGATAAATCTTCGTGTGCAAGCCCCGGCCGCGCGCCATCGCGCGGAAATCCAGATGCCGGAACGAATCGCCCTCCGCATAAAGCCTCGTCTCCGGACCGATCCCCGCGTTCCGCGTCGTCCATGCCTCGCTGCGATCGCTCGGCTCGGCGATCAAGCCGGCATGCGCCGGTTCAGCCGTTTCGCTTGTTCGCGCTCCTAAGAACGAGGCATCCGCCAGCTCATCGGACCGGTCGCCGGCCGTGATCGCCGGTCCGACGGTCAGCACGTCGTCCAGCGCCATGTCGCGGCGAATGGATGTCAGACCGAACGGATCTCCGCAGGAAACCGTCACCGTACCGAAACGGTGCACCCCTCTCGTCAGCGCCTTCGCGTCGAAACGCGCCGACATCTCGCGGTCGAATAGGGGCGCGAACACTGCCCGCAGCGACATCTCCTTCTCTTGCATGCTGCTCTCGTTCCGGAGGGTATCCTCCACGGCTACCCATGCGAGAGGCAATCTGGAGCGCCGCGTTAAAGTTAAACCGATAACCAGCTCTTCCCCGGCCGTCGCATCCGCCTCCGGAAGCGCCCGCGACACCGCAATTCCCCGGATAGCGGCAAGCGGCAGCAGCAGGCTGATCCCCGCCATGCCGGCCAGCAGAATGAGCAGAAACCATTCCACCGCGCCGCCTCGCGCGATAACGGCGCCAAGCGAACAGCCGAAGGCGGCCGTGATCCATGCCCAGGCCGCCCATCTCGGCCGGTAATGTCTGCGCCGGCTCATTTCCATCTTCCTTTCGAAGCCGCCGGCGCCGCTTCCTTCGGCAACGGAATCGAAGCGACGAGCTGTCTGACCAGGGCGGAAGCATTTCGCCCGCCGAAGCCCGCGCTGCCACGCAGCACCAGCCGGTGACTCAGCACGGCCTCCGCCGTACCGAGCAGATCGTCGGGAATCACGTATCTCCTGCCTTCCATATAAGCGCTCGCTTGCGCCGCCCGCAGCCAATCCCTCAGCGCGCGCGGACTTGCCCCGAGCAGCACCTCCTGCGATCGCCTCGTCGCGTCCGCCACCGCCACCATGAAGCGCATCAGCGAAGGATGCATGTGTCCTTGCCTCGCTTCCGCTTGCATTTGCAGCCATTCCTGCACGGCGAGCACCGGTCTCAGCCGGTCCGGCTCCGTTCTTTTGCCGTTCGCGTATTGCTCCAGCATCCGATTCTCGTGCTCGGTATCCGGATAGCCAATCGACAGCCTCATCATGAACCGGTCGAGCTGCGCTTCCGGCAAGCCGCTCGTTCCTTCGAAGCTAAGCGGATTCTGGGTCGCGATAAGCATGAACGGCACGGGCAATCTGCGCGTTTTGCCTTCGATGGTTACTCTCCGCTCTTCCATCGCTTCCAGAAGGGACGATTGCGTCCGCGCGGACGCGCGGTTCATCTCGTCGGCCAGCACCACGTTCGCCATGATCGGTCCGGGACGATATACAAGCTCATTCGTTTTCGGCTCCAGCACGACGCCTCCGATCACATCGGCAGGCATCATATCCGACGTGAACTGAATCCGTTTGAATTCTCCTCCTATCGATCTCGCGAACGCGCCCGCAAGCATCGTCTTCCCTACGCCCGGCACATCCTCCAGCAGCACATGTCCGCCTGCCAGCAGCGCCGTCAGCGTCTGTTTGATCAAATCCTGTTTCCCTAGCAATACGCTCTCTACCTTATGCTGCAGCCGGTGCAGCAGCACCTGCGGCGGTTCCGCCCAATGACGCGCCGTCTCTTCGCGGGACTCTTCGTCCCTGCTTTCGAATGCATGTGGAGTGATCATAGCCGTCTTCGCCTCCTGAAAAATAAATCTATCTATTTTTCAGTGTCTCCACCTTGGCGCGCGTTTAGACCTGCTAGATTCGCGTTTTGCTAGAGCCTGCTTGTCAGCGGCCGCCCTGTCTCCAAGCGCGTTCCCCCGCTCTGCTGCCACCCTCGTCTACTACTCCGCAATCCAAACCTCCCGGCGTTCGTCCGTATAGACGTAATCCTCGATCGTCAGGCCGAATTCGCTCAGCGTGGCGCGCAGCGGCACATCGACGTGAAGCGTATCTTCCCCCTCGGCCGGCGGCCAAGTATCCGACATCCAGAACATCCGCTTGCCCATGAGGCTCGCTTCGATGACGCCCGAAGCTTCGTCCAGCTCCGCCTCTCCGCCCATCCATTCCGTCAAGCTCAGCAGCGGAACATGGATCGCGCCTTCGATCAGGCTGTACTCTCCCGCCTCCAGAACGAGGCTTTCTTCGCCGCGGTGCACGATCAGCGCCGGCTCCCGGTAAGAGGCTATTCTGCGTTCCCCGCCGGCATCGAGCTGCTTGCCGAACGCGGCCAGCTTCTCCCGTTCGCTCGCCGGGACTTTGCCCCTCTTCCACTTGATTTGCTCGGCCAGCTGGAATTGCATCGGCTTCACGCCGTCCTCCAGCACCTCGAAGGAATATCCGAGCGCCTTGTAATATTGAATAATCTGCGGCAGCGCCTTAACCGATTCCTCATGTCCCGCGCTGTCATGGAGGAGCACGTTCAACGTGTCCGCGATCCGCGAAGCTTTCACATTGGCCACGATTTCGGCTGCAGGCACGCCGCGCCGCTTCGAATCGCCGCTGTCGACGTTCCAGTCGTGAACCCGATACCCCGCCGACTCCATCGCTTCGAAATACCCTTTATCGAAATTGCGATAGGTCCCGCCGGGTGCCCGCACTAGCGTCGTCCTTACTTCCGCGGCCTCGTATATCGCATTGTCCGTTTTCATGATTTGACTGGCGAACTCGCCGAAGCTGCCGTACAGCTTCTCATATTCGTGATTGTACGTATGGTTGCCGATCGCGTGCCCCTCTTCCACGATGCGCCTCGCGATGTCGGGATGCTGCTCGACATGCTCGCCTAGCACGAAGAAGGTGGCGTTTACCCCTTCCCGCTTCAAAATATCGAGCACCTCCGGCGTATGAAGGCTTGGCCCGTCGTCGAAGGTCAAATACAGCACCTTGCCGCTTTCCGGCTTGGCATCAAGCGCGGAAGCCGTCCCCCCTTCAGCTTCTCCGGGAAGCCCGCCGCCACCCGGCGCCGCCGGGCTTGAGTCCGCCGCAACATCGCCGGCATTCTCTTCTCCTGGCTGATATGCCGCCGGTTTGACGGAATCTCCCTCCGCCCCGCTCCCTTGCTCTTTCTCCGAATCGCTTTCGGCGTCCTCGGCCCCGCTTAGAAGAGTACGCGCCTCATATTCCAGGGAGACCGTCTGCACATAGCTTGTCCCGCCCGCATGCCGGGCCGCTTCCCCTTGCTGCATCCAGTCTCCTCCGAATTCCATAATGCCAAACCAAACAACCGCCGCGCAGATTGACGCCTTCAACACTCGCCGCATCGTCTTTGCCACCCTTCTCTATCACCTGGAATGATTGCGATTTCCTAGTTGATAGAGTATATGAACAGGCTCTCGGCGAAATGACTCCGCTTGCGAGATTTTAATACCTCTGCAGCCCTTCTCGCGGGCGCCAAAAAATCCCCCTCTCCGTCGGCAGGAAAGGAGGATCATCCGTTCGTTGAACGTCACCTCGATATCATTCGCGTCAGTCCGGCAGCAGCCGATTCACCGTTTGCTTACCTCCGCAACAATAGCCACACTTGCGGAAGGATCAGCCAAAATCCCGACATAGGCATCATGACGGCGCCGGCCAGACTTAAGACCAGCAGCATCCAGCCAAAAGCGGCCGGAGGCGCGAGTCCCTTCTTTTTCAAAAGCCAATCCGTCAGATACCCTAGGAGCATGAATAGGAATCCGAACATCATGAACCAAAACGCCGACAACCGCTCCCATTGCCCCTCCTGCAGCGTGTTCCATAGCCCTTCAGTGACGATCGCTTGAAGCTCCGTCCAATAGAGGATCAATCCAACGACGTTATGAAGCAGCCCTGTCAGTATTAAGAACAGCCCGACTTGGCGTTTAACCCCGCTTACCATCCTTGTCACTCCCCTTTCAAGATATCAATCTTCCGGACAGTCGGAACGGCTTGCTCCTCTTCTAACGTGTCAATGACGCTGTCGATGACCGAACGGGACGCAAGCAGCCATTCCTTGACCGCGTTTTTGACATGCGTTTCGGTCCCCCTCCGTTCCATATGGCTGAACAGCCGTTCCGCGCATGCCAGTTGCTCCAACACCCTTGTCACGCCTCGCGCCGGTCCTCTCATTAGCCCTCTCCCCTTTCCCGCTCCGTCTCCGCCCGTCTGCCGAAACGAATAATTAGCCGGTCCTCCGAGTATTTCGCGCCTTCTACCTGCCGTCCCATCAACGTCCTTGGCAGAATAACCTTCCGTTTGTACGCGCCCGCGTCCACCGTCAATTCATCGCCTGTCTGCGTTAAATTCAGCTCTTCCTTCTCTACAAAAGGTATCCGCAGCTCCAGGAGCAGCTCTCCGCTCTCCTCCCGAATTACTTCCGTCCTGCCTTGGTAGAGCATAGCCGAGGGGTCCAGGGCTCCGTACACGATATCCGCCAATTGCTCCAGGATGGGCAGGCCGATCACTTCCTCTTGCATCATCGGCGCCTTCATAATCGGCAGCGGCTGGAAATTCGCCTCAATTTCATCCTCGTACTTTTTCTGAATATCCCGCCAATGCGAGAGAAAACCGTCCCCCGCCGCGTCCGGCAGCACCCTGTTCACGATAACCGCGTCGGTGTTGAAGCCGAACAGGTTCAAGTACGTGAAGGAGCGCTTCGACTCCGCAAGCACGATCTTCTCGGGGTTCAACACGATCCTCACCGTCGTAATCTCCGGGTTCAGGACGATTTGCTGCATTTCCTCGAGCGCGCGCGCGAATCGCTCAATACTATCCAGCACATCATCTGATGGCAGATCGATTTTGCTTGTCAGCTTGGCGACCGGACGAACGAGCTTGATCAGCTTGCGCTCCGCAGGGAATATTTTTTCCAGCCACCAATTGAGCACGTTCGGATAGCTGAGGAGCCGCAGCGTTTCCCCGGTCGGGGCGCAGTCCACCACCAGCACGTCGTATTGTCCGCTTTGGGCGTGCTCCTTGATCTGCAATAAGCTGAACAGCTCCTCCATGCCGGGGAATACCAGCATCTCTTCCGTTGTGATGTCTTGCAGATTCGCTTTGTGAAGCAAATTCGTCAGCCAGCCCTGGACCGATCCCCAATTGCGCTCCGTTTCCCGGAGACTATTCACTTCCTGCCCCCACAAATGGTCGTCGATCTGAACCGGATCCGGCCCGATCGGCCTATCGAGAGAATCCGCCAAGCTATGCGCGGCATCGGTGCTGAGAATAAGAGTCCGCTTTCCTTGCTTCGCCAGCTTCACCGCCGTCGCCGCCGCAACGCTCGTCTTGCCGACGCCGCCTTTTCCCGTAAAAATAATGATTCTCATGCCTGCACGCTCCTTTTAGAAGTTGTTCAAAAAGACCAATTTTGATCACGAAGCAAATCACGAAGCAAATCACGAAGCATACTCGACATCGAATATCGAATTCAGCCGAAACTGAGCGTATGCTTTCGAAGTGCGTTTCCTACGGAAACGCTTCAGGTGCTCACGTAGCTTCCACTACGCTCCGCTCCTCAGTTCCTAGCTTCATCCGATCTTCTTCAGCGTTTTTGAAAAAAACGCAGCATCGGAAGCATAAGCTCATGTGCTGAAAACTGGTCTTTTTGAACTTTCAATTTTAGTACGATTTCGTAGTATATGGTCAAAAAATGAAACCGGCGCGAACCGGTCATTCTTCGATTGTGATTTTCTTCGGAACCGTCTTCGTCTCTTTGGGCTTCATTGGTCCCTCGTCATGGAAAACTCTGGCCGCCTTGAAGAGCAGCGCCGTGAATTGCTCCAGCTCCTCCTGGGTGAACGCGGACTCCAATCGGCCGAGCATCTCCAGCATGTATCGCTCCGATTCTTTGGCGAGACGCCTTCCTTCCTGCGTCAGTGTCACGAGCTTAACCCGCTGGTCTTCCGCGGACGTAGCCCTGGCGATATAGCCTTTGCGTTCCAGCCGTTTCGCGATGCTGGTCATCGTGCTTAGAGGCGCCCCCATCTCGGCCGCAAGCTCCGACATCGTCAGATCTCCCCTGATGAGCAGAATAAGCAGCGTCGACAGATCCGATCGCGTCACCTTCTGCTCAAGCTGCAGCGTATCCGACATAAAAGCGAACGGGCGCATTCCGGTCTTAAGGAAGAGGTCGTAAAGTTGCTGCATGCTGCTGGCGCTCCTTTTAGTACGAAATCGTAGTATGTGAGTTATTTCCAGTTTAGTACGATATCGTATTAATGTCAAGACGGTCATTCGTTATGATCGGATAAGACGAAAATAAACGACTACTGACCATTTAACTAGCCAGCCTTAACGGGTAGGATAGCAACCCCAGCAGCGCTGCAAGGGTGAAAATCATCCTTAAGGCGCTCAAAAGTCCGCTCTTACGTTTATTCATGCCTGGGCTTCCGAAATGTATGTTAATTGGTCAATCATACTAAAAAAAAGGCCGGGCATCTGCCCGACCTTCCCTTCTTCCCGCTCATTCCGTCTTCGCTGGCTAGCCTACTTCTTTAATGCCCGCACCGCTTCCAGCACTTCCTCGGCATGCCCCTTCACCCGCACCTTGCGCCACTCGCGGACGAGATTGCCTTTGGCGTCGATCAGAAACGTAGAGCGCACAATGCCCATGTACTCTCGGCCGTATAGCTTCTTTAGCTGCCAGACGCCGTACTGCTTGCATACTTTGTGGTCCTCGTCGGCCAGAAGCAAATACGGCAGCTCCTTCTTCTGCACGAAGTTCTGATGCGACTTCACGCTGTCTCCGCTGATGCCGAGAACAACGGTGTTTTCCTGCGCGAACAACGCGTAGTTGTCCCTCATGTCGCAGGCCTGCACCGTGCAGGTTGCCGTCATATCCTTCGGATAAAAGAAGATGACGACGTTCCTTCCCCGAAGCTCCATCAGCGATACCGTCTCCCCGTTCGATGCCGGCAGCTTGAACTTCGGCGCTTTTTTGCCTATTTCAACCGTCATTGCCGTGTTTCCCCTTCCCTTGAAGCCTGCTTCCCATACCGATTGCCTTCGCTCCCACTACGAGCCCGCTCCTCTGTACCTCTTCACGCCATGGTTCCAGAACGCGAGGCCGAGACCGAACACGATGATGCCCATAACCGGCGTAAGCATGGCCAGCTTGGACAGGTCATCCGTCTTCTCCTCGAGGAAATACGAAGCCGGAATGACGCCGACGAAGGCGAAAGGAAGCAGCCAGGTCAGCATGAACCGGATAATTTTGTTATAAATATTGACCGGATACCGGCCGTAATTCTGAATGTTATACATAAGCGGCACGATGCCCGTCGGGGCGTCGGAGTAAAAGGAAATCGCGCTCAGCGCCGTATATAGTCCCGCATAGATAAGTACTGCCCCCGCGACGAACAGAGCAAGAACCAGCAGGTCCGTCAGCTGGAACGGCAGCCCCATCTGCGCCCAGCAATACGCCATGATGCCCGCGCCAACGAACGAGCCGAACAGAGACGGCGGATCGACGTTCTCGAACAGCACCTGGAACAAGCTGTGCGCCGGGCGCGTCAGAACGCGGTCCATCTCCCCTTTGACGATATAGCGCTCGCTGAAATTCCAGATGCTGAAGAATGTGCTGAAGACGCCGTACGGGATCATGAAGAAGCCGTAGACGAACACCACCTCGAGCTCTGACCATCCGCCTAGCGAAGGCGTATGCTGGAACACGATGAATATAAAGATGAGGTTCACGAACTGGAACAGCAAATCCGAGAACACTTCGATCCAAAAGTCCGCCCTGTAGGTGAGACGGGTCTTCGCATAGTTTTTGATATATTCCCAAAATAAAGACGCGTATCTCATCTCGCGTTACCCCCCTTGCACGAACAGCCGCTTGCGCGCCGCCCGCCATGTCAGCCAGATCGGAAGGAGCAGCGCCCCGAACCAGATCGCCTGCAGTCCGAGCACGCTTCCCGCTTCGCCGAGTGGGGTTCTTCCCGTGAAGACGGAGCTCGGCAAATACGTGATCGCCTGGAACGGCAGCCACTCCATGATGGCCGACAGCCAGCCGGGGAAAAACGCGATCGGCACGACGACGCCGGAGAACAAATCGACCATGACTCGCTTCATCCGCATCATGCCTTCGTTGTTTTCCACGAAAAACGCAAACAGCCCGGTCAAAATATTGATCTGCGAGTTGATAAGAAAGCTAAAAAAGAGCATCACGAGATAAATCAACCACACCGCGGGATCCGTCGGCAGCTTCACCGGAAAGATCAGACAGACGATGAGCAGGCCCGGCACCATGAATAACAAAAGGCGGAAGGCGCCTTCGCCGAAGCCCTGCATCATTTTCACGAGCAAATAAGAATAAGGGCGGATCAGCTGTACGGCTACGCTGCCATCCCGGATTTCGTTCGCGATCTCGCGGTCCAGATTGTTGAAGTAGAACGCTCTCGCCATCCAGGAAACCGCGATATACGTCGTCATCTGCGGCACGGTAAAGCCCGCCAGCGACTCCTGATCCCCGTAAATGGCTTGCCATAGAAAGTAGTACGCCCCGATGTTGATCGCGTAAATGATAATTCCGCTATAATAGTTCACCCGGTAAGCGAGCATCATCAGGAATCGAATGCGGATAAAATCGATATAGGCGCTCATCATGACGAAGCAACTTCCTTCTTGGCCGCTTCGGCGTCGGCCGAGCCCGATTGGTAGATGCCTCGGACGATTTCATCCGTGTTCGTCTCGAATATTTTGATATCGCGAATGTCCGCTCCGCCGACGACCCGGGCCATCGCCTCCGATACGCTGACTTCGTGCGGAACGAACAGCTTCGCCGTCAGCTCGTTTTCGACGGTCCAGCTAACTTCAAGCCCTTCCGTCAGCATCTGCAGCTTGCCGATCGGCGTCTGAGCCGCGAATTGGAATTGGATTTCCCTGCCTTTGCTCCACTTCGTCTTCAGCTCGTCCAAGCCGCCGTCGTAGATTACCCGCCCGTCGTCGAGCATGATTACCCGCGAGCAAAGCGCCTCGATATCCTGAAGATCATGCGTCGTCAGCAGGATCGTCGTTCCTTCTTCCTTGTTCATCTGCATCAGGAAGTCCCGGATCTCCGTCTTCACGACGATGTCGAGACCGATCGTAGGTTCGTCCAAAAACAAGATGGACGGATTATGGAGCAGCGAAGCGACCAGCTCGCAGCGCATCCGCTGCCCGAGACTCAGCTTCCGGACCGGACGGTTCAGCAAATCGCCAAGCTGCAGGCGCTCCACCAGATTGTCCAGTCGTTTGCGGAATTCCGCCTCCGGCACTCTGTACACTTTGCGCAGCAGCTGGAACGACTCGATGACGCCGATATCCCACCACAGCTGCGAACGTTGGCCGAATACGACGCCGATGCCGTTCACGAACTTCTCCCTGTCCCGATACGGTACGAAGCCGTTAACCTTCAATTCCCCTGCTGTCGGCACCAGAATGCCCGTCAGCATCTTGATCGTCGTTGATTTGCCCGCTCCGTTCTCGCCTATGTACCCGCAAATTTCGCCTTGCGGAATTTGGAACGAGATGTCCTTTACCGCCCGGACCTCCCGATATTCCCTTTTGAACAAATCCTTCAGCGCCCCGGACAGGCCCTCCCGGTTTTTCTGGACGCGGAAGTCCTTTCGCAGGTCCTTTACGTCTATTGCAAGCATGTTGCTCCTTCTCTCCTCTCACTTCGACATTTCCTGGGAAATAGCGACTATATTGTGCCCAAAATGATAAAACTTGCAACTATCTAGGCATGAGCTTTATAATTTTATGATATGTAATCATACATCAGTTATCTCGATGCGTAAACTGTGCAGGGAATAGAAACAGTTTCTTAAAATATACATCGGATATCGAACCATCTAACGTTTTTATTGAAAGGAGACCTCACGCCATGCGTTCACGGTCAAACCCAAAAAAATCATCCAAATGGAAATGGATTCTTATTAGCGTATTAGTCTTCCTTGCGTTGACGATCGCGGCGATCGGCGTCTGGGGCGCGGGCGTCGTGAACGAGCTCGAAGGCATGCAGAAGGCGCCTGAAGAATCGATCTTCAAAGATATCGAGCCGGAGAAGACGGTCGAGGTTCCGAAGTGGGAAGGCACGGAACGCGTCAACATTATGCTCCTCGGCGGAGACGCTCGCGATGTCGCGGAAGGCGAAATCGCCCGCTCCGACTCCATTCTCGTCGCGTCCTTCGATCCGATTACGAAGAAAGCGCATCTGTTCTCGGTGCTCAGGGATACGTACGCGGATATCGAAGGCTACGGTCCCGCGCGAATCAACTCGGCGATCACCATCGGAGGTCCTTCCCTCGCGATGAAGACGGTGGGCGATCTGCTCGGACTCGAAATTCAATATTACGTCTACACCGATTTCGAAGGGTTCAAGGCTCTCATCGACAAGCTCGGCGGCATTTGGTTCGACGTTGAGAAGGACATGCATTATACGGACAACGCGGACAAGAACCGCTACGACATCGATCTGGAGAAAGGCTACCAGCTGCTCGACGGCGACAAAGCGCTCCAATACGTGAGGTTCCGCCACGACGCGATGAGCGACTACACCCGCACGGAGCGGCAGCGCAACTTCCTGAAAGCCGTCGCGGGCGAGCTCCAGAAGACGTGGAACCTGATTCGGATGAAGGAGATTTTGGAGAGCGTCTCCCCTTACATCGAGACGAACCTCAGCGTATCGGATATGCTGAAGCTCGGCCAGCTCGGCGTCGAAAGCCACGTCGGCGGCACGGCTCAAATTCCGCCGATGGAGCTCGTAAGCGAGGAACATATCGGCGGAGCTTCGGTTATCGGCATTCGCGACGAGGACGCCCTGCTCGGATACGTGCAGGAAGTGCTGTCGAAGGACGATACGATTCCGGAGCCGACGGCAACCCCAGGGACCGAGGACGGAAGCAACGAGGGCGGCAGCTCCGCAACCGGCGGAGGCGTTTCCGGCAGTACGGGAAGCAGCCGCTAATCGACCATAACCGGCTCGCTTGCCGGCCATCATCAAGCAGACGACGAAATAGAGCACATCGCGTGCTCTATTTCTCTTGTTGGGGCGTTACGCGCATGACTCTCCCTTAACCGGCCGCGCGGCTCCGCCGGCCATTATTTTAGGAACGAAAGGACCGATCCCCATGACTCATAGAAACCGACCGAATTCCGAAGCTCTATATAAGCAGGCGCTTGAACATATCGTAGGAGGCGTTAACAGCCCTTCCCGCTCTTACAAAGCGGTGGGCGGCGGAGCGCCCGTCTTCATGAAACGAGCCGAAGGCGCTTATTTCTGGGATGTAGACGACAACCGTTACATCGACTATTTGGCCGCATACGGCCCCATCATTACGGGACATGCCCATCCGCATATTACGGAAGCGATCGTTCGCGCCGCTTCGAACGGCACGCTGTACGGCACGCCGACCGAGCTGGAAATTACGCTTGCGCGAATGCTGAAGGAGGCCATCCCTTCGATGGATAAGGTTCGCTTCGTCAATTCCGGCACGGAAGCGGTCATGACGACGATTCGCGTGGCGAGGGCGTATACGAAACGGAATAAAATCATCAAGTTCGCGGGCTGCTACCATGGCCACTCCGATCTGGTCCTCGTCGCCGCGGGCTCCGGTCCTTCCACGCTCGGCATACCGGACAGCGCGGGCATTCCGACCAGCATCGCGCATGAGGTGATTACGGTTCCGTTCAACGATCTGACGGCTCTCGAGCAGGCGCTTGAGCGCTGGGGCAGCGATACGGCGGCGGTCATGGTCGAGCCGATCGTCGGCAACTTCGGCATGGTCATGCCGCATGAAGGCTTCTTGGAGGGCTTGTGCAAGCTGACAAGAGACGCCGGAGCTCTCGTCATCTATGACGAGGTCATCAGCGCCTTCCGCTTCCATTACGGCTCGTCGCAGACGTTCTCCGCCTTCCCCGACCATGCGGCTATCGAACCCGATCTTACGGCGCTTGGCAAAATCATCGGAGGCGGCCTTCCGATCGGCGCTTACGGAGGCCGGCGCGAAATCATGGAGCAAGTCGCACCGCTCGGACCTGCGTATCAAGCCGGTACGATGGCAGGCAATCCAGCCTCCATCTCCGCGGGCATCGCTTGCCTGGAGGTGCTGCGGGAGCCGGGCATCTACGACCGGATGGACGCGTTGGCCGGCAAGCTCGCCGCGGGACTTACGGACGCAGCCAGTCAGCATGGCATCCCGCTGACGATTAATAAAATCCGCGGCTCCTTCTCCGCCCACTTCTGCGACCATCTCGTTACCAACTACGAGGAAGCGCAGGATACGGACGGCGAACGGTTCGGCCACTTTTTCCGGCTGATGCTGGACCAAGGCATCAATCTGGCGCCGTCCAAGTATGAAGCTTGGTTCCTGACGACGGCTCATACGGAAGCCGATATTGATCAAACCATTGAAGCTGCCCGTGTCGCAATGGCAGCTCTAAAATAACCGAAAAAGGCCCCATAGGGGCCTTTTACAAACTTCCTAATTTGCGGATCTTCGTTTTGCCTGTACGAGCGATTTTGACGCTTACTTCTACTTCTTTCAGCGAACCCGCCTTCGTTTCCGCGAGACCGTTGCTGCTCAGCTTCTTCCACTCCCGGACATTTTGCCGGTACAGGGCCTGCTCCAGCTGGAGCAGGTCCGCGTTCCGCTTAAGTCCTTCTTGGAAAGTGTCAACTATTTCAAGCTTAATTTGCTCCTCTGCTTTCCTTACGATCTCCGATTCCGCCAACGGTTTAATCATCTCCGTTATATTCCCGGAAAGCGAAACGCTCATCGTATAGGCCGGCATCCCGTTCTCGATCCGGGGCTTGATTTTGATCTTGGGCCGTTCCAGGAATAACGAAGCTTCAAACTCCCCTTCGGATCGAATGTTGACCGGTGCGCGAATTGTCTCCGGCTGTACCCAGGAGATACCTTTTATGTTGTCGGCTGACACCCATCCCCGAAAATGCTCATGACTGATGATATAGGCTCCGTTCACTTCCAGCATGCTGTTGTTTTTGTCTCCGCGCTTCATGCTTTGCTCGTTAATCGTGATCGACGGGAGCAAGGTTGTTCTTCCCGGCTCCCGCAGATTCGTGTTGAACTCCCGCATAGTGATCGGATGAATCAAGGATCTTTGCTTGTACGATTCTTGCGGCTGATGCAGGATCGTCACATTCTGAGAGAAGCTGAACAACGAGCTCACGGCAAGCAACTGATCTATCGGCTGGTCGGTCCCATATATCCATGGGGTGTAACGAATCTCGTAATACCGGCTGAGGAGCTCATAGACTTCCTTCGACTTTGCCCTTTTTTCCAGCAGGTTCTCGCCGAGAACAATAGCGTTGACGTGGCCGTAAAACAGCTTAAGCTGCCCCGTCCGGTACAAATCTGCAAAGGCATCCGTAAGTGTAGCGCCGCGGCCGATGCCGATCCATGCCGGAGTCTGCTGCCCCTTGCCTCCTCCTTCCGATTTGGCGATCGCGGTGAAATCCAGCATTTGAGCGTAGACGACTATTTCCTTTCCCTGCAAATCAAAGCCCAGCGCTCTGACATAGTTCACTTCCTGCAAGTCCTTCAGATCCCAACAGCCGGTTAGGAGAAACGGCAGGATGACCGCGATAATCGCTGTCCTCCCCAAGCGGAGCATCATGAGCCTCCCTCCTCCTGCCGAGTATCGTCGATCGTCTGCAGCATTTTCGGCCGCTTATTTTTCTTTATCCAAGGTATCCGGGCAAGCACGAATTTGAGATCCTGCCAAGTAACCGGCGACAGCGGCGCTAAGTAGGGCAGTCCGTACGATTTCAGCGTGGCGAGATACAATAGGGTTCCAATCAGTCCCAGCATGAAACCGTACATACCCAGAAAGGAGGAACATATCATGATGAAAAGCCGGCTGATGCTCACCGCAAATACAAGCGTTTGATTGACCACCGTGAAATTGGCGACGCCCGTCATCGCGGCAACAACGATCATCGTTGTCGAGGTGAGTCCGGCGCGGATCGCCGCTTCGCCGACCACGATCCCGCCGACGACGGCGACGGTCGATCCGACCGCCTTCGGCAGCCGCTCCCCTGCTTCACGGAATATTTCAAACATGATAACCATCAGAAATGCTTCCAGCGGTCCCGGAAACGGGAGTCCCATTCGGGATAATCCGATCGTGGCAAGCAACGGAAACGGAATCTGTTCCACGTTGTATGACGTTACCGCTATATAAAATCCGGGCAGGAGCAATGCCGCCACGAGACCCAAATAACGAAACAAGAGTCCGAACGTTGACGGCAGATAAGAGAAATAGGAATCCTCCGGCGATCGAAGCATATAAAACAAATTGCCGGGCGCGAGCACTGCTGTCGGCGCTCCTTGGGCGATCACCGCAAACCTGCCGCGAATCAACGAATCCGCTACGAAGTCAGGACGCGTCGTGTAGCTGAGCAGCGGGAACAACGAGTACTTGTTGTCGGATAACAGCTCCTCCAGCGGACTGGCGCCCAGCAGAACATCTGTTTTAATGGTTTTCAGACGCCTTCTTGCTTCTTCAATCATCTCGGGCTTCGCGATATCCTCAATGAAGAGCAGCGCCACATCCGTTTTGCTGCGCTCTCCGATCACAAACCGTTCGCAACGCAGCGAATTGCTGCGGAGCCGCTTGCGTACCAACGCAACGTTCGTGGCGAGTTCCTCGGTGAAGGCGTCTCTCGGACCTTTGATGGACATCTCCGCGCTGGACTCCTGCGGCTGGCGCTGAGGGATGCTGGCAATATCCATCGCGAAGGCAGCGTCCACTCCTTCAATGACGATGATGAGCTGCCCCGAAAACAACAAATAAACGATCTCTTCCAGCTGCTCGATTTTTTGCAAGTCCCACTTCTTGTCCAGCTCGAGTCCGCCATTGGTAATCGGAAGCAGCTCGCTCAAGCCCGGGAGAATAAAACGATTGATCTGGTTCGCATGCACCATCCCTTCGCAATAGGCCAGATACACCGCTTGCTGACCGCCAGAGCCGTCAAGCTCGTATCGTTTCATCTGAATATCGTCATTGCCCCGGAACAATTCGCGGACTGCTTCAGGCTTCATTTTGCCGGACTCCGCCATGCTTCTTCCCCCTCGTACGCTTTGCATGAATCAAAGCCATCACGAATAACACAACAAGCATACCTGTTGCGGTGTACAGCGATGCGGGCAGATATACCAGCTTCAAAAATGAAAAAAACTGAATATCGCTGACCGGAAGCGCCACTAAGATGACAAACAGCATGCTAAACGAGATGAGCCAGATGGTTCCCTGCTTCCCGTTCGGCCCGCCAGCCGCGAGCTCGGTCATGAGCAGCAGCGATATGGAAATCCGGGCGAAGGCTCCCGAAAGCCATTGGTAAATCGACAAGAAGTCGACATGCTGAATGTACCGGCCAAGCCTGACTAGCCGCCATTCCTCGTAAGCGGGGTATCGGAGATCCGCCGCTTCATACGGCCCGAACTCCGCAATCGCCCCCATAACAGGCCCAATAATAAGAATGACTAGGAAGATGCCCAGTAAGCTGAGCGACCAGAGTCTCATCTTTGACTTCAGATGATGCTGGACTAATAGAAGGACAAACAGCTCCGCAAGCCCTCCGCCGACATATAGGCAGCCTTCAAGCACGGGCTTCAATCCGTGCTCTAGCATCGGAGTCAGCAGAATATAGCTTTTCCGCGGGAGATTTGCGCTCATTACAAAATCGCCGAAGAGGATGACAAAGGGCAGAAGAATCCCGGAAACGATGGCGATCGCGCGCATGCCAGCCCACGCGGCGCAAAAGCATAGAAGCATTAATGTGATACTGAGAATCAAATCGGGAGTCCGAGGCAAGTAGGAGCCATGGGTCCAGTTAATCGTTTCCTTAACCGTTACAACGCCGATCATAAATAAATATCCGATCAATATGACGCGGAGCCCTCCGCTGATGGCCCGTCCAAACCGTTGCTGACGAACCCATTCGAGAATAGGCTTCTGATCTGTTTGCTTCATGATATAACGCAAGATGACGATCCAGATCAGGTATGGAATCAACACGGCAATCACGCTGATCCAAGCGTCCCTCTTCGCCGATTGGAGTAGCGGCGGAATCACGATCACGTGATTCATGAGCCCCAAAGCCAGCATTATGATGCAATACATGGGAAACGTTCGGATTCCTGTCGCTGTTGTAGACATACTAAGTCCCCTTGAAGTCACGAATTGATATTCATAACTTTTCCAACGGGTAGTAAAATTACTCTCTTCTTCCCCCCCATCACGCACAGAACATAAATAGCGGCTCAAAGCGCTGCCTTAAGCGCCTTGAGCCGCTATTCTACAAGAAAGAAGTCAATTATAGTCCATCGAGACCAATCGGTCATCCGACTCCGAAGGCGTCCCGCGTCCGTCCGTGTTGTTCGTTATGAAATAAAGCCTTCCATCCCGGAGCTGCACGTCCCGTATCCGGCCATCGCCCTTATGTAGCACTTCCATCTGGCCTGATTCCGGCGTATAGCGATAGATCGCCTCTCCCCGCAGCGCGGCGATGATGAGTCTTCCCTGTGCGTCCGTAATCGTGCCGGATGGGGCAATCGCTTCCTCTCCGGTATGATAAAGCGGTTTTTCCATCCCTTCGTGACCCGCGTCCCCGATGATCGTCGGCCAACCGTAATTACGGCCCGGCACGATTCGGTTCACTTCGTCATGACCTCCCGGATTGCCCGAAGGTCCATGCTCGGTGCTGTACATGACGCCATCCTTCGTCCAAGCGAGCCCTTGCGGATTACGGTGGCCGTAGGAATAAACGTACGAGTCCGGAAAGGGGTTATCGGATGGAACGCCGCCATCGGTCGTCAATCGCAATATTTTGCCGGCTAGACTGCTCTTGTCCTGTGACAGCGCCCGCTCCTCCGCGTCTCCCGTCGTCGCGTACAGCATCCCGTCCGGACCGAAGGCGAGACGTCCGCCGTTATGGTAGAGGTCGCCGGGAATGCCTTCCAAAACGGCGCGCTGCTCGGCCCATTCGGCTCCTTCTTTTTTCAGCAGAACGATCCGGTTAAGCGTCTTCCCTTGCTCCCGGTACGTATGATAAGCATAGGCCAGCCCGGATTCGGAGAAGTCCGGCGCCAGCAGCAGACCTAGAAACCCGCCTTCACCTTCATGGTTAACGGCTTTCGTTAATCGAACCGCTTCCCGGGTCGTCTTGCCGCCTTCGACCTTGACGATATTTCCTTCTCGCTCGCTCATATAGATCGTGCTGCCGTTGAACGCAATAGACCAAGGGATACGAAGCTCCGTCCCGATCACTTCATACGGCCCGGCTGATTGCCCCGCTGCCTCGCTCGGCTTCGGCGTCTCCTCTGAGCCGTTATTCGCCAGCGCGCTAGGCGTCGGCGTTGCGGCCGCATTGGACGAGACGGCGGAACCGCTCCCGTTCCCGCCATCGTTGCACGCCGAAGCGACGGCAGCGAGCAGAAGCCAAGCAATCGTCAGCTTAACCGGACGGCTCATTAGGCTTGCGCTCCCGCATGCTCGAGCGCCTGCACCAATTCGTTGTGCAGATGCCCGTTGCTTGCGGCCACGTTACGTACGGCAAGCGTATACGGTTCGCCTTTGGTATCGGTGACGACGCCGCCGGATTCTTGAATAAGCAGCGCGCCAGCCGCCAGATCCCAGCTGTTCAGCCCGATTTCCCAGAAGCCGCTTAATCGCCCGGCCGCCACATAGGCCATGTGAAGAGCCGCGGAGCCGGCAATGCGAAGATTGCGTACTTGAGGCGCGATCGCGGTCACGCCCTTCAGGTTGAGAGGCAGAGCGTAGTGATGATCTGCAGGAAGCCCCGTCGCGATCAAGCTTTCTCTAAGCGTTGCCTCTCCCGAGACCTTCATTCTTTTGCCGTGCACGTACGCGCCTTTCCCCTTCTCCGCGACGAATAATTCGTCCCTAACCGGATCGTAGACGACGCCTACGATCACTTCGCCTCGATAAGCGAGCGCGATCGAAACGCAGAAGAACGGGAAGCTATGCACGAAATTCGTCGTTCCGTCGATCGGGTCAACGATCCATAAGTACTCGGCATCCTTCGCCTCCTCCAGCGCTTGTGCCGACGCCTCCGGTCCGGGCTCGACACCCTCTTCGCCCAAGAAGGAATGGTCAGGGAAGTGAGTGGCAACCAGATTGCGGATGAGCCGTTCCGAGCCTTTGTCGACCTCCGTCACCAAATCATGAGCCGAATGCTTAAGCTCCAAGCTGCTGTAATTGCCTAGTTTCGTCGTAATCCATTCTCCCGCCTTCGCGGCGCAGTTAATCGCGACCGCCGTGAAGCTTTTCCCTCCAATAACGGAAGCGTTATTCGAATCGTTCACTTTATTACACACCCCTTATGTATCCAGATGATGGATTATAAATGAAATGAAGATCAACCAATATAAATACCCTACTTCCATACGAATGAAACATCCTTCGCGTTCCACCCAGTTCCAGACGTAAGCGCACCCTGCCTCTCGCACAGCCCGTCTCTAATAACGGATCGGCACCTACTATCGTAAACGGTTTCATATAATGCCGAACAATACGCCAGAATAAAATGAAAAAGCTGAAGCAAGCTGGAACACGATCGACTGGCAGCAAAGCGGGGACGATATTAATCACCCCCGCCCAAACCTACGATGCTGCCAAACCTCGCCATAGCGACGCCGAGCCTAGCAAGAATCGATCATCCCGTCTCCTTCAGATCAATAAGGCGCGATCTCGACGCTTGCGCCGTCGATAACCTTCACGCCTTCTCCTCGCGATTCGAGTTCCTTCATAGCCTCCATTAGTTGCAGGAGAGCGGCATCCTTGTTTTTGGCTTCGAGCATGCAGTCCAGACAATCGGAATGCGCCGCCGCCCCTCGCAAAAACCGCAGCAAAGGCTCCGCCTCGACATTGTCCGCGTGCCCTCTCGGATCGGTCAAGCTCTTCGGGCTCGATGAATGAATCTTCGGCGGAAGCTGCGCCGATTCCTGCAAGCCAAGGCGCGATCGTTCCTTGGACCACGTTTCCGCAATGCGGGGCCACAAGCCATCGATGAGCTCGTCCTCTCCCGTATCGCCCGGATTGACGGCATGGTGATGGATATCAAGCACCATCGGCACGCCGACCAGCTCCGCGGCCCCCAACGTTTCTTTGACGTTAAACGTTTTATCGTCGTTCTCCAGCGTCACGCGGTGCTTGAAACGGTCCGGCAGAGCCCCGAACTGCTCGATGAACCTTTCCCCCGCCTCTTCTTTGTTGCCGTAAGCCCCGCCCATATGAATATTGTTTTTGCTCGTCTCGTCCAACTCCATCATCTCCAGCATCCGGATATGATGCTCCAGATCCTTCGCCGACTTCTCGAGCACATCGGGACGCGGCGTGCTGAACACGCAGAAGTGGTCGGGGTGGAACGATGTACGGATCCCGTTTCTTTTGACGAAGTCGCCGATGTCGCGGAACGGACCGGCCAAATTTTCATACGGGTCCCAATCATCAAGCGCTTCGTGGGTCGCAAGCGGAATCAGCTTGGACGAAAACCGGTACATACGGATGTCATGCGCCTTGGCATGCTTCAGAATACGCAGCGAGCTTACAAGATTCTCCTCCGCGATTCGTTCTAGCTTGCGAATGGCAGCCTCGCGATCGTCCAGCTTGGAGAAGTTCGCATACGTCATCGTTCGGGACGGGGACGCGTTCTCCAGCAGCAGGCTCATGGCCACGAAGCCGAATCTGACAATCATGTAATTATGATCTCTCCCCGAAAAACATTTCGTAGGCAAGCGCGGTCTGCACCCTCGCTTCCTCGTCGTTCAGCTTCCTCACGAGCTCCATCTCCACCTGCGTCACTTCTTCTCCTTGGAAGTTGATTTCCGCGATGGATGCCAGGATCCGCACGATGGCGATCGCTTCGTTGTTCGGCGTATACGCAATAACCTTCTGTCCGGTCGGGTACACGCGGAAGCCGCTCTTCACCATTTTGCCCTTGCCGTATTCCAACAATTCATAAAGCTCCTGCTCGGATTTAAACTTGCATACCGAATTAAATTCCGTTTGGAATCCCATTCCATATCCACCCTTTCACGCTCTAATAGGATAAGCCGCGCAGCCCTTCCGCAATGGGAAGCGCCGCGCGGCGCATCTAATCTGTCATCCCGAATCTTGTCTACAGGCTCTCTCCCGTATAATCGATGCGCTGCTTGTCCTTATGCCTGTCGATGGCAAGACCGATCAAGCTGTCCAGCAATTCCTTGTACGGAACGCCGGTCTCGCGCCAAAGCAGCGGATACATGCTGAACGGCGTGAAGCCGGGAAGTGTATTCACTTCGTTAATCATAATTTGGTTATCCTGCTTCCGAAGGAAAAAATCGACCCGGGACAGACCTGAACCGTCGATTGCCTGGAAGGCGCGGACGGCCATCTCGCGGACGGCTTCCGCAATATCGGCCGGGATATCGGCCGGAATGATCATCGTCGATTTGCCGTCGATGTATTTTGCCTTGTAGTCGTAAAATTCATTAGAAGGCGCGATTTCGCCCACGACGGAAGCTTTCGGCTCATCGTTGCCGAGCACGGCGACTTCAATCTCCCGCGCGTCGATGAATTCTTCCACGATGACTTTGCGGTCGAAGCGGAACGCGTAGTCGACGGCCGCTATGAGCTCCTCGCGGTTTTTCGCTTTGGATACGCCCACGCTCGAGCCCAGATTCGCGGGTTTGATGAAGCAGGGATAGCCGAGCGATACTTCGCATTCCATGATGAAATAGGAAGCGTCTTTCTCCCATTGCGTCCGGTTAAAATAACGGAAAACGCATTGCGGCAAGCCTTCCTGAGCGAAAATCTTCTTCATCATGATCTTGTCCATGCCTACGGCCGATGCCAGAACGCCAGCTCCCACGTAAGGGATGTTCGCCAGCTCGAACAAGCCCTGGATCGTGCCGTCCTCGCCGAATGTGCCGTGCAGCAGCGGGAACATGACGTCGATGGCGTTCTCGGCGGCTTGCTCCGTCACCGCTGCCGGCACTCCGCTGATCGTCGCCTCTCCCGTCTGGCTTGCGGGCGCCAAAGCGGCCGCGTCTAGGGCGCTGAATAACGGCGCCAGCGAAAGCGAAGACGATCCGGCCGAATCGGGTCCGAAACGAAGGGCCTCCACGCTGTCAGGCGGCGCAAGCAGCAGCTCCCCGCTTTTCCATTCGCCCTGTTTGGTAATATAAAAAGGCTTGATCTCGTAGGCGCCATAATCGAATTCCCGCATGACGGCGTACGCGGTCTGCAGCGATACCTCATGCTCGCCGGATTTACCTCCGTACACAAGCCCTACTCTTACTTTGCTCCCCATAATTGATCCTCCGGTATGATTATGATGTCATTCATGTTGCCCGAGCCCGGGCTTTATGCATCTACAGCGTATCGGGTATATGAAAAAAACGATAGCGGGTTCCTTTGGACCAAGCGTAAGAATCCCGATAATCCCAATAACGATGCCTGCTAGGAACAGTGTTGGCGTTGACGAGCGGCTGTCCCGCCGAGTCGAAGGCCGTGACGATCGTGCTGTGCTGGAATCGGCCGTCGCCGTTCCAATCATATGTAATGACGTCGCCAAGCTGCAGCTCATCGGCCGTCTGCGTCTCTACGGCATGCAGACCCGATTTGCGGGCTGCGGCCAAATATTGGGTCAGAGCATGCGATACGGCCCAGCTGTAGCTCCACCATTCCTGGCCGCCCGATCTTCCCTTGTACCACCAGCCGCTTCCCCTTTTACCAGTATAGTTCATAGGAGCATTGCCTGCAAAGATGCATTGGGATACGTAATTCGTACAATTGACCTCAAATAGCTCGTATGCGGGATTGCCTTCGTTCCACCAACGGTCGGCGTAGGCCGCAGCCAAATCTCTCCTGTACCGAATGCCTTTCACGCGGTTTTGCAGCGGAGGCATTAGGTCATAATTTAAGTAAGGCAATGACGGCATGACATAGACCTCTTCCTGCGGCGACCGGTCCGGCTCCGAAGCAAGCTGGTGCACCGACACGCCGTAGCGAGGCCTGCGTTCCGCGATCACCGGTTCAACCTGCAGCACGTCCCAGCGCTGGCCGGAGACCGCAAGCCACAATCGCTCGTATTCATATCGCTCTTCGATATAGAAGCGCCCGCCTTGCTCCATCCTTCTTTTGATGTGCAGCTTGATCAAGACGGACACTTCGCTTGCGGATTCATTCACTCTTACCAATTCGGCTTTCGTTTCGCTGCCGGCGGGGATCGCCCCTCTATATAGATCCCGGTCGCGCAGCCGTTCGAGGCGTTGCCTCAGGCGGTCTCCATGCACGGGGTCGGCCAGAAAATCGGTAAGCACGCGAGAATGCTGATCGGTCTCGGCTTGATTGTAAAGCTTCACGTATTCCTGGACGGATCCTTTCCAGTTCCCGCTCTGACCGGCCGCGCGCGGCCCGGACGGCTCCGACGACTGGATTAGCGAGCTTAGTCTGGGCTGCTTGACGTTATCCGCCTGGTTATGATCGATACGGACATCGGCAGGCGAACTTGTCTTCTTGAGGCGCCCCGAAGACGAAGACAGCGCAGAATGGGACTTCTTTGCTTTCTTATCGCCGCGTTTCTCTCGCCCGCTTGCGGGCGAGCGGTTACCTGCTTTGGACATCTTGTTCCCTCCCGATCCGGACTATTATGGTTGGTTTTTCATCATGGCAAAGACAGCCTGCTTCATTATATGGGCCGCTGGCGGCGATCATGTCATCTTTCTGCCGAACGGGTAGAAATGGTCTTTACGGAATGCCCTTATTAAAGCTATACTAGAGGTATAGGATTTTGAAATTGTGTTTCATCTAATGAAACAACAAATTCTAATGACTGTTGAAGAGGAGAATAGCGATGTCAAAACAAAATGAGTATTCCGTTCGCACAACGCTGGAATCGGGCGGCAAGTCCTATGCCTACTACCGCCTTGGCGGACTCGAAGAGCAAGGCCTTGGAGATATTTCCAAGCTTCCTTTCTCCATCAAAGTGCTGCTTGAAGCAGCCGTTCGCCAGTTCGACGGCCGCGCCATTACCGGCGAGCATGTGAAGCAGCTGGCTAACTGGGCCAATGGACGCGAAGACAAAGAAATTCCGTTCATCCCTGCGCGCATCGTCCTTCAAGACTTTACGGGCGTTCCGGTCGTTGTTGACCTTGCGGCTATGCGCGATACCGTGAAGAAAGCAGGCGGAGATCCGAAGAAAATCAACCCTCTCGTTCCTGTAGACCTTGTTATCGACCACTCCGTCATGGTTGATGCTTTCGGAAGCCCGGAAGCTCTGGAATATAACACGAAAGTCGAATTCGAGCGCAACGAAGAACGTTACCGTTTCCTCCGCTGGGCGCAAACGGCGTTCGATAACTTCCGCGCCGTTCCTCCTGGAACGGGTATCGTTCACCAAGTTAACCTCGAGTACCTGGCATCCGTTGCCGCTACCAAAACGACGGACGGCGAGACGGTCGTGTATCCGGACTCCCTCGTAGGTACCGACTCCCATACGACGATGATCAACGGTCTTGGCGTTGTCGGCTGGGGCGTTGGCGGCATCGAGGCGGAAGCCGGCATGCTGGGTCAACCGCTGTACTTCGTTATGCCTGAAGTTATCGGCTTCAAGCTGACTGGAAGCTTGGCGGAAGGCTCCACGGCGACTGACCTTGCCCTGACCGTCACTCAAATCCTTCGTAAGAAAGGCGTTGTCGGCAAGTTCGTCGAGTTCTTCGGTCCCGGCTTGTCCAACATCAGCCTCGCGGACCGCGCGACGGTTGCCAACATGGCTCCGGAGTACGGCGCGACGATCGGCTTCTTCCCGGTTGACAGAGAGACGCTCGATTTCATGCGTCAAACGGGCCGTAAGGAAGAGCAAATTCAGCTCGTAGAAGCTTACTACAAGGCGCAAGACATGTTCCGCACCGACGAGACGCCGGATCCGGTATTCTCCGACGTGATCGAGCTGGACTTGTCCACAATCGTGCCATCCCTTGCCGGACCGAAACGTCCGCAAGACCGCGTCGAGCTGACGGCGATGAAAGAATCGTTCAACAGCATCATCCGCACGCCAATCGACAAAGGCGGCTATGGCCTGTCCGAAGAGAAAATCGAGCAAGTCGTACCGGTTCAGCATGCGGAAGGCGTTCAATCCAAAATGGGTACGGGCGCAGTCGTTATCGCGGCCATCACGTCCTGTACGAATACATCCAACCCATCCGTTATGCTGGGCGCTGGCCTCGTGGCCAAGAAAGCCGTCGAGCGCGGCCTGACGAAGCCGGCATACGTGAAGAGCTCGCTTACTCCAGGCTCCCTGGTTGTTACCGAGTATCTGAAGAAAGCGAACCTGCTGGAGTCGCTCGAAGCGCTCGGCTTCCACGTTGCAGGCTACGGCTGCGCGACATGTATCGGCAACTCCGGTCCGCTTCCGGATGAAGTAAGCAAAGCGATCGCGGACAACGATATGACGGTTGCGGCAGTTCTGTCCGGTAACCGTAACTTCGAAGGCCGCGTGCATGCTCAAGTGAAGGCGAACTACCTGGCTTCTCCTCCGCTCGTTGTCGCTTACGCGCTTGCGGGCACGGTCAACATCGATCTGGCTAACGATCCGATTGGTCATGACCAAGACGGTCAGCCGGTATACCTGAAAGACATCTGGCCGACGAACGCCGAGATCAAAGAAGCGGTTGCTCAGTCGCTGAATCCGGAAATGTTCAATGCCAAGTACGAAAATGTGTTCACGCAGAACGATCGTTGGAACGCGATCGACGTACCGGAAGGCGAAAGCTACGAGTGGGATGCAAAATCCACTTATATCCAGAACCCTCCGTTCTTCGAGAGCCTTGGCTCCGACGTTGCCGACATCGCGGACATCCCTGCGGCAAGCGTGCTTGCGCTTATGGGCGATTCCGTTACGACGGACCATATCTCCCCTGCGGGCAACATTACGGTTAACAGCCCGGGCGGCAAATATTTGATCGAGAACGGCGTTGAGCGCAAAGACTTTAACTCGTACGGTTCCCGCCGCGGTAACCACGAGGTCATGATGCGCGGTACGTTCGCGAACATCCGTATCCGCAACCAAGTGGCTCCGGGCACGGAAGGCGGCGTAACGACTTACCTGCCAACCGGCGAAGTGATGTCGATCTACGACGCTTCGATGAAATACCAAGCCGAAGGCAAAAACCTGGTTGTTATCGCCGGCAAAGAATACGGCACAGGAAGCTCTCGCGATTGGGCGGCCAAAGGCACTTATTTGCTGGGCGTTAAAGCCGTCATCGCGGAAAGCTTCGAGCGTATTCACCGTTCCAACCTGGTTGGCATGGGCGTACTGCCGCTGCAGTTCCAAGAAGGTCAAAGCTGGAAGACGCTGGGCATCACCGGCACGGAAACCTTCGACATTTCCGGTCTTTCCAACGACGTGCAGCCTGGCCAGACGGTTACCGTCACGGCGACTCGTACGGACGGCACGACATTCGAATTCCCGGCGATCGTTCGTCTGGACTCCCTCGTTGACGTGGACTACTACCGTAACGGCGGCATCCTGCAAACCGTGCTTCGCCAAATGATCGCGAATATGTAAGAAGCAGCAAGAAACCCTCCATATTCCCGGGATACGGGCTTATGGAGGGTTCTTTTTTTGCGCTTTCTTCTTATCGGATCATCGTACCCATTCTTCGCGCCGCTTCGATCATGACGGGCGCGTAATCGCGCATCGTCTGCATCGTCAGCCTGCTGGCCGGTCCGGACACGGATAGAGCCGCCGCCAGCGTCCCGCTCCGGTCGAATATCGGAGAAGATAGCGCGGCTGCTCCCTCCTCCCTCTCTTCAAAGCTTGTCGCATAGCCCTGCGTCAGAACCTCTTGCAGCTGGAGACGATATTGATCCAGATCAACCATTGGCGGCCAAGCGATCGACTGCAGAATACTCTCCTGTACGGCAGGGTCCGCGTAGGCGATCAGCACCTTGCTCGATGCGCCAGCATAGAGCGGTAGCCGGACGCCGACCGGCGCGACCCGGCGAACGGGCTGATTGCTCTGCACGGCTTGCATGCGAATCCTCTCCGCGCCGTCTCTGACATAAATACTGACCGTCTCGCCAAGCAGATCGCGGAGCCGAACCATCTCCGGCAGCCAGATCGTCGCTTGATCGTCCGTTCTCGAGAGATTGGCGGACAGCTCCCATACCTTCAATCCCAGATGATAACGGTCCGTCGAACGGTCGCGTTCGATGAAGCCCTTCTCCTCGAGCGTCGCCAGCATGCGGTGCACCGTGCTCTTGTGTAGGCCGACATGCTCGGCAATCTCCGTCATCGCCCAATCGGTCTTGGTCGTAAAACATAATAATATATCAAGCGCCCGATCGACGGCGCGTACCGTAGATTTTCCCTCATCCATTGCTTAACGCCTCCTGCGTCCAACATCTATTCTCTTACTTTCTATATACTTATTCGAGTTTCACCGATTGAAACCCTTTTTCATATTGATTGAAATCCATTCTCATTTAGTATACCTCATCTGTTCGCTTAACGTAAAGCTTACCCGCTAGATTACAGAACGATTACAAGCGCTTAACATTCCCGCGACATGAATTGACAGGCAGGTAGGTCTCTACTACCATTAAAGTAACAGCATCTCGAGAGCGCTTCCATTTTGATTTGGGGCTTAGGAGGGATATAGGATGAACAACACGATGACGACAACCATTACGCTGGAGACGATGACTCCTCATCCTGCCATGCAAGCTTTGCTGCCTGGCATCTATGTTCCGAACGCAAGGCCTCCGAAGAAGCGCAAGCATCTGCTTCTCGCCTTGATCGCCTCGCTCGCCGCTATGTGCATGATCGCCGTTATTATTTTTCATGGCTATGTCGCATGGCTTCTGGCTTATCCATACGTCGCTCCCCTCTCCTCCAACCCGCAGGAGGCGATCGGCGCCGCATACGAGGACGTCATATTCGCCAGCCGCAGCGGCGAGACGACCGTCAGCGGATGGTATGTGCCCGCCGCTCCCGCATACGCGTCCGATACGATGAGAACCGTCGTGTTCTCCCATGGGTACGGAGCGAACCGGGAAGAGGATTGGGTTCCGATGTACGAGCTGACCAAGCTGCTGCACGGATTGAATTACAATGTGCTCCTTTTCGATTACGGTTATGCATCCGAACAATACAAAGCGCCCGCCACGGGCGGACGCGAAGAATCCCAGCAGCTGCTTGCCGCGATTGATTACGCGAAGTCGCGGGGCGCCGAGGATATCGTCGTCTGGGGCTTCTCGATGGGCGCCGGCACGGCCTTGCAGGCCGCTCTTCAGACCGACGAGATCGACGCCATGATTTTGGACAGCCTGTTTGTCCCAAGCTCCGAAGCACTCTTCGATAATTTGAATCAATTCGTGCCATTGCCGAAGTTTCCTTCGCTTCCGCTCATCGAGTCGATGATTCCGCTCTGGACGGGCAGCAGCTTCGGATCGATTCCAGCCGAAGAAGTGATCGCGAATTCCTATGAGATGCCGATCTACGTCATTCACGGCACGGAGGACGCGAAAGCGCCGCATGGAGTCGCGGAGATGATCGCTGCCAATCAGCATAATGCGCTGTCTCGCTCTTGGATTGTCGAGAACGGCCAGCATGAGCTGTTGTTCCGCAGCCATCCGAGGGAATACATTCAGAGGACCGCATTGTTCCTCAGTCAAGTGGACGGAGAAATTCAAGCGAAACGCGAAGCATGACCCCTATGATCCAAGCACAAAAAAGAGCATGATCGTTCCCCCTTCCCAGGAGGATAAAGATCATGCTCTTTTTCATTGCGGTTATTGTTTAAGCAGCGCCAGAAATTCCGAACGGAGCGGCGCGCTCGTGCGGAACTCTCCTCTTACGGCCGAAGTAACCGTCTTGGAGCCGGGCTTCTTGACGCCTCGAGCGCACATGCATAGATGCTCGCCTTCAACGACGACCATAACGCCGTGAGGAGCCAGTTCTTCGTCGAGGATGTCCGCGATTTGGGACGTAATCCGCTCCTGCACCTGCAAGCGGCGCGTTACGGCTTCGACTAGCCGGGCAAGCTTGCTTAATCCCGCAATTTTGCCGCTGGGAAGATAACCGATATGGGCCTTGCCGAAGAACGGCGCCATATGATGCTCACACTGGCTGTAATAGACGATATCCCGCACGATGACTAGCTCTTCGTGCTGTTCATCGAATGTCACGCCCAACACTTCTCTCGGGTCCACCTCGTACCCTGCGAAAATTTCCTCGTACATGCGCGTCACGCGGGCAGGCGTCTCCAGCAAGCCCTCGCGTTCGACGTCTTCTCCGATCAGCTTCAATATTTCCTTCACGTGATATTCGATTTGCTCGCGGTTGCCCGATACCTTCGAATTGACGTAATCCTTCTTGCCCGCCATTCGTACCCGCTCCTTCCCGAACCTGCCCCTTCGCAGCTTTGCTTACTTGCGAGGGAGTTTTTGATTTTTCATCATGTTTTGGGCGCGCGCCATCTGTTGTTTATTTAAATTGTAGCCCATTTGCTTCGCCATCTTCTGAATCATTTCCGGATCGTTCTGCATCTTCTCAAGCTGCTTGCGCAGATAGAACACGCCCGCGATAAAGCCGCCGACTGCCCCGACGATTAGCGTCATGATCGGAATTACGATATGATACCACTCCATCTATGTCACCTGACCCTCTCATTAAATATATCTTTTACGCACTTAGCACCCTGTATCATAGCATGTCCGCGCATCTTCCGCAATGAAAACAGAGCAATTGGATACCGCATGATTCTATTGGCGCGAATCTGCGGCCATGACAGTCAGCGAACCGGCCTCGCAGTTGTTTCCCCTATGGACGTCAATCAGCGGCTCCCTCATCCTTCGTCTCATGCTTCATCATGTCTAACGCAAAACCAATGGCGGCCAGCGCTTCCTCGTCCTTCTCGCTGCCTCTTGCTTCCGACAAGGCCCGCTGCGCTTCCGCCCCTCCGATCCTGCCAAGCGACCATGCGGCCGTCCCGCGCAGTACGGGCCTCGGATCCTTCGTCAGCACCCCGATCAGGTCCGGTACGGCGCTAGCCTCCTTGAAGTTCCCGAGCGCAATGATCGCGTTGCGCTGAATCGGCTTCTTGCCCCGCCATGCCGATGACGTTGCTCCGTATCGCTCCTGGAACTCGCGGTTGCCGATCGTCAGCAGCGGCAGCAGAAGCGGCTTAGCCAGCTCGTTATCCGGCTGCAGCTCCGGATGACGGGTCCAGTTTTTGCCCCGGTTCTCCGGGCAGACGATCTGGCACGTATCGCAGCCATAGAGCCGGTTGCCGATCTTCCGCATGTATTCGTCTTCTACCATGCCCTTCGTCTGGGTAATAAACGAAATGCACTTCTTGGCGTCCAGCTCGCCGGGGCCGACAAGAGCGTTCGTGGGGCAGGCGTCTATGCACTTCGTACACGTTCCGCAGCCCTCCGTAACCGGCTCGTCAGGAGGAAGCGGCAGATTGGTGATCATCTCGCCTAGGTAAACCCAAGACCCGAGCTCCGGCGAAATGATCGAACAGTTTTTTGCGCTCCAGCCGATGCCCGCCCTCTCCGCGACGGCGCGATCGGACAGCTCGCCTGTGTCGACCATGCTTTCCGCGCGCAAACTAGGCACCCTTTCTTTCAACCACTCCTCCAGCCTAGCCAGACGGTTCCGCAACACTTTATGGTAATCCTCGCCCCAAGCCGATCTCGACATGATGCCTCGTCTTGCTCCGGGCTCCGACTTCGGCGGGTCCTTCAGCTTGGATGGATATGCGACCGCGATCGCGATAATGCTCTTTGGCTGGTCGAACAGCTGCGACGGGTCCGTCCGCTTGTCCAAGTCCGGCTCCTCGAAGCCGGATTCCCTTCCTAGCACTCGATGCCGGATCAGCCTCTCCTTGAGCGTCGTGAACGGATCCGGGCTCGCAACGCCAATCGCATCGATGCCAAGGTCCCACGCCGCATCCTTCATTTCTTGCTTCAGTTTATCCCAATCCATCGTTAGAGCCTTCTTATCGCTTCGCGGGCCAGCTCGTCGCAGCGGTTATTCCACTCGTTGTCGCTGTGCCCCTTCACTTTCACGTATTCGACGGAATGCTGCTTCATGAGCTCCCACAGCTGCTTCCATAGATCTTGATTCTCGACGGGATCCTTCTTGCTGTTCTTCCACCCGTTACGCAGCCAGCCGTGAATCCATCCCTTCTGGAAGCAATTCACGACGTAAGCGGAGTCGCTGTATACCTTTACCGTACAGGGCTCTTTGAGAAGGCTTAGACCCTCGATTACCGCCTGGATTTCCATCCTGTTGTTCGTCGTCGCCTTCTCGCCGCCCGATATTTCCTTCCGATGGCCGCCGTAGAACAACACGGCTCCCCAGCCGCCCGGACCCGGGTTGCCGGAGCAGGCCCCGTCCGTATAGATCATCACTTCCTTCATTAACCGCACCTCCGTTTTTGCGTATTGCTTATATATCGCCGGCCTTTCGAAGGGGCCATAGGATCCAATCGACCCTTCCTATTATCCGGTTCTCGGGCACCGTCCCGATCGTCCGGCTGTCCAAGCTTGCATTCATCTTCCGATTATCGCCTAGAACAAAGTAACTATCTTCCGCCACGACAACCGGTCCATAGCTGGATTCCTCGGTCTGCCCGCTCACATAGGGCTCGTCCACTTGCCTGCCGTTGCGATACAATCTTCCGCCTGATATCTCGATACGATCGCCGGGCGCTCCCACAATCCGCTTCACCAATAATTCCTTCGTTCCCCCGCCATCCGCCCGGGCTTCCAAGACAACGACTTCTCCGTTCCTCGGATGCGATAAATGGTATAACGCTTTGTTCACGAATACCCATTCCTTCTCCGTAAGCGTAGGCTCCATCGAATGACCCTGAACCGGCGATACCGTGAATAGAAAATGATAAGCCAGCAGAGCGACGACGACCGCCGCCGCCGACGTCTTGACCCAATCGAGGAGCAAGGAATGAGGCTTCATTCCTCCGCTCCGCCCGTATGCTCCAGCCAGCCCTGATAATACGCGTTCGCGGAGTCGTCCGAGAACGGGGTTCCCCCATGCTCGATCCTTCCCAGCAGCGCGTTCAGCCCGTCGTACACCTTCTCCTGCACGGCATGCGGGTAATGGTAAAGCTTCTTATGCTGCTCGTATTCGTCTTGGTCCACGATATACCGGCTGCCGTCCGCCGTGCGTATGACGTCCAGATCGTAATCGATATACGTGAGCACCCCGCCTTGCAAATAAGGAGGCGACGCAATATTGCAATAATACCGTACTCCTGCAGGCTCCAGCAGCGCGACGACGTTAAACCATTGCCCTGGGATAAAATAAGAAACAGCCGGTACGCGGCTGATCCACTGCTTCCCGTCGGACTCCTGAATCGGCGTCTGTCGATTGATGAGCACGATCATCGATTCCTGCTGATGCTCTTGCCTCAGCTGCCGATTCGGAACAAGCCAATTCTGCTGCCAAAGCCTATGGAGATGCCCATTATGCTTGAAGCTCTTAATGATGCATTGCTCGTATGTTTCCATGCTGCTCGTGCTCCTCGATTTCCTTATAGTAATAAGAAAAGCATATCTGAGCGCCAAATGCAACGGCGATGCAGATATGCCCAAACAAAAACACGAATTGCTCCAATTCTCTCTATTAACCCGTTACGATGCTCAGCTTCTGAAAGGAACGGAAAAAGTCCGACGCCGCGAAACCCATCGATTCATAAAGCGGCAATACGGGCTCATTATGCTCATCCGCTGTTATCAGAATCTTCGTAACGTTCCTCTGTACGAAGCGCTGGCGCAGCGCCGTCACGAGCGCCTTGCCCACGCCTACGCGCTGGTGCTCCGGAGATACAGCAATCCGATAATAGTAACCTTTGTTATTATCGATCGTGCCAATGATCATACCTACGATTTCTGATTGTTTGACGGCGACTAGAACGAGCTCGCTATCCCATGACAATTGCCTGGCGAATGCTTCCATCGTTTGCTCATAGCATTCCGTTGTCAGAACTTCCTCTAGCAGTTCCGTAAGCGGTTTGTAATCGGACAACTGGAAGGAACGTACGTTCATTCAATAAACACCTTCTACCATATCATAGTCTCGTACTCGTATATAATACGACGCAATGTTGGTTATTCCTTCTTTTTTCTTTAAAAAACCTTAAAAATTTAGACAAATCGCCGTTTTTCTCCTGAAAACGCTTTATTTTAAGCGCTTACATGATTTTATATGCGATTATTATCATTATGCGGTCTTTTTCTATTACGCATAAAAAACTTCCTTTCGTGCCAAATTAGTGCGGGGCCTCCGAAATTGGGGCCATTCCTTGAATCCGACTTTTTCAACAACAATGTTGATTTATTCGTTCTGATAAGGGATAATATTGGTGATTAACCTACATAATTTCGGGAGGTAATGAATAATGGCTCATCAACTACCTGCTTTGCCTTACGCACACAATGCGCTTGAACCTCATATCGACGCATTGACAATGGAAATCCACCATGGTCGTCACCACAACGCTTACGTGACGAACCTGAACGCGGCTCTTGAGTCCGCTCCTGAGCTTCAAAGCAAATCTATTGAGGAACTGATCGGCGATCTGGCAAGCGTGCCTGAAGCGATCCGCACGGCTGTTCGCAACAACGGCGGCGGCCATGCTAACCATAGCCTGTTCTGGGAGACAATCGGCCCGAACGCAGGCGGCGCTCCTACCGGCGCACTTGCAGCGGCGATCGAAAGCGAGCTGGGCGGCTTCGAAGCGTTCAAAGCCGACTTCGCGAAAGCGGCGGCAACCCGTTTCGGCAGCGGCTGGGCGTTCCTGGCTGTAGCTGGCGGCAAGCTGAAAGTATACAGCCTGCCTAACCAAGACAGCCCGATCATGGAAGGCGAAACGCCGATCCTCGGCCTGGACGTTTGGGAGCATGCTTACTACCTGAACTACCAGAACAAACGCCCTGACTACATCGCGGCGTTCTGGAACGTTGTGAACTGGGAAGAAGTCGGCAAGCGCTACGAAGCTGCCGTTAAGTAATGAAGTTCAAAGAAGCCTCCTTGCCATTGGCGGGAGGCTTCTTTTTTGTTGTTGCTGTATAGCCGTTCCCCAACCTGTGCTATAGTTGAGAAGACAAGTCCTTATCTCTTCATGCGGCAGGTGAACTTATGAATACCTTTCTACAATTAAATACGATTTTTCTCAGCATGCTGATGGAAGCCATTCCTTTCGTGCTCGTCGGGGTCATTATCTCTGGCTTCATCCAGTCCTTCATAACGGAGCAATGGATTTCCCGAATCATGCCCAAAAATCGATTTCTGAGTTCGTTGTTCGGGTGCAGCGTCGGTCTTTTGTTTCCCTCTTGCGAATGCGGGATTGTGCCGATTACCCGCCGATTGCTGAACAAGGGCGTGCCGCTGAACGCCGGCATCGCCTTCATGCTGACAGGGCCGATCGTTAATCCGATCGTGCTCTTCTCGACGTTCGTCGCCTTCGGCAACGATTGGAGGGTTGTCGCCATTAGGGCCGGCCTGGCATTTGCAGTTGCTCTTATCGCGTCGGTGAGCGTCGCGTATTTCTTCCCTGTTCTGCCGCTTAGGGAAAACATGAGTGTCCGGCAAGTCGCTGCCGCCTCCGATTCGGTCACGCCGGTCAAGCCATCCAAACGGTTCATCCCTCGGATGGGCTCCGTTCTTACTCATGCGGTGGACGAATTTTTTTCGGTGGGCAAATATTTGGTACTCGGCGCGTTCATCGCGGCCAGCATGCAAACCTTCATCCCCACTTCGTCGCTCCTGCATATTGGGAATAATCCGGTCACGGCCTCCCTCGTCATGATGACATTGGCCTTTGTCATGTCTCTCTGCTCGGAAGCGGATGCTTTTATCGCCTCTTCGTTCCGGAGCACCTTCTCGCTTGGCTCGATTTCCGCTTTCCTGGTTTTCGGTCCGATGATTGATATCAAAAACACGCTCATGCTGCTCGGCACATTCCGCTCCAAATTCGTTTTCGTGCTGATCGCCATCGTGGGCGCCAGCACTTTCGCCGGGTCCTTGATCGTAGGGAGGTTGATCGGATGATTCGATTCGTCATATTGGTCGGCTTTGCGCTTCTGTTCGCCATTATTCACCAAGAGGGCGAGCTGAACAAATACATTAATACCAAATACGCTTATTTGTCCATCAGCGCGATCGTCCTCCTGCTGATTCTATGCATCGTCGAATTTGTCCGCGTTCAGCTTAAGGATAAAGCTAAAAAGCGCAAGGAAGAAGCCGAAGTCAAGCAAGTCACCGCTAATGCTGGCGATCACGCAAAAACCTGCTCGCATGACGATCATGATCATGATCATGCACACGATCACGAGGACGAGTTCGGGCACTCGCATGAACCGAAGTCCAGGTGGAAACGAAGCCTCGGTTATCTGATTCTTTTCGTCCCGATCATCACCGGCATCTTCTTGCCTGTACAGACGCTGGATTCAAGCTTCGTGAAGGCTAAGGGCTTCTCCTTTCCGGCTGAGCTGGAGGGAATGTCTGACGGGTTGCCGGGAGAACATCAATTTTTGAAGCCGGATTCCAGCGTTTTCTATGGCAAGGAAGGCTATGAGAAGCTGAAGAACAAGGAGCTGCAGGAATTCGCGGGTTCTGACGCCGTCACTCTTGACGACAGCAATTACATGAAGGGCATGGAAGTGATCTATAATTTCCCCGGCTCTTTTATGGGTAAGACTCTTACCTTTACCGGCTTCGCCTACAAAGGAGAGCAAGTCGACGACACCCATTATTTCGTCTTCCGCTTCGGGTTCATCCACTGCGTCGCGGATTCCGGGATATTCGGCATGCTTGTCGAGTTTCCCCAAGGAACGGAGCTGGCGGACGATGATTGGGTACAAGTGTCGGGCGTACTGACGTCGCAGCTTTACCAGCCGTTCAAACAGACGATTCCAGTGCTTAGAGTGACCTCCTGGGAGCCGATTCCTCAGCCGGAGGACCCTTACGTTTACCGTAATTACTGATGCTTACGACGGAAAAAACCAACGGCAGCCTTGAATGAAGTGACCCCTTAAAGTTAGACAAATATTTTTATGCAACCTGTTGGGCATGAGCTCGGTACTGTACCGGGCTCATGCCTTTTAATTTTGACTTGATGCGTTTGTAATTGTAGTAATCGATGTATCGTTCTAGTTCTTGCTTAAAGTGATCTACACTTTCAAACTCATTAAGATAAAGAAACTCCGACTTCATAATGCCAAAGAAGTTTTCCATTACCGCGTTATCGTAACAATTTCCTTTGCGCGACATGCTTTGG
>NZ_JANIPJ010000079.1 GCF_024623455.1 Paenibacillus soyae | reverse complement strand
CGGTCGCGCCGTCGGCACCAGTCGGTCCAGCAGGTCCAGTAGCGCCGTCCGCGCCAGTCGGTCCGGCAGGTCCAGTAGCGCCAGCAGGCCCTGTAGGTCCGGCAGGTCCAGTAGCGCCGTCGGCACCAGTCGGTCCGGCAGGTCCAGTCGCACCGTCGGCACCAGTCGGTCCAGCAGGTCCGGTCGCGCCGTCGGCACCAGTCGGTCCAGCAGGTCCAGTAGCGCCGTCCGCGCCAGTCGGTCCGGCAGGTCCAGTAGCGCCAGCAGGCCCTGTAGGTCCGGCAGGTCCAGTAGCGCCGTCGGCACC
>NZ_JANIPJ010000078.1 GCF_024623455.1 Paenibacillus soyae | reverse complement strand
CGGATCAAAGCCTGCTTACGGCTCCCCGAGGCGGTATCGTTGTTCGCCACGTCCTTCTTCGGCTCCTGGTGCCTAGGCATCCTCCGTGCGCTCTTACTAGCTTAACCTAGTTATCGCTCAGCGTGAGCTTCCTCAGCTGGCGGTTGTTTCTTTCAGCTAAAGGATGTTTCAGCTCAAGATTTTCATCTTGATTGACTTTCGTTATCCAGTTTTCAAGGTGCAAATGGAGCCAAGCGGGATCGAACCGCTGACCTCCTGCTTGCAAGGCAGGCGCTCTCCCAGCTGAGCTATGGCCCCGTAATGGGATCAACACTCATGTGT
>NZ_JANIPJ010000077.1 GCF_024623455.1 Paenibacillus soyae | reverse complement strand
AAGGTGGGGTAGATGATTGGGGTGAAGTCGTAACAAGGTAGCCGTATCGGAAGGTGCGGCTGGATCACCTCCTTTCTAAGGATATACCCGATCTCGATGAAGATCGGATAGGAAGCATAAGCTTCCAACAGCAACTCTCAGGCAGGATTGTTGCTCGCTCGTTGTCAGTTTTGAAAGATCAATTTGATCTTTCGCAGTCATCCGTTTGGTGGCGATGGCGGAGGGGAACCACGCGTTCCCATACCGAACACGACCGTTAAGCCCTCCAGCGCCAATGGTACTTGGACCGCAGGGTCCTGGGAGAGTAGGACGTCGCCAAGCGGATT
>NZ_JANIPJ010000076.1 GCF_024623455.1 Paenibacillus soyae | reverse complement strand
CCCCGAGCAGCAGAAGAGCGAGCGCGCCATCCAGCGCGGCTGGATCAAGGGGCGCAACGACTGCTGGAAGGCGGGCGACCTGCGCCAATGCGTGGAAGATAGCTACCAGTTGCGGATCACCGAGTTGCAGATAAAAGGCGGCCAGCTGAGGGTGCCGATGCCGGTCGATTACCAGTGCGGCAAGAGCGTCATCCTCTCCACCTACTTCTACAACGAGGCCACGCGGCCCGCCGCCATGATCAACCTGAGCGAGGGTAACAACCAGCAGCAGGTGCTCGCCTATGAGACCCCCAGCGCCAGCGGCGCCCGGTACGAGGGGCAAAATCTC
>NZ_JANIPJ010000075.1 GCF_024623455.1 Paenibacillus soyae | reverse complement strand
CGCTTGAGATGTCATTACCTAAGCGGCCTATGAACGGAGAAGAGCTCCTAACCTATTGGAATCGATTCCAGAATCGGTACAAATATCGAGATCAAGGTGTGGACGACCATTTGATGAGGACAATGAAAGCAGCGTATTATTGCACAATATCCTTCATTGATTACCAAATCGGACGCTTGCTCGCTTACATGGAAGAACAAGATCTGTTGAAGAACACCATGATTGTATTCTCTTCTGACCACGCTGAGCTGCTTGGCGATTACAATAGTGTAGGCAAGCGCAGCTTCCTGGATTCCGCAGCGCGCATACCGCTGATCGTAGTGGATCCAGATCG
>NZ_JANIPJ010000074.1 GCF_024623455.1 Paenibacillus soyae | reverse complement strand
CGATCTGGATCCACTACGATCAGCGGTATGCGCGCTGCGGAATCCAGGAAGCTGCGCTTGCCTACACTATTGTAATCGCCAAGCAGCTCAGCGTGGTCAGAAGAGAATACAATCATGGTGTTCTTCAGCAGATCTTGTTCTTCCATGTAAGCGAGCAAGCGTCCGATTTGGTAATCAATGAAGGATATTGTGCAATAATACGCTGCCTTCATTGTCCTCATCAAATGGTCGTCCACACCTTGATCTCGATATTTGTACCGATTCTGGAATCGATTCCAATAGGTTAGGAGCTCTTCTCCGTTCATAGGCCGCTTAGGTAATGACATCTCAAGCG
>NZ_JANIPJ010000073.1 GCF_024623455.1 Paenibacillus soyae | reverse complement strand
TTCATTGTCCTCATCAAATGGTCGTCCACACCTTGATCTCGATATTTGTACCGATTCTGGAATCGATTCCAATAGGTTAGGAGCTCTTCTCCGTTCATAGGCCGCTTAGGTAATGACATCTCAAGCGCTCGATATAGCTTGTTCCATGGTGTAGGTGTCTCAAAGGGCGGATGCGGCTTGATAAAGCTGCTCATCAACAGAAACGGCCGTTCCCGATCTCGTCTCTCAAGGAAATCAATACTTCGATCCACAACCCATGTTGTGTTATGCAGATGCGCTGGCAGCTGGGATGGCTGAGGAATGTAATACATCTCGCTCCGGACCCCCTGCGGATCATGAACATGCTGGTATCCGTTCTGGTTCAGATAACGCTT
>NZ_JANIPJ010000071.1 GCF_024623455.1 Paenibacillus soyae | reverse complement strand
AACAACCATTCCTTATTGTCCGGCGCTGAGTAGATATATTTGTATCGTTCCGTAACGGCCATATATACACCGAATTCATTCCGGTTATATTGACCCATCGTTAATTCTCTCTGCTGCTTGCCCTCAGCAATATCCAGCAAGCTCCGGCCGCTATAATCCTCTTGCGGCTCAATATCTGCCGCTTGCAGAAAGGTTGGCAATATATCGACCAAGCCTACGGGAGCATGACATTGCTCATTGCCTTTCGTGCGATCTGGATCCACTACGATCAGCGGTATGCGCGCTGCGGAATCCAGGAAGCTGCGCTTGCCTACACTATTGTAATCGCCAAGCAGCTCAGCGTGGTCAGAAGAGAATACAATCATGGTGTTCTTCA
>NZ_JANIPJ010000070.1 GCF_024623455.1 Paenibacillus soyae | reverse complement strand
CACGTCCTTCTTCGGCTCCTGGTGCCTAGGCATCCTCCGTGCGCTCTTACTAGCTTAACCTAGTTATCGCTCAGCGTGAGTTTCCTCAGCTGGCGGTTGTTTCTTTCAGCTAAAGGATGTTTCAGCTATTACTTTCGTTATCCAGTTTTCAAGGTGCAAATGTTTCGTTGTTAGGTTGCCTGAATAACTTCAGGTTTATCCATAACTTACGAATTTGTTAGAAAGATTAATTATTAACCACATTAACAATGCGGCAAAAAAATTGATCTTTCAAAACTGACAACGAGCGAGCAACAATCCTGCCTGAGAGTTGCTTGTGGAAGCTTATGCTTCCTATCCGATCTTCATCGAGATCGGGTATATCCTTAGAAAGGAGGTGATCCAGCC
>NZ_JANIPJ010000006.1 GCF_024623455.1 Paenibacillus soyae | reverse complement strand
AGTACGGACGGGATAAGCGCTGAAAGCATCTAAGCGTGAAGCCCCCCTCAAGATGAGATTTCCCAATTAGTAAGACCCCTTGAAGACGACGAGGTTGATAGGTTCGGGGTGGAAGCACGGCAACGTGTGGAGCTGACGAATACTAATCGGTCGAGGGCTTATCCTAAGATACCCCACAAAGTGAAGCGTAGGCTTCGAGGAGTATTCCGATTACTTTGCGGGGGCCCCAAATTCAGCATAAAGATCATTCAGCTAAAACTTTCGTATCCAGTTTTCAATGTGCAAACATTGAATCATATTCCCTGATAGCTCAGTTGGTAGAGCACTCGACTGTTAATCGAGTTGTCACAGGTTCGAGTCCTGTTCGGGGAGCCATTTCCTGGAGAAGTACCCAAGTGGCTCAAGGGGACCCTCTGCTAAGGGGTTAGACTGCGTAAGTGGTGCGAGGGTTCGAATCCCTCCTTCTCCGTAGTACTTATTTCATTGATCGAATACGGCCCGTTGGTCAAGGGGTTAAGACACCTCCCTTTCACGGAGGTAACAGGGGTTCGAATCCCCTACGGGTCACCATCTTTATGCCGCTGTAGCTCAATTGGTAGAGCAACTGACTTGTAATCAGTAGGTTGGGGGTTCAAGTCCTCTCGGCGGCACCACCCTAAGCGGAAGTGGCTCAGCGGTAGAGCATCGCCTTGCCAAGGCGAGGGTCGCGGGTTCGATTCCCGTCTTCCGCTCCATTCACTCGGGACGTAGCTCAGCTTGGTAGAGCACCTGGTTTGGGACCAGGGGGTCGCATGTTCAAATCGTGTCGTCCCGACCATTTTTAAATTAGATGAAATATACATAACGAGAACCACTAATTGGAGAGCGATAAGCTCCGAGTTGGTGGTTTTTCTTTTTGTGTCCGCTACTGTCATGATTTAGGTCGGTTCGGGCAATAGTATAAACATACTGGTTGTCCAGAATCCACACGAGAGAGGAATGTGCATCCTTGTTCAGGAACTACCGCAAACGTGCTGCAACCCTTCTGTTTGCGACAATGCTGGCCATTGCTGCAGGAGGTTCATCCGCACAAGCGGAGCCGAATGCTTATCATTTTGGTTTCAAGAAAAGCGTGGAGGGGAAGCTGCCGTCCATTGATCAAGAAGGCTTTAAGCCGATTGTCACGAAGCATGGTGCTCTCTTCTTGGGCGACACCACTCGCAAAGAGCTATTCCTGACGTTCGATAATGGTTACGAGAATGGCTTAACCGCTAAAATTTTGGATGTTCTCAAAGAAAAACAAGTGCCAGCGGTGTTTTTCGTTACGGGTCATTATGTGAAGGATCAGCCTGAATTGTTGAAGCGGATGGCATCGGAGGGCCACATTATTGGCAATCATTCATGGAGCCATCCCGACATGACGACATTATCCGAAGAATCGATCAAGATCGAATTGGATAAAGTGAAGGAGCAAGTTCAGAGCATTACAGGACAGCAAAACATGTTTTATCTGCGACCGCCGAGAGGCATATTTAACGAAAAAGTGTTAGCGACGAGCAAAAACGCGGGTTATACCAGCGTATTCTGGTCTATCGCCTATAAGGATTGGGATGTTCGAGCGCAGAAGGGAGCATCCTATGCGTTCCAGCAAGTAACCAAGCAGCTGCATCCCGGCGCGATTCTCCTGCTGCATTCGGTGTCGCAGGACAATGCCGACGCGCTCGGCAGCATTATTGACGAAGCAAGAAGACAGGGCTACGAATTTAGAAGTCTTGATGCTTTGCAAGCAAACAATCAATCGCCAATCGTTCCGGATAAGTTAAATCCTTAACGGCTGAAAGTTCGAAAGCCTCCTATACCCTAGGAGGCTTTCGCGGTTTTTCAGTGTTGGACTGATGAATCAACCGGGCGAACATTTCTTGGTATCTTTGCCTGACGAGATCGCGCTCCGCCGCCAGCGTACCGGTAAGCTTCTTCGTGCTCATATTGTCGTGCATCCGATATTGAACAAGCGGTTCGTCCAAATAATAAAAATCGTGTATGGGGATAATGCGGCACCAAAGATCGTAGTCCTGCGTACATCGGAGATTTTCATCGAATAAACCGATTGTATCGAAAATGTCCCGCTTGAGCATAACCGTACATCCGTTAATAACGTTGCCGCCGCGCATCGCCTCGTAAAACTGCTGCTTAGAGGCAAAGCGCGTGCCATGGCGCCCCGTGATGTGGCCCTGTTCATCGATAAACTCAAATGCGGTGTAGCTGGCGGCCGCATCTGCGGAGAGCATAAAACGTATTTGCTTGGCAATCTTGTCAGGCGAATAAAGATCGTCGGAGCTAAGCCAAGAGAAATAGTCTCCGCGCGCTTGCCTGATTCCCTCGTTTAAGGCGCTGCCGGTTCCGCCATTCGTTTTCTCTATATAGCGGATACGGTCGAGATAAGGCTTGATTCGTTCTATATGCTTGGTGGAGCCATCGTTGACGACGATGACTTCCGTGCGGGGATAGCTTTGAGCCAGCGCGCTTTCGATAGAGGATGCGATATAGGGACAATTATAGGTCGGGATCACAATAGAGACGAGCGGCTCGTAGTCAGTAGCGATAGGAGATCAGCCTCCTTTCTTCATATTCTCTACGAGGACGGTGATCCTACAATTTGTTGCGCGAGACCGTCATACAAGCGACCTAAACGCTGCTCCATATGCTCCCAGCAGAAATGATCCCGCATCATGTTTCGGGCATTTTCGCTCAAGACCTGCAGCCTTTTCCGATCCTTGCGCAGTTGATCGAAGCATTCGGCGTAATGGGCGGCTGTAGGTGTGGCGTGATCGATGACGATGCCGCAATCGAATTTCCGGATGACGCGGGCCATCTCCGGACAATTGTTTACGACAACCGGCACGCCGTTGTTCAAGTAGCTGAAAAACTTGTTCGGCAGCGCGATGCTGTAGTTAAGCGGCGTGGTGGAAGCTTGAATATCGTAGTCGATCCAGCCTACGTCCACATCCGACATATATTTTGGAATATCCTTGTAATTTACCCAGCCGCATAGTTCGATTCGGTCTTGTACCGCCGCCGGCAAATCGATCGGGGCGCCGGCTTTGCCGCCTAATATTTTGAAGCGGAAGTCGAAGGATTGGCTGCATATTTCCGTAATACCGAATAGCTTGTCGCTGCTGCCTTTGTCCTTGTGCATATACCCTTCGTAGCAAGCGACGAAAGTATCCTTCGCAGCAGGAGCCGGCGCGTACGTATCGGAGAGCGGGGGAGAGTTATAGATCACCTCGACCGGCAAGGATGGCAGCGCGTTGTTGTACCAAACCGACATCGCGTCGGAAACCGTAATGACCGTATCGACCTCCGGAAGCATCCTCTTCAAGATCGGCACCTTATCGCCTTCCGTAATTTCGTGGCTGTCATAAATAAGTTTGACCGACTTGCCTTTCAATTGTTTAAGCGCCCGCTTGATCCCGATTCCCGAATACAGCGAGTGGTATTCGTGGGCATGGTATATATCCGCTTCTTGCGCCAATCCGACTTTATATAAGGGGTCTTCGAAGTAAATATGACTGCCGTTCCGAATCGCTTTGTCCATATGGGCCTGCTGAGGCATACGGGGCGTATAGGATACGACCCTAACCGATTCATGCACGAATTCCTGTTCCAGGAACCGGTCGGTGAACGGAGTTCCGTCGATATCGTACATATATCCCGCACGGTTGCGCGGGACAACCAGGGTAACCTGATAGCCCAGCTTCACAAGGCTGATCGCCTCTCTCTTGAATATTCGAGCGTCCGTAAACGGATGTTGGAGCACGAGCATACAGACATGAGGCTTTGAGCTTGTTTGTTGCACAGTAAATCCTCCTTCTTAGTCGTAGAAGCCTCCGTCTTGCAGCATTTGTTTAATTTCGGTTTTGGGCAAAATCGTAAGATTGGACTGATAGGAAGGAAACCCGGCTTTGGCCAAAGCCGAATACTTGTCGATGAGCTGCCGTGAAGGCTCCTCCGGCAAAATTACAAAATATTGCCCGCCGTACTGATAAGTACGCTCCGCTTCGTAATGGGACACCAGAACCTCGTGCAGCTTCTCTCCGGGGCGTATGCCCGTTTCTTTGATCTTCGAGCTGCCGTCCGAAAACCGCTCGATAAGCACCTCGGCCAGTTGATCAATTTTGCAGGCCTTCATATTCATGACGAATATTTCTCCGCCAACGGAATCGATCGAGGCCTTCAGAAGCAGATCGATGGCTTCGGAGACGGTCAAGAAGAAACGCGTCATTTCGTGCGAGGTGAGAGGAATGTCTTTTTTCTGCTGCAGCAGGCTTTTGAAATAGGGGACAACGCTGCCCTGCGTGCCGAGCACGTTGCCTCCCCTGACGCAGACGAAGCGCGTCGTTTCGCTTAACGAGTTGGCCCGGATCATCAATTTCTCCGCAAACGCTTTGGTCATGCCGTAGAAGTTAATCGGATCGACCGCTTTATCCGTGGATACGTCGATGACTTTTTTGACGCCGTGCTGGATGCTTGCCCGTATGACGTTTTCCGTTCCGATTACGTTTGTTTTGAGCGCTTCGTCGGGCTGGTGCTCGCATACGGGAACATGCTTTAGAGCAGCCAAATGGAAGACGTAGTCGACGTTCCGGCAAGCGTCCGTCACAGCTTCTTGATCCCTGACGTCGCCGATGACAAAGCGCAGATCGGGATGATCGAATGAGCGCTGCATCTGAACCTGCGCAAATTCGTTGCGGGAGAAGACTCGTATTTCCTTCGGCCGGAAGGGCAGGAGCTTGCGAGTCAGCTCTTGGCCCCAGGAGCCGGTGCCCCCGGTGATCAGAATCGTTGTGTCTTTAAACATGATGAAGTCCTCCCAATACCATATTCACGACTTTCACGGAAACATCGGGGTCCAAATAGCCTTCCGGACTGACCCAAGCCTTCCGTCCGGCGGACATGAGCTTGACGCAATCCGCAATACGGTCGGATTCGATGCCCGATACGACGCTGCTTCCGCAAAGGACGGTCTCCGGCCTCTCCGTGCTACGCCGAATAATGACGCTGGGTACGCCGAGTATGCAGCTTTCCTCCTGCACGGTTCCGCTGTCTGTTACGACGCAGCGCGCATTCGCTTGCAGCTTCACGAATTCGAAGAAACCAAACGGCTCATACAGGCGAATAAGCGGATTAGCTATAGCGACGCCAAACGCATCCAGCTTCGTTTTCGTTCGAGGATGGACGCTGCAAATAACCGGAATCTGAAGCTCATCCGCAACTCTGTGAAGTCCGTCCATAATGCTCCGAAGCGTTGACTCATGATCGACGTTCTCCGCCCGGTGCGCCGTGACAAGGATATAGTTGTTCGATACGAGCTGCAAATGATTTAGTATATCGCTTGCCTCTATGGGCTTCTTGTAATGCTCGATCACTTCGTAAATGGGATTGCCGGATACCCATATTCGAGTGGATGGTATACCTTCTTTCAATAGATTGTCACGCGCTCCTCTCGTGTAGGGAAGATTAAAGGAGGAGACGGTATCGATAACCTTGCGGTTCATCTCTTCCGGAACGCGGGGGTCGAAGCAGCGGTTGCCTGCTTCCATATGATAGACCGGTACGCCGATCCGCTCGCTAAGAAGAGCGCAGAGGGCGCTGTTCGTATCTCCCAAGATGAGCACGCGGTCCGGCTGTTCTTGGCGGATAATGGATTCCACCTCGGGGAATAGGCTGCCGATTTGCCCGCCGAATGAGAAGCTCGGCAGATCGATCCTATAATCCGGCTGACGAAGCTGCAGCTGGCTAAAGAAGATGTCGTTCAGGAACGGTTGTTTGTTCTGTCCCGTATGCACAAGCACATGCTTGGATGCGAGCTGATCCAGCTTAGGTATGATTCGGCTTAGACGGATAATCTCGGGCCGCGTCCCGATAATCGTCATTACTTTCATGATCGGTAGCTCCTTTCTTTCGGGCTGGCTGGTTGCCGCGGTCGATCCCGCCTTTGCCGTCGGCGATTCCGATCACGAACTTAGGGTGGCGAATGCTGTCCACGACCATATCGCCTTTCATGCCGATTACGCCGCCGGCGACGTAGTAACGGCCGTCTCGGCGTTCGCGGCCGGAAGTATTCTCGATAAATTGCTCCGTGGATAAGATGCCGTCGACGATATGGGCAAACGCGATCCGGACATCTAACCGGTACAGAAGATGGCCGCGCGCGTTCGCTTCATGTACGGCCTCCTCATGGAGCGTGCCGATCCCGCCGTCGATAATGAGCGCATGCGGCGATAACGAACGGATCATCTCGGCGGTTAGAACGGGATACCCTTGCGTAAAGCCGATTAGAATTCGAGCTCCTTCGGCCGCGGCCAAGGGATTGGAAGCTGCTATAATTTTCCCTTGGGTATGCTTGCCGCTAATGGCGTTCAGCGCTTCGGCCAGCAGCGGGGCTTTGTCGTCTCTCCGGCAGATATTGACGTGAGCGCCTCGTTCGGCAAGCGCAAGGGCCGATTTGGTCCCCAGATTGCCCGCGCCGATGACTGCGGCTCGCGCTCCGGATACATCCGGCAGCAAGCTGCTGATCAACAGGTCGCAGGCGAGCGCCGTTACATCGTTGCCTTTGTAGGTTCGGACCTTGCTTTTCCGGGCAAGTGATCGGGCAAGCGATACAAAGCTGGCGGCATCGGGCGATTTGCTCTCCGCGTCGATGAAGAGATAATCGGCTTTCCCGTCCGCGAACGAGCAAATCTGGGCGAGCTGCTCGGCATGCCGAATAATGAACGCGCAAGCCACGAAACGGCTGGACTCCCTGACGGGAGCGATAATAAGGGGCGGGTTATCCGCCCGCGCGGTGGTGCCTATCATCACGATGGACAGTCTTCGGCTTGCCGCAGCTTCAGACAACATGTTCATAATCGGCTGCTTCCAATCTGCTTGTTCGTTATTCAGAGCCGATCATCCCCAAAGGCGAATCTTGTTGTCCGTTAGCTATGATTCTCTCGAGCACGGCCATGACAGCATCGGATTGCCGGGGAAGCAAGTTCTCTAATTGCTCTAAGTCTTGCAATAGCCGTTCGGTGTTCAGCGGCTTCGGTATAATGACGGAAATATTCGGATGCGAGCTGGGCGAGACGATTTCTTCGTCATAGGTTAACGATTCCTTGACCTTCTCTCCCGGACGGATCCCGATGAATGTGATCGGAATGTCGCGTTCGGGCTCCAGACCGGCAAGCCGGATCAGCGCTTTCGCCAATTCGAGCACATTAACGGGTTCGCCCATGTCCAGGATAAAGATCTCGCCGCCCTTGGACAGAGCGCCGGCCTGGAGCACGAGATGAACCGCCTCCGGAATCGACATAAAGTATCGCACCATGTCCGGATGGGACACCGTGAGCGGTCCGCCTTCAGCCAATTGTTTTTTGAATATGGGAATGACGCTCCCTCGGCTTTCGAGCACGTTGCCGAAGCGAACGACGGCAAATTGCGTTTGGCTATTCTCGGATAACTGCTGAATAATCATTTCGCTGACGCGCTTCGTCGCGCCCATTACGTTGGCCGGATAGACGGCTTTGTCCGTGGAGATGAAAATAAATTTTTTCACCCCATATTGCATCGAAATCTCGGCGACGTTCCTCGTTCCCCAGACGTTGTTCAGAATAGCCGCCAGCGGATTCTTCTCCATCAAGGGCACATGCTTGTGGGCCGCGGCATGAAAGACGAGCTCCGGCTGGTGCAACCGGAATACTTCATTCATTTGATTCCGGTCTTGAATGTCCGCGATGATGCTCTCGACGGCAAGCTCGGGGAAGCGTTCTCTCACTATCATATCTATCGAAAAAATGCTATTTTCCCCATGCCCAAGCAATAGAAGCTTCTTCGGCCGCTGCGCCGCGACCTGAAGCGCCAGCTCGGAACCGATAGAACCGCCGGCGCCCGTAATCAGCACGACGCTGCCCATTAAGTACTGGACGGCGCCGGGACTCGCAGCCTTGACGCTTTGCCTGCCCAGAAGCCGGCTCACATCGAGCGCGTCAATGTCCACCTTGCGCAATATCTCTCACTCCTCTCCTAGCTCACTATGGTCATAGTATATGTGCGAAATGGTAGAGTGCTTGGATGGCAGCCTTGAACAAGAAAGGGATTATGAAAGCCAAATGCTTCCATAATAAAGCTTGTTTATGCGTAGGTAACTGCCGTTTCGATTCCCGAAAATAAAGATATGATGGGAGAAGGAAGCCGATAAAGCTTCTTAGAGGAGGCAGTTCAATGAAAGTACTTCATTTGCCGTATAATCCGGCAGGGCAGATGAGCTCGCAAGCGTTAGCGCTCCGGAAAGCCGGCGTTCAAGCATCGTTCTGCACTTATGGGGAAAGTGTCTATAAGTATCCGACGGACATTCGTTCGCCTATTGCCCATGTATACGGCGCTAAGCGTATATCGGCCATGGATCACTTTGCGCGGGAGGCGCTGCAGCAGTACGACCTTTTCCACTTTCATGGTGGATTGACCTTCTCCAACAGCTATCAATATCCCGATCTACCGCTGCTGGAGGGGAAGAAGAAGATCATGAATTTCTGGGGCTCCGAGGTCCGAAGGCTTTCGATCGCCGAAACCAACAATCCATATATCCGGGTCAAGCTGACCGATGAAGCCGCTATTGAAGAGAGACTGAAGAAGCTGTCGGCCCACTTCGAGCACGTCATCGTACCGGACTACGAAATATTCGAATACGTAAATGAGTATTTCGAGAACGTTCATATTATCAGGTATGTCGTGGACCATGAGGGCATCGTTCCTCATTACCCAGCCGTTGATTCCACCAGGCCGCTGATCGTACATGCGCCAAGCGAACCCTACTTAAAGGGGACCGAATTCGTGTGCGCGGCAATCGAACAATTGAAGACCAAGGCGGATTTTGATTTCAGGCTGGTGCAGAATATGCCTCATTCCGAAGCTATGGCCTTGTACAAGGATGCGGACATTATCGTGGACCAGCTGTGCCTTGGCGTCTATTCGATCCTGTCCATTGAAAGCATGCTGCACGGCAAGCCGGTTATCACGTATATTAGAGACGATCTGAGGGAGAGGTATCCGGCGGATCTGCCCGTCGTCTCGGCGAATCCGGATACGATCGAAGAAACGCTGCTGCACCTGCTGCAGCATCCGGAGGAGCGGTACCGGCTGGGCGTAGAAGGCCGCGAGTACGCGGTCAAGCACCATTCGCCGGAGAAAATAGCGCAGGAGCTGCTTGAGATCTACAGTAAGCTGTAATAAGAAAAAAGCTCCTGGGAAGGCAAGGCTAGGGCCGCCAATTCCGGAGCTTCATAGGGTCAAGTGAAAGTGCGGCGGAGAGGAAACTAACTTCTCCGCCGCATTATTTATGTCAATCGGATCGTGAGATGCTGTTCGCCGCCTCCGTCTTCCAACTCTATATAGGCTTCGGGGCCGACGATCAGATCGAACTTGCTATCGCCTTCGCGGTTTCCGTCTCCGTCTCGTAGAAACTGCAGCTGGTAGCGGGTTTGGCCGAATCGATAGGTCACCTTGTAGCCCGACCATTCGGGAGGGACGCAAGGGTTCAGGTATAGACGGCTGCCTTGCCGGCGCAGGCCTAGAATCCATTCGATCCCGCTTTGATACATCCAGCTTGAAGCCCCGGTATACCAGGTCCAGCCCGCATGGCCTTGATGCGGTTCGGCGGTGTACACGTCCGCCGCCATTACGTAAGGCTCGCCGTAATAGGTCCGAACCTCGCGCTCTGTCCGCGTATGGTTGACCGGATTAAGCATGCGGAACAGCTCGAATGCCTTGTCGCCGCGTCCCAGCTTGCACCAGGCGACGATGCTCCAGATCACGCCGTGCGTATATTGCGCGCCGTTCTCCCGAATGCCTGGCGGATAGCCCTGAATGTAGCCCGGGCTCGGTTCGGTCCGGTCGAACGGCGGGGTGAGAAGCCTCACGACGCCCATCTCCCGGTCGACAAGCTCGCGATCGAACGACTGCATCGCCTGCAGGGCGCGGTCCGGCGCGGCCGCTCCGGAGATGACGGACCAGGACTGGGCGATGGCGTCTATGCGGCATTCCTCGTTATGCAGGGAGCCGAGCCACGTTCCGGCATCCGTGAAGGCCCGACGGTACCACTGGCCGTCCCACGCATGCTGGTGAAGGGATTCGGCAAGCTTCTCGCGGGCCGACCGGTACCGTTCGCCGCGTTCGCTGTCGCCGCGAGCCTCGCATATAGGCTCGAAGCGCTTCAGCACCTCGCAGAGGAACCAGCCAAGCCAGACGCTTTCGCCGCGTCCTTCGTCGCCGACCAGATTCATGCCGTCGTTCCAGTCGCCGACCCCGATATGGGGCAAGCCATGCTCGCCGATCCGCTGCAGCGACTTGTCGATGGCTCTGCCGCAATGCTCGTAGATGCTGCCGGCCTGGCTGGAACGGACAGTCTCTTCGTACCGCTCATGCTCGCCATCCCGCAAGGTTTCGCTAGTCAGATATGAAACCTGTTCCTCCAGCACCGTCCCGTCATCCGTATGCTCGATGTAGCGGGACACCGAATAAGGCAGCCATAGAAGGTCGTCGGAGAACAAGGTGCGGATGCCGCGGTTCGTCTCCTCGTGCCACCAATGCTGCACGTCTCCTTCCTCGTATTGGTGGGACGCGCTGAGCAAAATTTGGCGTCTCGTCAGCTCGGGCCTCGTGTGGAGGATAGCAAGCGAGTCTTGAAGCTGATCCCGGAAGCCGAATGCTCCGCCTGCTTGATAGAAGGCGGTTCGAGCCCACATGCGGCAAGCGAGCGACTGATAAAGCAGCCAGCCGTTAAGCAGGATGTTCGTCTCGGGAGAAGGCGTGTCTACGACGATCTGGCCGAGCGTCTCCTCCCAATAAGCGGCGGTCCCTTGCCAAGCGGCATCGCAGCTCGCCGCTTCGGCATATTTCCGGGAAAGCGTCGCGGCCTGCGATCTGGAAGAGGCGCACCCGAGCAGCAGGATCACTTCCGACTCTTCGCCGGGCTGTAGGCTCAGCTTGCGCTGAATGGCGCCGCAGCTAGCGTAGTGAACCCCGTCCCGCCTGTTCAGGCTTGCGCGCGTCAAGGCGGCGGGCCGTTCCAGGCTACCGTTTCTTCCAATGAACGCCGACTGATCCGCCGTCCACGACAGGTCCTCGTCTTCCGTTGCTTGCTGCGGGAATACGCCTAGAAATGGCGTCGCTTCGCGGAAGATATCCTGATAGCGATTCTGGGCCGTCAAGATTTCGGCTTCGGCGTCCCATTCGCTGGCGATAAAGGAGGCATTCGATTGGCGCTGCACGCCGATGACCCATTCGGCATAATACGTGACGGATATTCGTCTCTCCGCCTTCGAGTCGTTCTTCAAGCGCAGCCGCATGATTTTGACGGGATCGTCCATTGGCACGAACAGCTTCATCGTATGGCGAATGCCGTCCCGCTCATGCTCGAAGGTCGTGTGGCCAAGTCCATGGGTGACCAGGTACGGAGCCGAGTCGCTGCCCGCGGTAGGCGCGATTGTCCATACGCTGCCGGAATCCTCGTCGCGCAGGTATCCGACTTCTCCCGGAGGGTCGAGCACCGGATCGTTCGACCAGGGGGTCAGCTTGCATTCCCGGCTGTTGCGCCAGAACGTGTACCCGGTGCCGAGCTCGGAGACGATCGCGCCGAATTCGGGATTCGCCAAGACATTGATCCATGGAGCGGGCAGATGCTTGCCGTCTTCAATCAGCAGCTTGTACTGCTTGCCGTCCGGCGTAAAGCCGCCCCAGCCATTATGGAACAACACGTCCTTGGCATCGAGCGTGACGGACCGCGAGGTCCGGGCTGCGCTTTGCTCGGACGCAAGCCGCGGCTTGTCTCCTAATAACAACGGCTCCGCCGGCTTAAGCTCTGCCGCGTCCGCGGAGGACTCGGCGCCGGCTCTCTCTTGGCGCATTCGGCTGCGATCGGCAATCCGGCGCGCTCCCGCGCCTCGAGGCTGTCGAAGCTGAACGGCGAGCGAAGGCCCGCTCGCCCGCAGATGCAGCTTCGCCACGGAGAGCAGCAGCGTCTCGTCCTCGTCCGAGAGCCTTCCGGCAGGAAGGACGTGGATGCTCGCATGGCCCGCGCCGAATCGGTCGACGCCGTGCTCGACGGCCCGGCTAAGCGCGTCCTGCAGATCCTGTTCGTAGCCGTCCGAGGATCGGTTCAAGAGGACCAGATCGAAGCGGATGCCGAGTCTGCGCAAATACTCATGGCCGGTAAGCAGCTTGATGGCGAAAGGAAGCCTGCTGCGATTATCGATTTCGGCGAGAATGATCGGCTTGTCTCCCGATATGCCGTATGCCCACAGCCCGGGCTGTCCTTTCGTGTTGGCCTCGATCCTTGTACCGCGCTCGCCGCTAAGCGGAGGGGTATACAGCACTTGAGCGGCAAGCCGTTGGAAGACGAACGCATCGGCCAGCTCCAGTCCAAGGCTGCGAAGCTCGATTCGGCTGCGCGTCCAGGCCAGCTGGAACGTCCGTTCCACGGCATGCGATTTCGTCAGTCCGGCCGTTCCTTCCAGCGCGGCCTCCTTCGTCTCGGCCACCGAAGTCACCGCGTAGAAGATTGCCTGGTCGCCGGGCTCCAGCTGCACGCGCCGCCTCATGACGAAGGCCGGGTCCGCGACGGAGCCTGTCTTCCCCTTCAGCCGGCTGCGGATCGATTGCGGCTCCTCCAGGCGGTAACCCCGCCCGATGAAAGCCGAGCGGTCGGTTTCGAATTCCGGATCGCCGACCGCTCTTCCTTCGGCAACCAGAGTATGCGCGGCCCAGAGCGCTTGGTCCTTGGCCTCGCGCTTCCGTCGGCTGGCTACGAGACAGCCGGTGCCTTCCTCGTAAGCGGTGCGGATGAACAGCTTGCTGAAGGCGGTGTGCGCGTCGTCCGCGATCGGATTCGCCAAGGCGAGCTCCAGATAGGACGTAACCTCCAGCACCTTCGGTTCGTTGCCTTCATTGGTCAGCGTAATGCGCCGGACCTCCGCGTCGGTCTCCGGAGAAACGCAAATTTCCATCCGCGTAAACACCTCTCCGAAGCGGCGTTCGAACGTCGCTTTGTCCGGCTCGAACCGGGAGCGCTGCTCCGGCGTCTCCGTCCGGCAAGGCTGGAAGGAGGGAGACCATATCCGGTCGGAGGCTACGTCGCGGACGTAAATATAGGAGCCCCACGAGTCTCGTACGGGTTCCTCTCTCCACCTGGACACGGAAAGTCCTTCCCAGCTGCTGAAGCCGCTGCCGCTCGCCGTGACGACCGTGCTGAACCGGCCGTTCGACAACACGCAGGCCTCCGGAGTCGCGGTATGAGGCGAGGCGAATTCCCGTATCGGCTCGGCTTGATTCGGCAAGGCTTCTCTGCCCGACAACAAGCGGTGCAGAGCGGGATGGCGAATCATTTTGAATCGGCGGGGGATTCGCTCTTGCAGCAGGAGCTCTGCCGCGCGAACCTCCTTGTTCCGATGGAAACGGTCGATCATGGACTGGGGGAGCAGCAAGTTGGATAAGGTGAGCAAGCTCATGCCCTGATGATGGGCCATGAAGCTGCGGATGACCGCATGGCGGCCGTCCTGCTTCAGGCGCCGCGGCGTAAAATCCATCGCTTCATAATAACCGTACTGTCCCCGGCCCCCGAGCTCCTCCATCCGTCTCAGCGAGCGCAGTCCTTCCTTCGGCGCGTAGGGCAGGGCCATGATCGTCGCGTAAGGGGCCAGCACCAAGTCCTGCTCCAGCCCGCGCTTGAAGCCGAGACCGGGTACCCCGAAGGCGCGATACTGATAGTTTAATTGATGATCGAATGCGAAATAGCCGGATTCGGAAATGCCGAACGGCACGTTCCGCTGCTTGGCGTATTCGATTTGGCGAGAGACGACGGCCTTGTAGGTGCTGTCCCAAATCGTATCCCGGTACGTCCTCATAAGCAGCCATGGCATCAAATATTCGAACATCGTGCCGCTCCAAGAGAGCAATGCCGGCTGACTGCCGACCTTGGTCATCGTTCGGCCGAGCGCGTTCCAATGCGAGACCGGCACCTGCCCCATCGCGATGGCGACAAAGCTTGCTTGCCTTGCCTCGGAAGCGAGCAGATCGTACAAGACCTCGTCCCGCTCGCGCCGGGTGACGTGGTAACCGAGAGAGAACAAATTCGTCTTCGCGTCGTAGAGCTGGCGGAAGTCGGTGCCTCGGGCCAGCGCGTCGATCCGGGCAGCCAGCCGGTTGCCTCTCGTCATTAGGTCGCCTTTGCCGGGCGAGCCCAGCTCGTTAGCGAACGCGACCTCGAACCGATTCGTCCGCCGGCTACCGGCCCCGGCACGGTCTGGCGAATCCGCTTTGCTGCCCCAGTCCGCGCGCATCCACTCGATCAAGCCTTCCTTCACGGCCAGAAGAGACGCTACCAAATTGCCCGAGTCCACCGTGGACACGTAGATGGGCATGAGCGGAGCGAGCGATTCCGTATCATACCAGTTGTACAGATGTCCTTCCCACTTCTCCAGCCGTTCTATCGTACCGATCGTCCGCTCCAGCCGTTCGATCAGGCCGGCCGTATCGATGAAGCCGAAGTCCCTCGCCGCGACCGCGCATACGGCGTACATGCCGATATTGGTAGGGGAGGTCCTATGCGCAATTCCGCGGTCCGGCTCCAGCTGCACGTTGTCCGGGGGAAGCCAGTTATCCTTCTCCGTCACGAAGTCTTCGTAGAACGACCAGATATCCCGCGCAAGCTCGTGCAGCGTTTCTTTCTCTTGTTCAGAGAAGGCAGCTTCACTCCTCTCCGCGGAACCGTCGAGCCATCTTACGACCAGCGGCGCCGCACACCATAGAAGCGCGATCGCGAAGCCGATAATCCTCCACGCGGCCGTCGAATCGGCCAAAGCGGTAATCGCGAACATCAGCGCGGCGAAGGCGTAGCCGCCGAGCATCCCGGCGAGGGGCGGCGCTCCCGCCTTGCCGCTTAACCGCTCCACTTCGGCTTGGCTCGTCCATTCCAGCAGCCGGCGCTTCGACACGAGCAAACGGTAGAGCGTGCGAACGACGGCATCCAGCAGCATCGCGCTTTGGAACGGAAGAGTGATAAACGACAGCGCCGCATGGATGGCCGTTCTCCCAATGCCGGAAGGGTTCCGAACCCAGCCGGCAAGCGAGAACAGCTGGCGAATGACGGGCAGAAGCAGAGTCAGTGCCGCGATGGCCAACCAACGCGTCGGAGCTCCCGGCAGCAGCGGCGCCGCCAGCAGAATCGCCAGCAGAGCGGGCTGCAGCAGGCTGCGCCTCAGATTGTCCGCGATTTGCCAGCGCGTCATGGCCGACAGACGAGTGGGGACGAGCTTCCCCTTGCCGTCTCTCGCGGCGCTCCTCAGCCAAGGCAGCAGCTGCCAGTCTCCGCGCGTCCAGCGATGAAGCCGCTTCTGATGCGACAGGTAAGTAGGCGGATGATCGTCGATCAGCTCGATGTCCGACAGGAGACCGGCTCTCAGGAAGCCGCCTTCGAGCAAATCATGGCTGAGCACGCGGTTTTCCGGGAAACGCCCGCAAAGCACGCGGTGAAACGCGTCGACGTCGAATATGCCTTTGCCGGTGAATATTCCCTGGCCGATAGCGTCCTGATACGGATCCGACACGGCGAAGGCGTAAGGATCAAGTCCGGCCTCGGAGGCGAAGAGAGACGTTAATCTCGACTTGCGCGCGCTCTCGTACGTCATGCCGATGCGCGGCTGGAGCACGCCGTAGCCCTCGGCTACGACAGTCCCGCTTGAATCGAGCCGCGGGCGATTGTACGGGAGATGGATCGCTCCGATCATGCGGCGGGCGCTCTCGAGCGGAAGGAGCGTATCGGCGTCAAGCGTAATGACGTAGCGAATCCTCTTATGCACGGAGGTATCGCCGTATATGTGGTCAAAGCTAGTCTGCCGGTCGCCCTTCAGCAGCTTGACGAACTCCTCCAGCTTCCCGCGCTTGCGCTCCCACCCCATCCATGCGCGTTCGGACGGGTTCCACCGGCGGCCGCGATGGAACAAATGAAAGGAGGCTGCCGGATATTCGCGGTTCAGCCGATCGGTCTCCGCCTTCGCGAGCCGCAGCACGGCATCGTCCTCCGGCAGCTTCTCCGCGTCCGCGTCCTGCAAATCGCTAAGCACGCCGAAATGAATGTTCGGCTCCCGATTGGCCAAATAGTGCTGCTCCAGCCGGTCGAACGTCGCTCTTATGTTATCCGTGCTGCTCCATATGACGGGCATGACGACCATCGTCGACGCTTCCTCCGGCACGCCTTTGGAGAAATCGTAGCGCAGCAGGCGAATCGGCCGCGTCATTCGTTCGATAAGCCAATGAACGGCCGTTACCGCCCACTCGCTCGCGGGAATCAGAAGCAGCAAGAGGCCTGCTGCGATCGCGCCGGCAGATACGGGGAGGGCCAGTCCTCTGGAGGCGCCGATCGTTAGGCAGAAACAGGCGAGCGCGATAAGCGTCCCCCAGGCGACCATCTGCAAATAAAGTCCGGACGCCCGGAGCCGCAGGCCGGCTTCCGGAAGAGCGCCGGCCTTGCCGCATTGCTTGAGCGCTTGCCGCAGCTCTTTCATGCCTCGCGCGTCGAGCAAATAATAGGAGACATAGCTGCTTCTGGCGGGGAGCGCCTCTTGCTCGGCTTCCGAAGCGTCAGCATCCGAGCCGCGTTCGCCGGCCAAACGGACGGCCTCGGAGGCCACCAGCTTCTCGGGAACCTTCATGCGCCGGGCAAGCTGTTCCACCCGATACCGCAGCGTCTGCCGGCTGCCGGCGTCCAATCGGGGATAGTCGCCGGACTTCTCTTGCCGCAGCGTCTGCTCGATGATGCTGACCCGCTCGAACAGCTCGCTCCACAGCCAGCGCGACAGCTTGCGCAGGCTGCCGATGACATTGCCCGTGCCGACTTGATATTCGGCTTGAAGACGGTATTCGTAGGAGAGGATCGAGTCCAAATCCGAAGGTTCGTTCTCCAGCTTGCAGACCAGCCACTCCCCGACATGGGCGGAGTCCTCCGCATGCTCTCGGAGATGCTTGACGAGATGCACGGTCATCGCGCCGGATAACGGCATTTCGACCTGCTCCGCTTCGAGCGCTTGCTTGAGCCGCTCTGGAGTCAACTCGGAAGCGGGGATCCCGGCCAGCATGCGTTCGACCTGCGCGCAGACGGCGCGGCGTTCCTTGAGCGGCTCCGCAAGCGAGACGAGCCTGCGCACGAGCTCCATCTTGAGGAAGATCGGGATGGCCCAGGCTTCGGCTGCCGTCAGCACGGCTACCTCCTGATAGGCGTCCAAATAAGCGACAAAAAGGTCCTCGTCGAGCAGTCCGTCGGTAAAAGCAAGATAGGCCTCGCATATCGAAGAGACACGGGTTTGATTGCTTTTGCTGAGCACGGGAAGCGACTGAGCAGGGAAATCGTCCAGCCCCAAACGGATGCCGGCCAGCTCCGCTTCCAAAAATTCCGAGTGGTCCAGCAGCCATTCCTCGGCGGGCTGCCCGCAGACGACGGCGCGTTCATTCAATTCGGCGATGTAACGCCGAAGCTCCCGGACATCCTCCTCCATCCATAACCACAGCGATTTTGAGGAGACCCGTTTGCCGTGAGGATCATGCTCCAGCGCAAGCTTATGGGCATGCTCCTGCATTTTTTTTTGATTCCATTCCATTTACCTTAATCCCCCATGGATTCGAATAGTAGAAGAGTACTTCATTACCATTCCGAATTTTGGAGGATTTTATAAGCGATTCTTGCAAATAGGTGTGAAATTTTCATGAAAGGAGCGATTTTGATTATAGCTTTAGCCCGGAAATTTGATCGCAGGAATAGAAGCAGAGGGGGCTTGTTAAGGCCTACGCAGTTCTCATTCATTGTCATTTGTCTGAATCAATGCCATTAACAGGAAACCTGATCCATTTTTGTTGACTCATTACTATTTAGGGGCCATAATGGTTTGTAGGCGTATACATGGGAAGTAGGATAGCAAACAAGGGAAACACAGGCATTTCGGTCGATTCATCGATCGGAGTGCCTTTGTGCTTGTTTAGGCGTTTTTACATTTAATGTATAGCCGAATCCATTGGGAACGAGGGGGTGCTCCTGTATTTTTGAAAGAGGAAGGACAATGGCATGTACAAATCGAGAGGAAAGCTAAATGAATACGGAGGTCGTTATATGAGTCCATTCATCGCAAGCGTAGACCAAATGAGAACAAGGGGTAAAATTTACGATGAACCATAGGAAATCGTCTAACCCGTACCGTTCGAACGAAGTCCCCTTATTCGAAGCAAAACTCTGCGACGAAGGAGGGAGACATTCATCGTATGGATCACATGATCTTTGAAGTAGGCACTGCCCTATTGCTGGTCTCGGCCGCATCCCTGCTTGCAGGAAAACTAAAGTTTTCTATCATTCCTTTTTTAATCGTTCTTGGTATGATAGTAGGTCCTCACGCGCCGGTTTTCGGCATATTCGATTTTACGTTCATTGAAAGTCAAGATGTGATATCATTTCTTGGAAGAATCGGGGTCCTGTTTCTGCTATTCTACATCGGGCTGGAATTCTCGGTTTCCAAGCTGGTCAAGTCCGGCCGCAGCATCGTATTCGGAGGAACCGTATATGTGCTTCTTAACTTCGTCATCGGCATGATTTACGGCTTCTTAGTCCAGTTTCCGTTGTACGAAACTTTAATTATCGCGGGGATGCTCTCGGTCTCCTCTACCGCAATCGTAGCGAAGGTGCTGGTCGACCTAAGGCGCACGGGCAATTCGGAGACCGAGCTCATATTGGGCATGATCTTGTTCGACGATCTGTTCCTCGCCGTGTTCCTATCCGTCATGTCGGGCTTGCTGCTCGGCGGAGCGACTTCGATTGGCGGAATCCTATTATCCGTAGCGATGTCAATGGGTTATATGCTTCTGTTCTTCATTATCGCAAGAAAAGGAACTCCCGTCCTAAACAAGCTATTAAACATTTCTTCGAACGAAATCTTTATTATTGTCATGTTCTCGCTGCTATTCTTCATAGCCGGCTTCTCCGAAACCTTGCATGTCGCGGAAGCGATCGGCGCTTTGTTATTCGGACTTGCTTTGTCGGAGACGGAGCATAGCAAGAGGATTGAGCATTTAGTGGTCCCTTTCCGCGACTTTTTCGGCGCGGTCTTCTTCTTCAGCTTCGGATTAAGCATTGATCCGCTAAGTCTTGGTGACGCGGCATGGATGGCCATAGGGGCAGTCGCGCTTACCATCCTAGCCAATATGATCGCCGGAATGATCGCCGGTCGTAACGCGGGGTTATCCCACAAGGCGTCCACCAACATCGGTCTAACGGTAATGGCTCGGGGCGAGTTTACGATCATCGTGGCGAACCTGGGTATTTCGGCGGGACTGATGCCTTTGCTGAAACCATTTTCAGCGCTATATGTCTTGATCCTGGCTATTATCGGCCCTTTGTTGGCCAAGGAATCAAAGCATATATACGCGGGCTTGAATAAGATCTTTAAATGGAGCAAGCCAAAGGAAAAGCAGCAAGCGAAACAAAACAGTGTAGAATTATGAGCGATGGAGGTTGTTATTTCACATGGGAATTATTAGGGAATCCGATCTTCCGGGAATAGGGAGAAAATATCAGATAGAAACGGTATCGGGCGACAAAATCGTCGTCGTGATCCATGATGACGGCCGAAGAGAAATTTATCACTTCGAGGAGGATGACCCGGAGCAAACGATTTCTCAGGTTATATTGGAGGATGACGAAGCGAGGCAGATCGCATCGATCATCGGCGGCATGAATTATAAACCGAAGGCGCTGGAAACGATACAAGTGACGCTTGAAGAGTTGGTCATTGAATGGTGCAAGCTGGAGCCCTCCTACAGGTGCGTGAATAAGTCCATCGCGGAGCTGCAAGTCCGGCAGCGGACGGGAGCCACTATTCTGGCTGCGATCGAGAAAGGAAAGCAGAAAATCAACCCCGGGCCCGATGATATCCTGCTTGCAGGCATGACGATCGTTATGGCGGGTGAGCGGCAACAGATCAGGCAGCTGAAGGAGCTTCTTCAGAACGGGTAAAGGCAGGTTCATATCAATATCGTGAAGGTAGTGAAAGGGAGGCAGCCGGTTGCCTCCCTTGTTTCTTGTGCGCTGCTTAACCCGTCACGCCTTCCCGCTTGCGGAATAAGCGGACATGACCGTGCTGGAGCGGTTGTATGGATTCGCTTCCCGATCGGCGGAATCGAATGTCTATTATATGCTAGTAAAAGACCAAATAATCGAGGTTTGTTTATCAATATTGAACTATAGTGTAGAGGTTCATCATCAATTCGAGTGGGAAGCCGCTACAATGTGAGAGATAGTTAGAGTTTTTCCAGGAGCGTGAGAATATGACAATCGAAAAGAACGACCTTTATCGGGATTTCAATGCGCCTCTCGAGGACCGCGTGAACGACTTGATTGCCCAACTGACACTGGACGAGAAAGTGGGGCTTATGCCGCAGTACCAGATCGCAATAGAGCGTCTCGGCGTGCAAGCATACAAGCATGGCACGGAGGCGGCACATGGCATGGCTTGGCTCGGGGAAGCGACCAGTTATCCTCAGCCGATCGGTCTCGCTTGCACATGGGATAGCGAGCTGCTTAAGAGAATCGGCGGCGCGATTGGGGACGAAGCCCGAGGTTTCTACAAGCAGAATCCGAATGTTAACGGCTTGACCCTGTGGGCGCCGACGGTCGACTTGGAGCGGGACCCCCGTTGGGGCCGGACGGAAGAGGCGTATGGCGAGGATCCGGTATTGGCCGGCAAACTAGCCGCCGCGCTCACGCAAGGCATTCAAGGGGACCATCCTTTTTATTTGAAGGCCGTTGCCACGCTGAAGCATTTTATCGGCAATAACAATGAAGCGGGAAGAGGCGATACATCCGTCAGCCTTGATCCGCGCAACCTGCGCGAATATTACTTGAAGGCGTTCGAGATCCCGTTCAAGGAAGGCGGCGCCCAGTCGATGATGTCGGCATACAATGCGATCAACGGAGTGCCGGCGAACCTCAGTCCGCTCGTGATCGACATCGTGAAACGCGAATGGGGCATGAACGGCTTTGTCGTTAGCGATGCGTTCGACGTATCGGGCACGATGCGGGATCATCGTTACGTAGAGACGATGAAGGAAGCGGTGGCCCGGTCGATCCGGGAAGGCGGAATCGACAGTATTACGGAGGATGCGGCAGCAGTGACGGAAGCGATCCGCGAAGCGTTGAAGGACGGGCTGTTGACGGAGAACGATCTGGATGCCGCGCTTCGGAACACGTTCCGCGTTCGCTTCCGGCTCGGCGAGTTCGACCCGCCGGAGCGAAATCCGTATGCCGCGATCGACGAATCGGCGATCCTCCATCCGAAGCACGCGGAGCTCGCGAGGGAGGCGGCGCAGAAAGCCGTCGTGCTGCTCAAGAACGAAGGGCAGACGCTGCCGCTGCAGGCTGACAAGCTGAGCAAGGTCGCCGTCATCGGCCCGCTTGCCGATGTCGTGTATCGCGATTGGTACAGCGGCACATTGCCTTATGCGGTTACCCCGTTGCAGGGAATCCGCGAGAGATTGGCCGCGGAGGGGACAGGCGCCGAAGCGTCGTATTCACCCGGCACCGATCGCGTGCGCATGAAGGCTGCCCGCAGCGGGCGGTATGTCCGGCTCAGCGACGATGCAAAGGCTCCTTTGGCCGCTCGCGCGGAGAAACCGGAAGAAGGAGACGTATTCGAGATAACGGACTGGGGCTGTGGCAGCCATACGTTATTTGCGCTGCGCAACAGCCTTTATGTCACAACGGACGACAAAACTTTGCAAGCGTCGGCTCATCGGATATGGGAGTGGTTTACGAAGGAAGTGTTCCAGATCCAGTATGCGGATCAGGGCAGCCCCCTAGTTACCGCCTCGACCTGGAACGGAACGCCTGTAACGATCGATGACGAGTCGGGCGTACTGCTCGTCGGTGACGGCCAAGCGGCCGAAACCGCAAACGCTATTAACGTCGGAGGCGCAGCGGAGGTGGGGAGTTCGGTTGCCGGAACGCATGCCGACGCGTTCGAGTTCGAATGCGTGTCGAACGGCTTGGATGAGGCTGTCGCATCGGCCCGCGAAGCCGATGCGGCGATCGTGTTCGTCGGCAATCATCCGCTGATCAACGGCAAGGAGACGATGGACCGGCCCGACATCGCGCTGGCGGAATCGCAGGAAAAGCTGGCGCTTGCGGTAATAGAGGAGAACCCGAATACGATTGTCGTGGTCGTCGGCAGCTACCCGTTCGCCTTGAACGCCTTGCAGGAGAAGGCGAAGGCGATCGTCTACACGTCCCATGCAGGGCAGGAGCTCGGCCGCGCCGTAGCGGACGTGCTGTTCGGCGATGTCAATCCCGCGGGCCGAGTGAACATGACGTGGTACAAGTCCGTCGACCAGCTGCCGCCGTTCATGGACTACGACATCATCCGCGGCGGCCGAACGTATCTATATTTCGAAGGCGAACCGCTGTATCCGTTCGGACACGGCCTCTCGTACAGCGTATTCCGTTACGATGACCTCGAGTTGTCGCCGAACCGCGCCGAAGCCGGGACAGACAAGACCGTTCAGGTTTCATGCCGCGTGACGAACATAAGCGAGCGTGAGGGCGAAGAGGTCGTGCAGCTTTATGTTCGCGCAGACAAATCCCGCGTCAAGCGTCCCCGCCTTCAGCTGGCGGAATTCAAGCGAATCTCTTTGGCTCCGGGCGAGTCCGCGCAGGTGACGTTCCAACTAAAGCTAGAGTCGCTGGCCATCTGGGATGTAACGCGCGACCGGTTCTGCTTAGAAAGCGGAACGTACACGGTCATGCTCGGCGCTTCCTCCGCCGATCTGCGGCTTGAGGGCCGCCTTGCAGTCGACGGCGAAACCATTCCGCCGCGCGATCTTAAGAGAGTGACGCGGGCCGCGAACTACGATGCTTATCAAGGCATTCGTCTCGGCGAATGCAACGAAGGCGGAAGCGCCGCATCCGTGAGCGGCGATAAAGGCTGGCTTGCCTTCCATGATGCGGAGCTCGGCGCAGGGATTTCCGCGGTCGAGCTGCGGGCAGCCGCCTCAGTGGATGCCGTGGTCGAAGTTCGGTTAGATGGACCGGACGGTCCAATCGCAGGCAAATGCAAAATTACGGCTGGCGGAGATCAGAACTGGCGGAGCCTCACTTGCGGGCTGACAGAGGCCACCGGCAGGCGGGACGTGTACATCATGTTGAATGGGCCGATTTCCCTCGCGTGGTTCCGGATGATGGCCGACAAAGTATAACTGAATACTCCGGGTTTTACCAAAAAAACGCCCCGGTATATGTTGTATCAACATATGCCGGGGTGTTTGATTTGCAAAAAATCATTGACTTAGTCTAAAAGCCTTGGGTGAAAGTCCATAGGTCTTGGAAAACTTGCGAGTGAAATAATTGCTGTCGTTAAAGCCGCATTCGTATGAAATTTTGGTAATGGGAAGTCCGCTTTGCCTGAGCAGCATACGCGCTCGCTCCAAACGAAGTCGTTGCAGGTAGGAGATAGGAGTCGTTTGGTAATAAGATTGAAAAATTCGATTCAGATGCCGAACCGAAATATTGGATCTTGCCGCGATTTCCTCGAGAGTAAGAGGCTCCAGATAGTGATCTTCGATGTAGGAGATCGCATTCGCCAGATGCATCAGGTTGCTGTCCGTGCCGTTCTCCTGCTTGTTATACTGTCTGGACAAATAGACGACGAGTTCCATGAACCTGGAATTGAGCATGGTCTGATAACCCTGTTGCTTATCGTTATATTCCTTGATCATCCCTGCGATGATCGATGAGACGTGCTCCAAGCTCGGAATCGACAAACTCAGGCCGCTTTGAAAGGAATGAATATTGCGATATAAAGGCTCCAAAACAAAAAGCGCCTGATAGCCGTTGGAGGTGCTTAAATCGGGACCTGCGCTTCGTAGCAAGTCGGACCGGAACATAATATTGCAAATTTTGAATTCATGAGGATTTTGGTAAGCATGGGAGATAGGACCGTTGATGATGAACACGTTCCCCTTCTTAATAAAATAGGTTTCGGAATCGACGATATGCGTTGCGTTCCCGTTCAATACGATCACGAGTTCGGTGAAGTCATCATGCTTATGAAGGGGCGTATCCTCATTGTGCTCGCCATACTGAATAAAAAACGGAAATTCCTTGTCTCTGGTAAACCAGTTCAAATAAGCGCTATTCACAGAGTTCGATTTCAATGCACTTCCTCGCAAGTTTGACATCCAACAATACCCCTCTTTCTGTAATCGTTGTATGCGGTATCATTGTTAATTTTAGCTTCGTGAAATAGATGATCATACAGCCAAAAACGTACTAAAAAGCATGCCAAAAATCGTTATTGAAACAGGAGACAGAGACAGGAACATGACTAAATCATGCTAAACCCATGTCTGTAAATTGAAGGTTTGTATAGATTTTTTCCAATATGATTTTAAAAGAGCTAGGAGTTGGAACGATCGGGAGGTGAGGAGCGCCGCTGTGAGGATAGCAGTGCATGAAGTCTAGTCGTTCGATTTGAAATGACAGCGATTACAATTCAATTTCAGGGGGATGACCATGAACAAAAAACTGGTAATGCTGCTTGTTAGTCTGATGCTGATCTTCTCGATGGCGGCTTGCAGCAGCGGGAGCAATGAAGGAAGCGATCCGGGAAGCACCAATGCAGCTACCGAAGGGCCGTCAAACGATCCGGCGGCGACGAATGCTTCGGGGGAGAACGCTGACACCGGCGAAGGCGAGGGAGATTCCAATGAAACGCCGGAGATGGATTTCGATATGGGCGGCAGAACAATCAAGATCGTAAACTTCTGGAGTTTGGAAATCCCGGAAGACAATCCCGACAATATCCAAAGGAAGAAGAACCTTGAAGCTCTAATGAAAAAACATAATTTCAAGGTTGAATACGTTGTCATCGATTACGCCGAGTACCAGAACAAGGTTACAGCCTCGCTGCTTGCCGGCGAACCGGTAGGCGATATCATCTCGATAGCCAGATCCTACACCATTCCAACGTTGGTCAGTCAAGATCTGTTGTGGCCGGTAGACGAATATACGAAAAACGAAAAAGTGTTCGATCCGAAAGTAACGAACGAGTTTATGCAATACGAGGGAAGAGGGTATGGTTTTGGCGGGTACCCGGGTGGAGCAACCGGATTTTTCTACAACCGCACGTTGATGAACAATCTCGGATTGAAACCGCTTCAAGAATATGTGGATGAAGAGAACTGGAACTGGGAAACGTTCATGCAAGTGATCAAAGAGGCTAATAAAGATACGAACAACGATGGAAAGCTTGATACATGGGGACTGGCTGGCGGCGGCTTTTTGGATTCAGCGCTTGCTTCCAACGAGACAGCCTTGGTGAAGGGGGATAAGCAGAACCTGGATGATCCTAGAACCGTCGAAACTTTGAATTTCCTATCCAAACTGAGCACCGAAAAACTCGTCAGACCTTCAGAGGGCGGAGATTGGACGGAGCCAAGTCAATTTTTCCGTCAAGGCAACACGTTGTTGTATTTAAGCGGAGCTTATGAGGCGGAAGGTTTGAGGAAAGACATGAAGGATTACGATTTCGGCTTTATTCCTTTCCCTAAAGGACCGAGTGGAACTTCCTACAATACGCCTGATAGCAATCCGTGGGCAATGGTCATTCCGAAGGCAGTCGAGAATCCGGAGCAGCTCGTTTATATCTGGGAGAAAATAGAGACATACGACTCCGTTTATGACTATAATCTCCAGTCTTGGTACGAGTCGATGTTTGATAACGAAGTCGATATCAATAATGTTAAGGTCGCGTCGAACAGATTCTATCTCGACAGTTTAGCTACGTTCCCTAGCATGCCGTACTATGAGTTTGGTGACGAGATTGCGAAAGGCCAATCCGTATCCACGGTCATCGAGACGTATAAAACGCCTTTCCAGGCGGCAATCGATGAAGTCTATAAGAAATAGCGATTGAAGTGATCGAACAGTCCGCATCTAGCTGAATATGTGGACTGTTCGAATTTCACTCTCGCCGCGGGAGGGGAGCAGAATTGAACGCTAGACGACAGAAATCAGTGATATGGATTTTTGTTTTTTTTGTGTTAGGTTTGTCCATTTGGGCGATCTACTCATCGAGTCAAAGAGGCAACGGCGATGTTCAAGCCATAAGCGATTTTGCAGCGGTAACGGATTCGGACGCAAAGGACGGATATGGCGACTATATGCAAAACTACTCGAACGCGGACCGGCCGGCCGCCGAAATCCGAATCGAAGGCGAGCAATATGCTGCAATCGAAGGGGACGGATTTGAGCTTGCGGATGAATTTCAAGGACTGAACGGTCAAGCTGTGTTGACGCCCGAGTCGGGCACGATTAGTTGGAAGGTCCAGGTTGATCAACCGGGTCTATACCATGTTCGAATTCATTATTTTCCTATTGAGGGAAAAAGCTCGGCTATCGAGAGGGAGTTCGCGATCAATCAGGAAGTGCCCTTTAAAGAAGCCGAAATCTTATTGTTCGATCGATATTGGGGCAATCGCGAAGACGAAATCGAGCGGGACAATCGCGGCAACGATTTGCGCCCGAGGCAGATAGAGAAGCCGGCTTGGCAGGTCGCGCCCTTGGAGGACAACGAGGGTTATTATGACGAGCCCTACTTGTTTTATTTCGGCGAAGGGGTTCACACCATTTCTATGACTTCTTTGAGGGAACCGATGGCTATCGACTACATCGAGTTGTACCAGGAGCCGGAGACCAAATCCTATGAGGAACGGAAAGCCGAATATAAAGCCGAGGGGATTGAAGCCGCCAAGGGTCAATTCATTGTTATTCAGGCTGAGGATGCGACCTTAAAATCTTCTCCAACGCTGTATCCGCTTTCCGATCGATCAAGCCCTGCGGTCACGCCCTACAGCGCTTCGAAAATACGGGTCAACGCGATTGGGGGCCTTAACTGGAAGCTGCCGGGACAGTGGGTGGAATGGGAGTTCGAAGTGGAAGAGGATGGGTTATACCAGATTGCGCTGAAGCGCAAACAGGATCAGCTGCGGGGCGTCTATGCTACGCGAAGTATCATGATCGATGGCCAATATCCATTCCAGGAGATGAAGCGGACGCGATTCAGCTTCAATATGGAATGGCAGACGGATGTGCTGGGAGGGGACGAGCCTTACCTGTTCCATCTGACGAGTGGGAAACATACCATTCGCATGGCGGTTTCGCTTGGCGAGCTCGCTCCGCTAATCGAGACGATCGAGTCGAGCGTTCTGAAGCTCAATGAAATCTATCGAAAAATATTGTTAATTACCTCAAACTCGCCGGACCCTAACCGCGACTATCAATTGGAGAAGCGGATTCCGGATCTGATCGATGTTCTCCGGGACCAATCCGGCACGATCCAGGCCGTGGCGGACTATCTCGAACAATCGACGGGGGAGAAGAGCGATAAAGTCGCCGTTCTTCATACGATGGTCAGGCAGTTGGACGAAATGGCGGAGAGACCGGAAACGATAGCGAACCGTCTGAATACCTTCAAGGTGAATGTCGGCGGTCTTGGCACGTGGATTCTGACCGTGCGCGAACAGCCGCTTACGCTCGATTATCTGATCGTCGCGTCTCCGGACAGCAAGCTTCCGAAAGCGAAAGCGACGATGCTGGAGAAGATCAAGCATGAGCTTGGCGCTTACGCCGCCTCCTATACCGAAGATTACGATAGCATCGGAAGCACGGAAGAAGGAGGGCGTTCCGTCACGGTATGGGTAACGACGGGAAGGGACCAGGCGCAAGTGTTGAAAGCGCTGATCGACGACACGTTTACGCCCGATACGAACATATCGGTACATTTAAGACTCGTTCCGGGCGGCATCCTGCTTCCGGCTGTCCTGGCTGGGGAAGGACCAGACGTTGCCTTGCAGGCCGGCGAGGATCTCCCCGTCAATTATGCGATGAGGAACGCCGCCGCCGATTTGACGGCATTCCCGGATTTCGAGGAGGTCGCCGCAAGGTTCCGCGATAGCGCGATAACGCCTTACGCCTATGACGGAGGGGTATACGCGCTGCCGGAGCAGCAGACCTTCCCGATGCTGTTCTACCGCAAGGATATTCTCAAAGAGCTGGAATTGGAGCCTCCGAAGACATGGCAGGATGTGTATAACATGATTTCGGTGCTGCAGAAGCACAACATGGAGTTTTATTTGCCAATCGAATCGGCTGCGAACAATGCGACTCTCGTTCCGAACGCGGCGTTCGCCATGCTGCTCTACCAGAACGGCGGCCAGTTCTATCAGGACAATGGCATGAAGAGCGCGCTCGACTCCGAGATTTCCATGCAGGTTTTCAAGCGCTGGACGCAATTTTATACGAATTACAAGTTTCCGCTTCAAGCGGATTTCCCCAATCGGTTCAGGACTGGCGAGATGCCGATCGGTATCGCCGATTATACGACGTACAATATGCTGACGGTTATGGCGCCGGAGATCAAAGGGTTATGGGACTTTACCATCGTACCCGGCACCGAGCGCGAGGACGGATCCGTCAATCACGAGGTCGCCAGCCATACGACCGCGGTCATGATGCTGGATAATGCCGACGACAAAGACGCGGCATGGTCATTCATGAAGTGGTGGACCGACAAGGATACTCAAATCGCTTACGGACGTGAGCTGGAAGGGCTGCTCGGCGAAGCCGCGCGCTATCCGACAGCCAACATCGAAGCGCTTGCGCAGCTGCCATGGCCGATCAAGGATTTCAATAATCTGGAGCGCCAATGGCAATGGGTGAGGGGCATCCCTCAAGTGCCGGGCGGGTATTTCACAGGCAGACATCTGGATAATGCCTTCCGGCGCGTCGTGAACCAGAGCGAGAATCCACGCGAAGCCCTTTCGGATTATATTTTGTACATGAATGACGAAATCGCGCTTAAACGGAAGGAATTCAATCTGCAGAATTAGTTAGGGGGTGGAAGCCGATGCAAGCAGAAGTAAACCGTCATGCCGCGTCGAGCCTCATCCAGACAAAGAAGCCGTCACGACTGGCCAATGTTGCCCGAGAGCTTCGGAAAAACAAGCACTACTACTTGTTGATGAGTCCGTACATGCTGATCTTCTTCGCTTTTACGGTCATTCCGGTCGTCATTTCTCTGGCACTTAGTTTCTTTTATTTTAACATGCTGGAGTTTCCGAGATTCGTAGGCTGGCAGAATTACTCCCGATTGTTCCTGGGCGACGACGTGTTCATGATCGCCCTGAAGAATACGTTCATGTTCGCGGTCGTGACCGGTCCGGTCAGTTATATCGCTTGTTTTCTTTTTGCCTGGATTATCAATGAGCTGTCGCCCAAGGTCAGAGCGTTCATGACCTTAGTGTTCTATGCCCCGTCCATTTCGGGGAACGTTTTCTTTATTTGGCTGATCGTATTCTCCGGAGACAGCTACGGTTATTTGAACGGGTTCCTCATGAAATTCGGTTTTATTCTCGAACCGGTTCAATGGCTTTCGAACGAGCAATATATACTGCCTATTATTATTATCGTCCAGCTGTGGCTTAGCCTGGGCACCAGCTTCCTGGCCTTCATCGCGGGCCTTCAGACGATCGACCGATCGCTGATCGAAGCGGGTGCCGTAGACGGCATCAAGAACCGCTGGCAGGAGCTCTGGTTCATCACGCTGCCGTCCATGCGGCCGCAGCTGATGTTCGGAGCCGTTATGCAGATAACGGGCTCGCTTGCGGTCGCCGATATATCGATCGCGCTGGCAGGATTTCCAAGCGTCAACTACGCGGGGCATACCATCGTAACGCACTTGATGGACTTCGGCACGATCCGCTTCGAGATGGGTTACGCATCCGCAATCGCGACAGTGCTCTTCTGCACGATGATCGGCGCCAATAAATTGACGCAAAAGCTGTTGCGAAAGGTAGGTGAATAATAGTGGTCATGAGGATGCTAGGCGTATTCCGGACCCCCAGGAAGATTAACCGATCCTTTACCGTCAGTTTTTTACTGTTCGCACTGCTTGCCGTTTTTGGCGCGTTTATGGCGCTGCCGCTCATCTATGCGGTCAACAACGCATTCAAGCCGCTTGACGAGCTGTTTATTTTCCCGCCGCGGTTTCTGGTCATCAATCCGACGCTAGACAATTTCTTCGACCTGTTCGCCCTGATGGGGAACTCGTGGGTGCCGTTGTCCCGCTATATCGCTAATACCCTGTTCATTACGATCGTCGGGACGGCTGGCCATATTCTGCTGGCGTCGGCGGCAGCCTACCCTCTGGCGAAATACCGATTCTGGGGATCGGGGACGTTGTTCTCTATCGTCATTCTGTCCCTGATGTTCTCGGGCCATGTTACCGCGATTCCGAACTATATGGTCATGTCGTGGCTCGGCTGGATCAATACGCACGCTTCGATTATCGTACCGTCGCTTGCCTTCCCTCTCGGACTGTTCCTCATGAAGCAATTCATGGAACAGATTCCGGATGCTCTGCTGGAAGCTGCCAAGATTGACGGAGCGAACGAGTACAGGATTTATTGGAGCATCGTGATGCCGAACGTGAAGCCCGCCTGGCTAACGCTTATGATTTTGCAGTTCCCCGCATTATGGGGGACAGACGGAGGAAACTTCATCTATAGCGAGAACCTGAAGACGCTGCATTACGCGCTCGGCCAAATCTCGGCAGGCGGCATCGCCCGGGCAGGCGTCGGAGCGGCGGTCGCCCTTCTCTTGATGATCGTTCCGATTACGCTCTTTATCATCTCGCAGAGCAGCGTCATGCAGACGATGGCGACTTCCGGGATGAAAGAGTAGAAAGGATGAGACGAGATGTTGAGCAGCATTTATAAAACAAGGATCGTTTTCCTCACAACACTCATCTGCGTGCTAAGCATGGGAATGGGAAGCGCGGCCATTCATGCCGAAGAACCGCCCGCTTCGTATCAATATTCCTACTGGGGAGACGCTGTCGCCTCGCCTGCAGCCTACCTTGCAACCGCCATCCTGAGCGGCGACAATCTGGGCGTCGGCCCCTTTAAGGAACCGAACGACATACACGTTACGGCAGACAAACAAGTTTATGTGCTGGACTCCGGCAATAATCGAATCGTGGTGATGGATGGGAACTTCAAGCTGGTCCGAATCATCGATTCCTTCGCCGGGGACGTCGGACCCGAACCGTTCTTGAGCCCGCAAGGCCTGTTTGTAACCGACGACAAGCATATATACGTCGCGGATACGGGAAATAAAAGAGTGGTCCATCTCGATTCGAATGGCAAGCTCGTGAAGGTGATCGAGAATCCGAAGTCAGAGCTCTTCCAGGAGAAGTTCCAGTTCCAGCCTGCTCGCGTCGTTGTCGACAAAGCCCAGCGGATTTACGTCATGTCCGTCGGCGTATTTGACGGGTTTATGGAATTCAACGCGAATGGCGAGTTTTCAACGTTCATCGGCGCGAACCGCGTAAGGGTCGATCCGGCAGAGTTGTTATGGAAACGGCTGTCGACTCGAGCCCAGCGGAGCCAGATGGCCATGTTTACGCCTACGGAATTCACGAACCTGGATATTAATGACGAAGGATTTATTTATGCCACGAACGGCGACAGGTTCGGCGATACGATCAAGAAATTAAATGCCCAGGGGAACGATATTTTGAGGCGAACGGGGTATTTCAGCCCGGGCGGCGATATCGCCGCCACGTCTCAGACCGACGCTTCGAGACTGATCGACATCGATGTCGCGGACAGCGAAATCTATTCGGTGCTTGATTCCAGGCGCGGACGGATATTCACATACAACGGCGATGGGCATTTCATGTATGTATTCGGCGGTCTGGGCAACCGCTTGGGCGAATTCAACACGCCGTCGGCCATCGAGCGTGTAGGCGATCGGTTTCTCGTTCTGGACAAAGGGCTCGGGGAAATTACTTTATTCGAAACAACGGAATACGGCCGGACCCTCAACGAAGCCGTTCGAAGCTACTATCGTGGCGATGAAGAGGCTGCCTTCTCCTTATTCCAGAAGTCGATCCATATGAACGCCAACCTGGAATTCGCGTATGCCGGGATCGGCAAAGCTCTGCTTCGGCAAGGGAAATACGCGGAGGCGATGAAGTATTTCAAGCAAAGCAAGGATCAGCTTAACTATTCGAAGGCATTCCTGCTATATCGCAAGGAAGTGCTGCGCGAATACTTCCCTGCGATCATGACCGGCTTGGTCTTGATCGTTCTCGGTACAATCACGTTCAGGAAGCTCCGGCAATGGAAAGGGGGAAGGAGGCGTGCCGCAATTGAACAGTGAACGGTTTAAACACCCTTTTTATTTGATTCTCCACCCCTTTAACGGGTATTGGGATTTGAAATACGAATGGAACAAAAAAACAAGTCTGATCGTTTCCTTCTCGATCTTGTTCCTCTTGGCCGTTACCAATATCATGAGCAGCCAGTATAGCGGATTTCTCGTCCATATCTATAATCCCGCGAACATGAACAGCTTGATGGAGGTACTGTATGTCCTGCTTCCGGTGTTGTTCTGGTGCGTGGCCAATTGGTCGCTCACGACCTTGATGGACGGAGAAGGGAAGTTTGTCGAAATTTTCACGTCGACCTGCTATGCCTTTCTTCCGATGGTTATCATCCCATTCCCCTGGATTTGGTTAAGCAACGTCATCTCGATTCAGGAGACTGGATTCTATTATTTCTCGCACAGCATCGCCCTTATCTGGTCCTTGTACCTGTTGTTCGTCGGGAATATGACGGTTCATCAATTTACGCCGTCAAAAACCATAGGCACCTTACTGCTATCGGTTGTCGCCATGGGGTTTCTGGCGTTCCTGTGCTTGCTTTTCTTCAGTCTGATTCAGCAGATTTCATCATTTGTATCAACGATTTACCAGGAAATTGACTTGAGAAGCTAAGAAAGGAGGCATGCGCAACCATGAATATGAAACAATATGCCTTGCTGACTTCGTTGTTCCTGCTCGGAATAATGACGGCCGGGTGTGCGGGCTCCGGCTCCGATCATCAAACGGAAGCAACCCGTTCCGTTGCAGCGGAATTCGTTAAGGGAGCGGCTCTGCCCGTTTCCTTCACGGATCCTCGGGTCGCGGATATGAAAGGCGTTGCGGAGAACGATCGTCTCCAATTATTCGCGGACGATCAGTCGGGAGTTATAGCCGTTCTTGAAAAAAACAGCGGAGAAGTATGGTACAGCAACCCGCCGGAGCGGGAATCCGATAAGCTCGCGACGGGAATTAACAAGGATTTATTATCCGCTCAATTGAAGCTCGATTTCCATAACGCGTTCGGCCAGCTGGGCTCGGTCAACTCATATACGGATAGCGTCGTTCATAAGCAAGTCAGCTTCGAAAGCATTCCTAACGGCATCCGAGTGAATTATCAATTCGGAACGGACGAGAAATCGATTGACGATATTCCAGGCAAGCTGAGCAAAGCGCGCCTGGAAGAGCTGAAGGGGAAAGTGGACAAAACGGGACAACGCGCGCTGATGATCGCTTTTAAAGAGGATAAGGAGCCTGATGTGTATGTGCGGCAAGATTCTCTGAGCGGGATTCAACTTAAACGAGCTCTTCAAGCATTCGAAGATGCAGGCTACACGGATGAAGATTTCCGGAAGGATCTCGAGGCGTTCCAGCTGGGGCAAACCAAACCCGAACCCCGTATCTTCCTTGCCTCGATCGAGTATACCTTGGAAGGCGACAGTCTCGTGGTCAAGGTGCCCTCCTCCGGCATTCATTACTCTGATGAATATCCGATCCATACGATATCGGTCCTTGGTTTCTTCGGCGCGGAAGGAGAAGAGTCGGAAGGTTCCTTATTCGTACCGGACGGATCCGGAGCGCTCATCCATTTCAACAATGGCAAAACGAAGTATTCGTCATACGAACAAAGAATCTATGGATCCGATCTAACGATGGATCGTGACAATGACGCCAACTGGGAAGAAAAAGCCAGATTGCCGGTTTTCGGAATGATTCGCAAGGATGGAGCTTTTCTCGGCATTATCGAAGAAGGCGATGCAGTCGCAAACGTTCATGCCGATGTAAGCGGCAGACTGAATAGCTATAACTACATTTATCCAAGCTTTTACGTGGTCAATAAGGATCAGGTTTCCCTTGACGCGAACGGACAGGAACGTTCCTTGCCCAGGTATCAAGAGAACCCGACAAAATCGGACTTTACGATCCGTTACGCTTTCCTGAGCGGGGATGAGGCTACTTACTCCGGAATGGCGCGGTACTATCAACAGTATTTGATCCATACGAAGGGGCTTCCCGAACCGAAGCCGGCAAGCGAAACAAATTCCGAAGCGGATGTGCCGTTTTATTTGCAGCTGATCGGAAGCATCGCCAAAAGCAAGCATGCGGTGGGAATACCCTATAAGGCGCTCGAGCCTCTGACGACCTTCGAACAGGCGGAGGATATCGTCAATCAGATGCAGAACCGCAATATTCGCCATATTAAGCTCCAGTATTCGGGATGGTTCAATAAAGGACTTGATCATCAGGTTCCGGATCATGTTTCGGTCGATAAAGCTGTAGGAGGGAGCAAAGCGCTTCGGGAATTCATCTCCTACGCTCGGGACAAGGACATTTCCTTCTTCCCGGACGTCTACATCGCGGAAGCGCGTACAAGCGATGGTTTCGATGCGAGCAAGGAAGCTTCCCGAACATTAAGGGGAGATCCTGCCGAGATCTACAAGGTTGAACCGGTTATGAATCAGCGCGACCGCAGCAAATCTCCATCCTATGTGGTATCGCCGCGAAATATATTGAAGGTTGTGGATGCCATGCTGAACGAATTGGATGGCTATCGACTTGAAGGAATATCGCTGCAGGATCTAGGCAGCCGGTTGAATACCGACTATCGGACAAACCGTCAGATCGACCGAACGGAGTCCGAAACGATATCGGCACAGGCGATGACCAAGATTCGCCAGCAGAAGCTCGAAATTATGGCGAATGGCGGCAACGCCTACGCGTTTCCATTCGTTACGGATATTACGAACGCGCCGATGACGAACAGCGGTTTCAAAATTGAAGACGAGGAAATTCCGTTCTATCAAATGGTCGTTCGCGGATATATCGACTATACGGGGATGCCTTATAATCTGTCGACCTACACCGACATGAACCAGTATATATTGAAGTGTCTGGAATATGGCTCCGGCGTTTATTTCAAATGGATTCATGAATCGAATGACAAAGTAAAGGATACGGATTACGACGACTTGTACGCCGTTCATTACGAGCAATGGCTGGACCAGGCTGCGCAGATCTATGGGGATGTAAATGAAGTGCTGGGCAAAGTGCAGAACCAGAAAATCATTTCGCACGAGAAAGTAATAGACGGCGTCTTCAAGACCGTGTACGAAAACGGTATCTATGTCATTGTGAACTACAATCGATCAATGGTACAGGCGGAGGGCCAAAACGTCGAAGCCGGAGGCTATGTCATGGGTGGTGCGCAAAAATGAAATCCATACTTAAACTTCGCCGTTTGAAAAGGTCTTACGCGGGAAAAAGGGCGCAATGGGGTTTTCTATACGTTTTGCCATGGCTGCTTGGATTTTGTCTCTTCTTCTTCGTGCCATTGTTGAGTTCAATACGATTCAGCTTCAGCTCGATAACGGCCAATTCGGAAGGAATCACGGTGAAATACATCGGTATCAAAAACTACGTGGAAGCCTTGACCGTAAATACCAGCTTCAACCGCGTTTTGACGGAGTCGATCGTGAATATCTTGGTCAATATTCCGCTGATCGTCATATTCAGTTTATTCCTGGCGGTGCTGCTGAATCAGAAATTCATCGGAAGATCCGCTGCCCGGGCCATCTTCTTCCTTCCCGTCATTCTGGCATCCGGCGTCATTATGAATCTGGATAGCACAAGCCTGGTGCAAGCGATAAGCGATGCAAGCTCGGGGGCCAAGGTCGTTCGTTCGCTGCAGAGCTTTGAATTGGAGAAGCTGATGCTGCAAGCCGGGGTTAGCGAATGGATCGTCAATTACCTCACAGGCTCCGTTGACCGCATCTATCAGATTGTCAGCCAGTCGGGCGTTCAGATTCTGATCTTCCTCGCGGGAATCCAGACCATTTCGCCGCAGCTGTACGAAGCCTCCAGGATGGAAGGGGCGACGGGCTATGAGGCCTTCTGGAAAATTACGTTTCCGATGGTCAGTCCGCTTATTCTGGTCAATGTGATTTATACCATTGTGGATTCGGTCTCCACCAACGAGATAACGGACCTGATTCTGGACACCGGTTTTACCGCTTTCAATTTCGGTCTTAGCTCGGCGATGGCGACGATCTACTTTCTGGCCGTTGCTCTTATCCTGCTAGTGAGCACCTATCTGATATCGAGGAAAGTCTTTTATTATGACTAGGGAGGATGTACGAGTGCGCAATTCCCGGCTATTATCGGTAGAATTCTGGAAAAAGTGGATTTGGTCATTCGTCCGTCTTGTCTTGATTGCGGGACTGTCGTTTTTGATTTTGTATCCGATTTTGCAAAAAATTTCGACAGCGATTAAAGATAAGGAGGATCTCTATTCGCCGATCGTGATGTGGATTCCCATTCACTATACTTGGGATAATTTCAAGCAAGCGATCATGATCATGGATTACTGGGACACGTTGATGAATACGTTTGCCCTGTCGATCTCTACTACAATCCTAACCGCGGCATCTTGCGCTTTGGCTGGTTACGGATTTGCACGGCTAAAATTCAAAGGAAGCAATCTGCTGTTTGCCGGAGTCATTCTGACCATATTGGTACCGCCTTCGACGATTCTCATACCCCTATATCTCAATCTGAAGGACTTTACGCTGATGGGGATCATTCCATTGCTTACGGGCAAATCCGTCAACCTGCTGAATACCTACTGGCCGTTCATCCTGACAGCTTTGACAGCCAATTCGCTGAAGGCGGGACTTTATATTTTTATATTCAGACAGTTTTTCCGGGGCATTCCCAAAGAGGTCGAGGAGGCCGCTTATATCGATGGCGCGGGGATTGGGAGGACGTTCTCCCGAATCATGCTCCCGAACGCGATCCCGGCGATCATCACGGTGCTGCTCTTCTCCTTCGTATGGCAATGGAACGACAGCTTCTTTACGACGACGTATCTGTCGTCAGGCAAGGTCATGTCCGTGCAGCTCGCTGCCTTGCCGTACAACCTAAACAATATTGTTAGCGGAGGTTCCTCCCAGGCAGATCCTTTCTATTTGAGCATGGTGCAGGATACCGGCATTCTGCTCGCTATTCTGCCGTTAATTATCATCTATTTGTTTGTGCAGCGGTACTTCGTCGAAGGGATCGAGCGCACGGGCATCGTCGGCTAAACATTCGATCACGTAATCCAGGGAGGAGAACCGGCTTTGGTCATGAAAGAAATGAGCGGCGCTGAGCTTGCGTCCATGTTGAAGAGCAGCATTCAGCTCAAAAGCTTGGACGGCGTTAAGGCTCCGGAGCTAAAGCTCAGCGAAGAGGATATGCAATGGTGGCGCGACGCAAAGCTCGGCCTGTTCTTTCATTGGGGTCTTTATTCGATGCTGGGACGCGGCGAATGGGCCATGTTCAACGAGAAAATCCCGGCGGACGAATACGCGAAGCTGGCCGAGAGGTTCAACCCGCGGCATTGGAACCCGGAGCGAATGGCATGTCTTGCCCGGGAAGCGGGCATGCGCTATTCCGTCATGGTCACCCGTCATCACGACGGATTCGCGATGTGGGACAGCCCTGGCAGCCACGGAGGCTTCGACAGCATGCGCGCGGCGGCCAATCGCGATTTCGTGAAAGAATACACGGACGCTTTCCGGAACGCCGGACTGCGCGTCGGCTTGTATTATTCGCCAATGGATTGGCGGTTTCCTGGATACTTCGAGCCCGAGAAGCTTGGTGATAATGCGGCGCTGATGAAGAAGCAATGCTACGCTCAGATCGAGGAGCTGACCACCCGATACGGGCCAATCGATATTCTATGGTATGACGGGGGCTGGCTGGCACATGCAGGAACGGATGCCGACGCAGCTTGGTTCTGGGAGCCGGTGAAGCTGAATGGGATCGTTCGGCGCCATCAGCCGACCTGCGTGATCAATCCGCGTTCCGGATGGATCGGCGATTTCCAATGCGATGAAGGCACGCACGCGATTACCGGGAACATCCTTCCGATTGACTGGGAGAAATGTTTCTCCATCGCCACGCATTGGTCCTATGATCCGGAAGAACGGGTGATGCCGTTCGAAGAAATCATCAAGCTGATGATCGACTGTTTCGTCCGCGGAGGAAACGTGCTGTTGAATGTTGCTCCGGATCCGGAAGGGGAGCTTCCCCCGAGCCAAGTCGAACGGCTCAAGCAAATCGGCGCTTTTATGCGGAAGAACGGCGAAGCCATCTACGGGACGACGGCGGGTCCGATCGAGCCGGTCGATCATGTCTACGGAATGACTCGCAGAGGAAGTCATCTCTATTTGCATGTGCAAGACAGGCAGGCATTCGAAAACATCGGGCCGCTGCCGCTTGAACAGCGAGTCGCGAGTTGCCGATTGCTCGACGGCAGCGAGGTTCCTTTCGAGCAGAACGGGCAGGGGATTGCCATTCGAGTTCCAGAGGAGAAGTGGGAACCGCTCGATACGGTGGTCAGGCTGGAAATTCAAGAATAAGCCGAAATTTATCCATTCTATAGCGGCATACAAATTCCGTGAGCGTATTGCGCCCACGGAATTTGATCGTTTCGTAGCTTTCTCCTCACCCCTTACTTTTCAAGCCGTCTCCCGTTTACATGGGATATTTTGTTTTTTTTATAAGAGCGTTGATGAGTTATAATTTCGATAGAATAATAGTTTCAACTCATTCGTTACATTTGTTGTAAGCGCAACCATTGAAGCACTCAAGCATCCGAAAGGAGATCTGGAATGGGAAGCAGGCTTCTCGCCGCGGTAAGGAAAACGAACAACATTCGGCTGAAAAACAAGATGATCATTTCCATCGTGGTCGTGGTATTCGTCCCGGTACTGCTCGTAGGCAGTATCCTGACGGTTTCCTACCGTCAGAACGTACTGGATCAAGCTACTCAGCAAACCATGAACAACGTGGATAAGATCAAGAAGCAAGTAACGGACATTCTTCGGATGTCGATTGAAATATCGCAAAATCTGCAAGTCGACGACAGGTTATCCAATTTGGTCAATTCCCGCTACGAGACCACCTTTGACCTCGTTAAAGCCTATTGGGATTTCCGTTATTTCCAGGATTATGTGCAGCATAACAAAGAAATTCATAACGTTCGCTTCTATACGGATCCGCCGATGCCGATCAGCAACTGGGACTTTCTTAACGCGGACGAGTCTGTCAAAAACTCGGAATGGTACCGCGAGGCGTTGGACCATCCCAGTTCGTCCATCGCTTGGCGTTACATCGCGGACGAGACGAAGGGCAACCGCCCATTCCTCAGCCTTATTCGAAGAATCGATTTTCCCCTGTACCGTTCCCACGGAGTGCTGGTCATCGATTTGGATCAGAATGTACTGAATGAGCTTCTAAGCCAGGAACCGTTCGATACGATGATTTTCGATTCGGAGGGACTGATTGTCGCCGCCAAATATCCGCAGTGGGTGGGCCGGAATATCGACAGCATGGATTTCGCCAAGGATTTGAGCGATAGACCGGCTGGAGCCTACGAATTCGATTATGAGGGGCAGCTTTCGAAAGTTGTGGTGGAGGAAGTGAATCCGCCCTATAGCCGTAACGGGCTCAAAGTCGTCTCGGTCTTTACGATCGACAGCATCGTGAGCGACGCAAACCGAGTCAGCAGGCTGGGATTTACCATTATTGCGGCCAGCTTGTCCATCGCGCTCGTTCTCATATACATCACCTCCTCCTTCTTGTCCCGCAGACTGCTGCTGCTTAATAAGGTGCTCAGCAAGGTGTCCATGGGAAATCTGAACGTGCAGTCGGATGTCGACGGAAACGACGAGATTGGCGCGTTATCCAAACAGTTCAACCATATGCTTGCCAGCATACGGAGCTTGATGGATCAAGTGAGAGAGACCCAAATGCAGAAAAACTTGCTGGAGCTGCGGCAGCGCGACATCAAGCTGAAAATGATGGCAAGCCAAATCAACCCGCACTTTCTGTTCAATGCTCTGGAGTCCATCCGAATGAAAGCGTTTGTGAAGGGAGAGAAGGAGATTTCCAATGTCGTGCATCTCCTTGGGAAGCTGATGAGGCGCAGCATTGAAATCGGAGACCGCAAGATCACGCTGGAGGAAGAGCTTGATATTGCGCGCTGCTATTTGGAGCTTCAGAAATTCCGTTTCGATGACGAACGTTTGACGTACAGGCTCCAGCTGGATCCTTCGGCAATGAAAGTGCAGATTCCGCCGCTCATTGTTCAGCCCATTGTAGAGAATGCCGTGGTGCACGGGCTGGAGGAGGTTGAAGAAAGCGGCATCGTAATGATCGAGGCTCGCGTGGAGTCGGATCGGGTAATCATTACGGTGGAGGATAACGGGTGCGGCATACCGGAGGATAAAGTGCGGGAAATCGAGCATTCATTCCTGGATATGGAGGATGCCGAGGAGCATCGGATCGGACTCCGCAACGTGCATCAGCGCCTTGTTCTGACTTACGGAGAAGAGTTCGGGCTAAAGCTGGAATGCCCGCCGGGATCCGGAACACGCATCACATTTGCCATTCCGTTAGGAGGTAATTCGCATGTATAAAGTGATAGTGGCCGACGACGAACCGACGATCCGGCAGGGGCTTCTGAAGATTGTCGATTGGGAAGCGCTTGGCTTCCACGTAGTAGGGGACGTCTCGAACGGAATAAAAACGGTGGCCCTTCATCAGGAGCTTTCCCCTGAACTGATCGTCATCGATATCCGGATGCCGCGAATGGACGGACTTCAAGCGATCCGCGAAATTCGCAAGACGGATGGGGATTGCCAATTCCTTATTCTGAGCGGTTACGCCGATTTTGCCTATGCCAAGCAGGCCATCGAGATGAATGTAAGCGGCTATGTGCTCAAGCCGATCGATCAAGAGGAGCTGACGCAGGAATTGCTTCGCATAAGAGCCAAGCTGGATCAACAGTCGGGGCGGGCAAAGTGGTCCGAATTCCATGCCGATGCGCTGCGGGAGGAGCTTATCCTTAAGCTGATAACGGCTGAATCCGCCGACGCCCCGGAACTGGAGAGCGAACTTGCGCCTTTAACCAGCTTCGCAGGGACAACCAAGCAGATCTTGTTGGTTGAAGCGGAGGATTTCACGCAAGCAGGACCTGGATATCTGGAGTCGGTGAAGTTGAGATGGCTGGAAGCCGCAGAGATGGAAGGGCTCGGGTACGGGTTTCTGACGGGCCCGTATACCGGCTTCCTTCTGAAGGAAGACCTGAACCGGCAAGGCGTCAAAAGCAAATGGACCCGGCTTCTTCACGACGCCTGCGAGCCAGGGCAGGGCTTCACGGCCGCCGCTGGCCCGATTGTCTATGATCTTGGGGATATCCGTCGATCGTACGAGGGCGCCTTGGGATTGTTAAAGGATCGTTTCCTGCTAGACGAAGGACGGATCCATATGGAGACGGAACGCGTCATGAATCATGGGGTTGCGGAAACGAAGGGACATGCTCCCCCGGATTTGGAGGCGCTTGCTACCAAGCTGTTCTTTATGCTGGATCTCGGCAGATGCGAGGGCGTGGCAGAGACGCTGCGAGAAGCGGGAGGGGCGCTGGCGGCTTACGATTCTACCGAAATCGCGATCAAGACTGGCATAGCCCAAGTGTTGTCCGTTGCGCTGAGCAAGCTGGCGGCTGCTCATTCAAGCATCAATATCCAGGATTATGCGCCTCTGCTTGCCGAGCTGTATCAGCACACTCATTACGATAAGCTGATGAACGCCGCTCATACCCAGCTCGCCGAATTGGCGGAAAGGCTTGGGAAAGACGGAAGCCAGCCCGTGGTCAAGCAAGTGATGGATTTTATCCAGCGGCATTACCATGAAAATCTAAAGCTGGAGGCAATGGCGGAGATGTACAATTACAACAAGGGGTACCTGGGCAGAATGTTCAAGCAGCATACGGGAGAGTCCTTCCATACCTATTTGGATAAGGTCCGGATTCAGCAAGCGATCCGGTTCCTCAGGGAAGGCTATAAGGTCTACGAGGTCTCGGAGCGCGTAGGGTATCCCAATGTGGATTATTTCCATAGCAAATTCAAGAAATATGTAGGAGCTTCGCCTTCTTCGATCAAAGGGGCTCCTCCCAAGGTTAAAACCGTTTCGCTGGAAACGTAGAGGTTGTTCAAAAAGTCCACTTTTGATCACGAAGGGTATCAGGAAGCTACTCTTAAAACTGGACTTTTTGAACTCATACTTATAATTGGAGGGCGGCATTTCATGAAAGCCAGCAAAATAATAGCGGCAAGCGTCTTCATAATCGGATTGCTGCTTGCTGCTGCCGGCTGCAGCAAAGGAGCGGAGTCCGATAGCTTAAACAGTCCGGACGCACCGTCGAACAAAGAACTCTCACCGCTGACAATTAGTATAGCATTTGGCGACCTCAACACGTTATGGGACGACTTGCAAAGCGAGGTCGGCAAGCTCATAACGGAAAAAACCGGCGTCTCGGTCAAAGCGGAATTCCCGATTAGCGGCAGCGACACGGATATGTTCGAGTTAATGGTCGCCAGCAATGAATATCCGGACATGGTTTGGGCCAAAGTCAGCGCGGGCAAGCTGAAGGACGCCGGCGCATTGATCGACTTGGCGCCGCTCATTGAAGAGCATGCGCCGAACATCAAGAAGGTTTATGGCGAATACATGAAGCGATTGCGCTGGAGCAACGACGACCATGGCATATATGTCCTGCCGACAGCACCGGTAAACCAAACCTATTTCAGTGCGGGAGGCGGCTTCAGGCTGCAGCACGCCGTGCTGAAGGAGCTGAACTACCCGCCGATCAAGACGGTGCAGGATTTCGAGAATGCCCTCAAAGCTTATTATGACAAACACAAGACGACGGCTGACGGTCAACCGATCATTCCTCTGTCCTTGAACGGAGGGGAGTGGCAATTCGTGATTAGCGTCACCAACCCGGCCGTCGCAGCGACCGGCGCGCCGGATGAAGGCGAATTTTATATCGATCCGGATACTTATGAGGCGAAGCTCCATTACCTGCGCCCGGAAGAGAAGGAATACTTCCGTTGGTTGAACCATATGCACGACATCGGCTTGCTGGATCCGGAGAGCTTCGTCCAGAAGTATGACCAGTACAAGGCGAAGATTGCCAGCGGGCGCGTCCTAGGCCTCATTGATATGGATTGGTTCTTCGCCGGCGAAGTAGCTGCATTGAAGAAGGAAGGCAAGTTCGATCAAACCTACGCCAACTTTCCGGTTACCTTGAATGAAGCCTACAAGAGACATGACTTCCAGAGCTACGGCTATTTGTCGGGGATAGGCATCTCGATCACGAAGAGTGCCAAAGACCCGGTTCGCGTCATCAAGTTTCTCGATTTTCTAGCTTCCGATGAAGGGCAAGTGCTGCTCAACTGGGGAATCGAGGGCAAGCACTACAAAGTGGAAAACGGCAAACGCGTTATTCCGGAAAATATTCTAAATTGGAAGGTCAATGACAACTGGGACTTTAGAAGAACGACCGGCATCGATATGTACCGATTTGGACCGAGCTACGGCGATGGGGTGAAGGACAAGACGGGCAACTATTACACCACCGTCTTCCCGGAACAAATCGAGAAGGAATATACCCAGGCGGATAGGGAGACGTTGGCTGCATACCAAATTAAAAACTACAAGGATCTGTGGCCGACCGAGGAAGAATTCCCGGTTAGACCGTGGGGAGCGGCATGGAACATCAACATGGAGAACGGCTCGGAAGCGAATGTCATCTTCCAGAAGTGTCAGGACATTATGAAGAGGCGCGTTACCCAAGCGATTCTGGCAGAGCCGGAACAATTCGACGCGATTTGGGACGAGTTCATGAAAGATCTGGAGAAAGCGGGCGTCGAGAAGCTGAACGAAGAGTTTACCAAGCTGGTGAAGGACCGCGTGAAGCTTTGGAATGAATAGACGGGATACGTTTCAGCGCGTTATTGAAAAGGTTCAAAAACCATCAAATCGGCATTTTGGCAAAACGAGAACTTGAACACTCCCAACGATGCTATTAAAGTGAAGTCAACGTAAACGCATTTTGGAATGAGTGCTTTCAAGGAGGAGAACTTCGTTGAGCTATTTAAAGATTTGGGATGCGCCTGCAGGCGCGGTTGGCCGGGATGATTTTATCGTAAGCGTCCGTACTCTCGGGGAAAACTGGCAGCCGCTTTTCGTATATGAAGCGAAGGTGGACATGCATAACGTGAGATGCGCCTCCATGGCCTATTTCGACATGGAAGGAAGCGTGGAGGTAAGGGTCGAGAGCCGGAAGGATAGCGTACGGCAAGTTGTCATCCGGCCTCTCTCGAAACAAATTCCGTTCGAGGTAGAAGGAGCGGCCATAACCTTCCGTTTGAATGAACCGTGCAAGCTGTCCATTGAAGTGAACGGCGACCGCTTCGCCAATCTTCATCTATTCGCGAATGCTCCGGAGGAGAATCCGCCGGAACCGGACGCTCCGAACGTGCTGTTCCTGAAGCCTGCCATCCATCGGATGGAGGATGTCTATCAGTTGGCCGGCAGTCCTAAGGAGCCCGGGGGTGCGGCTCCGGAAGTAATCTATTTCGGCCCTGGGATGCACTATTTGGAGGAAACGATATTCCGCATTCCGTCCGGGAAAACCGTCTACATAGCCGGCGGCGCTATTGTCGTCGGCTCGCTTGTCTGCGACCATGTGCAGGATGTCACGATCCGCGGCAGAGGCGTGTTGTATTTGTCCGATTTCCACCGCTTCTCCGCGTTCAGAGGTGTGCGGATCACTTATTCGAACCATATTAACGTGGAAGGAATCGTGCTGCTGGACCCGCCGCACTACAGCATCTACATCGGCAAGTCGGAGCATATCCGGATTCGCAACTTCAAGTCCTTCAGTACGCGGGGGTGGTGCGACGGCATCGACATGATGTCCAGCTCGCATATCGAGATCGAAGATGTGTTCCTGCGGACGTCCGACGATTGTATAGCCGTTTACGGAAGCCGTTGGGATTATAAAGGGGATTCACGCTGCGTAAGAGTCAAGAACTCCGTCCTTTGGGCCGACGTAGCCCATGCGATGAATGTCGGCGGACATGGGGATTACCGCCGGGGCGGCGACTTGATCGAGGATATCGAGTTCAGCAATATCGATATATTGGAGCATCATGAGCCCCAGCCCGGTTATTGGGGCGCCATGAACATTAACGCCGGTGATAATAACACGGTACGGAATGTCACCTTTGACAACATCCGTGTGGAGGATTTTGAACTGGGCCAGCTCTTGGACATACGTGTGGTATGGAACGAGAAATATAACCCCGTTGCCGGTAAACGTATTGAGAACATTCATTTCCGGAACGTGACCTATAATGGAAGAAATGAAAACAAAAACCGAATTTACGGGTTCCACCGGGAAAGGACAGTGGATGGTGTCACCTTCACTAATCTGCGAATCAATGGCGAGTTGATTCTGGACGCGGAGCAGGGACATTTCGACATCAATGAGCATGCCCATGGCATTCAGTTTCGTAAATGACTAAATAACGGTTCTGAGCGAACTGGGGGACTGAATACAAGATCAGTCTCCCAGTTCGTTCTCCCAATAGATAGATCGAGGGGGATAGCCACATGAAAGCAGGAAGCGCAGAGGGAAGGCTGAAACGTCTCTCTAGAAAAAATCCTTTATGGATAAAAATCTTATCCTCTTATTTGGTTATTGTTATCGTTCTGTTAACCGTCTTTTCTTTTGTACTATTCCGTACTTACAGCAATAAAAGTATAGAGCAAGTCAGTCATACTTCTGAAAATTTTATATCGCAATCCTATTATATTGCGGATTTAATGCTCATAAATGTCTATTATAACTTTTATCAATTATTTATTAATGCTGTGGATAGCGATTTTAATTATGGGTTGCATGTGGAGAAATCAGATGCCTACGCCGATCAAGATGTATTAAGGAAATTAAGGCAATATGTGAAGTCGAATCCGCTTATTCGCTCCATTTATATTTATAATGCAAAGACGGACAGGGTCATTTTCAATATATCCGAGGTAGGAGAAGGGATTCAGTCCACAACGGACTTCTTGGATCAAGACATCATCAACATTTTCAGGAATACGGAACAAAACGTCTCGGATCGATATTTCACAAGAAAAGTGGATTATGTCATAGATAATAAAACGATTAGCGAAAATTTCTTGACGTTGGTTCTAACCAATACTTCAAGTCAGGGTGAAGTCGAATCGTCATTAGTCATTAATTTAAATGAGAGAATACTACAGGAGATGGTTACCAGCGGGAGCGCCGGAGATCTGAATCAAGTATTGATCATGTATAAAGATGGAAATGTATTGTCGCATGATGACACTTCCATGATCAATACAAATCTTTCCAATGAAAGCTTTGCCAAACAAATCATGTTGTCAAACGATGAAAAAGGCAGCTTCAGAACGAAAATTAATGACAGGGAGTCCCTTGTCAGCTATGTAAAAGCAAAACATTTAGGCTTGATATTTATAGGCATAGGCGAATATAGCAAGCTGTTGTCGTCGGCTTATTCGATGCAAAAGACTTTATTGATTTTAACCATTATTTTCATCCTCGCAGGGATCATTCTAGCTGTATTTTTTACTTCGAGCATTTATAATCCATTTCGAAAGCTGCTCCATAAATACAGACTGGATTCAAACCGGCTATTGAATGACAAGAAAAAGGCATTACTCAGCAAATTGCTTGATGGGGAAATCGACGATAAAATACTCGACAACGATTATAGGACGGAATGCGGGGTAAGCTTCGACGCTCCTTACTACGTAACCCTCGTGCTGAAAATGGATTCGCTTGAAAAAGTTCTATCGGGTAAATGGTCGAAGGACGTAAGATTGGTTAAATTTGCGATTCTAAATATCGCCTGCGAATTTTTTAGGGAAAAACGATTTAAGGTAGAAGGCATCGATAACGGTTACGATTATGTAAGTATGATTGTAAATGTAAAGGATGGAAGCGGCGAGATTGCGAGTCTTATATTCGATTCGACAATGGAAATACAAGATCAGGTAGAAAAGTATTTGAAGATTTCGGTTTCCGCGGGAATAGGCGATAGGGTAGAAGGAGTGGAAGGGATCAGTCAATCCTTCCAGCATGCGCTGGCAGCTTCGAATTATCGCATTATTTACGGCAGAAAAGCAGTCATCGAATATGGCGATATAGCCGAACGAGACAATAAGGGTCTCCATGACTATCCTTATGATATTGAGAAGAGAATAATCGAAGCCATAAAGGAACGCAATATGAGGAAAATGGACGCAAGCCTCAACGAGTTTTTTGATAGGCTTGTCTTATCCAGCGCGGATGAAATCCAAATCACGGTGCTTCAGTTAGCCGTCTTGCTCACAAGGACGCTAAGCGGTATAGCCAAGACTAGCATAGAGAATGGAGAGTACAGCATAAAGGTGCTTATCGCCGAAATTCAGACCTGCGAAACGTTGGAGGAAATCAAAACGTATCTGTATTCCCTCTGCTCCAGGGTTATAGAGACAAAAGGCAATGACGCAAAAGAAAACGTAAAATCCATGATTGCGAATAAAATAAAGGATTATGTCGGAGAGCATTATAATAGCCTAACTATTTCGACGGATTCGGTAGCGAAGCATGTAGAGCTGTCCCCTAATTATGTCAGGTCTATATTCAAAGAGACAACGGGCGTATCATTATCTGATTACATTACGCAATGCAGGATGTCGGAAGCGCAGAGACTTCTTCTTGAAACGGATGATCCTGTCAGCAGGATCGCGGAAGCGGTTGGGTATCCGGAGAATAGCAAGCACTTCTTTACCGTATTTAAAAAACACTTTGGCAAAACCCCTGAGAATTATAGAATGAGTAACATCGAATGAGTAAAACGAACGAAAGGAACCGACAGCCTGATGCTGTCGGTTCTTTTTCTATTAACTGTGCGATTTTGAACCGGTTCAAAAACAATCAAATCGTCATGATTGATAAAACGAGAACTTGAACGAGCATGAATGTACCCTTAGAGTCAAAGGGGAAAGGGCTTTCAGTGTGACCACGACGCGAGCCATGAGATTTGCTTAGCATATAGGGAGGATGATCAGTATGAGTGTAGCATTAAGCCATAACAAAGCAGAGCGCGTTGTGATGAAGAAGAAAAAGAAGAGCTTCCTAACGGATGTGAAACAAAATTTCTATTTGTACTTATTGGTATTGCCAGGCGTCTTATATTTCTTGATCTTCAAGTACCTGCCGATGGTGGGGGTCGTCGTAGCTTTTCAAGACTTTAATACGATTAAAGGAATTTTTAAAAGCGAATTTGTCGGTCTGAAAAACTTCGAATATTTTTTCACCTCGAAGGACTGGCTGATTGTAACCTGGAACACGGTTTTTTTAAATATATTGTTTCTCTTTACCGGATTGTTTTTTGCCATCCTTATCGCCATCGTGCTGTCCGAAATCAGCTCCAAGCATTTTAAGAAAGTGACGCAATCGATTGTCATTCTGCCGAATTTTATTTCTTGGACGTTAGTTTCGATGTTTGTTTTCGCATTACTGTCGACGGATATTGGTCTTATTAATTCCATTCTAAAAGCGTTCGGTTTCATTCAAGAAGGACAGGAAATCAGCTTTTACTCCAATCCGGATCTGTGGGTCGGAATACTGGTTGCATTGAAAATATGGAAAGGGGCGGGATTCGGATCCGTTATCTATCTGGCTGCAATAGCGGGCATTGATCAGGAAATCTATGAAGCGGCCAAAATGGACGGAGCGACTCGATTGCAGTGCATTACAAAGATTACGTTACCGCAGCTTCGCACAACGGTCGTGCTGTTGACCTTATTCGGCATCGGAGACATATTCCAAGGGGATTTGGGAATGATCTATGCGATTGTAGGCGACAACCCTAATCTGTATCACACGACCGACGTTATCGACACTTATGTATTCCGGATGCTTAGGCAAATGAATGACATCAGCATGTCTACCGCGATCGGACTTTATCAATCAATTGTAGGTTTAATCATCGTATTCGCAACGAATCACCTTGCCAAGAAATATGATTCGGATTCAGCCATTTTCTAAAGGAAGGAGATTTAAAATGAAAAACAGCTTTGAGAATAAAGCAATAGATATGTTTTCTTATCTTTTCATGGCCATATTTTCCGTGTTTTGCATCCTTCCTTTTATTCTTATCCTATCAAGCTCTGTATCCGATGAAAAATCCGTACAATTGACCGGCTTTGCTCTTATTCCAAAACAATTCTCGCTGCTTGCTTACGAGGTCATATTCCAGGATAACACCATATTCACCGCTTATAGGACAACGATCATTTTTACGGTTGCAGGTACGGTACTTTGCCTTATCATTACCAGTGCCATGGCTTATGCCCTTTCCGTGAAAACGTTCACTCACAGAAACAAGATTGCCTTTTTCGTTTATTTTACGATGCTGTTCAGCGGAGGACTGATACCGTCGTACCTCCTCATCTCCAAATACTTAGGGTTAAGCGATAATATCTTGGTTTATATTGTCCCTGCGTTAGTGAATCCGTTCAATATGTTTCTGCTCCGAAACTTCTTCAAGCAAATACCGGATTCGCTGGCGGAGTCCGCCAAAATAGATGGAGCGAATGACATTTATATTCTATTTAAAATCATCCTGCCATTGGCAAAACCCGCACTGGCAACGATCGGGTTGTTCTATGGGCTCGGTTTCTGGAACGAATGGTTTACGGCTACCCTTTATATAAACGATAAAGATCTGTACTCTTTGCAATATCTGATCATGAAGGTATTGAGAGAAGTGGACTTTATGTATGAAATGGATTACTTGCAAGGAGTTATAGCTAATTATGTTGCTCCAAGCAATACGGTCAGAATGGCTACAGCCGTAGTCACCGTAGGTCCCATTATTTTTGTTTATCCCTTTCTTCAGAAGTACTTTATTAAGGGATTAGTAGTTGGAGCCGTTAAGGGCTAAATCCGCAAAAGCGGTTTAGTATATAGGCATGGAACAATAAAAGGGAGGAAAAAAAATGAAAAAAAAGTTTTTAGTCACGATGGTTGCCGTCACAATGCTTTCTTCTTTATTCGCGGCATGCAGCAATCAAGCCAACGAGCCTTCTGGAAGCGCGGCGCCAACCAGCAATTCGACAGAAGGTACGGATCCTGAAGCAAAGAAGGATCCCGTTACGCTTAATATCCGTTTCTTCGGGAATGAGAACGGGCATTATCGCGATGTCGATCCCGCTTTTAGAGAGTTCGAGAAACGGACGCAAGACACGCTTAATACGAAATTGAATGTGGTATGGACACCGACTGCCGACTATGGGACCAAGCATCAATTATGGATGACTTCGGGAGAAGACGTCGACCTGTTTGTCCCATGGGAATTGGCTAAATTCGCCAAGGACGGCGTATTGGCGGATTTAAGCGAATACTTTAACAACCCGAAATATCCCGGACTTCAAAAGGCTTTCTCCGAAGAGTATATCAATGATAACAAGCTCTTCGGCAAAACCTATGCCATTCCGATTACCAACTCTTTCATGGATATGGAAGGCGTATGGTACAGAAAAGATTTGTTAACGAAGTATGGAATGGACGAGATCAGCAGTTATGACGATTTGTATAACTTCCTTGAAAAAGTGAAAGAAAACGAAAAAGACATGATCCCGTTTGGAAACTATGGAAATACCGCGTTCTTTAAATTATTTACCGATATTAATGCACAACAGCTGGAGGGGAAAGTATTTCCGTTCACCGGCCAAGGAAATCCGAAGAGAAACTTCGTTTACGTTCAAATCGCCGATGATGGGAAATCCGTTGCGGGCGTGGCGGCTTATGGCGATCCGGCATCCGAGTGGGCTAACTTTCATCCCGAATACGGTCTGAAATACCTGATGAACCAGTTTAATCAAGCGAAGCGGTTTAACCCATTTATCCCGGCAGATACCTTGACAAACACGACTGGAACCGGTAAGCAAGCGGCTGCCGGATACGCAACCGTAGGCGGTTTCAAGGGGGAAGAAGCCAAGCAAAAGGCATTGAATCCAAATGCGGAGATCGGTTTCTGGCCGATATTTAAGAACAATCAGGAAATGACGCCTGGAACGCAATCCACGGACGGCAAGGCGTGGAATTTCGTGGCCATCCCCGCTTCTTCCAAAAAAATCGACAGAACCATGGAATTCCTGGATTGGCTGTTCTCCAGCCAGGAGAACAACGACTTGTTCACTTACGGTATCGAGGGCGAAAACTGGGAGGCTGTTGGAGAGAATCAGTGGAAAACTCCGGATGGAGTCGATCCGGCGAAAAATTACTCGTTCCCTGGTTACCAATTGACCTGGAATCCGACATTAAGCAGAATTCCAGCCGGATTGCCGGAGCAGGTTCAACAATATACGGAATATCAATATAAGCCGGACACGTATCAGAAACATGTATTGGCAGGATTTACATTTGATCCAGAGCCTGTGAAAAATGAAATTGCCAAATGCAACACCGTCATGGATAAGTATCTTCCATTCTTATTGTCCGGTTTCGGCGAAGTTGAAGACAATTTGGCGAAGATGAATAAGGATTTGAAGGATTCGGGCGTAGAAAAAATCAAAGAGGAATTAAAAAATCAAATCAACGCCTTCCTTGCCCAGAAGTAAAGTTTCAATCCATTAGGAACACCTTTGATTGATGGATATCGAATCTATTGGTGTTCCTAATGATAAGAAAAACTAAGTACCGATGGGAGGTGAGGGGAAAGAGTACGAGAGTATACGAAGCAAGATTGGGGTTGGCGTAAGAAGCAGCAAGTAAAAATTGATGTAAGGAGAGGACATCACTTATGGTTTTGCAGAACAAGAAAGCAACCTGGGCGGCGCGTGCCTTGGCCGTCTGTCTAGCGGCAGTAATGCTGGCGCAATTGCTTGTCCCCGCGCCGAATAATCGCGTATTCGCCGCTAACGAAGATTCGCAGTCTGAACCCGCGCAGTCTGAACCTGCTAACGGCATTCTGGATAAGATCGACTTCGGCAATTCCAATTCTGAAAACGCTCACAATTTCAGGGGGGAGCTCACCAGTGTTATTACCGGATTTAAGGGGGAAAATGCCAGGGTATCCGAGCCGCGTATTCCTGCTTCGGAAACAGGAGGTTTTCTAACCTTCTCGATGAAGGTGGATCCGTATCTGCAAAATTACTTTACGGTGAAGTTTGCTGGAGATGAGACGATGTCTTCTCGAGCACAAATCGTGATCAATGGCGAACAGATCGGGTATTTCAAAGGGGGAGATTATTCACCTCTGTTAGGCGGCGAACGAGCGCCGAATCAATTTATATACAGCACCATTGTGCTGCCTCTGGAGTCAACGAGAGGAAAGGAAATCGTAGAAATCACAATCAATACAACGATTCCTTGGGGGAAGGTCGAACAACCATCAAGAGGGTACTATACCGGTTATACCCATACCCAGGCTTATATTGATGTGGAGGATGAAGTGCAGGGGTATAAATTTAAAGAAGGCCAGGGACCGGAGACCGTGCTGAAATCCGGTGATACCTTTGAGGAAATAGAAGCAAAGATTGCACAGTTAAGCCAAGAACCCATTACCACCTTTATGAATCATTATAACCATCTCGGCAATAATCCGAACAATACGTTAAATATCGCGAAATACACAAATGCTCTTCGGTATTATGCCTTGGTCTTGAAAGACGACATATCTCCAATGAAAACCCCGGAAGCGAAACGCGAAGCGTTAATGCGCATGTTTCAAGCCATTGACGTTCATACGAAAAACTATTATGGAAATACGAGACTGGTGCTTCGCGGAGGACACCAAGGGGATTGGGGCGGCTTTTATGGCGAATTAGGCGAGGCTTTGTATCTTGCGGAAAACCTGATCTTTGACGAAGAAGTGTTAGGGGAAGAAGCCTACAATGCCTTTCTGGATCAACCCTTTGCAACAGGATCGGTTGAAGGAGAATTTTCCCTTGCGAGCGCAGGGTGGAACGGTGAACCATTAACCCGAAGAATGGCATGGGAACGGGTACTGAAAGCGAATTTTGATTTTGCCCGTTCCAGACAATCCTATATTACGAATCAGGTGTTCTATACGTATGAAGGCGCATGGAAAGCACATGAAGGACTTAGGATGGTAGGGTCGGAATTTTATGAAGGGAAAGAGCGCAGTCATCAAATTTTATATGAAATATTTGGAATAAGACCCTGGTTAGGAGAAGAAGTTTTGGTGGGACCTAACGGGGAAGAATTGGATCTCTATCATAGTTTGTTTGCTCATGATGGTTCAGCCGTCTTTACCGATGATTACGTACATATTGTCGGCAAAGGGCTTGCAAAAAGCAAATTGGATAAAGAGGGTCATGTTGTACGACGCAAGCCTTATGGAGATCAGCATACAAACTTAACCCAGGGCGGATTGGGAAGAGAAAATCACTATGTAGGCATTTATGGGGAAGTAACCAATTATATATTGGAATACTTCTATAGAACCTTGGATCAGCCCGGGGATGAAGCACTCAATGATGAGCTTCTGAAACAAGCTCTTAACAGCTTTTATGGTCGTTTATGGACTCGAATCCAAGACCTGGATGATGAGGGCAAAAGACTCTTCGCGATGAATGCCCCTATAGATGCGCGGAATGGGGGTATGCCTTCGAGAACTATTGCGTATGGCCCCAGAATGCTCGGATATGGCACGTCCTATGCTTATTTGGAAAAATATATGGCGGATCATGAGGAACGTTATAGCGGTCCGGAATGGGAGAAGTATTGGGACTATGCCAGATATACCGTAGGGGCTGTTCAGCAGATGAAGATGGATAACCGCTTATTGGGCGATTTGAATTCGAGGGATTTCCATCTGCGTGAAACCTATGAGTATATATTCAATACACGGAAGGACTATGCAAGGTTTAACGATGTAAAAGCAGGGGTCGTCATTCCCCAGACCGATTTCGATTATTATACGGAACAAGAGATTGCCGCTTTCGATGTCAATCCGGAGGACTATGAACAGTTTGCATGGATCGATGTAGATAATAATTTCATTTCCATGCGAGATGGGGACTTTAGAATGTTCGGGTCGCTATCGAAGAATAACGCGGCATTTCCGGGAACCGGAAATCTTCATATTGTCACACCTGAGTATGTGCGGCTAGTGCAGATTGCTCACAATAATCAATTGCAATATGAAGATTACTACATCAGATCGCATGATATGGATGTCTATTTCCAGCGAGGAGAACCGCCACTCAAAGGATTCGCGCCTCAAGCCCTGGCAGGTGAAATATTGCCCATTGCTTATCAGCCAGGGGTTGGTACAGTAGTCCGGGACAATTTTGAAGTCGATCATCCTTATTCAACTTTGACGGATTTAATGGCTGCAAGATATGGGGAGTATTTCATCCTCACGAATACCACTCGTGCTGAATACGGAAATGAACGTTCCTTTGAGGTGGAGCTGCCTTCCGATTATACAGGAAATGAAATCTTCGATTTTGTATCTCAAACAACGATTCCGGTAGTCAATGGCAAAGTAACCATTGGACCTGAAAGCGGAATGATTCTAAAATTATCAAACAAATTTGATCCGGCTCCAAAACCAAATCATGTTGATTTTGCCAAAGCGGTTGAAGGAAATGGTAGCGTAGATGTTATATGGAAAACGACTGCCGGTGGAAAAACGTATACCATCAAACGTTCTGAAACGGAACATGGTCCGTATGCCGTAATTGCAGAAGGGTTAACGGGCAATCACTATAAAGATACCGATGTGGTGGGCGGGAAAGAATATTACTATAAAGTGGCAGCCGTGAATGAACATGGATCAGGCTGGGAGTCATGGCGCGCAAAAGCTGATCTGAGCGATGCCGGATCCCAAAATCTTGCTTCACCTTGGCAGCAGGATTTAATAGGCACCACCCAAGGTAGCGCAACGGTTAACGGCGACGTGATTACCATTCAGAATGCGGATGGAAAAGGCCTGGGCGTAGGTGACGATTTTAATATCTATAAAAGGAATATTAATGATTCCTTCCACTTTGTCCATCAGACAGCCATTGGAAACAGCTCGATTAGTGCCAGGATCGATCAGAATAGCGGCGCTCTGAGCGGTATTATGTTAAGGGAGGAGCTTTCTGAAAATTCCCGTTATCTGTATTTCGGCGCGGATGACCAAGGGAACCTGGTATTGCAGGATCGCAATCGAGTATCCTTCGTGGTGTGGAATGGCGGTAAACCTGTAAGTCCGTTCAATCATGGAGTTAAAGGGTATCATGTCGACGACTATCCTTATATCAAGCTGTTGTGGCATCATAACTCGCAGTCGGCCTACGCATTTGTATCGAAAGATGGAGTCGAGTGGGAATATGTCGCGAAGTCGGAAAGCTTATTCCCCTATGCCTATTATACGGGACTCGTTTCGACTCAAGAGGCGGCATTCAGTGAAGTAACCGTATCGGCTATGTCGAGAGAGAGCCTGATGCCGTTTGTAGAAAAGGATAAAGATCAAATCACTTTGCATTGGAATAAACCAAAGCTAGCTTCCTGGTTCAACGTATACCGCACCAACGACGAGGAGGCGAGCTTGACAGATCCCGTATTCAAGGCAGGTACGACCGAGCTGGAAGACGGCTCCCCTTGGGAGGAGATCCTCACGGGTGCAAGAGCGATGCCATTCCAAGACTCCTTACGGTATGGCAATGCGTATTATAAGGTGCTGCCCGTTCATGACGACGGCTCTCCGCAGCCGTTCTCGGACACGGTTTCCGCTAATGCGGATCCGATTTCGGTAGTGTTGGAGGATGCGGAAAGCTTGCCGGCCAACGAATATACGAAAGCGAGCTTCTACCTGTACCATAAAGAATTGGATCGTATTAAAGCGGAGATGAAGAAGCCTGAATTTGACGAGGCGCAGCTGATTGACGAAATCTACGAAGCGAAGAAGCTGCTCGTTTCGGTTCGGACGCTGCTGACGAAAATTCAGATGGATCCATCGATGGCCAGAGCCTCCGAGAAGTTCTGGCAGAATGATAAGATCTCCGAGGAACAGAACGCATGGTATTTATTTGATGGAGATCCCAGTACGATTGCCCATACCCGATCTCAGGTGAGCTGGGTTGACGTGGACTTTGGAGCAGGAAACGAAAAAGCGGTGGATACGTTCCGCTACCTGCCGAGAAGAACGCATGTAGGCCGTGTTAACGGCACCGTCTTCAAGGGCTCGAATGACGGCGAGAATTGGACGGATCTGTTCAAGATTCCGAATGCGTCGATCTATGAGTGGTATTCCGGCCTTAATCCGGACAAGACGCCATATCGTTATATCCGCCTCTATGACGATCATAATGGCTTCGTAAACTTTGAAGAAATCGAGTTTCTAGAAATCGGCAAGGATAAGACGCTGCTCGAGCAATCTCTGGCTGATGCGGCTGAAATCGTAGCCGAATATTACACGACCGAAAGCTATGGAGCTTTCGAAACGGTGCATGCGAATGCCGAGTCGGTGTCAGGTAATGCCGATGCGACTCAGGAGGAGATCGATGCGGCCGCGGCGAGCCTGCTGGAAGCGCTCGAAGGACTGGAGTTTATCGAAGGGCTGCCGGTGCTTGCTCCGATCGGCGACAAATTCGTCATTGCCGAGCAGCAGCTAACATTTACGGTTGAAGAAATGAACGGCATGGAAGGTGTCGAATATGGAGCGGCTGATCTGCCTCAAGGAGCTTCCTTCAACGCGGAAACGCGCACATTCGCGTGGACGCCGGCCAAAGAACAGGGAGGCGTGCATCCGGTAACCTTTACCGTCAAATCCGGAGAACGGTCTACATCCAGAACCGTTAAGATTACGGTGAAAGGATTGCCTGTCATTACGGCTGAGCCGGTTGTGGAAGTGACGGCGAAGGAGCTGCTCACCTATCAGGTGCCTGTATCCGATCCTTCAGGCGCGCAGCTGACTTACCAAGCTGAGAATCTGCCAGCGGGCGCATCCTTCGACGCTGAGGCCGGCGTGCTCTCCTGGACACCGGCACAGGCCGATTACGGCAGCCATCCGGTGATCTTTACGGTCAGCAATGGAAGCTTCGAGGCCAGCCAAACCGTAGATTTCAAGGTTAAGCTGAATGTGATTCCGTCTAAAGGCTATACGCAGGGCAGCCACTATCTGTACCTGAAGGAAGCGGCGCGGATCGAAGCGGAAATGGCGAAGCCGGAAGCCGATAAGGCGCAGCTTGCTGCCGAGCTTGCACAGGCGGAAGCTTCACTTGTTCAAGTGCCGTTGTCGCTCTATTCGTTCGAGGGCAACGTGGAGAATGCATTCGGCAAACATGACGGGACGGCTCATGGAAACGTGGGTTACTCCGAGGGCAAGACCGGCCAGGCTGTCAACTTGAATGGTACGGACAGCTACACGACATTACCGTCAGAACATGCCCTTGCCGGTTACGATTCCATTACAGTTGCAACCTGGGTGAACTGGAAAGGCGGCGGCAACTGGCAACGAATATTCGACTTCGGCAACAATACGAATCAGTTTATGTTCCTGACGCCGAAATCAGGAAACAATACGCTGCGCTTCGCGACCAAGAACGGAAGCGGCGAGCAAATGGTGCAGACGACTGCGATGCCGGTGAATCAATGGGTCCATGTGGCGGTTACGCTTGGGGACAAAACGGCGAAGCTGTATGTGAACGGCGAACTAAAGGCTACGAACACCAATGTCACAATCAAGCCTAGCGATTTCAAGCCGGGCGTAAATTACATCGGCAAGAGCCAATTTAACGATCCGTTGTTCAACGGCATGATTGACGAGTTCCGCATTTACAATTCCGCCTTAAGCGCGGAGGAAATTAAGACCGTTTACAACAATACGGCGCAATGGATCGACAATAGCCTGCTTATGGTACTTCTGGATGAAGCGGCTGCCATTCAAGCCGAGCATTATACGGAGGAAAGCGTAGCGGTTCTTCAGGCGGCAGTCTCGGAAGCGGAGTCTGTGGCAGGTAATGCCGGTGCAACCCAGGAGGAGATTGATGCGGCAGCAGCAAGTCTGCTGCAAGCGCTGGAAGCACTGGAAATCAAGATCACGGCGTCGCTCAATCCTTCCGAACCGAACGGCCTGAACGGGTGGTACACGGCGCCGGTAACGGTGACGTTGTCGGCTCACGGGAACGTGCAGTACAGTCTGGACGGCGGCACCAGCTGGTTCGCCTATGACGCGCCTGTTACGCTGAGCCAGGAAGGCATAATCAATATGCTGTATCGTCCGGCAACTGGAACCGATGCGGTTCATCCGAAATCGGTCGATGCGAAGATTGATCTGACTGCGCCTCAAGTCACGATTACCGGCGAATCGTCGTATACCATTGATCAGACAATCAACATCACGTGCAGCGCGGTTGACGCTGTGTCCGGCGTCACATCCTCGTCGTGCGAAGCGCCGATCGTGGAAGTCAAGGCGTATACGCTTGAGCCGGGCGTTCATACCGTAACGGCGGAAGCGGTGGATGCGGCAGGTCACCGCGGATCGGCCGAGCATTCGTACAGCGTGGTTGCGACGTTCGAAAGTCTGTCTGCGCTGACCGGTACCTTCGCGGCAGAAACCGGCGCTCCAGGATGGCAGGGCATCGCGGCATCCCTTCAGCAGAAGCTGGCGGACGCGCAAGCAAAGGCTGCAGAAGGCAAAGGTCAGGAAGCGAGGAACCAGCTGCAGGCATTTATTCATGAAGTGAATGCTCAGAGCGGGAAGAAGCTGACGGAAGAGCAGGCGACCGTGCTGGTCCGCTGGGCGCAGTGGCTGCACGATGAGACGCCGCTTGCGGGAGGGGCGCCGGGGAAACCGGTCCTCTCCGACAACAACGGTCACGATGGACTTAAGGATGGCAGCTATACCGTCACGATGAACCTGTGGTGGGGGAACAACGGCACCGAGTTCAAGCTGTACGAGAACGGTGAGTTGATCCATACACAGGCGCTGACGGACAGCTCGCCGAGTGCGCAAACCGTGAAGACCGATATTTCGGGCAAAGCGAACGGAACGTATACGTACACCTGCGAGCTGACGAATGTCTTCGGCACGACTGCATGCGACCCGCTTGTCGTCACCGTCACCGATGCCTTGCCGGGCAAACCGGCAGCGTCCCATGACAACTGGGACGGCGACGGGAACTACAGGGTTACAATGAATATGTGGTGGGGAACGAACGGTTCCGAATACCGTCTGTACGAGAATGGGGTATTAATCGATACGCAGATGCTGACCGCAGCGACCCCGGGCGCCCAGAAGGCGACAACGAGCATCACCGGCAGAGCTCCGGGCGTATACGAGTACCGCGCCGAATTGGTCAATGCGGCGGGAGAGACGTCCAGCGAGACGATTACGATTACCGTCAAGGAGCAAGAAGATTGATCAATGAGTTAACCTGACATGAATCATCGAAGCCCCCAATCGAATTTCGTTCTGAATTGGGGGCTTCACTTCTTGAAAATGGAAAAAGAAAGAGTGGGGATAAACGCCGACATGCTGCAGCAGCAGTAATGATGAGCAAGATTAAAAAGGAGGGATAAGAATGGATTTTAACCAATTAAGAAAGCGCTGCCAACGATTTTTTGTCTATATTCTTTGTTTTACATTAGCTATGACCTTTACAGGCTTTGGATGGAAGGAAACAGCGGAAGCGGCTGTTTCTCCGCTGATTACTTCTTACAAACCGCAAGCAGTCAATGCGGACGTGATTGCTTCCTATACGGATGCAAACGGGAACACCGTATCGGCGACGATCCATCATCCGGGCATTGCTATGTCATTGGCCGATCTGGACAATATGCGCGACCATGTAAGAGCAGGGGACGAGCCTTGGAATACGGCGTTCGAAGCGTTTGCCGCCGACCCGCAATCCAGACCGAATCCAAGAATCTTATATGAAGCCGGAAATGATCTGTTCGTTAATATCCGCGGGCCGTGGGCCTTTACTGATGCGAACGGAAAATATTGGGCTAATCCAAGCGATTATGTGGGAACGCGCGCGAATACGGATGCTTTAGTCGCTTTCAAGCAAGCGGTTATGTGGTATATTACCGGCGACGAGACATACCGTTCCAGCGCGATGTCTATCATCAGAGCTTATTCCGGCATCCAGTCCGTTGCTCCTCATACGAGCTTCCGATTTGCGACGATGACTTATTTGCTCGCGGCGGCTGCAGAGATTATGCGATATTCCGATACCCAGACGGCAAGTCTGAAATGGACGGCCACCGACACTCAGAATTTTACAAACATGATGGAGCTTTGCTCGGTCACTTATAACCCGCATTCTTTCTTCATGAACCAGCATCAGTTTACGGTTATGGGTACGATGGCGCGGGCGATCTTTATCAATGATCTGGCGCTGTACGCAGAGGCCGTAGAAGCGGCGATGGTTAACGCCGCAGGCGATGATGGAGGAAGGAACGGTTCGATCAAGCATGAAATGCGATGGATGACGACGAATGAAATGACGGGAGAACCGCTCGACCCGTCGGATTATCATGTGCAGTTAATGGAGATGGGCCGCGACGTGGGACATGCCTACGCCAATATCGCCGGATTGTCTACGTTGGCGCAGACCATCTACGCCCAGGGGACGAAGGTTGACCCGGTAGACGGAACGATGTCCACGGCCGCCAATGCGGTGAATCCATTCAACTTCCTCGATGATCGACTGTTGGCAGGGATGACCCATGCTCTGAAGTATCATTTGGGATATGATGTGCCATGGACGCCCGCAGTCGCCAACCAAAGCTATGCCGGTCAAATTTTTGATAAGATCAATCCGGATCAAAGAGGCAGAATCGATGGGTTCAACAGCGTTCTGTACAACTATTATAAATATATCGAAGGACGGGATATGACCCAGGAAAAATTCAAATACCTGGCCTATGCCTATGAAACGAGAATGCCGGAGGTTGCAGGAAAGGATTATCCGTTGGCGTCGCTGCTGTACACGCCCGATGCAGCCAAGGCTGACGGGGTGAGCAATCGAATCATTCTAGATAATATCACGGGATTGAAGGCAACGAGTACAGGTTCGGATGCGATCAACTTAAGCTGGGCGGCTGTACCGGACGCGCTCGGTTACAACATCTACAGATCCACGGAAGAGAACGGAACGTATACCCAGATTAACAGCGCGCCAATTCCGACAACGTCTTATAGCGATACAAGCTTGACGCCCAATACGAATTACTATTATAAGGTCCGCGTATCCGGGGCATCAACGTTTGCCGTTGTATCGGCCGCAACGGGGGGAGAAGGCATTCCGGATTTCGATGTAAGCCGTTATTCTCTTCATGTCAATCATAAGCATCAATCCGTATTAAGAGTCATTCATCCGGACCGAAGCATTCAGGTTCTTACCAGCCAGGCGAGCTTTGCTTCATCCGATCCGGCTGTGGCAGCCGTCGATTCGGCAGGCTTGGTGACCGGGATTAGCACAGGTACGGCGACGATTACCGCGACCTATAACGGTCAAGCTTACCAGGCAACCGTAGTAGTCATCGCCGACGCCTCTTTAAAAGCCTGGTACAAATTGGACGAAACGAGCGGAGCTTCGGCCGCGGACGCATCCGGATATGGCAGTACCGGGACCGTAAATGGCGGCGCGGCTTGGACAACCGGGCAATCAGGCAACGCGGTCGTTCTTGACGGGACCAACGACTATATCGAGCTTCCCGCCGGCGTTGTCGAAGGGGCCGACACGATCACGGTTGCGGCATGGGTCAATCTCGATACCGCGAGCAACTGGACGCGGATTTTCGATTTCGGTTCCGGAACCTCCACCTATATGTATCTTTCACCGAAAAACGGATCCAATGGGAAAATCCGCTTTGCGATCAAAAACAATAATTCGAGCGAGCAGATTATTGACGGGCAGTCTGCGCTGGCAACGGGAGGCTGGCATCATGTGGCCGTCACGTTAAACGGTTCGACCGGCACGCTCTACGTGGACGGCGCCCAAGCGGGCAGCAATACGTCGATGACCATCAAACCGTCCGATATGGGAGCTACGACTCAGAATCGGATCGGCCGCTCCCAATTCTCCGATCCGTATCTCGACGGCCGGGTAGATGATTTCAGAATCTATACCCGCGCGATAAGTTCATCTGAAATGACGAGCGTGATGAACGGACAATCTCTGGAAACCGTAACGGCAGCTCCGACAGGAGTGGCGGCCGCGGCTGTAGACCATAGATCGATTAACATAAGCTGGCCGGCAATAACGGGAGCAGCGGGTTATAACGTTTACATCTCCGATTCTTTGGCGGAGAATGCCGAGTTCACAAAGGTTAATAGTCAAGTGATTACAGAAACATCGTTTGCCAGCCAGGGATTGAAGCCGATAACGTCTTACCATTACAAGGTAACGGCAGTCAATGCAATAGGAGAATCGGACATGTCGGCCATTGCTTCCGCAACAACCGTTGGTATGCCGGTCGCGAGCCTCATTTCCAGGTATACGTTTGACGAAACAGGCGGAGCTTCGACCGCAGACGCATCCGGAAACGGCAATCATGGGACGTTGAGCGGCGGTACAGCCTGGACGACAGGCAGAATCGGAGGCGCTGTCGATCTTGCCGGACCGAACGGCTATGTTGCTCTTCCCGGCGGTATTGTCTCCGAGACCGACACGCTTACCATTTCCGCATGGGTGAATCTGGATACGGCGAGCAACTGGACACGGATTTTCGATTTTGGTTCCGGAACTTCGACCAGCATGTTCCTCACGCCGAAAAACGGAGCCAACGGAAAAATCCGATTCGCGATCAAAAACAATAATTCGAGCGAGCAAATCATTGAAGGGGGGTCGGCGCTGCCGACGGGAGGCTGGCATCATGTGGCCGTCACGTTAAACGGTTCGACCGGCATTCTCTATGTGGACGGCTCCCAAGTGGGTACCAATACGTCGATGACCCTAAAACCGTCCGATCTGGGCGCCACCACTCAGAATTGGATCGGCCGCTCCCAGTACCCGGATCCCTATCTCGATGGACGAGTGGATGACTTCCGTATTTATGACCAAGCGCTTCCTGCCGACGAGATCGCCGCTCTTGCCGCACCCGGCATGGTCGTCTGGTATAAATTCGATCAATCCAGCGGGACTGCGGCGGCAGACGCATCAGGTGATTTCAAGCATGGAACAATCAATGGCGGGGCAGCCTGGACGACGGGCAAAGCCGGCAATGCAGCGGAGCTTAACGGAACAAACGGATATATTGCCCTTCCGTCCGCTGTTGTCTCCGGCGCAGACGCGCTCACCATAGCGGCCTGGGTGAATCTGGAGAGCGTGAGCAACTGGTCGCGGATTTTCGATTTCGGTTCCGGAACCGCGACCAATATGTTCCTCACTCCGAAGAACGGAGCCAACGGCAAAATCCGCTTTGCCATCAAGAAGAACGGTTCGAGCGAACAAATCATTAACGGGCAGTCGGCGCTGCCGACGGGTGGCTGGCATCATGTAGCCGTCACCTTAAATGGATCAACGGGTACCCTCTACGTGGACGGCGCGCAAGTCGGGCAAAATACCGCGATGACCCTTAAACCGTCCGATCTGGGAGCCACCGCGCAAAACTGGATCGGCCGGTCCCAATATACCTCCGATCCGTACCTCGATGGGAAAGTGGATGACTTCAGGGTGTATTACCATGCTCTCTCCCCTGGCGAGATTGCTGCCCTTGCGGGATTATAACAGGCGGGAACAGAAGGATAGCTTGCAGGGGAAGTCCGACTTTCCTTCTCCTGCATTGACTTCTTAATCCTATAGCAATAGGGGTGCTCTGCACCCCTATTTGTGTTGTCTACACAGGTTCAAAATACATCAAATCGATATTTTCAAATAATGCGAACTTGAACACTCATCAAACATGATATTACATTCAAAAGAAGACAGTATTCTATTATGCATAATGTGAAATCAGGAATGAAAAGGAGACTCTATTGATGGAGGATAACTACAATCTGTTATCGAAGAAGGGAGCTTGGGGAGATCAGGGAGACGGCACCTATGTCAATCCTGTCTTGCCCGGCGATTATAGCGATCCGGATGCCATTCGGGTCGGGGATGATTATTACGCCATCTCCTCTACCTTGCATTGCTCTCCGGGGATGGCGGTGCTGCATTCCAAGGATCTCGTGAATTGGAGCATGATCGGGCATGTTGTACCAGATTTGACAAGCATCGGCCCGGAATACGATTATGATCGAATGAACCGTTACGGCAGAGGCGTCTGGGCCGGCGCCATCCGATTCCATAAGTATAAATATTGGGTGTATTTCTTCACGCCCGACGAAGGCTTGTTTATGAGCACGGCAACCGATCCGGCTGGACCTTGGGAGCCGCTTCATCGGGTGTGGGAGGTCGCCGGTTGGGATGACTGCTGTCCATTCTGGGACGATGACGGACAAGGCTACCTGGTCGCCACCCATTTCGCCGACAACTATAATATCCATCTAATTAAACTTAGCGAAGACGGCAAAGAGCTGCTGCATGACAGCGGTAGGATTATCCATCAATACAAAGGAAGCGAAGCTAATAAGCTCTACAAAATAAACGGAACCTACTATTTCTTCCACAGCGAGGTGCGCGCTCGGGGAGGCGTTGAAGCCCGGGATGTCATGATGTTAAGGTCAGAGCATATTTATGGTCCTTATGAAGAGAAGGAAATTATCCATACCCACGGCAAGGAAATAGACCGGGAGCCCAATCAGGGCGGACTTGTCCAGACGGTCTCCGGGGATTGGTACTTCATCAGCCATCAAGGTTCGGGCGCGCACGAAGGCAGGCCGCTGCACTTGCTGCCCGTAACATGGGTGGACGGTTGGCCGATCATCGGAGATGATACGGACGGCGACGGAGTCGGAGAGATGGTATGGGGAGGCAGGAAGCCGATTAACGGGCATCCCGCAACGGTTCTTTCCACATCCGACGATTTTGACAGAGCCGATCTTAAACCTTATTGGGAATGGAACCATCAGCCAAGAGCCGATAAGTGGTCGTTAACGGAACGGCCCGGCTATTTGCGTCTGCATGCATGCCAACCTATCGACAGGGACAATTTTTTCACCGTATGCAACGTCCTTTCGCAAAGAGCGTTCAGGACCATTCATAACGAAGCAACAGTGAAAATAGAGATCGGCGGCATGGCGGACGGACAGGAAGCGGGTCTTTGCCATTTCGCGAAAACCTATTGCACGGTTGGCGTTCAACAGCTGAACGGGACAAGGGTCCTGAAGTTCAATAACTCGGGAACGGTCGTATGGGGGCCGAAATTAACAAGCACTGCCCTTTGGTTAAGATCGGTGTGGAACATAGACGGAATTAGCCGGTTCGAATACAGCGTCGATGGGGAGCAGTTCGAGAGCTTTGGAGACGCCTATCAGCTGGGGTGGGGCAATTACAGGGGAGACCGGATCGGGGTATACAGCCTTAACGGCGAAAGCGAGCAGGGTTATATCGATGTCGACCATTTCGGTTACGAAGTTGCGGGGAGTGGAGAATAAATGAAATCGCCATTGTTTAGGGATCCCATCTATGACGGTGCGGCGGATCCTGTAGTCATATGGAATCGGCAGGCCAAGGAATGGTGGATGATCTATACGAACCGCCGCGCAACGCAGGAGGGGCCGAAATACGGATGGGTGCACGGCACCGATCTCGGCGTTGCTTCTTCATCGGATGGCGGATCCACCTGGTTATACCGAGGAACCCTGCAAGGGCTCGAAACGGAATGGGGCAGAAATACGTTCTGGGCGCCGGAAATCATCTGGCATGATGGCCTGTACCATATGTATGTCACTTATGTCCACGGCGTACCTATTGATTGGTCGGGCAAGGCTCGTATCCGGCATTATACAAGCCCCGACCTGATTCGTTGGGAGTTCCAGTCCACGCTTGGAATAAGCGAGGAGAACGTGATTGATGCCTGTGTGTTCCAACTGCCGAACGGCATGTTCCGAATGTGGTTTAAGCAGCGGAATCATACTTACGCGGCCGAGAGCAAGGATCTGTATGAATGGCAGCCGATTGGTCCGGTCATTACCGAAAGAGGCCACGAAGGACCGAATGTTTTCCGCTTGGGCGGCTATTATTGGATGATTGTAGACGAGTGGCGGGGGCAGGGCGTGTTCCGCTCCGATGATCTTACGGCATGGGAGCGAAACGGCATCATTCTCGACCAGCCTGGCAAACGCGAGGATGACGGGACGATCGGCCTTCACGCGGACGTGGTCGTGCAAGGAGAAGAAGGGTATATCTTTTATTTTACTCATCCCGGCCGCGTGAACGGGCATCATGAGGAGTCGAATCATTATGAATGGCGCCGCTCCTCCCTTCAGGTGGCCAAGCTGGAGGTTGTGGACGGAACGCTGATCTGCGACCGCGACAAGGAGTTTGAGTTGAAGCTTGGAGCGGGAGATCGATAGAATAATATAGTGAAAGTTCAATTCAACTACTATACGAACGGCGTGGGAGGCCACGAGAAGATCGTAGATCTCGGCTTCGATGCTTCTCAAGGATTTCACACCTACGCTTTCGACTGGCAGCCAGGATCCATCAAGTGGTACGTTGACGGTGTATTGAAGCATACGGCAACTTCCAATATACCGAAGACGCCAGGTAAAATCATGATGAATCTATGGAACGGTACAGGCGTAGATGCATGGCTAGGCAGCTATAACGGGGCGAATCCGATATATGCGTATTATGACTGGGTGAAATATACAAGCAATTAGGACAATAGGGTAGCTCTGTGAGCAAAAAAGCGCCATCAACCATTCGATTCTATGAAATCGAAGCTCGATGGCGTTTTTTGCGTTTGAAAAGGTTTTTTTTGATATGATTTTAGGTCGACTTTATCGGGTGCAATGGATTGGTCTCTATCGATTATGATAAGTACAAATAAGAGAGGGCAGCTTAACAAGCTAGGAGGAACACAGATGAAACCGCTAACAGAAATGACCCCGGAAGCAGGATCGACGCTCAAAAGGAACCGGGTCTGGTTCAAAGCTTTCCAGCAGCGTTACTTGTACATGATGTCGCTTCCATTCGTCATATGGATTTTTATTTTCAGCTATGTGCCTGTATGGGGCTGGATTACCGCTTTCCAAAATTATAAGCCGAAAGATTCCCTTTTCGATCAGAAATGGGTAGGCTTTCAGAATTTCATTGAATTGTTCCAAGATGAAAGATTTTATATCGTTTTGCGAAATACGCTGGCCATGAGCACGATGGGGCTCATTGTAGGCTTCACGATTCCTATCCTATTCGCTTTATTGTTAAACGAGATGAAAGGCCAGTTATTCAAACGGTCGGTTCAAACGATTTCGTATTTGCCTCACTTTGTTTCATGGGTTGTCGTAGCCGGACTCGTGTATAAAATGCTTTCGACAGACGGCGGAGCGGTGAACCAATTGCTCATGTGGCTTAACATTATCGACCAGCCTATTCAGTTTATGGCGAAAGGCGATTTGTTCTGGGGAATTGTAACCGTTTCAGATTTGTGGAAGGAAATGGGCTGGAACTCGATTATTTTCCTGGCAGCGATGGCTGGCATCGATCCCGAGCTTTACGAAGCGTCAACGGTTGATGGAGCAGGCAGATTCCGCAAGATGTGGCATATCACGCTGCCTGGTATTCGTACAACCTTCATGGTCCTCTTCATCTTGTCGATTGGACACTTAATCAGCATCGGCTTCGAGAAGCAGTTCTTACTTGGCAACCCTCTAGTATCTGATTATTCAGAGGTGCTCGATCTGTATGCGCTTAAGTACGGTATTCAAATGGGCCGGTATTCGTACGGTACGGCAATCGGTATATTCAATTCCGTAGTCAGCATCCTATTGGTATTTATCGCGAACGGAATATACAAGAGAGTCACCAAAGAAACAGTCATATAGGAGGCGCGGCATATGCAAGGAGTCGTTCATAAAAATATTGGCGATAAACTATTCGACCTATTCATCTATCTATTCATGACAATGGTAGCTATTGCGACCTTATACCCGTTTTTAAATGTACTCGCGATTTCATTTAACGATTCGGTGGATACCGTACGAGGCGGTCTGACGATTTACCCGCGGGAATTTACCTTACGAAACTATGAAACGATTTTCGGCTTTGAGGGCTTGATAACCGGCTTTCGAAACACCGTCATCCGGACGGTAGTCGGTACGGCAATGGGGGTTGCTGCAGCGTCCATGATGGCTTACACGTTAAGCCGTCCCGATTTTCAAGGCAGAAGATGGATGTCGGTTTTGTTCGCCCTCACGATGTATTTCTCCGGCGGACTCATTCCGGGCTTCCTGTTGATGAAATACTTAGGCTTGATCGGTACCTTTTATATTTACATCATTCCCGCACTGCTCAGCGTTTGGAATGTGTTCGTTATCCGCTCGTATATCGACGGACTTCCGTTCGCGCTTCAAGAATCGGCGAAAATTGACGGCGCGAATGATTGGACGATATTCTGGAGAATTATTCTTCCGCTTTGCCAACCCGTATTGGCTACAATCGCCTTGTTCATTGCCGTCGGACACTGGAATTCCTGGTTTGATACGTACTTGTTCAATAACAGGAATCCGGAAAATACAACGCTGCAGTTCGAGCTGATGAAGGTGCTGTTATCTACGCAGACGGGCAGCGATTACCGAGATCCTAACGCACAGAAAGCAATGGCGGCGGTATCGCCTGAATCCATTAAGATGGCGATTACGATCGTCGTTACCGTACCCATCTTGCTTGTCTATCCATTCCTTCAGAAGTATTTCGTCAAAGGAATGACGCTTGGCGCAGTAAAAAGCTAATAGAGGTTTTTGAACACGCACTAATAACGGTAATAGCAGGTTTCCTGTTATATACATTCCTATTACGCACAAGAAAAAGGGAGGCTTTAACGAAATGAAAAGAAAGATGAGAATGGCGCTTAGTCTAATGTCGGCACTCGCATTCGTATTCGTCACGGCATGCAGCGGTTCGAATACGGACGGCGGTAAGAGTACGGCGACGCCAGAAACAACAAATGCAACAAACGAGCAGCCGGCAGAACCCATGACGATTCGCTTCGCAACCGGCAACAACCCGAACTGGGATGACATGCAATCCGATATCGGCAAATTTATTAAAGAAAAAACAGGCATTACCATTAAACCGGAATTTATTATCGACGACGGCGATGAGATGCTCTCGCTTATGGTAGCAACCGATGAGTATCCGGATCTGGTTGTTCCGGGCAGCGCTACAAACAAAATGGTCGATGCAGGCGCTTTGCTCGACCTTCGTCCTTTGATCGAAGAGCATGCCCCCAACATTAAAAAGGTTTACGGCGAATATTATAACCGTCTTCGTTGGAGCAAGGATGATGACGCGATTTATACGCTTTCGCTGACCGGCGTCGATCATACGTACTTTGATTCGGGCAGCGGCTTCCAATTGCAGCACCAAGTGCTTGAAGCAGCCGGCTACCCGGAGATCAAAACCGTTAAGGATTACGAAGCCGCAATCAAAGCCTATCTGGAGAAAAACCCGACAACGGCAGACGGTCAACCGAATATCGGTTTGTCGCTTAACGGCGGGGAATGGCAAATTCTAATTTCCGTTACAAACCCTGCTTTCTACGCAACTGGAGCACCGGACGATGGCGAGTTCTTCATTAATCAAGAAACATATGAAGCAATCATGCACTACCAGCGTCCTGAAGAAAGAGAATATTTCCGTTGGCTGAATCACATGAACGATATCGGCTTGCTAGACCCGGAAAGCTTCATCCAGAAATACGATCAGTACAAAGCAAAAATCGCTTCCGGCCGCGTTCTGGGTCTTATCGACCAGCAGTGGGATTACGGCCAAGCGGAGAACGCTTTGAAAGCCGAAGGCAAATTCGGTTCGACATACGCTCGTTTCCCAGTAACATTGAACGAAACGTACCAGGATCATTCCTTCCAAGGCACGGGTTACCTTCCAGCCCTCGGGATTGCGATTACGAAAGATGCTCAAGATCCGGTTCGTTTGATCAAATTCCTGGACTACCTGGCTTCCGATGAAGGCCAAGTGCTTCTCAACTGGGGGATTGAAGGCAAGCATTACAATATGGTAGACGGCAAACGCGTCATTCCTGACGAGTTGCTGGAGCAGAAAACGAATGACAACAACACGTTCGTGAAAACAACGGGTATCGGCAACTACAACATATCCGCCCGTTACGGGGACGGCGTGAAGGATCAGTCCGGAAATTACTACACGACGACATTCCCTGAGCAGATCCAAGCCGCTTACTCGGAAGAAGACAAAAAGACGCTGAAGGCTTACGGCGCAACGACTTACAAGGATTTGTGGCCTTCCGATGATTCGTTCCCAGAACGCAAATACGGCGCGGCATGGACGCTTCCGTTCGAGGCGACCTCCGAGGCGAACGTTATTAAACAAAAAGCGGATGATATTATGAAAAAACGCATACCGGAAGCGATTCTGGCGAAGCCGGAAGATTTCGATAAGGTCTACGATCAGTTCCTGAAAGACCTGGAAGACGCAGGCGTTGCGAAGATGAATGAAGAATTTACAAAGATGGTGAAGGACCGCGTTGAGCTTTGGTCGAAATAAGTATCCATTTCCGCGAGCGTAATAAGCTCGCGGATTTTTTTCTGCTAAACCATGCGCTTGACATACAAATGGCTAAATCATGCTATTCGTTGACTTGAAAATCAAGGTGCTTGCTTATGCCGTGTTTTATAATCCGAATGGAAGGGCTTCGGTACGATCAAACTTTCGAATGATTAGGAGTTGTAGCATGGTGACAACGAGCAGCACCGCAACGTATAGCAATCCGATAATTCCAGGCTTTTATCCCGACCCGAGCATCTGCCGAGTCGAGGATGATTATTATTTGGTCACAAGCTCATTTGGCTATTTTCCCGGAGTTCCCATATTCCATAGCAAGGATCTTGTCCATTGGCGCCAGATCGGACATTGCCTCACGACCAAGCAGCAATTGCCGCTGGCTAACACTTGGTTATCGGGAGGGATTTACGCGCCGACGATCCGCCATCACGACGGCTGGTTCTATATGGTCACGACTAATGTGAGCGGGGGCGGCAACTTCTATGTTCGCAGCCAACAGCCGGAAGGTCCGTGGTCCGATATGATACCAGTCGCGCAGGGCGGCATCGATCCTTCTCTATTATTCGATGAAGATGGCAGCATATTCTTTCAATCTACTTATTCTGGCAGTGAAGGCTATGGCATCTATCAATGCGAGATTGACATATCGACCGGGCAAATGCTGACAGAGAGCCGTCTGATCTGGAAGGGGACGGGCGGAGCGCATCCGGAAGCGCCTCATCTGTACAAGATCAATGGGCTTTATTACTTGCTGATTGCCGAAGGCGGGACGGAATACGGCCATATGGTGACGATTGCGAGAAGCGACTCTCCATATGGGCCTTTCGAAGCTTGCCCCCATAACCCGATCCTAACGCATAGAAGCCGGAACAGCAGCATTCATGCAACAGGCCATGCCGATCTGGTACAGGCGCACGATGGCAGCTGGTGGGCGGTTTTCTTGGGCATTAGACCGGTCTCCTATCCTTATCGGCATCATTTGGGCAGGGAGACGTTCCTGGCGCCCGTATCATGGACGGCCGACGGCTGGCCCATCATTGGTAACGGGGGAAGCATCGAGAGCGTCATGGATGCTCCGCGGTTGACGGAGGTCCGGTGGCAGACGAACGCAGCCCGAGATGATTTCGACGATTCGGCCTTAAGCTTCGATTGGGTGTTCCTGCGCAATCCGGATCCGTCATGCTGGTCGCTTAGCGAACGTCCGGGGAATCTTGTACTGCGCGGAAACAAGACGTCGCTGAGCGATTCCGGCGCCCCAGCCTTTGTAGGCCGTCGTTTGCGCCACTGGTCAAGCAACATCTCCGCTTTGCTCAATTTCGAACCGCAGCACGAAGGCGAGGAAGCCGGACTTACCGTATTTATGAACGATAGCTATCATTACGATCTGGCTGTAAAGCGCCAAGAAGGATGCAAGGTGATCGTATTCCGGCGTACCGTAGGATCCTTAAGTGCGGAGCGCACGCTGGAGTGCTCGGAGGGCCCTGTCATTCTTAAGGTTGAAGCGCAGCCGGAATGGTTCCACTTCAACATTCAGCAGGATTCATTCGGTGTTCTTGAAGCGGGATCCGGAGAATCGCATCTGCTCTCAACAGAGGTAGCGGGCGGATTTACAGGTGTCGTCATAGCAATGTACGCCGTCTGCGGAACGGGGCAGGGTTCTCCGGCATGCTTCGATTGGTTCGAATATGAGCCGTTGAACGGTTGACGCACAGCTCGAAAACAACAGTCAGTGGGCGATGCCGCCCGGATCAATATTCCGGAAGATCATTATTTGGCATTTTCGTGGACGGTTACGACATTGTCCGCCGGCGTAAGCACGAAGTGAAGGCTAGATCACAACAAGGTACCGGGCCGCTTCCTTAAGCAGCTCTGGTACCTTGTTCGTCTCTTCCGAGAAAACATCAAATTCAACTAGACTAAATCATGCTATACCATGTCCAAAAAATCAAGGTTTACTATTCAACACGTTGATAAAGTAGTGATGTAAGAATACATGTTAGACATGGGGAGGATTGGTTGTTAAAAAATGAAAACGTTTTCATATTTAGACTTTCATCAAAGGCAATTGGCATGAACGCAAGAAGAAAACGATTGAAGAAGGAGACAAGTTTGATGAAAACAAGTAAAAAGTCGAGTGGCTTCTCCCGAAAAATGATTTCCTTATGTAAGTCCGCGTCACTTCTGGTGACGGCCGCCGCATTGACGGTAAGCATGGGCCCATCCTTGGCGCCCCACAACAAGGCATTCGCGGCGGATTCGACCGGAGGCACATCGGCGACCGTACAATCGAATATCGTTCCGGTCAAAAAGCAAGCCTATGATTGGGGCAGGGTGAAGATCGTCGGCGGCGGATTTATTCCGGGCATTATTTTCAACGAGAAGGAGAAGGATCTCATCTATGCCCGCACGGACATGGGGGGCGCGTATCGCTGGGACCCAGCGACCAAGACATGGATTCAGCTGCTGGAATGGCTGAGTCTGGAACACTGGAACCTGTCGGGCGTGGAGAGTATGGCTACCGACCCTGTCGATCCGAATCGCCTCTATATATTGGCCGGCACTTACTCGAACGACTGGGTGTCGACGAACGGTTATATCCTTCGTTCGCAGGACCGCGGACAAACGTTCGGGATGGTAGAACTGCCATTCAAATCCGGCGGCAACATGCCCGGCCGTTCCATGGGCGAACGACTGGCGATCGACCCTAACGATAACCGGATCCTCTATTTGGGAGCCCGCAACGGGAACGGATTGTGGAAGAGCGAGGACTATGGAGCGACATGGAATAAGGTGGAGAGCTTCACTTCGGTCGGCAACGTGAATGATAGCTTCGGCGGCAATGTCGGCCCCGCATGGATCACCTTCGATCCTTCGACGGGTTCGGCAGGCCATGCGACGCAAACGATTTATGTCGGCTTGGCGGATACGCAGACGAGCATTTACAAGTCGGTCGACGGCGGCGCAACCTGGGAGCCGGTAGAAGGCCAGCCGAATCAGGGCTTCCTGCCCCACCACGGAACGCTGGGTTCCAACGGGATGCTATACATTTCGTACAACTCGTCCATCGGACCGTACGACGCCGGCACTGGCGCGGTATGGAAGCTGAATACGATGACGGGCGAGTGGACGGACATCACCCCGGACGGAGTCGGCAATACGAGCAAGCCGTACGGCGGTCTTGCCGTTGACCCTCAACATCCAGATACGCTGATGGTTGCCTCGATGAACGTATGGTGGCCGGACAACTTCATTTATCGCAGTACAGACGGCGGGCAAACATGGAAGAACCTGTGGCAGTTCACCGAGTATCCGAAGCGCGACAACCGGTACACGATCGATTACTCGATCTCGCCATGGCTCGACTGGGGCATTCAGCGTGATCCGGATACGGACCCGGAAACTTCGCCGAAGCTTGGCTGGATGATCGGCGATCTGGAGATCGATCCGTTTAACTCCGACCGGATCATGTACGGTACCGGAGCGACGCTGTTCGGCTCCGAGAACGTGACCGATTTCGACAAGGGCGAGAAAATCGGGATCTCCGTCATGGCGGACGGGATTGAAGAGACCGCGATTCTGGGCTTGATCAGTCCTCCATCAGGGGCGCCGCTCATCAGCTCGATGGGCGATATCGGCGGGTTCCGTCATGAAGACCTGAATAAGGCGCCGCATATGATCACCAATCCTTATATCGGATCAAGCACCGATCTGGACTACGCGGAGACGAATCCGAACTTGATCGTGCGCGTCGGCCATGCATCGAACCAAGAAGCGCGGATGGGCGTATCGACAGACAACGGCGTCACCTGGACGCCGGCAGCCAATGCCTGGGAGTCGGCGGGCAACGACAATACGAGCGGAGAATGGGTAGCGGTCAGCGCGAACGGCGATACGATTGTTTGGGCTCCGGACGGCGACGGCGAGCGGCCGGTAAGCTACTCTACCGACCTTGGCCAGACGTGGACAGCATCGACAGGCATCCCGCAAGGCTCCGTCGTCTCTTCGGACCGTATCAATCCGGACAAATTCTACGGATTCCATGAAGGGACGTTCTATGTCAGTACGGATGGCGGCGTCAACTTCACCGCTACGGCGGCTTCCGGATTGCCGGAACATCTGAGCGGCAAGTTCAAGGCTGCTCCTACGGCTGAAGGCGATATCTGGCTTGCCAGCTCGGAAGGACTATTCCGTTCAACGGATTCGGGAGCGAGCTTCCAGAAGCTAACGGGCGTTGATGAGGCGGTATCCGTCGGTTTCGGCAAAGAAGCGCCAGGCAAAACGTATAAAACGATCTATGCCGGCTTGAGAGTGAACGGCGGCAAGTACGGGTTCTACCGCTCGGAAGACGAAGGAGCGAGCTGGATTCGCATTAATGACGATCAGCATCAATTCGCGAATGCAAGAGGGGTGATTACGGGCGATGGGCAAGTGTACGGCCGGGTCTATATCGGTACGAACGGTATGGGCATCGTGCGCGGCGATATTAAACAGGGTGCGCCGGTAGTAACGCCGGCCAAACCAATGCGAGATATCACAACAATGGAGCTCGTCAAAGAAATGGGAATCGGCATTAATCTGGGCAACACGTTAGAAGCGACAGGCAGCTGGATTGATGACAGCAGTGTTTCAAATTATGAAACGGCCTGGGGCAGTCCCATTATTACGAAGGAAATGATTCAAGGTTATGCCAACGAAGGTTTTGGCGTCCTTCGAATTCCAGTAGCGTGGTCCAATATGATGGGCGAGGATTACACGATTAATCCTGATTACCTGGCCCGGGCAAAAGAAGTAGTGGATTGGGCACTGGATAGCGGTATGTACGTTATTCTGAATCTTCACTGGGACGGCGGCTGGTTTGAGAAGTTTCCGTCAGAAAAAGAAGAATCGATGTACAAATATTCACGTATATGGACACAACTGACAGACGCTTTTAGAGACTATGACGATCATCTGATGTTCGAGTCTTTCAATGAAGAAGGCATATGGTTTGATTTATGGAACTATTACAGCGGTCAAGAAACTAAACCCGGCGGCAAAGAAGAAGCCTATGCGTTGCTGAATGAGATCAATCAGACATTTGTAGATATTGTGCGCGGTTCCGGTGGCAACAATGAACAACGACATCTGTTGATTGGCGGTTATGGAACCGATTTTGAGAAAACCGTCGATGAACTTTATAAGATGCCAAACGATCCTCAAAAACGCTGCGCAGTATCGGTCCATTATTACAATCCTCCAACATTCGCCATTATCGATGAGGATGTGGAATGGGGAGAAGCGCGTTCGGAGTGGGGAACGGATGAAGACTTCGCTGATCTAAACAGGCTCATGAATATGGTAAAAACACGTTTCATCGACAAAGGCATCCCCGTTATCATGGGGGAGTTTGGCGTAGCCACAAGAAATAAGACACCAGAAATGATACGGCTCTATCTTACGTCGGTGGCCGAGGCCGCATATTCAAGGGGATTTACCCCGGTTTTATGGGATATTACAAATGTATTTTACAACCGAACTACAAATGAAATGATGGATAAGGTGCTGCTTGAGCAGCTTATGGCTGTCAAGGATGCGACGGAACCAACGCCTAATTCGGCTCCAACCGCTTCGATCACCTCGTATGAGGATGGACAGGCGATCAATCTGAACAGTCCGCAGATTGACTGGTCGTTCCTTGACGCCGACGATGCGGACGTTCAGGCTGCTTATCAGGTTCAAGCCTCCAGCAACGGCTTCGAGACGGTTGTTGCGGACAGCGGAGAACTAGCGGGCGCATCCGGTTCATACACGTTGAACGGACTGGCGGACGGAGGTTGGTCGATTAGGGTTCGTGTAAAGGATAATCGGGGCGCTTGGTCGGAATGGGCGTACAGAAGCTTGATCATTGATACGGCTGCTCCTGCCTTGAAGGTTGTTCTGGATAAGGAAACCTTGTGGCCGGCCAACAACAAGCTGGTAAAAGTAACGGCAACCGTTGAAACGGATGTTGGGCTGTCTCAGGCGGAATTGGTATCCATTACGCCGAGCGTAGAAGTCGACCGCTACGAATCCATGGTACAAGAAGCCGATTTCGGCACATTCGATACGGAATTCAAGCTGCTGGCCAAAAAAGCAAAGGGCAAAGAGCCTCTAGTCTATACGATCACCTATAGAGCAACAGATCAGGCAGGGAATGTTACGGAAGCATCCGCCACCGTTACGGTTCCCCATGATCAAGGAAGGAAATGAGGAGGAATGAATATGAGAAACGTGAGCATTCGATTCGACCGGTTTCCGGGAGGGCTCAGCAAGGCGGTCGTGTTTAGTTTCGACGATGGCCGCGAGCAAGACAGGAGGCTGGTGCAGGCGTTTAACCGCTATGGCCTCAAAGGAACGTTCCATCTGAATTCCGGCAATTTCGGCCAGGAAGGATACATCCGTGCCGAAGAAGCGGCGGACTTATTTCGCGGCCACGAGATTTCGGCCCATACCGTCACTCATCCCTTCCTGGAGCAGTCCCCGGACGATCAGATTGCGGAGGAGCTGATCGCGGATCGCCGAAATCTGGAGGCGATTGCGGGATATCCCGTACGCGGCATGAGTTATCCGTTCGGCACCTACAACGACCGCGTTGTGCGCGCGCTGCCGGTGCTTGGTATCGAATATGCCCGCACCGTCCAGAGCCACGGCGGCTTCCACATGCCGGATGATCCGCTGAGATGGCATCCGACCTGCCACCACAAAGAGATGGTTGAGAAGGCGGAACAATTTCTGTCATCCAAGTCGTGGTTCAGCCGGATGGAGCTATTATTTATCTGGGGCCACAGCTACGAATTCGATCATGATGACAACTGGGATCTGATAGACAAGGCGGGCGAGCTGCTCGGCGGCGAGGAGTCGGTCTGGAAAGCGTCGATGACGGATATTGCATCCTACCAGAATGCGCTCAAAGCGCTCCGTTTCTCGGTTGATCGAAGCATGGTGCATAATCCGAATGCTCAAGAGGTTTGGGTTAGCGCAGACGGCGAAGCCGTCCGTATTGCGGCAGGCGAAACGAAGAGGCTGAGATAGCAAGCAAGGATCAAATAGCCCCCATCTATGACATCAAAGACGGGGGCTATTGCTATATGAGGACAATGGAAGCAGCCGGCGTCCTATTATAAAGGATACGAATACTGCTCTAGTCCTGGAATCGTATAAACGCTGCTATAACCTGCATCTATAAGGGCTTGTGCCGCTATAGAACTTTTATAGCCCTTTTGACAGTAAAGGATTAATGGAGTATCCTTTCGCACGCACACCGAGAACGGGTTATTGGAGATATCCTGTAACGGTATACAAATGCTTCCTCGGATATGCCCTGTTCGATAATCCTCATTCGTACGCACATCTACTAACATTGCCGTAGGGTCATTCCCCATCAGCTCCCATGCTTCATCGGGGGTCAGATGTTTACTTTGAAATACTCTGCCCTCAGTCCGAGGAATACGCTGCTCCCTATCAAGCATTCTAGCAACAACTTCTTCGGCTTCCACACGAGTTAAACTGCCCGCTGTATCGAACATGTATGGATCACGCCCGGGCATGATCCCTTTCACATACATCTGCGCGATATGCATGACGCAGGTACGGCAGGAATACAAGTCCTTAAGATTTTCTGCCGCCGACCAGTCCTGCTCGTCTTTTTCTCCGAATTCGGTTAGCAGCGTCTCATGAACGATCCTTGCGGCGGAACGGCGCTCAATGGGTTTGCTTACGTTGGTTAGATCATAGTCCTCGATCATTCCCTTATACAACGCGTAATCCATATAGCCTGACGACCAGCTGTCGCGCGTCGGCTCTATATGGCCTTTACTGATTCTAATGACCATGGTCACAAACTGTTCGGTAGTAACAAGATCCTCAATCATCAGCTTATTATAGAGGAGTAACTCTTAGGGTGACATTGTCATAGGCGTCAATGCCTGTAACAGAGAAGGTCTTTGAAATGCTCGTTGTAACCTCGCCTGTCCATAAATCTTTTAGGCCATAGCTTGCTGCATGTTTGAAGGTTTCGGCATCAACCATTTTATGCCTAAGATAATCGATAATGCGGCTTACATCAACGGAATGCTCCTTCGTATCTCTCGAGTCGCTGAGATTGATAAAGGATATGGCTAAATCTCCGTTCGCAAGAGGCTTTGCCAGAATATCAACACGGTTGGTATTCGCAATATAGGCCGTATCGGGATTGGTATTATCGATAGAGCAATAAATTCTTTTGGCCTGGATGCCGAGCGGGTCCTGATTCAAGGCGATAACCTCTTTGTTCGCGATAATCCTCCATAGCTCGTCGCCCTTTGCAATCCGTCTTAAGTCCATTCCAAGCATGATCGGCGAATTCATCATACACCACATCGTCATATGCGTTTTGCTCATGGTCGTTGTAATCCCGTTCATACCGATGACAAGCATATCGGGATCGTTCCATCCCTTATCAAGCCCGGCAAACTCATCCATAATAACCGCCTTGCTATATTGCGAGGTAATGCTTGCGGTATGGTTCGAACTCCACTCGGCGGAGCCCGGATTGCCATCGGAGCCGACGCTGAAGGTTATATCATTAAGAATGCGCCAGGAGTCGCCAACCTTATATCCCCAGTTTTGCGGCTGCGTTTTCCCCCATTCGCAGATGGAGAATACAATATCATGGTTAGGGTCAGCCTTGTTCAAGCCTTCGAGCAAAACCGCATAGGAATTAAGGGTATTCTCCTGCCTTCTATGGTTCATAAGACGTATGATGTTTTCTCCCTCATTTAGGGAAACCGTTATTTCCTCCGAATCTGTAAAGGCAATCGTGCTTTCGGTAAGAGGAAGCAAATCATCAAAATATCGGGTTTCATTCTCTGCGTTTCCTACGGCAAGCTGAAGCCAGCGTCCCGTGCCATTCTCCTCGCCGCTTGCGTAATGGACGGTTATGGCGTAGTTTCCGCCAGCCGGCGCGTTCACGGTAAACGCCAGCTCTCCCGAGCGGACGCCTACAGGTGTAGTCCCCACGTTTGTTCCGTCGAAGGTGCCGATGTTTGTTACATAATCGCCGCTGTTTTTGGATGCGCCCTGGCCTAGAAGCACACCGTCCTTCACCGCATTTAAAGTGATATTCAGTTTTTCGCCCATAACCGTTATTCTTCTAATATTCGGGGCATAGGAATATTTGGCGTTGGTGGAGTCCGAGAACGTGGCATTGTCCCAAAGGTAGTAGCAGTTATCAACCTTGATAAAGTCGACTCCCCAGTCTATATACGACCTCGTGTCGACATCTTCAAAGCCGCAAGTGCCTACCGCGGAGCCCGCGCAAAGATGTGTTCCTATATCGTTGTACATACCGAATTTAAGTCCCTTGCCGTGGATGTAATCGGATAACGCCTTAAAGCCGCTTGGAAATTTAATCGTTTCGTTTGAAAGCAACCCGTTGACGCGTTCGGACTTATAGCAGCCGTCATCGAGCACGACATACTTGTATCCCAGCTCCGCAAGCCCCAAATCGACGATCGCGTCCGCCATCAACTTTGTGAGCGTCTCGCTGTTCTTGCTGCCGAAGGCATTCCAGCTGTTCCAGCCCATGGCAGGGAGGCGTCCCTGCTTTTTATTCAGAAGCACCTTGCCGTTCGAGAAAGCCGGAAACATGTAGTCGGGATCCGTGATCTTGTCCGGCGCTGTCCTTGATGTAACTTTAGCTGATACTTTCTCCATAAGAAATCCTCCTCGCAAGTTGCATTTTTATTGTTATGATAGGATAAATAGCGGAGTAGATAAATGTGTTTTTATCGAGTGATTATGGGGAAATGTGATATAGTAGTTCCGGGAGCTGAATGCAATGAAACTCTATTATGCGAAAAGTCCTTTAATCTCATCCGATATTTATCCCATGCAATATGGGGAACAGCAGTGCGATAACGGATATTCCTTCGGGCCCGCGGCGCGTAACTTCTATCTCATCCATTACATTTACAGCGGGCATGGCGAGTTGCATATTAATAAAAAAGTTTATCAAGTACACGCAGGACAGTTTTTCCTGATCTATCCGAAACAAACGGCCTATTATAAGGCGGATGACCATGATCCGTGGTTGTACCGTTGGATCGAGTTTGACGGCAGCTTCTCGGAGAGGATGATGTCCGTGACAGGCTTCTCGCACGAGAACCACGTCATAAATGATGATAACGGCGTCGGAAACGCGCTGAAGAATATAATCGATTTAGGCTGGACCGACTTTGAAACGATCATGAGCTATTTCTGGCCGTTTATCGCGGCGCTTACGAAGGGCAAATTATTGACGAAAGATGAGAATACGGCAGAAACCTATGTCTCTTATGCCAAAAATTATATAAGAAGCAATGTGCACAAACGGATAGCCGTTTCCGAAATCGCCCATTTTTTGAACATAGACCGCAGTCACCTGGCACGCATCTTCAAAAGCATTTGCGGCATAAGCACGCAGCAATTCATTATCTCTCTTAAAATGGAGATGGCTTCGCAATCTCTCAAAAAGAGCAGCATGACCATAAAAGAAGTTGCGGGTAGTGTCGGATATGACAATCAAATGGAATTCTCGAAGCTGTTTAAAAAACACTTTAATATGACCCCTACGCAATGGAGAGAACAAAAGTTCTTTCAACAATCCATCAATAACTATGAATGAACACGTAAATGACGCATGAATGGATGCGTCATTTTTTTTGTGCAATCTAGTGTCTATTTCATGCTATTCCATGACTTGATAATCATGGTTCGCAATGAAAGCGTGCTCTATAATTTAATGTGACAAGTATTGGGACATAGGGGTGGATAGGAATGAGAATGGGTGTTGACTATTATCCGGAGCATTGGGAGCGCTCGATGTGGGAGCAGGATGCGAGGCTGATGCGGGATACGGGAGTCAGCCTGATCCGCGTGGCCGAATTCGCTTGGTCGCGCCTGGAGCCGGAGGAAGGCCGGTATGAGTTCGGCTGGCTGGATGATGCAATCGATGTTTTCTATAAATATGGGATCCAGGTCGTGATCGGCACGCCGTCCTGCACGCCTCCCAATTGGCTCGTGGAGCGCTTTCCGGATGTGCTTCCCCGCGACGCTATGCTGAATCCGCGCTATCCGGGCATTCGCGGACACCGCTGCTACAACAGTCCGTCCATGCGTGTCTTTTCGGCGAGAATCGTGGGGAAGCTGGCTTCTCATTACGCCCACCACCCGGCAGTGATCGGTTGGCAGATCGACAATGAGTTCAGCCTGAATGAGTGCCATTGCGAGAGCTGCAACAACCGGTTTCGCGAATGGCTGTCGGAGAAGTACGATACTTTGGAGGCCTTGAATCGGGATTGGGGCACGGTAGTCTGGAGCGGCGAATATAGCTCTTGGGAGCAAATCACGACACCGCTAGGCGGCGCCAAATTCAGGAATCCGTCTTATTTGCTCGACTGGAAGCGGTTCGAAACCGATTCCGTTGTGGAATTTCAACAATTGCAAGTTAATATTTTGCGCAAATATTGCCCGGACCATTTTGTCACGCATAATATTTGGAGCTATCCGATGTCCCTCGATTATTACAAGCTTTGCGAGGTACTGGACTTCGCTTCCCTCGATTATTACCCAAGCACGAGCCCGGACAAAGCGGTATCGGGAGGTTACGGCGGCGCGTTGACGCTCGATTTAGCCCGGGGGATCAAAAGGCAAAATTTCTGGATCATGGAAACGATAAGCGGCCCTCCCGGATGCTGGTTTCCGATGTGGCGAACCCCGCAGCCCGGGTTTATCCGGGCCTTCGCGTGGCAATGCATAGCCCGCGGAGCAGACACGCTCGTTCATTTCCGTTGGCGAAGCGCCCCGTATGGCGCCGAACAGTTCTGGCATGGATTAATCGACCATAGCAATGTTCCCGGCAGGCGATTCGAGGAATACCGGATGTTATGCGAGGAAGTGAACCGGCTCTCTCCCGTCTTGGCGGAATCGGAGGTGCTTGGCGAGGCTGCCGTTCTCCATTCCCATGATTTGTACAATGCGTTCGAGATTCAACCACAGGCAGAAGGCATGAATTATTTCGACAATCTGAAGCTTTATCACCGTGCTCTGACCAAATCCGGCATTCTGACGGATGTTGTGAATACAACGGACGATCTGGACCAGTATCGCCTTATTATTGCGCCTTCGCTCTATTTGCTGGATGAGAAGCTGGCGGACAAGCTGAAGAATTGCGCGAAGAACGGAGCTACTCTCATCCTGACGAACCGTACCGGCGTCAAAAATAGGAGCAACGTATGCTGGATGCATCCGCTGCCTGCTCATTTGGCCGAGGCCGCGGGCGTAACCGTAGCGGAATACGATCCTGTCGGCCATGACGTTCATACGATCCGCTTGCAGGACGGGAAGACCTATTCATGCAGTCAATGGTGCGATGTTCTGGAGCCTACGGGAGCTGAGACCATTGCTTGGTATGAGGACGATTTCTACGCCGGTAAACCGGCTGTAACGGTTCATTCGTATGGAAAGGGCCAAGTCTATTATACGGGTACCGTTGCCGAGGAAAGCTTCTACCTGGAATTATTCGGGAAGGCTGCGGACCATGCAGGGCTAACCCGATTTGCCGGTTTGCCGGAGGGCGTGCAAATTTCGATTCGCCGGAAAGAGGACGCCAATTATTTGTTCCTGTTGAATCTGACGCCAAAGCAGCAGACCGTCGTGCTAAAGGGTACGTACAGGAGCATTCTGCAGGAGATGAACGTCGGTCCTGCCGTACACATGGACCCCTATGCGGTTGAAATCATCGAATTAGATCAAGAGTTTGGAGGGAAATCCATTGCTGCGACTGTTTAGAACGAATGAAATACGCAACGTGCAAGAGCTGGAGGGCGATTGGGATTTTCAACCGATTGCCGGTATGGAGGGATTGCCGGCACGTTATCAATACCGGATGCCCGTGCCCGGGTGTTGGGAGATGCATCCGCAGTTTGTCACCTATCAGGGAAAAGGAGTATATCGGCGAACAGTAGAAATAACGCGGAAAGGCGCCATTCGCCTTGTTTTCAAAGGCGTAAGCCATACAGCCGACGTCTTCTTCGACGGGATTCCGACAGGGCGCCATTATAATGCGTACACGCCGTTTGCCGTCGTCATTCCGGATGTCGAACCGGGATCGCATGAGATTGCGGTGATCGTGGACAATTCGTTCGGCGAATCGTCCGCGCTTCATGTTCCGAACGATTATTATACGTATGGCGGCTTGATCCGGCCCGCGGCGATCGAGCTGCTGCAAGAGCTGTTCATCGAACGAATCGCGTTTACGCCGATTCGTATGGCTGCAGGCTGGCAGGGTGCGATCAGCATCTATGTACGGAATATCGGACAACGAGTTCGCCGCGCACGGCTACAGCTCAGTCTGGCGGGCCGGGACATCGACGCAGGCGAGGTCAGCGTAAAGCCAGATGAATCCGTCGAAATTTCGATCACGGAATCGTTCCCCGGCGTTAACCCTTGGTCGGCTGGCGATCCAACGCTTTATTTGCTGAAGGCGCTTCTGTATATTGAAGGGCGAGATGCTCCCGTGGATGATTTGATCGAGCGGGTCGGCTTTCGAACGGTGACGACGGAGAATGGCCGCATCCAGGTAAACGGCGAGGACGTTGTTCTGAAGGGCTTCAACCGGCATGAGGATCATGCGCTGGCGGGAGCCGCCATTCCTTATCCGCTTATGGTGCACGACATGGAATTGATGCTGGACATGGGGGCCAATACCGTACGGACCAGCCACTATCCAAACGATGAACGGTTTCTTGATTTGTGCGATGAGCGGGGCTTGTTCGTCTGGGAAGAAAATCATGCGCGCGGCCTCAGTCTGGAGCAAATGAAGCATCCTTTGTTCGCCAAGCAGTGCGAGGATTGCAACCGGGAGATGGTGGAGAACCATTTCAACCATCCGAGCATCATCATCTGGGCGATTCTGAACGAGTGCGCCAGCGATACGCCGGAAGGCCGGGAGATGTACCGGACGCAGCTCGAGCAAATCCGGGCGATGGATTCGTCGAGGCCGCTAAGCTTCGCTTCGCATCATCGCGATCGCGAGCTTTGCTTCGATCTTGCGGATATCGTCTCGTTCAACTTGTATCCGCTCTGGTACGGAGACGAGGATCCGCTGGAGCTTGTCAAGCAGGCGAGAATTTGGGCGGATGAGGCCGGCGGACTTGGGAAGCCGATGATCATGAGCGAATTCGGCGGAGACGGCTATTACGGTTACCGCGACCCGAGCCGGGTGAAGGGAACGGAGGAACGCCATGCCGATATCATGGAGAGTAATTTGGCGGCTTATACGTCCGTCCCGTTCTTGTCCGGCATGCTGATCTGGCAATTTTGCGATTGCAGGGTAACGGAAGGGACGGGATGGCTGCTGACCCGCGCGGGAACGCAGAACAGCAAGGGAATCGTGGACCGGTACCGCAGACCGAAGCTGGCTTATTCCGTTGTGAAGGAGTATTTTGCAGGAGGGTAATCGCACTGATGGCAAGGAACCTTGGAGAGATCCAAGGTTCCTTTTCGATTTAGGGATAGCTTGACCGATTCGCGGCGCGAAAGTCCCCTGCCGAGACGTTGTAATACCTCTTAAACGCGTTGCAAAATGGTTCCAGTGAGGAAAAGCCGACATGCTGCGCGATTTCGCTAACGGACATGGCGGTCGTATGAAGAAGATGGGCGGCCGCCGTCATTCTTGCCTTTGTCAACATCTGCGTAAACGACATGCCAAAATAATGATGAATGATTCTCTCCGTCTGTCTCACGCTCAGGCCAAGCTTCTGCGCAAGTGTCCGAACGGTTATGTCGCGAAAGCCTGACCGAAAGCTGTTTTCAATAATTACGACTCTCTCGTCATCCAACGTTTTTACAGGCATGACAGAGGTTGTCGGATAATTATTCGTATAGTTTCTGACAAGCTTGATGACTAGTTGTTCGATAATAATCTGAACGTTCCTATACCAGCCGATATACCGGCTGGAGGTTTCGTCGGAGAGCTGTTCGAACAGCTGCAGCATATTCTGGTTGTCCTGGCCCAACCAGAAGCTCGTTTGAACGAATTGGTCCGCAATGAAGGAAAGATCCGGATCATCGCCAGCTGTATGGGCCAACACTTCAAAGCATATGCAATATTCTGCCATAGGGTCGGAGAGATCCGTAATTTGTTCATGTACAATTTCCGGACCGGTCATATAAAGCGTGCCGGGTAATATCGGATATTTAACGCCGTTTGCTGCAAGGATTCCTTGGCCGCAAGGAATATAATGCAGTTCGTAGCTTTTCATGCTGTGGCTGTGCTCCAGATAGGATTGATGGAAGAACCCGTAATGGACATACAAAACATTTAATAATAAACCGCCCAAAGAAACCCTGACATTCATATTCCCAAGATTTATTTTTGGTAGCTCCATTCGGGCATTCCCCCCATTCGATATCGTTGGTATGGTTCAATTGTTTTCATCATAAAGGGGGCGCAGTCTTATCGCAAGGACTTCTGGGCTGGCTGTCCACGCATGAATTCCGCGAGCAGGCAGGAAAGAGGAAGCGGACGTCGAATCCCTTTTTAAGCAGAGATTGAACTTGAAGGTGGTTGTAACGATCCATGCCGATTATACAAGCCGTTGAACGGGCGCTTCTCATACTGGATTTATTCGACGAACGGACCCCGGAGCTCAAGATTACGGAAATCAGCGACAGGATGGGGCTTCATAAGAGCACGGTTCATTCGCTGGTGAAGACGCTGCAGTCTCGAGGGTATATGGAGCAGAACCTTGAGAGCGGGAAATACCGGCTCGGCCTGCGGCTAATGGAGAAAGGGCAGCAGCTGCTGCAATCCATGGACATCAGGCAGATTGCCAAGCCTAGCCTGGAGCAGTTCACGCAAAGCACGGGACAGACGACCCATTTGGTCATATTGGACGGTTATGAAGGCGTATACATTGATAAAGTGGAAGGGCATCTCGCCCCGATCCGTTACTCCCGTATAGGGAGGCGAGTCATGCTGCATAGCAGTTCCGTAGGCAAGCTGCTCAGCGCTTATCAGCCGCGGGAATGGTTCGACCGTTTGCTTGAGCGCTACGAGTTCGTTCGGCTTACGGAGAAGACGATCGCAGGCGCTGGCGACTTCCTCCGCGAGCTGGAGCTGGTTAGACAGCGCGGCTATGCTATCGACGACGAGGAGAACGAGGTTGGCGTGAGATGCGCGGCTGTGCCTGTGTTCGATCATCATGGCCAAATGACTGCGGCGATCAGCGTCTCGACGCTGCGGTCGCGAGTAGACGATAAAGAGCTGGAGAGGCTGATTGCGGATTTGAATCAAACCGCGGCGGACATATCCCAAAGGTTGGGGCATCGGGCATAACGGTTCGCTTACATCCAATATGATGCATCAAACTCACCTCTACACGCGGTCTCTCATCCTCGAGAGGTCTCGCTAGAGGTTTTAATATAGCTATATTATAGAACGATGTACTATATTATAAAACGAGGAGAGATGTTATGCGGTTGATTCAATATGGCGATGGGGACAAAAAAGGATTTGCGGCGGTAACGGATGAGGATGCGGTTTACCCCCTGGCGGACAAGGATGTATGGGAATTGTTCCGCAGGGCAGAACGGCAAGGGATGACTCCGCTTGAGCTGATCAAGTCCGACATAAGGGAAGGCACGCCTCTGAATAGAGAGTGGAATTCCCTAGACCTACTATCCCCTGTGGATGCTCCGGAAGTATGGGCGGCAGGCGTCACGTACCAGCGCAGCCGCGAAGCCCGCAATTACGAAGTAACCGGCGGCAAAGCCGATGCGGGCTCCACGTTGTACGATCTTGTCTATGATGCCGAACGTCCTGAAATTTTCTTCAAATCGACATTGGCGCGTACGGTAGGTCCCGGGGGAAGCGTCAAGCTGCGAAGCGATTCCTCTTGGCAGGTGCCGGAGCCCGAGCTTGGTCTCGTGCTGAACGCCGGAGGAGATATCGTAGCCTACACGATCGGCAACGACATGAGCTGCCGGGATATCGAGGGGGAGAATCCTCTGTATCTCCCGCAAGCGAAGATATGGAAGCAGTCTTGCTCTATCGGGCCTGCCATCCGGCTAGCCGAGGCGACGCCGAATCCGTACGATCTGGAGATCGGGCTGCGCATCTACCGGAACGACGAAGCCGTCGTCGACATTTCGGCGAACACGGGAATGCTGAAGCGGAAATTGGATGAGCTGGTATCGTTTCTGAAGCGGGACAATGTGTTATTCGACGGGACGGTTCTTCTGACGGGAACCTGTCTTGTTCCGCCGAACGACTTCACGCTTAAGCCGAATGATCGTATCGAGATTGACATTACGTCTATCGGAACGTTAATGAATACCGTCGTAGCCTAATAGAGGCATATAATAGGAGGGAAAGGCTATATGGAATCTGTAAGAGACTATGCGAATTATATTGGCGGAGCGTGGCTGCCGCCGCAACGAGGAGAAACGACGGTAAGCATAAATCCAGCCAACCGGAACGAAATCGTCGGCCGCATTCCGTTGTCGACCAGGGAGGATCTCGAGAAGGCCGTCACGGCGGCCAACGAAGCGCGGGCAGCCTGGCGGAAGCTGTCTGGCGCTGGGCGGGGGGCATTCCTATACAAAGCGGCGGATGTGTTGGAAAGACGGCTTGACGAGGTCGGCCGCACCATGACTCGCGAGATGGGCAAGACGCTGGCGGAGGCGAAAGGGGAGACGGCTCGGGGGGTAGCCATTCTGCGCTATTATGCCGGCGAAGGCATGCGCAAGATCGGAGACGTCATTCCCGCTTCGGATGCCGATGCGTTTATGTTCACGACGCGGGTCCCCTTGGGCGTGGTAGGGGCCATTACGCCTTGGAACTTTCCCATTGCGATACCGATCTGGAAGATAGCGCCGGCTTTGATTTACGGTAACACGGTCGTGTGGAAGCCCGCCTCGGAAGCCGCGGTCACCGCGGCTCTTGTGATGGAATGCTTCCATGAAGCCGGCCTGCCGGAAGGCGTATTGAATCTGGTTATCGGCGGAGGGAAGGAAATCGGGCAAGGACTTGCCGAGCATCCGGGCGTGCAGGGCATTACGTTTACGGGCTCCAATGCCGTAGGGAAGTCCGTCGGACAGGCGGCTTTCGCGCGCGGAGCCAAATATCAGCTCGAGATGGGCGGGAAGAATCCCATTATTGTGGCTGCGGATGCGGATTTGGAGCTGGCGGCAGAAGCAGCGATCAGCGGCGGTTTCAAGTCCACGGGCCAGAAATGCACGGCGACGAGCCGCGTTATCGTCGTGCAGGACGTGTACGAGGCTTTCCGCGACAAGCTGCTCGAGAAGACGGCATCGATTCGAGTCGGGAACGGCCTGTCCGAGACGACGTGGCTTGGACCTTGCGCGAGCGAGAAGCAATACGAGACGGTGCTTGGCTACATTAAGTCCGGCAAGGAAGAAGGAGCGAAGCTGCTGCTTGGAGGAACGCCTCCTGAGGATGAGGAGCTCCGGGACGGTTTCTACATCACGCCGGCGATCTTCGAGGACGTCGATTCGCGCATGTCGATCGCGCAGGAAGAGATATTCGGTCCGGTGCTTGCGCTAATAAAGGCAGCCGATCTGCCCGAGGCGATCCAACTGGCGAACGACGTGCCCTTCGGCCTCAGCGCCTCCCTATACACGAAGGATATCGCAAGCGCGCTTTCTTTCGTTCAGGAGATGGATGCGGGACTCGTACGCATCAATGCCGAGACGGCAGGGGTTGAGCTTCAGGCGCCGTTTGGCGGAATGAAGGACTCCAGCTCCCATTCCAGGGAGCAAGGACAAGCGGCGATTGAATTTTTCACTTCGATTAAAACCGTATTCATGAAACCTTGATTAGCTGCCATCCATAAGGAGGAGCGAGGCATGAACAAAGATTGGGAACGAATCGCGGAGCCCCGCGGCGAGGAGCTGTACCGAATTACTACCCATGCGCCGGGACCGGCGGGGGCATTGCCGCTTACACCGGAGCTGCTAAGAGAGTCGCCCAGCGGCGATTTGTTCGGATGGACCCAGAACGTGGGGATGGGCTTGCCGCCTTCGCGTCTGGGAGGAAAGGAAATCCTGCTATTAAGTACGCTTGGCGGTATACGCAAGGATAATGGTGAGGCTGTAGCGCTTGGCTACCACACGGGGCACTGGGAGGTTGGTCTGCTCATGCAGGCCGCAGCCGAGGAAATCAATGCCGTGGGAGGGATTCCGTTCGCGGGGTATGTGAGCGATCCATGCGACGGCAGATCGCAAGGAACAACGGGGATGTTCGATTCGCTGCCTTACCGGAACGACGCCGCGATCGTGCTTCGGAGGCTGATTCGCTCCTTGCCGACCCGCAAGGCCGTTATTGGCGTCGCGACTTGCGACAAGGGATTGCCCGCCATGCTGCTTGCCTTGGCGGGAACGCCTTCGCTGCCCGGAGTGATCGTGCCCGGAGGCGTGACGCTGCCGCCGACGCACGGCGAAGACGCGGGCAAGGTACAGACGATCGGCGCGCGCTACGCGAACGGAGACATCTCCCTAGAGGAAGCCGCCGATATGGGCTGCCGGGCATGCGCGACGCCGGGAGGAGGCTGCCAGTTTCTGGGCACGGCGGGCACATCCCAAGTCATTGCGGAAGCGCTGGGCCTGACGGTGCCTCATGCCGCGCTAGCCCCGTCCGGGCAGCCGATATGGACCGAGCTGGCCCGACAATCGGCGAGAGCGGCCATGTCCGCTGCGGAGGAAGGCATCACCTCTCGTCACATTCTAACGGATTCCGCGATCCGCAACGCGATGGTCGTGCATGCCGCGTTCGGCGGATCCACGAATCTGCTCCTGCATATTCCCGCGATTGCGCAGGCAGCGGGGCTTCGCGTGCCCGACGTAGCCGACTGGGCGAGCATTAACCGCAGCGTGCCTCGCATCGTCAGCGTATTGCCGAACGGCCCCGTGCCGCATACGACGGTTCGAGCTTTCCTTGCTGGCGGCGTGCCGGAGGTGATGCTCCGGCTGAGGGGACACGGGCTGCTCGATGAATCGGCGCTGACCATATCCGGCAAGACATGGGGCGAGGTGCTGGACTGGTGGGAATCCTCCGAGCGGAGACGGCGTGTGCGAGAGCTGCTGCGCACCGTCGACGGCATTGATCCCGATACGGTCATCTACTCGCCGGCGCAAGCACGCGCTGCCGGAATGGCTTCTACAGTAACCTTCCCGGTCGGCAATCTCGCGCCGGAGGGCTCGGTCATCAAATCGGCTGCCATCGACCCTTCCGTCGTCAACGAGAGAGGCATATACGAACATTTGGGGCAAGCCAAAGTGTTCACGACGGAGCGGGACGCGATCAAAGCGATCAAAACCGGGAGCATCTCGGCAGGAGACATCATGGTTTTGATCGGCAGAGGACCGAGCGGTACGGGCATGGAAGAGACGTATCAGCTTACTTCCGCGCTTAAACATTTGCCCTATGGCAAAGAGGTATCCCTGCTTACCGATGCCCGCTTCTCCGGCGTTTCGACGGGCGCGTGCATCGGTCATATCGGTCCGGAAGCCTTGGCCGGAGGACCGATCTCCAAGCTGCGCGACGGGGATTGGGTTGAAATCGTGGTGGACTTGAACGAGCTAACCGGCAGCATTAATTTCGTGGGAGAAGGGGCCGAGCGCTTCGGCTATGAGGAGGGGGCGCGCAGATTGCAGAGCCGGCCGCCCCATCCCTCGCTTGCGCCGGATCCGAAATTGCCGGACGATACGCGTCTATGGGCCGCGCTTCAAGCCGCCAGCGGCGGAATATGGCGAGGCAGCGTCTATGACGTGGACCGGATCATCGAGCTGCTGGAAGCCGGGAAGCGGGCTTTAGCCCCCGTCCCCGAATATGCCAATAGCGAAGAAGGGGCGTAAGCCGCCTCTTCTATTAGGAAGGCCGTTCCTCGGTATTCAACCAGGGAACGGCCGTTTCGCGCTGAAAGCGGCGCCTCCGCAATAAGTTGTAAAAGAAGTGATGGCAATGGTAAAGAAATGAAAAGCAAGCCTTAATGACTGCCGTAGGCATCGTTTCTTCCATTTGCTATACTTGGTTTAATTTAGTCATCTGGGCGGTGATTGGTTGTTCGGGTATTTCCGGTTTATCAGCATCAAGTCGAAGATGGTGCTGTTATTTCTGCTCATGATATTGATTCCGATCGTTACCATGTTCATCAATTCCTATTTGTCCTCGCAGAAGCTGTTGGAGAGGAAATATACGGATCTGCTAATGGACATCTCCAAGCAGTCGAACATCCGCGTCGAAGAGTTCCTGGAGGATACGAGACGAATATCTCTCATATCCAGCTACGGAATTAATAGTTACTTATCGGCGGTATCGCAGGAGAATTATCCCATTCAGAATTACTTGAAGGAAGATTCCAAACGCAACGAGAACCAGGCTACCCAGCTATTGATGAACTATATCCGCATGAAAGATTTGGAGTACGCGATCTATGTTTATAATTTCAACGGCGGAAAAAATCTTTATATCAGCACGGATTCCCCCGTTGACTACACCTATCATCCCGGAGACGAAGAATGGTTCGCGGACTTCCTTGAGTCGGAGGATATTACGCGCGACATCGCGGTAGTGAAGGATAAGCAAACGAAGCGGGCGAATAACCTCTCCATACTGAACGTCCGCAAGATATATGATATGGAGAACGGCGACCTTATTGGCGTCATGACCATAAGCATTCCCATCGACTTCATCAATAAGCTGAATGACCGCCTTCAGGAAGATAGCCGGTCAGCTTATACGATCGTTGACAGCAATGGCCTCGTTTTGTTCAACAATAATTATGAACAGATCGGAAAGATGTTCGCGGAGGTGCTGTCGATCGAAGACGGACCGTCTCCGGGAACGGCCCGGCAGGTCATTTCATCAGAGGGCAAAGATTACTTGCTCATCAGCACGCCATTCGAGGATCATGACTGGGTCGCTTATCTTTATATGCCCGTCAGGGAGCTAGCCGTCGAAGGATACTTGTTCAAACGCAATTTGATTGTGATTGCCGCGGTATTGCTCCTATTCGCGATTACCGGCTCCTTCTACTTATCGAATCATATTACGAAGCCGATTAAACGGCTCATGAGCAATATGCTGCTAGTCGAGAAGGGGAGGTTCGAGAATCTTCCCGAGGTGAAGTCGAATGACGAGATCGGCTTGCTGGCAAGCCGCTTCGAACAGATGTCGGGCGAGCTCAAGATATTAGTAGAGCGAATCTACCAGGAGCAGCAGGAGAAATCGGAGGCGGAAATCAAAGCGCTTCAAGCGCAGATCAATCCGCACTTCCTGTACAATACGCTAAACTCCGTGAAGTGGATTGCTTCCATGCAGCGCTCCGATAAGATTGTACAGATGACGGAGGCGCTTATTTCTCTGCTTCGTTATGCCACAAGCAACGAAAGCAGGCTTGTACCGATTCGGGAAGAGCTTGAGCAGATCAACCACTATATAACGATTCAGAAAGTCCGGTATTTCAACAAGATTGACGTCGTGTACGACATTGACGAGTCGCTGCTGGAGCACCGCATCCTGAAGCTCACCGTACAGCCGATCGTGGAAAACGCGATATTTCATGGCGTAGCCGACATGGACGGCGAGGGGGTAATCACCATAACCGTTTATGAGAGCGGGGAGGAGGCCATATGCATCGCCGTATCGGATAACGGGCAAGGCATGAATGAGGAAGCTGCCGCAAATCTGCAAGAGCAGCTGTCGGGTAACGGAAGCCTGACCGGCGGGATTGGCGTACGTAACGTTCATTACCGGATCAAGAAGGTGTTCGGGAGTCCGTTCGGCATTTCTTTCAACAGCAAGCCAAAGCAAGGAAGTACATTTGTCATTACGATTCCTAGAAATGAGCGAGGTTCATAGCCATGTTAAATGTGATTATCGTAGACGACGAATTGCTCATGAGGATTGGCCTCAAATCCATGATTCCTTGGGAAGAACACGGGTTTGTCATTACGGGCGAAGCGCAGAACGGCAAAGAGGCGATGGAGCTGGCGCAGAGGCAGGCGCCGGATCTTATCATAACAGACATAAAAATGCCGGTTATGGACGGGCTGGAATTGATTCGCAAGGCTTCTAGCGGCTATCCGGATTGTCAATTCATCATTTTAAGCTGCTTGGACGAATTCCAATACGCGCAGGAGGCTGTGAGGTTAGGCGCGACCGATTATTTAATTAAAAGCGATTTGAAGCAGGAGCACCTTCAAAGCGTGCTCCATACCGTTCGTAAGAAAGCTTCGCAATTTAGACAAACGCCGGAGAACTCTCTGCCTACGGGGCAATATAAGGAAGGGATCGGCTACCTGAAGGAAACCTTGTTCAAGGAGTTGTTCAGCGGTTTCCGTGATGACAGCGACATTATGAAATCCAAAGAATCGCTACATATCTCTCTAACTCCCGAGGACGTGCTCATTGCCAAACTGCGCGTCAACCATTTCCATGAGCTGCGGCGGAAGTACGTAGAGCAGGACGAGAAGCTGCTGCGTTATTCGATTGTTAACATCATGGAGGAAATCATTCCTCGTCGCTGGAACAAAGAAATCATTGTAGAAAATTCCTCCGACTATCTGCTCATTATGAATATGCCGGATAACGCAGCCGATAGCCCGGCACACGAGTTGCTTGGACCGCTGCTCGGCAAAATCGTGACGGCCATGCAAGAGTTTCTGAATATTTCGATCTCGCTTGGCGTCAGCGGCGTTTCCTCAGGCTTTGGCGGACTTCGCAAAGCCTATCGGGAAGCAGATGCCGCGCTAGCCAATCTATTCTTCGAGCCGGCTAGCAACGTCCTCTATTTCGACAGCTCTGCCGGAAGAATGAAACGAAGCCGCGACAGCTTCCTTATCACGCGGGAAGAGTCGGCAGAGCTTAGGCGGGAAATCGATGCCGGCAATGCCGAAGCCGATCTAGACCAGCTGAGGCAGCGTTTGTACAATGAAGGCGTGACGGAGCAAGGCTGCCGTAAAGCTTATTTGCGGATACTTGCGCTTATATCATCTTGCTTCCCCAGTGTGCCGGAGCTGTTAGCGGAGGGGCAGACGCCGTACGAGCACATGCTGTACGAAGAGAAGCTTGAAGGGCTCCATAACCTTGCCATTCGTTTCTTGCGACAGAGTTTGTCCCATAACAGAGAATTGGTCAATGTCCCTCAAAGCTATGCCGATCAGGCGAAAGCGATTATTCTAGATCGGTATGCGGACGATATTTCTCTGCAGACGGTCGCGGGTCAGATCAATGTGAACCCGTCCTACCTGAGCCGCGTGTTTAAGGAGGAAACCGGCGAGAACTTTATCGGCTACCTTACGCGCGTACGCATCGAGAAGGCCAAGCAGCTTCTGAAGAGCAAAGCCTATAAGGTTTACGAGGTTGCGAGCTTAACCGGGTATCCGAATACGGCCTATTTCAGCAAGCTGTTCAAAAAAGCGACGGGAGTGACGCCTGAGGAGTTCCGCGGGTAACTTCGGATTTCGGAGTACTGGTAAAAATAGTGAAGATGAAAGTAAAAAAAAGCGCATAGCCGGCTATGCGCTTTTTGTGTACGCGGATTTCGGTAAAAAAAGATGATCGTGTAGTAAAGGATATTGATTTTGAAAGCCCGATTATTTCTCTATGATGAGAGTTGTAAGAAGCAAATGATTTCATGAAAATGGGGGATAACCGATGATGAAAAAGGCCTTGCCGTTACTGCTGACGCTATTTCTGACTTTGATGGCGCTATCCGCATGCTCGAGCAATTCGGGCAATGATCCGGGCCAGGCAACGAACAAGCCGGCGAATGGCGGAGAGAACCAGGCTAGCGAGCAGCCTTCCGAGGCGCCGACTGAAGAAGTTGCTCTAACGTACGCGATTTGGGATTCCAATCAAGAGAAGGGACTTCGTCAAATCGCGGATGAGTTTGAAGCCCAGAATCCGAATATTAAAATCAACATTGAAGTGACAGGATGGGGCGAGTATTGGACGATGCTGGAGGCGGGCGCTACAGGCGGATCCTTGCCTGACGTATTCTGGATGCATTCCAACGAAATCTATCGTTACGCATCCAACGACATGCTCCTGGATTTAACAGCCAAGATCGATGCAAGCGAGAAGGTGGACCTAGGGAAATTCCCGCAGGGTCTCGTGCAAATTTACAATTTCAACGGCAAACAACTTGCGGTGCCGAAGGACTTCGACACCATTGGTCTTTGGTACAACAAAACCGTGTTCGACGAAGCGAAGCTAAGCTATCCGGACGAGACTTGGACATGGGACGATCTGTACAACGCGGCGAAGACGCTAACGAAGGACGGCAAATACGGCATTCTGACTCCGCTTCATAATCAGGAAGGCTATTATAATTTCATCTACCAAAACGGCGGCACGGTTATTACGGATGACAAAAAATCAGGCTACGACGACCCGAAAACCATTGAAGCTCTGGAATATTACGTGAAGTTTATTCAAGAGGGCTTGTCTCCAAAAATTTATGGCGACGCGGAACGCGCCGAAGCGATGCAGAACGGCCTGGCCGCGATGGGCTTCTTCGGCTCCTGGAATCTGACCGGCTTCACGGAGAATGATTTTATGGCCCAAAACTTCGATGTGGCGGTGCTGCCAAAAGGAGAAAAGCAGGCCTCCATCTTCAACGGCCTGGGCCACGCGATCGCGCATAATTCGAAGCACCCGGAGGAGGCTTGGAAATTCGTGGAATACCTTGGCTCCAAGGAAGCTCAAGAGAGGCAGGCAGAGCTTGGGGTGGCTATATCCGCTTACGAAGGAGCGGCAGAGCTATGGGTGTCCTCGAATCCGACCTTTAACATCCAGGCATTCGTGGATATGGTCGATTACGCTGTCATTCGCCCCTACTCCAATACGACTGCCGTGTGGGAGGACAAAGCATACGAGGCGTTGCTGCCGGCGTTCTCGGGCGAGAAGCCGGTCGAGGAAGCCGCGAAGCAGGCAGCCGAGATTATGAACGAAAGCCTCGCACAGGAAAAATAACGAGAATAGGCAGATAGCGGCAACCCTAACCGGTTGCCGCTATTCCGTAGGAACAGGAGGGAGCAGCTGCGATGCAACGAAGAATATCCAAACAAATGCGAAATGAGTGGTACTGGGGCTGGTTCCTGATCGCGCCGACCATTCTAGGCCTTATCGTGCTCAATATCATCCCCATCCTCCAGAGCGTCTATTTAAGCTTCTTCAAGAGCGGGGATTTCGGCAAAGGCAACGTCTTCGTCGGGCTTGATAATTACAGGAGAATGGCGGATGATCCGCAGGTCTGGCATGCCGTTATCAATACGTTTCTGCACGCGCTTATGGTCGTTCCGTCCAGTATCGCCATCGCGCTGGTTCTGGCGGTGATGTTGAACGGCAAACGAAAGGGGAAGTCCATCTACCGGACGATCTATTTCATTCCGATGGTCGCTGCTCCCGCCGCTGTTACAATGGTTTGGAAATGGCTGTACAACTCCAAGTTCGGACTCATCAACGTGCTGCTGACCAAGCTGGGACTGCCCAAGGTAGAGTGGACTAGCAATCCGGATATCGCTCTTGTTTCAATTGCCGTCATCGGCATCTGGAGCGTTATCGGTTACAACATGGTCTTATTTCTGGCGGGTCTGCAAGAAATTCCGAAGGACTATTATGAAGCTTCCGATATCGATGGTGCCGGCAAGGCGAGGCAGTTTTTCGTCATCACGCTGCCGCTGGTGTCGCCGACCCTGTTTTTTGTCCTGGTTACGTCCATTATTCAGGCGATGCAGGTGTTTGACGTCATCTACATGATGGTAGAAGTCACGAATCCGGCGTATGACAAAACGGTGTCTCTCGTGTATTTGTTCTACAATAACTCCTTCAAATATTCCGATAAGGGCTACGGCTCCGCAATCGTGACGCTGCTGCTCGCCATTATCATGATCATGACGGTCATCCAGACCAAAACCCAGAAAAAATGGGTCAACTACATGTAGGAGGTATTTGCGCATATGCCAGTTAACCGTTTATGGCCCCGCATTACGATTCACGTCCTGCTCATTGCGTGCGCGGCGGCTATGTTTCTGCCGTTTCTCTGGATGGTGCTGACTTCGTTTAAGACCGTCACCGAATCGACTTCATTGAATCCATTCGTCGTTTTTCCTTCTGAATGGAAAATCGAGAATTACTTGGAGGTGCTCCGTCAGAACGATTTTCTTCGATTGTATTGGAACACATTCGCCATGATGGCGATACGGGTTCTATGCTCGATTCTGTTCAGCGCCATGGCGGCTTACGCTTTCGCGAGACTAAACTTTCCGGGACGTAACTTTTTTTTCGGACTCGTTCTATTTCAAATGATGGTTCCAACGCAAATTTTCATCATTCCGCAATATTTGATGGTCGATGCGATCGGGATGCGCAATACGATATTCGCGCTGGTGTTCCCGGGGCTGGTCAGCGCATTCGGAACGTTCCTGCTCAGGCAGTTTTTTATGGGGCTTCCAAAGGAGCTGGAGGAGGCGGCCAAATTGGACGGCTGCAATATCGGCCAGACATTCGTAAGAGTCATGCTGCCGCTTGCTCGTTCCGGCATGGTTGCTCTTGCGATTTTTACCGCTTTGTTCGCGTTTAAGGACTTGATGTGGCCGATGATCGTGAATACGAGCTCCTCGGAGGCAACGCTCTCCTCGGCTTTGGCGAAGATTCAAAGCGCGTATTCCGTCGATTATCCGGAGCTGATGGCCGCCTCCGTGATCGCCATTTGGCCGATGCTGCTCCTTTACGTGGTGTTTCAGAAGCAGTTTATAGAAGGCATCGCGACATCGGGCGGCAAGCTGTAGAGCGGCGGCATCCTATCATACCTCCGGTTGAATGAGGGTATCCCATATGATCTAATGAAGTTGACGGAACGATGAGGGGAGGGGGGGAGCCTTGATCCGGCAAAGGCTAAAAGTAGGGTTTGTATTGATTTCGGCACTTGTGTTCGTCTCATGCAGCGGGTCAGGCTTGAGTGACGAATACCGTCAGGAGGAGGGCAAGACGGAGGAGAACGAAATCGTCACGATTCGTTATTCCAGCTACCTTCTGGATTCGGCCCAGGCGAGCAAAGTTTATTATGACGCGATTCGCGAATTTGAACATTTACATCCGAACATCCGGATCGAATCGGATTTTATTCAGAACGCGAATTACACAGCCGGTATCAAAATCAAGCTTCTCGGCGGCGAGGAGCTTGATGTGTTCGATACCTGGTCGCCCAGCCTGTTCGAGGAGTTCCGCAAGCTGAATCCGAATGTTTATTTGGATCTGACAGGCTCTCCGTTTCTGGAACAATTTCTCCCGAACACGCTGAAGCCGGTCACGATTGACGGCAAGGTATATGGCGCGCCCGAAGTGATGCATAGCGACGGGTTATTGTATAACAAGACGATGTTCGATTCATTCGGCCTGACCGTACCGGGAACGTGGGATGAATTTATTGCGTTGTGCGAGACGCTGAAGGGGAAGGGCATTATACCGGTCGCCATGGATGCGGAATGGTCGACTGCGCAATTTTTTTGGGGCTCGATCATGTCGAATAACGGCGCGGACGAGGAATGGACGCGGAAGCTGGAGCGTGGTGACATCCCATTGTCGGACGAGAAGTTCGTAGACGCGATCCGCAAGCATAAGGAGATCATCGATAGGGGATTCGTGCCGCCGAACTGGACTCAGCTCATGCACGAGCAGTCCAAGGACTTGATCGGCCAAGGAAAGGCCGCGATGATCATGACCGGCACCTGGAGCTTGCCCAGCATTATGGAGCGCAATCCGAACTTCGAGATCGATTTCATGATGGTGCCGGGAGAGGAACGTTCCGTGCCTAATGTCAATATTGGAACCTATCGGGTTATCAACGCCAAGACGAAGCATCCCGAAGAAGCCAAAACATTCGTCGCCTTCATGAACAGCAAAGCGAATCAGGAGAGGTTGGCGGACGGCGCAATGGCTGTTCCTTCGGTTGTCTCTGCCCGGATCTCCAGCCAGGTTGCCGTCAAGGTATCGGAGCTCGTCACGCGGGAGGACGCCGTCCTCTATTGGCCGCATACGGTGTCGACCGAGTCGCTGCAGGTGAAAATTCAAGAAGGCGTCAACAAATATTTGACAGGCCAGAGCTTGGAGGAAGCGTTGACGGAGATGCAGGCCGTAATCGATGAAGCCCGGAGCAAGTAACGAAGTCAAAAAAAGATAGAACAAATGAAAAAAAGTACAAGACGGATAATCTTCGAAAGTCATAGGCTTGCAAATCGTAAAGAAAGGAACAGGAGTAGTAAAAAACCATAATTTCTTAAATCGGTCCATTCCCGTAACATTTGGCTTAGGGCAAATAGATGACAGGAAACAGGGGAGGTTGAGGCGGCTCTTTCGACTTAAGTCAGTCAGAGACTGGGGAAGGGGAAGTCCAAACAATAAGAAGAGGTGAAATTAATTTGAGACCCTACGCTAAGCGTACGATTTCAGCCGTGCTAGCCCTAATGATTATGCTGCCGAGCGGTTTTGCAAGCGCTTCCGATTCGGGCAGTCAAGCATCTGTACAGGAACCCCTAACGGTTCAGTTAGCGGATACCAATCCTCTCTTTCATTGGTCCTTTCATCAAGACGAGGTGAAGAACGGAACGTCCGTCGAGAATAGCGCAAGCCCCGCAGACACCGACGATTACGCGGTGATGAAAGGAACGGCGGCGATCGTGGAGGATGAGCAACGGGGAGAAGTGTTATCCTTGACTGGCGGCGCGAATGGCACGGCATGGCTAGAACTGCCGGATCATCTATACAACGAGGTCGAGGAGGCGCTGACGTTCGCGGTATGGGCGAATATCGACCAATCAGCAAGCGGCTACACGCGTCTGTTCTCCTCAACCATTGGAGAAAAAGGGTTAACGAACAGCGGGATAAACGGATGGAGAGACTCGGAGTTTGTGATCGTCGCCGGAGGCGGAACGTTTAACAACCGGGTATATGCAGGCACGGATCCGACAGTCGTTGCCGACTACCGCGGCGACATTGCATGGAATATGAACCCGGTAAGAGGCAAATGGCAGCACATTGTCGTCACGATGAACAAAGAAGGCGCCTACGATGTCTACCTTGATGGCGAATGGCTAGAGACGAGCAGCATAGAGCCGGGCAATAGCTCCTCCGGGGCGACGATGCTTACTACGATGGCGCAGTTATTCAATCGCGACTTCCTGGATGCGCTGAAATTTAATGATTTTGGCAGATCCTTATATACATCGGATGGAGATATTCGCGGAAAGTTCGATGATATCCGGGTATATAACTCGAAATTGACTGCGGAGCAGGTTAGCGCCTTATACGAGGCGACGAAGTCGGAGGTAGTCGATGAGGAGATTCCCGCCAAAATCAACGTGGATCTGGCTGACCGTTCGCTGGGAGAAGTGTTCCATGGCTCCGCGGGCGCTTTGTACGCGATAAGCGAGCCCAACGTACCCGACATCAATACGCTGATTCCGATCAAGCCTTCGCATATTACGCAGAAGCCGCCGAACGGCATCCAGCATCCTACGGGAGACGCGCTTCGGGTAGCCGATTATTTCTTCGAGGCGGGCGGCGAAGTCGTCAACATCGTCATGCAGGACTATTACCAGCGCTGGTACTATCCTTCCAGAACGGCAGAACAATATATTAACGAAGCCGTAATCCCGATCACAACGACCGTTAAGGAATTCAAGGCGCAATGGGGCGCCGCGAACCCTGGTCAGGATCCCGATCAGAAATTCATTTATATCCCCTTCAACGAGCCGGAACAGAATAATACGCGTTATCCGCAGCTGCTCGCCGACAACGCTACAGGGAAAAGCTCCAGAGCCGTGTTTAATAACGATTGGCTTGCGGTCACCAATAAAATAAAGGAAATTGACCCGGGGGCACGAATCTCCGGCCCGAACTTAACGCAATATGGCGCAAAAGTGTATGAGGATTTAGTTGCATTCTGCGTTATTAATGACTGTCTTCCCGATATTATCAGCTGGCATATGCTGTGGAACAAAGCGTTTAACGCTACGGCGGGCAATATTGCTACCTACAGAGCCGTAGAGCAGGCTAACACGGCCAAGTATCGGGAGCTGTATCCGGACCGCGAGCTTCCATTCCCGATCAAGGTTGATATTAACGAATATGCCGCAACGGCGGAGATTGCGGTTGGCGGATCGTTGATTCAGTATATCGCGCGTTATGACGAAATGAAGATGAACAGCATGCTGCCTTACTGGAACACGGCCAATTCCTACGGCTCGCTGCTTGCCGGCCAGAACGAGCCGAATGGCGCATGGTGGCTGTACAAGTGGTATGCAGACATGATGGGCGGCGACATGGCGAAAGTGAGCGTTGTTACACCGCGCAGCGAAACGGATGCATATGGACCTGGTTTGTATGGCTTATCCTCCATTCAGGATGAGAAGAAGCAGGTAAGCATTGCGTTCGGCGGCACGCAGGGCAACGGGTCCGTTGTCTTCCAGAACGTAACGGGCCATGCGAACAGTCCGTCATTCCTTGCAGGGGCGGAGCAAGTGCATGTAACCGTATGGCATGCGGGCTACACGGGATTGACTGGCTTCCTGGTAGAGCCTACGCAAGTGATTGACCGCAATTATCCGGTCAAGAACGGCACGGTGACGCTGGATGTAGAGCTGGACGACTATACATCCGCCTATTACGCGGTCATTACGCCGGCTGTGAGCAACGATTCGAATGAAGTGTGGTTTGAGCGCTACGAGGCGGAGAACGCAGAGGTGAAAACAAGCGTTACGACGACTAGCGTGTACCCGCGTTCAAGCAATTCCGGCCGCTCGGCCTCTAATGGCCAATACGTCGCGGGCATTTCGCAGCCTAGCAGTTTAGTAAAGTGGACCAGTATAGCGGTACCGACTGATGGACGATATCGCTTGGACTTGATCGGCGGCAACGGTGCCACAGCTAACATGCGCAATCAGGCCAATACCGGGAATGCCAACCAGCGCATTAATTCGGAGTGGTTCATCAAGATCGATGATCAGCCTTCCCGGAAGGTTGTTCTTAGAGCGGACTACAGCATGGAGCTGATCGGCGGCCACACCCTGTTTATTGATTTGGAAGCAGGAACTCATTCGATTAGCATTAGCAAGTTTAATCCGGATACGGGAGAAGAAGGGCAAGGGCAGGCTACGCTGGATGCGATCGAGTTAACGTACAGCGGTGAGATAGGCGGGCTTCCGACTTATCAGGTGCAAGCGGAGTTTGCCGATTATGATACGGCGAAAGGCTTGTCTCGGGGGAATAGCATGGCAGGCTTCGAGGGTGCGGGATATGTGACGGGCTACGGCACGAATGCCGACGCTAATACTCGCTTCGTTGTCAGCGTGCTTGACGACGGCATGTATGACGTGACGATTCGTTACGCGTCAGGCGGCGATGGCGTCATTCAGATTGATCACGACCGTAAGCCTGCCGCGGGATTATCCGTATCGAATACGAATGGGCAGTGGGCGGAAGCAACGCTGCGCATGTTCCTGCGCACAGGCATCAACTTAGTTGATATCCAATCGAATACAACGCTTCATCTAGATCGTATTCAAGCCGCCTTCGTGAACAATGACGCCATCTTCTCTATTGAAGCCGAGGACGCCGTTGTCGCGGGTACTCCGGCAGGAGCCGAGCTTCCGTTGATTCGTGACGACGCGTTCGCGAAATATGCATCAAACGGGAAGTATGTCAACGGAATTACCTCTTACGACGGTACGGAAAGATATCTCGAGATTGACGATATCGTAGTACCCGAGGACGGAATTTACAAGCTGGTTGTCCAATATGCCAATGGGGAAAGCGCGGGAACGCATGCCTATAACAACGATGTGGTGGAGAGATACGCGCAAATTAGCGTCAATGGCGGCGAGGCGGAGACCGTATTCTTCAAAAACACAATATCCTGGCAGCAATTTGCTACTCAAACGATAGACGTGGAATTGAAGAAAGGCGCCAATACGATCAAATTCTCGAATAACAATACGTATAATGGCGGGTCTAATCCATACGGAGGCAATAATGGGGCGGGCACTCAAGGGTTTAATCCTTATACGGCAGTGCCGAATCAATATACGCCCGCCTTTGACCGTTTCGACCTCTATGCTCATGAGCCGTCCATCGTTGTATCCAACTCTACCGTACTGACAGGCTTGGATACGGTGCAAGTCGGACAAACGTTTGATTTGATTTATAGCCTGAGCGGTACGGAGCAGTCGGTAATTGCACAGGATATCAGAATTGAATACGATGCGGACAAACTGCAGCTTACAGGTCCGCCGGTATCGATGAATGAGGAGAATTTCGTCCTCGAATATAATCAAGGCACCGGGTGGGTTCGCATCATTGGCATCCATCTAGGCGATTATCAGACGGATCCGAACAAAGACCTCCTGAAGCTCAGCTTCCAAGCGAAGGATATCACAGGAGAAGCTCACATTCGGGTTGTCAGCGCCGAGCTCGCTGATGAGGAAGGCGTTGAGACGTCCGCCGCCGCATCCGCCCATACGGTTCAAATACAGAAGCCAACCATACCGGGGGATGTCAATAACGATAATCGGGTTAGCATAGGCGACTTGTCGCTGCTCGCCAAAGCGTATGGCAAGTCCGAAGCGGATAGTCCGGATTGGAATCAAGTGAAGGGCTATGATTTCAACCATGACAAAATCATTGATATTGCAGATCTCGTGGCCTTGGCAAGAATGATCCTAGCTCAATAATCGCGTGGAAGGTGTTCAAGGGTATCGACGAGTTTTCCGGTTGATGCCCTTGAACCGCTAGGCTCCCCTCATTGAAAAAACGGACAAAAGGGAGAAGATGAATGAATACCAGATTGTTGTCGCTATGCATATCGATGATGTTAATGATGACGTTAGTCCCAACGATGGCCTTTGCCGCGGAGCAGCCAGTATTCTCGCTTAATGGCTTCGTCACAGATACTAGGGCGGAAGTCAGGACGGGTGACATCGTGGAGATTCGTGTCGGGGGAGAATATTTAACTGATGCGTATGGCTTCGAATTGCGTCTATCCTACGATGCGGATAAATGGCAATACCAAGAGGTTTCTACCTCCTGGGGCGGCTTTTCCATCCCTTCCATAGTACAAGACGGGGAGCTTACATTTGCAAATACAAAGGTTGGCAATACCAAAGGCATTAACGGCGCGGCTCAGCTGGCAACCTTTAGATTCAAGGCGACGGAAGAAGGAAAAGCCACGATTCAATTAACTCGAGTCAAGCTTGTTGATAGCCAGGTTGCAAGCACTACATATGAGCCTCGGCTGTCTCTTGTTGCTTCCATTATAGCGAAAGATGCTCCAAGCTTTAGTGATATTGAAGATCATTGGGCCAAAGCCGACATACAGGAAGCGGCCAGAATGGGCTGGATCAATGGTTACGAGGATGGTCGTTTCCGGCCGCAAGATCAAGTGACTCGCGCGCAATTCACGACAATGCTCTCTAGAGCGCTGGCACTCGATGCGAACGCGGATGAAACGATTGTCTTCAAGGATGCCGAACAAATTCCGGAATATGCGAGAGCTCATGTGACGCAAGCGGTAGCTGAAGGGATTGTGAAAGGATTCGAGGATAACACGTTTCGGCCTCATCAACTCATTAGTCGATCGGAAATCGCCGTGATGGCGATGCGCGTCATCGGATATGAAGAGAAGCATGCGGGCAAGCAACTGGTCTTCGCAGACGCTGATCAAATTCAGGAATGGGCATATCCAGCCGTTGTCTCAGCCGTTGACTTAGGCCTTATACAGGGAAGAGATCATAATCGATTTGTGCCTCATGGCGTTGCAACCCGCGCAGAAGCTGTCGTTCTGATCTTGAGAGTGCTTGATTCTATCGATTAAAGCATAATAAGGCCGATGAGCGGAGAACTGCCGCTTGACGGTCTTATATGCGTTTGCCATAAGCTCTCTTGCTGCAAAATTGCGACATCTTGCCGTTCATGATGTCGTTCTGAATGATTCATGAACCTCCTGCCGCCAGATATAATAAGGTCCAAGGCGATTATGATGAGACGGGAGAGTAATAGAATGACTAAAGCGGCGAATGAAAGACGGTTATACGATAAAGGAAATTATGCCCGAACCTACACGGAGGTGCCGGCAACGGATCCCGGACATGCATGGCGGGAAGGGATGATTAGCGGGAACGGCGAGAACGGTTACATCATGTCAGGGTCGCCGTATCATGACAGCATTATTTTTCAATATATGTGGTTCAACTTTCCGTCCTGGGATCCAAGGGAAATCCCGGAAGAATTGACGGGACAGCTTGCCGATGCGAGACGGAATGTATTTCAGCTGAACGATCAATGGAAGGTTACCCACGCGGACGGCAGAACAAGGCGGAGAACCTTCTTCTACGCCTATCATCCGGGACACCAGCTTAGACTGAACATGACGAATAAAGGCACCGTAACCGAGTATGAGCGATGGACGAATTATGATACGGCCCAGACAGGTGTCCGGTACACCGACGAATTTGGCGAGTGGATTCGAACTTCATTCACTTCCAGAGAAGACAATGTCTCGATTATGAAGATCGAACGATCCTCCGCCGGCGCCAAGATTAACATGACGATTTCTATCGATGACATTTCGAGCTTGTACAAAGCCAAGGATGGGATGTCTGAGATCACGGCGCTCCAATACAAAAAGCTGGTGGACCCGAATGCCGGCTATATCGCGCAGGTTGCCCATTATCCGTCTTATCCGGGCAGCGAGCTGACCGACGGAGGATACGCTGGACTTACGCAGGTTATTGTCGTTAACGGAAGCAAGAAGCGGGTGCAGCTCGCCGACACGAATGAACCGATGAACGTCGGGGCGGTACAGAACCCTGCCATACAAGTGGTGGAAGCCGACGCCGTTTATCTCATCACGCAATCGAATAGATCATTCGATATGGGGAAGATCGAAGATTTTGCCGGAATGACGCAATACGCACTAGTTAATGAACTTCTCAATAATACGAATGCCTCAGCCGAGAAATATCAGGACCCTCCCGGTCATTTCGATTATGACGCCGCCCTTGCGCCGCATGCCGCGAAGCATGCCGCCGAATTTAACGCCGTACGTTTTACGCTTGAAGGGGACGAGGACTTCAAGGGGGCGGACAACGAGGCGCTGATTAAAGCGCAGAAGACATCGAAATCCAGAATCAACCATGCTTTTATGGAGCAGGTTTACAATCAGGGACGTTATGCCTTGATCTGCTGCAGCGGCTCAAGCGCGCCGCGGCTGTACGGGATGTGGACCGGAGAGTGGAACCCCGGCTGGCGCTCGATCTATACGCTCGATGCCAACGTGAATTTGCAGGTTTCTCCTATAAATACAGGCCATCTCACATTCGCTCAGCTTGGGTATATCGCCTTCTTCTTAAGAAACACATCGGATTTCGAATACAATGCGCGAATGTCTTATGGGATGCATGATGCGATTCAAGTGTCGGTCAATTCGGACGGCGACCGCGGCATGCAGGTGGAATACGACAACGACTACCCTTTCCAATATTGGAATGCCGGTGCAAGCTGGTGCCTGCTCCCGATCTTCGAATATTGGCAGTGTTACGGCAACCGTCAAATTCCGATCCAACCCGCTATGAGGATTCATGATCTGAAGAACATTCTCGGCGTAAGGGACGGGGGGCTGACGGATGAGGAATTCACGCAGCTGGTCCGCAAGGGTTATCTGGATTTGGAGCAGGATATTTTGCTGCCTCTGCTTACGAAGCAGGCCAATTTCTGGGAACAGCTATGTACGCCGGAGTACTATACGGATCTAAGCGGCAATGCTTGCTATGAGAAGGGCAAATCGGAGTTAAATCCAGGCGAAAAATATTTGTTGATCCCGACCTATTCGCCGGAGAATCACCCGATCGGCTACAACAGTACGATTACGGCTAATGCTACCATGGATATTTCAGCGGCGCGGGATGGACTGCAGATGGTCATCGCCATAGAAAAAGCGGCAAAACGCGAAGGATATGAAACCGCGGTTGCCAAATGGGAGGCTTTGCTGGAGCTGCTGCCGGAATATAAGCTGGACAAGGACGGCGCGCTGCGCGAATGGGCGATGAATGAATATACGGAAAACAACGATCACCGCCATTTGAGCCACCTTTATCCGGCATGGCCTGCGTATGAAACGCAGAACAATATGGAATTAAGGAAGGCTGCAATTATTGCTGTGGACAACAGGAATAAATACAATACAACGGACGCGACAGCGGGTCACGGCTGGATGCATAAGGCATTGGTCTGCGCCAGATTAAAGGACGGCGACGGCGTTGTCTCTTCCCTTCTGCCGATGATGGCGGATTCCGGCTATTACAACTCCCTAATGACAGACCATGACACAAACAGACGAAATGACTGTTATTGCACGGATACCTTATTCGGTACAATGGGAGCCGTGAATGAAGCGCTGCTGTTCTCGAATACCGGAGAAATCGAGGTCCTTCCGGCGCTGCCTTCCGAATGGAAATCGGGATCGATAAACGGATTGATGACAAGAGCAGGGGTGGAGGTCAAGGAGCTATTCTGGGACATTAACGTCGTATCCTTCACCTTACGACCCATGACGGACCATAACGAAATGAAAGTGAAAGCCGGCCTGCCTTGGATCAAAGGAATGGTTAACGACAAAGAAGCAGAGGTACATGACGATGAAGTTGGCCCATATCTTCTTGTATCGCTGAAAGCCGGTATGGACGTTAGAGTCGTATTGATTCTGTCCCATCGATAAGGACAATAATGAACAGCAAAGCCGGCTGCGCGGATAACGCCAGCCGGCTTTGCTGTTAGAATTGGAATGAACCGTTCAGCTCAATCGCCAGGCAATTGACGTATGGCGTCGGACGACTGTCCGGCAGCGAAACGACCAGAGCTCCGTACGATTGTTCGAATGGAACTTCGCCCGCTCCAAGCAGCCGGACGGACTTCACTTGATCTCCCGGAGTCAACGTGCGAATGACGGCGCGATGATCTTCGGGCCACCGCATTTGGAAGGCGTACAGCGTATTTCCCTTTTGCGTGAAGCGGTAATCGCTCGAGTTCCATTCAACCCTATCTTCCTTGAAATGATCAATAATGACACGGGAAAGGCCTTCGCCCGAAACGCGGAACGGCCTTGTGCCGTATACGCCTTCCTCGCAAACCCGAATCCACTTGGCCATCTCTTGCAGAATATGCCTGCATTCCTCATCAATCGTACCATCCGGCTTCTGCGGAATATTGAGGAGCAGGTTGCCGTTCTTGGCAATGATATCGACCAGAATTTCGATGACGTGCCCCGGTTTTTTGTATTCGGTTCTCACATTGTAGAACCAGTCCCCAACGCAAGTATCGGTCTGCCACGGCTCAGGCTTAATGTCAGGCTCTTGGCTGCGCTCGATGTCGAGGATCCCGATACGGTACACATCCTGCCTGCGGTCCTTCTGATTATAAATCGCGCGATTCATTCCGCCGTTTGCCGCTGCATTGGTATTGTACAGATGCGCGACCGCTTGCAGTCCGGCTGAGAACTGAGGGTCATCCAGGGGAGCCCAAGCTCTATCCCATGCGCTGGCGAACGGCAGCCCGCCGTCGGAGTACAGCAGATCCGGCTGATACAGATCGATGACTTCCTTCATCACGTCGAACCAGCGCTGATGCCACCAAGCATTATCCGTATACCAAGGCTTTAGCTCGGACGATAGTTGATTCGGATCGTAATGCTCGCGATTCGGCAAATACAAATCTTCGAATGCAGGGTCGTTGCCGTCATAAGGGATGCCCGCATAAGGGCCTTCCTTATCCTGGCCTTTATTGAATTTATACCAGCTGAACGTTGCTCCCATATGCTCGGTCAGTCCGAAAGGCAGTCCCCGGCTGGATGCGGCGGCTTTCCATAGCGCTACGATATCTTTTTTCGGTCCCATATTGACCGAGTTCCAGCGGTGGATTTTCGAATCGTAGTTAAAGAAGTTATCGTGGTGCATCGCCTGCGCGACGAAATACTTGGCGCCTGCGGCTACGTACAAGTCCATCAGCGATTCCGGATCGAAGTTCTCCGCTTTCCACAGCTGAACGATATCTTTGTAGCCGAATGTCGACGGATGTCCGTAATGGCGAATGTGGTACCGGTATTGCTCGGAGCCCTCGACATACATGTTCCGGGCGTACCAGTCCCCGTACATCGGCACCGATTGCGCGCCCCAGTGCGACCATATTCCCAGCTTCGCGTCGCGGAACCAATCCGGACACTCGAATTTTCCGAGCGATTCAAACGTGGGTTCGAAAGGACCCTTGGCGATTTGTGCTTTAACCATGCAGAACTGGCCTCCTATTTCTTTGATATAAGCTGATTCTAGCAAACCGTTGAAAGTAAAATCCTAACTTCATCCAGCAAATTATTAGCTTCTCGCCGAATAGCCGGAGAGTTGCTCGGGTAAGTAATCCATCCTATTTTAGCTATTCGACGTTCCTGATCATACAGCAAAAAATGAACGTATTTTCATACTGAAATCGTATCCAAGAACCCGCATTGAAATTTGTCTATAAAATGCTAAAGGTTGGCTAGATAATCAAGGTTCGTGCTAACTGCTCTCCCATAAAATAAATATTGCACAGAGTTGAAAGCGCTTACCTATCAGCATTCAATAGAAGGGAACAAGGAGGGGATGGAGGGTCATTCTTTTCCAACTATATGATGAGAAGAGGTGCAATTGATGTCAAAGTTTACGTTCAGGTCTTGCAAGTTATCAATGATCGCATTTGTTTTTATGTTCACAACCGTTTTTGCAAGCCTCGGTTCCGTAGCATCTGCGGCTGATATGACATGGGATTTCACGCAATACAACGCCGCTCAAATGACTAAGGCAATGGGTGCAGGATGGAATTTAGGAAACGCATTAGATGCTAGTATCAACGGCGTTCCTAGCGAAACAGCTTGGGGTAATCCCGTTATCACAAAAGCGTTAATTCAAAAGGTAAAAGCCGCAGGGTTTAAATCCATTCGGATCCCGGTAACGTATATGAAAAAAATCGGTCCTGCACCGAATTACACCATTGATTCCGCGTATCTGGCCAGAGTGAAGGAAGTTGTCGATTATGCTTACAGCGAAGGCTTGTTTGTCATTCTCAATATTCACCATGACGGCGCTCACTCTACAACCCCCAATACCCCGTCAGATAATTGGCTGCTGCCGAATGCAAGCGATCAAAATACGATTCGAGACAAATATAAGAAGGTTTGGCAGCAGATTGCCCATACATTCGTCAATTACAACGAGCATTTGATCTTCGAATCCATGAACGAAGTATTCGATGGGGTGAATTATGGCGGAGTACAGCCTAACCTAACGGTTTATTCAAACATTAATACGTTGAATCAGATCTTTGTGGACACCGTAAGACTGACCGGCGGAAACAATGCGGCAAGATGGCTGCTGATTCCTGGCTGGAATACGAACATTGATTTCACGGCTGGCAACAATGGTTACACGGGTTTTGTGCTTCCAACAGACAACAACAGATCAAGTACAGTTCCCAGCTCCGAGAAGAGGATCATGATTTCTGTCCATTATTACGATCCTTACTACTTCAGTCTAGTAGAAAACGAAGGCGCTACCCAATGGGGAGCAACAGCCGACCCTGCCAAAAAAGACTCCGGAGGACAGGAAGCCCACATGGATTCCCAATTTAAATCCATGTACGATAAGTTCGTAACGCAAGGGTATGCCGTAGTCATCGGAGAATACGGCGCAATCGATAAGTCGGCTTTGGATTCGTCCAACAATACCTATCGTGCGATTTGGGCAAAAGCAGTTGCCTCAACAGCGAAGAAGTATAGCTTAATTCCTGTATGGTGGGACAACGGATCCAATTTTGAATTGATTGACAGAAATAACCTCACCATAACCCAGCAAGGAATCATCGATGGCATCATGAGCGGAATAGGCAATTATTATAGGATCGTCAACCGCAATAGCGGCAAGGTTCTGGATGTTAATGGCTACTCAACTGCTGATGGCGCTGCTGTCAATCAGTATACGTATTCTGGCGGCTACAATCAGCAATGGGAATTGCTTAATGTCGGACTTAACAATTATCAACTCATAAATCGTAATAGCGGCAAGGTTCTGGAAATCGGGGGTTGGTCTTCTTCTGACGGAGCTACAGCTCAACAATGGGCACATTCCGGTCTTAGCGGCTATAATCAACAGTGGCAGATGATTGATATAGGCGGTGGTTATTTCGAATTTAAAAATGCTGCAAGCGGCAAGTATCTGGAAGTACTCGGTTGGTCTACTAATGATAGTGCACCAGTTGGTCAATGGTCATTAGGCAATCAGTATAACTTCAATCAGCAATGGCAGTTGGTTCCGATTAACTAAATAAAACCCATCATGGAGCAGCTTGCCGAGCGGCAGCTGCTCCATTTGCATGACAAATAGATGCACCGGCCGCCGGGCCGGCGTACCTGTCAGCTAAAATATCAACTTATCTGCTCTTTTTTTAACCTGTTGCCAAAGAAACGAAAAAAAAGCAGAGTTATCTCAACTACCATACTTATTTTCTATAGGACGAAGAAAGTATAATGGTTCTGGGTGATGATGATGCTGAAAATAGAAAGATTGAAATTCAAGTTTACGTTATCCTTAAAGTTCTCGATCGTACTGTTCGTACTGCTGGGCATTGCGGTCGCGTTGAACGGCCACTCCTATCGCGTGAGCGTCCATGTTATCGAGAGCGACATTCAAGACTCTTATTACGAACAGCTGCGCTTCTTTCTGCTTCAGTTGGACAACCAGGTGGATAATTTGGCCGCTAACCTGCTAGAGCTCGAAGAGGACTCGATTATGAAGCAATACATGAACACGACCGCGCCCGAGGATCTGTTCGATATTCATATGCTTCGCCTTAAGCTATATGAAAGAATTAAACTGCAGAGCGCATCTTCCAACTGGCCGATGGAGATCAGCGTATTTCTAAAATCGAGAAAAGAGGTCATATCTACTCGAGCGGAGGTGATCTATGAGGACATAGCCGCCATTCCGAAGATGGATCCCAGCAAGGGCTTGTGGAGCTACGAGCCTGGTCAAAGCAATAGCGGGAGCTACTTCACAATGGCGCAATCTGCTCCGGGATACACCATCTTTGCCCGATTCTCCGATACCTACATTCGCGATATGTTAAATAAATTTCAGCAAAATTCGAATCGCTATACAATGCTGTATCATCCCGAATTCGGGTTCATCGGAAATCCTCCTTCGGATTTAGGCGATTGGGAGCGGCATCTGGACTGGGACGGATTGCAGGAGTCGGGAAATCAAATTTTGAATGTAAATGAGCATCGCGTGCTTCTTAGCCACACTCCCGTCGGAAGCCTGGATTGGGTCATCCTGGATTGGGTTCCGCTCGAGAAGGTCGTATCGCCAGTGAAGGAAAGCAGCCGTTTTTTTGTGCTGGGTATCCTGGCCATGTTGGCAATCGGCGTGGTCATCACCACTCTTATATACAGACAAATTCAGCATCCGATCAACGAGCTGGTACAGAAGCTGCAGGATATTCGCTCGGGCCATTTCTCCTCCCGCTTGAAAGCCAAGCACCGGGATGAATTTCAAGATGTTTTCTCCGGCTTCAATGACATGGCGGAGCGCATTCAGGAATTAATTGAGAAGGTGTACGAGGAGAAGCTCCGGTTGAAGGAAGCCGAGCTAAAGCAGCTGCAATCGCAGATCAATCCGCATTTCTTGTACAACTGCCTCTTCTATATTAAGAATATGGCGAAGATGGGCGAGGACGAGCAGGTCGTGGCGATGGCGCTGAATTTGGGGGAGTACTTCAGATATACAACCCGTCTGGAGAACCCGATGACTACGATCCGGGAAGAGGTGAAGTTCCTTAGGAACTATTTGAACATCCACAGCTTCCGGAAGCCCATGCATTATGATGTTCGAATATCCGAGGAGCTGATGGAGCAATCCATCCCCCGGCTCTTCATCCAGCCCCTGGTCGAGAATGCCATTATTCATGGCATCGAGAGAAGCGATGCAGCAGGGGAGATTATCATCCATGGCGCATTCATCCCCGGCGGCTTTGTCATCAGCGTCGAAGATTCCGGGGATGGTTTGGACCCGGAGACTCTCGATAAGCTTCACGAGAAGATGAATCTTCCGCTCTCCCCCGATACAGGCTGCGGCTTGTGGAATACCCATCAGAGAGTCATTAACTTGTATGCAGCGGGATCGGGGCTGGCGTTTGCCCATTCCAGCCTGGGGGGACTCCGGGTATCCATCCGTTGCATGACCAAACATCAGGAGGAACACCATGTTAAGTTTGCTGATTGTTGACGACGAACCGACGATTGTGGATACGCTTGCCTTCACCATCGATTGGGAGAAGCTCGAAATCATGACGGTGTACAAGGCGTATTCCGCTAAGGAAGCGTTGTCGATTCTATCGGAGCATGCGGTTGATATCGTGATAGCGGACATCAATATGCCCCGGATGACGGGGATCGAGCTGGTTGCGCAGATCTATAAGCAGTATCGGCATGTGAAGAGCGTATTGCTGTCGGGCTACGCGGAGTTCGCTTATGCCAAGCAAGCCATTCATTACGGCGTGTCCGACTATTTGCTTAAACCGCTTTCCGACGACGACCTGATCGCCTTGATACGCAAGCTGGTACAGCAGATCAAGGAGGAATGGGAGGAGGTCGTATCGCGAAGACGCGTCGTCCATACCTTGAAGGAAAGCTTGCCCGTACTGAGGGATAAGCTCCTGAATGAATTGTTAATGAACAGGGTGAAGGAAGAAGAAGACTTTCTCCATCTCCTTGAATTGTATGACCTGCCATTCCGGTTTGACGATGATATCTGCGTGATGGTCATTCGAATGGAGGAAAGTCTGCCGGAGTTCAACGATCGGGATTTTTTCCTGCTGGAATATGCGGTTATTAATATAGCCGTCGAGATGCTGGGAGACTCCTACGATCTATGGTCCTGTAAGGATGCTAATGATTGCCTGGTTCTGCTTGTCCGGAAGAAATCGGGCAGGGATGAGGACGGGACGGGAGAGGAGCATAAGAAATTCGATGCACTCGCCATGCAGCTCCAGCGCAATATCGGCTTGTACTTGAAACGTGTCGTTTCTATTATCGTGAGCAAATGGGGAAGGTTTCCCGGAGACGTTAACGTGCTGTACAGCTATATGACGGAGCAAATCCGCAGCAGGCTGGCGAATGAGTCGGGCTGCTTCTTGTCCGGCGAACTATCGGAAGACGCATTCGTGCAGCAGCCTTTGCATCGCATGTACGAAACGCCTACGCTGCATCATCTGCTGGAGAACCGCAGATGGGACGAATATCGGGATAAGCTCGAGACGGTTATTCAAGATATGAAGCAAGCGGGAAGCCTGTCATCGGAGCATGTTCAGGAGGCCTATACCTTGGTGGCCGGCTCGTTTTATTTTTATGCGCACAAGCATAACCGGCTGCTAAGCGACTTGGTCGGAGGCACGTCCGTTCTGGGCCGGACCGTTCATTCCGTTCAGCAATTGTCGGAGTGGGCGCACTACATGCTGGATAAAATCCAGAACAGCGATCAGGCGGAGCAAAGAAGCTCCAAAGATAAATTAACCTTGAAGATAAGAGAATATATCGACCGCAATCTGAGCACGGCTTCGCTGCAAACGATAGCGGACGCCGTCTACCTTCATCCCGTGTACTTGTCCCGGCTGTACAAGGATAAAACGGGGGAGGGAGTAAGCGAATATATTCATAAGCAGCGGATGGTGAAGGCGGCGGAGATGCTGAAAGACGATTCTCTGAAAATATATGAGATTTCCGAACAATTGGGTTTTAAAAACGCAGCTTATTTCAGCAAGGTGTTCCGGGAAGAATTCGGCATGACCCCCAATGAATATCGGGAGCAGTTATAAATTACGCAGCGCTTCTCCGCTCGGCAGTCCTCAGGCTGCCTCCAGCGGAGAAGCGTCTTTTGTTTAAGTCAATAAAACCATAGCAATGTTGAAAACGAGTTATTTAGACTCCCGGAGGTTCTCCTTACAATGAAGATAAGACGCAGGGTACGATATTTATTTCCGCCATCCTTCCGGTAATACTGCAGATTGCCAGAAGGATTAGGCGGACTCGGGATAGATATGCTGCGTTCGTCATTGCATGTTCAATGAACAATAACGGGGGGACAAAAAATGAGCAAAAAACGAATCAGCCTGATCATGTTGTCCATGATGCTGATGGTCGGCATGTTCTTATCGGCATGCGGGAGCAGCGGAGGCAACAATGGTGCAGGGAATCAAAACGGCGGCGCAGCTGCTAACGAGACGGACAAGAATACGAACAATTCGACCGGAGATGCTCCGAAGGAAGACGTGACGCTGACGGCCTGGATCATGCCGAACAGTCCGAAGCCGGATAAAGACTTTCTGACGGCGATGAAGCCTTATCTGGATCAGAATCCGAACGTCAAATTGAATGTAACCGTTCTGGACTGGGGTTCGGCTTGGACCAAAATCACAACGGCTGCAACCAGCGGTCAAGGCCCTGATATCCTGCAGTTAGGCACGACTTGGGTGCCTGCCATCGCGGCGATGAACGGGATTGAAGACTTGACGGATCTTGTGGGCGAAGTAGGCGGAGCGGAGAATTATCTTCCAGCAAGCTGGAAAACGACAATGATTGACGGGAAATCCGAAGTGTACGGCGTGCCGTGGTTCGTGGATGCCCGCGCGCTCTTCTACCGTACGGACGCTCTTGCCCAAGCGGGATTGGATCCGGCAACCGCGTTTAAGGATTGGGATACCTTCAAAGAAACGTTGAGCAAGCTGAACGGTACCGAGATCGAAGGCCAGACGATGACAGCTTTCGGCGTGCCGGGCAAAAACGACTGGAACGTTCCTCATAACATCTTCCCTTGGATCTGGGCGGCTGGCGGCAAAGTGTTGAACGATGACAATACGCAGGTAGTGTTCAATGACAAAACTGCTCTGGACGGAGTTATGTATTACACCGGCTTGGCTAATGAGGGTCTGGTGGATAAGGCATCCCTCGAGAAAAACTCTTCCCAGATCGAGAGCGACTTCTCGGACGGTAAAACCGCCGTTATGGTGAGCGGCGCATGGATGATTAAGAACTTCGCGACTCCCGAGGAGGACGGAGGCGTAGCCGGGAAAACCGCTGCAAAAAATTATGGCGTTGCTGCGCTTCCTGCAGGTCCAGCAGGTTCTTCCACTTTTATCGGCGGCAGCCACTTGACGATCTTCAAAGGCTCCAAGCACAAAGAAGCCGCTTGGGATGTCATCAAATTCTTATCCGGCGATGAAGCACAGCTGGAATATTCGAAGTTGTCCGGCCAGCTGCCTGCCAAAAAGGTAGTTATGGATTCGCTGAAGGCAGATCCGAACTATAAGGCTTTGGTAGAGGCTACGGATTATGGGATGTCGTATCCTTCCATTCCTCAGTGGGGTCCTTGCGAGACGGCTCTTGTCAAATATTTCGGGAACATCTGGGATATCGTGGCAGGCGTTTCCGGAACCTACAATGAAGAATCGATTCAGAAGCAGCTAGGCGATGCCGCGAATGAAGTCAATGCCATCTTAAATCAGTAAATCGCAAAAGAATAATGATGATGTGTGCTATCAAGTCATGGCTTGGTAGCACACTTTATTAGAAGGAAGTGAGACACCGTGGAAGCACCTAGAGTTGCCGAATCGCCTAAGACCGGAAATTCCTTCGGAACCCGGTTCAAGAAGGGGTTTAAGGAATACCGCGTCGCTTATTTGTTCATACTGCCAACCTTTCTGTTTATGATACTCGTTCATATCTTTCCCATGATCCAAGGGATCGTGATGTCCTTCTTGAAGCTGAACCAGTTTACGTTAAGCCAATATCTTAATGCTCCGTTCGCCGGAGTAAAAAATTATTTCGATTTGCTATTTAATGAAAGTAACCCTGTCCGCCAGGGCTTGGGATTTGCGCTGCGCAATACAGCCATATATAGTGTGGTCGTGACCGTTTCCGTTATGGTGATTGGGTTGCTGGTAGCGATGCTGCTGAACCGGGATTTCCCGGGACGAGGGATCGCCAGAGCGGCCATGCTGCTTCCTTGGGTTGTCCCTTCCTATGTCGTAGGGGTTCTGTGGGGATTCATGTGGCAGAAGGAAGGCATTATTAATCATATTCTGGTAGACATTCTGCATGTAATGGCCGATAAGCCTTTCTGGCTAATCGGTCAGAACACGATCTGGGCCATCATTATCCCTACGGTATGGAGAAGCTGGCCTTTCATCATGGTCGTCTTTCTGGCGGGGCTCCAAACGATTCCGGACGACCTCTATGAAGCCGCGAAGATTGACGGCGCCGGCAGATTGCGGCAATTCTTTACGATTACTCTGCCTATGCTGAAGCCGGTTATCGCCGTCCAGCTTCTGTTCCAAATTATCAACAATGTATATTCCTACAACATCGTCGCCATGATGTTCGGCAACGGCTCCGGCTACCCTGGAGAATGGGGAGATCTGCTGATGACGGCCTTGACCAGACAGACCTTCGGGTATTGGTCATTCGGGGTTGGCGCTGCGGCATCCTTCATCTTGATGGGAGCTATGCTGGTCGTCGTCGGGATATGGTATCGAATCTTTAGATCGGAGCTGAGAGCAGAGTGAGTACCCGCGTCAAGAAAAAAATCGAATATCACTCGTTAAACGTCCTTACCTGGCTGATCGTTGCGCTAGTCGTTTTCCCTATCTTCTGGATGGTGAAGGTTTCTCTTCATACGAACGGGGAGATCCTGCAGGGGATTACCAGCCTTTCAATCCCCCGGCCTCAATGGCTAAACTACAAAAATCTTTGGGAAACGATTAACTTTGGGCAATATTTCAAAAACAGCCTGATCATTTGCTTCTCGACGATGGTGGTTTCTTGTTTCCTGGCCATATTGGCGGGATATGCGCTTGCCCGATATAAGTTTCCGGGCTCGGATTTGTTCGGAATAAGCGTTATCGGGACTCAGATGATCCCTGGCATTATGTTTCTGCTGCCGATTTACTTGTTATTCTTGAAGATCAAAGATCTATTCGGCATTCCTATGGTCGATACCTATTGGGGGATGATATTGGTCTATTCGGCTTTCTATACCCCGATGAGTATTTGGATCATCCGCAGCTTTTTTGTCTCTATTCCGAAGGACTTGGAGGAATCCGCTCGGATCGACGGATGTAATCGAATCCAGGCCTTTGTCAAGGTCATCCTGCCGCTTTCTTTGCCGGGCATTATTGCGATGTGCGTGTATATATTCCTGACGGCTTGGGATGAACTGATGTTTGCCTGGGTTCTGACGACGACTCCGGAGGTTCAAACCATACCCGTAGGCATCCGGTTGTTTGTCGGTCAATATACGAACCGATATGATCTGCTGATGTCCGCGGCGTCCGTTGTCACGCTGCCAGTCATTATCGTATTCTTCTTATCGCAGAAGTATTTCATCAGCGGTATGACCGCCGGCGCGGTGAAAGGGTAACGAATACAGCCGAGCCGAGGCAACGCAAAAGAGAAACAGCCTGTCCCCCGCAAGGGAGACAGGCTGTTTGATTTTGGCAACCTTCGTTCAAACGTTTTAGGTTATATTCGGTTCTTCCTCATAGGGAGTGAACTTCATCCATTCATACTCGGCGGTGATTGGAGAAGCGCCGTCGTAAGCGCCGAGCCACTCGTCGACGCCGATGCCGTTCCAGAGATTCATCATGATTTTGGCAGGGGTGACAGGGATGTTCTCCGTTGCCGTATGCACGAGCTTGCCGTCGATGTACCAGTTGATTTCGTCCTTCTTCCATTCGAAAGCGTAATCGTGGAATTCCTCCGAGGCATCATACCCGAGATCAATTAGCTTCTCATGGCCCCCGACTCCGTTGGTGTAATAGTTGAGCTGAACCTTCGTCGTATCCTTGCCCAGAAATTCAATGTCGATTTCATCCCACGGCGTTCCGAAGGAGGGACCGGTATAAACGAAGAACGAGGATACGATTCCAATGTTTTTGGCAGCCTTCATACGAACCTCGTATTTACCGTAATGATAGGTATCCAGCGTCTTATACTCGGAGCCCTGGATGCCTCCCGTACTCCCCTTGGTGAGCGTCAGCTCCATATGGGAACCGCCGAAATGGATATTATCGGAGGACCATACGCAGTCGAATGGATTGCCGTTGGAATAACCGGTAGACATCTCCCATTTCTCCGGGTCATGTTGCGCAAAGGCTTGAACCCAGGTGTCCTCCTGCTTCTCCTCCAGAATTTCGGTTTTCTCTGAGCAACCGGAAGCCAATAAAGCTGCCAAAACGGCTAAAACGGTTATTTTCTTTTTCATCTCATCATCCACCCCTTCTTCTATTCTTCATCCATTCTAGATGGGGCGGGATGGCGGTGAAAGAGCAATCTTTCAACAAAGCTATCATATTATTTACTTATCTCTTGAACGGAATGATACCACGCGTTGACTTCTTTGGTAATCAAGTCGCCCCCGTTCGCTTTCCAATTGGCAACAAACTCATCGAAGAAGCCGATATCCTTTTTGCCGTAAATGATTTGCACGAACGCTTCATGCTCCGTTTGCAGAAGCTGGTCTCCTTTCTCCAACATGGTTGGAGTCGGCGGGCCTTGAAATTCATTGGGAAGCCGGCTGTCATGCATTTGTGTAAGAACGTTTTTTTCGGCTTCGTCTATCATCTTCGTCCAATGCGACGGAATGCGCGCGCCGTCATAGGTGAGGGTGTACGCCGTTACGTCGACATAACCGCCCGGTATAAGGCTTCGGTCACTCGATGGTTCGCCATTAACCGTCGTGTAGTCATAGTTTCTTGCCATTCCGAATGCGAATTCGCCTTCTCCCCGTCCTTGCGTTTCGTACAAATCGTTCATGTAGCGGAAGAAGGTTTGCGGATTTGTGTTTTGTTTGTTAAGGAGTATGGCTCCGTTCCTAGGCTGCGAAGCGCGGTGGTACGAGCTTCCTTCAGGTCCCTTCGGCAAAGGAATGGCGATGAATCGGTTCTCCGGGTTCTTCTCCGTGAGCGCATTAAGCGGCCAAAACTTCATCCAATGGGGACCGACGACAATGCCCGCTTTCCCCTGGGAGAATAATCGGGCAGCCGATTCTTCATCCTGCCATAACGCATCGTCCGGGAAGTATCCGGCTTCTCTCCACTCCCTTAGCTTGATTAAACCTTGCTTGGCGGAATGCTGGACGGAGCCGAATTCCAATTGCTGCGGATTCTCGCAGAAATTCCACTGCTCCGGAAGACAGCCGTACATGCCGAATACCCAGCTGATATCCGCCATCCAGGTGCTGATTGCGTTGCCAAGACTGACGGCCAGGCCATAGGTATCGTTCTTTCCGTTGCCGTCGGGGTCGCCTCGGGTAAAGGCGTCCAGCACCTCTTCCAGCTCCTGCAGGGTAGACGGCGGAGACAGTCCGACCTTCTCGAGCCAATCCTCGCGGATCCACATCATCGGGTCCGAATTATAATTATAATCCAGAATCGGGACGGCGTAATGCTTGCCGTTTCTTTCGTAAGGATACCAGACGGAAGGGTTCTCGTTCATGGCTTCCTTCCAGGCCGGCGAGGCGTATTGCTCGAATAAATCATCTACGGCCATGAATTGGCCGGAATCGATTAACTGATGGATGACATCGGTTCGAACCGGAATGATATCGGGCATCTCCCGCTTATTTAGCAGCTGCAGCTTCAATTTGGTAGAGAAGGTGCTGTCCGGGGCTGTCCATATATATTGAATATCAATTCCTAGCTTTTCCTGAACGGACCTGGTATGAACATTATCCTCGATGCTTTCGCCGTTTTTGAAGCTTAGGGATGGCCGCAGGCTGAACACGGTCGTCAATGTTTCCGGTTCATTCCGGGGGCCGGGCGAATCATGAGGCCGCGCCCAATCGCCCATTTGGTAAAGTCCGTACACGGCGGTCATCACGACTAGCAAAGCTGCGGGTACGAACCACTTGTTCTTCATAGTTATCCCTCCGACAACATTGTAGCACGGAACTTGCCGCCATTGAACTTGGGGGTTGTCCGGTCAGGCAAAGAAGTTGAAGGATAGATAGAAAAGATAAATAGTAGTTATGTAAACGCTGCCAGCTCCCCGCTTACAATGGTATCAAATAACGAAGGGGAGAGTGGGAGCAAGGTGAAACGGATCATGGCGGCAGGGCTGGTCTTATGGATGATGTTCAGCGGTTTTATGCCTACAGGCTATGCAAGCCCGGGGAAAACGACGGAAGGTGGCGACATATCGAATCATTGGGCAGAATCGATGGTAAGCGAGTGGGCGGCATCAGGGGTGATAACGGGCTATCCGGACGGGACGCTTAGGCCCGATCAGCCCATAACGAGAGCGGAGTTTAGTTCGATGCTGCAGAGGTTGTTCGGCATTAGCAGCACGGAGCAAGCCGCGATTCGGGATGTGCAGGCGAATGACTGGTATGCTTCGTCTCTGGCGGCAGCGCTTCAAGCCGGATATATTACAGGCTATGAGGATGGAACATTCAGACCGAATAACCCGATAACGAGAGCGGAATCGGCCGTGATGCTGTCCAGAGCCTTTCAATTATCGGGCAGGGGAGAGGGAATGAAGACCGATGTCATGGAGGGCTTTACGGATAAGTCCGCGATTCCCCCTTACTCGGTGACCGCGCTCAAGGAGCTGATTATGGCAGGGGCCATCCAAGGCTATCCGGACGGTTCCCTGCGGCCCGGTCGTTCGGTGACCCGCGGCGAGGCTGTTGCCCTCTTGGATCGGCTTGCAGGTACGCTCTACAACAAGGCGGCAGTCGATGAACGGCAGGAAACGTTGAGCCATGCCGTAGTCAATACGAGAGATGTCACCCTTCGCAACAAAGAGATTTTGGGGAATGTGTACTTGGCGCCGGGAATCGGCGATGGGGATGTTACGCTGGACGGCACCGCCGTCGCCGGCATAACCTTCATTAACGGCGGGGGACCCAATAGCATCCATATCCAAAACTCGAATTTAGGATCGGTGGTTCTGGACAACCCGGATCACTCCGTCCGCGTAGTCGTCGAAGGCGAGACCGTCATTCAAAGGCTGGTGCTGCACAGTCCAGCCGCGGTTCAGACGACGGAAGGGTCAACTATTCAGGAACTGGTTTTGCAGGAAGGCTCCAGCGGAACGGTAATCCGCGGCAGAGGCGCAATCGCCCGAGTACAAGCTGAGGCGGGAGGCATCCAAGTGAATGGCCAAGAGCTGGAGCCAGGCCAAGAATTCTTATGGTCGCCTGATCGGGAAGCTCTGGCTCCCGCCGATATGAACCCTAATCCAGTCACGGGAAATACCGGCGATCCGGGCTCCCAGCCGTCTGTCCCTTGGTCGCCATCAGCGGCGCAGGGAAGCTTGCCCGGCACAGCGAAGGTAACGGCATCGGTTGCCGAGGGGAACCGTCTGGCGGTACTGGTTTCGGGCAAGGCAATATCCGCCCCTCGTACCGGGGAGCTTCTGACGAAGAGCAGCTTGTCCATCGATCCCTATGAGCCAGGCACCGACATCTCGGGAGTCGATCCGGCGATCAACAAGTATCTGGGCGTTTATGAAGTTGACAAGAACAACAAGATTGTCCGTTTCCGGCAGATTGAACTGACGGATGCGGCTATTAGGCCTGAAGCCTGGGATTTGGTGTGGGAGGATGAGTTCGATGGAACGAGCATCGATGCCTCCAAGTGGAATTTCGTTCAGGGCGGCGGCGGATACGGCAATAACGAGCTTCAACATTATACGAACCGCCCAGAGAACGCGCGCATCGAGGAGGGGCACTTGGTCCTTGAAGCGCTGAAGGAGGACTATCAAGGCAATGCGTACACCTCCGCGAAGCTGACCACCGAAGGCAAGGGGGATTGGATCTACGGCAAGTTCGAGGTCCGCGCCCGAATGCCTCAAGGCAAAGGCATATGGCCGGCGATCTGGATGATGCCGACGGATCAGAATCTATATTCCAGCTGGCCTGCCAGCGGGGAAATCGACATCATGGAGCTGCTGGGACACGAGCCTGACAAAATATACGGAACCCTTCATTACGGGCAGCCTCATGAGCATGCGCAGGGCAGCTATACCTTGTCTGACGGCAGCACGTTCGCCGACGGCTTCCATACCTATGGCGTAGAATGGGAGCCCGGAGAGTTCCGCTTCTACGTGGACGGCGTATTGTATGCCAAGCAGAACAACTGGTTCAGCAAGAACCCGCAGGAAGGCGGAGAATATACCTACCCCGCGCCGTTCGACAGGGATTTCTTCATGCAGCTGAACCTGGCCGTCGGCGGCGATTGGCCGGGCAATCCGGACCCGTCCACGGTTTTCCCGCAGAAGATGCTCGTGGACTATGTCCGCGTATATGAAAGGGAGGGCCTTGCCTATCGACAGCCGATTTTACCAGCCAAACAGAACGCGGACGTGAGAGGTCCGGGGGCGGACGGGAATTATGTGGAGAACGGATCGTTTGCAGAGGGACTGACCAATTGGGTATTTCAACCCTTCGCGCCTCCCGCCGATCTATTCGGAGGAGAAGGTTCCGTTCAAAACGATCAGGGCTCGGCGAAAACGACGATGGTTAGGGAAGGCGACGTAAGCTATGCGATCCAGCTGGTGCAAGCGGGACTGCCGTTAATGAAGGGCTCGACCTACCAGTTATCCTTCGATGCATGGTCATCGGGGGACAGGACGATGATCGCTTCCTTGTCGGGACCGGACCGAAGCTATACCCGGTACATGGATGACAAGACGGTCTCGCTTGCCGCAGAACGGCAAACGTACTCGTACACCTTCACCATGAAGGGGAATACGGATCCGAACGCCAGACTGGAGTTCAACATGGGGAATGCCGGGATGCTGCCGGTATGGATCGATCAAGTGCGCCTGGAGAAAATCGCGGATGCCGATCCGAATGAACCGCGCGAGCCTCTGCCAAGCGGAAATCTGATTTATAACGGAACGTTCGACCAGGGCAAGGACCGGCTCGGTTTCTGGAGGATTGAGGGGCCGGGAAGCGCTGAGGCGAGTTATTACGTCGGAAGCGCGATCGACGACCGCAAGCTATACGTGAAGCCGGCTTCTGCGGGACAACCGGATGCTCTTCTGCTGAGCCAGGATCGGCTGAACCTTGCGGGAGGGAAGACGTACATTCTGTCCTTCAACGCCAGGGCCGAATCCGATGTATCCCTAACCGCCCAAATTAGCGGCCAAGAGGAGTCGGAGCCTTATGCCGAGCAAGTCTTCGCTATAGGATCGGAGCCGCAAAGCTACTCCATGATTTTCACGACGGGCTCTGGAAATAACGTAAGCAGGCTGGCATTCGGATTGGGCGCCTTGTCGGCCCGCTTGGAGCTGGATCAGGTGTCGTTGAAGGAAATGAGGCCGCCTGTGACGGTTAGCGGGATGAAGCGCTTGGAAGCGGAAAACTATTCGGATATGAAGGGCGTGCAGAAGGGCGAAGACGGGTTAAGCGTCGGCTGGATCGATCCCGGCGATTGGATGCAATACATTGTGGATGTCCAGCAGGCCGGAGAATACAAGATAAGCTATTACGTCGCATCAGGATATGAAGGCGGCGGATCATTGACTTTGCTTGGGCGGCAGGGCAGCGTATTTACGCATACGCTTCCCGCAGGCGAGATCCTGGAGAAGGATGCCGACTTCAAAGCAACGATGGATATAGCGAATACGGGAGATTGGGGAGCCTTCCAGCTGGTGGAGCAAACCCAAACTGTCCAGCTGCAGGAAGGCATCCAAACGCTGCAATTGTACGCCCCTCACGTGAATGTGGACTATTTGATAGTAAGCGATGTCAATCATAGCGGGTTTGCCGGCATTCAGAACGGGTTGTTCGACGAGGGTACGGATCATTGGACCGCTTACTGGGGGGATGAGTGGAACGGAGTTTCTACCGGAAGCCTCACCTCAGCCAACGGGGAAATGCGGATTGAGATTGGCACGGCGGGAAGCCAGAACTGGAATCCACAAATCAGTCAGGAGGGAATCCGCCTGGAGCAAGGGAAGACCTACCAAATCTCCTTTGACGCCCGCGCAAGTATACCTAGAAAAATGAATTTCGGTATCGGCAAGAAGCTGAGCGAGGACCCATGGTATGTCGGATATTTCGGTACTGATGTAGCGCTGACTGCAGATATGCAGCGATACACGTTCACCTTTACGATGAATGGCTCGACGGAGGATCAGGCCAGAATCGATTTTAACGTGGGCGAGATCGACGGCTTGGGCTCCAATACAAACGTTATTCTAGACAATGTCATCCTGGTCGAAGCAGAAGAATCCGTAGAATAACATCAAAGTTGAACAAGCGGGAGACAGCGCCACCCGACACGATGTGTTGAACATAAAGGTATAAAAGAGTAGCCCAGTCACATTGTAACTGGGCTACTCTTTTTCCCATGTCCGTTTCTTATCGATAGCCGAAGGGCAAGCCGATTTCGTATTTTGTTATGGATGCGGGTTGGTAAGAGCGGATCTCCGTTGTATGTATAGATTACAAACAATCCGGCATCGGTTCGGCCAGCAGTGGACCTGCCTTATTGGAGTCATGTCAATGAAAAGAAAAAGAGCTTGAGTTTGAGTTTTGGATGAAACCAACACAAATTCGATGACGGGGAGTGAGCATATTCAATCCGCTCAATGGATCGAAAGGTCGGATTGGGAGCGAGCCGCGACGGAAATCGGTCGCCGGCTGAAGATGCGAACGGAGTTGCGTGTTATTGTATCACATGAGACTCCGCCTGCGGCAAGACACCCGGATCACTCTGAGGCATCCGATGATTGGCAAAGGGGAGTGAATTTGCGTATAGGGAGAGTTAATAAGTTAGGAAAGGTGGCCGGGTGAATGGATCTGGCAGCCTGGGCTTAGCACGGGGAACGTCAGCTTAGTTTCGAAAAATCAACCAGGCGATCAGAAGCCAGAATGGCACAACCATAAGCGCTCCATTAATCATGCCGGTCATGAGTTTTCTTCTCGTAGATCTGTTCTCTATGGCTTCCGTTGCGGCGAAATTCGAAATACGAGTCCTATTGCCTGATTGAAGCAAAGTAGCGTTGATCGGCTTGCGGTGAATTATTCTCATAAAGTAACCCTTCTTCCTTGATATTACATGACTAAAGTCGCGCTAATGAGTCATTATTTTTTATATCGGTCGCTAGTGAATAGGAATGAAGTCCTCATCAAACAAATATTGCAAAAAATATCGACGTGTTAATGGGTGTCTAGAGTGTGTCCAAAGACACAAAAAGTGGCGACATAAATGATCTTATTAAAGCTTACGTTATGCCGCATATGTTTTGGCGCCAGCATATGATAAATGTAGACTTGGACGAAAGCCAAGCGTCCGTGATTCAACATGATTGTCAAGTTTCGGCAACCGGGCAGTGACCTCAAGTACGCCAGCAGATATAAAAGGGCGTAAGGTAAGGCGTGGTGGATTTCAGGGGTCGGACGACAACTAAATCAATACAATGAAGGCCACAAAACTGCGGCTTTTTTTTATTTATTGTATAGAAGTTCTAATTGTCAGCTCATGACAAGAACTTCTATACAAAGCCGTGCTAGGACAAGAACTTCTACACAATTTAGGATCCCTGTAAATGCTCGGGTTATTAAACGGACAGATTAACGCAATAAATTTGATCAAATATTAGATAAATAACGCCTCAAAGTAAAACGGCTAGCTGATTCCGAATTTTAGTGAAACAAACACAACCGATCCAGTTATAGGTCGGTTGTGTTCGTAAAACGCAGTGTTTTATGGGGAGTTAACTGCTTTAATTTGGTCCCACATGGTCACCATATCGATCCAGCCCCGATGCTCGGCGATCTTGCCATCCACCACACGATATTGACGGTAGAGGGTGACATCAATCGTATTGCCGGTGGGCACGGTCCCAAAGAACACGCCTTGATGTGTCCCTTTCACAGTCATTCTCACGAGTACCTTATCCCCTTGACCGATGACCTCTTCTACGGTGTAGCGTTTATCGGGAAATGCCTCCAAGATCGTTGCAGCAAATTTTTTCAGACCTTCCTTCGATTGATAAGAATGCTCTTGATAATCGTCGGACAGAAATCGATCCACAGCGTCGAAATCACTCTGATTCCAAAATGCTTCGATAAATCGGCTTACCGTTTCCGCATTGTTTTGTTCCAGCGTTTTCATTCTCGAACAACTCCTTATGAATGGGTTATTACTGCGGTTATTTAGTCTGGATTTGAGGTAAAAGCGTAGCCGTATCGAACCATCCGCAGTGTTCAGCGATGTTCCCGTCAATTACGCGGAATTCCCGGAACTGTGTTATCTTCACGGCATTGCCTGTAGGTGCATTCCCTGCAAAATGGCCGTCATGTAAGGCCGTCATGAAGATTCTAGCGATGACTTTCTCGCCTTGAGCAAGTATTTCTTCCACGTTTAACTGCCGATCTGTAAAAGCCTCCGTAATTTGCGCGGCAAAAAATTGATCAGTCTTCTCCAACATGCTTTGATTTTTAACGTCCTCGATAAACGCAATCACCGCTTCAATATTTTTTTGTTCCATCGTTTCCATGAAGCACATCTCCTTTTTAATTGTTTATTGCTATCAGTTATATTGCGGCCATTCGATTTAGCTTTTTTCTATGAATAGGGACAATGGAATACAATCGGCTAATGCTTTGAATCCCGCATCGGAAGGATGAAGATGATCACCGAAATCATAGGCGGGAAGCAGTTGTTCGTGATGATGCGGATCAGCCAGCGCAGTGTCGAAGTTTAACATGCCGTCAAATATTTCGTTAGTTCGGATCCAGTCGTTCACCTCTTGTCGGACGAGTTCCTTTTCAATGGAATAGTACGTAGCACCACCAAACGGTGGGAGTGTACCTGCAAATATGCGTAGTCCCTTTTCATGTGCGTTGACTGCAAGTTTCTTCATTTCAGCAATAATCTGGTCAGCGGTTGCATTTCCCAGCCCAATATCATTTATTCCTCCGAGAAAGATCACATCGGATACTCTGGAATGTGAGAATACATCGCGATTCAGACGGGAAAGTACGCTTTCTCCACCGATTGGCAAACCAATCTCAGGACCATTTCTCAATAATTGATTGCCAACGATCCCTGCATTGAGAACGGAGATGGGATAGGCGGGATTTTCTCGTTGAAGTCGTTTAAATAAAATATCCGGCCAACTATGGTTAGCATCTTGAGTAGATGTACTCCCTTCTGTAATGGAATCACCAAGAGCGACAATAACACGAAAGTGATCGCCTTGAGTTAATACCTCCATCCCGGACAGCCAGTAATAAGAATGAATCTTAGTTTGGAAGTAAACCCCGCTGCTATCATCGGCATGGTTCCCCTCGGCAACATAAGTGGACCTAGGAGGTGAAAAATGCCAGGTTGAGCTACTGGTCGCTTTAGGAATATAAACACTGACAGCTATGTCAACATGTTCATTTACTTCGAGATCGACGGGGTCTGTATAAACTTCTTCTCCTGCAGGAATCTCTATGGTGCGTAGGCCATCCAAGGTAACATGCCGACCGGTGCCAGGAATGGTTTCCCCGCCTTTTGTGGATACGGCTGCAGTCACTGTGTCGAATACTACAGGCTTGGAACCGTAAAGATTGGAGAATTTCAGGCGGAACTTGGAACCGAAGGCATGAGGATGTATAATCATTCGGATAGTTTGATTCTCAAATCGCTCCACAGCAAATTTCTTATCCGAATATGTTTGACTTGCAAACCAAGAACCCATCCATTGGTTTTCAGAATGATACGGTTTATTCATTATGCAACCCCCTCCATTCAATTAGGTTACCATTAGGTAACCTTTAGGTGAAAAAAAAAAGGCCTTGCGGTGCTAGTTTACTGCCCCAGTTGCTGCTGTAAGTTTAAGAGTCAGCCCCACGAAACTGTTGACTGTATTCCTAACCCGTTCTTTCATTCCTTCATCTAACGGAGTGCCATCCGGACCGATTGTGTTCATTCCATACCCGATCGAAATCCACTCCGGACAATTGATTCCGTGTAAATTGCGTACAATAGTCTGCAAATGCGATAGCGAACTGACTCCCAGCGGACCGCCGGCGGAACTGACGGAAAGTACTGGCTTACCTGCAACCTGATTGCCGGTAATATAGTCCAAAGCGTTTTTAAGCGCTCCTGAAACGGAGCCATGATATTCCGGGGTAGCAAGAATCAAACCATCCCCGTCAACAATCGCCTCCAACACATGCTTAACATTCGGATGGAAATCCCAATTATCGGGTGAAAAAAGGGGGAGCTGCAGCTCTGATAAATCAATGAAATGGACGGCTATTTGCTGCGCCTCTAAAAGACTTTCTACATACCGAAGAAGATTTGTGCTGCTTGCGTTTGCGCGATTACTGCCTGCGATTAGGGTTACTTTCATCTCGAACATCACCTTTCATTTTCAAATAAGGGTGGGGAGGGATTTGTATGTCACCGGCTGACAAACAGATCCGTTTGTGATAATATGTGACTATAAAGTCACTTGTTATGTGTTCATATTACGTTACCTTTTGGTAACGTGTCAAGTGGGTCACATTTAAAAAATTTCGGGAAGGCGGTATTTAGATTGGAGAATGACATATTTAAAGCGCTCTCGGATCCCAGCCGCCGCAAGCTTTTAGATTTGCTTCACGCTTCTGACGGGCAGACGCTTATTGCTCTCTGCGAGCCACTTGACATGTCCCGATTCGGCGTAATGAAGCATCTAAAAATATTGGAGGAAGCCGGGCTCATTATCACGAGAAAAGTAGGCCGTGAAAAGCTGCATTACCTGAATTCGGTGCCCATCCGTCAGATCTATGAACGCTGGGTGAGTAAATACGCCGAACCCTGGGTGATGGGATTAATATCACTTCAAAACGAATTGGAGCGTGAAACAAAGATGGAAATGAAACCTTCACATGTGAACCGGATCGCAATTAAAGCAACGCCTGAACAAGTGTGGGAAGCTCTCACGGATCCGATTAAAACGTCGAAGTTTTGGTTCAATTGCGCCATCCGCTCCACCTGGAAGGTCGATCAACCATTTGAGCTATGGAATGGAGAGGAGAAGAAAGCGGAAGGAATCATTCTCGAGATAGAGCCTCCAAATAAACTTGTGATGAGCTGGCGTTTTATTTCGTTTCCAGGTACGGAAAGGGACACCCCATCACGTTTAACGTGGGAGATCGGTTCGCATGCAGAGCTTCATGGTGTGACTCTCGTAACCGTGGTACATGATGAGTTTGAACAGGCGGCGAGCACTGCAAAGATTCTTGAAAACGGGTTGCCGGTCGTACTTTCCGGAATGAAGACGTTACTTGAAACCGGCGAGGTGCTCGCTAGCGAATAAATTCGAGAAATCAGTGGAGTGAACCCTTGCGAAGGATACTACGCTAACTGGGAACGATAGCACCATGATATGACGGCAACTGACAACGCGATCGGTTACCGTCGTTCGTTGAGAGGTTTATTAATCTGTTACCTTGAATGGTCTGACCGGTGGTCGGGATATTAGATGATTGAGTTACATCAAGCTACCGAAAAAGATGTTGGAAATATTAAAGAAATGATCGCAAATGAAATTTAAGGTCTTGGCAGTAGGTCATAACGATCTGAAGCCCGCCGCCTATTGTAACATTAGCGGTGGGCTTCATCATTTACGCTTGATTTACTTTTTTCGAGAAGAAAGTCGTCAACGCCTTATAAACCTCGCCTTTCTCCTTAATGATCGAGTACATAAACTTCTTATCGTTAATGTGCTTGTAGGCCGACATCAACGTACTGCTCCGGTTATACTGGTTCACCTCGCCGTAGCCGAACATATTACAGCGTTCCATCAATTGCGAAATCAGCCGAACGCAGCGTTCATTATCCGAAGTCAGATTGTCGCCATCCGAGAAGTGGAACGGATAGATATTCCAAGCTGCCGTCGGATATCTGCTATCGATGATATCCAGCGCCTTCTGGTAAGCAGAGGAGCAAATGGTACCGCCGCTCTCGCCACGCGTGAAGAACTCCTCTTCCGTCACTTCCTTGGCTTCCGTATGGTGGGCGATATAAATGATTTCGACGTGTTCATATTTACGGCGGAGGAAGCGGGACATCCAGAAGAAGAAGCTGCGGGCGCAATACTTTTCGAACGAGCCCATGCTCCCCGATGTGTCCATGAGCGCGAGGATGACGGCGTTGGATTGAGGCTTCACGATTTCGGTCCATGTTTTGTAACGAAGGTCATCCGGGGAAATGCCGCCTATGCCGGAAATGCCGGCATTCGCGTTGCGACGAAGGTTCTCGATAAGAGTTCGTTTCTTATCGATGTTGGACATAATGCCTTTTTTGCGGATATCGGTGAAGACGATTTCTCTCGTCTGCAGCTGCTCCTTCTGCTTTTGCTCCAGGTTCGGAAGCTCGAGCTCCTCGAACAACATATCCTCTAATTCGTCGATGCTGATTTCCGTATCAACCATGTCCTCGCCCGGCTGATCGCCGGCGCCTTCGCCCTTGCCGCCTTTCTTGGACGCCTGAGGGTCAACGCCGAGCACATCCCCAACCTGCGAGTCTCCGTCGCCTTGTCCGACGTGCTGCTTTTTGTTGTAGTTATAAATGAAGTGGGATTCGTCGAGGCTTTTGATGGGGACTTTGACCGTCTTGCGGCCATCGGACAATACGATGCTTTCGTCGGAGACAAGGTCGGGGAGGTTCTTGCGTATTGCCTCCTGCACCTTCTGCTGATGCCGCGCCTGATCCTGATACCCTTTGCGGTGAAGGGTCCAGTCTTCCCGAGAGACAATAAAAAGCTTTTCCGAAGCCATATCATCACCTCATTATCTATAGTTAATTATGCCGCACCGATGGAGCGGGACGTATTCGTCCGTTTCTAGTCGATGTTGGACATGATGACCTTGTTGGACGCGAGGGCCTTCACGCCAAGTGCGTCTCCGACCTTGCATACACCATTCCCTTGACCCACAACCAGGCTCCGAATCGCCGCTGTAACTCGGATTTTAGAACCGGCGAATTCTGATTAATCTCCTCGCGCATCTTCTGCTGATGGCGGGCTTGATCCTGGTACCCTTTGCGGTGCAGTGACCAGTCCTCCAGTGAAACAATGACCGATGGACGCATTTCGGAGCACCTCCTCGCTGAATAGTTTGTTGTTATTCAATATATTCAGGAGACGTGCGGTTATGTGAACGAATTAAGTCCAAATCTATGAATCTATTTCCGGGAATCTATCAAATAAGCTGCTTCTGCCTGCTCAAAGCCCGATACAGGAGATAGGCCGTCAAGGAGCAGAGGATGGCGCAGAAGCCGATAAACAGATAGCCCGCCTGAAGGCCCGCGACCAGTCCTCCGGCCGGATCCGAGCTATCCGCGAACAGCCGCTTGATTCCGTCGGTGATGGCTCCGATCGCGAAGTTGCCGAGCACGCTCGCGATGCCCATCATCGTTACGGTGAAGGTGATGGCGGTGCCGCTGTTGCCTTTGTAACGGTCGGCGAGCAGCGCCATGACCGTCGGATAGATGGGCGCGATGCCCACGCCCGCCGCCGCGAACAGGAAGGCGCCGCCTTCGCCGACAAGGATGGCCGCGATGGAACAGAGCCCCGAGAAGCCGGAGAAGAGGATGAGCGAACGCGTATAGCCGATCCGGTCCGTCACGGGCCCCAGCACGAGCCGGGCGATCGTGAAGCATACGAAAAAAGCGGAGAGCATGGCCGAAGACGCGGTCGTGCTCCAGCCGTAAGCTTTCTCCAGGAAGTTGACGAGCCAGCCGCCGACGGCGAGCTCGCTAATGACGCCGAAGGATAGGACGAGCACGATCAGCCAAGCGACGGGATCCTTCATAAAGCTGGAGATCGGAATCCGCTCCTCGGCAACCGTCTCCTCGTTCGGCAGCTTGGCCGCGAGCGCGGGAAGCATCGGCAGCACGGCGAGCGCGAGCATGAGGGCGTACATGCCCCGCCATCCCAGCTCGGATCCGAACAGCTGGACGCCCATTAGATGAGCCGCGATTAACGGTGCGACCATCGAGCTAAGCCCGTAGAAGAAATGGGCGAGATTCATCATGGTGCCGGTATTTCGCGTGAAGATGCGGGCGGCGAGCAGCGCCAGCGCGATCTCCAGCAAGCCGTTGCCGATGTACATGAAGAAATAGGCGGAAGCGAGCGATGTGTAATTCGACGCCCAGTAGATGAACAGGCCGGACAACGCCATGGAGCCGAACGACAGCATCGTCGTCAGCTTAAGACCGAGCTTGCGGTCGAGCCAGGCCGTGAAGCTGCAGGCTAGCAAGTAGCCGAGCGAGTTGAACGCCAGCAGCAGCCCGATCTGCATTTCGTCCAGTCCGAGCTCGGACTGCATGCGCGGAAGCGCGGGGCCTTTGACGTTCTCGGAGAAGCCGAACACGAGAAAGCCGCCGAAGACGACCATAAGAAGCAGAGCGTAATTCGACGTTAAGGAATGGATGGAGAAGCGGGATTTCATGGGGAACCTCCGTTACTTTTTGCTATGCGACAAACAGATGTTATCTACTCTACAAGGGAACCCTTCGGCGCGCAATGCCTAATTGTGTCAATCCTTCGCATGTGTGGCGATTCTAGCGGCCGCGATGATAGAATAGGAGAGATAGAGAACGAGAAGGAGGGTTCGCATGAAGCTGTTTCATACGGCGGATTGGCACTTGGGCAAGCTGGTGCACGGCGTCTACATGACGGAGGACCAGCGCCATGTGCTCGAACAGTTGATTCAGGCCGTCCGGGACGAGAAGCCGGACGCCGTTATTATAGCAGGCGATTTGTATGATAGGGCCGTGCCGCCCACGGAAGCCGTGGAGCTGCTGGACGAGGTGCTGGAGCGCATCGTGATCGGGCTAAACACGCCGGTCATCGCGATATCGGGTAATCACGACAGTCCGGACCGGATCAGCTTCGGAACTCGCATGATGGAGAGCCGCGGATTGTATTTGGCTGGACAGCTGCGCCCGGAGGCCCCGCCAGTCGTGCTGCGCGATACATACGGAGACGTATGCTTCCACCTGATCCCGTACGCGGATCCCGCAGTTGTCCGGCATCTTCTGGACGATGAGGCGATTCGGTCGCATGACGACGCGATGAGGGCGATCGTTCAGAGGCTCGAGCAGCGGATGGATCCGAAGGCCCGGCATGTATTCGTCGGCCATGCGTTCGTCACCCCGACGGGAGAAGCCGCGGACAACACAAGCGAATCGGAGCGTCCGCTCGCGATCGGAGGAGCGGAGCACGTCAGCGCGTCGCATTTCCGTTCCTTCCATTATACGGCGCTCGGTCATCTGCACCAGGCGCATTACGTGCTGAACGAGTCGATCCGTTATTCCGGTTCGCCGCTTAAATATTCGGTTTCCGAAGAGAAGCACAACAAAGGCTATTACGTCGTAGAGCTGGGACAAGAAGGCGTCGTTTCTATAGAGAAGCGGGAGCTGAAGCCGCTTCGCGACATGCGGAGGGTAGAGGCGACGCTCGAGGAGCTCGAGACGCATGCCGTGAACGAGGATTATGTGTACGTGACGCTCGTCAGCGAGCATCCCGTGTTATTCCCGATGGAGAAGGTAAGAGCAGTATATCCGAACGCGATGCATGTAGAACGGATCAGCCGTCAGCGATCCGCGTCGGCGGCTTCAACCGAGAATACGTCCGGGGGCAGGCCGAATGAGGGCTTGCGGCGCAGCGAGACGGATCCACTCGAGCTGTTCGCGTCGTTCTATCAGGAAGTGAAGGAGCAGCCTCTTTCGTACGAGAAGAAAGCGCTGTTCGCCAAAGAATGGGGAGCGCTGCTCCAAGAAGCGGGAGGCGACCGATGAGACCGCTGCGATTAACGATGAGGGCGTTCGGCCCGTACCGCGATGCCGAAACCATTGATTTCATGAAGCTGGAGGACCGCCGCCTCTTTGTCATTTCCGGCAATACGGGCGCCGGCAAAACGACGATTTTCGACGCGCTCTGCTACGCGTTATACGGGACTGCTAGCGGCGAAGACCGCAGCGATACCCGCATGCTGCGAAGCCACTTTGCCGATGACGACACCCATACCTCCGTCGAGCTCGAGTTCGCGGTCGGGGCGAAGCGGTACCGAATCTTCCGGCAGATGAAGCACCGCAAAGGGAATAACCGCAGCGAGACGGGGGAGAAATCCGAGCTGTACGAATGGTCGGGCGTCGGGGAGGTGCCGGCCGTTGACCGGTTCATGACGACGGAAGTGAACGCGAAGCTGCTCGCGATTATCGGACTTACAAGAGAGCAGTTCAGCCAGATCGTCATGCTGCCTCAGGGTGAATTCCGCAAGCTGCTTACCTCCGATACGGAGAACAAGGAAGAGATATTGCGGCGCATCTTCCGCACCGAGCTGTTCGAGAAGCTCGAAGGCCGGTTCCAAGCGAGAAACCGGGAGCTTCAAGACCGCTTGAGGGACGCCAGGGCCGGTACGGCCGCCGTGATGAAGCAGGCGGAGGAAGCGCTGCCCCGACGGGAGGAGGGCCAGCTCGCGGAGACGTTCCGGCAGGAGATCTACAGCGCGTCTCAAGTGCACGGGGCGGTGCTGGCCGAAGCCGCTTATTACGAGGAGCAGTCGGCGCAGGCCGCGCGTCGCAAAGAGCGGCTGTCGGTCGAGCTGGACGAAGGGCACCGGCAGTATAGGGAAGCGCTTGAAATGAACGGCAAGCTCGACGAGCTAACGGCGAAGAGAGCGCAGCTGGATCGTTATGCGGAGCAGGAAACCGTTATGAGGGAGCGCGAGCACGCGATCGAGCTTGCGATGAAGGCGGCGCGTCTGTTGCCGTACGAGGAGCAGGCGCTGCAAGCCGCCCGCCAGCTCGAGGCTAGACGCGAGTCGCTTGCCAAGCGCGAAGCGGAGCTGCATGCCGCTCTTCGCTTCATGGAGGCCGCGCAGGCCAAGCATCAGGAGGAAGCGGACAAGGAGCCGCTGCGCCGAGAGGCGGAACGAGAGGTGATGCGGCTGACGGAGCTGTCGCCTATCGTCGCCACGTTGGACTCGCGGAAGCAAGCCGCCGACCGCCTGGAGAAGCAGGAGCGCGACGCTACTTCGCGGCTTGCGGATGTGATGAAGCAGCTGGAGGCAAGACGCGGGGAACGAGCGGCGGCGCAGGAGGAGCTTAAAGGGTCGGAGCATGCCGTTCGCGAGCTGCCCGCGAAGCAAGAGGAGATGCGAAGCATCGAGCAGAAGGGCAAGGCGGTGAAGCGTCTGGTCGAGCTTGCGGCGGAGCTGGAGCGCCACGCCGGGCTGGAACGCGAATGCGGTCTAGCGATGGAGCGTGCAAGGTCCGAATACGAACGCCTTGAACGGGCCTGGCTGGAAGGTCAAGCCGGCATGCTGGCGGTTCATCTCGTAGACGGACAGCCATGTCCCGTATGCGGCAGCGAATCGCATCCATCCAAAGCGCATGAATCCGAGGCGGTCCCGTCCAAAGAGATGCTTCAACAGTCCAAAGAGACGTTAGCTCACGTGCAGAGCGAGCTGCTGACCGCAAGGGCGCAAGCGGCGGCGGCAACGTCCTCCCATGCGTCGATGCTCGGCGAGCTGGAGGATGAAGAGCTTGCGATATGCAAGGACGCGGAAGGGGAAGCCCTTGTCGGACGTCTGCAAAGCCATCAAGCGACGCTGCGCGACCGGTGGAAGGCGCTGAAGGAGCAGGTCGACCGCCTGCAGGCCATCGCGAAGCGTCACGACGAGCTTCGCGAGAAACAGGAACGCGGCGAGAAGGAGCTCGAGCATCTCGAGAGCGAGAGAGAGCGGCTGCGATCAGAAGAGCAGAAGCTTATGCTGGAGAGGACGGCTGCCCGCGCCTCGCTTGAGCAGGAGCTGGAGCGAATTCCGGAAGCGCTTCGTCAGCCAGCGGCGTTAGCCGCCAGTCTGAGCGCCGCGCGGGAGACTTACGAACGAATGGAGTCGCACTGGAAGAGCGCGCAAAGCGCGCTTCAATCGGCGGCCGCCAAGCAGTCGGAGGCGAAAGCCTATTCGGAGCAAGCGAAGGAAGCCGTGGCCGAAGCGGTAAGCCAGCAGGCGCAAGCGGAGGAGCGGTTCATACAGGAGCTCGCGAAAGCCGATTTTGCGAGCAAAGAAGCCTACAAAGCGGCCCTGCTTGGCGAAGCGGAGCTGGACAGGCTGAAGACGAGCGTGACCAGCTATCGTTCCGAGGTCGCGGGCCTCAAGGAACGCGTCGCCGCTCTGCAGCTTGAATTAAAGAGCGAGGAAAGACGCGATACGGAGGCGCTCTCCTCCGCTTTGACCGCCCTGAAGGAGCAGTATGAAGCTTCCGTTGCTTCGGAAGGCAGGTTTCGCGGATACATGGAAGAGGCGAACCGGCTTGCGAACGCGATCGGACAATCCGCCGGAGCGATGGCGAAGCTGGAAGCCGAGCTGGAGGGCGTCCTTGACATCTACTCGATGCTGAAGGGCGATAACGCGCTCAAGATGTCGTTCGAGCGATATATATTGATTGAATATTTGGAGCAAATTCTGACGATGGCTAACGAGAGGCTCGCGAAGCTGTCGAACGGACAGTTCCGCCTGGAGCGTAGCGACAGATTGGAGACAAGGGGCAAGCAAAGCGGGCTTGGGCTTGACGTCTACGACGCGTATACCGGTCAAAACCGGGACGTGAAATCTCTATCCGGCGGCGAGAAATTTAATGCTTCCTTATGTCTCGCTCTCGGGATGACCGACGTCATTCAAGCGCATCAAGGCGGCGTCTCGATCGAGATGATGTTCATTGACGAGGGCTTCGGTTCCCTGGACGAGGAGTCGCTCCATAAAGCGATCGCGGCGCTTGTCGATCTGCAGCGCGCCGGAAGGATGATCGGGGTCATCTCCCATGTCGGCGAGCTGAAGGAGGCATTCCCGGCATGTCTTGAGGTGACCAAAACGAAAGAAGGCTTCAGCACGACCGCATTTGTTCTCAAATAATGTTCTCGAATAATCGAAAAAGGCCTGCCGGAGCCGTCCGTGAGGACGAGCATCCGGCAGACCTTCGTTTATAAGGCGCGTTCTTTAGGACGCGACTAAGCCGATCGCGAACAGCATCACGACGCCCAGCACCATTAACGCGTTCAGAATAAGTCCGATAATGCCGAATACTTTCTTCCGATTTTTCAGGACGACGGCGATGATGCCAAGGATTAAACCGACGATAGAGATGCCAATGGACAGGAGCATGAGCAGTCCGGCTCCCATCAGAGTCGCGAACTCGCCTCCGCCGCCCTCCAAAATATCCGTTGCGATCTCATCCTCGGTTGCATTCATAAAATCCGGGGAAGAAGCGACGGCCGCAACGCTCATAATAATGCCGATTACGATGGTCAATACCGCGACCAAAGCGAGCACGAAGGACGCGATGCCGAGCCCGGAATGCTTCATCTTTACAGGGGCGTTGCCTGGATAATCGGTTACAGGGCTGAAATTCGTATAGCCTGTGTTGCTATAATTTTGTGGGCGGTTCTGTTCATTCGGGTCGTAGTTGTTCGGGTTTTGCTCGTTTGTCATTTATGTACTCTCTCCTTCATTGGTTTGGGAAAATTATACACAATTTCGAAAGGGATGAAAACAGATGTTTCCAAATTATTTTTTAATTGGCGCGGTGGGCGCGGCGCTTGCCATCGCTCTTGGCGCTTTCGGAGCGCACGGTCTGGAAGGCCAAATCTCGGAGCATTATCTGGACGTGTTCGAGACGGGCGTCCGTTATCACATGTACGCCGCACTAAGCCTAATGCTCATTTCGGTGATGGATAAGCTGCTCGGAGAGAGCAGGAAGGCGCTGATTGGCGGCCGTCTTATTTTGTCCGGCATGATTATTTTTAGCGGAAGTTTGTACATTCTAGCATTAACAAGTTTCTCCAAGCTTGGCATGGTAACGCCAATTGGCGGCGTATTAATGCTGACGGGATGGGGATTCGTAATCGCTGCTGCGGCCAAAAGGGCAAAAAAATAATCTATTATTCGTGTTTTCGAATCGACGCGACATTAATCGACATTTTTTACGTAAAAACAATAACACTATAACAAATATTTCTATGCCAAACCGTCTAATTCGTTTATAATAATTCTAGCTATCGCTTGACAGACTTAGATAAGGAAGGAAGTTTGTGTGTGGCGAGACGGATAAAGAATTGGACGGATTCTTGGATGATCAGCGCGGGGATCGCGGCATTGTCCGCGGCTTGGCTAGCGCTTTCGTTTTTCGTAATATCCGATGAAATGTATAGATGGACGTCATGGGCAGTGGCGGCTTCGCTTCTGTTCGCGGCCGCGATATTAATGATGAAGCGACGTTCGGGCGATCTATTCCATAACTACCATGCCGCCCTGGTCGACACCTTGATTCGTTCGGAAGCCGTCCCGCTCGCGGTGCTGAACCGGGATTCGAAGGTGATCGAGATGAATGAAGCGTCGAGCCGCATGCTCGGTTACCAGCGGGCGGACGTGATCGGCGAGCCGATTATGCGCATGGTGGATCCAGGCAGCAGACCCGATCTTCAGGAAGCGCTTGAATATGCTTTGAACGGGAAGACGTATCAGAAGAACATCCTGATCACGCATCGGTCCGGGTTTCCGCTTGAGCTTCAGGTCGTATGCGCTCCCATGCAGCAGGATGGAGAGGTCATCGGAGCTCTGATGATCAGCCAGGATTTAAGTGACCGGAAGCGCAACATGGAACGGATACGATATATGGCTTATTACGACGATATGACCGGCTTGCCCAACCGTACGCTTTTCCAGATGAAATTAACCGAGAGTCTGACAAGAGCCAAGGAAGAGGAGCGAATGATCGGGATTTGTTATTTGGATCTCGACCGGTTCAAATTGGTGAACGCGTCGTTCGGGAGGGAATTCGGCGATATGCTGCTTATGCAGGTTGCCGAACGGCTTAACCGCGGATTGTCCGAGCAGGATTTCGCCGCGCGGATGGAAGGCGATGAATTCGCCCTGCTGCTAGGCTCCATTCAGTCGGATGAGGAGCTGATGGAGCGTTCCCGGGACATCATGAAGGCCATCGAAGAGCCGTACGAGCTGAAAGGATTTCCCGTACATATTACCGCAAGCATAGGCTTGGTTACGAATCATATCGAGCAGGATGACGGCTATACGCTATTCAAGAAAGCCGACATGGCGCTTGTCAAAGCGAAGGAAAGCGGCAAAAACGACTGCATGCTGTATTCGGAGTCGTGGAGCAATTCTTCCTTCGAGCGCTTGAAGCTTCAGCACGAGATGTACAGAGCGATTCAGCGCAATGAATTCGTGCTGCATTATCAGCCGCAGTACGATCTGGTAAGCGGGAAGATGGTCGGCGTCGAAGCATTGGTCAGATGGAAGCATCCGGTCCGCGGATTATTGTCGCCAGGCGCGTTCATTCCGCTTGCGGAAGAGAGCGGAATGATCGTTCAGATCGGCGATTGGGTTCTGCGGGAGGCCTGCAGGCAGAACAAGGAATGGCAGGACGCGGGACTGCCTCCGATGCCGGTGTCCGTCAATCTGTCCATTAGACAATTTCTGCAGCATGATCTGGCGAGCCGCATCGCGGAAGTGCTCCAGACGACGGGACTCGAACCCAAATACTTGGATCTTGAAATTACGGAATCCATGACCATCGATATCGGACATATCTCGCGCTGCCTGCTTGCGATAACGGATCTGGGGGTCGGCATAAGCGTCGATGACTTCGGCACGGGCTATAGTTCCTTCCATTATTTGAAGAACTTCCCGATCGACCGGCTCAAGATCGACCGTTCCTTCGTGCGCGATATTCAGCAGGATCCGAGCGATGCCGAGATCGTCGCCGCCATTATCGCTATGGCTCATAACCTCAATATTCAAGTAATAGCGGAAGGCGTAGAAACGGAAGGACAAATGGAGTTTCTGCGGAAGCATCAATGCGACGAGATGCAAGGGTACTTCTGGAGTCCGCCTGTCCCAAGCGAAAATATAGCTCAGATGTTGAAAGCGGGTTAATCGATTGCTAATGAAAGAGGACGATGCGAAGGCTGTGGCAGCCATCGCATCGTCCTTTGTTTCTCATCCAATAAAATCTTCAATTTCGTTCAAGCGGAACGAATAGACCTGCTTCTCATCGACATGATAGACGGTCATCACGTTCGCGTTCTCGTCGATATTGATGATTCGGCAAGGAATGTTCAGCTTGACGCCTAGCCCTCTGTTGACGATAAGCCGGATCAAGGAATTATTCTTCATGAAAGCCCGAATTTCCTCCAGGCCCGGGTGTCCGGTTTCTGCAGCGCTCTCGGGATTAGGCGAGGTTTTCTCCTTCTCAGGGGATACCGGGACAGGCGTTGGAGTGCCGGAGGACTGCGCTCTGCGCTGAGCCATCAATTTGCCGAGCTGCATGCCCGACGAGATCCGATAATCCGCCCAGCCTCCGCGGTTCAATCCCTGTATCAATTGTTCAAGAGCAGTTGAATGATGCTCGTCCTCCACCATGATCTCCACTTGGAAGATATAGGTTTGCTGCTTGTTACCCTGCTGCTTGTTCATGGTTTCTCCCCCGCCGCTTTATGAAGTCATGCAGCTCTAACGAATTGTCTATTGCCTCATTCTTTGACCAATATGAGCATTTATCCACACTGCGCTTGTTTTGCCGCATATACTGGTTGTGCAGTCAGTATGCGACATTCATGCCGAAGGAGGTGGATACGATATGATGCGGTTGGTTCCTTTCCGGCTGGAGAGCGGGGAAACCGTGCTTGGCGCAGAGGTGAAGCTGCCCAAGACGACTCTCCTTTCCATCTCGACGGACCGAGGATACATTATGTGCGGAGCGCTTGATGTTGCCCTCCTCAACGAGAAGCTGAGCGAACGGGAAATCATCGCGGGTCGCGCGGTCGGCGTCCGTACGTTGGAAGAGCTAATGGATGCTCCATTGGAATCGGTTACGCTCAAAGCGGAATCGCTGGGTATTGTCGCAGGAATGAAAGGCTCGGAGGCTCTGCGCCTAATGCTATAAAGGGTTTCCAATTCCAGAAGGATAGACATCCGTTATGCTGTATAGATGGCAGCCCCGGTTCGTTGCGTAAGCAGGGGCTGCCGAATCTCTGATCAAGCCTCGAACAGCTTGCGCAGATTTTCCTCGAATGGCGCCCGCACAATGCCTTTCTCGGTAATGATTGCCGTTACATATTCATGAGGGGTTACGTCGAACGCGGGATTAAATACTTTGACGCCTTCCGGCGCCGTGCGTTTGCCGAAGCCCTCCGTAATCTCCTCGGCTCCCCGTTCTTCAATCGGAATGTCCGCTCCTGTCGGCGTGCCAAGGTCAATCGTTGACAAAGGACAAGCTACATAGAACGGAATACCGTGGGCTTTGGCCAACACGGCTACGCTGTACGTGCCTATCTTGTTCGCGACATCGCCGTTGGCGGCGACGCGGTCCGTGCCGACGATAACGGCGTCGACCCAGCCCTTGGACATGACCATGCCGGCCATGTTGTCGCAGATCAGCGTCACGTCCACTCCCGCTTGCTGCAGCTCGAACGCCGTAAGGCGCGCGCCTTGCAATACCGGACGAGTCTCATCCGCGAATACGCGGATGTTCATGCCTTGCTCCTTCGCGAGATAGAACGGGGCGAGAGCCGTTCCGTACTTGGCGGTGGCGAGTCCCCCCGCGTTGCAATGCGTCAGCACGCCCATATCGTCCTTGAACAGGGTAAGCGCGTGCTCGCCGATCAGGCGGTTCGTCTCTTCGTCTTCGCTTTGAATGGCGATCGCCTCTTGGATCAGTGCTTCCTTGCAGGACTCGAGCGTCAATCCCGATTCGACAAATCGGGACGCGGCGGCTTTCATCCGGTCGAGCGCCCAGAACAAGTTGACGGCGGTCGGCCGGGACGTTGCCAAATATTCCGCTTCCTTCTGAACGGCCGCGCTCCATTCTTCAAGCGTGGTTGCGGAGCTGCTGCCCAGCACAACGCCGTAAGCGGCGGAAATGCCGATCGCAGGAGCTCCGCGCACCTTCAAATGGCGGATCGCTTCCCATACGTCCTCCGCACTCGTGAGCGGCAAATAAACGATTTCCTCCGGCAGCAGCCGTTGGTCGAGCAGGTCAAGCTTGTCGCCTGTCCATATAACGGATTGCAGGCCAGCGTAAGTTCCTGTCATGCTTTGAGTACCTCTTTTCTCTCGTGCGTGCGTTATTGGCTGATTGCGGATTTGGCCGCATCGATCAGCTCTTGAATGGATACTGCCGTTCTGCTTCGTTTGATCAGGCTTGTGCCGATCGCGAGGGCAAGTCTTTGAGCCCGCTCGCGGCTAGCGTCGTCCGGGATGCGGTCGATATCGGCGACATGGGACAAGCCAACGATCCGGCGCACGATCTTGCAGCCGGCGAAGCCGATCGTGTCTTGGAGAAGCCTGCGCATATAAAATTCCTGATAGCCGGCGGCGGCGGAAGCTAGACGGTCCACGCCGTGCTCGTTCCAAAGGGCGCGGAACTTCTCGTCGAACTGATGCCAAGTGTCTACAATCGTATCTAGCAAGTATTGGCGGAATTCGGCGCGGGCATTCGCGTCTCCGCTCCAATGCTCCTGGCCTGCGAAGTTTAGGAGCAAATTGGCGAATACGGCGCCGACATCGAAGCCCATCGGTCCGTAGAACGCGAATTCGGGATCGATCACCTTCGTCGAAGCCGGCGTCGCGAAAATACTGCCGGTATGCAGATCCCCGTGCAGAAGCGCTTGGGCGTTCGTCAAAAATTTGTCGCGCAGAATCGCGACTTCCAGGTGGAGCTCCCCGTCTGTCCACAATGCTTCCGCGGCGTCCCGGATCGCGGGATTGAAGCTGTTGTTCGGCGAGTCCGTATACGGATCGTCGAAGATGAGATCCTCCGTAATTTTGCACAGCTCGGGGTTAATGAACGCTTTCACTTGGAGCTTCTTCTCTTGCTGGTTCATTCCGAGATCGGATGTGAAGAATAAAGTCCGGGCCATGAAAGTAGAAATATGGTCGGCGAACAACGGATATCGCGTGCCGTTCATCAGGCCTTGTCTCATGATGACATGATCGCTTAAGTCTTCCATAACCGTAAGCGCAAGCTCCGGATTGTACTGGTACACGGCCGGAACCAGTCCGGGAACGAGCTTGCCCTCGATCAGAAGCTTCTCGCTTTCGATGCGGGCTCTGTCGAGAGTAAGCGGCCAGGACTCGCCGACGACCTTAGCGTAAGGAAGGGCTTGCTTCATAATAAGGCTCTTGCCGCTGACGCCGTCCGTAATATGGAATACAAGGTTCAAGTTGCCGTCGCCGATCTCTCTGCAAGCAAGAGAGGCGCCGGGCGGGAAAAATCCTTCAATATCCTGGGCGATCCGAATCGCTTCTTGTTCGCTCAAGGGATGATAGGTAGACATGTTCGCACACCTCCGAATTGATCTGGTCGTTCAGATACCATGCCTTTTAGTATAATGGATAATTTTTCGGCATGGAATACCTTATCCCGTCAATGATTGACTTCATGCGCTGTTTTTTTCAAAATAGAGAAAAGGCGGCGAAGCTTCATGGAATGCCGAAAGGATGGGAGAGAAAGCATGGAACGACAGATTAGCCGGGAGGCGATCGCTCTTAAGGAATGGGCTGTATCGGTTAAGGCGCTGCAAGAAGGCAAGCAGATCCTCGTAATGCGCAAAGGCGGTATTATTGAAGAAACGCGGGATTTCCGGCTGCTAAGCCAAAGCTTCTACTTAATGCCCGCCTACGAGCACCAGCGGAAAGAGCTGCTCAAGGAGCCCTTCCAGGAGGAGATGGACGAGACGCTGAAGGAATGGTCGCCGGAAGCGGACACGATCAAGCTCGAAGCGTATGCCGAAGCGGTTCAAGATATCGAAATCAACGATCAGGAAACGCTCGATAAGCTGAGGGAGCTGCATATCTGGACCGACACGTTCGCGGAGGAGAGGCTCAAGTGGAAGCGCAAGAAGCCGCTGCATTTGCTGATTCTCAAGGTCTACAAGCTCGAGGAGCCGATCCTCGCGCCGATGAGGCCCGCGTATACCGGGTGCAAATCGTGGGTAAGCCTGGAGGATCCGGTCGCGGAGCCCGCCATGAAGCCTGTTATGACGGACGAGCGGTTCGAAGAGGAGAAGCGGCGGATTTTGTCGGCATTAGGAAGATGAAGATGTTATGAAACTCGGGAGGATTCGCCTTTCGTGACGCCTCTTGCGTTGATTTATAACAAAAGTTAAATTATAATGATTATTGAGAATCAGTGAGAATCAGCAATCGACGAAGTAAACCAACCTTGGAGGGATCAGTATAATATGGCAACGCATTTTGTCATCGACGGCCTGAAAGCCGAAATCGAAGGAAAAGAAATTCTGAAAGGCATCAACCTGGAGATCAAAGGCGGAGAAATCCACGCGATCATGGGTCCGAACGGAACGGGTAAATCGACTCTTGCTTCCGCGCTGATGGGCCATCCTAAATATGAAGTAACAGCAGGCAGCGCCTCCCTTGACGGCGAAGACCTGATGGAGATGGAGACCGACGAGAGAGCGCGCGCTGGCCTGTTCCTCGCGATGCAGTACCCAAGCGAAATTCCAGGCGTGACGAACTCCGACTTCCTTCGCAGCGCGATTAACGCCCGCCGTGAAGAAGGCAACGAGATCTCGCTCATCAAGTTCATCCGCCAAATGGAAGGCAAGATGAAAGAACTGGAAATGAATCCTGAGTTCGCTCACCGCTACTTGAACGAAGGCTTCTCCGGCGGCGAGAAGAAACGGAACGAAATTCTTCAAATGATGCTGCTGGATCCAAAGATCGTCGTGCTCGACGAAATCGATTCCGGTCTCGACATCGACGCGCTCCGCATCGTTGCCAACGGCGTGAACGCTATGCGTTCCGAAGACCGCGGCTTCCTGATCATCACGCATTATCAGCGTCTGCTTAACTATATTACGCCGGACTTCGTCCACGTTATGATGCAAGGACGCATCGTCAAATCCGGCGGACCTGAGCTTGCTCAGCGTCTGGAGAACGAAGGCTACGACTGGGTAAAAGAAGAACTTGGCATTCAAGACGAAACGGTCGGCCAGGCTTAATCGGAGAAGGGGGATTACGAAATGAGCACACAACTAACCACTCCGACCGACCGCAATTCCGCGGAAACGCTCGCGCGCGGCAAAGGCGAGCCGGATTGGCTCGTTAGCCTTCGCGGCGAAGCGGCGGAGCTTGCCGGGACGATCGAATGGCCTAAGCCGGAGAAAGTCCGCATCGAACGCTGGAACCTAACGGCGGTTGGAAGCTACGAGACGCCTGCGGCTGTCGCTTCGCTCGCCGAGCTGCCTGCGAACGTGCAAGAGCTGGTAGCGGAAGGAACGGAGAATTTGCTGGTTCAACGCAATTCCGGCGTGGTATGGAAGCAACTGTCCGCCGAGCTTGCGTCCAAGGGCGTTATTTTCACGGATTTGGAGACGGCATGCAGAGAGCATGGCGACCTCGTTAAGCCTTATTTGTTCCAAGCGGTGAATAAGGACGAAGATAAATTGACGGCGCTGAACGCCGCGATCTGGAACGGCGGCGTATTCGTATACGTGCCGAAGAACGTGGAGGTCGAGCTGCCGCTGCAGGCCGTGTTGTTCAACGATAACGCGGGCGCGACGTTCGCTCCGCACATTCTTGTCGTTGCCGAAGCGAACAGCCGCGTGACGTACGTCGACTGCGTGGTAACGGACAAGTCGAAGGCAAATGGCGAGTTCGTGCATCCGGCCATCGTGGAAGTGTTCGTGAAGCCGGGCGCCCTCGTGCGTTACGGTTCCGTCCATTCCCTTGGCGAAGGCGGCGTTGACATGACGATTCGCCGCGCTGTCGTAGAGAACGACGGCCGCGTCGAGTGGATTATCGGCGACCTGAACGACGGCCACACGCTGTCGGATACGAAATCGGTCATGAAAGGCCAAGGCTCCACCTCCGACGTGAAGGTTATCAGCGTAGGCAATAACGCCCAGCAAATGAGCTTGACTACGAGAGCGGTGCACTTCGGCAAGAGCTCGGACAGCAACATGATCACGCGCGCGGTTATGAGAGACTCCGCTTCGGCGATCATTAACGGCATCACCAAAATCGAGCACGGCGCAACGAAAGCGAACGGCGTTCAAACCGAGAGAGTGCTGATGCTGAGCCCGAAAGCCCGCGGCGACGCGAACCCGATTCTTCTGATCGACGAAGATGACGTAACGGCGGGTCACGCGGCCAGCGTAGGGCAAGTTAATCCCGAGCAAGTATACTACTTGATGTCGAGAGGCATTAGCAGACAGGACGCGGAGCGGTTAATTATTTACGGCTTCCTTGCTCCGGTCGTATCGGAAATTTCGGTCGAAGCGGTGCGGAACCAGCTGCAGCGTCTGCTCGAAAGGAAACTTGAAGGATGAACATACATGCGATACGGGAGCAGTTCCCGATATTGCATCAAGAGGTGAACGGGCATCCGCTCGTTTACTTGGATAGCGCGGCGTCTTCCCAGAAGCCGCGTTCCGTCATTGATGCGGTCAAACGATACTATGAGCTGGATAACGCGAACGTGCATCGCGGCGTTCATACGCTCGGTTCCCGGGCTACGGACGCTTATGAAGGCGCTCGGGCGAAGGTTGCCGCATTTCTGAACGCGGAGACGCCGGAGCAAATCATTTTTACCAGAGGCACGACGACGGCTCTGAACCTGGTCGCTTCCGGATACGCGAGAGCGGTCTGCGGCGAAGGCGACGAAATCGTCATTACGCCGATGGAGCATCACAGCAACCTCATTCCTTGGCAGCAAGCGGCGAAGGCGACAGGGGCTACGCTTAAGTACATCCCTCTTCGGCCGGACGGCACGATCTCGCTGGAGGACGCGGAGAAGACGATTACGCCGAATACGAAGGTCGTCGCGATGACGTACGTGTCGAACGTGCTCGGCGTCGTCAATCCGATTAAGGAAATCGCCACGATCGCCCATCGGAACGGAGCGATTATGGTTGTCGACGGGGCCCAAAGCACGCCTCACAAGCGGATCGACGTGCAGGCTCTGGACGTTGACTTCTATGCCTTCTCCGGTCATAAGATGTGCGGCCCTACCGGAATCGGCGCCCTGTACGGGAAGAAAGCGCTGCTGAACGGTATGGAGCCGATCGAATACGGCGGCGAGATGATCGACTTCGTCGAGCTGTACGAGTCCACGTGGAAGGAAATTCCTTACCGGTTCGAAGGCGGCACGCCGATGATCGCGGGAGCGGTTGGACTTGGCGCCGCCATCGATTTCCTGGAGAGCATCGGGATGGACGAGATCGAGCGTCATGAGCGCCGGCTTGCGGCATATGCTTACGATAAGCTCTCCTCCATCGAAGGGATCACGATCTACGGTCCGAAGGAAGACCGTGTCGGACTTGTGACCTTCAATCTGGACGACGTGCATCCTCACGATGTCGCGACCGTGCTCGATTCCAAGGGCATAGCCATCAGAGCCGGCCATCATTGCTGCCAGCCGCTGATGAGATGGCTGAACGTATCGGCAACGGCCAGGGCGAGCTTCTACCTGTACAATACCGAAGAGGATATCGACCGGCTGGCCGATGCCCTAATCCAAACAAAGGAGTTCTTCGGCCATGCAATTGGATGATTTGTATCGCAGAGTTATAATGGATCATTATAAAAACCCTCGAAACCGCGGAACCTTAGATGAAGAGTCGGTTACGATCAACTTGAACAATCCGACCTGCGGAGATCGCATCTCGCTGCAGCTGCAAGTCGTGGACGGCAAGGTGACCGACGCCAAGTTCACGGGCGAAGGCTGCTCGATCAGCATGAGCTCCGCATCTATGATGACGGAAGCCGTGAAGGGCCATACGTTCGAAGAAGCCCTAAACATGGCGGAGAGATTCTCCTCCCTGATGAAAGGCGAGGACGTGGAATTCGAAGAGAACGAAGACATCGAAGCCTTGTCTGGGGTTAACAAGTTCCCGGCGCGGATCAAGTGCGCCACGCTGGCCTGGAACGCCCTGCGCAAAGGCATCGAGAATCAATAAGATCTGAATCAAAATATCAATAAGGAGTGAGACACCATGGCAAAATCAATGCCGGAAATGGAAGAATACAAGTATGGCTTCCGCGACGAACATAAGGCGATCTTCCAATCGGGTAAAGGTCTTACGCCGGAAATCGTCCGCACGATCTCCGAGATGAAGAACGAGCCGGAGTGGATGCTGGAATTCCGTCTGAAATCGCTGGAGCAATTCAACAAGATGCCAATGCCGCGCTGGGGCGGCGACTTGGACGATCTGGATTTCGACGATATCCAGTATTACGTGAAGCCATCCGAGAAGCAAGGCAAAACGTGGGAAGAAGTTCCTCAGGAAATTAAGGAAACGTTCGACAAGCTGGGTATTCCGGAAGCGGAACAGAAGTTCCTTGCGGGCGTATCGGCGCAATACGAATCCGAGGTTGTCTACCACAGCATGCAAGAGGACCTGGAGAAGCAAGGCGTTATCTTCACCGACACGGATACGGCGCTTCGCGAATATCCGGAGCTAATGAAAGAATATTTCGGCACGATTATTCCTCCGAACGACAATAAGTTCGCGGCTCTGAACAGCGCGGTATGGTCGGGCGGAAGCTTTATCTACGTACCGAAAGGCGTTCAGTGCGAAATCCCGTTGCAAGCTTATTTCCGGATCAACTCCGAAAATATGGGCCAATTCGAGCGTACGCTGATCATCGCGGACGAAGGCAGCTCCGTGCATTACGTAGAAGGCTGTACGGCCCCGATCTACAGCACGAACTCGCTGCACAGCGCGGTTGTCGAGATTCTCTGCAAGAAGGATTCCCGCGTTCGTTATACAACGATCCAGAACTGGGCGCCGAACATCTACAACCTGGTGACGAAACGTGCCGTTGCGGATGAGAACGCGCAAATGGAATGGATTGACGGCAACATCGGCTCCAAGCTGACGATGAAATATCCGGCAGTCGTGCTGCGCGGCCGCGGCGCAAAAGGCATGGTATTGTCCATCGCCGTTGCGGGCAAAGGCCAGCACCAAGACGCCGGGGCGAAGATGACGCATCTGGCGCCTGACACAAGCTCGACAATCGTATCCAAATCGATCTCCAAGCACGGCGGAAAAGTGACGTACCGCGGTCTGGCCTCGTTCGGACGCAACTCCGACGGCGCGAAATCGAACATCAAATGCGATACGTTGATCTTGGATAACGAATCGACTTCGGATACGATTCCGTATAACGAAATTTTGAACGATAACATTACCCTCGAGCACGAAGCGACGGTTTCGAAGGTTTCCGAGGATCAGCTGTTCTACCTGATGAGCCGCGGCTTGACGGAAGACGAAGCAACGCAAATGATCGTCATGGGCTTCATCGAGCCGTTCACCAAAGAACTCCCAATGGAGTATGCGGTCGAGATGAACCGACTGATCAAATTCGAGATGGAAGGCTCCATCGGTTAAACCAAAATGCCCTGTTCGACCTACCAAGTAGGCGAACAGGGCATTTTTTATGATGATCTATCATTCATTACATATACACATGCGTAATTTCGTAGTCGCGTTCGACGGTCAGATCGATAAACGCCTCGCTAATCTGGATGAGCGGACGGAAAAATTCCGTCGGATGCGTCATGACGATGACGCCGATATCCCCGTTGCTAAGCTGCACGTGCTTCCCGATAAAGTTCGGGATCATATGCTTGATGAATGTATGCGTCGTAACGGGATCCAGCTCTTTGAAGCTGAGACGGTGCAGCTCCCTGAGCACATACAGCAAATCGCGCTCCTTCTGATAGACGCGCGCCGAGATCATCGCGCTGTATATGTCGACGACGGCGATAATCTTGGAGATCGGATGGATTTCATCTCCGCTTAGCTTGCCCGGATATCCCGTTCCGTCCACGCGCTCATGATGCTGGAGCGCCCCTAAAGCAAGAGAGGAATCTTCGAACGAACGTAGAATGATCTCATGTCCATATTCGGTGTGACGTTTGACCTCTTCATATTCCTCTGGGGTTAGCTTGCCGGGCTTGTTCAGGATGGCATCTTCGATGCGGCACTTGCCGATGTCGTGAAGGAAGCCGGCTTTGCCGATCTTGGCTGCTTCGTTATTCGAATAGCCGAGCCAGGTCGCCAAATAATAGGATAACATTCCGACTTGAACGGAATGCTGGTACGTATAGTCATCTTGCGTATTCAAGAGCAGCAGCATCGACACGACGTCCCGTTCGAGCTGCAGGTTATTGAGAAGCGGCTGGAGCACGTTCGTTACCTCGGCATCGTCCACCTTGCCGGTCTCTAACGCCGCGCTAAAAAACTTCTCGAAGCTTTTGACAGCGTTCTCGTAAATCGGCTGCACCTTAGGCAGCCACTTCGGATTCACCGTCGATTCCAGCGTGCGCCCGGCAATAGAAGGCTCTTCTTCGGATGACGGCTGCGACCGTTCCATAATGTCTACAAAATCGATATGATGCTGCAGCAATCGCGAGATCTCGGATTTATAGAGCTTAGTTCCTTTGGACAGTACATGGAGTCCGTAGTCGTTAAAGACATCGCCGCTCAATTGGTCTCCATCAATTATATCGGTTACATGAATGCGCATAGAGACACCTCAGAAATTGGGATTGTGCATTCTTCTACTAACTTTTGAGAGAATAGTAGCAAGATTCATTCCTTTATAGTAACAATCAATTCTGAAAATGGCAATATGAGGGATGCCGAAATGCGGCTAAACACCTAATAATTCGGCATAAATCGACCTTGCTTTTGCAAGATCCTCGGTCCCTTGCACGATAGCCCTCCCGTCTCGGAATAGGACGAACGTCATTTCTCCGGGCATGGCTACTTTGAGCAGAAAGGCGTTAGCTGTCACGCTGCCCGCCGCTGACAGCTTGCCGGATAGCAAGGATAAATCCAGCTCGGCCTGGGTGCCGGGCGTCAGATGGACAGACTCGCGCCCGCACAAGGCAACGGCGACCGTCTCCGCGGTATGCTGCTCCAAGTAATGGAGTTGACGCCTGACGCAAGCCGGGCAGTCCGCGCGCTTTGCGTGGCTCATGTCGATCGGCAGCCAGGAATGGTTCCACAGGTCAACCTGGAACAAGGTGCCGTGGAGGGCGGCTTCGTTGCCGGATAATAGTTTTATCGCTTCTGCGGCTTGTATGGAGGCAATAATATCGATAATGGGGGATATGACGCCGGCCGTCTCGCATGTATCGGTCGTTCCGGGGGCAGGGGAATCCGGGAACAGGCAGCGGTAACAGGCCGTAACGCCGGGGCGAAACGTCATCGTCATGCCGGACGCGCCGACTGCGCCTCCGTAAACCCAAGGAACGCCGTGCTTCACGCTGTAATCATTGATTAAGGAGCGGACCGTGAAATTGTCCGACCCGTCCAGAATGAGCTGCGCGCCGTCAAGCAGCTCCTCCGCGTTCGCGGGCGTCAAATCGGCCGTATAGGGCTCGATCTTAACCGTGCTGTTTATCGCGCGCAGACGGCGCGCCGCGGCCTCGGCCTTGGGCAGCAGCTCCATCGCGTCCTGCTCTGTATACAGCATCTGGCGCTGCAGGTTGCTCCACTCGATGACGTCGCGGTCGATCAACCGGACGCAGCCAATGCCTGCCCGCACCAGATGCTGGCCGAGGACGGAGCCGAGCGCGCCCATGCCGACGATGGCGACGCGGCTGTCCTGCAGCATGGCTTGGCCCTGCCGGCCGATGCGCGCGAAGCGGATTTGGCGGGAGTATCTGTCCTCCGCGTTGCTCTCTGTATGTGGATGCATGATTCCGGCTCCTCCCGCTTTATTCGTTAAGCACGGCCGTAGGGTCCCATGGCCCCTTCTGATGGCCTTTCCATTCGGACCCGTCCGCCCATATTTCTTTCTTCCAGATGGGCACGATCTGTTTAAGGCGTTCGATCGCATAGCGGCTGGCGTCGTAGCAGCTCTCCCGGTGCGGGGCCGATACCGCGATGACCACGCTGGTCTCGGCGAGCCCAACGACGCCAATCCGGTGGCTGATCGCGCACAGGGCTCCGGGCCAACGCTCCGCGATTTCGTCGCCGATCTGCTTCATCATGGCAACCGCCATCGGCTCGTACGCTTCGTACTCGAGATGAACCGTACGCTGCCCCTCGGTCCACTCCCGGGTCGTTCCGACAAAGGCGAGGGACGCGCCGTGCTCCTTAACGATCACCTTGCGCAGTACGTCGTCCGTGGCGATAGGCTCGGAGGTAATGACGTAGAAGCCGTCGTTCTCCCCGCCATCGGCCGGTTCCTCTTCGCCGCCCGACACGGGAGGCAGCAGCGCCAGCTCGTCCCTTGCGCTAAGCTGCATCTGGTCTGCCGCGTATGCGTGGTTGCGCGCCGCGAACGAGATCGCTATTAGCGAAGCATGGTCCGGGTATTCCTTAGCAAGCATCTCCTTGAGCTCGCGAACGGTCAAGTTATCGCGGTCGGAATGAAGAATGAGTTCGCTGCGGCCGAGCCGCTCCTGCAATCCCGCAAATAGTTTGATTTTCCACTCGTATGTCATGTCATGTAACCTTTCATCGTTATGACGTAATCGTGTCTCTAGAATACCATAATCGGCGAAAAAATGTTATGCTTAGAGGTACTAGAGAGGGGGCGGGAGCATGGAAGCGTTGACCGACCGATTTGGACGCGTTCATAATTATTTGAGAATATCCGTGACGGACCGCTGCAATTTGCGCTGCGTATACTGCATGCCGGAGGAAGGGGTGGCCTTCACGGAATCGTCCAATCTTCTAACCTACGACCAGATCGTGGAGGTCGTGGAGGCGGGCGCCGGGCTGGGCATCAAGAAGCTTAGAATAACCGGGGGAGAGCCGCTCGTTAGGCCGAACCTGGATCGATTAATCGCGAGACTTGCCGACATTCCCGGCATCGACGACATATCGCTGACGACGAACGGGGTGTTCCTGGCGAAGCAGGCGGATGCTTTAAAGGCGGCGGGACTTAACCGCGTCAATATCAGCTTGGATACGCTGGATCCCGCCAGATTCGCTTTTATCGCGAGAAGGAGCGAGCTCCGCCGGGTAATGGAGGGCATCGAGGCCGCTGCCAAAGCAGGCTTCAATCCGATTAAGCTGAACTGCGTACTGCTCAAAGGCATTAACGAAGACGAAATCGCGGCGTTCCTAAAAATGGCTTACGAGCAGCCTCTGCACGTGCGGTTTATCGAATATATGCCGATCGGGCATGCGGACGACAACTGGCGCAAGATGTATTTGCCATTGTCCCGCGTGCTGGAGATCGCGGAGGAGCAGGGCTATCAGGTCGCTAGGCGGGATCAGGTGAAGGGCAACGGTCCTTCCGAGGACTTCGAATTCGCGGGGGGCGTCGGATCGTTCGGGCTCATTCACCCGATCAGCGACCACTTCTGCAAAAATTGCAACAGGCTCCGCCTGACCGCGGACGGCAATTTGAAGCCGTGCTTGTATTGGGTAGACGAGCTGAACGTAAAAAGCGCCCTTGGCGATTCCGACGCGCTCAGAAGGATGTTCGCCAAGGCGATGGATATTAAGCCGGAAAATCACGAGATGGCGGCCAAGCTGGCAGACGGCGCGTTGTCGCATGTTCCCACGGACAGGCGCATGTCCCAAATCGGAGGATAAAGCGAGGCTTGGAACGACTTAGGAGGCGCGCAGGATATGCCGAAAACGATGCAAACGCAAGTCGTGCTTCTGCATAGCAACGACATACACAGCCGGCTCGAGAACGCGGCCCGCATATCCGCGATGATCGCCGAGGAACGCAGGCAATGGGGAGCGGATCGGGTCCTGGCCATCGACTGCGGCGATCATATGGACCGGATGCGGATGGAGTCGGAAGGCAGCGGAGGCAAGGTCAATCTCGAGCTGCTGCGAGAGGCGGGTTACGAAGCGGTTACGCTCGGCAATAACGAGGGTCTTACCTGCTCGGCGGACATGCTGGAGCAGCTGTACGGCGACGCTGCCGGACTCGCGGTCGTCTGCGCGAACATGAGCGTCAGCTCCACGGGCGAACGGCCCGAGTGGATGCTCCCCCACGCCTTCATCGAGAAGAACGGTCTGACGATCGGCTTAATCGGGGCTACAGCGAATTACGCCGAATTTTACGCTTTGCTGGGCTGGACCACTACGGATCCGCTGGAAGCCATACGCGAGCAAGTAGCCGCGATTCGCGGCCGGTGCGACGTTATTGTCGTCATGTCGCATCTCGGCATTAAGCTGGACCAGGAGATGGCGCAGGAAATCGAGGGCATCGACCTGATCGTTGGCGGCCATACGCATCATCTGCTGGAAGAGCCCTTACGCATCGGCATGACCACGATTTGCGCGGCTGGCAAGTTCGGCGATTATCTCGGACGGGTCGAGATCGGATGGGATTCGGAGACGGGGAGACCGCTGTTCCGCGCGTCCTGCGTTCCGACGAATGCCTATCCGGAGCAGCCGGAAGCGGAAGCCGTCATCCGCGCTTATAAGGAATCGGCAAGGCAGGCGCTCAGCCGGGTCATCGCCGATCTAAGGGAACCACTCCCCGCGAGGACCGACGCGGAATCCCCGTTTGCCAATTTGCTTGCCAGAGGACTGCGGAGATGGACCGGCGCCGAAATCGGATTGGTCAACACGGGACAATTGCTAGGCGGTCTGGCCGGGGGCGAGGTGACTGCCGGGGAGCTCCATGCGTTATGTCCGTCTCCGATTAATCCGTGCCTGATTATGATCGCCGGAAGGCATGTACGAAGGGCGCTCGAGGAAGCCCTGCTTGAGGAATTTGTTGCGAAGCCGATCAAAGGCTACGGGTTCCGGGGCGAGGTGCTGGGCACGCTGGCGCTCGATGGCATGACTGTCCGCTACGACGACCGCCGCGAGCCCATGAACAAAATCGTTAGCGCGCTCGTAAACGGGGAACCGCTGCAGGAAGACCGCATCTACGCGGTCGGTTCTATAGATATGTTCAGCTTCCGTGTCGGTTACGTATCGCTGGCGGACGGAGAGAGCTACCGCTATTATTTGCCCGAATTCATTCGCGACGTTATCGGCTACGAGCTGACGATGGAAGAAGCCATAACGGCTTGTCACCGGCTTCATTGGGTGGATCATTCGACATAAGCGGATAAAATATCCAGTTAACTTGACGTAAACTGTCGAATTATAGGTAAAAATGGTTGCAGTCAAGCGCATTTTCACGTAAATTAACAATATATACGGTTTGCTCCGATGTATAAGGTATAGAAAGTCTTGAAGGGGATGGACCGAAAATGCGTTTGCTGCCCATTTCGCACTGCGAACCCGGCATGAAGCTTGCCAAAAAAATATTTTCCGCTGACGGCATCGTTCTTCTCGGCCAAGGCATGGAGCTGACGAACCGGCTGATCGCCAGACTTGAGCAATGCGGCGTGCAATATGTTTACATAGAGGATATCCGCACGGAGGATGTCCAAGCGCCGTCGATCATCAGCGAGGAAACGTTCCGGATGGCGATCAAGGAAATCCGTACGAACTTTCTCGAGATGATGGAGCGCCCGAAGATGAAGAAGGGCGTTACGTATCCGTTTATCGCGCAGCCATTTCGCATGATGATGAATAATATCATCGATGAGCTGTCCAACCATAAAGACGCCATGATCATGCTGATGAACATGGGAACCGTCGATCATTATTTGTTCCAGCATTCCTTGAACGTCTGCGTATACACAACCTTGCTCGGCATGTCGAACGGCTATTCCCGCGATGAAGTGATGACGCTTGGCATGGGCGCGCTGCTGCACGACGTTGGCAAAACCCAAATCTCCATGCAGGTGCTGCAGAAGCCCGGCGCGCTCTCGAGAGAAGAGTTCGAGCAGATGAAACGGCATCCCCAGCTTGGCTACGAGCTGCTCAAGGACGAGCCGAACATGCCGCTCCTCGTTGCGCATTGCGCGTTCCAGCATCATGAACGGCTGGACGGCAGCGGCTATCCGAGAGGGATCAAAGGAAACGAAATCCATGACTACGCCAAGTGGATCGGTCTTGTCGATTCCTACGACGCGATGACCACGAACCGGGTATACCGCGCTCCGATGCTTCCGCACGAAGCCGCGGAACGATTGTATGCGGGAACGGGCACGTTGTACGAGCAGCGCATGCTCCAGCTGTTCCGGGACAAGGTGGCGATCTATCCTATCGGCATCAACGTCAGACTGCAGACCGGGGAGAGAGGCATCGTCTCCAGCTTGAATAACACTTATCCGCATCGTCCTACCGTCCGAGTCTTGTACAACGAAGCGGGAGAAGCGTTGAAATCGCCATACGAGATCGACTTGTCCACGCAGCTAACGGCTATGATCGTCGGCGTGAACGAAGAGGAGTCCGCGGAACCGCCGCTCGTTTCCAGTCTATAGGGCCTTACGGCTCTTTTTTTCTTTGCAGCGCTTTATTAGCTTTATTTGCTTCCTGCCGCCACGGACATTACAATGAAAATAACTATAGCATTACGAGATTATGAAGTCAGGTGTTGAACAATGAACGTACTAGATACAAGGAATCATAGCTTTCATCCCGCTTTGTCCCCCTTATCGCCTACCAACGACCCATGGGACCCCATCCGTTCGCTTCGTCAATATGGAAGACACAGGCTGACCAGCGTCGAGATGACCGTTACGAATTTATGCAATATGAGATGCGAGCATTGCGCCGTCGGCGATTCTCTGGTGCTGGCCGAGCCGGACAAAATTCCGCTGGCGGACATGCTGCGGAGACTCGACGAGGTCGAGCACTTGGAGACAATCAGCATTACCGGCGGCGAGCCGACGTTCTCCGGCCGGACGGTGAGCGACTATATGGTTCCGCTGCTCCAGTATGCGAGAAGCAGGGGAATCCGCTCGCAGATCAATTCGAACGTGACGCTGCCGTACTCGAGGTACGAGCAGCTGGCGCCTTATCTTGACGTCATGCATATCTCGTTCAATTATACGAGCGCGGAAGACTTCCATGCGATCGGATTCGCCAAGTCTGGACACAGCGTATCGCTTGAAGCCGCATCCAAGCTATATGACCGGATGATCGACAACGCGCGCCGCTTAAGCGAAGCAGGCGTTCTCGTGTCGGCGGAATCGATGATCAATTACCGGACGTACGACAAGATTGACGAGATTCATCGCCTGATCGTAGAGATGGGCTGCCGGCGGCACGAGGTGCATCCGATGTATCCGAGCTCCTTCGCCAAGGATTTGCCCGTCATTACCAAGGAACAAATGCGCGGCGCGGTAGAGAAGCTGCTCGACAATCGCGACAAGGACGTTTGGATGCTATTCGGCACGCTCCCGTTCTATCATTGCAGCGATGACGCGGAGGAGCGCGCGCTGCTTGGAAGGCTCGCGAGAGAGAGCAACGTCACGGTGCGGAACGATCCGGACGGACGCAACCGCCTGAACGTTAATCTGTTCACGGGCGACGTGTTCGTTACGGACTTCTCGGACGTGCCGGCTTTCGGCAATATCGCGGAGTCGGGCCTCGACGAGCTGTTCAACCGCTGGCTGGACCATCCGCTCGCGCAAGGCGTCAACTGCCATTGCCCGGCGGCATCCTGCTGCGGCCCGAATCTGCTTGTCAAAGACATGTATTACAAAGACGAGAATTTCCTCATGCGCAGCGCGAAGCTTGAATAAAATCTGGGAGGGGAGGGAAACCGCATGTCCATACGCACGGTCGTCATGATTGCCGTCGGTTTGTTATTGATTTATTTAAGCTTCACGGTCGGAGCGCCGTTCCTGTTAGCCCTTGTGGTCGCCATATTCCTGGAGCCGCTGAACGGGTTTCTGATGAAACGGTTCAAGCTTAACCGGTTGGTCGCGGCCGTTATCTCCAGCACCTTGTTCACCGTCCTGCTTATCGGATTAATCGTGCTTCTCGGCATCAAGATCGTGGCGGAGCTGATCGCGTTTCTGCAGAAGGTTCCGCAATATTTCGAGAACGCGAATGAAATCGTCGACCAGCTGCTGGTTGACGCGCGCGGCTTGTACCAGAACCTCCCGCCGGACGCGATCGAGACGCTTGAAGGCTATCTGCTTAAGCTGACCGGCACGATCACGACGATGGTCGGCAAGCTGTCGACCTCCGTCGTTTCGTTTGCCTCCACGCTGCCCGGCGTATTTATATTCCTGATCGTGTTCCTCGTCGCGGTGTATATGTTCAGCTTCAGTCTGAACACGATGAAGGCTTCCGTGCTTTCGTTGTTCGACGAATCGTCCAGATCGCAGGTTGACCAGATGCTGAACAACCTCCGCAAGTCGATTTTCGGCTTTCTGCGGTCGCAAATTATTCTGAGCGCGATGACCTACGTCATCTCGCTCGCGGGCTTGCTCATTCTGGACATCAAGTACCCGATGGCGATTGCGCTGCTGATTATCGTCGTCGATATTATGCCGATTCTCGGTACCGGCTCGGTGCTTGTGCCGTGGGCTTCTTACCTGATCCTGACAGGCGACCTGTTCACGGGTATCGGCCTGATCATTCTGTTCCTGTTCATTACGGTGTTCCGCAGAATCGTGGAGCCGAAAATACTCGGCGATTCGGTCGGCATCGGCGCGTTGTCCGCGCTTATCAGCTTATACGTGGGCTTCAAGCTGGTCGGCGTCATCGGCGTCTTCATCGGTCCGCTGATCGTCATTATTTACATGGCGGCGCGGCAGGCGGGACTGTTCCAGCAGAAGATTAAGTTGTAAAAAAAGGTTGACAATTATTTCCGTAGAACAGTATAGTCGATAAAGGAAATCCACTAGGGGCGCCGAAAGGCTGAGATAAAGCATTTGCTTTGGTCCCTTTGAACCTGATCTGGGTCATGCCAGCGTAGGAAAGTGGGATAATCGGCTTCGCCGCGGCCAAGCCGAACCAATCGCGCGCCATGCGACACGCGCCGATTCGCCGTATTTTGCAGCAATGTTTAAAATTTTGCTGCCTATCTACGTACGAGCGAATGGGATGAGCACAAGCTGCAGCGCCGAACAAACTTTCTTATCGATCTGCGTATGCCTCCAGGTGGAATTCCAATTCCATTTAGGAGGTTTTTTTGTTATGTTGACGACGCCATTGCCGGGGAGCAGGAAGGTCTATGTCCAAGGATCGGACGCTTCGATCCAAGTGCCGATGAGGGAGATCGCGCTCGCCAAGAGCCAAGGGAGAGATGGAGAAGAGCTGGCGAACGAGCCGGTGAGGGTCTACGATGCCAGCGGTCCTTATACGGATCCGGACTACATAGCGGATGTAAGAGCCGGGTTGCCCAAGCGAAGAGAGCGGTGGATACGGGCCCGCGGGGACGTCGAGGCGTATGAAGGACGGGAGGTGAAGCCCGAGGATAACGGCTTCGCGTCGGAGGAGAGGGCGAGGGAGAAGGGTGCCGAAATATTCCCGAGCCTATCGAACAGACCGCTGAGGGCAAAAGAAGGACGGAACGTGACGCAGCTCCATTACGCTCGTCGAGGGACCATAACGCCGGAGATGGAGTTCATCGCGATCCGGGAAGGGATGTCTCCGGAATTCGTCCGGGACGAGGTGGCAAGAGGCAGAGCGATTATTCCGGCGAACATCAATCATCCCGAGAGCGAGCCGATGATCATCGGCAGGGCCTTCCACGTGAAGATTAACGCCAACATCGGTAACTCCGCCGTCGCTTCTTCGATCGAGGAGGAGGTCGAGAAGATGACGTGGGCGACGCGCTGGGGCGCCGATACGATCATGGACTTGTCCACCGGGAAGAACATCCACACGACAAGGGAGTGGATCGTCCGGAATTCCCCGGTGCCGGTCGGAACGGTGCCGATCTATCAGGCGCTCGAGAAGGTGAACGGCAAAGCCGAGGATCTAAGCTGGGAGGTGTTCCGCGACACGCTGATCGAACAGGCGGAGCAGGGCGTCGATTATTTTACGATACATGCGGGGGTGCTTCTGCGCTATATTCCGCTCACGGCGAAGCGCGTGACGGGTATCGTGTCGAGGGGCGGCTCGATCATGGCGGCATGGTGCCTGGCGCATCACAAGGAGAACTTTCTGTACACGCATTTCGAAGACATATGCGAGATCATGAAGCGGTACGACGTTGCCTTCTCGCTCGGCGACGGACTTCGCCCGGGCTCGATCGCGGACGCGAACGACGAGGCGCAATTCGCGGAGCTGGATACGCTTGGAGAGCTGACGAAGCTCGCGTGGAAGCATGACGTGCAGGTCATGATTGAAGGTCCCGGACACGTGCCGATGCATCTCATCCAGGAGAACATGACCCGTCAGCTTGCCGTTTGCGACGAAGCCCCGTTCTACACGCTGGGGCCGCTGACGACGGATATCGCGCCCGGCTACGACCATATTACATCCGCGATCGGCGCGGCGATGATCGGCTGGTTCGGCACGGCTATGCTTTGCTACGTCACGCCAAAGGAGCATCTGGGACTGCCGAACAAGGAAGACGTGAAGGAAGGGGTCATCACGTACAAGATTGCGGCGCACGCGGCGGACTTGGCTAAAGGACATCCGAGAGCGAAGGTGCGGGATGACGCTTTGTCCAAAGCAAGGTTCGAATTCCGCTGGCGGGACCAATTCCATCTATCGCTCGATCCGGAACGCGCCATGGCCTACCACGACGAGACGCTGCCGGCCGAAGCCGCCAAATCCGCCCACTTCTGCTCGATGTGCGGGCCGAAGTTCTGCAGCATGCGCATAACGCAGGACATTCGCGAATATGCGGCGCAGAGCGGTCTGGAGACGGCCGAAGCGATTGAAGCGGGCATGAAGGAGAAAGCGGACGCGTTCAAAGCCGCGGGCAGCTCAATCTACACATGACGTTCGGCAACAGAACCGGGAGGCTATCCCTTATCGGCAAGGGCAGCTGTCCAATCCCTCGCGAAACCGTCTCATATACTATCAGGACGATAGAAGATGAGACCATACGACCTTGGAGGGTTGGACATGATTGCACATATTCCGAACGAGAGCCTGCTAGACAAGGATGAGATTATATCGCGCCTCGGAGAGGCGCTGAAGGAGAAGAAGCCTTACTGCCTCGTCCGCATCGGAGACGGAGAGAACTTCGTGTTGTCGCAGGATTCGGTGTATACGATGGAGCATACGCTTCAGCAGCTGTGGGTGCAAGAAGCGAACAAAGGCAGGAAAGGCGTCCGGCTTCCGAATATCGCGCTTCGCGACCAGATCGTGACGGCAATCCGCGAGGCGGATATCGTAGGGATTCTGGCGCAGAACGACAAAGTGATCCGGGCGCATCCGAATCACAAGCGGGTGCTCACAAACCGCATTTTCCAGCATTTCGGTCTGGAGCCGAAGGCGGTGTGCAACGCGATTGTGAACCGGGAGTTGATCCACTACCAGCCGTTCTGGCAGATGCTGGCCGAACAAGGGGCGAGGGTCGTGCTCGTCTCGAGATGGGCGGGCGGAACGAAGCAGAGGCTGATTCGGCCGCCTTTTAATCTGAATATTCCGTTCACGCTCCCGTTCGAGCGGAACGAGATGATGGAAAGCACGCTGGAGGTGCTGGAATCCCGGAAGGACGAATACGACATCATGCTTGCTTCCTGCGGCGTGAACGCGGTCGTGCTGGCTCACCAGGTGGCCGCTCGAATCGGCAAAATCGGGGTCGATTTCGGTATAGGGTCGCAAATTATTTCTTATATGAAGTCGTAGAAAAAAGAGGATGCTGATTTCGCGCGGTCATGCGCGAAACAGCATCCTCTTCTGTTACGTTTCGATCGTCCAACGAATAATGACGCCTGCTTGCGTCAGCCCGCCGCCGAAGCCGTGGAGCAGAAGCGTGTCACCGTTCTTCACCCGTCCTTCGCGAACGGCATCGTCAAGCGCCAGCGGGATGGATGCCGCCGACGTGTTGCCGTAATGCGCGATGCTGGATAACGCTTGCTCGGGCCGAAAGCCGGTACGTTCGCAGAGAGCCTCGATAATGCGCTGGTTGGCGTTATGGGGAACGAACCAGTCGACGTCGTCCGTCCCGAGACCCGCGACCGCTAGAAGCTGCCGAATGCCTTCCGATACTTGGCTTACCGCCCAACGGTAAACCTCCCGGCCGTTCTGCACGATTTTCCCGTGATCCAGAATGTCGTGTTCGTCGATGGATTTCGCTTGGTTGCTCAAATAAACATGATGACCGCCGCCGCCGTTTGTATCCGAATACGCCGCGAGCATGCTGCCTTCGCCTCCCGCATGGACTTCGAGCAGAACGGCCCCCGCCCCGTCGCCGAACAAGATGCAGGTCGTACGATCCGAATAATCGGTAACCTTCGTCAGCGCGTCGGCGCCTACGATCAATATTTTTCGGTAGACTCCGGACAACAGGAGGCTATTCCCCAGCTGAAGCGCTGCGGTAAAGCCGGCGCATGCCGCTTGCAGATCAATGGCGCCGCAGCGTTCGATTCCGAATCTTGCTTGGAGACGGGTAGCCATGCTTGGGAATACGGTATCCGGCGTGGAGGTGGCTACGATGACATAGTCGACGTCCTTCAGATTGACATCGTAACGCTCCGCCATATTCGAGACGGCGCCCGCGATCAAGTCGAACGCGTGCTCGTGCTCCGAGAGCGCCCGGCGTTCCCGAATGCCGGTCCTCTGCACGATCCATTCGTCATTCGTGTCTACTAGCTTCTCCATATCGGCATTCGTTATCCTGCGTTCAGGAACGTAAGAGCCGATTGCGGTAATGCGTGAATTCGATTGCAGCGCTGTCATATTTGCTTCACCTCGACTTATTTAGTATCTGGTACTAATACCTGATACTAATGATAGGGATTGCTGTGGGAAATGTCAAGATTAATTAAGGGGTAAAGGTTAGACCGCGTTACGACGCAAAAATAAACCATAAATACGATCCACTTGTCCATTCGTTTATTATCATTCCTTCATACGATGTATGAGGAGGTGAAGGAATGAAAAGCTTATTTATTAAAGATAAAAACAAGTGTTTCATCAAAGAACTCAAAATTAAAAAGCTGTGCATCGTGATTCGAAACAAAATTATCGTTAAAAAGGGCGAAGGACCTCCCGGCCCCCCGGGACCTGCCGGCGTCACCGGGCCGCCCGGCCCGCAAGGAGCGACAGGCGCTGCCGGCCCGCAAGGAGCGACAGGCGCTGCCGGCCCGCAAGGAGCGACAGGCGCCGCCGGCGCAACGGGACCTACAGGTCCAACGGGACCTGGCTGCGTTGAGCCGCTGCCCATATTCACTCAAATCGTTTATGTCAACAAAGCGGGCAACGACGCGACGGCGGATGGGAGCGAATGCCAACCTTTTCTAACCGTCACTGCGGCAATGGCTTCCATCGTGGACGCTACGCCGGCTAAGCGGTATGCCATATCCATTGGACCTGGCACGTACACCGAACCGCTTATTCATCTGAAAGCGAACGTCCAGCTTATAGGAACAAGCACGCTATTAACCCGGTTGGCTATTCCATTCGATATTAATGATCCTTCCTGGGCGGAGCCGGGATTCGTGAACGATAATCGCTCCGGATTCGTCGATCTTACATTGCTGTCCGCGCCCCTTGACTTTAATTTCGTGACGGCCAGCAGCTTTAGCGGAAAATTGTTTTTCGTTAGCGTCAATATGACGCCTGCCCCGGTCTTCACCGCGCTAACGACCTCCGTTAATCAAGTGAATATTCGCGACTCGCAATTGGCCTCCGGCTATACACAGAATGGCATTAATATGGTCATGTTCGCTTCGTTCGTCTCCAGCGGCAATATTATTATTAATTCGCAAGCTACGACGGATACGCAGGTTAACTTGGTGGGCGGAGGAATAAACGGCAATGTTATCATAAACGTTCAATCCGGGCATATTCCGATCGATCCGCTGAATTTAACCAGCTTTGCCATAACGGAAAACATCTTCAATCCATTCCCGAATTCCGGGCAGCTCATCGTGAACGGCGCAAATAACGTGATTACGCGAGTCAGGGCTACGGTTGATTCCATTCCCATACGTTCGCGAGTGGTGCTAGTTGGTACCAATACGACCTTGGTCAGGGTGGACGACGCGTTCGGGTTGGCGTATACCCCTGCTAATCCCGCGGACTGGGCAGCTCCGCCTCCTTCGACCGTTCAAGAAGCGTTAGACCGAATTGCGGCCCAAATAGGTCCCGTTCCTTAACTTTTTGCAGCATTATGGCGTTACCAGCTCCTAGAAAGGCGTTCCCGCGAATAGCAAGCATGCGATTGGCGAACGCTAAGGTTGATCAAGCTGAATAAAGAATGAGCGGCGAAGCGACCATCCGTTCGCGACATTCGCCGCCTTCGGCTTGGATGCTACGATACGAGGAGGTATGGCATGCCTATGCGTAAGAAGTTAGCGGCGCTGTCCGCCGGCGTACTGATCGGCACGCTGCTCAGCGGCTGCAGCGAATATCAGGGGGATATAGGCAACAAAAACATCCGGACGAACAATGCGGAGTATAATTCTTTCGGCGTGATCCGGGACAAGCGGTTCGCGGATGACGGGAAAAACGAGCAAAACCGGGTACGCGGCAGCCAGCAAAATAATAATAACGTTATTGGTTCTCATCGCAATTATCGATTGGAAATGAGCGAGGAAATAGCCGACCGAATCAAGGAGATTACCTCGGTCAAAGCGTCATACGTCATGCTGGCCGACAAAAAAGCTTATGTAGCCGTATCGCTCCACGACCATGCTCCGCAAGGCGAGACGAAGGCGATGAGCCGGACGCATCTGGGCTTGTTCGGCAAGAACGGCGCCGAGGACGGAAGACGGATCAGCAGCATGTCCACGGGTGAAGAGCTTCTAACGGCGGATATGAAATCGCAGATCGCCGAAGCGGTCAAGGAGCTCCATCCTCAGATCGCCAATATTTATATATCGGCGAATCCCGAATTCGTCGGGCGTATGAATATGTATATGAACGACAACATGCTCGGCTATCCCGTTCAAAACTATATTATGGAATTTAACGCGATGGCGGAGCGGGTGTTCCCGGTTGGCGCGCCCGACTCTACGGGCGACGGAATCCTGAAATCGACCAGCGTAAACCGCAAGCACCGTTTGCTGGACTAGCCATAGTCCCTGAAGTCAAGGCTGATCGCCGGAATAGGCGGTCAGCCTTTTTGCGCATTCGAAGGCTGATTCGTCCATTCCTTTTCTATCATCCCGTCATATTGTAATTCTAGCTATTTGAAACAGGCTGGAAAGAAGGCGAGATGCTACAAGATGGTTGAAAGAAACGAAATGGAAGATTTGCATGCCCAGGGCGGCACGGAACAGAAGACGGTTGCCATCCTGGGCCTTGGTTATGTTGGTCTACCGCTAGCGCTGCTGTTCGTGGACAGAGGATTCCGCGTGCTTGGCATCGACCCCGACGCAGACAAGGTCGAGAAGCTTCACAAAGGAATCAGCTATATTCACGAAATTTCGAACCGTCAAATACAGGAGGCGATGATGACCGATCGCTTCCTGCCGACGAATCGGCACAGCGCCATTCAAGCGGCGGAAGCGATTATTATCTGCGTCCCGACACCGCTCACGGCATATGGAACGCCTGACCTCAGCTTCTTGACGATCGCGGCCTCCCAGGTCGGCCACCGTCTCAAGAAAGGCCAGCTTGTGGTGCTGGAGAGCTCGACGTATCCCGGGACGACGCGGGAGGTGCTGCTCCCTCTTCTCGAGAAGACGGGGCTTAAGGCCGGAGAGCATTTCCACCTGGCTTATTCTCCCGAGCGCGTCGATCCGGGCAATGAACGCTTCCCGCTCGAGAGGATCCCGAAGATCGTGAGCGGAATAACGGAGGGCTGCCTCGACCGCATTCTCCAGCTTTATGGTCAAGTATTCCCAAGCCTCCATCCCGTATCCAGCACGGACGCCGCGGAGATGGCCAAAATTTTGGAAAATTCTTACCGGCTCATCAACATATCCTTCATAAACGAAATGGCGATGCTTAGCGATCAGCTGAATTTGGACGTATGGGAAGTGATCGACGCGGCAGGGACGAAGCCGTTCGGATTTATGCCCTTCTATCCGGGACCGGGCATCGGGGGGCATTGCATTCCCGTCGACCCGTCGTATCTGCTATGGAAGGCGAAGCAGCATGGCATGACGTCCGAATTCATCAGCATGTCGAATGCCGTTAACCACAAGATGCCGCTGTATATTGTCCAGCAGCTGAGGAAAGCGATGGCGCCGAAGCCGTTGTCGGGGTCGAATATTTTGATCTACGGGGCGGCCTATAAGCCTAACATCGCCGACGCCCGCGAATCCGCCTCGATCGATCTTATGAAGCTCATGCAGCTGGAAGGGGCGAATGTATTCTATCATGATCCGTACATTCCGCAAGTCAAGCTGGGGGACGGCCCGCTGACCAGCGTCGAGCTGACGCCGAAGCTGGTAGAGAGCATGGATGCGGTCATCATAGCGACTCCCCATAAAGGAATGCCTCTTACGATGCTGGCGGAGCATGCGGCGTTCATCTACGACACCCGGAACGTGACCCGGCATATCGAAGGAAGAGGCCGTATTATGAGGCTCGGAACGGGGACGCGGTCGAATTCGTCTCAAGAAAGCGGGGGACGGACATGAACGATCGGATCGTGATTATCGAGATCCAATTCAACACGGTCAAGTACAGCGACAATATTTATAAGCCATCATGGATTGATTACCGGATGGACATTACGATGCGTTTCACGGCCAAAAGCTTGAGCGGGCAGTCGAGGAGCGATTTCAAGGCGTTCATCTATTATTTGGACGAAACGGAGCCCCTAATCGCCGCGTCGCTGGCGCGCCACGAGCCGCTTCCGGCTCATATCGAATTCGTTCCGTTCTCGAAGCGCAAGGAACGGATGGATGCAGCGGTGCAGGGATATTCCAAGGCTTACGTCGCGCGCATTGATTCCGACAACATGTTCAAAAAAGACTACGTCGAACGGTTGTACGCGCACGTCCCGAAGCCCGCGACGCAGGTGTTGATCTCCCAGCGCGGTTATTTGTACGATTCCAACACGAACCGGCTCGCGAACGTATCGTATGCGTCGCCATCCTTTTATACGTTTATCTACGACACCGAAAAGTTTTTGTCCGGATACCGTTATCCGCTCAAAACCCATCACGACGCGATTCGCTACAAGCATGAGTTGATGGCCGGCCGCAACTTCGTGGTCGTCGTTCATCAGACGAACGTGATGAACAAATTTACGGTGGGCAGAAAATCGGATCTGATCGAAGCGGGCAAGGTGCAGGAAATACTCGGAGATTTTATGTAAGGGGGGGCGGAAAGTGAGTCGGATTGTCGTATTAGGCTCGGCGGGAATGGCGGGGCATTTGCTCGTCCGATATTTGACGGAGAAGGGCCATGACGTGACGGCCGTCAGCCGGAATGGAGGAGAGGGGCAGCTGCAGCTCGATCTTCGCGGACACGCCGAGCTGGAGGACGCTTTGCGTCTTCTGAAGCCGGATGCGGTCGTCAATGCGGCCGGCATACTGAACGAAGCGGCCAAGGAGCGACAGAAGGAAGCGATTATGATTAATAGCTTGCTTCCGCATCGATTGGCCAAATGGGGGGATAAGCTGGGATACCGGCTTATCCATATAAGCACGGATTGCGTATTTTCCGGCCTCGGGGGTCCTTACGACGAATCCAGAAAGCCGGACGGTACGTCCGCATACGCGAAAACCAAAAGCTTGGGCGAAGTGAAGCGGCCCGGCCATTTGACGATCCGCACGTCCATTATCGGGCCGGAATTGAAGCGGGACGGCGTTGGCTTGTTTCATTGGTTCATGGCGCAGGAGGGGAGCATTAGCGGTTATTCGCGCGTATTCTGGAACGGAGTGACGACGCTCGAGCTCGCGGCGTTCGTTGAGCAGATGCTGCAGAGTCCGCTTGACGGAATCGTGCATCTCGCAGCGAACGGCAAAGTATCGAAGCATGAGCTGCTTCTGATGCTGAAGGACGTGTTCCGGAACGGGCATGAAGTCGATATTCAGCCGAACGATAAGTTTCACCATGACAAGAGCTTGCTGAATACGAGAAGCGATATGACGTATGCCGTTCCCGGTTATCCCGAGATGCTGCGTCAGATGGCCGCATGGATGAAAGGACATGAGGAGCTTTACAGCCAGTACCGGCTGGACGGGATATAAGGCTCTTCCAGTGATCGGAGGCGAATGGCGTTGAGAATATGCAAGCTGATTCGAAGACACTCTTTCCTTGACGTCAGAGTGTTCCAGAAGGAGGCCAAAAGCTTGGCGGCGCTCGGGCATGACGTATGCTTGCTGGCGCCCAAATACAATGGGGCCTTGCTGAATATTAATAAGGCGCCGATCAGGGATACGCGCTCTGCTTCTCCGTCTTTCGGAGAAGACGGGGTGACGGTCATTCCCTACGAGGCGAAGCGGATCGCCTCTATTTATCATAAAACGAATGTGGAGAAGGCGATGCTGCGCAGTCTGCAGAACGGCACGGAAGGCTATCAGCTGGACGGGTTGCTGGCGAAGGCGCGGGATGCCCAGGCCGACGTCTATCATGCCCATGAGCCGGAGACGCTGTACGAGGCGGTTCAAGCGAAGCGCTTCTTGCGCAATCAGGGAAGGAACGCGAGGGTCGTATTCGACGCTCACGAGCTGGAGAACGACACGCCGCTGCTCAGGGAACTAATGAAGGACACGGACTGGCTCATCACGGTGTCGGACAGCATCGCGGCCATCTATGCGAAGCGTTATCCGGGGATTCCGATTACCGTCATCTATAATTCTCCGAGGCTGCTTCAGCTTAGCGGGGAGCCGCGGCAGCCGGACGGTTTCTCCGAGGAACGGCCCATGATTATCGGCTATGAAGGGATGCTGACGAAGGAGAAAGGCGATCCGGGGCGCATCATCGCCTTGCTCGACAGCTTAACGCAAGCCGGCCTGCATGCGCGGTTCAAAATCGCCGGTCAAGTTCATCACCCCGCGCCTGCGGAAAAGGCCAAAATCGAGAAGCGGCTCCGATCCGATCCGCGGATCGACTACGCGTGGGTCGACTATGACAAGCTCGGCGATCAGTGGAACCAGGTCGACGTCGGTTATATTTATTTTGACTTAAGCTCGAAAAACAGGCTGTACGCGCTGCCGAACAAATTTTTCAGCCTGCTCGGCAGCGGCGTTCCCGTCGTCGTTAACGAGTCGGCCGCGATGTCGCACGTCATTCGTGAGCATGAATGCGGACTCGTTGTCGGATCGAAGAACGCTTCTGCGGCGGATTTCGCGCAGCAGCTCGCCAAGCTGTATAACGACCGCGAGCTCCTAGCGGCTATGGGGCGCAACGCCAGAGCCGCGATGAGTGACGTGTACTGCTGGGAGAAGATGGAGCAGCGGCTTGCGGCCATGTATCAAGAGCTGGAGCGCCAAGGATAACATAACAAAGCCTGTCATGATGGACATGACAGGCCTTTTTTCTGCCGTCCTGGCTATTGGAGAGCAAACCGCTCCATAAGGCGGCACATCCGCTCGGCCGAACGCCCGTCGCCGAAGATAGGGGGATGCTGCTCGGGCACGAATATGCCGCCGTACGCCTCCAGGATCGAGCTTGCATCCGCGGCGGCGAGCCGGTTCCAGCGATGGGCGACCGTCTCGACCCACTCCGTCTCGTTTCGAATGGTCAGGCACGGCACCCGGAGCATGTAGGCTTCTTTTTGCAGCCCGCCGGAATCCGTCAGCACCGCGTGAGCGCCGGAGGTTAAGCTCAGCATATCCAAATAAGGCAGAGGCTCCAGCACCTTCAAGTTGGGCGCTTCGAGCATCGGCTCGAGGCCCCATTTGTTCAAATAATGGCGCGCCCGGGGGTGCAGCGGAAGAACGACGGGTCTATCCAGCTGGGATAGAGCGGAGAGAATGCTCCGCATGCGATCCGGCGAGTCGGTATTCTCGTTCCGGTGCACGGTTGCGACGGCATACTGCCGGGGCGACAGCCCAAGCCGGGTTAGTATATCGGATTTCTCTCGCGCGATTGGAAGAAAAGCGAGAACGGCGTCATACATGATGTCCCCGACCATGTGGACATGCTCGCGAATGCCTTCTCTCTCCAAGTTGGCGACGGCTTCGTCGGTGGGACAGAAGAGCAGGGACGACATATGGTCCGTCAGCACGCGGTTCGTCTCTTCGGGCATCCGCCTGTTGAAGCTGCGGAGGCCCGCCTCGACGTGAACGATCGGAATATGCAGCTTGGCGGCCGCGAGACTGCCGGCCAAGGTGGAATTGGTATCGCCGTAGACGAGCAGCAGGTCCGGGGTTTCGCGTATAAGCGTCTCCTCGATCCCTTCGAGCATTCGGGCCGTCTGTTTCCCGTGCGGGCCGGAGCCGACTCCGAGATGGACGTCCGGGGCGGGAAGACCAAGCTCTTGGAAGAAAACGTCCGATAACGAAGGATCGTAATGCTGTCCCGTATGAATCAGCAGCTCGCGATGCGTTTGCCTGATCGCTTTGCTGAGCGGCGCGGCTTTCACGAATTGGGGGCGCGCGCCGACGACCGTTGCGATTTTCAATGGAATCCCTCCTCTGTCGTATAACAACATCTCTCTATCTAGTAAGGTATTCTTGCCGCTGGGTAATGGCATGTTGCAAGAGACTAGGTAGCCAACCTATTTTGCCCGGGCCGATAGATTCGTCCATAGCAATCCCGAGTCCTATTCATATAGTAAGAAGACGGAATCGTTCGATAGATTTGAAAGGAGGCCCCTAATGGAAGCAGTGCGCGCCGCCATTATTGGATGCGGCAAAATCGCCGAAAAACACGTGAACGCGCTGGCCGAGCTGGGAGGCGAAGCGGTGCTCGCCGCTTTGTTCGACTTGGACGAAGAGAGGCTGGAGCGCTTTGCGGACCGCTGCAAGCCGCGGTTTCCTGAGGTTCAGACGTATGGCTCCATAGACGCTCTGCTAAACCAATCGGACGCGGAGCTAATCGTGATCGCGACTAGCAGCGACTCGCATGCGGAGCTGGCGATGAAGGCGCTTCGCGCGGGCAAGCATGTGCTGGTGGAGAAGCCGCTGGCTTTATCCATGAAGGAAGCCAGGGACGCCGCGGAGGAGGCTGAGAGGCGGGGATTAGTGCTTGCCGTCTCGTTCCAGGCCCGGTACATGCCGCAGATGAGGGCGATGAAGGAAGCGGTGGAGCAAGGGCGGTTCGGCTCGATCGGACATGGCGTGGTGACGATGCGCTGGAGCAGGGGGCTGCCTTATTACAAGGAAAGCCCGTGGCGGGAGAGCTGGGAGAAGGGCGGCGGGCTCTTCATGAATCAATGCATTCATTACATCGACTTGCTTCAGTGGATGCTGGGGCCCGTGCGCTCGGTGTATGCGCAAGCTGCGGTCGTCGGACAGGAGATCGGCGTCGAAAATACAGGGGCCGTCGTGCTCCGGTTCCAGAGCGGCGCGATCGGCTTGATCGAAGCGACAACGCTGGCGTATCCCAGCTCGCTGGGCACTTCCATTGCCTTGTTCGGAGAGAAAGGCTCCGCGGCGATGGAAGGCGCCATGCTGAACGAGCTGAAGCTATGGCAATTCGAGGATGGGGCAGACGGCGCATGGCCCCCTCCGCGGATAGAAGGAATCTCTCATGCGCCGCTTTACCGGGATTTGGCGGGCGCGATCCGCTCGGGAGCCATTCCGCTGGTTACGGCAGCCGATTCGCTGTCCGCGCTGGAAATCGTGCTGGCGATCTATCGCTCGATCTCAAGCGGCAAGGCAGTGGAGCTTCCTCTCGGGCATTTCGAAATGAGCAAGATGGCATGGATGGAGTGAATGCTATGAATATACCTTTAATTGATTTGCATGCGCAGTATCGCGAGCTGAAGACGGAAATCGACGGCGCGATGCGGCGCGTATTAGATAGCGGCGTCTATATCGGCGGTCCCGAGGTCGAGGCGCTCGAGAAAGAGATTGCGGCGCAGACGGGAGCCAGGTTCGCGATTTCCGTCGCGAACGGAACCGATGCGCTGACGCTGGCTCTCGAGGCGGCGGGTATCGGTGAGGGCGACGAAGTGATCACGACGGCGTTCACGTTCTTCGCCACGGCCGAAGCGATCGTCCGCGTCGGGGCTGTCCCGGTGTTCGCCGATATCGATCCCGTCACCTTCAATCTGAATCCGGTAGACGTGGAGGCGAAGGTGACGCCGCGAACCAAAGCGCTGCTGCCCGTCCATATCTTCGGATTGCCGGCCGATATGGACGCTCTGCAAAGCATTGCGGAACGCCACGGGCTTCTGATCATCGAGGATGCCTGCCAAGCGATAGGGGCGGAATACAAAGGACGCCCGGTCGGCGCGCTCGGAGACATCGGCTGCATCTCTTTCTTCCCGACCAAAAACTTGGGCGGTTACGGAGACGGCGGCATTGTCGTTACGAACAACGAAGGGCTCGCGGACCGGATCCGCCTGCTCTGCCACCATGGCAGCCGCAGAAAATATTTCCACGAGGAAGTCGGCTATAACAGCAGGCTCGACCCTCTGCAAGCCGCGGCTCTTCGCGTCAAGCTGACCAAGCTTCGCGAATGGAACGACAGGCGGCGCGAGGCTGCCGTCCGCTACGGCTCGCTGCTGAGCGGGCTCCCGCTGGCACTTCCGGCGGCGCCGGCCGACTATCGTCACGTGTACCATCTGTACGTCACGCTGACCAAAGACCGCGACCGGCTGGCCGTTCAGCTGAAGCGGCACGGCATCTCGACCGGCCATTATTATCCTTGTCCGCTGCATCTGCAGCAGGCGATGAGCTCGCTTGGGATGAAGCGGGGCGATCTCCCGGTAACGGAGCAGGTGTGCGAGCGCTCCTTCGCGCTGCCGATGTCGCCGCATCTGACGCGGGAGCAGCAGGATTATATCGCGGATAAGCTCAAGCGATATGCGAGAGGGTGAGAGTATGGGCAACGAAGCGAGGATAGGGCTGCACACCGTCATCGGCGCAGGCGTAACGATCGGCGAAGGAGCGGTTATCGGCCATCATGTCGTCATTCTTGAAGGCACGTCGATCGGCAGCTACGCTGTCATACACGATCATGCCGTGATCGGCAAGCTGCCGATGAAGGCCGCCAATTCCGCCACGACGAACGCGGGAGCGCGGCTGGCCCCGGCCCGGATCGGCGACGGCTGCACGATCGGCACGGGAGCGGTCATATACCGGGGAGCGGAGCTCCGCGAGAAGGCGTTCGTCGCCGACTTGGCGACCGTGCGCGAGAGGGTAACGATCGGCGAGAAGACGATTATCGGGCGCGGCGCCGCGATCGAAAACGATTGCGTGATCGGCGCCTTCTGCAAGCTGGAAACGAACAGCTACATTTGCGCGTTCTCCGAGCTGGAGGACCACGTATTCGTGGCGCCGTGCGTCACGACGACGAACGACAATTACTTGGCGCGTTCGGACGCGCGCTTCGGCCGGTTCAAAGGCGTCACGATTAAGAAGGGCGGCCGAGTGGGCGCGAACGCCACGATTTTACCGGGAAGGACGATACACGAGGACGGCGTTGCCGCGGCCGGGAGCGTCGTCACGAAGGATGTGCCCGCCCGAACGATCGTTGCTGGCAATCCCGCCCGGAAGCTGCGCGATGTCCCGCCCGAGCAATGGCTGGAGAACCAGTAACGGAAATGGGAGGCTCCATGACGTGGGGACAGAGAAACCTTTAAAAATATTAATGCTCGCCAAACGGTTTGCCGAAGCCATGCCGAAGCATCAGCATAAATTCGATATGCTGGAGGCGATCGGGAGGGTTGCCGACGTCCGGTATTGGACGAAGGACGGGGACATCTTCGATATTATGGCCCGGCTCGACTTCCGGCCGGACATGATCTTCCATTACGATTTCGAATGGCGCAACGCTTTCGCTCCGAATATCCGAAATCTGGACCGCGCGGACATCCTGAAGGGCTGCTACGTGCTCGACGTCCACTTCGACCCGGCGGCGCGAAGAGAATATTTTGACCGGAGCGGGAAGCCGGATATCATTTTCTCCGCCAGCAAATACCCGTTTCTGGAGGCGTTCCCGGATTGCGCCTCGCGCTTCGAATGGCTGCCGTTCGGCATCAACGAAAGCCTGATCAAGGATTACGGGCTGCCGAAGGATATCCGCTATTCCCTGATGGGGCTGATGGATCCGAAGTATCCGTTCCGGCACGCCGTGGCGAGCCGCATGAAGGGCGCGGAAGGGTTCGTCCATTTCAAGCATCCCGGCCACCGGACGCCGGATCGGCCCGGATTATTCGTAAAGGAGGAATATGCCCGGGCGATCAACCGGTCGATGATCTCGTTCACGTGCGGGAGCGTGCTTCGCATTCCGGTCGCCAAGTTTCTCGAAATTCCGGGCTGCCGCGCCCTAATGCTGGCCGAGCCGAATCGCGATATCGAGGAGCTGGGCTTCGAGGACGGCGTGCATTACGTCGCCTGCAACCGGACGAACGTCGGAACCCAAGCGCTCTATTACGCGGAGGCGGCGGAGGAGAGGGAGCAATTGACGGACGCGGGGTACGAGCTCGTGCACAGAGCGCATACGAACGAAGCGAGAGCGAGACAATTCGTCGACGCCGTCAAGGCGAGATTGACGGGAGGCGGAAGAGCGGGCGAACGCGCGACGTGAAGACAAGGTCTGCTTGGGGCGGCGACAGCGCCCTCGGCAGGCCGTTTTTTTGGCGCTTCTCATTTTCTGCGAACATAATAGATGGCGCCCGCGTCTATAGGTTGAAGAAAAGTTTTCCGCGCCGGCATTGACCGCCAATGGCGCATTCGATAAAGTGAGTATGAGTTTGATATAATTTGGTAGTTAACGAGAACGGAAAGGAATCGTGATGACGATGAGCAAAGGCTACTCCCGCATGGCCGCGATCATGCTGGCCCTCCTGCTCCTGATGCTGCCGGGGACGACGGGGTACGCGGCGGACAACCTGCTTGCGAACGCGGACTTCGAGCAGTCGGACGGCAGCATGCCGAGCGGCTGGCGGATCGAGGCATGGGTGAAGGATGAAGGCGTAACGGACTACGGCGTTACCCGCGAAGGGGCGTATGCCGGAGAGCAGTCGGCTTTTATACATAGCATAAGCGATAATCATGCCCGGCTGGTTCAGACGGTGAAGGTGAAGCCGGACACCAGCTACCGCTTCTCGGGTTACGTGAAGACGGAGGGCGTTCGGGCGGATGCGACGGGCGCGCATCTGTATGTGGACGGCACCGCGGTCTATTACCCGGACTTCCGCGACACTCATGGCGAGTGGGCGTATTTGGAGTTTTACGGGAAGACGGGCGGCAAGCAGAAGGAATTGTTGTTCGGCATCAGCTTGGGCGGCTACGGCAGCCTTAACTCGGGACAAGCCTGGTTCGATTCCTTGACGGTGGAGGAAGTGTCTGCGGCGCCGGAAGGGGCGGAGGTGCTCGCGCTTGATCCGACGAACGCGCAGGGCGGGACGGCGGAGCAGCCGCCTGAGAAGATATCGATTCTAAGCACGCTGCTGTACGCGTCTTTGTTCGCCGCGTTGTTCGCGATCGTTCACCGAAGGCTGCTCAGAAGCGAGGAGCGTCTTGGCCCGCGCGGCAGCCGTATGCTGGTATTACTGGCGTCAGGCTTCGCCGTTGCTCTGGCGATTCGGTTGTACATCGCGGCCGGGCATGGCGGATACGCCAATGACGTCGCCTTGTTCATCCATTGGTCCAATCAAGCCGTGCAGGAAGGCATAGCCGGCTTCTACCATACCGATATGTTCGTCGATTACCCGCCGGGGTACATTTACGTGCTGTTCGCGCTGGGGCATATCAAGAGCTGGCTCGGCATTGCCCCCGGCTCGTCGGCCGAGCTGCTGCTGTATAAGCTGCCCGCGATCGCGGCGGATCTCGCGGCGGCCGCGCTGCTGTACAGGGCGGCCACTCGGATGAAAGCCGGAAGCAAGACAGCTCTCGGACTTGCGCTGGTATGGCTGTTCAATCCGGCCGTCATCCTCGATTCCGCGGCATGGGGTCAGGTCGATTCGGTGTTTGCGCTCGTTCTGGCATTGGCGATTTGCGGCATCGCGGAGCGCAAATACGGCCGAGCGTCTGTCTGGTACGCGATCGCGGCTCTCATTAAGCCGCAGGCGTTCATCTTTATGCCCGTTCTTCTGCTTGCGCTCCTGGTCGGCAGGAAGTGGCGGGACGTGGCCGTCAGCGCGTATTACGGCTTCGGCACGTTCATTCTGCTGGCGCTGCCGTTCTTCTGGAGCGGAAGCGGGCTTAAAGGGCTGTACGAGCTGTACAAAGGCACGCTGTCCTCTTATCCCTACGCGACATTGAACGCGTTTAACCTGTACTCCTTGAACGGCGCCAATTGGAAGCCGATTACGGATACGTGGTTGTTCGTGGAATACGGGCTGCTCGGCAACTTGTTTATCCTCGCGGCTGTCGCGCTTGCGGTTTTCTACGCGCTGGCCGGAAGGAAAGGGGACGGCGGGGATCGCTCTTTCTTCATCGCGATGGTGCTCATAGCCGTCGTATTCCTGCTGGTCACCAAGATGCACGAGCGGTATATGTTCCCGTTCCTGCTTCTCAGCTTGCTTGCGTACCTGCAGTCGAAGGACCGCCGGATGCTGCGGCTGTTCTTCGGCTTCTCGATCACGAACTTCGTGAACATGAGCTACGTGCTGGCGTACAGCGCGCATACGACGAACGTGCCGAACGACGGCATCGTGCTGCTCTGCTCGATCGCGAATTTGAGCATGCTGGCTTACATGCTTTATGTTGGGTATGACCTGTACGCCAAAGGACGGGTGCAAGCGCTGGTGCCCGTAACCGAGGAAGACCGGCGGGCGGCGGACGATAAGCTGCTAGCCGGATTCAAGCGGCAGGCTTCGATAGAAGGGCGCGTTTCTGGCAAGAATAGGATGAAGCGCAAGGATTGGTGGTGGATGGGCGGCTTGACGGCGGTGTATACGATCGTCGCTTTGGTCAATCTCGGCTCGGTGAAAGCTCCCGAGACGGTATGGCAGCCCGCCCGGACCGGACAAAGCTTCTATGTCGATCTTGGCGGCAAGGTAGCCTTGGACCGCATCACAACCTTCGGCGGCGTAGGCACGGGGAAATATACGCTGGAATTCGCAACCGAGCCGGACCAATGGGGCAATAAGCTGGAGGTCGACAGCAGCCACGTCGCGGTATTCGCGTGGACGGTTCATCCGGCGGCTTTCGAAACGCGCTACGTGAAGCTTACGGCGTCCCAGCTGGGCTTCTCGATTCACGAGATGGCCTTCTATACGGCGGGCGGCCAAGAGCCTCTGGCCGTAGCGGCCGTGAACGACGACGAGGCGAAGGAAGCGAAGCGCGGCTCGGTAGCCCAGCTATTCGACGAACAGGGACTCGCCGAATACGAGCACAGCTTCATGAAAGGCAGCTATTTCGACGAAATTTATCACGCGCGCACCGCCTACGAGAATATCGAAGGCATTGTGGCTTACGAGAATACGCATCCGCCGCTCGGCAAAATCATTATCGCGGCCGGCATCAAGCTGTTCGGCCTCGGTCCGTTCGGGTGGCGCATCGCGGGCACGGCGTTCGGCATCGCGATGATTCCGATCATTTACATGACCGCTAGAAGGCTGTTCGGCCGCACGTCCTATGCCGCGCTCGCGGCGGGGCTTCTGGCCGCCGACTTCATGCATTTTGCCCAGACCCGCATTTCGACCATCGACGTATACGGCGTGTTCTTCATTATGCTGATGTTCCACTTCATGAACAAATACGCGGCGCTCAGCTTCTACAAGACGAAGCTCGCCGCCACGCTGCTGCCGCTCGGCTTGGCGGGCTTATTCTTCGGGCTGGGCGTCGCTTCGAAATGGATTGTCTTGTACGGCGGGGCCGGTCTAGCCGTTATGCTGGCGATATCGCTCTGGGACCGCTATAAGGAATACGCGGCAGCGAAACGGAAGCTGGCAGGGAATGGCGAGCATGCCGAAGCCTTCGACACCGCGGCGCTGAAACGGATCGCAGCCATCTTCCCGAGGAATACGATCCTGACGCTTGCGGCCTGCCTCGTGTTCTATATCGCGATACCCGCGGGCATCTACGCGCTTTCCTATATTCCGATCCTGTCGGTCATGGAAGGCGGCTATACGTGGAAGGCGCTGGTCGATTACCAGGTGAACATGTACAATTACCACAGCAATCTCGTCTCTTCGCATCCGTTCTCGTCCTCCTGGTGGGAATGGCCGTTCATGAAGCGTCCGGTCTGGTATTATTCCGGCGACGGGCTTGCCGCGGACTTGAAGTCGACGATCGTGACGATGGGCAATCCGGTCATCTGGTGGTTCGGCATCTTCGCGATGCTCCTTACGATCTGGCTGAGCGTGAAGCGCGGAGAGAAGAAGATGTATATGGTCTGGATCGCGTTCCTGGCGCAATACATTCCTTGGATGCTGGTGCCTCGCGAGACGTTCCTGTACCATTATTTCGCGATGGTTCCGTTCATGATCTTGAGCATTGTGTACATTTGGGGCGTCCTCGAGGAACGGAATCCGTCCTTCCGGAAAGCGCGCATCGGATACGCCGTCGCGGCAGGAGCGTTATTCGTCCTGTTCTATCCGGCCTTGTCCGGCTTGACGGTGCCGAAGTGGTACGTGGACGTCCTGCTCCGCTGGTTCCCCAGCTGGGTATTTTAAGAGGTTGTTCAAAAAGTCCACTTTTGATCACGAAGCGTATCAGGGAGTCTACTCGACATCGAATATCGAATTCAGCCGAAACTAGGCGTATGCTTTCGAAGTGCGTTTCCTAGGGAAACGCTTCAGGTGCTCACGTAGCTTTCACTACGCTCCGCTCCTCAGTTCCTAGCTTCATCCGATCTTCTTGGTGCTGAAAACTGGACATTTTGAACACGCACTTTAATGAAAAAGGAGCCTTGCGATGAATGCAAAGCGCGTCAATTACAGCGTAATTGTCCCGATGTACAACGAAGAGGAAGTCATCGAGCATACGTATAGAAGGCTTAAGGCGGTCATGGATACGACGGATAAGCCCTATGAGCTGGTCTTCGTGAACGACGGCAGCAAGGACCGCACGGTACAAATCATGAAGAAGATCGGCGGCGAGGACCCGAACGTCAGGCTGATCGATTTTTCCCGCAATTTCGGCCATCAGATCGCGATTTCCGCGGGGATGGATTATGCGCGGGGAGATGCGATCATCGTCATCGACGCCGACTTGCAGGATCCGCCCGAGGTCATTCTTCAGATGATCGAGAAGTGGAAGGAAGGCTACGAAGTCGTCTACGGCCGGAGATTGAAGCGCAAGGGAGAGACGGTGTTCAAGAAGCTGACCGCGCTTGCGTTCTATCGATTATTGAAGAGCATGACAAGCGTGGACATCCCGCTGGATACGGGCGACTTCCGCTTAATCGACCGGAAGGTGTGCGACGTGCTGAGAGGGCTGAAGGAGAAAAACCGGTTCGTGCGCGGGTTGATCAGCTGGATCGGCTTCCGGCAGACGAGCGTGGAATACGTTCGCGAAGAACGATTCGCGGGCGAGACCAAATATCCGCTCAAGAAGATGATCAGCTTCGCCTTGGACGGCATCACGAGCTTCTCCTATAAGCCGCTGAAGATCGCGAGCTACCTGGGCTTCGCGTTATCGTGCGGAGGCTTCGTCTACCTGCTTATCGTCATCTTCCAACGGCTGTTCACGCAATCGACGGTTGAAGGCTGGACGACCATCGTCGCGCTCAACCTGCTGTTCAACGGGATCATCCTCATTCTGCTCGGCGTCATCGGCGAATATATTGGACGTATCTACGACGAATCGAAGAACCGTCCGCTCTATATTGTCCGGGAGGTGACGGGACATGCGGGGGACGGAGAAAGCCGGCTTGACGGCGAAGGCCTCGAACGGAAGAACGCCGAACCGGAAAAACATTATGTTTAAACGGTTGGACGCCGCAACGGTCAAGCAGATCATGAGCTTCGGCGTCATCGGCGTGCTAAACACGCTGATCGACATGGCCGTATTCGCGCTGCTCGTGTTCCTGAACGTGCATTATGCGGCCGCGCAGCTGGCGGCTTACGGCGCCGGCATGACGAACAGCTATTTCATGAACCGGGCGTTCACGTTCCGTACCGACCCGTCCCTTGTGAACCGGACGGAGGAGCGGCGACGGAAGCTGCGCTTCGCGGCGTGGAACGTCGCCATGCTGACGTTATCGATTCTGATGCTGGCGGTCGCGACGGATTGGCTGATGTGGCGGGAGCTGCCGGCCAAAGCCGTGGTGACCGCATTAATTGTTGCCGTGAATTTCTACGGAAGCAAAAAATGGGTATTCGCGGTGAAGCCCGCGATAGAACGGGGGGGACAACGATCAAGAAGCTGACAGCTTACGGCTTGATTCTTATCGGCATTATCATCATATGTTATCCGAAGGCCAGCGAGTGGTACGATACCCGGCAAGAAGAGAAGCTTCTGGCCGCCTGGGAAGAAAGCCTAATGAACGAAGAGGCGGAACAGGAAGCGCTGGATCAATACGACGGCTTGACGTCGTTGTTCGCGGAGGGGGCGGAAGCTGTCGAGCCGTCGGCGGAGGCTGCTCCGTCAGCGGAGGCTGCGCCTTCTGCGAGCGCGCAAGGCGAGCCGTCCGCGGCGACAGCGCCGGCTCCGGCGAAGGCTCCCCCGAAGCTGAACGCAATCGCCACGATCAAGATTCCGAGCATCGACCTGAAGCTTCCGGTACTTGAAGGAGCCACGGAGAAAAACATGAAGGTCGCCGCGGTTCATCTGAAGGAAACGACGAAGATCGGCGAGGTTGGCAACGCCGCGATCGCCGCGCACCGGATGCGAATCAAAGGCCGGCTGTTCAACCGGCTTGACGAGGTCGAAGTCGGGGATAAGATCACGGTTGAAACGAAGGATGACACGTTCGTCTATAAGGTATATAAAATTTCGATTGTCGAACCGACCGACGTATCGGTACTGAATTACAATAACAAGGACCGCCGGCTGACGCTCATCACCTGCGATCCGCTCATCGATCCGACGCACCGCCTGATCGTTCACGCGGAGATGGAATAAACCGGGTTCTAAAGCGCCCAATTTGCTCATAGACAGCACCTTCGCCGCACCCCCTTCATATGATAATTTGACTGTATCCCTTGCCCTTGTTACACCATAAAATCCCGAGCAAGGAGGGGTGACAAACATTGAAGGGAAGCGACCATAAGAGCAAGTTTTTATTGACCCATCGTGAACGAGAGGTATTCGAGCTGTTGGTGCAGGACAAAACGACAAGAGATATTGCGCAACAATTATTTATCAGCGAGAAAACCGTTCGCAACCATATCTCGAATGTGATGCAAAAGTTGAACGTCAAAGGTCGTTCGCAAGCGGTTGTCGAGCTGATTAAGCTTGGGGAGTTACAAATCTAACATAACAAGGTCTCTCCATTCTCGTTTGTCAGGGCTTCTGGCCCTTTCTACATGCCGAAACCATAGCAAGTCTTGCAAGCAGCATCTCGGATGCTGCTTTTTGTTTTGCGCGCGGTATGCAACCTACTCTACGAATTCAGCGTCTATCCTCTCGTCGAGCTTTCTAAGTTTGGGAGGGAGAGATAGAGGATGAGAGGGAAAAGGATAGCGGCAGCCGCGCTGGCGCTTATGATGTTGTTCTCGGGACAAGCGTTCGCCTACGAGGCGCAGCTGAAGCCGTTTAAGGACGTCCCGAACGACTACGCCCAAGAAGCAATCTACACGTTGACGGCGCTCGGCGTCATTGACGGCTATGAGGATTTGACGTACCGGCCGGAGGGGAGCCTGTCGCGCGAAGCGTTCGTGAAGCTGCTTGTGGCGGCTTCGCAAACCGAGGCGGGAACGGGAAGGCTTCCGGCGGATGTGGCGAAGGATCGCTGGTCCGCGCCTTATCTATCAGTCGCCTATGAGAACGAGTGGCTTGGCAGCTTGCTAGATTCGGATGGCAAGCTAATGCCCGCCAAGACGATTACAAGACAAGAGGTCGCAATGCTAATCGGGGTGTCGCAGCTGCAGATGCTGGACGAAGAGAGCCGGGAACGGTGGCTGACTTCCGAATGGGAGAAGGAACGGGACGACCGCAGCTTCCAGGATGCCGAGTCGATTGACGCGGACTTGCGGCCGTACGTGTATTACGCGGCCCGGCACGGCATCATGGAAGGGGATCCCGCCGGGTTCAAGCCGTCGGAGCCGCTTAACCGGAAGCAGGCGGCGGCCGTCATCTACCGGCTGCTGGACAACCGCGTCTCGGGAGAATTGGTTGATATGACCGGCTATTACGCGCTTGGCTCTTATCCAGCCATTCATCATGTCGAGAAGCTGTCCCGCGTCATTTACGGCTGGTCAAGCCTGCAGTACGATGGAGCCGGCTCGGCGTCTCTGAACGTCAGTACGACAGAGTACAAAATTCCAAACGGCTATGCAGAACCGCTTGAAGCCGCTAACGAGGCCGGCGCCGCCAAGGAACTAATGGTGTTTTACGCGGGAGCGGATTTGAAGGATTTCTTGAAGGATCAGGAAGCGCAGGAGTCCTTTATCGAGTCGCTGCTTGCGGCCATGAACGACCCTACATACTCCTTCGATGGCGTGCACATCGATTTCGAAGGGTTGAAGGAAGCGGGCAGCGCGGCGGATTACGCCAGTTTTCTGACCCTTCTGAAGGAGGAATTAGGAGCATTCACCTTGTCGGTCGCCGTCCCTCCTATCGAATATTACAAGGGCTATGATTTGAAGAAGATCGGGGAGCTGGCCGATTCGGTCGTGCTTATGGCTTACGATTTCACGCATGGCGAGAGCCGTCTGCCGTCGGCTCCGCTTCCGCTCGTGAACGAAGCGGTGCAGACCGCGCTTCGTTCGATTCCGAAGGAGAAGCTGGTGCTCGGCGTTTCGAAGCAGGCGAATCAGTGGATTACGGCGCCGGACGGCACGACGGGTCCGGTCTTTCGTCCGGCCATTGCCGATGTGGAGAAAAGACTTGCGTCAGCGGGCGTAACGGCGACCTGGTCCATGCCGTACTTGCTCAAGAAGCTGGAGTTCAAGGATGAACGCGGGAGCCATCTGCTCTATTACGAGGATACGCAAAGCATCGAGAAGAAGATATGGCTTGCCAAATATTACGGTTTAAGCGGCGTATCCCTGTGGCACATGGGGAATTACACCGCGGGAGACTGGGAGCTGGTCGGGAAGCACGCGTCGGAGTAGACGCCGGAGCAGCCTGCCTCATATAGGATTTAAAGCTTGTCGCGGAAGCGGCAGGCTTTTTTTGTATAGGAAATTATACATCGCAAAAGAAGCGAGGCGGAGCAACAAGGTGGGGAGCAACTAGTTAGTCGGCTTCGATGCTTCCTGAGAATAGCGGCATTTTCGGAGTTATTTTCTTGGATGAAGGTGGTTGGTCGGGAATAGCGGCAATTATACCGTTAATTTGGAGGGCATATGGCAGATTGGGGAATATGGACTGCAATAAGGGTAAAATCGCCGCTATTTACGGGGAAAGAGGGAGTCAGCTTGAAAATAAGGGTACAATGTCCGCTATTTCAATTCTGGTCATTATGCGGCGGTGGAGATGGTGTGCGGAGGAAGGCCTGATAGGTGGTTTTGTTTATTGAGCTCCACCCGCGTAAAAGTATCATTTTTTGTCCGAGAAGTTCATGCGGAAGTATCACAAATCGATGGTCTGTTATATCGTTTCGGCGGCTTGGCTTCTATAAAATGAGGATAAATCAAAGGCAAGTGGGAGGAAAAACATGTCGGAAGCAACAACAATCGAGCCTTTCGCCGAGCCGCCGTCGAGAACGCCGAGGAAGAGCGCGCTCCGCAGGCTGTGGAAGCAAATGGACGTGCAGCTGATGGTATGGCCGGGCATTCTGCTCGTGTTCGTCTTTTCGTACATCCCGATGTACGGCATTCTGACGGCGTTTATGGACTACAACATTTTCACCGCGCATCGGATATTCGAGAATCCATGGGTCGGGCTCAAGCATTTCGAGTCGTTTTTTAATGCGCCAAACTTCGAGATGATCATGCGCAATACGATCATCATCAGCCTGCTGAAGTTCGCGATCGGTTTCCCGGCGCCCATCATTCTCGCGCTGATGCTGAACGAAGTGCGGCATATGTTCTTCAAACGGTTCGTGCAGACGGTCACGTATTTGCCGCACTTCATGTCTTGGGTCATCGTAGGCGGTCTGGTCATGTCGCTTCTGTCAACTGACAACGGCAGCGTCAATATCGCGCTCAAGGGGATCGGGGCGATCGACGAATCGATCAACTTCTTATCGATGAAAGAGTATTTCTGGTCGATCCTCATCACCACGAACGTGTGGAAGGAAATCGGCTTCAGCTCCATCGTTTATTTGGCGGCCATCGCCGGCGTCGACCCGAATATGTACGAGGCGGCCGACATCGACGGCGCAAGCAAGTTCAAGCAGATTTACCTGATTACGATTCCGACGATCATGCCGGTCATTCTGATCTTCATGATTCTGGCGGTAGGAAATCTGCTGAACGCCGGCTTCGAGGACATTCTCATTCTGGCGGAGAATCCGCTGCTCAGGCCGGTTTCGGACGTCATCGACGTCTATGTGTACCGCATCGGCTTGCAAAATCAGAAATATTCGTTTGCGGTCGCCATCGGGTTGTTCAAGGCGGTCATCAGCGTCGGACTGCTTACGATGGCCAATTATTTGGCGCGCAGGGCGGGCAGCAGCTTATGGTAATGCGCAATCGAATACGGGAGGCGACAAACGTTGAGCTTGAAACGAATTGGAACTAGCGACCGAATCATGCTCGTTGCGATCTATCTGTTCCTCATCCTGCTGACGGTATCCACGTTGTATCCGTTCTGGAACGCGCTGGTCGTGTCGTTGAACGTGGGACTGGATACAGCCAAAGGCGGAGTGACGGTATGGCCGAGGGCATTCACGCTGGAAAACTACAAAACGGTCATGGAAAACGACAAGCTGCTGAACGGCTTCGTCGTCTCGATTCTCCGCACGGTCGTCGGCACGATAACGGCTACACTGTTCACGTCGTTATTGGCGTACGGCATGACGAAGTCCTATTTAATGGGCCGCAAGTTTTATATGGTGTTCTTCATCTTCACGATGTACTTCGGCGGAGGGCTCATCCCGACGTTTCTGCTCATTCGTTCGGTTGGGCTGATGGATAAATTCCTTGTCTTCATTATTCCCGCGCTCATCAGCGTGTGGAACATGATCATCTTCCGTACTTTTTTCAAAAGTCTTCCGGCGGGCCTCGAGGAGTCGGCTCAAATCGACGGCTGCACGAACTGGGGCGTGTATTTCAAAATCGTGCTGCCGCTCTCCGGTCCCGTCATCGCCACGCTCAGTCTGTTCACCGCCATCGCGCATTGGAACGACTGGTTCGTGCCGAGCATCTATATCTCCAACCCTGATTTGCTCCCGGTGCAGACGATGCTAAGACGGTTGCTGAATGCCAACATCATGGAGCTAGCCGGTCTGGACTCGGGCGCCGTCTCCAAAATTCAGAGCATGGTCACGATCACGAGCAAGTCGCTCGTCTCCGCGACGATGATGGTCGTCACGCTTCCGATCATCGCGGTGTACCCGTTCGTTCAGAAGTATTTTGTGAAGGGCGTATTGATCGGGTCGCTTAAGGAATAGCGGCCGCATGCATCCGGTTTGAGGCGAGCTATCGCTTTGGACATAAATATGTATTCATGAGAGGGGTTAGTAAGCAATGAAAAGAAACAAGCCGCTGCTGCTGATCGTGTCGGCCGTGCTGGCGCTGACGACGATGCTCGCCGCATGCAGCAACTCCAATTCCGGCAGCAACGCAGATCCTTTGCCAAGCGCATCGCCGCCCGCCGAAGGCAACGACGCGAAGCCGAGCGAAGGCAGCGCAAGCGATGCCTGGGTATTCGGTTCGGAGCCGCTGGAGTTCTCGCTGTACTACCATTATGACTGGGCCGACTTCTTGGGTATGGATGAATATCCGGCGACGAGATGGCTGAAGGAGAACAAGAACCTGAACATTATCGCGAAGCAAGCTAACGGCAACGCGACGGAAGTGATGACGACGATGATGGGCGGAGGCTCGCTTCCGGACGTGATATGGGCGGACCGCTTCCATCAGGACATCGACCGGCTCTACCAGAACGGCCAGCTCGTGGCGCTGGATCCGTATCTCGAGAAATATCCCAATCTGCTGAAGTGGGCCGGCAAGGAGAAGCTGGACCTGCTCCGCGCCGAAGACGGCAAGCTGTATAAATTCCCGAACTGGTACACGGATAAATCCACGAACACGGCAGGCTACGCGATCAACAATAAGATTTACAGGGAAATGGGCTCGCCGAAGCTGGAGACGATCGAGCAGCTGTATGACTATCTCGTGAAGGTGAAAGAAAAATACGGCGATCAAGTCATTCCGTTCGAAACGGACCGCGCGGTGGACGGCCAAGGCGTCGGCGTGCTGTACACCGCCTTCAAGGAAGGCGCCATGTACGACTCCTTGGGCAAGCAGCTGATTGCCGTTCCAAGCGGCGACAAGCTGGTCTCTCTCTTCACGGATCCGGCGTTCCGCGAATCCCAGAAGTTTATCTCGAAGCTGTACCGGGAGAAGCTGATGACGCAGGACGCGTTCACGCAAACGAACGAGCAGGTTCTCGAGAAGCTGATGACGAACCGGGTGGCGGTGTACGCGAGCTCCAACGTAACGGCCAAGGCAAGTCAAGCGCATCAGGAGCTGATCAAACAAAATCCGGAGGACGGTTATTTCGTCACTTGGCCGTTCCATAAGGAAGGACTGGACAAAAACAAAATTTACCCTGGCGGCTACGACCGGCTTGGCTGGAACGTCTCTGTCATTACGAAAGCGGCCAAGGATCCGGAGAAGATCTTCGCGTTCCTGGATTGGTTCACGAGCCCCGAGGGCATGAACCTGCAGTTCTTCGGACCGGAAGGCGGCAACTGGAAAGGCTACGACGAAGAAGGCTTCCCGAATTTTACCGAACAATACAATCCGGCGGAGGTCGCGAAAATACAAACGGATAACGAATGGGTCATGATCAACGGCAATACGACCTATATCGATCCGGCCAAAAACAAAGTCGAGCTGACGCTCCCGCCAGACAAGCAAAACTGGCAGGCGAAATACCAGCGTGAAATTACGTGGCCGACCGGCATCGACATTACCGAATTCAAGGACTTGACGCCTCCGGCCGATAGTCCGGAGGGCGATGCTCAGGCGCTGATGACGGAGCTTCTAACAGAGGTGCTGGCGGCCTCTTCGCAAGCGGGCAGCGACGAGCAGGTCGACGACATTCTGGACCAGGCGGAGAAGGACGCGAAACAATTCGGCTACCAGCAACTTCTCGACTGGCGTACGGCCAAGTGGCACGAGAAACGTAAAATTCTTGGCTTGGACTAATTTATCGTCTTAAGAAGAACATCACGGCGGATTCGAATGAATCCGCTGTGATGTCTATATGCTTTTATTGATCAAAATTTTGTTCATAATCATCATTCCGTTTGGTATTATGAGAATATTATGCTTAATCTTTCCATTCGAGCAAAGGGGGCCATCGAATGATGAACAAGAGAGAGAAGCTGCTGCCGCTTAGTCCGATTCTGTCGTTCTGCCTGCTTGCGGCGATTATCGGCTGCAGTGATTCGGACGGTGGAGGGCTTCAAACGGAGGCTTCGAACCTTCCGGCTGCTAGCGCGCCCGCAAGCAGTGCGGACAATGACCGATTCGAATTGGGCCAAGAACCGCTGGAGCTCACCTTCTACGGCCATTACAGCTACTACACCATGCCTGAGTGGGGCGCGGATCCTTCTTCGAGATGGATTCGCGATACGTTCGATATCCAGATCGATGCGATTAACGCCGACGGCAACGCCAAGCTGAAGCTGCAGAAGATGATCGCCGGGAAGCAGCTGCCCGATATTATTTGGGGGGATCGGGATTCCGATCTGGAGCGGATGCGCGAAGCGGGCCTGCTGGTGCCGCTCGACGATTACATCGACCAATACCCCAATCTAAAAACTTGGGCAGGGTCGAACATTTTGGATTTATTGCGCTCGCCCGACGGGCACATTTATTACTTCCCTAATTATTATACGAATCAGCCTCACGGCAACGCGGGATACGTCGTGAACGAGCGCGTCTACAAAAAGCTCGGTTCGCCTCCTCTCGCAACGACGGATGATCTCTACCGATACCTCGTGCTCGTGAAGGAGCGATATCCCGGCATCATCCCGTTCGAGACGGGCCAAGCCAAAGAAGGGCATGGCATTGATCAGCTGTTCTCCGCCTTCAAGGAGGAGAATTACGGATTCACCCGGTTCTATGCCGTGACGGAGGGGGATCGGATGGCTTCGATCTATAAGGATGAAGGGTTCCGGGAATCGGCCGCGTACGTCGCCAAGCTGATGCGGGAAGGCTTGATGACGCCGGACGCGATGACCCAGACCGAGGATCAGGTCAGCGAGAAGCTCATGTCCGGCAAGGTCGCCGTATTCGCGAGCGCAGATCCGATCCGGCAGGTCATGAAAGCCAATGCGGAGCTGCGCCAAGCGAATCCGGAGGACGGCTACGTCTTCATTCCGCCTATCTACAAGGAGGGCCTCGATCCAACCAAAATTTATCCCGGCACTTACAATATCTTAGGCTGGAACGTGGCCGCCATCACGACAAGCGCGGATAATCCGGAAGGATTGTTCGCGATGCTGGATTGGATGACGGGCCCCGAAGGCTCGGCTGTTCAGATGTGGGGACCGCCGGGGCCCGAAGGCTTCTGGAACGGATTCGCCGAGGACGGCGTCACGCCATTGTTCACGGAACGTTACGGCAGCGACCCGGAGGGGCTTGCGGATATTCAAGCGGTATCCGGCGAGATGATCTGGGTCGGGAATACCGTATACCTGGATCAGACCAAAGTCGCGTACGAATCGACGCTGCCCGAGGAGCGGCGCAATTGGGCTACCTATTGGCAGCAGAAGGTGACGTGGCCGTCCCAAGGAGACGGTACGCCGTTCCTGAACATCCTGCCGGCTCCGAATACGGCGGAAGGCGACATTATGCGAAACGTAAAGGAGATTTGGCTGCGCGCGCGGGCGGATGCCATGTTCGGAGCCTCGGACGAGGAGGTTCTGGCTATTCTGGACGCGGCGCACGAGGCTTCGATGGAGGCGGGCTTTCAGAAGGTGCTGGACGCGATGACGGCCAAGTGGCAAGAGAATAGGAGAAGACTTAGCCAAGGCTGACCGGTATGGCAGAAGAGAGGAGGGGTCACGTTGTACAACGTGCTGCTGGTAGACGACGAAGAACTGGATCTGGAGGGCATGAAACGATTTATACCTTGGGCGGAGCTTGGCATGCTGGTTGCGGGAAGCGTCAACAACGCGCTGTCGGCTTGCGAGATTCTTGACCGGCAGCCGATCGACATTCTGGTTAGCGATGTCAATATGCCCTATATGTCGGGCCTTGAGCTTGCGAGAATCGCGCTGGAGCGAAGGCCGGGCCTGCGCATCATCTTCGTCAGCGGCTTCCAGGAATTTAGCTACGTGCAGCAAGCGCTGTCGCTCAAAGCCTACAGCTACGTGCTGAAGCCGATGGATGACAGCGAGCTGGTCGCATCGTTGATGAAAGTAAAGCGGGATCTCGATGAGGAGAGGAAGCGGCATGAGGTCGAGGCCGCTTACAGGCAGATGATCCCGATCGCGAAGAACGAGCTGCTGCAGAGACTGCTCGAAGGCGAGGATACCGCCAATCGGGAATTCATGTCCCGGCTTATGCAGGCGCACGATCTGAAACAGCTGCATTGGCCGGCAAGGGTAGCCGTTATGGAGCTTGACGCGTTCGCAAGGTCCGGGGCCGGAGCCGGAGAAGCCGGCGCGTCCGGGCAAGAGATTTCCCGCGCTTTCTTGAAGCTGCTGCACGAAGCGCTCGAGCCCCTCGGCTTCGCGCCTTCCTGCAAGCTGAATTCGAATCGCGTAGCGGTGCTGCTGGAAGCGGGATCCGCGGACGTGACCGCGTCGCGCATCCTCGAAGCGGTCCGCCGGAGCTTGCCGGTAACGGTGACGGCGGGGCTGGGAACTTCCGTCGACAGCCTAGGGCAGCTTCACTCGTCGTACAGGCAGGCGATTCAGGCGGTGGAAGGCAAGATGTTCCTCGGCAAAGGCGGCGTCATCAAGTACGAGGAGGTTAGCGCGGAGCCCGGCATGCTCGACGCGCGAACGCTCGAGACGCATATGAACGCCGTGACGAAAGCGATGAAGGATTACGATCTCGTGCAGGTTTACGACGAGTGCGAAAATTTGTTCCGCTCGTTCTCGGGTCTGCGCTCGCCGTTTACCGTCCGGAATCTGACCACCTACATGATCTGGAAGCTGGATCAGTTCCTGTCCGCGATGGACGAAAACTTGTTCGAGCTGCTGGACATCGACATCCTTAAGCTCGATATCGTCATGCAGTTCGAGACGATCGCCGATATCCGCTCGTGGCTCGTGCATCGCATTTTCGAAATATCGGAGCGGCTGCACGAGAAGAACAATACGAAGGACGGCAAATTTATACGAAGCGTCATGAAGACGATAAAGGAAAGGATGGGCGAGAACATCACGCTGAAGGATATCGCCCAGCACTTTTCGTTTTCCCCGAGCTATCTGGGATTTCTGATCAAGGAGAAGTCCGGCCATACGTTCAACGAGCTGCTCGTCCAGCTAAGGATGGAGCGGGCATGCGAGCTGCTGAAGCAGCCGGGCATGAAGGTATACGAGATCGCGGATCAGGTCGGCTATCGGTATTTGCCCTATTTCAGCAGGCAGTTCAAGGAGAAATTCGGAATGACGCCGCTCGAGTACCGGAAGAAGAAGCTGGAGTAGGGGGCCTATATGAAGTTCAACTATTTGCCGATCGGGTACAAGCTTATGCTTTCGTATCTCGTCTTCATTATCATACTCGTTTCCGTGAATGGTTACGTGACCCATTCCATGTACGATTCCTCCATGCGAGAGCAGACCCGCGGCAATATTCAGGGAACGCTCACCCAAATTCGAGATAACGTCGCTTACAAAACCGACGACATGGTCCGGATCTCTTCCACTTTATACGACGAGGCTTCGTTCGTTGACAGCCTGAAGCGCCGGGTATCGGGCAAGGAAAACAACATCCGCATGGAGCAGGTGCTGCTCCCGAAGCTAGAAAGCGCGTCGAAGTCGATCGGCGTCAATCTCAGGCTGTCGGTGTACTTGCATAACGAAACGATCGACGAACGTTATTATGTATACAAGAACGGCAATAAGTACGACGACATTCAGACGTATAATATTTATTGGATGAGCCGGATTCTGTCCGCGGATTGGTATACCTCGCTGCCGGCCGAAGAGCACGGCGTCACGATGGCTTGGAAGCAAGTCGAAGAGGATGCGGACGGAGGCCGGATCTCGATGATTCGCAGAATCGTCGATTTAAGCGATCCGCTGCATGTAACGGAAATGGGCGTCATGCGGTTCAGCGTGCCCCTGGACGAGCTGTTCGAAAGCGTCGACTACCGGAAGCTTGGGGACGGCGCCATGCTGATGGTGAAGGACCGGGCGGGGAGGCTCATTTATTCGTCCGGCGGGCCGCCTTCGGATGATCTCTCCGGCAGCTATTTGACGATCGAAAACCGCATGCAGCAGCAGGACTGGACGATAACGGCGTATGTTCCGCTTACCATCATCAAGCAGGAGGCCGAACGGGTTCGCGCGTTCATTATTGGCGTCTGCGTCGTTTGCTTCGTGTTGTTCACCTTCGCGGGAGCGTTCATTTCCCGCTACTTCTCGAAGCGCGTGACGAAATTCGTGTCCGTCCTGAATTCGTTCCGCGAAGGCGATTTGCACAGACGGATTACGTACCGGGGGAAAGACGAATTCTCGCAGATCGCGGTAGCGCTTAACGGCATGGGCGAGGATGTGGAGTCGCTTATCCATAAGGTGTATCTCACGCAGCTTCAGAAGAAGGAAGCGGAGCTCGAGATGCTGCAGACGCAGATTAATCCGCACTTCCTCTACAACACGCTGTCTTCCATTAATCGGCTGGCGAAGTTCGGGGAAAACGAGAAGCTTCAGAAGATGGTCGTTCAATTGGCCAAGTTTTATAGGCTGAGCTTAAATTCCGGCCGAACCTTGATACCGATTCACGCCGAGATCGAACAATCAAACGCCTATCTGGACATTCAGAAGGTGAAATACGGACAGCGGCTGGAGGTGACCTACGATGTCGATCCCGCCGTATGGCCATACGAGACGATTAAGCTTATCCTGCAGCCGTTTATCGAGAACGTGCTGAAGCACGCGTGGAGCGGGGACAGGATCCATATTCGCATCGTCGTGAAGCTGGAGGAAGGCGACATCCTGTACCGGATCATCGACGATGGGCTCGGCGTGCGCGGGGAGCGGATTCGGGACATGATGAGCGGTAAGAATGACAATGAATCGGGATACGGGATACGGAATATTCATCAGCGCGTGCAGCTGCAGTACGGAGCGGAATATGGCGTGTCCATATTCAGCCGCGTCGGCGTCGGCACATCCGTTACTATTCGGATTCCCGCGCGCAAGCGGAGGTTGTTCGCGAGGGGCGAAGAGACGGCAGGCTAACCGGCAGGCCCGCTTGGACCTACCTTCGTCAGCAGGCTGCCGATCGCATCGACGACTTCGGCTGCCGCAGCGCCTTCTTCCGCGCTCACGGTGACGATATCCCCGAACTTGGCTTCGGCGGACAGGAGCTGCACGAGACTTTTGGCGTCATATCTTTTTCCTTCGATTTCGAGGGACACGCGCAAAGGATAAGCCTTGGCCATATGCGTAATATGGCGGACAGGGCTCGGCTGCAAGCCGAAGGGATTCTGAATCGTGAATTGTTTTTTCAATGGGCCGGAGCCTCCCGCATCAATCATGACTCGGCAACGGACGCGGACCTGCGCATGCTTTGAAGCGCGCGCAGGTCCGTCCTTGCCCTCTAGTATTTCCGGTCGGATCGGTTCGTTAGTAGCCGTCCGTGGAATGGCCGAGCTCGGCCGACATTTCCATTCCTTCATTCGCCTGAGGCGTGCCGACATGGCCCTTGGACGCCTGGGCTTTCTTCAGCCCCTCCGCGACTCTCCGCCCGTAATCGGGGTCCGCTTCCGTGAAATGATGAATCATCCGTTCTTGAATAAACGGCGTGCAGGTGCTTAGCGCATCGACAAGGTTCCCGATCAATTCATCTCTCTCCCAATCTTCGAATTGCCGGTAGGTTTCGCCGGCCTGCTTGAAATTGTTCTGCCGGTCGATCGGCGCCCGCGTCAGCTTGGCGTTGTACTCCGGCTCGTGCGGCGCTCCCGGCCGATCCGCTTCCTTCAAGCCGCCGAGGGAAGAAGGCTCGTAGTTGATATGGGGGTTTTGCCCCGGCGCGATATCGACGTAGAACGCCATCTGCCCGTCGCGCTGATTGGTCGCCACCTTCTTCTTCGGCGCGTTGATCGGCAGCTGCAAGTAGTTGCTGCCCACGCGATAACGCTGCGTGTCGGAGTAGGAGAACGTCCGGCCTTGCAGCATCTTGTCGTCGGAGAAGTCGAGGCCGTCGACGAGCACGCCGGTACCGAAAGCGGCCTGCTCCACCTCCGCGAAGTAGTTCTCCGGGTTGCGGTTCAGCACCATCTTGCCGACAGGCAGCATCGGGAACTTGTCCGTCGGCCACAGCTTCGTGTCGTCGAGCGGATCGAAGTCGAGCTCGGGATGCTCGTCGTCGCTCATCCACTGCACCTGCAGCTCCCACTCCGGATAATCGCCCCGTTCGATCGCTTCGTACAGATCCTGCGTCGCGTGGTTGAAGTTCTTGGCCTGCAGCGCTTCCGCTTCTTTCTGCGTCAGGTTGCGGATCCCTTGCTTCAGCGGCTCCCAATGATATTTGACGAGCACGGCCGTTCCCTCGCTATTGACCCATTTGTAGGTGTTAACGCCCGAGCCCTGCATCTGCCTGTAGTTGGCCGGAATGCCCCAAGGCGAGAACAGGAAGGTGATCATATGAGTCGCTTCCGGCGACTGGGATACGAAATCGAAGAAGCGTTCCGAGCTTTGCACGTTCGTGACGGGGTCCGGCTTGAACGCGTGGACCATATCCGGAAACTTCATCGCGTCGCGGATGAAGAATATTTTAAGATTGTTCCCCACCAGATCCCAGTTGCCGTCTTCGGTATAGAACTTGGTCGCGAATCCGCGGGGGTCGCGCAGCGTCTCCGGCGAATGGCCGCCGTGGATGACGGTCGAGAAGCGGACGAACACAGGCGTGCGTTTGCCGGCTTCCTGGAACAGCTTCGCCCGGGTATACTTGGAGATCGGCTCGTTCCCTAGCTTGCCGTAAGCCTCGAAATAGCCGTGAGCGCCGGCGCCTCTGCCGTGCACGACTCTCTCCGGCACGCGTTCTCTATCGAAATGGGAGATCTTCTCGATAAAATGGTAATTTTCCAGAGTCGAAGGTCCCCGGCTGCCAACGGTCCGAATATTCTGATTATCGGTGATCGGGTGGCCCTGGCGATTCGTGAGCGTATCGGCAGTTTCGCCCGGAGCCATGTTCGCCGAATTCGGCCTGTCATCCGTTTTTGGAGGTTCGTTGTTTATCATCGCGACTTTTTTCCACCTTCGCTTAAAATTGGCAAAGCTTCCTAGCTAGTATGAGAGGCGGTCGTTTTTTTTATTCTGTCGAAACAGGAAGAATTTCCTGCAAAAGGACTCTTCGAACAAGCTCTATATGATATGATGGAACTATATGCCTTCCCATAATTTGATGAAGAAGGTGAGAATCTTGTTTAAATTTACCTTTTTGTTTCTATGGTTAAGCTGGCTGCTTGGCAACCCCATAGTGGCTATAATCGTGCTGGTTATCCTTCTCTACGCGCTCGACCGAAGGTTTGTGGGATTATCGCCAAGCCTCTGGAAGCCGCTGAAGAGAAGGTCGAGAATCTCGAAGCTGAGGCAGCAAATCGAGGCTACTCCGAGCGATGTGTCATCCAAGCAAGAGCTGGCCCGCTTGTTGATTGAAGCGAAGAAAACGAATGAGGCGCAACGGGTGCTCGAGCCTCTTCAGAACGCGCTTTCGGACTCGGCTGAATATTGGGACGATCTCGGCACCTGTTATTTGACGGCGGGCCGCGCGGAGGAAGGAGAGTCTCTCATTCTGCGCGCGCTTGGTCTTAATCCGAAGGTGAAATACGGAGCGCCTTATCTAAGGCTCGCGGCCGCGCATTCCAAGCGGAATCCGGAGAAGGCGTTGTCTTATCTGCGCGAATTCCAGGACATTCATTCTTCCTCCTGCGAAGCATATGATCGGCTTTCTTCTATTTATAAGGATTTGGGCCGGAGCGAAGACGCCAAGCGGGCTGCGGAGGAAGGCCTCCGGCTGTACAAGGCGCTGCCGAAATACAGGAAACGCTCGGAGCGGAAGTGGGCGGTCCGATTGCTGCTCAAAAAAACATAATAATTTAAGTTCAAAAAGTCTGGATGTCGATTATGCTTCTTGAATTGCCTCGTGATCAAAACCGGACTTTTTGAACTACCTCTAAAGGAGCAAGTGGTGGCAGATGCAGCGTAATGTGTGGCTAATCGCAATCAGCGTGGTGCTCGCGTTGATTCTTATCAATAATACGATCTATTATCTCCTGACGAAGCAGACGCTAGAGGAAGGACACGAGGCCGAGATGCTCCGGCTAGGCAAGCAAATCGAAATATCGGTCGAGCAGACGCGCAAGAGCTCGGCCTATTACGAGGAGCTGATCGCGAGAGAGCTTCGCGCGGTTTCCATTGCAGCCCAATACGCGCTCGATCCCGACGTGGAGAAGGTGACGGACGAACAATTGAAGGAGCTAAGCGCGAAGCTTGCGGTCGAGCATATTACGCTGCTGAAGCGAACGGAGGACGACATTCTGCTGTACCGCTCCTCGGACCCGACCCAGCCCGGCACCAGCACGAAAACCTGGAAGCCGTGGCATCAAATTTTCCAGCAGCTGCTGGATCGGGAGAGGCACGAGGAGTGGGTGGGACAATCGTTGACCGACTTCTGGAGCGGGCCGTTCGAAACGTCCTCCACGGATAAAGGAAAGGTGTACAAATGGGGCTATTATTACGACGGCACCACGAACTACATTATTGATCCCTATGTCAGCTACCAGGGGACCCAGGGAGAGTTCGACAAGATGGTCGGCGTGGAGAGGGTCGTTAACGATTTGATTCAGCGGGGCGATTCCCTGCTCGAGATCGCGATCTTCAATCCGGAGACGTTCCCCGATGGCGTCTGGTATGTGAAGGAGGCCGTCGGCAAGAAGGAGAACATGGTGCAGCGGGCTCAGCTGCACGGCCATTACAATTTGAAGTCGGACAAGGATGTCCAATCGGTTAAGCAGGCTTACGGCAGCAACGAAGTCGTGTCGTTCGACGAGAAGCTTGGGGAGCGTCATATTCATAAAATGTTTATTCCCGTCAAGAGCTCAAGCGAGGATGTCCGAATCGTGGACGAGAATGGAGAACCAATGGACAGCTATGTCCTATCGATCGTATCCGACTACAGCGATATACAGAAGAAGCTCGACAAACAATTTCTTAACTTGGGCCTTATTATTCTCTTACTTACCATTGCAAGCTTAACGATCGCGATCATCGCCATGCGATATTACAGACAATCCCGGGAGAAGGCCGTGGCCGTGACGCAAGAGACCTATACGGAGGAGATTAACAGCATGTTCAACTCGATCCGCGCCCAGCGTCATGATTTCCTGAACCACGTCCAGACGATTCATTCTCTGGCCGAGCTTAACAAGCATCAGGAGCTGGTCGCCTACACGAAGGAACTGACGGGTGATATCCAGCTGATGAACGATATTATCGATATCGGGAATCCGGCGATCGCCGCCCTGATCCGCTCCAAAATTTCGCAGGCGGAGAGCTACCGGATCCGGTTCAGCTGCAGTCTTGGCGGCTTCAAGCTTCAGGGCATGGGCGCCAAAACGCTCGATATGAACCGCGTGCTGGGCAATCTGATCGACAATGCCTTCGATGAGGTCATGAAATACGAGGAGCACGAACGCGAAGTCGTCCTGATCGGCAGCCAGTCGGAGCATGTGCTGGAGTTCGTCATTACGAATACGTGCCTGGACGCGAAGCGTCTTGCGGCCAAGCCGTTGTTCGAAGCCGGTTATTCGACCAAACGGGGCCAGCATCAAGGGCTCGGGCTTTCGATCGTGAAATCGATCGTCGACAGCTATAAGGGCGAGGTCGCGGCGTTCGCGGACGCCAAGGACCGGTTGTCGTTCATCGTCCGCATTCCGCTATAGGAGCAGCGGCAGTCTGCTTGAATCGTCATCCGACGGAACGCGTGCGTTCGTCGCGATGGCGATTTTTTGTGCTATAATAGAAAGAATGCAAACGTACGGAAGGCGGGGTGAATGGCCCATGAGTCATGGGGCGAAGCTGCTTGAAGAGCTGGAGAAGCGGATTGGAGCGGAGCTGACGGCCCCCATCGTCAAACGGGGCTACGGCTACTATCAAGAAGGCAGGGTGCAAAGCTCGCAAACGACCGTTCACCAGACATTGATGGGCGTCGTTCGCGGCTCCGACCTGTATGCGGTCGTGATGGACGCGGATCATTTCGGCTACAGCACCTGCACGTGCCCATTCGACGGGTTCTGCAAACATATGGCGGCCGTTTTTTTCCAATATTATGCGGACGAGAGAGGACGGGGAGCGGCGGAGCAGGCTTACTTCCGCATGCTGGGCTTGACGCGGGCAAGCGAAGTTGCCGCACAGCGTCCTTCCGCGCCGCCGCCGGCGGGCGCTGCCGCTCCTCCGGCCGGGCCGGAGCCTGACAGCCAGCCGCATCCGGGGGAGCGGGGCACGGCGGAGCAGTGGCTGGAGTGGATGGAAGCGGCCTACGGAGATACCTGGAAGAAGTGCCGCCACTCGCTGCATGCGCTTCAGCCCGTGTTGTCCGGCCTAAAGGGATTGTCCCGGGACTGGGAGAAGCCGGTTCAGCGCCTGCATTGGTCGACGGCGATCCTGTTCGTGCTGGAGCAGTCCGAGCGGGCCATCACAACGGTGGACAGCTTCAGCCGCTATTACCACGAGATGTCGTTCATCCGGATGGCGGAGCCGTGGATCGAGCATCTCCAGACGCTGATCGGCGAGCTGACGCCGCTTGAGATGAGCGAGGAGGAGTTGGCTTGGAGCGATGCGATCATCGGCCTCGCGAAGCGCCGGGCGCTGCTCTCCGAACGGCAGTTATTCGAATGGGGATACCTCTATCTCGCATTCTGCGAGCGATTCAGCGAGCTGGGGGAGTGGTTCCGCAGAGAGAAGATGTCCTTGCTGTCGGAGCTCGACTCGCCAAGCGCCGAAGACCGTGACGAGTCCTTCCTTCATGCGGCGCTGGGCATGCTGTACTTCTTCGAGGGAGACGATGCCCGGTCGATCGACTCTTTCGCCCAAGGCGCTTTCGAGAAGGTGCAGAAGCTGGTCTATCCATGCGTCGCGCAGAGGATGGAGTCGGGCGACTGGGAGTGGACGGAGCGGTGGATGGGCTTCTTGTACGAGAAGGTGTACGCGATCCGCAGCGCCCGCAGCATCGGGCCGTTCATGGCGCTGTGCCGGAGAGCCGACGAAGACCGGCCGGAGCAGCCGGTCTGGACGACTTATATGACGGAGCTTCTTCCTTATTCGTACGCCGAGCTGTCCGAGCATTGGCTCAGCGTCAAGCGCTACGAGGATTGGGCCGACCTGCAGCTGTTCGTGGGCGTGAAGCCGGAGGAGATCGACTCGCCGGAGCTGCGCGAAGTCGCGAAGACGGCTCCGCATACGCTGCTGCCGTTGTACCACCAATCCATCGACGCCGCGATCGGCTCCCGCAACCGGCAGGGCTACCGCCTCGCGGTGAAGCTGCTGAAGAAGCTGGAGAAGCTGTATAAAGGAACAAAGGAATCGGGCAAATGGGATGTCTATCTGGCTGAGCTCGTCGCAAAAAACCAGCGTCTGAGGGCGCTTCAGGAAGAATTGTGGAAGGGAAAAATCGTCACATGAGGACGCTTGCGAACGGTAGAGAGATGAATGTGGATGGTATCTACAGCGCGGACGGCGAAGAAGCTTGCGTGCTGCTTAGCGGAGGGGACCGAAGGGAGCAGACGGAAGGCAGGCTGCGTTCGCTTCTGTTCGCCTGGCATAAAGCGACTTGGTACGGCGTGAAGATAGAGGAAAGCAAGGCGGGGGCGCAGATGTTCCTGAAGCTGTCTCCGCTTATGGCCGTGGATTATTTGTCCGCCCCGGCACCCGTCCGGCTGCTGCGCGTCGTCTGGTCGCCGCGTCTGCGCGTTCTGATGGAGCTCGCGGGGATGATCCGGGAGATGCTTCTGAACGGATGGTTTATGCCGGACCACGCGGCTTGGACGGAGCATAAGCGCGCCTGGATGCCGGCGTTCCCGGACGGCTCGCGCGAGCTTAAGGCGCGCTGGGAGCAAGCTTTGCAGGACGCTCGGGAGAACGAATGTCCCGGCGCGGAAACGTGGCTTGGCGAGGCGATCGAGGAAATATTGGCGACCGACGCGCAGGCGGGCGCGATCTGGCGATCGCTCGGTGCGGCAGCCGGGGAAGGCGTGCTGCGGCGGAAGGGTGCGGACGAAGCGGAATGGCTAATCGCGATCGGCGTGGAGAAGGATATGCTCCCGTTCCGCGTGGCGCTCCAGCTGACGGAGCCCGAGCACGGAAGTGGCTGGCGGCTTCGGCCGGCGCTTCAGAACCGCGAAGGCGGAGCGTGGATCCCGCTGTCCGGCTCGCCGGACGTGCCGGAGCAGGAGCTGCCGGAGGAGTGGCTGCCGCTTCTGGACGATAAGCTCGCGAAGGAGGAAGCGAAGTGGCTCGCGGCCCTGCCCGCGCTCGAGGACGAAGCGTCGGCTGGCAGGCTCCGCCTTGCCTTGACCGAGCAGGAAGCGTGGACCTTCCTTGAGCATGACAGCATCGCGCTGCTCGAGGCCGGTATTCCCGTACTGCTGCCCGCATGGTGGGAGGCCGTTCGCTCCCGCAAGCTGAGACTCAAGGCCAAGATGAAAAATTCCGTCGGGTCGTCGGGCGAATCGTTGTTCGGGCTTGATCAGATCGTGCAATTCGATTGGAAGCTCGCGCTCGGCAACGTGGATCTAAGCGAAAACGAATTTCTGAAGATGGCGGAGGAGAACCGACGATTGTTCCGGATCGGGGACGAATGGGTTCATCTCGATCCGCAGGACGTCGCGCAGATCAAGCAATGGATGAAGCGGGTCGGGAAGCGCAAGGGATTGACGTTCCGCGACGTGCTGGAGATGCATCTGCGCGGCGGAACCGAGCTTGATGTGCTTGACGATCCCGAGCACGCGCTGCAAGCCGAGGTCGAGCTGAACGAGCATCTGGCCTTATGGCTGGAGCAGCTGCAGCACGTCTCCTCGATGCCGCCCGCGAGTCCGCCGGAGTGGTTCCATGGCGAGCTGAGACCTTATCAGCAGCAGGGACTGACGTGGCTGCTGTTCCTGCGGAAATTCGGCCTCGGCGGCATACTCGCGGACGATATGGGGCTTGGCAAAACGATCCAGTTCATGGCCTATCTGTCCTGCGTCCTGGAACGGGAGAAAGGAGAGGGCGGGCCGTCGCTGCTCATCTGTCCGACATCCGTCATCGGCAATTGGGAGAAGGAGCTGAAGCGGTTCGCGCCTCGCTTGAAGGCCTTGATCCATTATGGCAGCAAGCGGCTTAGAGGGGATGAGCTGGCCCAGGAAGCTCAGGAGGCCGATCTGGTTATCACCTCTTATTCCTTGGCTCAGCTGGATGAAGAGGATTTGGCGCTCGTTCAGTGGAACGCGCTGTGTCTGGACGAAGCGCAAAATATAAAAAACGTCTACACGAAGCAGTCCGGCGCCATCCGCAGGCTGGAGGCGCGCCATCGGATCGCGCTGACCGGCACGCCGATGGAGAACCGGCTGACGGAGCTGTGGTCGATCTACGATTTCGTGAATCCCGGCTATCTCGGCAGCCTGAACGATTTCCGCAGGGCGGTCGTCGCGCCGATCGAACGAACTCGGGACAAGGCGATGATCGACGGCTTGCAGCGGTGGGTGAAGCCGTTCATGCTGCGCCGGGTGAAGAAGGATCCTCAGATCCAGCTATCGCTGCCGGATAAGATCGAATCCAAAAGCTATATGACGCTGACGGCCGAGCAGGGAGCGCTCTACGAGAACATCGTCTCCGATCTGATGGAGAAGCTGGATACGCTGGACGCGATGCAGCGAAGAGGTCTCATTCTCGCGACGCTGACCAAGCTGAAGCAGCTTTGCGACCATCCCGCCCTTCTGCTGAAGGAGCGGGGGGAAGAGGCTTGGAAGGCGGACCGGTCGGCCAAGATGGCAAGGCTGCTCGAGATGTGCGAGGAGATCGCGGCGGAAGGCGAGCGCTGTCTTATTTTCACCCAATACGTAGAGATGGGCGAGCAGTTGCAAAGCATGCTGGAAGCCGGGCTTGGCATGCATGTGCCATACTTGCACGGCGGCGTGCCGAAGGTGAAGCGCGACGAGATGATCGCGTCGTTCCAATCGGAGGAAGAGAAGCGCTGCGCGTTCGTTCTCTCGCTCAAGGCCGGGGGAACCGGCTTGAACTTGACGGCGGCCAACCACGTGTTCCATTTCGACCGCTGGTGGAATCCCGCCGTGGAGAACCAAGCGACGGACCGGGCTTTCCGGATTGGGCAGACGAAGCAGGTGCAAGTGCATAAATTTATTACGCTCGGCACGCTCGAGGAGAAGATCGACGAGATGATCGAAAGCAAGCAATCGCTGAGCGAGCAGGTCGTCAGCGGCTCCGAGAACTGGATCACGGAGCTCAGCACGGAGGAACTGAAGGAGCTGTTCACGCTCCGCGAAGGCTGGCTGAAAGGATGATTAGGCAATGGCAGGAGATACGTTGAAGGAGAGAGAAGGGCGTCTGAAGCTGGAGCGCGGCCAACAGGACGCGCCCTCCGGCGAAGGCGGGGCGGCCAACGCGGAAGCGGCGGAGCCGCTCGGCCCTCCTCACGCGAACGAGCATTGGAAAGCGCTTTACGCACGGATAAGCGAGGTTACGGCGGCTTTGCGGCGTTAATTTATAATACGTTTGGATGTTCAAAAAGCCCGGTTTTCAGCACATGGGATGATGCTTACGAAGCTGCGTTTTTTCAAAACGCTGCAGAAGATTGGATGAAGCTAGGAACTGAGGAGCGGAGCGTAGTGGAGCTACGTGAGCACCGGAAGTTTCGGCTGAATTCAATATTCGATGTCGAGTATTCTTCCTGAGTGTGCTTCGTGATCAAAAGCGGGCTTTTTGAACTACCTATAAAAAAAGTAGAATAGTATCCCTTCGTTGTCGTTATTTCGACCTCCTACCGCTTGCCGGACAGGAGATATAATGGATAGGCAAGGAGAACGGAACTCTCCTTAAGGAGGCTTTGGGCGTTGAAGAAAGGATATACCCTGATTATTGTTCTTCTTGCCTTGATGACGAGCGCGACCGCCTGCGGATCATGGAGGCCGGACGAACAAGATGCCGGCGTCGTTCACGATTACCGCGAGGTGACGCTGTCTCTCCGCCATACGCAGATCAAGGAAACGAGCCAAACGCGGCTTCGCGTTCTGACGGACGTGGTGAACCAGACGATGGAGGAGAACAAGGGCGTCACGATTACCATGGAGGGCATCGACGAGAAGTTTCACCGCGACACGAAGCTGAAGCAGGAGATGGCGGCGGGCAATCCCCCCGATATATTCGAAGTGTTCGGCGGCGCGGACTTGATGCTCTACGTGAAAGCGGACCGCATGCTCGATTTGACTCCGATTCTGGAAGAGCTCGGGCTGACGGATCAATTCGCCAGTCTCGAAGAATTTACGATAAACGGCAAGGTGTACGGCATCCCGTACGGCGGTTACAGCGAAGGCATCTTCTACAACAAAAAGATATTCGCCGAGCTCGGTCTGGACATTCCGAAGACGTGGGGCGAAATGATGGCGGCCGCCGAAACGATCAAGCAGGCGAATTACGTGCCGTTCGCCATGGCGGCCAAGGATGCCTGGGTCGCGGGGATGATGTGGAATACGATCATGGAACGGTACGTCGGGATCGACGCGTTCAATCAGCTGGTAACCGGCGAGACGAAGTGGACGGATCCGCAGTTCATCAAAGGCTTCAAGGCGTTCCAGGAAATCGCGCGCAAGGATTATTTTCCGGGCGCCTCGCTCGGAATCGCCGACAACGCGCTGGGCTCCCAGCTTGTAAGGGGGCAAGCGGCGATGGTGTTCACCGGCACGTGGGACGTTAATCAATTCACGGGCGGCAACGCCGGAAGCTTGAACGGCCACATCGGTTTTTTCACGTTTCCGTCCATTCCGGAGGGGCTCGGCGATCAACGCTCGATCAACGCGTCGTACTCCAACGGCTTCGGCTTCTCCTCTACGCTGTCCGAAGATCAGGTGGAGATCGTCAAGAAGTTTATCGCGAACTTCTTCAACGAGAACGTGCAGAAGCGGGCGCTTATGGAAGATAAGCTGCTGCCGTCCATGAAGCTGTCCGACCTGTCGGGAATCGATCCGCTGATGAACGAGGTGCTGACCGTCATGTCCCAGGCGTCGAGCAGCTGGCCCGCCTTCGACGCCATCGTGCAGCCGATCGTCACCGCGGAGATCGGCGTAGGCTTGCAGGAGCTGATCGGGAGCTTGAACACGCCGGAGCAGGTGGCCGAGAATATCCAAGCGGTGCAGGACAAAGCGAACGCCGCCGAGCGTAACACCCCGGGGCTCATCACGCTGCCTGTCCAGGAAAGAAAGTAGGAGGCCACAAGGCATGAATTTAAGGCCCAAGCTGATGCTTGCCTTCATTTCGCTTATCATCATTCCCATGATCGTTCTCGGAATTTTCTCCTTCTTGAACTCCGAGACGCTGCTCGAGAAAAAATACAGCGAGCAGTCCGAGATCACGCTGAAGGCGATCGGGGGCAACATCTCGTATTTCTTCCGCGAGCTCGACCAGCTCTCGAACGGCAACGTCGTCAGCCCCGAGGTGCAGGATACGCTCAGGCAAAGCAAGCTGCCGAAGGACGACAACAGCACCCTGATTCGCATTACGCAAGCGGAGAAAGAGATGAGCCGCATCCTGTTCCAGCATCCGGCCGTCAGCTATGTCGTCCTGTACGCGGGAGACGGCACGATGTTCCGTGCGAACCGCAACGATCCGACGACGTTCAGGCCGATCGCGTTCGACGAGCTGCAGCGTCATTCCTTGTACGATGACGTCATCGAGAAGGGAGGCATGCCGCTCTGGATCGGTCCGCACGAGCAGCGGGATTTGACCGGCGTCGATCCGCCCCTCTTTACGATGCTGCGCGTCGTGAAGGAGCTCGAGTCGTTCAACGATCTCGGGATCATGGTCACGCAGTACAAGACCGAGGTCGTCAGCAGCATGCTGAAGGCGTTCCAGAATCCGGAAGACGAGTCGCAGGGCGCAAGGTATTTCATCCTGAACAGCGAAGGGCTCATCATGCTCGACAGCAATAAGCGGTATGATGGACACAGCATCGATCTGTACACGAATTCCATGCCGCAGCTTACCCAAAATTACGAGAGTGCTCGGATGAAGTTCGACGAGGTCGACAGCTTGGTGTCTTCCTATCAGCTTGACCGGAACGGCTGGATCCTGCTTTCGGTGCAGCCGTGGAACTCGCTGACGGACGAGAACGTCCGGTTCGTGCAGTGGATCGGTATGATTACGGTGCTGGGCTTGCTGTCGGCGGTGCTGTTCAACGTGTTTTTCGTCAACCGGGTCGCCAAATCGATTATTAAAGTCGTCCGCAAGATGCGTCTCGTGGAGCAGGGCTTGCTGGATATACGCGTGACGGCGCAGGGCAAAGACGAGACGGTGCTGCTGGCCAACAGCTTCAACAGCATGGTCGAGCGGATCGGGAATTTGCTCAGCGAGGTTCGGAGGGAGCAGGAGCGGAAGCAGCACGCCGAGATGATGCTCATGCAGGCGCAGATCAAGCCGCATTTCCTCTTCAACACGCTCGAGTCCATCAACGCGCTGGCCGCGCAGAACGAAGGCGGCAAGATCATGCTGATGGTCCGTCGCTTGAGCATCCTGCTTCGCACCAGCATGCATCATTCGGAAGAGATCAGCATCAAGCAGGAAATCGAGCATGTCCGAAGTTATTTGGAGATCCAGAAATATCGATTCGAGGAACTGTTTTCCTATGAATTGCACGTTCCCGAAGAAGCCTTCGATTATACGATTCTGAAGCTGACCTTGCAGCCGCTGGTGGAAAACAGCATTCAGCACGGGTTCGACGGGTACGAGGACGGACAAGGGGTTATTTCGATTCATGTAGAAGTGAAACTCCATAAGCTGGTCATCATGGTCAGCGATAACGGGACCGGCATGAATCGCGAGGTGCTTCACAAATTGTCCGAAGGCTACAACCCGTCCAGAAAAGCGCATGACGAGGCGGAAATGGGAGAACGAAGGGGCTTAGGCATCCGCAACGTCGCCGATCGCCTGCGTATTCATTACGGCCCGGAATTCGGGATGATGATATGCAGCTCCGAAGGCTGCGGCACGACCATTCGTTGCGTAATTCCGAAGAGCAGAGGTGAGGGGCTATGATAGGCAAAGTGCTCCTAGTCGATGACGAAGCACATATTACTAGAAATCTGGAGAAGGTTATTCCCTGGGAAATGCTTGGACTGACAGTAGCAGGGGTAGCCAAAAACGGCGTGGAGGCGCTGCAGCTGATGGAGAAGGAATCGATCCAGCTCCTGCTATGCGATATTCGAATGCCGGTTATGGACGGTCTGGAGCTCGTTCGGCAAATCCGCGAGAGGGAAATGCCTTGCGATATCATCATGTTGTCCGGCTATCAGGACTTCACCTATACGCGCGCGGCGATCCAATACGGCGTCAACGATTACGTCTTGAAGCCGATCCCTTACGACGAATTGACTGGTGTTATCGCCCGCGTGATGGCGGGTCAGCGCAATAAGCAGAAGCAGCTGCAGGAGGAGCAGCAGAAGCTCGGGCGGATGATCGACCTCGCCAGCGAAAAGATACTATACGACATCATTATGGATTACGCGGATTTCTCCGGCAGCCATTGGCTGTTCTCCGGCGACGAGCATCAGCTCAAGCTGCAGCAGTTCGTCATGATCGTCCTCGACCTTGACGTCAGCTCCGAATCGACGAAGGATTGGCGGGATTGGTCCGACAAGGAGCGCAAGCTGTGGAATTTCGCCGTGTGCAACGTGCTGCGCGAGAAGCTGCAGAACAACGGGCTCCACCATGCGGTCATTCAAACGCGGGACGGGGAATGGTGCGTCCTAATCGAGACGGGCAAGTCGATGTCCTTCAACGCGGAAGTCATCCAAGGCTGGGCGGAGATGCTGCTCTCGGCGGTGCGCAATCATGTGAAGCTGTCGCTGAATGCCGGCATCTATCGCCAGTTCGCCAAGGTGGAGGAGCTGTCCCAAGCGTTCAAGCTCGTTCAGATGGGTCTGCAGCTGGCGCCCGCTCACGACGCGATCACGTTCTATCCGGCCGATCAGCAAGGAACGACGGGCGCGGACCAAGCGTTCTGGGTGACCGCGGAGAAGCTGATCAGCGCGGTGAAGCGCGGCGACGGCGCGGCGGTCGACCTGGAGGTTGATAATATTTCGCGCCAGCTACAGCTTATGAATGAACAAGGCGGAGCGCGAGTGAAGCCGCTGCTGCACTTCTTCGTGCTGCATCTCATGAGGGAAATGAAGGAGATGTCCGTCTTCCCGAGAGAGCAGGAGGAGCTGCTGTGGAGAAGGCTGGATCACCGCTTCGGGATCAAGGATTTGCTGACGTTCATCCGCCAGGTTACGAATGCCGTCGCCGAACGGTCGATGGACAAGAAGAAGCAGTCCGAAAATTCGATAGCGGAAGCGAAGACGTTCCTAGACCGCAACCTGTACAGGGATCTGAGCGTTGAGGAGGCGGCGACCCACGTCGGGCTCAGCACCTCGTATTTCAGCTTGCTGTTCAAGCAAACCTTCGGGGAGACGTTCATCGAATACGTCACGCGTCAGCGCATGGAGCGCGCCAAAGGCCTGCTTGCGGAATCCCAGAAGAGCGTCGCCCAAATCGCGAGGGAAGTGGGATACGCGGAACGGCGCTATTTTACCAAAGTATTCATGAAATATACGGGCGACAATCCGTCCGATTACCGGAGCAAGTTCCAAGCGCCGGGCAAAGAAAGCTGAGCCTTGGACGAAGAGTCATAATAGCTCGTCATGGCATTCACGACATAGGGGAGGAACTGGATGATGGTTCGTAATGGGGAATGGAAGAACTGGAGCTTGAAGGAAAAGATCGGACAGTTGTTTGTTTTCGGCTTTTACGGCTATGAGCCGAACGAACAGTTTAAAGGGCTGATCGACGATTACGGTATCGGCGGCACGATCTATTTCTCGCGCAACGTGAAGGACGCGCGGCAAGTACACGGCTTGTCCAGCGAGCTGCAGCGGCTGACGCAGCAGGCCGGCAGACCGCCGATGTTCATCGCGATCGACCAGGAAGGCGGCATGGTGGCCAGGCTCGTGAACGGCGTGACGCTGATGCCGGGCAACATGGCACTGGGGGCTACGGCGTCCACGGAAGCCGCCGAAGAGACGGCGCGCATCTGCGGAGAGGAGCTGCGGGGGCTCGGCATTACGATGAACTACGCGCCTTGCATCGACGTGAACAACAACCCGGACAATCCGGTTATTAACGTCCGCTCCTACAGCGACCGCTCCGATGTCGTATCGAGACTCGGCGCGGCAGCGGTGGCCGGTTATCAATCGGCGGGCGTCGCGGCTACGGTCAAGCATTTCCCCGGACATGGCGACACGAGCGTCGATTCCCATCATGCGCTCCCTGTCCTCCCGCATGATCGCGAGCGGCTGGAGGCGGTCGAGCTGCTTCCGTTCCGCGCCGCGATCGAAGCGGGAACGGACTGCATCATGACGGCTCACGTCTGCCTGCCGGCTTTGGAGCCGAGCGGCGTGCCGTCCACGCTATCCGAGAACGTGCTGACGGGGCTGCTGAGAGGCGAGCTTGGCTACGACGGCGTCGTCGTGACGGATTGCCTCGAGATGAGCGCCATCGACGAGTTTTACGGACCGGAGCAGGGCGCGGTGAAAGCGATTAAGGCCGGCGCGGATATGGTGCTCGTCAGCCATACATTCGAGAAGCAGCGCGCGGCGCTTGAAGCAGTCGCCGCGGCCGTGGAAAGCGGCGAAATCAGCGTAGAGCGTATCGAACAATCGGTTGCGCGCATCATGCGATTGAAGGAGAAGCTGCGGCTGGAAGAACCGATTCAGCCATGGGAGCAGGTGCAAGGCGGGATCGGCACGGAAGCGAACAAAGCGGTGGCCCGCAAATGGAGCGAAGCGTCCGTCACGCTTGTCAAAGCGGAAGGCGGCGCGCTGCCTCTGAAGCGCGATGCTCAGACGCTGGTGCTCTGGCCGGACATCGTGCCGGTATCCGTGGCGGACGAGATGCTCTCGGGCGACGGCACGCTTGGCGACTTCCTTAAGCTGTACGGCGCTTCAGTCGTCGAGCGGAGGATGAACGACGAGAGCGTGCTCGAGGGCTTGGACGAGTTCGAGCAGATCGTCGTCGTGACGTACGACGCGTCCAAGCATCCGCATGAGCAGAGCATCGCGCGCGAGGCTGTCAAACGCGCCGGCGACCGCGTGGTCGCGGTATCGGTGCGCAACCCGCTCGACCTGCTGCTGTATCCGGACGTGCGAACGTACCTGGCGGTCTACGAATGCAGGCCGCTCGCTCTGTCATCCGCGGCCAAAGCGCTGCTCGGCGATCTGAAGCCCGCCGGCACGCTGCCGCTGGAAATTTCGGCGGCGTACCCGTTCGGCTGGAGCGCCTTGCCTCTTAGCTAAAACGTCGATGTAAAAAGGCTGTTCGTCGTCTCCATGTTCGGAGAGGGGCGGACAGCCTTTTTTGCGCTCGTTACTTCACAAAATGATCGTACGTCAGATCATGCAAAATATAAGCCAAGAAGAAGATCACGCACGGATTCTCGTAGGTGTGCTGGATGTGTACGAGCTGCTGATAATATTTGTCGCCGTAGTGGGGATTGTTGCGCATCTCAAGGTTGCTCTTGATAAGCGCGTCGATCTTGTCGGCGATATCGACGAGCTCGCCCTCGTACGTCGCGTCCTTGGCATGAACGAGGAAGTCGGTCAGCTCCGCGTGGAAGAAGGCGGGCATCTTCATGACCATCTGCCGGGCGACCTCCTGCTCGTATTGCTCGAACGCCTGCCGGATAACGGGCGAGGACTTCTTGATCGGAGACGCGACGTCCCCGCTCACTCCTTCGACGACGTCGTGAAGGATCGACTTGCCGATTAGACGATACAGGTCGATATCCTTGCGTCCGAACCGCTCCGACTCGAGCAAACCGTTGAACAGCGACATCGCGGCGACGCGGAATGAATGGGTAGCGTCGTTGTCCGGGATAAGATTGAAGCTGCCGCCCCACCGCTCGATCAGATCGAGGTTCAGAATATGCTGGAGAAACTGCCGCACGCCCTCGTCCTTCTCCGAATGCTCCAGCAGCCAACGCACGGACTTGCTTGCCGAACGCTCCAATTCGTCCCGCAGCTCCTCGTATTTCGCTCCGAAGACGGGACTGGAATCCCTCTCGAACTCGCGCTTGCAGAATAACATGGCATCGAATGAATCGATGCTTCGCACCAGCTGGCCGATATAGCTGTCGTCCTCGGCATTCACGATATAGTCATGGAAGCGGGGCTGCAGCGACTTGGACAGCCTGGAGACGATCTCGACGCTGACCTCGGACTCCAGCCTGCGGATGTGATCCGACAGATGTTTATCCTTTTTCGTTACGTATTTGATGGAGCCGGTTACGGTTTCGTTCAAGTCGTGCAGCAGCGCCCGGGCAACGAGCTTCAGCTTGTCCAAACCCTCGCCGAATACTTGCTCCTCGATGATTCCGGCCAGAATGGCGATGGCGGCGCAGCGGAAGCTGTGACTGGCGGCATTGTCCTTATACCGGGGAGAGTATTCCTTCCAGCGGGACACATATTGCATTTGAATGATCGCATGGGTGAATCGGCTGTTTTCCATGGGTTCCTCCCGGGTCGCCATTTTCAAATTATATTTTATTATAACTTTACCATAAGCAGCGGTTCGCTGAATATTTTCCCATCTTTCATCGCAAATTAGGAAAATGAATTTTGCTGGAGGGAGTTTTATGAATGCCATTCACGAAATTAAGTTCCTTGTTTCATTCGAATGAAGGGGCTTCAGACCTCGATCAGAAATTAACGTCTGCCGAGCAGGGGAAGCTATGGGCCTGCTATATCGGGAATACGATGTCGGTATGTGTTCTGACATACATGCTGAAGCATGTGGACGATGAAGAAATTAAGGCGATCCTGGAGCAGGCGCTGTCGTTGTGCAAGCAATTCGTTCAAACGATAAAGGAAATCTACGAAAAAGAAGGATATCCGGTACCGGTAGGCTTCACGGAGACGGACGTCAATCCTGACGCTCCACGGCTGTTCGCGGACGAGTTCTACCTCCATTATTTAAAATATCTCGGCAAAGCCGCGATAAGCCTTTACTCCATCGCCGTTCCGTTGGTAACCCGGTCCGATACCCGCCATTTCTTCACGCACTGCATCGATGCGGCCATTCATCTGTTGAACGATGTGAACGCGTTGATTATGAAGAAGGGCCAATGGACGAAGCCGCCTTTAATTCCATATCCGACGAGTGTCGATTATATTAAAAAACAAAACTATTTAAACGGTTTTTTTGGCGATGTCCGTCCTCTTCAGGCTTTGGAAATTACCCATATGTACGACAACATCGAAAACAACGCCACGAGCAAAGCCGTCCTGCTCGCGTTCAGTCAGGTTGCGACGGTCAAGCAAGCGAAGGATTATTTCCGCAGAGGGTTCGATATCGCATCCAGGCACTTCGAGACGCTGACCAAGTTTCTGCAGGACGAGAACCTGACTTCGGCTCCGTTGTTGGATCCTCTTGTCCATACGTCGACGCAAGCGCCTTTCTCCGATAAATTGATGATGTTTCACAAGCTGGATATGTTCACGGTCCGAATCCGCGCCTATGCCAACGCTCTGTCGATGAGCGCGAGGCACGACATTGCGGCGAAGTACGGACGTTTGATTCTCGAAGTAGGGAATTACGTCGAAGACGGGGCCAATATCATGATCGATCACGGCTGGATGGAGCAGCCGCCCGCTGCGGCCGATCGAGGGGCTCTGGTTCGAAAATAACGAAAAATCCCGGCGGGGCAAGCCGGGATTTTTTGGCGTTCGGCCGCTCACATTCATCTGGGAACAAGATGCCGCGTCTCGAGCCGATTATTTTAAAGGTTGATCCGTTTGGGTTAACGTAAGATAATGTAGAAGTTATGAAGGCTGCTTCAATACGTACTAGATACATAAATGAGGGATGGGAATTGCGGGAGTGGGGACTACGATTTAACCATTATTTCGAGAAATGGATGTTTCTGATCATACCGGGATCGCTTGTGCTTGGGTTCGCCGGCGCGGACGCCTTGCTGCCTTTTGTAGAGGCGGTCCCTTATCTATTCGCGTTCGTAACGCTTACGATGGCTATAGGCTGCGGGCTTCGCGAGCTCTCCGGCGTCATGAAGAAACCGGGCATCATGGGCCTTACCTTCGTCATCGCGCATATCGTGTCGCCGCTTGCGGCATACGGCGTCGGCACGGCCGTATTCGGAGCGGATTCGCCTTATGTCGTGGGCCTCGTGCTGTTCACGATCATCCCGCTCGGGGTGTCGACCGTTCTGTGGGTGGGCATGTCCGGCGGCAGCATTCCGCTCATGCTGTCGATGGTCGTGCTGGATTCGCTTCTAAGCCCGCTTGTCGTACCGGCCGGCATCCATTTCTTCTTCGATACGACGGCCCAGGTCGAGACGGGACCGATGATTCTCGATCTGATCATTATTATCGTCTTGCCGACCGTTATCGGCGTCGCCCTGCATCAGTGGTCGAAGGGCACGATCCAAGAACGGGTGAAGCCGTACACGGCGCCGGTTTCGAAGCTTTGCTTTGTCGGGGTCGTCGCGCTGAACGCCACCGCGATATCGCCGCACCTGCATCAGCTGAAGCAGGATATGGCCGTGCTGGTGCCGATCGTTGTTCTTCTGGTCGGGCTATGCTATACGCTGGGGTTCGTCGGGACCTCGTTCGCGAAGGACGGCAAAACGCAAATTACGGTATCGTACGCGACGGGCATGCGTAACATTTCACTCGGCATCGTGCTCGCGCTCGGCTATTTCAGCCCGCTGGCGGCCGTCCCCGTCGTGTTGTCCATCTTAATCCAACAGCCGATTGCGACCGTGCATCATTATATTTTACAAAAGATTAACAAACACAAGACTAGCGCTCGCGGCGGCGCGCATGTAGGATAAACGTTGGATGTTATGCGGGTGGTCAGCGACTTATTGGGGAGTGGGATGGAATGAACAGTTTTCGGACAAGATTGACCCTTATCATGATCTCGATGATCGCCGTCTCCGTGTTTGCGGCAGGCTTCCTCATGATCAAGACGTTCAAGGAGAACCATATTAACGCGCTTGAGGACAACATGGTCCGCATGATGAAAGTGATCGAAGGCAATCTGGAGTGGCGAAGCGGCGAGCTGCCTGCCCTTATCGATTATTATACAAACAAAGCCGACGAGCTTAGCGAGTTCGCGGACGCCAGAATTACGTTCATTCGCAGCGACGGCGTCGTCGTGGGCGATTCGAATTACGATGTCATGAAGATGGACAACCACTTGATGCGCAAGGAAGTGCAAGAAGCCTACAAGACGGGGACCGGCCGCTCGGTCAGGTCCAGCGACACGATGCACGAGAACATGATCTACGTCGCGATCCCGGTTGCGGCAGCTGAAGGCGAGAAGCCTTATATTCTGCGGATGGCAATGAGCCTTGAAGAGGTCGACCAGAGCATCGGACGGCTTACGATGGTGCTGATTATCGGGCTGCTGATTCTGTTCGTGATCGCCGCCTTGATCAGCTACAGCATCGCTCAAAGCTTGACGCGCCCTCTCGAGCAAATTACGAAGGTCGCCAAGCGGATCAAAAATATGGATTACCGCGCAAGAGTGAAGGTTCGGAAGCAGGATGAGATCGGGGAGCTGGGGACGGCCATCAATGCGATGGCGGACAGCCTTCAGGTGCAGATGTCGCGCATTAAGCAGAACGAAAGCCAGCTGGAGAGCGTCCTCGCGAATATGATCAACGGCATCGTGATGATCGACGCCAAAGGCCAGATCCTGCTCATGAACCGCAGGGCGGAAGAAGTGCTCGGCTTCTCCGCGCGCGAGCTCGTAGGGCGGCACTTCGCGGAAGCGAAGCAGCAATACGAGCTGGCGCAGATCATTCAAGAGGCGCTCGACACGAGGAAGCATCTTCGGGAGGAGATCACGTTCTACTTCCCGGAGGAGCGTCTGCTGGAGCTGAACCTTGTGCCGATCAGCCAGAGCGGTCCGGGCGACTTCGGCGGCGTGCTTCTCGTGCTGCAGGACGTGTCCGCGATTCGCAGACTCGAGCGCATGCGAAGCGAATTCGTCGCGAACGTCTCGCATGAGCTGAAGACGCCGATCGCCGCCGTTAAGGGCTTCGCGGAGACGCTGCTCGGAGGCGCGGTCAAGGACGAGGAGACGACGCGCTCGTTCCTCCAGATCATCTTCGACGAGAGCGACCGGCTTAACCGCTTGATCGGCGATATTCTGGAGCTGTCCAAGATCGAATCGCGCCGCGTCCCGCTCATGTTCTCGCCGATCGAGCTCGAAAGCTTCGTCTCGAAGACGTTCGCGCTGCTCGAGCCGGAAGCGAATCGCAAGCAGATTACGCTTCACCACAAGGTGGAGTCGGGGCTGTACGTCGAAGCGGACGAAGACAGACTTCGCCAGATCCTTATGAATTTGCTGGCGAATGGCATTAATTATACGCCGGAGGGCGGACGCGTCACCTTGTCCGTTCATACCGCGGATCACGATCATATCCGTTTCCAAGTGAGCGATACGGGCATCGGCATTCCGAAAAAGGATTTATCCCGCATATTCGAGAGGTTCTACCGGGTCGACAAGGCCCGGTCGAGAAGCTCAGGCGGCACGGGCCTCGGGCTTTCCATCGTCAAGCATTTGGTGGAGCTGCATAAGGGCACGTTGTCCGTCACGAGTACGGTAGGGGTTGGCACGACGTTCACGATCGATATGCCGGTCATTCAATAGTGGATGTTTGAACACTTGTCAATAGAAAAAAGGTTTACCTATTCTTCATGATTCCATGGTAAACTAAGGGTGATGAATTTCCGAATCGGGATGCTCGGATATCCGGTTCACAAGGTGGAGGTCCATATGTCTCACAAAGTGCTAGTAATAGAAGACGAACCAACTCTCGCTAGATTATTATCATACAACCTGACGCAAGAAGGCTATGAGACAACCGTTATCGACCATGGCGGGGAAGGCCTTCAAGCGGCGCTCCAGCGAAGCTTCGACCTTATTATTCTGGACATTATGCTGCCCGGCTTGAACGGTTTCGAGGTGCTTACCCGCATTCGCCAAAACGGAGTGAGAACCCCGGTTATTATCCTGACGGCCCGCAATGCGGAGGAAGAAGTCGTGCAAGGGCTGAAGCATGGCGCGGACGACTACATTACGAAGCCGTTCGGCGTAGCGGAGCTTCTCGCTCGCGTATCGGCCGTCCTCAGGCGGACGCAGCAGGACGAGGCGCCCGCCGTGCAGACGAACGAGAAGGTCATTACCGTCGGGGAATTGTCGATCTTCCCGGAGAAGTACGAAGTGATCGTCGGAGGAGAGCCGATTCCGCTGCGGCCGAAGGAGTTCGAGGTGCTGCTGTATCTCGTGCAGCGTCCGGGAATGGTCATTACGAGGGACGATCTGATGAATGTCGTGTGGGGCTTCGATTATATCGGAGGCCAGCGCACGGTGGACGTGCACGTCAGCTCGCTGCGCAAGAAGCTGGAGCTCGGCCAGCAATCCGTCCAGATCGAATCGATACGAGGCGTCGGCTACAAGCTCGTCATGCCCAAAAAGCTCGCAAACCCTAAACGCTAGTTAGGGTAGCGAGCTTTTTTTGTTGCTGCAAGCAGGCACAAGGAGCGAAAAAGATCGACCCCGCCGACCTATGTGCGCTGCCAGGTGGACATTTTTCGTTGAAACTGCTTCGGCGAGCAGTCGTTGTATTTTTTGAACATCTTGTAGAAGTGGGCCATGTTCGGCATGCCGATCCTCTCTCCGACTTCGGAGATGCTGAGGTCTTTGGTGAGCAGAATGCGCTCCGCCCATTTCACTTTGCGGTAGTTGACGTATTCCGTGAAGGAGAGTCCGATTGTTTTCTTAAAATATTTGACGAAATAATAATAGCTCATGTTCGCGATCTTGCAAACTTCCTCCACCTGAATGCGGTCGGTCAAATGGTTTTCCACGTAATCCAGGACGGGCTTCAGCCTCACCTTGTCGAAGTTGTCCTGTTCCACGAGTATCTTGCGCGTGTCGCCGCGCAGCAGCAGCAGCAAGATTTGTTTGATCCCGATGCTGACGGCCAGCTCGTAGCCGGTTTCCTTGCGCGACGCTTCCTTCAGAATCTCCTCGATGCACGCGGCGGCCTGCGCTTTGATCGCCTCGTTCTCCTTGAAGATGTAGTTCGCTTTGCTGAGGGGCACCTGCGACTCGGAGAAATACCGGATGTAGGGGATCGAGCTGTGATCGAAAAACTGCTCCAGATCAAATTGCAGAACGATATAGTCCAGCTCTTTGCTGCTGCGGTCGCGGTGAAGCTCGGAGTCCCCGATGATCAGCAGATCGCCGGCCCTCATAAAATAGCTGTCTTCCTCCAGATACACGTCGAGCTTGCCGTCCAGCACGAGCAGCAGCTCCAGCTGCTTGTGATAATGCCAATTCGTGTAGCCGACCTCCTGCCTCTGAGCACGGAAGATTCGTATCGAAAGCAAAGGGTTTTCGTACACGACTTTTTCGTTGATTGCTTCCACTTCGCTGCAGAGCCTCCTTTATTTGATCGTCTTGCGGATGACCTGGTTGACGACCTCTGAGAGTACAAGCCCAATCGCGATCGTGCCGGAGATCATAAACGCTTTGACCGCGAGCTGGACGGCGGTATCGTATTGATTCTCCACCACGTTGCGCATCGCGTCATACGCAATGCCTCCCGGCACGAGGGGAATGATGCCCGCGACGCTGAAGACGATGATCGGCGTCTTGTATTGCTTGGCGAACAGCTGGCTGATGACGGTGACCAGGAACGCGGCGATCAATGTCGCGGGAATGACGCCCTGGCCGAGCTCGATCCCCGCGTAATACGCGATCCAGCCGGCCATGCCGACGAAGCCGCATTGCGGCAGCATGCGGGTTGGCGAGTTAAAGATGAATCCGAACAAAGCGGATGATACGAAGCTCGTCACGAGCTGCGAGAAGATGTCCATCATGCGGTAGCGTGCTCCTAATAGAAGATCGATAGAATGGTTGCGATGCCGGACCCGATCGCGAAGGCGGTCAGGAACGCTTCCGCCCCTTTGGACAAGCCGGAGACGAGATGGCCCGCCATCAGGTCGCGCACCGCGTTCGTGATATGAAGGCCGGGAACGAGAGGCATGACGGAGCCGATAATGATTTGGTCGAGATTGTGCCCGAGCCCAAGCTTAACGAACAGGACGGCCGTCGTGCCAATTAGCAGCGCGGTCAGAAATTCGGCGAAAAACTTGATTTGCACGATGCTGTGCACGAATAGGAAAAACAGAAAGCCAAGCCCCCCGGTCACGAAAACGGGGAAAAAGTCGCTCCAGCTTCCTTGGAACATGATTAGAAAGCAGCCGCTCGCGACGGCAGCAGCCAGCACCTTCAGCATGGCGGGGTATTCGCGGGAATGCTTCTCCAGCTCCTTGAGGGAGGCAAGCGCTTCAACCGGTTGAAGCGTTCCGGACGTTATTCGCCTTGAAATATCGTTCACGAGGGCTACTTTGCCGAGATTGATGTTTCGCTCGTTTATTCGGAAGAGGCGGGTAGCCTGAGATGCGCCGCTAATGGCGAAAATAATGCCCGTCGGCATGACGAAGCATTGCGGATCCTCGATGCCGTAGGCCGCCGCGATGCGGGCCATCGTATCTTCGACGCGGTACGTTTCGCCGCCGTTCTGCAGGATGATCCGCCCCGCCATAAGGCACACCTGGGTGATCGTTCGGATCTCTTCCTTCGTAAGATGGGGCGGCGCTCCATGCAGGATTGTTGTATCGGTATGCAAGCCGTTCACCGCTCCTTAACCGTTCTCGCCATTGCCGCCGGCGGCTTGCCGAAGGAACTCTTCTTTGATCGCGGCTTGAAGCTCGGGCCGCGTCATCACGTCGTAGCCCGTGGCGGCCAGCATCTTGGCTCCGAATAGCATGCGGTCCAGCGCCTTCGCCGTCATGGCGGAGTCGCGGAACGACTCCGTATGGAGCATGTAGGGCTCTTCCACGATCTTGACGTACGGATGAATGGCCGGACATCTAACGGAGACATTGCCCAGATCAAGCGAGCCGTGATCCTTGCCGCTCTGGATCTCGTCCGGCGAGACGCCGGCTTCGACCAAATTGGACATAAAGGCCTCCGACAGGGCTTCGTTCGTCCGAAGCTCGTCGTACGAGTATTCGTAATTACTGATCGTAAGCCCGCAGCCCGTCGCGAGCGCGGCCGCTTCGGCGCAGTTGCGCACCTTGGCCGTCAGAATATCCGTATAGGCGCGCGTCGCCGAACGGACGTAGAACTTCGCGGAGGCGTAGTCGGGAATGATGTTCGGCGCCTTGCCGCCATGGTCGATAATGCCATGGATGCGGGCGTCGCTTTTGGTTTGCTGCCGCAGCGCATTGACTCCGCCGAATAGGAGCAGGACCGCGTCCAGCGCGTTGACGCCCGCATGCGGGCTGGCGGCGGCGTGGGAGGCGACTCCCGTATATTCGAACCGGAGAGCGTCCATGGCGAGCGATTCGCCGGAACGCTCGAAAGAGTGGTAGGGGTGGGCCATCAGCGCGACGTCGCAATCGTCGAACAAGCCGGCTTCGGCCATCGGCACTTTGGCGCCTTTGGTTTCTTCGGCTGGCGTGCCGTATACGCGAATGCTGCCGCCATGAGAGTCAGCGGAACTCTTCAGGCCGATCGCGGCGGCGGCGCTCATCGTGCCGATCATATGATGGCCGCAGGCGTGCCCGAGTCCTTCAAGCGCGTCGTACTCGCACAGGAAGGCGACGACCGGGCCGGGCTTGCCGGTATCGTACGTTGCGAGAAAGGCCGTATCGAGACCCAGTATGCCGCGCTCGACCCGGAATCCTTCCCGTTCCAGCAGCTCGCATAGCAGACCGGAAGCATAATATTCTTCATGGCCCAGCTCGGGACGATTGCCGATCGCGAGGGCGATATCGCGGAACGTATCCGCTTTCGATTCAATGGTGCTTATCGTTTGTTGTTTGTTCATCATTGTCTACATCCTTCTTCGGAAATCAGCTTTTATTATACCATATACCGACGACAAATCCGTGAATGCGACATTTAACATTCAGTTAACAATGTGAAAAACATGGGATAATGCTAAAGGTCTATAATTCGGTCATACATAGCTTGTCAATAGGAGGTTTGGAGCATGACGCTACTCACGTTTAGTCAAGATAGATCCGAATCCATTCTCGCGGCGCCAGGTACTGAAACGAAACCAAACAAGGGGCAGGCAGAGCAAGCCTCGAATTCGGAGGTTGCCAAGGCAGTCAGCTTGCGGCTTGCGGACTTCTCGAGAACCGCTCCGGTCGTGGAGGATACAGCCTTGTGCAAAGATCTGCTCGAGAAGTTCCAGGAGCATTCCGATTGCGAATGCATCGTGATGACGGGCGAATCCGGCGAGATCAGCGGGCTCGCGATGCGAAACCGGTTCTCGTACAAGCTTGCTCACCGCTACAGCGTCGCTTTGTTCTACAACAAACCTGCCTTGCAGCTGGCCGATACGGCTCCGATTATCGTCGAGGCTGATTTCGACCCCCGTTCGCTGATCGATCTCGCGATGTCCCGCCAAGGGGATTCGTTGTACGATTGCATCGTGCTGACCTCGAAGGGACGGTTCGCTGGCGTCCTCGCGATCAGCGACTTGCTCAGGCTGTCCAAGGAGCTTCAGCTGCAGGCGATGAGGGATCAGCAAGTCACGATCGCGGCTGCCAAGGAACGCGTCTCCGGCATCGAAGGCGCGGTAGAGAGCGTTCGCGAATCGGTGCGGGAAGGCGACTCGTTGTCTATGCGAATGGTGGATTTGACGCTGCAAGGCAAAAACGAGCTGACCGTCATCAAACATTCCTTCGAATCGCTCGAGAAAAGCTCCGAGCTGCAGGCGGAGCGGATGAAGGAGCTGGAGCGCGAGACGGATTCCATCGTCGCCATGTCGAATCTGATCAAGGAGCTCGCGGAGCAATGCAACATTCTCGCGATCAACGCTTCCATTGAAGCGGCCCGCGCCGGCGAATACGGCCGCGGCTTCTCGGTCGTGGCGAGCGAGATCATGAATTTGGCAAACCAGACCAAGAAATCCGCCATAGACATCAAGGGCATGACGACCAATATCGTGCAGGCGATCATGCGGACGTCCGAGCTCGTCGAAGAGGGGTTGAAGCAGACGGCCGCAAGCGGCAAGAACGTGGAAGCGGCAAACGACGCCTATCAGGCGATCTTCAAAGCTGCCGCGGACAATCGCGTCAACGCGCAGCGGATCGGAGAGCTCGCGGGGGAAGCGCATCGGCTGTCGGCTGAAGTGTCCGAAGAGATGGAGCAGCTTAGCCGGTCTTATTCCTGATCTTTTTACTTCTACTTAACAAATGAGATACGTTCCATTAACATTCCGCGAGTAAAATACAGGCTGTAATGGCTAGTTCAACGATTCGGGGGAGGTTTATTGGAATGATGTCAGTCAGAAAAGAATTCGATCACGGCTTAGAAAACTTGCATCAATGGATCGTGGAGATGGGCAATTTCGTCGAGAACGCGTTGGCGGAATCGGTCGCCGCTTTGAAAGACGTCGATACGAAACGCGCGGAGGCGGTTATCGCAGCGGACCATCAGCTTAATAAAATGGAAGAAAAAATCATGGACCTTGGCGCGCGGTTGATCGCGACCCAACAGCCCGTGGCAAAGGATCTCAGACGTATTCTGTCCTCGTTCCGCATCGCGAGCGACTTGGAGCGCATGGGAGACCTGGCCGTCGATATCGCGAAGACGGTGCTGAGACTGGAAGGCCAACCGCTCATTAAGCCGCTGATCGATCTTCCGCGCATGGCGGAAATCGTCGCGACGATGACGTACGAATCCATCCAGTCCTTTATTAACGAGAACGTGGATCTCGCGTACAAGATGGCCAAGGACGACGATCAGGTCGACGCCCTGTACGGTCAAATTACTCGCGAGCTTACGATGCTAATGATGGAGAATCCGCGCAACATCGCGCAAGCCTCGCTGCTGAGCTTCGTCAGCAGGCATCTGGAGCGCTTCGGCGACCACGCGACGAATATCGGGGAAAGCGTGGTTTATCTGGTCACGAGCGAACGTCCTGACCTGAATCAGTAAGCCATGTCGCCGGCGCTATCCGGATGATCTCTCAGCAGGCGGCGGTGCTGTGCATCAAGGATCGAGGGGATCGTTGTGAGCAAGGCCGGAACGGGACTATTGAACGAAGCTTTGGTGAGCGCTGTCGTTAACCGGTGGCGGGATGGCGGAGTTGCCGTCGTGTACTTGGAGACGGGGAACGCTGACCGCATGTTGACCGAAGCGGTGGAAGAATGGGCAGCGAAGGAGTCGGCGGTGTTCTGGCAGCACCGAATGGAAACCGGATATCTCAATTGGCTAGGCATACCTTCGGAGGGATGGACCGCCGAAGGTATCCGCGGCCAGGTCACGGAGCAATTACGAAGGACGATTTCATTCGGACGCGCTTCCGGACAAAATCGCGCCGTAAACGTGGCGACGGCCTTCAGCGCGGGAGTCGCGCTTACAAGGCCGTCGACGCCTCCGGAGAAAGCGGAAGCGCATTTGATCCGCCGGATTCGGGAAGCGATGCTTCGAGGCATTCGCGGACTGGGGAAGGAGAATAAGGAATCCTCGGTGCCGGACATTCGCGCGAGAGCTATCGCCGGCAATGGATACATAATCGGCTTGCTGGCTAATGCGGTACCGCAATTCGAACATCATGCCAAGGTTTCCGAAGTCGCGTCCTTCTTCGACCATAACCCGAATGCGCAAGGCGTCGTCATCGTGAAGGAACGGAAGCCGTTAGGCGTCATCATGCGGGACAGACTCTATCAGCAGCTTGCCGGCCAATTCGGCCATGCCCTATACGCAAGCCGCCCCGTGGAGCTCGTGATGGACCGCGATCCGTTGATTGTGGACGAACAAACGCCGCTCGAGCGGGTATCGCAGCTCGCGATGTCGCGGGACGATTCCCGGCTGTACGACATCGTCGTGACGGTGAACGAAGGCGTCGTCCGGGGGGCGGCGACCATTCGGGACATTCTGGAATGCATGACGGCACTGCGCACCGAAGAAGCGAGGAGGGCCAATCCGCTGACCGGCTTGCCGGGTAACTCGGGCATAGAGGCCGAGCTTTCCCGCTTGATCGCGATTGGTGACCCGTTCGCTGTCGTGTACGCGGATTTGGATTATTTCAAATGGTTTAACGATTGTTTCGGATTCGCGCGCGGCGACGAGCTGATCCGGTATTTGGCCGATTTGCTCGTCGGCGAGTTCGACGCGAGCGGCAGCCGCCGTTTTTTTGTCGGCCATATCGGAGGCGACGACTTCATCGGCGTCGTGGAGCCTGAATTTGCGGAGTCGATCTGCGAGCGTCTCATCCGTTCATTCGATCTGGGCGTTCGCAGGTTCTACGGCGGGACGGAAGTGACGGCCGTAGAGAACCGTCAGGGTCAACGAATCGAGCAGGATGGCGTCTCGCTGTCATTGTCGCTGCTCTATTGCGAAGGGAACGACGGCATGAAGCTGGAGGATATATCCGTCTGCGCCGCTAGATTGAAGAAGAGGGCGAAATCGATGAAGGGCAGCGTGTATGTCGCCAGTGAATGGAAGAACAGTCAGCCGAGAGAGAAGTGAGGTATTCATGGAGCAGAACTACGCAATTTCGTATAAGCCCGAGGGCATGACGGGGGGCTCGAATCGAACCCGATATTTGGCCGTCATCGGTCTGTTGTGGGATCATTCCGCATCGGGATCGCAAGAAGGCGGGAAAGTGACCGGCGAGCATTGGCGGGCATGGACTTCCCTTGCCGAACGTTCGATCCCCGAATTCGTGCCGTCGTCCCACGACAAGCGTATGTATCAATGGTTAGCGAACGATTTGTTTATATCGTTCTTATGGCCGGCGGATGGCGGCGAACACCCGGAATCCGTGCTGAGCGCCCGCGCTCTCCGCGCGGCGAGCAAGCTGGAGCGCGAATTCATTATGGCGGCGCCTGGCCGCGAAGGCGGCGGCAAGCTGCGGATCGGTCTCAGCGCTCTGGCTTGCGAAGCGGAATCGTACGGAGACGATCTCTATTACGAGGCGATGAAGCGGGCCATCGTAAACGCGCAGTCGGAAGGCGGAGCGGAACAGCGATTGCGGGGCGGCTTTTTCTCGGAGCTGCTGACCGAAAGGCTTATCTATCCGGTCTACCAACCGATCTTCTCGCTTGGGAGCGGGGAAGTGTTCGGCTTCGAGGCGCTGACGCGCCTGCCGGTCAACAGCTGGTTCCGGGGTCCGATCGATTTGTTTCGGTTCGCGGAGGAGAACGGAAGCCTGTATGGGCTTGACCGGCTCGCCCGCGAGCTTGCGATCGACGGCTGTCTCGCGCTTCGGAAGGAACAGAAGCTCTTCATCAACGTGATGGCTCAAATCATGTCGGATCCGGGCTTCTCTCCCGGACGGACGATCAGCTTGCTGGAAGAGCATCATCTGTCGCCGCATCAGGTCGTATTCGAAATTACGGAACGCAGCTCCATCGAAGATTACCCCACCGTCAAGAAGGCGCTTCAGCATTACCGCAGCCAAGGCTACCGGATCGCGATCGACGACGTGGGGGCGGGTTACTCCTCCTTGCAATCCATCGTGGAGCTGAGGCCGGATTACATGAAGATCGACCGTTCGATTATTCAGAACATCCACAAGGACGACGTGAAAGCCCATATTCTGACGACGCTGCAGGAGGTTGCCGGCAAGATCGGTTCGGAGTTGATCGCAGAGGGCATCGAATCGAAGGACGAGCTGGACAAGCTGGTCCAGATGGGGATTCCTTACGCCCAAGGGTATTTGCTGGGGCGTCCGGCGCCGTTTCCCGGATAGGAGCGGGGGAATGAAGATCGTAAAAAGCCTTTCGCCATTCGCGGGCGCGCCGCGGGTAGGGGAAGGCTTTTTTCGTATCGGGACGTGAGCCAAGGCGCGTTCATGCAGGAACGAGCGTTCGGGCTTAGGATGACGCGCGACCGATTCGCCTTGTGTTATAATAAGGACTAGGTATTGACTGCTGGAAACGAGGTGCTATTCGAACCAATGGACAAATGGATGTTAATTGACGGGAACAGCGTCGCCTACCGGGCGTTCTTCGCGCTGCCGCCGCTCACGAATTCGAGCGGGCTGCATACGAACGCGATCTACGGCTTCACGACGATGCTGCTGAAGCTGCTGGAGGAGCATAAGCCGACGCACGTGCTGGTCGCGTTCGACGCGGGCAAGGTGACGTTCCGCCATGAAGGCTACAGCGAATATAAAGGCGGCCGGCAGAAGACGCCGCCGGAGCTGTCCGAGCAGTTCCCCGTGCTGAAGGAGCTGATCTCCTCGTTCGGCATCGCGCAGTTCGAGCTGTCCGGCTACGAGGCGGACGACATTATCGGAACGCTGACGAAGCAGGCGGACGAGAAGGGCGTGGAGGCTGTCGTCGTATCCGGGGACAAGGATATGCTGCAGCTGACGTCGGAACGCGTAACGGTCGCCGTCACGAAGAAGGGCGTTAGCGAGCTGGATGTGTACACGCCAGAGATCTTCCGGGAGAAATACGGCCTCGAGCCGCGGCAACACATCGATTTGAAGGGGCTCATGGGCGATACGTCGGATAACATACCCGGCGTGCCGGGCGTCGGCGAGAAAACCGCTCTGAAGCTGCTTCATGAGTTTTCGTCGGTAGAGAACGTCCTGGACAATCTGGACAAGCTCAAGGGCAAGCTGAAGGAAAATATTGAAGCGAACCGGGACAACGCGCTTATGAGCAAGAAGCTGGCGACGATCTTCCGGGAGGTGCCGCTGGAGCGGGAGACGGAAGAAATTCGATATAACGGCTATGAAGCGGACAAGCTGGGCGAGGCGTTCCGCAAGCTGGAGTTCAAATCGCTGATGGACAAGCTGGAGCTCAGCGCCGACAGCGGCGCGAGCGAATCCGAGGCCCGAGCCGCGGCGGCCGACTTGAAGGTGACCGTTCTCGATGCCGACGGAGACCATCATGGCATCGACCGTTTGCTGCGAGCGCTTGATGCTTCGGATGATCATGGCCTATACATAGAAGCGATCGGGGAGAATCCGCATCAGGCGGAGCTGCTCGGGCTGTCGGTCGCCCTGGAGGACGAGGTGTTCGTCTTGCCTCAGCAAGCGCTTACCGGGGACTTCGCGAGCGGCTTGCGGGGCTGGCTGGCCGACGAAACGCGGCCGAAATACGGCTTCGACATGCACAAGTCGGAGCTGGCGCTTCGCTGGGCGGGACTCGCGCTGGGAGGGGCGGCTCTGGACGTACAGCTTGCGGCGTACCTGCTCAATCCGACGGAGACGCAGCTGTCGCTCAGCGCCGTGAACGAGAGGCTAGGCGGGACGGGCGTTCCTTCAGACGAAGCCGTATACGGCAAAGGCGCGAAGTTCAAGGTGCCGGAGAAGGACGCGTTCTATCGCCACCTCGCCCTGAAAGCGGACGCCGTCCGGCGGCTCTTGCCGGCCGTACGCGAAGAGCTTGAACGGACAGGAATGAACAAGCTGTATTTCGATCTGGAGCAGCCGCTCGCCCGCGTGCTCGCCGGCATGGAGAGCCAAGGCATCAAAGTGGAGCGCGAGGAGCTGGAGAAGCTGGGCGACAGCCTGCAGTCGCAGCTCACGACGATCATGGCCGACATCTACGCCAAGGCGGGAACGGAGTTCAACATCGGCTCTCCGAAGCAGCTCGGCGAAATCCTGTTCGAGAAGCTGGGCTTGCCGGCGAAGAAGAAGACGAAGACCGGCTATTCGACGGACGCCGAGGTGCTTGAGGAGCTTGCGCCGTACCACGAGATCATCCCGCTTATTCTGCACTACCGCCAGCTGTCGAAGCTGCAGTCGACGTACGTGGAAGGACTGCTGAAGGAGATTCGCGAGGAGACGGGCAAGGTGCACACGTACTACCGTCAGACGATCGCCGCGACGGGCCGTCTCAGCAGCCAATTCCCGAATTTGCAGAACATCCCGATCCGCCTCGAGGAAGGCCGGCAAATCCGCAAGGCGTTCGTGCCTTCCGAGCCCGGCTGGTCAATTCTCGCGGCCGACTATTCGCAGATCGAGCTTCGCGTGCTCGCCCATATCTCGGGCGACGAGAACCTGAAGGAAGCGTTCATTCACGATATGGACATCCACACGAAGACGGCGAGCGACGTGTTCGGCGTTCCTGCCGATCAAGTCGATTCGAATATGCGCCGTTCCGCGAAGGCGGTCAACTTCGGCATCGTGTACGGGATCAGCGATTTCGGTCTGTCACAGAACCTTGGCATCACGCGTAAGGAAGCCGCGCAGTTCATTGAGCAATATTTCAGCGTGTTCAAAGGCGTGCGCAAATATATGGACGATATCGTGGCGCAAGCGAAGAATGACGGCTATGTCACGACGCTGTTGGACCGCCGGCGTTATCTGCCGGAAATTCGCTCCTCGAACTTCAACCTGCGTTCGTTCGCCGAGCGTACGGCGATGAATACGCCGATCCAGGGCTCCGCCGCCGACATTATCAAGCTCGCCATGGTGCAGATGGACGAGGCGCTGCGCGAGCGCAAGCTGAAGAGCCGCATGCTGCTGCAGGTGCATGACGAATTGGTATTCGAGGTGCCGCCGGACGAGCTGGAGCTTATGAAACAGCTGCTTCCGGACGTGATGTCCGGGGCGCTCAAGCTGGACGTGCCGCTGAAGGCGGACGTCAGCTTCGGCGATAATTGGTACGAAGCCAAATAAAGGTTAGAGAACGTTAACGGACGTAGGGCCCTGCCGTGAGGTATAATGGTAGCTGAGGTGAGGAGACATGCCTGAACTGCCAGAGGTAGAGACGGTTAGACGAACATTGATCGAGCTCGTGGCGGGCAAACGCATCGCGTCCGTTACGGTGAAGCTCCCTAGAATTATACAGAGGCCGGCGGACCCGCGTCAGTTCGAAGACGCGCTTGCCGGCCGCACGATTCAGACGATAGAGCGGAGAGGAAAGTTTCTTCGCATTATTTTGGACGGATTGGTGCTTGTGTCGCATCTGAGAATGGAAGGGCGCTACGGCGTATATGGCTCCGATGAGCCCGTGGAGCTCCATACACACGTGCTGTTCCACTTCGACGACGGCACGGATCTGAGGTACAAGGATGTCCGGCAATTCGGCACGATGCACTTGTTCCAGCCCGGAGAGGAATTCGAGCTGCCGCCGCTGAACAAGCTCGGCATCGAGCCGCTCGACGAAGAAGCCTTCACCTTGAAGGCGTTCCGCGAGAGGCTGGAGAAGCGCTCCACGCGCATCAAGCCGCTGCTGCTGAACCAGGAGCACATCGTGGGCCTCGGCAATATTTACGTCGACGAGGCTTTGTTCCAAGCGCGCATTCATCCCGAGCGTTCGCCGGAGAGCTTGAGCCCGGCCGAATGGAAGAAGCTGCACGAATCCATCCGGGCTACTCTTGCCCGGGCCGTGGAGGCCGGTGGCTCGTCGATCAAGTCGTACGTGAACGGCCAAGGCGAGATGGGCATGTTCCAGCATCAGCTGCTTGTGTACGGACGGAAGGACGAGCCTTGCCCAAGCTGCGGCAAGCCGATCCATAAGTTCGTCGTGGGCGGAAGGGGTACCCATATTTGCAAGAAATGCCAGAAGACAAAGGAAGCGCGGCCGGTTAAGGCAGAAGCCTGATTCGCGTCCGTCCGTGCACCGCAAGCCGAACCCCGCATATGATGATGTTACGAACGATAGGCGCATGCCCTGTCGACGCTCGCGAAACGCTTCTAGCTTCGCTTGCGGGGATTCGGGCATCCGCTATGCGGGGAGGAGCTTGAAGTTGACTGCACATCTGGTATCCCTGGTCGTGCTTGCGTTCGCCGTGAGCCTGGACGGCTTCGGCGTCGGCGTGACCTACGGTCTTCGGAAGATACGCATTCCTATCTTATCGGTATTGATTATCGCGTGTTGCTCGGGCTTCATCATCTGGTTGTCGATGCAGGCCGGGGGATGGCTTGGGGGATATATCTCGGAATCGGCCGCCAAGCTGATCGGCGCGGTTATCCTGATCGGCATCGGCTGCTGGGCGTTGTACCAGCTTACACGAAGCAAAGGCGATGAGGGAGAAGCGGCCGCTTCGTCGGAGGAGAAGTCGGAGAAGGCGGTAACCTCGGGCTCCGCGGCGCTCGAAACGGCTCAGCTGCTCAAGCTGGAGCTGAAGCGGCTTGGACTTGTTATCCAAATCCTGAGAACGCCTCAGGCGGCTGACGTCGACCGCTCCGGCATCATCTCGGCTTCAGAAGCCGTCATGCTGGGCGTCGCTCTGTCGCTTGACGCATTCGGCGCGGGGCTCGGCGCGGCGCTGCTTGGGTTGCCGGCGCTGCTGACATCCGTCGTCATCGCGGCGGCCAGCGCGATTTTCCTGGTGACGGGAACGCAGCTGGGCCTTCGGCTTTCGGCGAAACGGGGCATGCAGGCGCTGTCTTATTTGCCGGGTATATTATTAATCATGATGGGTATTATGAAGCTGTTGTAAGAGGATGTTCAAAAAGTCCACTTTTGCCCGCATAAGAATTTATATATTTCCGAGCATACGGAAAAATAAATTCTTATTGGCGATAAAACCTACCTTTAAACGCGGTCGCTCATCCATGAAAGGCCTCGATATAGGTTTTATCATCACGAAGCACTTGCAGGAAGCGGATTCGACGTCGAATATCGAATTCAGCCGAAACTTCCGGTGCTCACGTAGCGCTGCTACGCTACGCTCCTCAGTTTCTAGCTTCATCCGATCTTCTCGGTGCTGAAAAGTGGACTTTTTGAACTCTCATTTGAACTCTCAATTGAACTGGAGGTGATCGCTTTGATCATTGGACTAACCGGCGGCATCGCCAGCGGCAAGAGCACGGTCGGCGGCATGCTGGCCGGCCTTGGCGCGAAGCTGGTCGACGCCGACGCGGTCGCCCGCGAGGTCGTGCTTCCCGGAGAGCCGGCGCTTGAAGCGATCGCCTCTCTCTTCGGACAAGCCGTGCTTCATCCGGACGGGACGCTTGACCGGACGGCGTTAGGAAGCATCGTTTTCCAAGACCGCGAGGCGCTGGCCAAGCTTGAGGCGATTACGCATCCCGCCATACGCAAACGAATGTGGGATCGTATTCATACATATGAGGAAGAAGAGCCGAATGGATTGATCATCGGCGACGTACCCTTATTGTACGAGACCGGGCAGGACAAGCTGTACGAAGGCGTGCTTGTCGTCTACGTTCCCGCGGCGGTTCAGGTCGAAAGGCTAATGCAGCGGAACAAAATGAACGAAGATGAAGCCAGGCGAAGGGTTTCGCTTCAGATGGACATTGAGGAGAAGCGAAGGCGGGCGGAATGGGTGATTGACAACAGCGGCACGCTCGAGGAGACCCGGCGGCAGGTTCATGATTTTTGGCAGAGCAGGCAGGTCGGAACGTTATGAAGAAGAAAAGGCGACGCATCCGCGTGAAAAAACGATTTTTCCTGTTCCTCATAGCGGCGTTCGTGTCGGTCCTATTCCTCAAGTCCGATTGGCTGGCGACATGGATGTATCCGATTCATTACAAGGACGACATCCGCGCAAGCGCATCGAATTACGGGCTTGAGCCTCACTTGGTGGCGGCCATCATTCGGGCGGAGTCCAATTACGAGACGGGACGGGAATCGAGGAAAGGCGCGCTAGGGCTTATGCAGCTCATGCCGGACACCGCGCATTGGGTTGTCGAGAAAGCGGGCTTCGAGAAGGTGAACGACGATATGCTGCGCCATCGGGCGGATGTCAGCATCGAGGTTGGATCTTGGTATTTGAATGCGCTGCATAGGCAATTCGAACATAATCAGGTGGCGGCGGTGGCGGCCTATAACGCCGGTCCCGGCAACGTTCGCAAATGGCTGGATTCCGGAAGCTGGGACGGCAGCATGGAGACGGTGAAGGAAATTCCGTTCGGCGAAACCAGGCACTATGTACAACGGGTTTTTTATTATTATAATAAGTACAAGGATTTATATCCCGAGTTCTGATCCCTTAAGAGGTTGTTGAACACGCACTTTAACTGATGAACGTTAAGAAAGCCTTGAAGGGCTCGTCGCTTCAGGACAAGCACCTCCAAGACTTCCGTTATTCATACAGATGAATCACTATTTTGTGCCGGCTAGGGATTGTTCGGCAATTTGTACCAGGCGACGGGTGATGTAACCCCCGATGGAGCCTGCGTCACGCGTTGCCATGTTTCCATAGTAGCCGTCTTGAGGAATCGCGATACCCAGCTCTTGTGCGACCTCGAATTTCATTTGGTCCAGAGCTGCTGTCGCTTGCGGCACTACCAGTTGGTTACTGCTGCGGGATGCGCTCATTGATGTTCACCTCCTTGCGGTTGGTAACTGTATTATGTGCGTAATTCCAGAGTTCATTACAGGAAACGGTTGGAATTTTTAATTCGATGGATTGGAATGTAGAACAAAACAAGCTCCGGAAGGGAGGAATGTCATGATGAAATGCCCATATTGCGATTACGCGGGAACCAAGGTGCTGGACTCCAGACCCGCCAACGAAAACAAATCGATCCGCAGACGCCGCGAGTGCGAGAAATGCAGCCGACGCTTCACGACGTTCGAGATGGTCGAGGAAACGCCGCTCATCGTCATCAAGAAGGACGGCAGCCGTGAGGAATTCAGCCGGGACAAAATCCTGCGCGGCCTAATTCGCGCCTGTGAGAAACGCCCTGTGCCGGTCGAAAGGCTGGAGGTCATCGTCTCCGAAGTTGAGAAGGAGCTCCGTACGACGGCGAATGCCGAGGTCGATAGCAGCGAGATCGGCGGCTATGTCATGAACCAGCTGTACCCGATCGACGAAGTCGCTTACGTTCGCTTCGCGTCCGTGTACAGACAGTTCAAGGATATCGACATGTTCATGAAAGAGCTGAACAGTCTGCTCTCGAAGCATCCTCTTAACGGCGGAATGCACAATTCTTAGAGCAAGCCGAATGAAATGAATTAGACCGCTCAAAACCGTATCCTGTTAAAAGGATGCGGTTTTTTTTCGCATGAATGGGAAAGTCAATTGAAAAACGTATAGTCCTTCGCCATGAAATGGGTATGGGTAGCACGCACGTCCAGCGACAATATGCGACAAATCTATTCGATGCTCTATCATTTTCGCAAGATAGCTTGATATTTTACATTGAATTTACACTCCGCATATACGCATTTAAAAAAAGCTCCCTATAATTCAGTTTGTAGCCAGCAAATATAAAGGTGGAGGAATGGAAACCAATGAAAAATCTATTCAAAGGTAAAATGTTCACGGGGGCAATTTTGACAGTTCTGACATCGGCCATGATCATGACAGGTTGCGGCGGAAACAATAACGGAGGCAACAATGGCGCAGCAACGAACTCGCCATCGAACACACCGACGGAATCGGCATCCCCATCGCCGGAGACAACGGTTAGCGGAACGGTAACGATCGCGGGCTCTACGTCCGTGCAACCACTTGCCGAAGAACTTGGAACGGCGTTCATGGGCACTAACGGAGACGCTCGCATCGAAGTAGCAGGCGGCGGTTCCGGCGCAGGCGTAAAAGCAGCTCAAGCAGGCACGGCTGACATCGGCATGGCATCCCGCGCGCTGAAAGACGAAGAAACGGGCATCGAACCGATCGTTATCGCGATCGACGGTATCGCGGTTGTCGTAAACCCTGGCAACTCGGTCGAGGATCTGACGGTTGATCAAGTAAAAGGCATCTTCTCGGGCGCAATCAAGAACTGGAGCGAAGTTGGCGGCCAAGCGGGCGACATCGTCGTGATCAACCGTGAGGAAGGTTCCGGAACGCGCGACGCATTCGGCGAGCTTGTCCTCGGCGAAGAGCCATTCGTGGCAGAAGCCATTATCCAGAACTCCACTGGCGCCGTACGCGAAGCCGTAGGCCAAGACGTGAACGCGATCGGTTACGTATCCACGGGCGGTCTGAACGACAGCGTGAAGGCACTGAAGGTTGACGGACACGAGCCGACGGAAGAGAACATCAAATCCGCCGTATACCCAATCCAACGTCCGTTCAACTTCCTGGTAGGCGAAGGCAAAGAAAATTCCGCAGTTGCTCAAGCATTCATCGACTACGTGCTTAGCGAAGAAGGCCAAAGAATCGTCGTTGAGAACGGTTATGTAACGGCAACGAAATAATCGTCCATTCATTCGCAACAAATCATCAATACTCGCGAGGATAGCCGAATCTCTGTGCTATCCTCCGAGCCTGTTATAGAGAAGGTGCATAATGACCGTTGTGTCTTGGGGGGATGACGTTTGAACCGGCTTCTGGAAGAGAAAATCGTAAAAACCTTGTTATTCATAACCGCCTTTACGGCAGTATTCAGCGTTTTGCTGATCGGCGTCTTCGTTTTCATCGAAGGGCTGCCCATCTTTTTCAAATATGGAATTACCGATGTATTGTTCGGTAACGTGTGGAATCCTACGAATCAGGTGTACGGCATTTGGCCAATGATCGTAGGCACGATCTATGTTACTTTCGTGGCTATTCTGATCGGTGCGCCGATGGGACTCGGAGTAGCCGTTTATCTTGTCGAGATTGCCAATCAACGAATATCCCGGATCATTATTCCCGCCGTCGAGCTTCTGGCTGGGATTCCGTCCGTCGTATATGGTTTGTTCGGAATGTTCGCCGTTCGCGGCGTTATCTCCAGTCTGGAGAGAGGGCCGCTCGCGGAGTACTTACCATCCAATTATCAGACTGGTTATTCGATTCTGACTGCCGCTATTATTTTGGCCATTATGATCTTACCGACCATTATTAATATTTCGTTAGATGCCCTGCGGGCGGTGCCGAAGGAATACAAGGAAGGCTCCTTGGCGCTTGGCGTATCGCATTGGCAGACGATTTACAAAGTGCTGGTGCCGGCAGCCAAGTCGGGCATCATTACAGCCATCATTCTCGGCGTTGGCCGCGCGCTCGGCGAGACGATGGCCGTCATCATGGTTATCGGCAACACGCCGCTCGTTCCTGCATTAGATTGGACCGGATTGTTCGCGCCGGCACGTTCGATGACCGCCAACATCGCGCTCGAGATGGGTTACGCAGGTCCTGAGCATCAGCAAGCGCTGTTCGCGACAGGCATCGTGTTGTTCGTCTTCATTATCATCTTGAACTCCATCACGACGCTGCTGGTACGCCGCAAAGGGAGGAAGTAAATGAACGTTCTAAGAAAACAAAAAATCGCTTTCGCCTGTTTGAGCGGATTGGGCTTGCTGACGGTATGCGTACTCATCTTCATCATCGGTTATATTCTCAGTCAAGGTCTTACGATGATCAATATTGAATTCCTTACCTCGAAACCGCGCAAAATGGGCGCGGAAGGCGGTATCTTCCCGGCTATTATCGGTACATTGTATCTAGTCATCACAACAATGATCATCGCGACGCCAATCGGCGTCGGGGCAGCCATTTATTTGAACGAATACACATCCCGCGGCAAAATCACGTCGGTGATCCGTTTCGCGACGGAAGCGCTCGCGGGTATCCCTTCGATCGTATTCGGTTTGTTCGGCTTCGCGTTTTTCGTTATCTTGCTCGAGCCCGTCACGGGTGGCTGGTCGATTCTGTCCGCGGCGCTTACCGGCGTGACTATGGTTCTGCCGACGATCGTGCGTACGGCCGAAGAGGCGCTCAAAGCCGTACCGGACTCGCTCCGCGAAGGCAGTCTCGCGCTCGGCACAACCAAATGGCAGACGATCAAAGGCTTGATTCTCCCGACCGCGATGCCAGGTATCATTACGGGCATTATCTTGTCGATCGGCCGCGTCGTCGGGGAGACGGCGGCATTCCTGCTGACGCTGGGCGGCACCTTGCTCATCCCGCAATCCCTCATGGACGGCAGCCGGACCCTATCGCTGCACCTGTATATGGTGGCGATGGAGACGGGTGCCATGGACGTCGCGTTCGGAACCGCGGCCGTGCTCATTATTTTGATCCTGATCATCAACCTGACGGCAAGCTGGTTCTTCCGCAGACTGATCAAACGATTCTCGTAGCCATAGCGATTCGTCAACGAAGGGGAGGATCCACTTGCAAGCGACTTTAACCAAACCAACTAACCACACAACGCCTATAGAAAAGAAGCCGAACGAAGGGGGAAAAATAGAAATGAGCACTCCGCAAATCGCAGCGAAAAACCTGGATTTGTTTTATGGGGAATTTCAGGCGCTTCACGACATCAATCTCAACATCTCCGAGAAACAGATTACGGCGCTGATCGGACCGTCCGGCTGCGGCAAATCGACGTTCCTTCGTACGCTGAACCGTATGAACGATCTCGTGAAGGGCGTCTCCATCAAAGGAGAAATCCAAATCGGCGGCGAAAACATTTATGACAAATCGGTAAACGTCGTCGAGCTGCGCAAAAAGGTCGGTATGGTATTCCAGAAGCCAAACCCGTTCCCGATGAGCATCTACGACAATATCGCATACGGCCCAAGAGCCCATGGCATCAAGAAGAAAGCACAGCTGAACGAAATCGTTGAGCGCAGCCTGAAGCAAGCGGCGCTCTGGAACGAGGTCAAGGATCGCCTGCATTCTTCGGCATTGGGATTGTCCGGCGGTCAGCAGCAGCGTCTCTGCATCGCCCGCGTGCTCGCCGTCGAGCCCGAGATCGTCCTGATGGACGAACCGACTTCCGCGCTCGATCCGCTCGCGACTCTGAAGGTAGAAGAGCTGGTTAACGAGCTGAAGCAGCAGTACACGATCGTCATCGTTACCCATAACATGCAGCAAGCGGCTCGGATCTCGGATATCACGTCGTTCTTCCTCAACGGCAAGATCGTGGAAACCGACATTACGAGCAAAGTGTTCACGAACCCGTCCAACAAACAAACGGAAGACTACATCACCGGCAAATTCGGCTGATCTTGCGTATGTCGCGAAAGCCCTTTTTCCAGAGGGGAGAAGGGCTTTTTCATGCCATTGAACTCGCATAAAAAATGGTGCGCTGAGTGATTGACAATCTTTCAGAGTGTATGGTATGATCTTACTTGTCGCCACAATTATACGGGGCCTTAGCTCAGCTGGGAGAGCGCATCGCTGGCAGCGATGAGGTCAGGGGTTCGATCCCCCTAGGCTCCATACGAAGAGAACGCCATCACAAATCGTGATGGCGTTTTTCGTATGGATTGCCTGGGGGGAGATGAACCCCTAAATTGGGGTTCGCCCGCGCGCAGGGAGCCGAAGGCGGACGAGCACGGCGTCTGAATCCACCGCTAAAAGTCCTCGTCGAGTACGCTTCGTCAGCTATTCGTTCAGGATTCGGACATCCCATGTCGGATTGCCGAGCATGTGCGAGTCATATCCCCCTAGGCTCCATACGAAGAGAACGCCATCACAAATCGTGATGGCGTTTTTCGTATGGATTGCCTGGGGGGAGATGAACCCCTAAATTGGGGTTCGCCCGCGCGCAGGGAGCCGAAGGCGATTGTTTATCGGGGGCCCCGCAAAGCACTCGGAATAAGCTTCGAAGGCAATCGTCACTTTGTGGGGTGTGAAAACGGCGTCTGAATCTACCGCTAAAAGTCACACAGAAGTAGTCTGAACAGATGTGATGTATCTTACATAACTAATTTTGCTTTTCTCGAGCTCCTCATCGGTCACATTTGAAACATCGCTCAATGTAAACGGCGGTATAAATCGAGCACCGATATAATGACAAGTGGCATCGATCGGCTTGAGCAATTCTTCGATCGTAAATCGGTTAGCCCCACCCAGCTGATAAGATTCTTCTGAACCGTAGGTTGAAATCGCAATTCCAATCTCTTTGCCTTGCATTTTATCTCCGTCCGGACCATAAGCCCAGCCATATTGCAGTACGGCATCTAACCATTTTTTCAGTAATGGCGGCATGTTGTACCAATAAAACGGGTATTGCAAAATGATGCGGTCATGCGCTTCCAATAGCGCTTGCTCCCTAGCCACATCTATGACTTCGTTCGGATAAGCTTGATATAGTTGATGGATTGTAATGTTGCTGTGCTGCTCTAATTCTTGGACCCACGCCTTATTGATACGGGATTCGTGAATATTTGGATGAGTAACAATGACTAATGTTTTCATTTGGATTTCCCCTTTATTTTGGATTTGTTATTTTTTGAAAAATGCGACCGTCTTTAGAAAAACAATATCGATTTTCTCGAAAAGAGGTCCGTTAAGCTCCGTAACACGTTTAAGCTCTAACCATTCCGGATCATTGTGGAACTTCTCAAAGCTTTGATTCCGTGTCTCCATATCTGAATGCTCCATGACATAATATAGGCGGTTATTCTCTTCATTAGCGTCTTCCCAGAACTCGGTAACTTTCAATCCATGATTTGCAAAGATTTGAAGCGTTCGATTTTGAAACCTTGCTTGGATCTCTTGCATCTTCCCCGGATGAATATAGTAGATTCTTAGTTCATATAACATATTTCACCTCCATGTTAGCCTCCTTGAAACGGTTTATGTGGTCCACGTGACTAATCATACATAACGCACTAAATAAAAGTAAGTACGCACTTTTTCGGTAAATACTCACCAAAGGGAAAGTATAGCTACGGTGAGATATAAAAAAAGTGGCAGTCCAGAACATGAAATATCGTTCCAGACGGCCACTTCTTATGATTTTCAAAATACTTCCTTTACGTCCTCAGCAACGGTTTGGGATTCTTCTGCATCATCGGCTTTGAAGTACATACCCCATTGTCTCAGATGTTCGACAGCTGGTCGTAAGCCTTCCCCTAATGCTGTTAGCTCGTATTCAACCTTTGGCGGAACTACAGGATAGACATGTCTCTGTATGATCCCGGCAGATTCCAACTCTCGTAATTGTTCAGCTAGCATTTTATGGTTAATGTTCAATATATTTTTTTTGAGTTCGCCATATCTTTTTTTTCCTTGAAGGAGTTCGCAAATAATGGTCGATTTCCATCTGCCGGCAAGTATAGAAACCGAAAGTTCGATGGGGCAGTAAAACTGCTTCCCGTTTAATTCATACTTGCTCTCGTAAGACCCCATAACCATACTTCCCTTCTGGTAAGTATTAACCTAAAAAGTGCGTACTTACATTTCTTTAGTATATTATGTATGATCAGCCTTGTAAAACATCATACATCATCTTACGGAGGATCAGATCGTTTATGCGAAAAAAAATACTCGTCTATTTAGTATCTATCGTAGCCTTCTTCGGTCCATTCACTCAGACTATTTATACACCAATGCTGCCTGAGATTGGACAGCAATTTCAAGCGTCGCAGGATGCTATCAACTTGACGGTATCCATATATCCGCTTTTTTTCGCAATCATGCAACTCGTATATGGACCGCTAATCGATAAGTATGGCCGACGTAAAATTCTGTTAATCGGATTTCTGTTTTTTTTGTTGGCAACTGTAGGTGCGGCTATGTCTAACTCCGTTCAAATGCTTATCTTATTTCGTGCATTACAAGCTTGTGGGGGAGCTGTTGGATCAGTCGCTGCCATTACTGTAATCGGGGATTTATTTGAGGGTAAGCTGCGAGGTCGAGCCATGGGCATTTATCAAATGCTTGTCGCACTTGGACCGGGATTGGGACCCATATTCGGAGGGTTTGTCGGACAGCATTACGGGATACATCGTATTTTCTGGGCTCTTTTTGGAATCACGGTGGTGTTATGGTTCATTTTGCTACTATTTTTGCCTGAAACCAAAACGAAAGCGAGCGGTGTTGATCGATTCCGTATCCGACAGTTATCCAATGTGCTTACTCATCGGGTAGGTTTGGCTATTGTCGTTCTTGGCTCCGTCCAATATTCCGTCTTCTATTTGTTATTGATTTTACTACCAAGTATCCTTACCGATCTTTATCAACTGAGTCCTAGTCAAACTGGATTGATGTTCCTTCCTATATCCCTGTGTATTGTTATTGGAAGCTTAGTGGGCGGTCGTATTCAAGAGTATTTCAATTTGAAAAAATTACTTATTACTATGGCCATATTGAATATGGCAACTATTCTGTTATTTGCAGTAGTTGCTTCGGTTTCCTTGCCGATTTTGACAGTTAGCCTTTCTCTCTTTGGCATGTTTCTTGGTTTATCTCTTCCTTTGCAAACAACGCTGCTCGCAAATGAGCTGCCGCATCATCGGGCTACATCTACAGGTGTATATAATTTTTTTCGTTACGTTTGGATGACAATCGGTCCCGTCGTAGGGACGTTTTTTTACCGCTTCGGTTTCCAGATGGAGTTTTATGTATGTGTGATCATATTCGCATGCTCCCTCGTATTCATATATCGACAATTTTTTTTCGCTCCCGTGGGAGAGCGCATCGTTGGGCAGCGATGAGGTCGGGAGTTCAATCATCCAATGCTCCATACAAAGTGCAAGAAAACCGATCCAATTCACGGATCGGTTTTTTACTTTGTATGGCGCCGCGAAGGGGGCGAGCCCTGGGGTTCAGTCCGCGCGCAGAAAGCCGAAGGCGATTGTTTATCGGGGTCCCAGCAAAGTACTCGGAATAAGCTTCGAAGGTGATCGTCACTTTGTGGGGCCTGCTATTCCTTAACCGACCCGATCAATAAGCCTTTAATGAAGTACCGTTGAAGGAAAGGATAGAACAAGACGATCGGACCGATGGTGACGATCGCGGTTGCCATCTTGATGGATTCGGTCGGAAGCAGCGACGTCGACAGCGAGGCCGTAGTGGATTGCATCTGCTGGATCATGCTGATTTCCGAATTGAGCTTGAATAGCAAGTACTGCAACGGATACAGATTCGGGGTATCGACGAGCATGATCGCGTTAAACCAATTGTTCCAGTAGCCAATACCATAGAACAGAGTGATGGTGGCCAGCACGGGCAGGCTAAGCGGGAAGAAGATCCTGAAGGCGATAAACGCATCGTTCGCGCCGTCCATTTTGGCAGCTTCGATCAGCGATTCGGGAATCTGCTTCATATAGTTTCGGGCAAGGAACAGATTGAACGGATTGAAAACAAGCGAAGGGATAATTAACGCCCATATATTGTTTTGGAGGCCAAGCTTGGTGCTTATCATATACCACGGGACCAATCCCGTGTTGAATACCATGGTCACAAAGAAAAACATGGCTAGGCCATTGCGGTAACGAACATGGCGTGCCGCCAGCGTATAACCGGCCATTGAGGTAATCATAACCGCAAGCAGCGTTCCTACTACCGTGACGGTGATGGAGACGATGTAGCTCTGCAACAATGGCGAGCTGCCTGAGAAAAGCATGCGGTAAGCATCAAATGACCACTGATCCGGGAAGAAGCTATAGCCTCGACTTTGAATAGAGCGCTCATCGGTTATCGATACGATTAGGACCAGCAGCAAAGGAAGCGTACATAAGAGGGCTAGGATGGAAATAAACGTCTTGTTGAAAACATCGAATGGTTTATAGGTTCTCATAGAGACTCCTTTCTCGATTTAAAATAGGGAATTATCCGGACTGACTTTGCGCACGATCAAGTTGACCCCGAATACAAGAATGAATCCAACGATGGACTGATAGAGTCCAACGGCCATTGCCTGAGCAGGATTGCCAATCGTTCGCAAAGAACGGAATACATACGTATCGATGACGTCGACTGTCGGATACAGCAAGCCGTTATCCTTGATGATCGCGTAAATCATGTCAAAGCTGCCGTACATGATCTTGCCTAACGCCAGCAAGGACAGAATAGTCACGGTAGGCATGAGCAGCGGCAGCGTGATGTAACGAATCTGCTGGCGGCGGTTGGCGCCATCAATGGTCGCCGCTTCGTACAAGGAATTGTCGATGCCGGCGATAGCCGCCAGATAGATGACGAGCGAGATGCCGACTTCTTTCCACACGTTTACGGAGACGAGAATCGATACCCAATAACGCGGTTCGGAATACCAGTTCTCCTGAGGCAGTCCCAGCCAATCCAAAGTCTGATTAAGCAATCCGTAATTAGAAGCGAAGAAGCTGTAAAGGACATAGCTGACAATGACCCAGGACAGGAAATGGGGAAACAGGATGGTGGATTGCATGATTCTGGAGAAGCGCCGTCCCTTTAATTCGTTAAACAATATGGCAAGCAATAGGGCAGCTGCCGTGCCGACGACAATAAATAGGAAATTCAGACGAATCGTATTGAATGTCACCTGCCAGGCGCGATCCGACATGAAGAAAAATTCGAAGTTATCCAAGCCGATAAACGGCGACTTCCAAATGCCTAGCTTGTAGTTGAACTTCTGGAACGAAATCAGGATGTAAGGAAGCGTCAGGTAGCCGAAAATAAACGTATAGATGACGGCGGGCAAAGCGAGTAAGTAAGCGATGTGGTTTTTCCTTATTTCTTGGAATGTCCTTTTCATTAGACTCAAGTTCATTGGGTAGTCCTCTCCTTCGGATCGATATGAGAAACATGGTCTATTCCTAAACTATCTCAGCGTCTTTTCGGTTTAAACTTTGATTTCCGGCTTCCCCACCACTTTCCCGGTGCTGGACATTTCGTTTTTCTAAATTAACTTCGATTTCCGGGGATTTAGGTATGAAGCGCGCTATTTCCTTGCTACAATGTTGAGACAAATCGTACTGTGCGCATATCGGGGGAGTTTTTGATGCGGATCCGAAATAAACTATTTCTTTATGCAACCTATCGCAAGCTGTTCCTCAGCTATTTTTTGCTGCTCTCCGTCTCGATCGGAGTAGTCTGCGCGGCGCTTTATATGTTCTTTTCGGCCAACTCGGTAAAGGAGGTTGCCGGCGTCTCTCAGTCGATGCTCCGTCAGACGAGCTACGTGTCGAACATCGTCAACCAGCAAGTGTACGAGGTCGGCAACCATCTGCTCAACAATCCCGATATCGTAACGGGCATGTTTAATCCGGAAATCGATTATTTGCAGGAGTATCGCGTCGTACGCGCCTTGACGGACGTGCAGGCAGGTTACCCGTTTCTTACTTTCATTGGCATTTATAATGGCTACACGGAACGTTATATCAATAATAAGGGAGTGAGCCGTCAAGCCGAGGCGGAGCTTCTGGACCAGGCATCCGGTTCCTCTGAAACGGCCTATAGCAGTCTGTATCCGAGAACGTTCGAGAATCCGGTCACGGGAACGAGCGAGCGGGTATTCACCTTCGTGCTCAAGCCCGGCTTCAACTCTTACTTGCCCAAAAAGGGAGCTATCGTCATCAATATCAACGAAAGCTACATCCAGCAGCTTGTTCAGCAAATCCGGAGCAATCGTGCCGACTTTATCGTCATTGCCGACGATGCCGGCTCCATCCTTATGCAAAGCGACAGCGAATCTCCGCTCGTGAACGTCGCCAGCGAGTCCTATCTGAATAGGATGCTAGCTTCGAAATCGACAAGCGGGAGCTACACCGTCAATATTGACCGCGAGAAATATTTGGTCAGCTATGTCAAGTCCGAAGAGCTGAACTGGTCATTCGTTAGCGTGAACCGTTACAAAGATTTGCTGTCGAATCTCGGGCGACTCCGTTCTATCGTGCTGACCATTGCGTTCGCGATGTTCTTAGCGGGAGTCGCTGCCGTAATCTGGCTGACAAACAATATGTACGACCCGCTGGACAAGCTGCTGCGCAAGTTGAATTCTAAGTACGCGGTCCAAGGGTACGAACCGCGCCAGAAGGTGAACGAATATTCTTTGCTCGGCGAAGCGTTTCAGGACATCGCCGATAAAGTTTCCTCCATAAGCCCGGCCTTGCAGATCGCGCAGAAGAGCCATCTGCTGAACTATTTCAAAGGGAGCCAGATCGATCTTGCGAATCGTTACCGAGAGCCGTTAAAGGGCCCTCATTTCTTGGCCATCGTTCTGAAAATCGATCGCTTCGCCGCATTCAGCCATATCCACTCGGAGCAATCGCGGTCGCTCATACGATTCGCCGTCTGTAATATTGGCCAGGAATTGACGGGAATGGAAGCTATCGTTGTCGCTGCAGACGAGATAGGCATACTCGGAAAGCTTGATTCTCCGATTATGCCGAGCGAGCTGCAGGCCAGGCTGCAGGAGGTTCAGCGCCATGTCGAGGAGTACTTCAAAATAACGGTATCCATCGGCATCGGTCCCATCGTAAATACGGACATCGAAATTCGGGATTCCTATGAGAAGGGCAAGGAGGCGCTGCTAAACAGGTTCTTTGCCGGGGCAGGCAGAATCTTCTACGGCGGGGAAGACGAAGAACCGGCATCGGGGATCCGCTACCCATCCTCGATCGAGAAGGTTTTGGTAGAATCGATTCTGGCTTCCCGCGACGACGTCGCCGTGAAAGAAATTGATGCATTGGCGGTCTATGTATCCGAGCTTCCCTACGACCAGGCGTTGGTCTGCCTCAATCAATTGGTTATAACGATGTACAGGAATTTCGTCGTTGTACCCGCCTGTAAGAGCGAAGCTAACGGGTTAATGGAATTGGCTACAAGCTTGACGCTTTACGAGACATTGGAGGAAGTTCTCTCTGAATTGACGAGGATTTGTATGACTATGTCCGAGGCAATCAAAGCCGGCTCGAAAGGCAGACAGGGAGAGATTATCGAAGAAATCAAAGCGTATATCGAACAGAATTATTCGAGGCCGGATCTGTCGCTGGATTTCATCGCCGATCGGGTTCAATTGACGCCGGGCCATCTTGGCAAGCTGTTCAAGGCGCATAGCGGATTGTCCTTCAATGATTACTTGAAAAACACAAGGTTGGAAAAGGCGAAGGATCTGTTGCTGGAGACGGACGACTCGGCCAATACGATCAGCGAACGGATCGGCATCTTTAACACCACTTACTTCTACACCATTTTCAAAAAAAAGTATGGCATATCGCCGGCCCAGTACCGTTCGGAAGCGCTTGCCAGCCGGTTGAAATCGCCTGAAGAGGAAAGCGAGAATCCCGAATAATTGAAATCGCGCCGCGAATCATAGCCGGCAAAAGCCCGGAAATCGAAGCAATCTCCTGATTTCGAAGTTTACGTGCTTTCGGGTGCGGCCCTATTATGGGCATGTGCTTCAAAAAACGATTAAAGGAGAGGGTCTCGCATGATCGAAAAGCTATTTCGTTTCAAACGTCCGCTGACGCTGCTGCTTGGAGCCGTGCTCGTGACGTCCGCGCTTGCGGCATGCTCAAATTCAAGGAACGAGGGCAATTCTTCCGGGGGAAACACGGATCCTTCATCTGCGGCCAGCGCCAATAGCGGCGCCGGCGGAGAGAAGTTGCCCGTTCGTTATGTCATGCCCGGTTCGGCGCCGCAGGATCAGGCTATGGTGGAGGAGGCCATCAATAAACAGCTGGAGCAGGATGGACTTAACCTGAAGTATGAAGCTATCTATATCCCATGGGATGTATGGGATCAGAAGACGAACCTAATGATGTCGACAGGCGAAGAGTTCGAATTGATCCATATTATGCACGACCTGAAGGGACCGAATATTCTTGCAAGCAACGGCGGGATTATCCCCATTGACGATTTGCTCGAGGAACACGGGAGCGAATTGAAGAAATCGCTTCCCGACTGGGTTTGGGATGCAGCCAAGATTCAAGGACAGACGTACTTCGTTCCGGACTTCTGGACCGACACCGCCTATGCCGACGGGATGATTACCATTCGTACCGACCTGCTGAAGCAGAACAATCTGCAGCCTCCAACATCGCCGGAGGAATTGCTTTCGATGTCGGAGACGTTGAAGAATAATTGGCCCGAAGACAACAAGGACGTGTACATTAGAGTGCTGAAGGAAGAGACCCCGGCTTACCTGCACTCGGCGTACGATACGTACCCGTTCGCAGTGTTCCAGGACTTGATCTATGTGGACCAACAAGGCAATGTGAAACCGTGGATCGAGACGGAGGAATTCAAGAAAGACGCACAGTTTTTCCGGGAGGCTTATACCCGGAAGCTCATCAACCCGGATATTCTCACCGTCCCGAAAGAGTTGGAATCGAAGGAAGAATCGAACGGCAGATTCCTTTATCGCGAAGCCGAGGCGCTGATCGGAGACTTGGGGAATAAAATCCAAGGAGCTTCCGTAGACACCTTCTATCTGAATGACAAAGCGAAGTTCCGGTCTTACGGCGTTCGCAATTCCAACGGCGTGTCCGCTACCAGCAACCATCCCGAGGCGGCTATCCAATTTCTGAACTGGCTGTACGGCAAGCAGGAGAACTTCGACCTGGTCATGTATGGCATCAAGGATATCCATTGGAAAGACAATGGGCCGAACAAGATGGAGTTGCTGAAAAAAGACGAGAAAAACGCCCCTGCGTATCAATTGCAATACTGGATGCTGGGGAACATCGAAATGGGCCGCTGGACTCCGGAAACGCATCCGACTTATGTAAGAACCAAGACGACGGTGGAGGAGAACGCGATCAACAGCGTCACGGTAGGCTTTAACTTCGACGCAAGCAAGGTCGGGGTAGAATATTCGAACTGTCTGACCGAGCTTAAGACGAGCATCTATCCGATCAAGCTCGGATTAGTAGATTATGCCGAAGCGTTCCCCGATGCGCTCAAGAGGATGAAGGCTGCAGGGCTTGATAAGGTCGTGGCCGAATATCAACGACAATTCGAGGAGTGGAAGAATAGCAACGCTTAAACGCGACCAAGGAGTGGATTCATCCTATGCAAGCCCGTATCAGCGTAAATGTGACAAAGAAACAAAATGCAATTCATCCTAACATGTACGGACAGTTTATCGAGTTTCTCGGAAGGTGCATTGATCAAGGCATCTATCACCCCGGTTCCCCGTTGTCCGATCATCACGGGTTCCGTCAAGACGTACAAAAGAAAGCAAAAGAACTGAAGCCGCCGATTCTACGCTTCCCCGGCGGTACCATGGTGAAATTGTATCACTGGATGGACGGCGTCGGAGCGGCGAAGGAGCGGAAGCGCCAGAGCAATCGGATATGGGGCGGGGTCATCGACCATGCGTTCGGAACGAACGAGTTCATTCAATATTGCCGGGAAATCGGCGCCGAACCTTTCATCATCGTCAACATGACGACGGGAACGGCGGAAGAGGCCGCCGATTGGGTGGAATATTGCAACGGAACGGACGACACTTACTATGCCAATCTGCGCAGAAGCCACGGCTTCGAGGAGCCGCATAACGTCAAATACTGGGGACTGGGAAACGAGGAAGCGGCGGTCCCTGATATCGGCTTCCTTCATGATCCGAACGAATACATTAAAGCCTCTTGGGAGTTCGCCAAACAGATGAAGCTGGCCGACCGTTCGATCAAGCTCGTGATGGTGGGGGAGAAGCCGGAGTGGAACAAGGCGATTCTGGATGAGCTTCATCCGATATGCGATTATCTATCGCTCCACTATTATGCGCGCTCGGAGAGCGACGACTATGCCAATTTGTTTCATCACGCGGTCCGAATGGAGCGCATGATCGTCGACACCAAGAAGCTTCTTGATCTTTATCCTGTCAAGGTGGAGTCATTCGATCGCTGGTATCGCTTCCCGCCAAGACAACAAGAAATTCAGATCGCGCTTGACGAATGGGGAATTTGGCAGCATCAAAGCTCGAACGATTACGTTGCGGACCTGGAGGCTATATTCAACTGGAAGGAAGCGCTGCTCGTCGCCAGCATGCTGAACGTCCTCCAACGTCAGAGTCATACGGTCACGATGGCGACCTTTGCGCAGCTTGTGAACGTTCTGGCGCCGATCTTCACGAACGAGAACGGTTCGTTCTGCCAAACGATTTATCATCCGCTGCAAATGTATCGGGAGCACTGCGGGAACTGGCTGCTGTCGTGCGAAGCCGAATCCATGATGTTATTAGACGGAGAAGGCCAAGAAACAGAGAGTGCCTGTCTGGATGTATCGGCTACCTATCACGATGAGAATGGAGAGGTCATCGTTGCCGTTGTCAATCGCCATCCCGAACGATCATTGACTGCGACGCTATCTTATATCGGACAGGAGAACTTGCAGATTTTCGAGGCGATTGAGTTAAACTGCCCATCCTGGGAGACGGTTAACGGTTTTGACATCGAGGATCAGGTTGCGCGCGTTACAAAGATAGATGCCCGTTACGACTCGGAGCGGGGATATGTCTTCCCTCCCCATTCAATCACGCTGCTGAAACATCGCTACATCATCAATGATTAATCTCATGGAGCAGAGCCGATTCGATGAGAAATTGCGCTTATTACTTATGAAAAAGGGGCGAGTGTTCGCTCCTTTTTTTGGTCTGCTGCAGGCTGCCCCACGCACCTTTAGGCATACTTCCCCATTTCATCTAGCATAGCTTTCTTCTTTCGAGTTCGACTAATTTGATAGCTTCGATAAGGGTTATTCTCATCATTTTTCCTCTCGATTCCTAATCGTCTTGGTGAACCATTCCTCCCAATCCTCCGGATCAGGCGATAATACATAAGATGCGAGGGGGCCGCCGTCTCGAAGAAACCCTTTGCCTCCGAGCACGAATGTAAGATCCGGCATTTCGGTCCGGCAATATTTAATCCAGCTCTCCATTCCCTTGCCATGATGGAAGTGGGTAACGGATACGGCGATAATTTCTATGTTATTCTCCTTGATCAACGGAATGATTGTAGCCAGCGGAGTATGCGCCCCTAAGTAGATGACATCCATGCCTTTCTTTCGGAGAAACAGCGCAAAGAGCAATAAACCGATATGGTGCAGCTCGCCTTCCGGGCATAAAGCTATCGCTCTCGGGAGCCGGGGATCGACCGGAAGCATCCGGAAAAACTGCATGATTCGTTGAAGAAGCAGCTGCGAGGCAAAATGCTCCTGGGCGACGGTAATACTGCCCGCTTCCCATTCCTCTCCGAGACGGAACAGGATCGGAATGAATACATGATGAAAAACATGCTCGTAGTGGTACATGACCAATAAAGAGTCGATGGTTTCGTGCGCGAAATTCCATTGCAAAGCAATCAGCTTCTCATAAAGCCGGTCCGCGATTTCTTCAGGCGTTCCAAGATGGGGCTTGCCGACATCTCCTGCATGGCTCGATTTTGCTTGAGCCGGAGCTTCCATCTTCATCATTCTTACCGCATCGCCAATTTTGAGCCCGCTGTCCAGCCGCTCTTTGAGCGCACGTAACAGCCTAATATCCGCTTCGCTATACAACCGATGCCCCCCTTCGGTTCGCGAAGGATCGACGACACCATACCGAGTCTCCCACGCTCGCAGCGTAACCGCAGGTATGCCGAGCATTTCTGAAGCTTTTTTCATGCTGTACACGTCTTGTCCACCTCGAATTTAGTTATACATAAATTATACATTATTTCATCTAGGTCTAAATAACAAGTCGATAATTTTAAAAAATGGTTGTAGGTTGGACTCGAATCGTGTATATTCGTCTATAAGTTATACAAAATCTATACATGAATTATACATGAGAAGGGGTACCATATGAGCTTTTCGACCATGACTAGGGAAGTCTCCGCTCACGTATTAAATCGCGAGGCCATCCTTTCGGCTCTTGAAAGTTCGTTAGCCATGATTGAATTCGATACGGATGGCAAGGTGATAGGGGTCAACGAACGCTTCGCGTGCGCGATGGAGTACGAAGCCGGCGAAATGCTGGGATTGATGCACCGACAGTTCTGCACGGAGGAGTTCCGGGCAAGCGATGATTACGAGCTGTTCTGGAGCCAATTGCGCCAAGGGCGCACGTTTCAGCAGAAAATTCAAAGAGTTACCAAACGAAACCGAATCCGTTGGCTAGAGGCGACCTACATGCCGGTAGTTGATGATAATGGCAGAGTCATAGCCGTACTGAAAGCGGCAACCGATATTACGGAACGAGAGGAAGCAATGAGCAAGCTTGCCGAAAGTTTGCGGGACATGGCTACGGGCTTGCTGGAAAGCGCCAATTCAGGCATGGAAGGGAGCAACCGGATGGCCGAATCGATAAGGGAAGCTACCGAAGCCTTTCATGCGAACATGGGACTGCTGCGAAAGCTGGACGAGATGGCGGGCGATGTAAAACGAACCATTGGCGTCATTCGCGACGTCTCCTCGCAAACGAATCTGCTCGCGCTGAACGCGGCCATTGAAGCGGCGCATGCCGGTGAATACGGACGGGGATTCAGCATTGTGGCCGCGGAAATTCGCAAGCTGGCACATCAAGCAGCAGCTGCGGCGGGGGACGTTCAGAGAAGCCTGGAGGAGATGGTGCGACAGGCGGCCGAGATCGGTAATGGAACGAAGACAGCTCAAAAGATCGTATTGGAAAGTCGGCGCCGTTCCGATGAAGCGTTAGGCGAGCTGGCAGGGATGGGTGACGCTGCCCGAACGCTGGAGCGGCAGGCTAAATTACTAACGACAATTTTATAACGGAGTCCGCATTTAAACATAATCGCAACATCAGGAGGAAATTTCCATGCCGTGCCGAGGCTGCATAGTGAATAAGCTGGAATTTGAGGTGAAGATCGAAGAACCGGAGCATTTGCATCGACTGCTTGCGATCTTTAAGCCCTGTAACGAAAGAGCAGCAGAAATCAAAGTATCGGAACACGGCCATCTTATGATGAATGAATCCCTCATGAGAGGTTTCGTCGATTTCTGTACGGATCACTTGAACGGAATCGAAATCCTCTTTCGGACGAGCGGCGAGGATTGGCTGCCGTTGTCGTCTGCCGAAGCGGTGTTTGATGCGAAATGGATCGACGGCGTCATCGCGGAAGAGGCCGTTCGATTCGACTTCCAGCCTATCGTGGATTTGAAGGGGAAAACGTACGGCTATGAATGTCTGGCCAGATTTTGGCGCGAGGATGGTACCCGTGTATCTCCGGCGGAGGCATTCGCGGCGGCTAAGACTAGAGGAAGATTATATGCGCTGGACAGAATGTGCAGGCTGGCCGCCTTACGTATGACTGCGGATATGGATCCGGCATGGAAGGTATTTATAAATTTTATCCCAACCTCTATCTATTCTCCGGAATTTTGCCTGAAATCGACTGTCGATCTGGCCAATCAATTGGGCATATCTCCCGATCGTTTCGTCTTCGAGGTGGTAGAGACGGAATGGGTGGAAGACGTAGAGCATTTGAAACGGGTATTGGCTTATTACCGAGAGAAGGGCTTCGCTTACGCGTTGGACGATGTCGGGGAAGGGTACAGCACGATCGAAATGCTCGCGGATCTGCGTCCGCATTTCATGAAACTGGATATGAAGTACGTAAGAGGCGTGTCCGAAGACAGCCGGAAACAACGGGTTGCGAGTACATTCTTGGAGAAAGCTTTGCAGCTCGGCTCAGTACCTTTGGCGGAGGGCATCGAAACCCGGGAAGAGCTTGAATGGCTTAGGCAGCGAGGCTATCAGCTATTCCAAGGGTACCTATTCGGTAAACCGGGAACGTTCTCCGAAATGCAGCAGAGGGGGGCACGATTAGCTTAACGGTTCCAGCCTCCCTTCGTCGAGTCGATTTCGTCAACCATTCCATTGAGATTCGAACATCCAAAAAATACGACAAGACAGCTTTTAATGGTATAATATAGCTACTTTTCGCTATTTTAAGAGGATGGGTGCGCATATGAGCCAAGATTTGAATGGAATGGGAAGATTTCATCTGCAGAATGATTCATACGGAATCGCTGCCTTTTATTTTCACCGGGCGATCCGGCAACAGCCTTCTACCGGAAGCGCGTGGAACGGCCTTGTGCTTTCATTAGGTTTGATGCGAAGGGAAGCCGACACCCAAACGGTTCTAGCGAGATTCGCGCTCAGCCCGCAGCTCCCCTTCGACAAGCAGCTGGTTCCAAGCGCGTTCATGATGTACAGGAACCATCCGCAGGCAATGGCCGCATGGGCGCGCGCGATGGCAGGTCGCTCGAATGTGAGCGCGGAAGAGCGTCAGGGTTTCACGGCAATGGCGGAGGATATTGACGAACAGTATGGCAAGCTGGTGGCGGAACGCGGGGAAGAAGCGTTGAAACGCGAAGGCATGATGACGCTTGAGGAACTGGCAGCCCGCGTGACCGAATTGGATTTGATCATGCAGGGGCAAGCGGACGCGTTAGTCGCGAGAGCGGAACAATGGTTGAAGGACGAGTCTACGGCGCTGACGGCCATACGAATGTTAAGTCTGTTGCCCGAGCCGAGGAGCGAACGATTATTGCGCCGGACGTGCCGCGACGAGTCGCTTCCCGGGAAGATGAGAACGCACGCGCTGCTTGCGCTGCGTTGGATGGGCGTGCGTGAGAAGGTGCGTCTTCATAAGCTGGGAGAGTCATTCGTAGTGGATCTTAGCGATCCGAAACCGGAGCTGACGATCTCGGTTCCTTCCGCGTACAAGCCAGCCTTGGATCGGATGCATCTCTGGATAGCCAAAGAGCAAGGCATGGTGACGCATGAGGAGTACGAGAGCTTTGCCTCGACGGAGGAGCTGGAGCTGCCGCAACCGCTGGCGGAGAAGGTGAAGGCGGCCGATCTGCCAGGCCATTTGCAGGAAGTTGTTCATACGGTGATCCGAAGCGCTTACGATGAGTATTATCCAGTGGTTCCTTTCATCCGCGAGTATCGCTCTTGGGGCAATGCATTCTTGATTATTATGAAGGAGTACGTAGAAGGCAACGGGATGAAATGGACGTATGGGGAGTTGGAGCAGGATGACACGGCGGCGTTGCACCGTAATTGGCTGCTGAGCGCGGTTTCCGACTTCCAACAATAAATGAATCTTTCCGTAGAGAATGATATTGAAGAATCGATGCGCCGTGCATCGGTTCTTTTTTTGTAATAAAGATGTGCGCGATAATTGGGCGGAACCGAAAAGGTTCTATGTTTTTCATCCCATATACAATAAAATGTGCCTATACGTACCTTAAGAGAAATCGAGGGATGGCGATGTTCAAAGTAATCATTGTAGATGACGAATTGTTAATGCGCATCGGCATACGGTCGATGATTGAATGGGAGGAGCACGGATTTCGGCTCGCCGGTGAAGCGGCTAACGGCAGAGAGGCGCTTGACCTCTCGCTGCGCGTGGGACCGGACTTGATCATCACGGATATTAAGATGCCGATCATGGATGGACTTAGTCTCATACGCGAGGTTTCGAAAGCGCTTAACCATTGCAAATTCGTCATTCTGAGCAACTTCGACGAGATCGGATATGTGAAGGAAGCGTTGCGGCTCGGAGCATCGGATTACATCATTAAGTCCGAAATCACGAAGCATACCCTTACCGATCTGCTGGCTGGTCTCAGAGAGAAGCTGCAGCCGGCGTCCGGTGCCGAGTCCGCTCCATTCCGGCAACCTATGGACTATACGGAGAGCTTGACCCATCTGAAGGAGCGCCTGTTCAAAGATTTGATTAGCGGATTGCTCGACGAAAAGGAAGCGTCGGCGAAGGCGGAGCAGCTGCAAGCGCGCGTCCGCTCGGACCGTCTCGTCCTGGCAAAGCTTCGGATCGATCGATTCGGAGACGTGAAGAAGAAGTATGTGGAGAAGGACGAGAGGCTGCTTCGTTTCTCCGTCCGGAACATTATGGAGGAGATTATTCCAAGCAGCCGGAATACCGAGGTTATCGTGGAGAGCTCCTCGGAATATTTGCTGATTCATAATCCGACGGCCGAAGACGCGCGGGAGGCTCGCAAGGAAATAGGGAAGCTATGCGGCAGCATCGCGAGTACAATGAAGGATTTCATGAACATCTCCATCTCCGCGGGAATCAGCACGGTCGTGTCAGGATTCCGAGAGGTGAAGCAAGCGTATCGGGAGGCGGACCTTGCCTTGAGCGGGCGGTTCTTCAGAGGGATCGGACAGCTTGCCTATTACGAGGATTTGGCAGGTTTGCTCGACAGAGAATCGATCGATACGCAGCTGGAAGGCGAACCGGCACTTGTATTCCGCGACGCGCTCGAGTCGATGCAGGCGGATCGGGTCGTCTCGTTCTTAGACGGCTTTCGGAGGGAGCTGGAGGCGATGCACGTCGATGAGAAATCCATAAGGAAGGCGTATATTCGGCTGGCGGAAATCGTTAATTCGCAGAGCTCGCGATCACGGCAGTCGGAAGACCTGTCATCGCCGTACGAAGACGTGTTAACCGCGGAGACTTGGGACGACATTCATGAAATCGTATCCGAATATGCTTGCCGGACCGTAACGGACGGCCGTCCGAGCGATCAAGCAAGCTATGCGGAGATGGCTGCGGAGCTCATTCATCGGTACTATGCCGAGGACATTTCTCTTCAGAGCGTGGCAGCCCAGATCAATGTGCATCCGTCTTATCTTAGCCGGGTATTCAAGCAGGAGAAGGGCGAAAATTTTATTTCATATTTGACGAGAATTCGAATCGAACGCGCGAAGTCCTTCCTGGAGAGCCGGCATTATAAAATTTACGAAGTGGCGGACAAGGTCGGCTACCACAACTATACGTACTTCAGCAAGCTGTTCAAAAAAATCGTCGGCCTGAGTCCCGAGGAATTCCGCGGATAGACCGACTGGATGGATTACCGAAGCCGACCCGAGGTGAAATTATGCGAAACCGCTTGCCGTTCGTCAGTATTAAGACCAAGATTGTACTGATTTGTTTGATCGCCATCATCTTGCCGGTATTCGTCATGACGGTCACATCGTACGCGTCAACCCAGCGGATGCTGGAACGCAAGTATACGGAGCTGATGATGGACGTAGCCGGGCAGACGAATACCCGAATCGAAGAATACCTGAAGGAAATCGAGAAGATATCGTTGGTCGCCAGCTTCGGCATGAACAGCAACGTAAGCGTGTCGGCCGAAGACAACTATCCCATTCAGGAATTTCTACTGGACGACAACAAGGAAAATGAAAATGCGGCGTACGGGCTGCTCATGAATTACGTGATCATGAAAGACCGTGACATCAACTTCTATGTTTATAACCTGAACGGCGGACAGGATTTATTCGTCGGAACCGATCCCCCCTATGACTATACCTATCACCCTTCGGAAGAAGAATGGTTCCGGTACTTCCAAGTATCGACCAGCAAGACAATGACTCTCGATACGCATGTCGACCGCCAGTCGAGGAATGGCAAGCTGGTCATCTCGCATGTGCGGAAAATACTCGACATGAACAGCGGCACGCTGCTCGGGTTCATGGTCGTCAATATCGATCTCGATGTCATTGACGTCGTGAACGGCAGGCTTCAAGAATCGCTGCGATCGCGCTTCACGATTGTGGACGAGGCGGATAATATCATCTATAACGCGAATGCCTCGCTGATCGGCGAAGAGTTCTCCAAGACTGTACGGCCGGATGCGGACAGCCATATCATGGTGGCGAGCCCGTTCGAACGGGAGCGCTGGACAACGTACCTGTACATGCCGATGAGCGAGCTGTCGTCTGAAGGAGCGATTCTTAGGCAGAATATCGTACTTCTGGCAGCTCTGATGATCCTCTTCACCGCTGTCGTGTCGCTGTACCTGTCCAACGTGATTACGCGGCCGATCAAAAAGCTGATGAATAGCATTCTGCTAGTCGAAAAGGGGCAATTCGATCAGGTGGAGGATATCCGATCCCGTGACGAAATCGGCCATTTGTCCGTGAGATTCAACCGGATGTCTCGCGAGCTGAAGGCGCTGGTCGAGCAAATTCAGCGGGAGGAGAGCGAGAAGGCGGCGGCGGAGATGCGCGCGCTGCAGTCCCAGATCAACCCGCATTTCTTGTATAACACGCTCGGCTCGGTGAAGTGGATTGCCTCGATGCAGAGAGCGGATACGATCGTGGACATGACGGAAGCGTTGATCGCTATGCTGCGTTATGCCGCACGCGATGAAGGAACTGTCGTGACCTTGCGCGACGAGTTGACCAATCTGCGCAATTATATGGCCATCCAGAAGGTGCGCTACTATAACCGGATCCGAATGCTGGAGCAATTGGATGAGGAGCTGCTGGACTGCCGAATGCCCCGGATGATCCTGCAGCCGGTCGTGGAGAACGCGATATTTCACGGTCTGTCGGTTCAGGAGGAAGACGGTATGATCGAGATTCGAATGGCGCGCAGGGCGGACGACCTGGTCGTCGAGATAGAAGATAACGGCCTTGGCATGGATGAGGAGACGGCGGCCGCTCTACGGAACAGCTTGTCGGAAGGCCGGGCCGAACGGCGGGGAATCGGGCTGCATAACGTCCAGCGCCGCCTGCAGCTGCATTACGGCAATCGATACGGCATCGAGTTTGACACCAGTCCCGGCGAAGGCACGACGTTCCGCGTCTGCCTGCCTGTCGAGCGAGATGAACGAGGAACGGGATAGCTTAATCGGGTGCTCGGAAGGAGGCGGTCAAATGAAGGGAAATGACTACACGCGAGGCTGGATTGCACTTTGCGCCTTATTCATGCTGTTTGCGTTATCCGGTTGCGGGGCTGCCGGCGAGGCTGTCGACATGTCCGCAAGCAAGAAAGAACGCTCCGAACCTGTCGTGCTGCGCTATTCCAGCTTTCAAATGGATTCGGGCAGCGCCTACTTCGAATGGATCGCCGAGTTCGAGCGGCACAATCCGGATATCAAGATCGATGTCGATTATATCGAGAACGCCAATTATATGACGGGCTTGAAGATGCGGCTGTTGGGCGGCGAACGGATGGATGTGTTCGATGTTTGGTCATCGAGCCTATTCGAGGAAGTTCGTCGGATCGAGCCGAACGCCTACCTGGATATAAGCGGCTCTCCTTTCCTGGACGACTTCCATCCGGCTTCGCTGGCGCCCGTAACGATTGGGGGTAAGGTATACGGCGTGCCGGGGCTTATGCATACAAGCGGCCTGATCTATAACAAGTCGATGTTCGAGCGGCTGGGACTCGAGGTGCCTGTTTCCTGGGACGAATTTCTAATCGTTTGCGAAGAGCTCCGGAGCCGCGGAATCGTGCCTGTAGCACTGAATTCGGAATGGTGGGTGCCGCAATTTCTGTTCGGTTCGATGATGTCGAACAACGGGGCGGACGCGGCGTGGACGGACAAGCTGGAGAGCGGGGAGGCGAGAGCCAATGATCCGATTCTGATCGATGCCATGATGAAGACGAAGGAGATCATTGACCGCGGTTACGTGCCTTCCGACTGGCAGCGTAACAAGCATGAACAGTCCAAGGAAATGCTGTTTAGGGGAGAAGCGGCGATGATCGTTACGGGAACTTGGGATTTACCCAACGTTATATCCCGCAGTCCGGATCAGAAGTTCGAATTTATGATGGTACCCGGCGAGGATCGCACCGTGCCGAATTTGAACATTGGTTCCTACAAGGTCATCAGCTCCGGTACGGATCATCCGGAAGAAGCTAAGCGGTTTCTCGCTTTTATGAACGGAAGGGAGATGCAGCAGCAAGGTGCCCGTACGATGTTAGCCGTTCCTTCGGCGAAAGACGCCATTGTCGATGAACCGATCGTAGACAAGATCTCGTCATTCGTATTGCGCCGCGACGCGGTGATTTATTGGCCGCATACGATATCGACCGAATCGCTGCAGGTTGCGATATTGGAGCAGGTGAACGCGTATCTGGCAGGACAGGATCTGGAATCGACTCTATCCGCGATCCAGGACGAAGTGGATCGGGACCGCGTGGCGCGGTGAAGGTGTGAATAGTGTCAGAAGAAAATAAAGTTCTAGAATGAGAAAAAAAGTATTAGACTGACCATTCTTTGTTAAGCTGACGGGCAGTATTAAACCACTACGCTGCAGGATCCGACTAACGGAACTGACAGACGTTATTCGCTAGATTTCAGGTGGTTTGTCGCTCCTTACGGAACTGAGCGATGTTATTTGCGCCTTTTTAATGGTGGAAAAGGGCCAATCGAATGAATAAGAGCTCACAGTTCCGTAAGAATCCTCAAAATACGATTTTTAGCTCAAATAGCGTCCGTCAGTTCCGTTTAGCAACGTGAGTCTTCGGCGAGATGGCCACTACGGAGAACGTTATTTCAGAGCACCAGGAGCAGTTTGCCTTCGTGGTAGCTGCTTTTTTTCATTAAGCTAAAGGATACTTACAATTTGTGTTAAAATGAAGGTCTGAAGGATCACCGCCGAGATATTGGGAAAACGATCATGCAAGGAGCGATTGTATATGGATAAAAATATCGTCCAGTATCATTACAGTGAGCTGATTAAGTCGTTAATTACGTTGGCTGCACCAGCTGAGAATCAAAAATACATTAAGGGCTACGGACACGTAGGGGACGATATGATAATTGAATTCGATAGCCATTATAATCTCGGCATGACTGTCTATTACCTCAATATAGGGCTTTTCTCAGACAAGCAATTACAGAAACTAGATGATTATGATAAATTTCTTGATAAAAAATGCGGTGAACAAGAGTTGGATTTTTTCACCGATTTTGATCAATTGAAAAGTAATCCGGTATGGGAAGATATTAGAGTGGGAACGTCTAAAAGCTTATCGGGGAACGTTAGCTGAATCCAGACACGACGGCAGCCGGCCTTTGACCGGTTGCCGTTTTCTCAACTAACGGGCAGAAGAGTTGAGTAAAGATTGTGATTAATATAATAAAGCCCTCATTTCGAGGGCTAAGTCAGTTCTTACAACGAACCATTACTTCCAAATGCCCGTATGAACCTTGTCAGTTGCTGCAGTCTCTAGATCTTGGATGAATGCAATCATTCTTTCATCGCTCTGGTATTGTGGAAAGACCTTCTTTAGGCGATTGATTGTGCCCTGACAAGCGTTTTGAGAAGAATTATTTCCCATCATTCCTTTAGAGTCTTCCATAAATTTGATGGATTCCATGGAATATGAAGGGTTCTGATCGAAACGTACCGAATGGTACACGCTCTGTTTAATACTATCCCACATGCCTTCGGTGTCTTCAATTTCGGCTTGAGACTCGGCGAGATCCATAAAACTCCAAGAGCATATCAAGTCACAATAATTGGGCGTTTCATGAATGAAACTCTGAAGAAAAGTGGCATGAAGCTTTTGTAAAGCTACAACATAGTGCAAATTATTCTCTTTTCGAAAGCATTTTTTTAATGGTTCAGTAACCATACCAAATCCAAAAGCTGTATGCCATAGATAATGTTGAAGTTTCGACTTTGCTTCGCGTATATCGCCTTTTTTCATCATAAAATTAGCGATTTCAGGGTCAAAGCAACCTTTTGTATTATTTTTTTCCAGGATTGCAATCGCCTTATCAAACTCTCTAATGGAATCATAAGCAAACGCTATGATTTGTTCAATATATTCTTTTTTTATAGTTGAATCTGATGTCTGTACGGACAAAGCCTTGTTAAAATAATCAATGGACTTTAAAACCGTTTCCCTATCTGGACTATCTGATGAAGTGCCTTGGGAAAAGGTTAGATGCCCCATTTGCAAGAGAATCTCAAAATCGTTGGGATACTTCTTTAAAGCTTCCTCAGCAAGAGGCAGTCCGGTATGAAAATCATGTACAATCGTGATTTCCTTCAGTCGATCTCTATAATCCTGGGCATTTTTAGGTTCAACTTTATAATCAAGCAATGCATCAACCGAGACAGTAAAGAAGCTTGCAATTTCAGGTAGCAAGGAAATATCAGGATAAGTGTTCCCGCATTCCCATTTTGAGACGGCGGCAATTGAAACTCCAACTGCATTAGCAAGCTGTTCTTGGGTAATGCTCTTCTCTTTTCTCAGATTTGTAATTTTGGAACCAATGTTTAATTTCATTGCCCATCTCCTCAACATCATATTATCAGCAGATGTAATTATCATATCATTGACCGTAGACGCTGATAATGGAGCATTTTTTTAACTCAGTTGATACAAATATTAACTATTGGTTAAAGTTCTCAGCACTCGGAGCAGGAAATCAAGAACAAAGGTGGGATTGGATGAGGTTAGGAGAAATTTTCTTAATGAACAGAGGTCTTTGTTTATATGATTTCGGTTATAAACCTGACCCAGGGCATGTCGAGTTAACGGATAGTGGCAACGTAGTTTTTTATCATTATACAAGGGAAGAGCATCTGGACAAGATTTTAGCCCCGAACAGCGGTCTGTTTGCCAGGAGGCAAGTTGATGTATGCCCGAATCCTCCACAGGAGTTTAAAGGTTATTTCCTATCAGAGGGGTTCCTTGAAACACTTCCATTATGGTTAACAGATAGTCCTTATTTCGGAGATTTAGGCATCGAAATGGTAAGAAAATACATTGGCAATATTTTATTGAGGGTCGAATTACCTTTCAGTTTCCAAGGGCTTTTTGTCGCTGATTATGCGCATGTCCTCGAAGAGAAATACTTTAGTTCAAGAGGGTCAACACCACTTAATTTAGGTTACAATTGTAGTTCGGGCAGGGAAATTACTCAAGCATATGTCAATTCGTATATTCCTGCAAAAAAATACAATAGTGCTCATATTGCACCCCTTATGCAGGTGATACGAAGGGGAGAGGGTATTGTTATTCCATCTGAATATATAGCTTTAGTGTCTGAACAGCCGTTGCGCTAACGGGAGACGATAGCTCAATAAAGACATGAAGACAACCGATCTGCGCGATCGGCTGTTTTTATTGAACTAACGGGCAGAATAGTTCCAATATGTGGTATTATCAGAATGTATTTCTTTCTCTTTTTGTTGGAGAACTGGACATGATAGGTTCAACACTTCGCGACAAGAAAATGATTAGTCGCAAACAGCTCTTATAGGAATCGCGTGAGAGGGCATGGTGGTTGTTCTATGGAGATAAATGAATTAAAAGAAAATTTAAAAAGCAGATATCCTACTTGGAATATTTATTATGAGCAATCAGGGGAATGCATATGGGTTAGTATGAATGATAGCGATTTAAATTATATTGAATTACAAGTTACAAGTAATGAAGGTGTTGGAATTACAAGAAGGACAGACAATCCTGGAATTGATTTTTCAGGACATGATGAAAAATTTAATAGTCTTAAAGAAGCATTGGAATACCTGGATAGAAATTTATTGTGAATACCTCAGAAGCATTAAGTTAACTGGGAACGTTAGTCAGACATCAATGAATTTTGGGTGGAGTTTCCGAACGTTGAATCTCTCAATAAAAAAGTCGTGATGCCTTCTGAAATTGCTTTAATTATTTCGGGGGCAATCAGACAAGGTTGGAATCCTAGAAAGAAAGATGCAGTATTAAGCTTTAAACTTTCTGATAACAAGCTGGTTCTCTTGAATTAACGGGAGACGATGGCCACAACCATTAGAGGTGTAAAATGGCGATATCTAAATGGATTCCAGTCCGAAATATAAGTGATGATGAGAAAATCTGGTCTGGGACAAAAGTAAGGATTTATCATGTTGGTTTAAAAGTTACGGATATGAATGACGATTATTACGAATACCTAGTATCTTTTATTTTTGATAACAATGAACATCTTCAACTAACCAACCTCACACAAGGCAAGGCGGGCAATATTCTTTGTGTTTTAAAGAAAGACACACCAAACCATTATGCACTCGGAAAAACGCTGAAAGATAGGATCGGACTTGAAAATACATTTGTGCTTGTAACTTAGGTTGATTGACGGGGAACATTAATTAAACAGCTTGTCACCTCGGCAGCTGCTTTTATTCATTCTCCTCAGGGCCAGGATAATGTGAGGTGAAATTAATGTATTACTATACCAGTATCCATTCTGATGATTATACAAAAAAAGTGAAATCAAAGGCCTTGGAGCAATACTTAATTAGTCATTTAGAATTCGAAAAGGTTAGTCACCTGACATTTAGCAAAGAAATCAATGGAGAACTTATCAAGATAAGGGGAATGCATGCTGATGAAGATGGTAACTATGGGTTCGATACACTCGATGGAATTGAAGAAGTTAATTTAATTGAAATTGATTTACCCCAACACATTGATGCCATTCTGGAAAGTATCATTGCTGATGTTGCTATCGCGATTGCAAATGAGTTTTCATTGAAAATTGACGAAGACAATGGATTAAACTAACGGGAGACTTCAGTTTAATGATCCAGGAGTAGGCTGCCTGTGCGGCAGTGCGCCTTAATCAACAGAATATTAGAATTTTAAGAAGGTTGGGTAAGCTTGAAATATAATGAACTTTCAAAAATATTTGTTAATGAATTTCCACAATTCAGGCTTAACCTTATTGAACATGAAGCATTATATGAGGAAGTTCTTAACCATGTGTTTTTTGGTGATTTAAATGATTATTTAATCAGATTGCTAAGAAAAAATATAGAAACTGAGTTACTAATACGACTGTTTGAATTTTATGAGAGGATGGAACTAAAGGGGGATACTTCAGTTAAAGAAGTTTTGTCTTGCACTATTCTAGAGAGGCTTGGGGACGAAAAGGAAATACTAGAAATCGCTTATAGATATATGGGTAAGACAACAAGAAAAGCGTCGGATAATATTGAAAGAGTATGGGGGAGGTTATGAGAATTTCTATGCATACTCCGAAGCCACCTACAACCTTTACTACCGCATTCACGCTTCGAACCATTCGGCAGGATTCATTACGCTAACGGAGAACGATAGTTTAATCAGAACAGGGAGCAGATCGCCGCGGCGCTGCTCCTTGTTCCGTTGAAGTAACGGGAGATTTGCTTAATAAAGCTGTGTTGTGTATGACGAGGTAGTTACCGTTAGTGTAAAGTACTATGTATACTCTAATTGGTGGTGTTATGGTGGAATATGGACTGCTTCTTAGTTGGGAGCAAGAAAATAACGCAATTCAAAGAACAATTGAAGGTTTCTGGAACGCTTTTCGAAAGTGGAAAAATGAGGATAAGAGCGAATATCATGATCTGTTCTTAGGCAAGTTGGATGAGGATTTCATTATTATCGATGTGGTATCGATTAGCCTTAAGCAATATTACGACCGTGAAGGTGCCGCCGTTTTCTGCTCGCTTCGATTACACTATGTTAATACACTGATTGGTACCTATGACATGGAATTTTTATTGGATGGCACAATAGCAGATGATTACTTATCATTCGAGGACAAATATAGTCTTCGTCAAACATTGACCGTAGACAAATACAGTTTGCGGTTTGCACGGAAAGCGTTGGTTGAAGGGATAGAAGAGAAAGTAATCAATAAAATAACGGGTTTAGAAATGGAGTATATCGAAATTTTGAAGAAAAAGTCATTGAGCTAACTGGGAACTTTAGTTTGCCGCCGCGGCTGCTACTCCTTTTTTATTGAAATAACGGGAGTTTAGATTGGCAATCTGTAAGAAACAATCCGAACTGAAATGTCCTAAAATCCATTATATAGATACTCAGTCAGTTTGGGTTTTATAGCAACTTAGACGTCCGCACCCTCGCGTGAGATGCTAAAGGAATAAACATCAGACGCACATAAAGAAAAGGAGTGAATTTATGAAATTTCTGCTTACATCTGGAGGCATCAATAACAAAAGCATACAAGACGCACTGGTTGGCATGCTAGGCAAGTCGATCGCTGACTCCAACGCCCTGTGCATCCCCACCGCGATGTACGGACACCCCTGGGTTGGCCCCGGCGTCAAAGCCTGGGAATTCATCAGCGGAAAAGAAGAAAATCCTATGGTCAACCTAGGCTGGAAGTCCATCGGCGTGCTGGAGCTCACAGCGCTGCCAAGCATCAGCGAAGATCGCTGGGTGCCGCTGGTTCTGGAAACGGATGTCCTGCTGGTGGCGGGCGGAGATGCCCTCTACCTGTGCCACTGGATGCGGCAATCCGGGCTGGCAGACCTATTGCCGTCGTTACAGGCAGTATATGTGGGAATGAGCGCCGGGAGTATGGTGTTGGCACCTAACATCGGGGGATTCTTCGTTGGCTGGACTCCACCGAGCGGTGGCGATGAAGCACTAGGACTGGTTGATTTTGCAATATTTCCGCATTTGGATCACGAGATGTTGCCGCATAACACAATGGCCTCTGCAGAGAGCTGGGCCGCCGGAATGCAGGTGCCGGGGTATGCGATTGATGATCAGACCGCCATCAAAGTGATCGACGGAGCAGCTGAAGTTGTTTCCGAAGGGCATTGGAAACTTTTTGGCCCTAGTCTTTAGGAATGTGGCGTTCAACTAACTGGGAACGTTAGTTTAACAAGAAGAGCGGCAGTTCTTTTCAGTCTGATCTGCCGCTGCTTTATTTCATGGATCAGTCTTAAGCTTATTATTCCATTGCTGACGATTCCATAATTTTAAGCGTCGTTAGATCAATGACCCCAGTCTACTACTTGATTTTCTTAGAACAGCCATCCTAAACTAACCGCCGTTCTCCTTCGATCGCGATCCGATCAAGTAGCCTATAATGGTTGATTCGACTGGAAGCACGACTAACGTCCACATCTCCTTTAAGCCGAAGCTGGGGGAACGGTATGTCTCCGGCGTCAATGTATAGATAAGCGCAATGAGAAGGACGGATAACGCGATCGTGCCTACGATATACAGGCGAACATTTTCGCCCGATCCGAAAAATTTACCGAGAAAACCGAGTTCTGCTCTTCGTTTCTCGCTTTCTGCATTTGCCGCTATAATTTTGCTAGCGACCTTCGGGTCCTGGATTTCGAGTTTATTCATGAGTCGGAACCCCCTCTCCCGCATAAAAGGTGAAGGTCAGCGCCCAGGAAGAGGCATCGGAATTAACGGTAATCTCGTAACGCAGCGAAAGTTTCCGGTTGTTCATAACCCCAAGATGAATCATGTCGGAGCTGCCGATCGGCTTGCCTCTCGGGAAGTTGATGCATGTAATGCGTACTTCATTATGTTTAACGAGCCTGATATCCGTCGTGAAATCATTCCGCTCCTGATCATATTCGATACAAAAAACAAACGAAAGAGGATCGTTTTCCTCCGACAACACGATTTCGATCGGGTTCATCTCATAGGCGAATACTCTGCCGTGATAGGCCACTTCGAAGCTTCCGGACGTAATTTTCATTGCAACCCCTCCAAAACAATTTGACCTGCTCGCGTTTTCCTTCTTCTATTCTACGAGAGCGATGGCTGGGACATGACATCCCCAACGCAAGGAGTTAGTGGAGTGCGCCGGCACCTTCCGAAGCGGCGCTGTTCATCTTCACTTTGGGTTTTTCTTGAAAACGATTACCTATCAAATTAAGTCCAATAGATTTGATGCCCGGATGCTCGAGGAAATGGCGGAGCATGCATTGGCATTAAATCAAGATTTAAAGGTTATCTACATTGACACATGTCTAATTGATAATCAGTCCTGTATGTCATGTCATCTGCAAACTGTTACAAATGGAACAGGGGAGCTCGAGCGGCGAATTGCCGCTCGAGATTTTTTGTTTTGGAGGCCGCGGCTATTCTCCTCTTGCACTTTTTTGACGGGATCGGATATTTTTTTGACTGCTTCCGAACCGCTGGTAGTTGCATGCTGACGGAAGGTCAAATAAAGGCAACCAACAGGTTAAACCCGATGATATACCCTGTCTGCCGAGTGAACTACAATGAAGAGGAATGATATCGACGAGGGGGGACTTATATGAGAAAAAAATGGATCGCGGCAGTCATGGCTTGCTGCCTGGTAGCGCTCTCGGCTTGCAGCAACGGAGGAAACAACGGGGAGGCGCCTGCGGCGGAGCCCAAACAAGCGGTGAAAGAGAACGGCGAAGTTGATTACGCGTTCGGCAAGTACGAAGAACCGGTAACGATCCATACGGTTCGGGCCGAATACGCGTCTGCTCAGTTTCCGGCAGGCGACGATATGTCTAACAACGTCTGGACACGCGCTTACAAGGAAAGGTTCAATATCGAGGTCGTGACGGACTGGGTCACCGACGAATACGATACGAAGCTGAACCTGGCCATCTCGTCCAACGAGCTCCCGGACGTCTTCCACGTCAACGCCACCCAGCTGCAGCAGCTGATCGAAGCGGACATGATCATGGATTTGACTGACGTGTTCGACAAGTACGCCTCCGATAGGGTTAAGGGCTATATGGAAGCGGACAGCTCCAGCTACGAGTCCGGCAAGAGGGACGGCAAGCTGTACGGCATCCCGCAATTGCATTGGGGCTTCATCGATCAGCCGGATTTCGTCTGGATCCGGAACGACTGGAAGGAAGAGCTGGGTCTGCCCGATCCACAATCGATCGATGACGTCAAAAATATCGCGCTCAAATTCATGGAAGCTTACGGCGGCTACGGCATGGCCGTCGACCAGACCCTGGATTACCTCAATGCCCTTGCGATCGCGTGGGACGCCCATCCGGATATGTGGCTGAAGGATCAAGACGGCAAGATCGTTTACGGCTCTGTCCAACCTGAAATGAAAGATGCGCTGGCAGCGTGGGCCGAGTGGTACAAGCTTGGCATTATCGATCCGGAGTTTCCGGTCAAGGATTTCAGCGCCATGAACTCGAACGTGGTCGCGGGAGAGGTAGGCGTTCAGCCTTATTGGCAATGGTGGGGCTATAACCCGGGTGTCGACGTCGTGACCAACTTAGGCAAAGACGCGGTGTTCTACCCGTACAAGATCAAGAAGGCGGATGGAAGCGACGCGACGCAGTCGATCTTCTTCGCGAACGGCGTCTATACGGTTGTCAGCAAAAAGTCGAAGCACCCGGAGGCGGCGATCAAGCTGCTTAACTTCTATGCTTATATTCTGGATGAAGGCGTAGGAAGCGAAACTCCGGAAGCGTTGTCCGCTTTCATCGACAAGGATATCGCCCATGTGACCGGCGCGTTCAAGATCATTAACCCGAATACGGACTACGAGCAGTTCTCGCGCGTCAGCGAAGCGCTGGCCTCGGGTGATACGAGCGCGTTCACGACGAGCGGCATGTGGCAGAAGTACAACAATAGCGTGGAATTCAAGAAGAACGGCACGCCGGCCGCGACCGGAGACTACTTGCAGCAAGGCTCGCCGAAGAATGCTTACGGTCTCTCCAAGGAAATCATCGACAACAAGCAGTATATAGAGACCGCGCTTTGGGGCGCGCCGCCGGAGGAGCTCGCGGATCACGGCTCTACTCTCGACGACATTCTGACGGAAGGTTTTACGAAAATCATTATGGGCGCCGAAAATATCGACTACTTCGACACGATCGTGGCGAACTGGCGATCGGCCGGAGGCGACGCCGCGACTCAAGCGGTCAACGAGATGTACGGCGGCAACTAACAATCGGATCAATCGCGCGCGGGAGAGGCGGGAAGCTGGCCTCCTCCCGCGTAAACCGGTATGGAACGGAGGAACGGCATGCTGGCCAAATTAAAAAGGCAGAAATCGTATCATTTGATGCTGGTCCCCGGCGTCATCCTCACCTTTATTTTCAGTTACTTGCCCTTCTATGGGCTGATCATCGCTTTTCAGGATTACAATCCGGGCATGGGCTTCCAGTCGCCTTGGGCGGGCATGGAAAACTTCCAGCACGTGTTCAATCAGCCGAATTTTCTCCGCACGATCTGGAACACGCTTTATATGTCGTTCTTCAAGATCGCACTAGGGATCGTGGTTCCCGTCTTCTTCGCCCTTCTTCTGAACGAAGTCGCGCGGTCCCTATTCAAACGAACGTTCCAGACGCTGGTCTATATCCCGAACTTCTTGTCCTGGGTCATTATGGCCGGCATTCTGATCGATATTCTCGGATCCGATGGCTTCGTCAACACGCTGCTGGGCGTATTCGGCATCGAACCGGTTTCGTTCCTGGGCAGTCCGTCCATCTTCCCGTGGACGATGATCGTCACCGACGTGTGGAAAGGCTTCGGCTTCGGCACGGTCGTCTACTTGGCGGCGCTGACAAGCATCGATCCCGGTCTCTACGAGGCGGCCTTGATCGACGGCGCGAATCGTTGGAAGCAGACGATCTACATTACGCTGCCGCTGCTGGCGCCGACGATCGTATTAATGTCCGTGCTGTCGCTCGGCAACGTCCTGAACGCCGGCTTCGATCAAATCTTCAACTTGTATTCCCCCGTCGTCTACGAGACGGGAGACATCATCGATACCTACGTCTACCGGTTAGGCATTCAGCAGGCGCAGTATTCCATCGCCACCGCGGTCGGCTTGTTCAAATCGGTCGTCTCGTGCATCATGGTCGCCTTGTCTTACGTGCTCGCGAACAAAGTTGCCGGTTATCGTATTTTCTAAGGAGGCGTTGAGCATGGCCTATGAAAACAGCACCGGGCGCAAGCTATTCCATGCGTTCAACTATACGTTCCTGCTCTTGACGTCGCTCTTGTGCGTCCTTCCGTTCGTGAATTTGCTGGCCGTGTCATTCAGCGGAAGCGCGGCCGTATCCGCCGGGGACGTCGCGTTCTGGCCGGTCGATTTCACGACATCTGCCTATGAATTCGCGCTGGAAGGCGGCGATTTCCTTCAATCTCTATGGATCTCGGTGCAGCGCGTCGCGATCGGCACGATCGTCAACCTCGTATTGATGGTGCTGACCGCTTACCCGCTGTCCAAGACAAAGGATAAGGTGTCGGGACGCAATATTTACATGTTGTTCTTCGTCATTACGATGCTGTTCAACGGCGGACTCATTCCCAGCTACCTGATTGTCGTCAAGACCGGGCTTATCGACTCGATCTGGTCGCTTATTCTGCCGGGAGCGCTGCCCGTCTTCAGCATGATTATACTGATGAACTTCCTCCGCGGCTTGCCGGAAGAGATCGAAGAGTCCGCAACGATCGACGGAGCGGGTGCCATGCAGATTCTGGTCCGAATCTTGCTTCCGCTGCTTAAGCCCGCGCTTGCGACGGTCGGCTTGTTCAGCATCGTCGGGCATTGGAACTCGTGGTTCGACGGCATTATCTACATGAACAATACGTCGAATTATCCGCTGCAGAGCTATCTGCAGACGCTGCTGCTGAGCTTCGAGCAGCTTATGATGAAAGCCGGGCGAGACTATACGCAGCTGCTTGCGATGATGAACGTGCGCACCGGCCGCGCCGCCCAGTTGTTCCTGGCGGCCATTCCGATTATGTTGATCTATCCGTTCTTGCAGAAGTACTTCACGAGCGGTCTCGTGCTGGGCAGCGTGAAGGGATAGGGCGTGAGTACCCATGCGAAAACCTCTTCCCCCGATTCGGGAGAAGAGGTTTTTTCGCATGTCTATTTATTGCAACCCCAGGGTCTCATTAATGACCATGACTTCTATGTTCAACATGTTCGATTGTTCTTTTTTCGGTTAGAAAGTACACCAGAGCCAAGAGCGGCAAGATCGTTCCGATAAGAGAGGTTAGGCCCCATCCTCCCTGGGTATAAGACCAGCCTCCCAAAGATGAACCGATGGCTCCGCCTACGAAGAATATGGCCATGAAGAGTCCATTCAGGCGTCCTCTCGCTTCACTTCCCAATGAATAAATCGTACGTTGACTAATTACAAGATTCCCCGATACAGCCATGTCAAGCGTAATAGCCGAAACAAAGAAAAGAATCAGAACGAAGGTTGAAGAGCCTTGGAACAGATGGATGAGCAAAAAAGACAATGCGGCTACAATTATGGCTATTCCCGTTAACGCATTACTCCAGCCTTTATCCGCCAATCTTCCGGCAATCGGTGCAGCTATCGCGCCGCCTACGCCAACTAGAGCAAACCAAGCAATACCTATTTGGGATAATCCGAAATGATCCGCTAAATGCAAGGGAACAACAGTCCAAAATAAACTGAAAGCGCCAAATAAACAAGCTTGATAGAGCGCGCGACGTCGTAACGAAGGAGTCTGATACAAGATGGCGCCTAAAGAAAGAATTAATTTCTCGTAGCGTACGACCGGAAATGGCTTGCGAACCGGAAGCGCAAAGGATAGCACGGCAGTTAATAAAGAAATAACGATGGCAGACAAAATAAAAATAGCTCTCCAATCCCAGAGACTGGTTACAAAGCTTGCTACCGGCCGGGCGAACATAATACCGAGCAGGAGGCCGCTCATCACATTGCCGACAACGCGGCCGCGCTGATCTTCGGACGCTAAATAGGCGGCGAATGGGACCAGGATCTGGGCTACTACCGATGCAATGCCAATGAAAAAAGATGCGATAAAAAACAATGGCGCATGAGGTGCGAGTCCGGCAGTTAACAATGCTCCAATTGCAACCATGAGCAATATTTTCGTGAGTCGCCGATTTTCAATCATGTCGCTTAGCGGTACGACGAACAGCAGTCCGGCTACATAACCGATTTGGGTCACTGTAACAATTAATCCCGCCGTTGAAGCAGTAAGGCCAGTTGCCAGGCTAATAGGCCCTACGAGAGGTTGCGCGTAATAAAGATTGGCAACGATGAGTCCGCACGCGGCTGCCAACAGAAACATCGTCCATCTTGAGATACGGTTGTCTTGTTTACCTTGTTCACTAGCCACACATATCCACCTCCAATTAAATACTAAACGTTTAGTTTTATAAATCATATTTGAAATAATATACTGTACGTATCGTTTTGTAAATAGGCTATTTATACATCGATTTATTTTGTATACTAAACGTATGGTTTATTTGGAAAAAGCGGATCTTGACGAAGGAGGATTCATGTGCAGGGAAAAAGAGGGCGTCCGCGCAATATAGAAACGCAAAGCTCCATACTTGCTGCTTCTTATGAATTATTGTTGGAGAGCGGCTTTGGAGCGGTTACCGTGGAGAAAATCGCCGATCGTGCTCAAGTAAGCAAAGCCACGATCTATAAATGGTGGCCCAATAAGGCTGCCGTGGTGATGGATGGTTTTCTATCTGCTGCGACTGCAAGATTGCCCGTGCCGGATTCCGGTTCGGTGTTTCAAGATATCCTTGAACATGCCGCGAATATGGCCGGGTTTATGATAAGCCGCGAGGGGTCCATTTTTCTGGAGATTATAGGAGAAGGGCAGGCTGATTCAGCATTGGCCGAGGCATTTCGGACCCGCTATATTCAGCCTCGCCGGCTGGAGGTTCAACATATATTGAATCGGGGGCTTCAACGTGGAGAGCTGGAGGAGAATCTCGATATCGCCTTATGCACAGATCTCATTTACGGTCCGATTTTCTACCGCTTACTGGTTACGGGGGATCCGATCGATAAAAACTATGTAGAGCAATTAGTCACCCAAGTTTTTAAAGGCATACGTTCGATCTGAAAGCGTTTGGAGGCTTCTCAAAACTTCCGATCCTGAAACGGGAAGACCGGCACCGTCCATTGGCCATGATGGTGATGCCTCCTCTAATATTTTCTACATTATATCAGCCGGAGGCATCACAGCTTATCATAGATTGCGATAATAAGTTAACTTTTATTGTTGACTCGACAACAACTCGATCATGCTGCGGTTTCTAATTTCCTGCTCTTCGCTTGAGATTAGGTCATATTTCTTCAGGAGATGAAATAATGCGTTGAGATCATCCTGGCCGGGATTGCTTTGCAAATATAAGCTTATTTGCTCAAAAAGGGATGAAGTGAGGAATTCTTGTTGACTCTGCAATTTATCAAAAACTTCTTGATTCGTATGGTCCACATTACATGTACTCATTAACATTCACCTCGACATTCTGTATAGAACCGATCATTAGGCTCCGAGTTCGTTATACACAAGTTTATGTTTCTGATAGTAGAGATAATTATATACGATAGCTTGAAATACTCAAGTTAGCTGGGCGTTAGTTGATCATCGATTCGAACACGCGCTCGAAGCCGTCATTTCCGTAACCTTTGGCTACCATCTGATCGGCGACGGCTTGTATGGGGAGCAGCCAATCGGCTGGGACGCCCAATTCCCGGCTGCTCTTGACGATGTTATCCAGCCCAAGCTTGTTGATCGTCATGTTGGACACGGCTGTGGTATAATCCCCTTCATCCAGAATGCGGGCGGCTTCCGGACTTGTCAGCGAGGGCACAATCAAGTGCTGAAGCCAGTTAGTCGTATAGGGCAAGAACATCTCCGCGGAAATATTAGCCGTTCGCAGCAGCGCATGAGCGTGAAAATAACTGTACCAAGCTCCGTACAACATCGTAAGCATGGCCAAATCATAGAGCAGCGCCACACCCGTATCTTCGCTCAGATAGGTCGTTCCTCCCCCCATGACTTGCAACACCGGCTGATATTCTTCGAAGAGTTCTTTCTTTCCGCCATAAAGGATAAGCGCTTCAGGACTTCCGATCATGGGGGGAACCGCCATGATCGCCCCATCCAAATAACCGATGCCTTTCTCTTTGGCCCACGTATCCAGTTGGCGCGCTTCATCCGGCGTCCCGGTGGTCAAGTTTATGATGACGCGGCCGGCGAGCTCTGTCTCCAAGGGCATAATCGTGCTTCTTACAGCTTCATATGTCGACAAGCAGACCACAATCATACCGCTTGCCGCAATGGCCTTGGCTGCTGTCTCGGCTCGAACCGCCCCGCTTCGGGCAAGCTGGTCGGCTTTGTCCGCAGATCGATTCCAGACGGTCACGGGATGCCCGGCCGCCAGATAGGCAGCCGCCAGAGAGCGTCCCATATTTCCAAGCCCCAAAACGGTTATCGGTAGTAGATCGTTCATGTTTTCTCCTCCATAAATAACGAATGATTTCTTTCCGTGGCACAAATACATATAATTGGAATAAACGCGTACGAGGAGGCTCCTCAAAAATGAAAATAAGCGAATTGTCCCGTATGACAAATGTCAGCGCGCGCGCCATACGACATTATGAAGAAAAAGGTCTGCTCACGGCAGATAGACTCGACAACGACTATCGGGAGTTCCATGAATCATCCGTCGATCGGGTCCGATCGATACAGCTCTATTTGAAGCTGGGATTCACGACGGATGAAATACGGAGCTTGTTCCAGTGCGAGGTCGCCTCGCCGGACGATTACGAATACTGCGAAGAAATGCAGGAAATCTATGAAGAAAAACTGCGGAAGGTACAGAGTCAGATCGACTCCATGCTGCAATTAAGGCGACTGCTGGAGCGGCAGGTTGCACTGACGGCTGCCAGCAAAAAGCTGCAGCAAATCTCCGTCTAGCTTAAGTTCGGCCCCGCCGTTCATTATTCAACGGAAAGGCCCTGACCCAGACCGCCGTCTACGGACAACTTTGCCCCTGTAGTGAAGGTGGCATCAAAGGCGAGAAACAGTACGGCCTTGGCCACCTCCTCCGGCGAGCCGTGACGCTTCATTGGCGTAGCTTGGTCGCCAAGCTCCTCAAAGGCGATTCGTTCTGATTCCGAGAACCCTGCCACTCCCATCGTCGGCGTTTTGATGAAACCGGGGCTGACCACATTGACGCGTATGCCTCGAGGCAGCAGTTCTGCCGCGAAACCTGAAGCAAACGAACGGAGCGCAGCTTTCGAAGCGCTATAAACGCTCATTCCCGGTGTGCCGCCTTCATCTGCCACGGATGACGTAAATACGATTGATCCGCCTTCCCGAATCAACGGAGCCAGACGCTGAACCGTAAAGAATGCCCCCTTCGTATTTACGCCAAAGGTTTTGTCGTAAGAGTTTTCAGTCACTACCGTGAATGGTTCGAGCATTGCGATGCCTGCATTGATATGGACGAAGTCGATCTCACCGAACCGTTCGGCGGCGTATGCTCCTAATGCGTCAATATCCGCGATAAGCGACGCATCAGATAGAATGACGTGCGCCCGTTCTCCCAGTTCGATTTTCGCTTTTTCCACATTTTTCGGATTGCTTCCTGTCACTATGACTTCCGCGCCTCCCGCCAGCAAGGATTGGGCTACAGCCAATCCCATACCGTGCGTACCGCCGGTTATAACAGCCTTCTTACCTTTATAATTTCTCATGTCCTTGTTCCTCCTTGGTTCAAATGTTTGTTGACGACTTTCTAATGCTAGTGTAAAGGTTCACGCTAATGTGAAGGTCAACAGTTAATTTTTCAGAAAGCATGAAAAACCTTTATGCTGCACAATGCCTTTGGTAAAATAATGAAAAAGCCTGGGAGGTCCCTTTCATTGAAGCTCCAACGATTGCTGGGTATCACCATGCTTCTGCTCAGCCGCAAGAGAGTGGGAGCCCAAGAGCTAGCCGACCGGTTTGAGGTCTCGCTTCGCACGATTTATAGGGATATCGAGGCAGTCAACGCCGCGGGAATCCCCATTGCATCTTATGCGGGGGCGGACGGCGGCTACGAGATAATGGACGAGTTTCGCATCGAAAGACAGATCGTAACCTTCGATGACTTAACCTCAATAGTGACGGCCCTCAAAGGCATGAAGTCGACCCTGCAGGATGGGCAAACGGATCAGCTGCTGACCAAGATCAACGCGTTGATGGCCAAAAACGAGCAGCATCGAATAGAAGAAGCGGGGGAGCAGCTTCTTATAGGCCTAAGCCCGTGGTGTAGGGTGGAGGCGGACAAGGACAAGCTGGCCGAGCTTCGCCTGGCGGCCAAGAACAGGAACGTCGTTTGGCTGACCTATTCCAATTCCGAAGGAGGCACGGGGGAGAGAGTCGTTGAGCCGATAGGGCTCGCCTGGAAAGGAAGCGCATGGTACTTATACGCCTACTGCCGGCTAAGACAGGATTGCCGGACATTCAAGCTGTCCCGCATCCGGGAGCTTCGTAGAGATATGGAAGTATTCCCGCGCCGGAAGGAGCGTCTGGAGGATCTGGATGATAGATGGAAATGGCGACACCCCGAAACCTATATTACAATGGTGCTTCGTTTTCATCCGAGAGTTAGAGTACGTGTCGAAGAGTGCTTCGGCTCGGAGCAAATGACGGAGGCGGAGGACGGAGCGCTGCTGGTCAGGGCGGAGCTTCCGGCAGATAACTGGCTCTATGGAATGCTGCTTAGTTACGGGCCGGATCTGTGCGTTCTGGAGCCGAAGTCTCTCGCCGATGAAATCAGCGGCCAAGCCAGACGGGTTTTTGAATTATATCAGTAATTTGATAGTGCACATTTCTGCTGACAATACGTTGTCAGTGGACCTCCTTCATACTATAGTTGCCGGGCAGTGCCCAGGACTAAAGAAACTACAAGGAGGCTGTCATGATGTACACATCGTTACAAAGCTTTATAGCCGATTACACTTACGAAGCGGAGGGCACGCAGAAGCTGCTGAACCTCTTGACCGACGCATCTCTACATCAGGAGGTGTTGCCCGGTTACCGGACGCTTGGAAGACTGGCCTGGCATATCGTGACTACGATTCCCGATATGCTTCACCGCACAGGGCTGCAGTTCAATGCGCCGAATGTGTATTCCGAGCCGCCTGCTTCGGCCGCCGAAATTGCCGCAGCCTACCGGACAACCGTCCAATCGATGTTGGACGCGATCCGTACCCAATGGACGGACGAATCGTTGCAGCAGGAGGTTAACATGTTTGGCGAGAACTGGAAAAACGGATATACATTAAGCGCTCTCCTGATGCATGAGGTTCATCATCGCGGTCAAATGACCGTCTTGATGCGGCAAGCAGGTCTAACGGTGCCCGGAGTTTATGGTCCTGCCAAAGAGGAATGGGCCGCAATGGGTATGGAAGCTCCCGTTGTTTGACCATCGATAGCAATGGAAAACACCTCCATCACTGTTGGGCAACCCAACAGCGTTGGAGGTGTTTGGTTTTCGATGGAGGCAACATCTGATCCAAGTATTTGCGGCTTCCGTGAACGCGTATGACTGGAGGCATCTGCGTGCTAATCCAGCGTTCATACGCTTGGGAGGGGGGATGTTGAAGCCCAAGCACCCGATTCTTGGAGCGGACGTATCCGGCAGAGTCGAAGCGGTAGGGAGACTCGTGAAGCAATTTCGCCCCGGAGACGAGGTGTTCGGTGAAGTAGGCTTTGGTTGTTTCGCGGAATATGTGTGCGGGGCAGAGCGGAATTTGGCGCTGAAGCCGGCAGGGTCGACCTTCTTGGAAGCGGCGTCTATACCTATGGCGGCGTTAACTGCTTTGCAAGGTCTTTGCGATAAGGGGCACTTGCGAGCGGGGCAGAAGGTGATGATAAAGGGCGCTGCGGGCGGTGTCGGATCCTATGCGGTTCAGATCGCGAAGTTCTACGGCGCCGAAGTTACGGGAATCTGCAGCTCATCAAAGATAGATGCGGTTCGGTCAATGGGTGCCGATCAAGTTGTGGATTACGCGAATGTGGATATTGCCGAACTGCAGGAGCGGTTTGACCTGATCTTTGACACGGCGGCTTTCCGCCCAATCAGGGACCACAAACGCCTATTGAGACCAAACGGAAAATATGTGATCGCGGGCGGGGAGGTGTCGCGAATCTTTCAGGCTATGTTTTTCTCCATGTTCGATAAGCAAATTGATTTTATTGCCGCAAGCGTGAAACAAGAGGATCTCATCCGATTGAAAGAGCTCGTTGAAGCTGGAGGAATCAAACCGTTTATTGATCGCATTTACTCGTTCCAGGATACAGCGGAAGCCATTCGGCATGTGGAAGAAAGCCGAGCGAAGGGAAAAGTGGTCGTGCGGATAAGAGATTAAATGGTAAGAGAGAGTGAACATACCCAGTTCGACGGGCGGATTGCAAAAATGCGTTCCGCCCGCCGTATGGCTGCCACTTTATTGTCCTTAGAGAGGGATTAACCTTTAGTATCCTGTTCCTGAAGCTTTAAAATAACAGAAACCTTAAATAAATCCCCGTCGGTTTCCAGCGCGAGGCGGCCCTCATGAAGGTCGATGATCGACTTCGCGATCGCGAGTCCGAGGCCGGACCCCTCCGTATGCCGCGATGTATCCCCGCGTTTGAAGCGCTCGAACAGCTCCTCGGCATTATCGCCGAGCTCGTATTTCGATACGTTCTTGAACGTAATGATAGCTTCATGTCGATCCGATAGCTGCATCGAGATATAGGCGCGCGTGTGACTAAGCGAATACTTGATCATGTTCCCGATCAGGTTGTCGAAAACTCTCCAAAGCTTTTGTCCATCCACGAGCGCGTAGAGGGGCTCCTCCGGCATGGAAATACGGAATTGAATGTCGGAGCTGTCCATCGTTTCTTTATACTCCGCCAGCGCTTGCTGCATGAGCTGGACGAGGTCTGCTTTCTCCAGAAGCATCCTGGCATTGCCGCTTGCCATGGTCGACACTTCGAACAAATCGTCAATCATCGTCTTAAGCCGCTTCGATTTCTGATTAATGATTTCGATATAGGCGGCCCGTTCTTCCATGGTCGCGTCCTCCGTCTTCAGCAGGCCCGCGTAAGTAATAATGGAAGTGAGAGGAGTCCGCAAATCATGACTGACGTTCGTCACAAGCTCCGTCTTCAGCCTCTCGCTTTTGGCTTGTTCATTCTGAAGCATGGTGACGCCGAGCCTTAACGTGTTTATATTGGAAGCCAGAGATGCAATGACGCCGCTTCCGGATGGGGGAAGCTCATTTGGCATTCGCCCCGCCGCCAGTTCATTCGCAGCCATGGCCACCTTATTCAGATAACCGAATTGCCGGGTCGAGAGAAGAACGACGGCGATTCCGATGATCGCCATTACTGCCGTGAAGAGCAGGAAGAAGGGGTCGTCGTATTCAAAATAAGAAAAGGTTGACCATCCCCCGGCAAGGCCCAATCCGATTAATACAATCGAGTGTGCGAACAGCCGGATTCCCGTGCTTTTATATAGATAAGAGTCCTTCACATAGTTTGCGATTCGTGCGAAGCTAGACTTCATCTGCAAGGCGCCCCGTACAATCAAGGATCGCGCCCATTCTCTCCTAATATCGCTCCAGCTAGACAGCTCGTTCACAAGGTACTGCCATTGAAGAAGGGTTAACGCCATGCCAACCGCCGCCAGGAAAAGCGTGGCCAGCATCTTCCCGCCATAAAGCAACAGAGCGTCGAATAGGCCGGAGTATTGACCCGCCAAGCTTAGCAGCAAGCCGAGTGTCAGCGCCGACGTTCCGGCGAATAGCAATAGTTTAACATCGAGCGGCAGCTTCCGATGATAGGCTGCCCATCGGCTCGTCTCGGCACGAAGGGACAAGACGCTCCTCCATCGAATGAGGCAAAACACAAGCAGGACGACGCTTGCCAAGCCATAGGCGAACAGGCTCCACTGCGCCCGCTTATATCTTTTGGCTGATTCCTGCATAGCGCTGTCCTTCGGAACCGCGATCCAGCCCTGATAAGGAGCGAGGGGAGCGTCCGTTCCATAGAATTCTAACGAGTAGTGCAGCGAATGGCCGATGTCAATCGTATAGCTCGCAGCATAAGCATGACTGCTGCCATATAATTCGTTGCGAGCGGATGAATCATCCGGCACGTTCAAGCTTGTATGTACGATGTTCGTGGAAGGACTTCGGAAGTAATAGTCGAACTGATTGTCCAAGTGATTGTATTCGGATCGATAAGTCTCCCGTTGCCTGTAGTAGAAGTCTATCTCTTGTTCTTTCTCGTCTCGGATAAGGGCCGAGACATAATCGTTATCCTCGAATAGCTTCATCAGTTCTTCTAATTTACCGTCTCTCTCCGCCGCGTAATAATCGGCCACCTTGTCGTTGCCGCTGTCAGAGGCTTCCTGAATGAGAGGATCGTATTCATTGCGGATCAAATAGATCTGGTCCTTTAGAGGAACCTCCTGGTTTCGCATCCAGCGATATTGTTCAATATCGTCTTCCTCCACCGTAATGGAGGCTTTCGCATCCTGCTCCGAGAGAGAATTGAGCACGAATAGATTCAAGTAGGAGGCGTATTGATCCAGTTGTTGCCGGAATTCCTGCGTCTGGTAGTAATCGCGATGAAGGTAATGGTCTCCCTGCTCCATCAACGTTAACGGCCCGTTCAGACCGATGACCAACAAGAGAGCATAGAGGAAAAAAAGAGCGTTACTTCTCCATTTTGTATCCAATTCCCCACACCACTTTCAGATATCTTGGATTTTTTGGATCGATTTCGATCTTTTCGCGGATTTTGCGTATGTGAACGGCAACCGTATTTTCGGCATTGAAGCCCGGCTCTCTCCAGACGCGTTCGTAGATTTCCTGAATCGAGAAGACTCGTCCCGCATTCGTCATCAGCAGCTCCACGATTTTGTACTCAATCGGCGTCAGCTTGACGGATTCCCCGTTCACGGATACTTCCTTGCCCTCCAGATTTAAAGCGAGGCCATGCAGATCGATCGTATTTTTTGCGCCTTCGTAGGATCCGAAGGTGACATATCTCCTCAGCAAGGATTTCACCCGTGCAACAAGCTCCATCGGATTAAACGGCTTGGTTACATAATCGTCCGCTCCCACATGAAGCCCTAGTATTTTGTCGCTGTCCTCGCTTTTGGCGCTTAGCATTAGGATAGGAATGTTTCTATGCTCCCGGATTTTGAAGGTTGCGGCAATGCCGTCGAGCCTGGGCATCATAATATCCAGAATAATGAGATGCACCTCGTTCGATTCGAGAGTCTCCAGCGCTTCCAAGCCGTCTTTTGCTTTCAATACTAATAGGCCCTCATTCTTCAAATAAATTTCAATGGCGTCGCGTATTTCCTTATCGTCGTCGACGACCAGCGCCACTCTATGCTGCATCCCTTTCTCCCCTTTCTTGCGTGCTATCTTTTCTTTTTCTCATTATAATTGGAAAATCTTAATAACCAAGAATCAAATTTATGAAGAACTTCTTAATTTATTGGGCAAAGCTTTCGATACGAATCTCGAAATGAGTTGTAGAAATTTGGCGAATTATATGTTTATATTAAATCACATAAATTAACAGTTTTTCATTGAAAGACAAGAGGGGGCTGTCGGGCTTTGTTCAGACGCAAATGGTTGGTATTGTTGCTCGTTGTGGTTGTCCTCACGACATCGGCAACATGGAATGCCGGAGAAAACAAGGTGTATGCGGCTTTCTCGGGCGAAGGGGGCGGAATTGAAGGAGACCCTTTTATTATTACTAGCATTGATCAACTAAAGGAAGTGAGTAATGCCCTAGGCGCGCACTATCGCTTGGGCGCGGATCTTGATCTTTCCGACCTGCCAGGCGGGAATTGGGTGCCAATCGGAAGTTGGAGTCCGAGTGCGCCATTCACAGGGGTGTTCGACGGAGCCGGACACACGATTTCGAATTTAACGATAAATACGGGCGGGGCCGGTACGAGTAACCTCGGGTTGTTCGGTTTCGCTTCTAATGCTAAATTTCGAAATCTCGGATTGATCAATGTGAATATCGATGCACACAACGGCGACTATATCGGCGGTTTGGTTGGATATATCCAACTCTCTACTATCGTCGAGAATGTATATGTAACCGGAACAGTCACCGGCGATGATCCGGTGGGCGGCTTGATTGGTTATGGGACGAATAGCGCGATTCGGAATTCCTATTCGTCTGTAATGGTAACTGGTTCTACTATCGGAGGATTAATCGGTGAGAGAGACGGAAATTGGACCATTGAAAATAGTTACTATAATCGCGACTTGACGAGTGTTTCGGCAGGCGGACAACCCCTCTCTGAAGAGAATATGACGGAAAGCGCTAGCTTTGCAGGCTGGAATTTCGCCGACGACGGCCCATGGGGAATCATCGAAGGGTTGACTTATCCCATGCATCGTAAAACGTTCGATCGAATTGCTTTGGACGCGTTAGAGGTTACGGTTGGATCCGATTCGGATAACGGAGCTCCAATTATGCTGGATCCGTCCTTCGTCGGGAATCATCTAACGTATTCCGGCACTGTACCGAATGAGGTCGATCAAGTGACCGTATACGCGAATGCCGAGGGCAGCTTAACTTCCATTGATCGTGGAAGCAATTCCGACAAGGAAACGATTGATCTTAACGAAGGAGCGAACATCATCCACATAACGGTGTCGAGCTCCGGCGCGGCGGTTCCAGCTGCATGCGAGGAACCTTGCACGTTAAACGATCCTTATGAGCTAACATACACGCTTCAAATCAACCGGGAGGACGGGAGCAACTATCCCCATAGTATCTCGACCGTCGAACAACTGGCGGCGATCGGCACGGGCGCTGGTGACGGTTATCAATTGAACGATGATTATATTCTTCATAATGATATGGACTTGTCCGAGTATTTGAGTGACAAAGGTGCGATGGGTTGGGTTCCGATCGGGGACGCCGACAATCCTTTCACGGGATCTTTTGACGGCAACGGTCATGTGATTCACAACCTGTTTATTGATCGCGGAGAAGAAGAGAATATCGGCTTTTTCGGTGTAGCGTCGGGCACGATCAAGAATATCGGCATGACGAATGTGGAGATCACCGGAGAGCTTCATACCGGTGCTATCGTCGGAACGCTCCTCGATGGCGGCACCGTTAGTCAAGCCTATTCTACAGGTACGGTGACGGTTACCGGCCAAGGTGCGGGGGGAGTTGTCGGGAAATCGCAAGGAGAATTGATTGAGACGTATTCCACGGCGAACGTCATTGGATCAGGCGGAGCCGATCATATTGGCGGACTCATCGGCGAAGCGGATGGTGGGACCGTGACCGACTCCTATGCAGCCGGGCAAGTAACATCCGATGCAAGTTCCGGAGTTGGCGGGTTGATCGGCTCCAGCACCGGTACGGTCGTAACCAATTCCTTCTGGGATGTCGAGGCGAGCGTTCAACCAGGATCGGCCGGAGGAAGCGGCGCCGCTGGAAAAGGCACAGCGGAGATGAAAGCTAAGTCGACCTATGCCAATGCCGCCTGGAATTTTGCAGGCACCTGGGCCATGATGGAGGGAACGACATACCCGATCTTCGATCACGAGTTCGAAGCCGCTAAGCTTACCAGCTTGAGCGTAACGGCACCGGGAGCCTTATTGACGAGGAGTCCTCCTGTCTTCGACTCCGAGCAAGGCCTATACACGATTACATCGGACCGTTATATCGATTTCGTGGATATCGGCGTCGTCCAGGCCGATTCAGACACCACGGTATCCATTGCAGGAACAGCAGGCGCATCCGAAAAGGTCACCGTTACGCCTGGCGTTAACGAAATCATGATCGAAACGGCGGACGAGAACGGAAACGCTTATGGAAGGTACAAACTCCGTATCCAGATTCCCGCGCCTGAAATCAACGATGTTGAGATTCCCGGCGCCGGATATTACGGAATTGGCGATGCCTTGACCTTCGTCATCAGCTACGAAGGACCTGTCGATGCTCCGGCCGGCACGCCGCGTCTGCCGATCGTGATAGGCGAAGGGGCGGATACGGCAACGGTTTACTCCGCCTATACCGAACAGCCTGCAGGCGAACGGAACAAGCTCGTATTCGCGTACGAAGTGCAAGAAGGATTCCTCGACACGGATGGCATCGAAATCGGAATGGAAATCGACCTGCCGGTTGGCGCAGCCCTTACGGCGTCGGGTGTCGATCTTCCTCTGGACGTTCCGGCGACGGGGACGAACGGCATTATTGTGGATTCGATTAAGCCAACTATAGCTTTGACCCCGACGCCTGCAACGTCGACCATGGGAACGGTGACCGTGACAGCGGCAACCGACGGAACGGGCAGCGATATTGTGACCACCAAATGGGCGAAGGGGTCGCTGACCGTAGACTATTTCGCAAGCGGAGGCACGCTGATGACGGGCGACCGCTTCGATGTAACTTCAAACGGGACGTATACGGTCTATACGGAAGATGAGGCCGGCAACGGAGTGGTCGAGCGAATCAACGTCAACCATATCTTTACGCCGATCATCGTTACGCCGAACGATTCACCTCCTATCGACTTGAATGGCCAGCCGCTTGATCCGACTAGCCTGGACGCGTCGAAGCCAACCGTTACGTTGGAGGTTACTCCTAAGGGAAAAGAAGCATATGTCAGTATCCCGGCAGCAGCATTAACGCGATTGGGAAGTAAAAACGAGAGCTTCGTTATTGAGATCAAAACGCCATACGGGAGTTATCAGGTACCCGTCAATCTGGCATCGCTTATACCGGGATTGACGGAGTTGCTGGCGGAGAACAACCTCAAAGCGGATGAGATCAGCTTCAAAATTACGCTGACTGACCAATCCGACAACAAAGAAATGCTGTCGGCTTTTGCAAGCGGATTGCCGCAAGGCAGCCCAATGGGCGCGATTGTCGACTTCCGCATCGATATCGTGAACGTGAAGACGAAGGAAACGGTCGGAACGGCGGACAAGTTCAGTCAAGCGTTGACTAGAATCATCCCGATGCCGAAGAACGTAACAAGCATGCCATTGCTATGGGGAGCGTTCCGGTACAACGAAGCCGACCGGAAATTCGAATTCGTCCCGGCCAAGAAGGTTCGGATCGACGGTGTTTGGTATATCGCGATCGACTCGTATTCCAACAGCGTTTACGTTGTGGCCGAGAATTCGGTGAGCTTTACCGATGCGCTCAAGCACTGGGGTGCATCGTATATTGAACAAGCAGCGGCGAAAGGGCTTGTTGAAGGGATTGGAGGCGGAAAGTTCGCTCCGGACAAAGCCATCACTAGAGCAGAGTTCGCCGCCATGCTGGTCCGGGCGCTCGGCCGAGGAGCATCGACGGTAAGCGCGGCGCCATTCGACGACGTGAAGTCCGGTGCGTGGTACTACGCCGAAGTATCGGAAGCGAAGCAACTTGGCTTGCTGGAATTCGAGCCTGGCAGCAGCTTCAAGCCTAATCAGCAGCTGACGCGCGAGGAAATGGCCAGCATGCTGGCCGCGGTCATTGCCCTCGAGAAGCTGCCGACAACAACGGAATTGTCGAGTTTGGACGGTTATCATGACATCGGTAGCGTAACCGAGTCTTATTTGGAAGATGTGCGATTGATGGTGAAGCTGGGGATCATGACCGGCACAAGCGAGCATACGTTCAGCCCGAAACATACTACGACGCGCGCGCAGGCGGCAGCCGTTCTCTTAAGAACGCTGCATGCGCTTGGAAGGATAGACGAATAAATCAAAAGACGTCACCACATCCCGTGGTGACGTTTTTTTGTATGGATTAAGGCGGATTGTGTCCATTATATAAACAAATTAATGCCCGATTGATCGGCCTTACCCAGGTAATAGCCAACGCCGCCGATTTTGACGCCGTCGATCAGCTCTTCTTTCTGGATGCCCATGACATCCATCGACATTTGGCAAGCGACCACCTCGACCCCTTGGTCTATCGCGGTTGCTATCAATTCTTCCAGCGATGATATGTTTTTCCCTTTCATCACGCCCCGGATCATTTTGGTGCCTAAGCCCATCATGTTCATTCTGGACAGGGAAAGCTTCTTGCTGCCGCGAGGCATCATGAGCCCGAACATGCGGCCGATAAAGCTTTTCGCAACCGAAACCTTCTCCGGCTTTCGAATCACGTTAAGTCCCCAGAAGGTGAAGAACATCGTGACCTTCTTCCCGCTGGCTGCCGCTCCGTTCGCGATAATGAAGGAAGCGATCGCTTTGTCGAGATCGCCGCTGAACACAACCATCGAGCTGCCGTCCGGACGCGCTGAAGCATCGGCGGAAGCGGAAGGGAAGACGGGAGCGCCTTTTCTTACATACGCTTCAATCATACCGTTTTCGGTCCTGCCGACTTGGAAGGCTTCGTTGCCCGACATTTGCGCCCATGCCCGAATATCCTCGTAAAATCCGGGATCGGATGCCGTTGCGCGCAGCACTTGCCCCGGCTTCAGCTGATCCATCTTTTGTTTCACTTCGATTAGCGGACCTGGGCAGGATAAGCCGCAAGCATCCAATTCCATATCGGCGCGTGTCTCGTAATGCTCCTGCTCGACTGCCGCCGCTGTCAGTTGATGATTATCCAAGCCTTGCGGTTGATAGGTCGCCATTTTATACGTTTTGTAGCCTCCGGTTAAATTTCGTACGCGAAATCCCTTCTGCTGCAAAATGCGAGACGCGGTGTAGCCTCGTAACCCAACCTGGCAGTACACCCAGATTTCCTTGTTCGGATCTAGCTCGCCCAAGCGGTCGCGCAGCTCGTCAACGGGAAGCAGGAGCGATCTCGGAATATGGCCGTTGTTGTGCTCTATTTCAGTACGAACGTCAACGAGTGTCATTTTGCTCGGATCGAAGTTCTTCAAATCCTGCGGCAAGAAAACTTGAGTTCGGCCTTCTAAGATATTCTCCGCGGTATAGCCAGCCATGTTCACAGGATCTTTGGCCGAAGAATAAGGAGGCGCGTAGGTAAGCTCAAGCTCTGTCAAGTCTTTCACCGTGCCCCGAAGCCGAATGACGGTTGCGATATCGTCGATTCGCTTGTCCACGCCCGCAGATCCGACGGCTTGAGCGCCAAGAATCGTGCCCTCCTGATTAAAGATCAGCTTGATCGTGATAGGAGTGGCTCCAGGATAATAAGAGGCATGCGAGCTGGGATGCACATACGTCACTTGGTACGGGATGCCTAGCTGCTGCAGCGTTTTTTCATTATTGCCGGTAGCCGCGCCTGTCAGGCCGAACACTTTAATGATGGAGGTTCCTTGCGATCCTTTGTAGGTCGTGCCTAACCCGCAAACATTATCGGCTGCGATCCGGCCTTGCTTGTTAGCCGGACCGGCGAGCGGGATAGCCGTCTTCCGCCCATTAACGAAATCAACCACTTCGATCGCGTCGCCGACGGCATATACGCCATCCAGATTCGTTTCCAGCTTTTCGTTGACGACGATGTGGCCTTTCGGCGTGAACGCAAGTCCGCTGTCCTTCAAAAAGCCGGTATCGGGCGCAACTCCGATCGCGAGCAGAACGATGTCGCTTGTCAAGACCGCACCGCTAGCAAGCACGATTTGGATTTGCTCTCCCGTTTCCTTGAAGGACTGCGCGCTGTCCGAGAAGATCAGATTGACGCCATGCTGTTCGAGCTCCTTCGCAAGCATGTGAGACATCTCAATATCGAATGGGGCAAGCAGCTGCGATCCCGACTGGACTAAGGTGACTTCGAGTCCAATCTCCTTCAAATTTTCGGCCATTTCCACGCCGATGAAACCGCCGCCTATCACGACTGCCGATTTCGTGTTCGAATCGACAACGCGGTTTTTGATGCGGTCCGTGTCGGCAACGTTGCGTAAAGTCAATATTTTGGAGCTTTCCACACCTGGAAGAGATGGACGAATAGGCTTCGCTCCCGGAGATAAAATAAGGTAGTCGTAGCTTTCGTCGTACGCGCCGCGTTCTTTGCTGCTTACGCGTACGGTTTTGCGAGCGGGATCAATGGCTGTTACCTCGCTCTCGGTCCGAATGTCGAGATTAAAGCGCTTATGCATTCCTTCCGGCGTCTGCACAAGCAATTTGGACCGGTCCTTGATGGCATCTCCGATATAGTAAGGCAAGCCGCAATTGGCAAAAGAAATATGTTCGTCTCTCTCGAACATGACAATGTGCGCTTCTTCATCTAAGCGGCGAAGCCGCGCTGCGGCCGATGCGCCTCCGGCGACACCGCCGACAATCAATACTTTTTTGCTCATGATGATTCCTCCCCGAAGAAAACTCTTATGATGTCTTTGACTCTCTCGTCGGCAATCGTGTAGTTGACCTCGAGACCGTTGCGTTCCGTGGCGACAATTCCAAAGTGGCGAAGCTTCTGCAAATGCTGGGATACGGTAGACTGCGGCAGGTCCAGACATTCCTGCATATAGCCGACGTTGCAATGGCCTTTCTGAAGCAGACCCTTCACAATGCAGAGGCGGACAGGATGAGCCAGTGCCTTCAATATATCCGAAGCTTCGTTGAACCGATTAAAATTGTTATCCATTTCGGAAGCACCTCGTATTTTTAAAATCAATATATCGTAATATTACGATATTGTGATAAAAAAATCAACCCGCTGCCTGAACCAGCAAATTGATTTATTGTTATTATAGGGTAGGGGGGTAATTTTTTGATTGACAATTATACGGTGTGGGGGTATTCTGGAGTCGGCAAGGTGACGTTCGCGAATGAATAGGTGCAGCGTTACCAACCTATAGGAGGGAAACCATTATGGGAGAGGTTGTCAAGATTGCAGTCAATCCGACGATACAAGTAGGAGGAACCCTCTTCACCCCGGCGCAGCTGGCGGCAATCGGCGCTTTGGCAGGTGAAGAAGCGAAGATCGAGATGACGCCGTTTAAGCAGCTTTATATAGAAGTGCCGTTCGATCGTCGTGAACATATCGTCAATGAGTTAAGAAATGCCGGCCTTGAAATAACCCCGCCGGGCTTCGTCGTAAAGAGCTTAATCGCTTGCAACTTTTGCAAAGGCGCGGAAGAGGCAGGTTTAGAAACGGCGCTCTTCCTGAACGAAGCCATTGCGGGAATCGAAACGCCGGTACCCTTGAAGGTCGGGTTTGCGGGCTGCGGACTCGGCACGAGTGAGCCTCTGCTGAAGGACATCGGGATCGTCAAGATGAGGGACACCTTCGATATATACGTAGGCGGAGAACCGAAAGGACTTAAAGCTTCAGTCGCCAAACGGCTTGCATCCGGGATATCGGGAGATGATCTTGTCTCAGCGATTACGGCTATTATCGATTACTACAAGGCAAATGCCAAAGGCAAAGAAAAGTTCAGCAGGTTCGTCGACCGTGTCTCGCTTGAGGCTCTGCGGCGGATTATCGGAACGTACACGGGAGAAACAATTAATGAAAAAGCTGATTGAATTAACATCGATGGAGATGATTGAAAAATTTCTTGAAAATCATGAAATGGCTTTTATATATATATCCAGACCGGAGTGCAGCGTATGTCATGCTCTGCTTCCTAAGCTAAGAGAGCTGTTGGAGGATTACCCGCGAATTCATCTAGGTCATATTCATGCCAATCAAGTGGAAGAGGTAGCGGAAAAGTTTTTGATATTTACCGTTCCGATTATGCTCCTGATTATCGATCGGAAGGAGTATATACGAGAGGATCGGTTTGTTCGATTGGATCGATTACAGGAAAGGCTGGATCAGATTTACGAGATTTACGATCCCCACGATTCCAGACAAACGGAACGCCATCACGAAATGTGATGGCGTTATTCGTATGGGCGGCATGGAGGAGAAAGCCATCTTCGTTAGCAGCTGTTCCTCTTGTCTCACGGCTTCTTCCTTCTCATCCAAACGAATAGGCCAAGCAACCCCAGCGCTATTCCTAATCCAATCATCCATGTCAGATTCGGCAAGCTATCGTTTGGATTCTGCTCGGGAGCTGACGACGGTTGTTTTTTTGCTTCCACCCCGAGGCTCAGCTTCACTTGCTTGGTCGGTAATTTCTCTTCGCTAAGAGCTCCAAGAAGGTTGATATCCTCCCCCGATAGGTTCAGCGCCGAGGTCCGATCGCAAATAATGGAGGTAAGCTGCATTTCACCATACATATCCGATAAGCTGGCATAGACCAGATATTCATTGCCCGCTTGAAATTTAAATCCGCAATCTCCGCCGCCGCTTCCCGTGTGAATGACGACTTGTGAATCCGGTCCGCCTTTCCATATCCGATCTACTTCGAATAGCACAGCCGTATTCGACCGATTCCGTTGCTGCTCGACTTCCAGTACGCGTCCGGCAAAGACGGCTTCAGAACGGTTGAATTCATCCTCTACCGAATTAGGCTGTGCACAGGAGCAAGCATACGCAGTCGAAGGGAGCGATGAGGCTAGAACCACAAATAGGATACAAACAACAATGGATAAAAGGAATCCTCTTCGAATTTCAATGACCTCCCCTGGGATGCAATCTTATGGGAATAAACGAAAAGGTACAACACTTTGTTGCACGTTGATCTCATATATCTCTCACACGTGAGAAGTCGAGCAAAGATACGGAACATGTCTGATGCTAACGGAACTAGGGGCCTTTATTCATCTGAAAATGAAGTCATTGGAGTGGCTAGCGGAACTGAGCGCCTTTATTACGCAACTTTTGATTAGAATCGCCATGAAAACAGGGGAATAACGTCGCTCATTTCCGTTAACCGTTGAAATAAAGCCGATTTATTCGAAATAGGGTCGCTCATTTCCGTTAGCCATCAGCATCCATGGTAGCGGCATAGAAAAGGGCTCCGCCACTTAGCGGAGCCCTAATTTCCGTTTTACCTTATCTTCTAGAGCCGTACCGGCTGCATCAGCCCGTCTTCGCCGAAGAGGAGGGGGGCGATGCACGTCTCGCGATGGAAGCCTTTCCCTTCCGTGAAGCGGGAAAGCGGCGTGACGAAACGATGATAGGCGATCCAATATTGATCGCTATCCGGATCACGAAGGATCGAATGATGGCCGGTGCCGAGCATCTCCTTCTCTTCGTTCTTCGCCAGGATCGTGCCGCGGTACTCGACGGGTCCGTACAGCTTATCCGACGTGCCATAGTTGACATGGTAATCCTCGCTTCCGGTGTCGTCGCAGGACCACGTGAAGTGGTACAGTCCGCCGCGCTTCAGTACGGTCACCGCCTCCCGGAAGTCGTGCAGGCCGTCGATATTGGCCATCGTATCCTCGAGCACGCTCACCATATCTTCCCCGAGCTGCACGATGGCGCCGTGACTGTTGCCGAACAGCAGGTACGGCGTGCCGTCTTCCTCGAAATAAACGGACGGATCGATCGCTTGACCCATGGCGATTCCGAGCCGCTTCATTTGATCCATTGTAAGGAGAGGCTCCGGCATCGCGCGGAACGGCCCCACAGGCGTTTCGGCAACCGCCGCGCCGATGGCGCTTTGCCCGCTTGGCAGCTTGCCGCAGAAATAATAATAGTAGCTCCCGTTCTTGGTGGCGATGGCCGGAGCCCATGCGCTTCCGACAGCCCAAGGCACGTCGTCGGTGGCGAGATCCAGGATCATGCCCTCGTCCTTCCAGAGGCGCAGATCATCCGATGAGAACACGCGAAACGCGGTACCCGACCAGCCCGTGAAGCCATCCGTCGTCGGATAGATATAGTAGCGGCCGTCGAACTTCGCGATGTCGGGATCGGCGAATTGGCCGGGCAGAACCTGATGGCCGTCGCCGAAGGCCGCCAGCAGGCGGGCGCATTCCTCGCCCGTAATCGGCAGGACGCCGCCGTGGCGTTTTTTCGTCTTCCCGAGGTCGAACGCCTCATCCGGAAGCACCCGGAATTCGCCGCCGTCCAGGTCGGAGGTTAAGAGCGGCAGGTAGCCTTTTCCTTCGGCGAATCGGTCTACGATCAGGCACCATTCCTCGCGGCCGTTCAGCTTGTAAATTTGCGGGCCTTCCACCCCGAACAAGCTCTCGAGCGCCGGAACGCGCAGGGGGACGAACGAAGACTTGTCCAGCGAGGCGCCTTTCTCGACGACGATGTTCTTCGTCGTTTCGTCCTTGGAGAAACGGTAATAAGCGCCGTTATGGGCGATGATGGTCGTATCGATGATATGGCTATCACGCTCGATGTAAATGTCGGCCGGCGTGAAGCTGCGGAAATCCTTGGTGCGGGAGCTGTAAATTTTATGCTTCCGTTCCTGCTCGTCCGGTCCCTGCGTCGCGGAGGCCCAGAACACGAGAAACTCGTCGGCGGCCTCGTCGTATACGGCTTCCGGCGCCCATACGCAGCCAGCGCCTGGAACGCCGATCGTGACGGCCCGCGGCTCAGACCAGCGGACCAAATCCGCCGATTCCCACACGATAATGTCCCGGCTTCCCGCCTCGACGGCGGCTCCCCAGCCTTTGCCGCTCGCGATTCGAAGGTCCGTGGCGATCAGGTAGAACTTGTCCTCCTTGGGCGAGCGGATAAGGAACGGGTCCCGCGCTCCCTTCTCGCCGAGCTCGGAACGGAGTACCGGCAAGCCGCCGTTCAAGTCCTTCCAGTGAAGGCCGTTCTCGCTGTAGGAGAAGTACACTTGCTCTCCGTCCGGCTGCTCGCCGATAAAGTGAACCATGAGATAGCCTGTATATTCAGGATGATGTACGGACAAATGGAGCCCTCCTTATAGCCATATATGAAATTATCATAGTTGAAAACGCCTTCTATTTTCCACAACAAAAATGGTCGCCCATAGCACAAAATTGCTCTCTATTAATCAAAAAAAAGCTTGTTGAACTGCAGGTGATTCCCCGCCGCGCGGTAATCTCCCGGCGTACCGCCGGTCAGCTTCTTAAACACTTTGATATAATAGCTGCCCGTAGAATAACCGACCGTCTCCGCGATCAGATCAATGCTCCAGTCGGTCGTCCGGAGCAGCTCGATCGACCGTTCGATTCGTTTCCGGTTCACGTATTCGTTGGGGGTCATGCCGACATGCCTCGCGAACGTTCGCAGGAAGTGAAATTTGGAAACGCCCAGCTGAGCGGCAAGCTGCTCTTGGCCCAGACTTTGACCATAATTCGCGTCAAGGTACTGAACCGCCTTCCGGACAAGCTCGGGCCGCTGCTCGGGAGACTGGCCGACGGCCGCGCAGGCTCTACGCAATTCGATGACGAATTGATAGACGAACGCGGAGGCTTTATAGGCGTCTGTTATTTTGCCGTAATGCGCCGCATAGAACATGTCTTTGAGCGCCTGAATCGGCAAGCTGCCCGCATCGAACGAAGGGGAGTGACCGATCGCGGAGACGATCTCCTCCCACAGCGGCGTTATCAGGACGGGGCGAAACAAAACGAAATAAAACTCCCACGGCTCGGAGCCTCCGGGATGATAATAACGGTGATTTCCGGGAATTTCCGTAAGGAACGCCCGGCCTGAGTGAATCCGCTCGGGCGTTCCCTCGTATTCGAATATCCCCTCGCCCTGCACGGTGTACTGAAACAGATATAAGGGGCCGTCCGACCGCGTCAGGCCGTCCCAGTCGTAGGAAGAATCGCGGATCGTTTCGTGTCCCACGGCGTACAGGCTGCATAACGGCTGGTTTGGAAGGTCGTTGAACCGAAAGCCGTAAATGCCCAGCGGAGCTTCGAGTCTCATGCTCTCCCTCTTTTTCTTCGAGTTATTTTTATATCAAAATAGTCATAAACATAGTACCATACAAAAAGGCTGCGAGGGGAGGGAACGCGTCCGGTTGCGCCCGACTCGAAAATTTTTCCAAAGCAATGATTGACAGACGATAAATCCAGAATATAGAATAGCATTATCAAAAATGAAACCCCTTTCACAGATGACGACGAGCAAAGCGCGACTTCCTCGTTCTTTTTTTTACCCGTTATGAAACCCGTTACATGTAACAGGTTTCATAATGCGGCAAATTGGAGGAAGAATCGGCAGAAATCGCCCAGGAAGTCATGAAACCCCTTACAAAAACTTCGCGAACACGGAGGATGACCAATGGAATCGAACGCTTCGGCCATGTCGCCGGTACACCTCTCTTCGAACGTATTCCGTATTCAAGGAAAGTCAGAAATCGTTCTTTGCGCGTCGCTGTTCTACTTCCGAATCCCGAGGGCGCTCTGGCGCGAGAGAATGCTTCAGCTGAAGTCATTCGGGTATAACTGCATCGACGTCTATTTTCCCTGGAATTATCACGAGCAGCGGGAAGGCGAATGGGATTTCTCCGGCGAGAAGGATATCCGCGCATTTTTGGAGACGGCATCGGAGGTCGGGCTGCGGGTGCTGGCGCGTCCGGGGCCTTACATTTGCTCCGAGTGGGACGGAGGGGCGCTGCCGGCTTACCTCTACGGGGAGGAGGGCATGGCGATAAGAGACAATAACCCGGCGTTTCTTCGCGCGGCAGCGAAGTGGTTCGACCGCATTATCCCCATTCTGAGCAGCTTCCAGATCGGCGGAGGCGGGACGATCGTCGCCGTACAGCTCGACAACGAGCTGGATTTCTTCGGATGCGCGGACCCTCTAGGATACATATCGGCGCTTAGGGATATGGCGGTCGAGCGGGGCATAACGGTGCCGTTGATCGCCTGCGCCGGACAGGGCGGCCTGCTCGAAGCCTCGGGGCTTGCGGACGGAGTGGTGCCTACCTGCAATTTCTATCCGAATGACCGCGATCCCGCCTTCGAGGAGAAGGTCGGCAGCTATCAATCGCTTCTTGAAGGCATGGGACATCCGCTGCTCGTGACGGAAACGAATCGTTCCCACTTTCTGCTTAGAAGGCTGCTGTCCCGCGGAGCCAAGCTGCTGGGGCCGTACCTGCAAGTGTCCGGAACGGATTTCGGCTTCACGAACGCCACGAATAATTGGGGAAAGCCGCTCGCGTTTCTAACCTCCGATTACGATTTCGGAGGCATGATCTCGCCGGAAGGGCACGTGCGCCCGGAAGCTTACGAGGGAAGACTGATGGCCCGAATGATTGCGGCGTACGGCGCCTCGTTGGCGGAAGCCGAACCTGCGGCGGCGGACGCCGTCCAGACGATCGCATCGCCGAGGGAAGCCGTGGCGGGATGTCACGCGCTGAAGCTTCGCGACGGCGGATATCTTGGCTTCGTCTCAAGCGTAGCGGACGCTCCGGCGGAAGCGTCCTTCGAATTCGGCGGCATGCGGCTTCCTCAGCGCTCAAAGCTTGTTCTGAACCGTTGGCGCTCGGTCGCGCTGCCGCTTGGCGTTCCACTCCGCACGTGGGGAATCGAAGGAACGCTCTTGTACGCCACGGCCGAACTTTGCGATTGCCGATCAAGCGCCTCGGGAACGACTCTCGTCTTCCATACCGATAGCGAAGGGGAGATCGCCCTCCGGATCGAAGGATCAACGATTCTGGAAGCAGTCCCTTTGAGCACGGACGAGACGGAGGGCACGATGGTATGGACGTTCGATGCGAGCAAGCCCGCCTACTGCAAGATCGCTCTCCCGGACGGGAAGCTGCTGCAGCTTATCGCGGTCGAGCGCTCGAAAGCGTTGATGATCGAAGAGGTCAGGGAGGACGGCGAAATTCTATTCGGGCAGAAGCTCGAATATGCCAAAGAGGCCGCTCCGCTTCCGATTCCATGGTCATTCTCTTCGATACCGGCGAATAAGCCGATAGCCGGCAGCAGCAGCCACGGCGCTATCGCAGGCGAAGCCGACTTCCTGGAAGTCTACGGTATATATCGAGGCTATGCCTGGTACGAGACGAAGACGGAGCCGAACCTGGCCGAGAGGCGCCAAGGCATTCTCGTTCGCCAAGCAAGCGACGTCATCTCGCTATATGCAGGGAATACCTACATATCCACCATCGTCCCTGGCGGGTCCAGCCGGTATGTTCCGCTTGATTCAAAAACCGAAGGCGATGTCCTAACGGTCAGGGCGGAGATTTGGGGGCATAGCAATTTCGACGACATACGGCTTCCCTCGCTGCGTCTGCACGCGATGAAAGGCTTGAAGGGTCTCGTATCGGTTACGAACGTAACCCCGCTGAGAGGCAATTGGCGGGTAAAAGCCGTAAACGATCGGACGCTCCAAGAGGAGCTTGTCGGCAGAGAGGCGGACGATTCCTTGTGGCCGATCGTAGGCTTCGGAGGCTGGTTATCGGCGGCGCGGCCCGCCCTTGAATATTATCGCAACAGCTTCGCCGCCGCGAGCGACTTGGATTCGTGGACGGTTCACTTCGATGGGATAGAGGTGCCGGCTAAGGTTTACGTGGACGGGAATGACGCGGGGCCGGTTACGCCGTCGGAGCCATTCGTGGACATCACATCCTTCGTTAAGCCTGGAGAGCAAGTGCAGCTGACGGTGTTCGTCGAGAGACTGCCCGGCTTATCCTCCGGGAGGGTGATCCTCTACGAAGGCGTATCCGCCAAGGAGTGGCGAATCTCCTCCTGTCAGGAAGAGCAGCTTCTGGCCGACGCCGGAGCGATTCGGGACGCGGCGCAGATCGATCTTCCCCTCGCCATGAAGGCCGGCGAGATGGCCTGGCTGCTGGGAGAGGTTGGCGAGTCGAATGAAGGGAAGGGGTGGAGAGTTAAGGCGAGAGGCTCGAATTTGAAAATGTCGGTGCTCTTCGGCGGGCAGCTCGTAGGCCGCCTATGGCTGCAAGGCAGCCGCTCGCGTCCGGCCTTCACGGGAGGCTCTCAGGACTCCTTCTACTTGCCGGGGCCTTGGTTCCAGGAACAATCGAACCGGCTCGCCATTCTGCTGGAAGCGTTGGATGGAGAGGAGCCAGCCTTGCTTCAGGACTTGTCATTCATTCCCGTGTAACAAATAACTGGAATTGTAAGCGCTTAATGTAACCCGTTTCATTAACGATCGCAGTCAGAGGAAGGGGCGGCAAAGTGGGATTATCGAAAAGACAGCTCGCTGTCGGATTCATCTGGTTCGCAATTTGCGGCGCCGTGGTCCTCTTGCTTGCGCTGCCCCCGGCGCCGAAACCCGGCGCGGAACCAAACGAACCAACCGATGAAGGGAGCAGCAGCATGGGACCAAAAATCACGCTTGATTACAACGCCGTCCATCAAAGCATCGACGGCTTCGGAGCCTCGGGCGCCTGGTGGTCGCAGGAGGTCGGCGGCTGGGATAACCTCGAGCCAATCATGGATCTGTTGTACGACGAAGAGAAAGGAATCGGCCTCAACATTTACCGGTACAACATCGGTGCCGGCAAGCCGGCGGTCGCGAGCGATCCTTGGCGCACGACCGAGACGGTGGAGGTATCGCCGGGCGTATACGACCTGGACCGGGACAAAAACGCGATTCTGGCGATGAAGGAGGCGGCGAAGCGCGGAGCGGATATCGTATTGTTCGCCAACAGTCCGCCGGCGAGGCTGACGGTATCGGGCTACTCCTCGGGCGAACCGACCGGGAAATCGAATCTGCCTCCGGAGAACGAGGACGAATTCGCGAAGTACCTTGTCGATATTACGGAGCTGTTCGTCAAGGAAGGCGTGCCGGTCAAATATTTAAGCCCGATCAACGAACCGCAATGGGAATGGAAGAGCGGCCAGGAGGGCTGCCATTATGAGCCGGAGCAGGTTATCAGCCTATCCCGGAAGGTGGCGCTGGAGCTGGAGGCGAGGAACCTGCCCGTCAAGCTGCTGATCGCCGAATCCGGCGCTTGGAACGATCCCGAGTATACGCTCACGATGTATAAGCGAATTATGAGCGACGACGTGCTCTCGCGGCACATCGACGCGTATGCGGTGCATTCGTATTGGTCGAGCGCGAAGGATAAGGAGATCGCCGCGGAATATTTCTCGCAATTCGAGAACATGCTTCCGCTGCATCAGACCGAATGGTGCGAGATGCTGAACGGCAACGCGGCGAGCATGGAAGCGGCTCTCGTGCTGGCGAGAACGATTCACGAGGATATGACGATCCTGTCGGTGTCGACATGGGAGCAGTGGCTGGCGGTGGCCAAAGGCGATTACCGGGATGCCCTAGTGTACGTGGACCCGGCAACCAAGCAATTCGGCACCGCCAAGAGAATGTGGAGCTTCGGCAATTATTCCAAATTCATTAAAGCAGGTTATCACCGGATCGGAGCCTCGAGCGAAGACGGCGAGGTGCTCGCCACCGCCTACGCGAGTCCCGAAGGAGACCGGACCGTTATCGTAGCGGTCAATCCCGCCAAGGAAGAGAAAACGGTCGCGTTCGAGGAAATTCGAGGGAAGAAGACGGAGATTTACGAGACGTCCGAAGCGCATGATCTGGACCTCGTGAAGGAGGTGAGCGGGCTCGAAGGTTACGTTCTGCCGCCTGAGTCTGTAACGACGTTCGTTGTTCAGGCCGAGTAGTCTCGTTTTTTGTTAGATCGGGTTCGGAAGGTTCGGTTTAAGCGGACTTATTGAACAACCTCTGTAAGCTGAAATCATAGGGAGGATCGAAAATGGCAAACAAACAAAAAAAGATTTCCACGCTGTTCCTGGTACTCGCATTATTCTTCACCGTTCTAACCGGCTGTAAGGATTCGAATGGCAACGCCCCTGCGGCATCGCCCGAACAAAGCAAAGCGGCGGAAGCGACGGCGACGCCGACGGACGACGGGGGAGGCGGGGAGCCAACCGTCATCGTGTTCGGTACTCACTGGCAGGCTGGAGACGATCCGAATTGGAAGGATCCCGTAACCGGCGAGCCGGGTATGGCGCCGGAGCAGCTGCTCGCCAGACAGAAGGCGCAGGAAGCCGTCTTAAGCGAGCTGAACGTCGAGATTCAATGGCTGCAGTACCCGAGCGACCTGAGGGAATCGCTGCTCAAGTCGGTGCTCGCGAACGCGCCGCTCGTCGACGTCGCCCTGCTATGGGGCGGGTCGCAAGGAACCCTGATCGGCCAGAACATCTTCCAGCCGCTGGACGAATACGAGAGCATCTTCAGCGATCCGGACGACGCCTGGATGCTTGGCGACCAGATGTTCGGCGGCAAGTACTTCCTGAACTATATTCTGGATTTCGTGAACGCGTGGCCGCTCGTCTACAACATCTCTTACTTGGATAAGGTCGACGCCCTCAAAGAAAACGGCCAGACGGTATATCCTCATGATCTGTGGAAGCAAGGGAAGTGGACTTGGTCCGCGTTCGAGGATTACTTGACGAAGGTCAATGAATATTACGCGAACAAGATGTCGCCGGTCCGCACGGACGTGCCGATCAAGGCGTTCCAAACGGACTACCGTTACACCGCGTTCCAAGCGATTCACGCGAACGGCGGAGCCGTATACGGCGCCGACGGCCTGACGGCCGATTCGCCGGAAGCGAAGGAAGCCGTCGTATATCTCGACGGGCTCATGTCCAAAAACCTGATGATGTCGTCAAGATACGGCGAAGATACCTCCGTCCCCGGATGGACGTGGAACGGAAGCGACTTCGGCAACGGCGAAACCGTGTTCACGAACATGGTGCCGTGGCTGTCGAACGGAGCGGGCCAGACGCTGGCTTCCCGCGGGGAGTCGATGGGTATCGTGCCGTTCCCGAGACCGGACGACATTCCGGCAGACGATCCGAAATACGGCCAGGTAATCTTCCCGAACAACCAGTTTGCCGTCTTGAAAGGCTTGTCCAAGGAGAAGACGGAGCTTGCCCTGAAGGCGTACAAGATTTATTGGTCGACCGTCTACAAGACGCTGGCCAGCAGCGACAAGGCGCTGGACTTCTTCGAGAAGCAGGCGAAGAACACGGCGATCAATTACGGCTTCGACGTGACGAACGAGCAATACGGCGAAGCGGTTATGGAAGCGTTCGTCGGCATCTCCGGCAGCAGCCCGAACGAATACGCGACGATCATGCCATGGGGCGGCATGTGGACGGATACGATCCTGGGCAATTCGTTGTACGGATTGAACGGCTCGCCGAAGTACGCGGGCGCGATCGACGCGCAGAAGAACGTCATTCTCGACTCGATGGCCGCCGTGGAACAAACGATAGGCTCCGGCCAGTCCAAGGATAATATGCCTCCGACCTTCGCGACGACCGGCGTGCCGATCGCCGTGCCGGCAGGCACGGATCCTTCGACGCTGAAATGGGAGACGTACGTGAAAGCGACGGACGGCATCGACGGAGAGCTTCCGATTGCCAATGTAACGGTAGATGTCTCCACGGTCAAATTCGATACCGTCGGCAAGTACGACGGAGGCCTCGCGTTGTCCGTCAAGGACGCGGCCGGCAACGAAGGAAAAACCTCGTACGCCGTCATCGTCTACGATCCGAACAACACGACGCCGCCGACCATTACCGCGAAGGCGGATTATCGCAAGGTGAAGGTCGATGAAGATGCTTCCGTCATCAACTGGGGCAATGATTTCGTCGAGCAGGCCGTCGACAAGGACGGCTTCGACCTGAAGAGCAATATTACGGCGGATATCGGAAGTCTCGACGTGACGACGCCAGGCACCTACGACGTGGCGCTCACCGTTACGGACTTCGCCGGCAATACCGCGAATCTGACGATTGCGGTAACCGTCGAATAATTGTCAATCGCACAATAGCTACAAGCTGCGGGTGCTATGATGCGAATCATAGCACCGCGCAGTCATAAATGGAGGGTCCTGGGTATGTCCATGATGAAGAGGATGTTTGTGTACGGGGTTCTGACATTGTTGGTATTTGTCATGTTCATATCCGCGATGGGAGCGGGAGGCGCGAATGTCGTATCGGCGGCCGCATCCGCAGATCGGCAAGCCTATACCGAAGAATCCTATGGCGCGTACCTCGAGAGCAACGGGTATGACGGCAAGATGGCATCGTCCGAGATCAAGGTGGACACCGCGTCCTACGAGGCCTCGGCCGACATGGAAGCGAGCCTGGAGAACGGCGCCGTCGTAACCGGAGAGAGCGGCGCGATTACATGGAAGGTGCAAGTGCGAGAGGCCGGGTTTTACAATGTGGCGGTCACTTACGTGCCTGCCGAGGGAACGAATTCGAAGATCGAAAGAAAGCTGTATATCGATAATGAAAGCTTGTTTAACGGCATGAATCAATTGATATTCCATCGAGTGTGGGACAACAGCGGCGGCATCGCGGAGAAGGACGGGAACGAAATCCGTCCGGTCGCGGTGGAGAAACCAGAGCCGATGACGGTATATATGAATGACTCGCGGAAGAGAAGCCTGGAGCCCTACAAATTTTATTTGAGCGCGGGAACGCATACGCTGACCTTCGAATCGGTGAAGGAGCCGATGAAGATTCTCGATATTACGCTGAGAGCGGCGCCGGTAACGAAGCCGTACGCGGACGTCGTCCAGGAATGGAAGCAGACCTACAAGGTTTACGAAGGCGCGAATCTGGTCTATCAAGCGGAACGAACGGACGGTCATACGATCGGAATCGAGAAATCGTCGGTCGATATTATGCTGACCACCGATTACAGCAATCCGCAGACCGTTCCCTATCATCCTTATAAAATCAAGCTGAACACGATCGGCGGCACGAGCTGGAGAACGCCGGGCGACTTCCTGACCTGGCGCGTCGACGTGCCGGAGGAGGGGCTGTACCGCATTTCCTTCCGCGGCGCGCAGAGCTCGAATCGCGGCGTCATGTCGTACCGGCAGCTGAAGGTGAACGGGGAGGTTCCATTCAGCGAAGCGGCGGCCATACCGTTCGCCTTTCAATCCGGCTTCGTTCATTATGTGCCCGGCAACGGCGATGAGGATTTCCTCATCCCTCTGAAGCAAGGAGAGAATACGATTTCGCTGGAGGTCGTCTTAGGCGATTTCGCGATGCCGCTCTCGGAGGTGGAGAAGAGCGTATTCATCCTGAACGATCTCTATCGCAAGACGGTGCAAATAACCGGAGTCGTGCCGGATCGCTACATCGATTACGAGATTACGAAGAAAATACCGAATTACGCGGAAACGCTTCGCGCGGAGAGCGAGCGGCTGAAGAAGGTCGTTGACGAGCTCGTGAGAATCACCGGCGAGAAGGGCGAGAAAACGGCTATGATCGAAAAGATGCAGGTGCAGGCCGAACGGTTAAGCCTGAAGCCGGAGGATGTGATTACGGAGCTGGCCACGATGGAGAACAATATTTCTTCGCTTGGCACATGGATCACGTCGATCTCGGAAATGCCGTTACAGCTGGACAGCTTTACGTTGTCCGCGCCGGAAGCCAAGCTGCCGGACGCGGAGCCGAACGGGTTTGTTCGCGGCTATTACGGCACGGTCAGGTTCCTATCGACGTTCTTCGTGGACGAAACGATGATTTCCGAAGAATCGCAGGATAACGCCATCAAGGTATGGATCGCGGCCGGACGCGATCAGGCGCAGGTCATCAAAGATCTGATCGATCAAGGCTTCACGCCGAATTCGAATATTCCGGTCGAGCTGCAGCTGATTCCGGAGGATGTCATTCTTCCGGCGACGCTTGCGGGCAACGGGCCCGATGTCGCCCTTGCCGTGCCGCAGGCGACGGTCGTCAACTTCGCCATGCGGAGCGCCCTGGCGGACTTGTCGAAGCTGGAAGGCTTCGAAGAGATCCGCGGCCAATTCGACGACAGCACGTGGAACACGGTTTCCTACGAGGACGGAATATATGGTCTTCCCGAGCAATCCTCCTTCTTGATGATGTTCTACCGCAAGGATATTTTGGATCAGCTCGGGCTGGAGCCGCCGGAGACGTGGGATGAGGTCGAGCATGTCATCTCCGTTCTCCACGCGAACAACTATGACTTCTACATTCCCGGCCAAGAGCTTTATCCGTCGCTCGTCTATCAGCACGGCGGAGATTTGTACCAGGGAAGCGACGCCGATTACGGCATCAAGAGCGGTCTGATCGAGGACGAAGCGATGAGCGCGTTTAACCTCGTCACGAGGTTCTTCACGAGCTATCGGCTGCCCGTATCCGCCGATTTCCCGAACCGGTTCCGAACCGGAGCCATGCCCGTCGGGATCGCGCCGTATACGACCTACAATCAGCTCGAGGTGTTCGCGCCCGAGATTAGAGGGCTGTGGTCCTTCGCTCCGATACCGGGAGTCGAAGGGGAGGACGGCGAGGTGAACCATACGGCGCTCGCGACGACGATCGACAGCATCATGTTGGAAGCCTCGGACAAGAAAGAGGAAGCATGGGCGTTCATGAAGTGGTGGATCGAGGCGGACACGCAAGCGGCTTACGCTAACGCGCTCGAATCCGTAATGGGCTCCGCCGCGAGATATCCGACGGCGAACGTCGAGGTTCTGGAACGGCTGCCTTGGGCAACCAAGGACTCGGAGCAATTGATACGGCAGTTCGGGGACGCGGTGGGCTTCCCCGAGGTGCCGGGGGGCTATATGACGCCGAGAGCCATTGATTACGCGTTCCGTTCCGTCGTGACGAGCGGAAGGAATCCGCGGGAAGCGCTGTACATGAATATTAAGCAGATCGATCAGGAGCTTACGAAGAAGCGCAAAGAGTTCCATCTATCCTACAGCGAGGACCCCGCGAGCCGTATGACGGGTCGGAATCCACAGATAGAGGAGTAAGGTGAGTATGCAGAGTAAGGTGAATATGCGGACGAGTCGCAAGCCTGTCGCAAGAACCCGAGGAGAGACGTCGATCGCGAACGTCTGGAGGAAGCATAAGGAAAAATATTTGCTTCTGCTGCCGTTCTCCGTCATCTTCGTCGTGTTTACCGTGATCCCGGTCATCACTTCGATCGTAATCAGCTTCACGTCGTTCAATATGCTAGAGCTGCCGACGTTCGTCGGGTTCGGCAATTATATCAATCTGATCGTGAACGACGACGTGTTCCTGATCGCCGTCAAGAACACGCTGTTCTTCGCGCTTATTACCGGTCCGATCAGCTACATTATGTGCTTCGTTTTCTCTTGGCTGATCAACGAATTGACGCCGAAGGTGCGCGCGGTCATGACGCTGGTATTCTACGCGCCTTCGATTTCGGGGAACGCCTATCTGATCTGGAAGCTCATCTTCTCGTCGGATATGTACGGTTATTCCAATGCTTGGCTGATGAAGCTCGGCTTCATCAGCGAGCCGATTCTATGGTTCGACAAGAAGGAATACGTGTTCCCGATTCTTATCCTGGTGCAGCTATGGCTCAGTCTCGGCGTCAGCTTCCTGGCGTTCATCGCGGGGCTGCAGAACGTGGACCGGACGTTGTACGAAGCCGGCCAGATCGACGGCATCCGTAACCGCTGGCAGGAGCTTTGGTTCATCACTCTCCCGTCCATGAAGCCGCAGCTGCTGTTCGGTGCCGTCATGCAAATAACGAGCTCGCTGTCCGTCTCGCAAATTTCGATCGAGCTTGCGGGCTTCCCGTCGGTCGAATACGCGGGACACACGATTCTGACGCATCTGCACGACTACGGCTTCATCCGGTACGAGATGGGCTACGCGTCGGCGATCGCGACCATTCTGTTCTTCATTATGGTATTCACCAACATCATCGTGCAGAAAGCACTCAGAAGGGTAGGTGTTTAGGGTGCAAGTCGTTCCCGCAGTCATAAGAAAAGCGTATCTATCCCGGAAATTCAAGCGCAGGAACCGAAGCATCTTCGGCGACTTCACCCTGACCTTCTTCCTGGGCATTTTCGGCTTGTTCAGCGTTTGGCCGCTCATCTTCATCATTAATAACGCGTTCAAGCCGCTGAACGAAATTTTTATCTTCCCGCCGAACTTGTTCGTGCAGAACCCGACGATGACGAACTTCCAGGATCTGCTCATCATTATCGGGAACTCCTGGATTCCGATGTCCCGGTATTTGTTCAACACGTTGTTCCTCACGGCGGCAGGCACGGCCGGAACGGTCATTATCGGCTCCATGGCGGCCTTCCCGCTGGCGAAATACGTGTTCCCGGGCTCGAAGACGATGTCGAAGCTGATCGTGTATTCCTTGATGTTCAACGGTACCGTAACCGCCCTTCCGAACTACGTAATCATGTCGAAGCTGAATATGATCGACAGCTACTGGGCCGTCATCCTTCCGTCGATCGGCGGCACGCTCGGGCTGTTCCTCATGCTGAACTTTATGGTTCAGGTGCCCGACGCCCTGATCGAAGCGGCCAAGATCGACGGAGCGAGCGAATTTACGATCTTCTGGCGGGTCATGATGCCGCTGTCCAAAGCGGCCTGGATTACGCTGATCATTCTATCCTTCCAGAACTTCTGGGGGACGACCGGCGGCGGATTTATATTGAGCGAGAAGCTGAAGCCGATCAGCTACGCGCTGTCGCAGATCGTTAATGCGGGCGTAGCCCGGACGGGGGTCGCGTCGGCCGTCACGCTCATCATGCTGGTCGTGCCGGTGGCGGTCTTCATCTTCTCCCAGAGCAACGTCATTCAGACCATGGCCACGACGGGCATCAAAGAATAATGCAATCGGAAAGGAGAGACCCGCGGTGATGAATTATATGAGGGCTGCCGTTATCGCCTGCGCGATCTGCCTGCTCTTCCCGACAGCCGGCGCGTACGCCGCGAATACGTTCGAGAGCGATTACACCTATGATGCATGGGGAAGAGCCAAGCGGAGTCCTCCGGCATTCGAGTGGGCGGATACGCTGGACGGCAGCCGCATGGAGAAGATCAAGGTCGGAAGCTTCGACGACGTGTACGTCGCCGATGACCGGATCTTCGTCGCGGACGCGACGGAAAGCCGCATCAATGTGTTCGACACGGATCTTACGTTCCTCGCTTCCATTAAGTTGATTCGGGACGAAGCCGGAAAAATCATGGTGAGCGAAGCGACAGGCAAGCAGCTCATGCTGGCTAATCCCGAAGGCGTGTTCTACAGCGAGGCGCTTGGCGAGCTGTACATCGCGGACACGGGAGCGGAGCGGATCGTGGTGCTGGACGGGGAGTCTTACTCTTACAAGCGGACGATCGAGAAGCCCGCGGACATGGTGGGGGTAACCCCGTTCAAGCCGTCCAAGCTTGTCGTCGACAAGAACGGCAAAATCAGCGTCGTCGTGCAGGGAAGCTATGAAGGCATAATCGACATCCATCCGGACGGCACCTTCTCCCGCTATTTTGGCTTGAATAAGCCTAGAGTCAATCTAATCGATTTCTTCTGGAAGTCGATCGCCTCCAATCAGCAGAAGGAGAAGATGAAGAAGCTGTTCGCGCCTTCCTTCAATAATATAAGCATCGATTCGGAAGGGCTGATCTACGCGACGACGTTCGACCCTTCGGCGCAGGATAAAGTATTCCGCTTTAACTCGAAAGGCGAAAACGTGCTGATCCAAGACGGGTATTTCCGCGTCATCGGCGATCTGCCGCGAGTCACGGCGACGGAAAGCCAGTTCGTCGATATCGCGGTTTCCGATTACGGCGTATATGCCCTCCTGGACAAAACGATGGGAAGGGTGTTCCTCTACAATTTCGAAGGGGATATCATGAACGTCTTTAATTCCATCGGCAACCTGAAAGGAAACGTCAAGGAGCCGACCGCGATTACCTGGTTCGGAGATAAGCTGATCTTGACGGATAAGCAGTTCGGCAGCGCGTATGTATTTCAGCCGACGGAGTTCGGGCAGGCCGCCCTGGAGGCCGAGAAGCAATATTTCCACGGCAACTGGGAAGCGGCGGGAGCGGCGTTCGAGGAGACGCTGGAGCGCAACGCCAATTACGACATCGCGTATACGGGCGTCGGCCGAAACTACCTGATGCAGGACGTATTCGACAAGGCGATGTACTACCTGAAGCTCGGCAACAGCCGCGGGTACTATTCGCAAGCCTTCGCGGAATATAGGAATCTGTTCATCCAGCACCATTTCATGTGGTTCGTCCTCCTGTTCGTCGCCCTTGCCGGCGCCTTGTTCTATTCGGAATTCAGATACAACAAGAAAAACGGTTAGCGATTGCGGCAGGACCACTCAAGCTCTACAGGAAAGGTATGATCCTAACTTATGGCCGGAATTGTTGAAGATGGGAAATATATGTTCCGCGTGCTCCTCCATCCGTTCGACGGATTTTACGATGTGAAGTTTCTGGGCAAAAGAAATTTCGCGCTGGCGACGGTCATCATGCTCCTCTGCGGCGTCACGGGCATCATGAGCTACCAATACACCGGCTTCATTCTGAACTATAATCCGCTATTCGCCATGAACAGCATCACGATTTTCATTACGACGCTGTTCCCGTTCCTGCTGTTCATGATCAGCAACTGGAGCATTACGACGCTGTTCGACGGCAACGGCACCATCGGCGATATCTACATCGTAATCAGCTACGCGCTGATTCCGAAGCTGATCTTCGATGTGCTCGGCATTATGCTGAGCAACGTCGTCACGCAAGAGGAATCGGCGCTGCTAACCGCGTTTACGGCGATCGGAACGGTGTGGTTCGCGTTCCTGCTGTTCTGCGGCTTGACCGTGACGCATGAATATTCGGCTATGATCAACATCGTGACGCTGGCGGCCTCCTTCGTCTCGGCGATTCTCATCGTCTTCCTCTCGATGTTGTATTTTACGCTTATAGGGAAAGTGATCGGATTCGTCTATGCGGTCTTCCTGGAATTGACGAAGAGGTGGTGACAACATGCTCAAGAACATAAATCTGGCATCGGTCGTTCGGATCAAGGCTATAGGCAGGCGGGAGCTGGCGCTGGCGGTTCTGGCCGTGCTCATTGTCGCCGCCCTCAGCTTCCTTCCATCCGTCATCAAGCACTACGGGATCGCCCGGCAGCCGCTGCCGGAATATAACCGGGAGGGCGTGTCGGCGCAGACGGGCAAGCTCGATCCGAAAGCCGGTACGGTGCTGCTCTCCAGCAGCGAAGGAAAGGAGCTTTATCTCGACACCGGCACGCTGAATTTGAAGGTGGTAGACACCTCGAGCGGAGCGGTGTGGAACAGTTTATTCGACGACGGGAAAAGCGGGGATGTCGAGAAATCCCCGATCGTCATCCGGTTTCTCGGCGAAGACAGCGCGATGCACGAGTGGGATGCGTACCGGTACGCGATTCAGAACGGCCGGTATACGTTGAACCGGATCGAGAACGGCGTCCAAATCGTGTTCGATTTCTTCGAGACCGAATCCTACCGTCTGGAAGAATACATGCCAGCGAAGATATCGATCGAAAGCTACGAGACGCTCTTCCTGAAGAAGCTTGAAGAGCTGGCCGCGCAAGGAAATCTCACGGCAGCGCAAGTCAAAAAATATGAGGAGGCGCTCTCCATCGCTTATCAGCGGGACGAGGATAACGGCCTCTACTTTTTCAAATTTTCCGGCTTGCCGCCGCTCTCGCTGGTCAAGGATTTGATTCAATTCTCGAAGGATGTCGGGTACACGACCGACATGCTGATCGCGGACAGCCAGCAGTTCGGAGTGACGGTGACGATTACGCAGCCCGCGCGGTTCGTCGTCACGATGGAGGCGACGCTGGATAAGGGCGATCTCGTCGTGAAGGTGCCGACCTACGAAATCGTAGGCGACAACGACTTCTACACGATCCAGAACATCGCCGTTCTTCCTTCATTCGGCCTCGCTTCGGCGGAGAAGGTGGATGACGGGCAGATCGTCGTGCCGGACGGGGCGGGCGCCTTGTTCCAAGTCAATACGTTCAATGGGAAATTCCCGGAGTATGAACGGCCGGTGTACGACAATACGTACTACAACACGTTGTACGAGATGCCGGAATTTCCCGAAAATCTGACGATGCCCGTATTCGGCATGTACGCGACGGATCTTGCCGGAAGATCGCAAGGCCACCTGGGCATTATCGAGAAAGGCGCCGAGCTTGGCTATGTGAAGGTGCAGCTGGGCACGAAGGATACGTCGGCCGGCGGCGCGCCGTACAACAAAGTATACAGCACCTTCGATTCCATGCAGTATTCGCGCGTGAAGGTTTTCGGCCCTTACAGCGACAACGAAGCGCGCTTCCTGGCTACGACCGGCCTGATTCACGTCGATTATACGGTCCGATACAAGCTGTTCGGCGAGAAGGTCGACTATTACGATTTGGCCAAGGCGTACCGGGATTATCTGATCGAAGCGCACGGGCTTGAGCCTGCCTACTCGGCGGAGCCGAAGCTGTTCCTCGACGTCATCGGAACCGTCACGCTGGAGAGGAGACTGCTCGGCATTCCTTACAGCAAACCGTATTCGATGACGAAATACAGCCAGCTGCTCGAGATTATGCGGGATCTGAAGGACGTGAGCGCCGTGGTCAGCTACAAAGGCGTCTTGAACGGAGGCCTGAACAATACGATCGGCAACAAAGCGGAGCTGGTAGGGGAAAACGGCAGCAAAAAAGAGCTTGAAGCGCTGATGAGCGGCTTCCGAGAGGGGAACGACGAGCTGTTCCTTCATGCCGACCTCCTGCGGCTGTCGGATACAAGCGGAGGCTTCTGGCCGAAATCGAATGCCCTGTACGGCTACGACGGCAAGCCGATCGAATTCCAGAAGTATAATTACGCGAACGGCTGGTTCGATCTCGGCAGCACCAAACGTTTCTTATTGAATCCGTTATATTTGAGCGATACGGTAGACGGCTTCCTGGGCGGCTCGGCGGCGTATCCGAATATCGCGCTCGGCGACTTGGGCTCCACGTATTACGCGAGCTACAATCCGCGCGAGATTATCGACCCGGTGGCGACGCGCTCGATCGTGGAGGAGAATCTGCGGAAGCTGTCCGAGCAGAAGATGCTTGCGCTGGACAATCCCAATATGGACCGGATTCCGCACATCGCCTACGCGTCCGATATTTCCAGGGAGAGCAGCAACTACGCGACGATGTTCAGCTCGATTCCGTTCCGGCAGCTCGTCATGAACGGGCTTGCGGAATACACAACGCTGAACGTGAATCTGTCGCCCGACCGGAGCGATTACTTCCTGCTTCAGGCGCTTGAGCTTGGAAGCATTCCGAAGTTCACGATCAGCGCGGAGAACGTCGACATCCTGAAAAACTCGGAATACAGCGACTACTATTCGATTCAATATTCCATGCTGGCGGATAAGATCAAAGCCATGTACAGCGAGTATAGCGAAGGGCTCGCCGCGATCGGCTCGAAGGAAATTACCGGCCACCGGATGCTGGCGGCTGGCGTGTTCGAGACGACCTACGCATCGGGAGCGTCCGTCATCGTCAATTACAACAAATACCCTGTTGCGATATCCGGAACGAATCTAGAAGCCCTCGGTTATCTCATCAAGCCAAAGACGTAAGGAGGTTGTGACATGCAGGGTGCAGCAGAGAAGGTTCGGAAGACGCGTATACCCTACAGAACGATGAAAAAAATTCACGGCCTCGTCTTCGTGCTGCCGTGGCTCATCGGGTTCGTGCTGTTTTTCCTCACGCCGCTGGCGAATACGATCAAGTACTCCTTCCATAAAGTCGGCGTCGCGGACGCCGGAGGAATGGTGCTCGATTTCGTCGGCCTGCAAAATTACAAGGATCTATTTAACGTTGAAGTGTCGAGCCAGAGCCAGACGTTCCTGCGGGTGTTCTCGGACGAAAACATGAATATCTTCATCAACACGCCCGTCATCGTCATCTTCAGCTTGTTCTGCGCGATTCTGATCAACGTGAAGTTCAAGGGACAGGGGTTGGCCAGGGTCGTCTTCTTCCTGCCGATCGTCCTCGGTCTGAAGGTCGTCGTCGACTTGATCATGGTGACGACGGGCGGGGACGTCGCCGACGCGTCCGTGAGCAGCAATTTCGACAACGAGTTTCTAATCGACTTTCTAAGGGAGTACACCTTCCTTCCGAGAGACGTCACGTTTTTTATCTCGGATCTGGCGGCGAACATCTTTATGCTTCTGTCGCAGACCGGGGTTCAGACGCTTATTTTCTTAGCCGGCCTGCAATCGATCAACCCCTCGCTTTACGAAGTGGCGAAGATCGAAGGCGCGAACAGCTACGAAATTTTTTGGAAGATCACGCTGCCGCTCGTCGGCAATATATCGTTGTTCGCGCTCATCTACACGTTCGTCGATATGTTCCTGAAATCTTCCATTTCGACCGAGATCTATTATTTCGCCTTCAATAAGAACAATATCGGTGTAGGCTCCGCCTTATCGGTGGTGTACCTCGTCAACGTGTTAATCGATTTGCTCTTGCTGCTGTTTATTATGAACCGGGTGGTGAAGCTCAGCCATGCTGCAAAGTGAACCGCGGACCAGAAAAGAAATCACCGCTTACCGCGTCAAGGAGACGTTCCGAAAAATCGTATTCGGCTATCTTTTTTATTCGCTCGTAATCGGGCTAGGGTTCGCCATCTTGTATCCGTTGATCAAGCTGATCCCGTTTGTGTTCAACAACCTCGAGGATCTCGGCAATCCCGATGTCATCTGGGTGCCGATCGAGCTATCCGTGGACAGCTTCAGGGCGGCCTTCCGGCTCGTGTTCGGCAACGGCGTTCCGATGCTGCAATCCGTCGCTTATGCGGCCATTATCGCCTTGATTCAAATTTTCATGTGCGCCATCGCGGGGTATTCTCTCGGCAGAATCAATTTCTGGGGACGCAACCTGGTCATGTTTCTCGTCATCGTGACCTTCGTCGTTCCGCCGCAGTCCTTGTTGATTTCGCAATACTTAAGCTTCAAGCGCTTCGACATTCTGGGGCTCGTCTCGGCCATTAACGGCAGCACGATCGACTTGATCAATCAGCCTTATACGCTGTATGCGATCGCGTTACTCGGCTTTGGCGTGAAGCAAAGCATGTTCGTGTTTATTTTCCGGCAGTTTTTCAAAGGGCTCCCGAAGGAGCTGGAGGAAGCGGCTTATATCGACGGCTGCGGCTTCTACAGGACGTTCTTCAAGATCGGTCTGCCCAACGCGCTGCCGGCGATCATGACGGTCGGCATTCTCGCGTTCGTATGGAATTACGGAGATACGTATTATACCGGGTACTTCCATCCGGACGGCCCGTACTTAAGCATCAAGCTCGCGACGACGTTCGCGCCGGCGAACGTGAATAACATTCTGTACGCGGTGCGCACCTGGTACGACGCGCCGGGCGCCACGACATTCGCGTTCGACGCGGTCAAACAGGCGGCGGCCTTGATCTTCCTTCTGCCGCTCCTGATCATTTACTTCTTCGCTCAGAAGCGGATCGTCGAGAACCTGGAGCAGTCCGGTATCGTCGGATAATCGCGGTTCTATCATCAACCTTGAAGTGAGAGGCGGAAATGCTATGAATACGATAACCTCAGTCCAGAATCCATCCGTCATCGGATACGATAACAAGAGCTTTATTCTAAACGGGAAACGCGTGTTCCTGAGCAGCGCTGCCATTCATTACTTCCGGATGGCGAAGGAGGAGTGGAGAGAGGTTCTCGTCAAAGCGAAGCTGGCGGGGATGAATTGCATCGATACGTATTTCGCTTGGAACGTGCACGAACCGAACGAGGGCGAGTGGCGCTTCGAAGGCGACGCGGATTGCGGAGCGTTCTTGGACCTGTGCGCCGAGCTCGGGCTATGGGTTATCGCAAGGCCGGGACCGTTCATCTGCGCGGAATGGGATTTCGGAGGCTTCCCGTGGTGGCTGGGCCGGAAGGAGGGCGTCAAGTTCCGGGAATACAACGATGTGTTCTTGAAATACGTCGATTTGTATTTCGACCGGATCGCAGCCGTCATTCGGACGCGTCAAATAACGGCGGGCGGCTCGGTGATTCTCGTCCAAGTGGAGAACGAGTACGGGTACTTAGGGAGCGACGAGACCGGCCGGCCTTACTTAACCCATCTGCGTGACGGTCTGCTGACGAGGGGAATCGACGTTCCGCTCCTGACGTGCGTCGGGGGCGTCGAAGGGGCGGTCGAAGGCGCAAACTTCTGGAGCGGCGCGGATCACCACTACGGGCAGCTAATCCGGAAGCAGCCGGATACCCCGAAGCTGGTGGCCGAGTTCTGGAGCGGCTGGTTCGAGCATTGGGGAGCGCCGGCCGCGACCCAGAAGACGCCGCAGCTGTACGAGAAACGAATGCTCGAGGTCGTGCAAGCCGGGTTCTCGGGGCTGAGTCATTATATGTTTTTCGGCGGAACGAACTTCGCGGGGTACGGCGGAAGAACGGTCGGCGCGAGCGACATCTTCATGGTCACCTCTTACGACTATGACGCCCCGCTTAACGAATATGGTAGAACCACGCCGAAATATTTTGCCGCGAAACGGTTCTCGTATTTCGTCCGCGCGATCGAGCCGTTCCTGCTCGCGTCGGAGCCGCTGGATGCGGCCGAAGCGGGCGTTCGGGCGACGGCCGGCCTCAAGGTGCGCGGCAGAAGGCTTGGGGAGCAAAGCTTGTGGTTTGTCGAGAGCGGGAAGGACGAGAGGGAGACGTTCCATATAACGCTTGCGAACGGCAGGACTTTGCCGGTTATCGTCAACCCCGGCGAAATTGTCCCCGTGCTCGACGCGATCGAGATAGGCGAAGGGGTGCGCCTCACCAGCACTACGGCTATCGGCTGCAACGAAATCGTGAACGGGGTCCGGACGCTGATCGTCTACGCCAAGAATGGGCAGCGCTCGACGGTGGAGCTGGATGCCGACGCGGAAATTCGCATAACGGGCGATCGTCCGCTGCTTGCCGCGGCAAGCTCGGACGGGAGAACCGTCACGTTCGACCTCTATCATTTCAGGGAGCCGCAGCGCGTGGAGCTGGAGATCGGCGGCGAGCCGCTGCGCTTAATCGTGCTTAACCAGGACGAGATGGACCGCGCTTGGCGAATCGGCGACGGGCAGTGGCTGTTCGGCTGCGACGACGTGGATTTGACGGCCGGAAGCGGCGGGGGCCATCGCGTACATGTCAGCCAAACAACCGGCAGCCAGCCGCAGCCTCCTGCGCTCGAAGCTTGGTCGAGCGCGGCTTTGGAGCTTGGCCAGGCTCAAGGCGTCTCCGTGGTTCAGCCGCTGGACTTCTCCAGCTTCTCCCAACCGTTCGGCTACTTGCTGTACAGCTGCCGGATTGAACGGGAAGCCGATGGGGAGACCGCGTTCATTCTGCCGAAGCTTCAGGATACCGCGCGGGTTTACGTGAATGGGGTCGAGGCTTCGTTAATCCGCGAGGTCGGTTCCGCCTCCGTCCGGCTTCCTCTCCGCAAAGGCGATAATCAGGTGCAGCTGCTCGTGCAGAATATGGGCCGTTTAAACTTCTCTCCTTATTTGGGCGAGCCCAAGGGCTTGTTCGAAACGGGGTATGTGGACGGCTCGGTGCAGGATTTGCGCAAGAGCTGGGAAACGTCGGACAAGGAGGTCGTGCACTTGGATCAAGCGGGACAGCTCGAAGAAAACCCGGTTCTGTCACGCTCGTTCCGCATCGAGGGGCAGGACCGCGCGGTTCTCGTCGGCGCCGTGGCCGCGCCGCTGCGCATTAACGGAGCGGAGGTTCCGATGGAGGGCTACCAGAATTGGTTCGCGAACCAGTCCGTCGATATTTCCGACTTCGTAAGGGAAGGGAACAATGTGATCGAAATGCCGTACGTCAAATCGCCGGTTGCGCGGCTGGAGCTGCTCGCTTACCGCTCCGCCGACGGGGTACAGGAGTGGAGCATGGCCGGCGTGGAGGACGGCGGGCCAGGTGCAGAGTCTGCCAATTATTCCGGACTCGGAGTCCCTGCCTGGCATACTTGCGAATTCGCGAGGCCGAAGATTCCGGAGACAATTCATGCGAAGCTGAAGCTTAGGCTCACGGGCATGAGCAAAGGAACGATTTGGCTGAACGGCATCAACCTCGGACGCTACTGGCAGATCGGACCGCAGGAGGATTACAAAATTCCGATGGCTTGGCTGAAGGAGAGCAATGTTCTTGTCCTGTTCGACGAGGAAGGGCGCTCGCCGGAACGGGTGAGGCTGCTGTTCGACGAGCAAACCTCCCGGGAATGGGTGGAAAGGAGCGAGGGATATGACGGTATATAACGCCGCTTCGGATACGTCGAACCCCCGCAAGGGCCATCGCCTTGCGGACATCGCCGCGCATGATCCGTTCGTTCTGCCCTATCGGCAGGAGGGAGCCTACTACCTGTATACGACCGGCATTCCGAGATTTACGGATTTAGATCGAAGCGGGGTTCTCTTCTACAAAAGCAAGGATTTGCTCGATTGGGAGGGACCGTACGTCGCCTTTACCGTGCCGGACGGCGTATGGGCCCATCCGCAGCACGGCACTTGGGCGCCGGAGGTGCACGAGTATCAAGGCAAGTATTATATGTTCGTCACGCTTCATAACCGGGACCGGATATTCTCGGAGCCTCCCGAGACGTGGCACACGAATCACCTGCGGGGAACGAGCATCGCGGCAGCCGATACGCCGGAGGGGCCGTTCGAGCTGATCAAGACGGACGGCCCCGTCCCGCCGGAACGATTCATGACGCTCGACGGAACCCTGTATCGCGACGAGGGCGGCAAGCCATGGATGGTCTACTGCCATGAATGGCTTCAGGTCATTGACGGCACGTTCGAAGCGATTCCGCTGAGGGAGGATCTGTCCGAGGCGGACGGCGAGCCGATCCATCTGTTCAAAGCCTCCGACGCGCCTTGGATTAACGGCGAACGGATCCCCGGCGTCAAGCCGTCCGTCTACGTTTCCGACGGCTGTCAGCTGTACCGCACCAAGGGCGGCCGCTTGATCATGTTATGGTCCAGCTATAATAAGGACGGGTACGTGCAGACGCTGGCGCGATCCGTCTCGGGCCGGCTGGAGGGGCCATGGGAGCAGCTGGAGCCTCTCGTGTACGATGACAGCGGGCACGGCATGCTGTTCCGAACGTTCGAAGGAACGTGGATGCTCATTCTCCACCAGCCGTTCAAGACGCCGGATTCGAGAGCGAAGCTTTACGAGATGGAGGAGACCGAAGACCAGTTCAAGGTCGTGCGGCCGAGAGCCGATCTTCACGGCTAAGCGAAAGTGAAACCCATTACAATTGCCGATATGTTTGATATACTAAAAATATTGTTGAATTTTAGATAATAAGTTCAAAAAGTTCGCTTTTCAGCACCGAGAAGTTTGAATGAAGCTAGAAACTGAGAAGCGGAGCGTAGTGGAGCTACGTGAGCATCGGAAGTTTCGGCTGAATTCAAAATTCGATGTCGAATACGCATCTTGAATTGACTTCGTGATCAAAAGTGGACTTTTTGAACTACCATTAGGAGTGTGCCGCGTGAAGCAAGTAACGATCTACGACATTGCGAAAGAGGCCAATGTCTCCGTAGCGACCGTTTCCCGGGTGCTTAACAATACGGCCCCCGTGAAGGATAGTACGCGATCGAAGATCATGCGGCTGATCGATGAATATCAATTTCAACCGAATGCGCTCGCGCGCGGCTTATCGAAGAAAGAGACGGGAACGATTGGCGTTATCCTTCCCGACGTGACGAACCCTTTCTTCCCGGAGGTGTTCAGCGGAATCGAGCGCATGGCCCGAGACATGGGCTACACCTTCTTCTTGTGCGATACGATTGGCGACTACGAACGGGAATCGCAATATTTGAACATCCTGAGGGAGAAGCAGGTAGACGGCATCATCTTCCTTGGCGGGCGCATTAACCTATCGAAGTGCAAACCCGAGCTTGTCGATGAAGTCGTCGAGACGGCTAACCGGATACCGCTCGTGCTCGTTAACGGCGATTTGCCCGGAACCTCTCTCTACCGCGTCATTACGAATGAGAGCAAAGGCGCGGAGATCGCGACGCAATATCTGATCGATTCCGGGCATCGGGACATCGCCTTCATCGCGGGGAACGATAATATGACGACAACGGCGCAGAAGGTCAGAGCGTTCAAGCGCATTATGAAGCGCAATGGGCTTCATGTTTCCGGCGAGAGGGTGTTGTACGGGGATTTCTCGATGGCGTCAGGCGAACGTCTCATGAACCGCATCTTGTCCAACGAGGATCGTCCGACGGCCGTTTTTTGCGTGAACGATTTCACCGCGGTCGGCGCGCTCAAGGCGGCCATGAAAGCCGGGATCGGCGTGCCGGACGATATTTCCATCATCGGCTTCGACGATATTCCGCTAGCGTCCGCGATATACCCGGAATTGACGACGGTGAAGCAGCAGATGGACATACTAGGAGCCACCGCGGTGCAAGTGCTGCATAAGCTGATCATGAAGGAGAACGTCAAGAAGCTGACCGTCATCGAGCCGGAGCTGGTCGTTCGGGAAAGCACGTTGTCGAGGGATGCCATTCAATAAATTCAATTATTCACTTAAACCACTTCAATTCGAAGTGGTTTTTTTGTTGTGGCGATTTGCCGGGTTATTATTGACGATTCATGAGAGTCGATATAATATGTATATGATTGGTTGTTAGGTTTTCTTACATACTTGCAAGGACGCTGGTTGTTATTGGCGCTAATAACTATCGAATTGACTTTGCGTGGAATATATTCCGCGTGAAATTAGAGTATGGAGTTTAATTTTTTGGATTTTCGGTGATTTATGACAGATTAAATGACGCAAAACAAGCGAATGTAGATCTACACATGGATTGGAGCCAAAACAATGAACCAAACGAAAGCACTTATCCTTTCAACGGTCGCCATGACCGTTTCTTTTGTGATCTGGTCGGTATTTCCGCCGATCGCCGGGCAGATTCAAGAGCTGCTGGGCTTAAGCAATCTCGAGAAAAGCATTCTGGTCGCGACTCCGGTGCTGCTGGGGTCGATCATGCGGATTCCGATGGGAATTCTAACCGACCGTTTTGGCGGCAAAAGGGTGTTCACGCTCACCATGCTGTTCTTAATCCTGCCTGTGGTTACGGCCGGGCTTGTCGATTCGTATGCTTGGCTGCTAGTATGCGCCTTGTTTATCGGGATGGCCGGCACCGCCTTTGCAATCTCTATCGCCTTCGTATCCAGATGGTATCCGCCTGAGCGCCAGGGCTTCATATTAGGCATAGCCGGACTTGGCAATCTGGGGAGCGCATTCGCCAACTTTCTGATTCCGTCCGTGTCATCCGCTTACGGCATTCCTTGGGTGTTTTTTGGCCTGGCCATCGTCATTGGGGTCATGGCCGTCGTGTTCCAAGCTTTCACGAAGGATCCACCGAAGCCGGCCGCTCCCAAGACCTTGAAGCAATCGTTGTCCGTTATGAAGGAGAAAGCGACCTGGCACTTGTCTATTTATTATTTTCTGACGTTCGGCGGATTCGTCGCATTCAGCGTGTACTTGCCTACCTTGCTGAAGGATTTGTTCCAGCTGAGCGCATTCGACGCGGGGCTGAGAACGGCTGGTTTTGTATTGGCCGCCACGTTGATTCGGCCGGCGGGCGGATATTTGGCGGACCGGTTCGGAAGCCGGAAGGTACTAACGGTCGTATTCATCGGCATATTGGCCGGCGCGCTGGTCTTGTCCGTATCGCTTGAGCCCTTCTTTATGTTCAGCCTGGTATGCTTGTTATTGTCTCTACTGCTGGGTCTAGGCAACGGGGCGGTGTTCAAAATGGTGCCGGAGGTATCCTCCGGCAATACGGGAGCAGTCACGGGATTCGTTGGAGCGGCAGGAGGCATCGGCGGTTTTTTTCCTCCGATCGTGCTGGGGGCTGTCTTTGATTCGACGGGACATTATCATCTAGGCTTCGCCTTAATGGCCGCGTTCGCATTGGCATGTCTGGTTCTGAATTATTCGGGGCGGAAGCCGAATCGATTGAGCGCTCGGAAAGGCATGAGTTATTCGGCATAAAAAACAAGCACGTCCGGAGGACGTGCTCCAGGCTGTCGAGAAAGTCTCGACAGCCTATCTTTTGTCTAATTGGTTCAACACGACACAGCGTTAATGTGATATAATAATGGTATCAATTATTAGATCGGTAGGTGTTGTTCGTGCTTCGTTCGAAT
>NZ_JANIPJ010000069.1 GCF_024623455.1 Paenibacillus soyae | reverse complement strand
GCACTTTGCTCGCCGCTACGCGCTCTTCCTTCATCGCGGACAGGAAGCGCGTGAAGACGGATTCCGTAATGATGGAGAGCGGCACGCCGAGATCCAGGGAGCTTTGGCTCGTCCATTTGCCCGTGCCTTTCTGGCCCGCGGAGTCGAGAATAACGTCGACCATCGGCTTGCCCGTCTCCGGATCGTATTTCGCGAAGATGTCGCGCGTAATTTCGATCAGGTAGCTGTCGAGCTCGCCTTTGTTCCACTCGGTGAAAATTTCGTGCAGCTCTTCCGTCGTAACGCCGAGCACGTTCTGAAGCAGGTCGTACGCTTCGCAGATCAGCTGCATGTCGCCGTACTCGATGCCGTTGTGCACCATCTTCACATAGTGGCCGGCGCCGTCCGGTCCGA
>NZ_JANIPJ010000068.1 GCF_024623455.1 Paenibacillus soyae | reverse complement strand
TTGATCATGGTGCAAGCCGGCGCGGGCACGGACGCGACGATCGACTCGCTCGTTCCGCATCTCGACCAAGGCGACATCATCATCGACGGCGGCAACGCGTACTTCCCTGACACCCAGCGCCGCAGCAAAGAGCTCGAGGCCAAAGGCTTCCGCTTCATCGGCACGGGCGTATCCGGCGGCGAAGAAGGCGCGCTGAAGGGCCCGTCCATCATGCCGGGCGGCCAGAAGTCCGCTTACGAGCTGGTCGAGCCGATCCTGACGGCGATCTCCGCCAAAGTCGGCGAAGACGCTTGCTGCACCTACATCGGACCGGACGGCGCCGGCCACTATGTGAAGATGGTGCACAACGGCATCGAGTACGGCGACATGCAGCTGATCTGCGAAGCGTACGACCTGCTTCAGAACGTGCTCGGCGTTACGACGGAAGAGCT
>NZ_JANIPJ010000066.1 GCF_024623455.1 Paenibacillus soyae | reverse complement strand
GAGACAGCGCCCAAGTCGTTACGCCATTCGTGCGGGTCAGAATTTACCTGACAAGGAATTTCGCTACCTTAGGACCGTTATAGTTACGGCCGCCGTTTACTGGGGCTTCGGTTCACAGCTTCGGGTTGCCCCTAACCGCTCCCCTTAACCTTCCAGCACCGGGCAGGCGTCAGCCCGTATACTTCGCCTTACGGCTTCGCACAGACCTGTGTTTTTGCTAAACAGTCGCTTGGGCCTTTTCACTGCGGCCCCCTCGGGCTATTCACCCTACCGAGGCACCCCTTCTCCCGAAGTTACGGGGTCATTTTGCCGAGTTCCTTAACGAGAGTTCTTCCGCGCGCCTTAGCATGCTCTGCTCGCCTACCTGTGTCGGTTTGCGGTACGGGCACCTTCGCCTGGCTAGAGGCTTTTCTCGACAGCCGGAGTACATGACCTTCGCTACTGCAATTTTCGCTCCCCATCACAGCCCAGCCTAATAGT
>NZ_JANIPJ010000065.1 GCF_024623455.1 Paenibacillus soyae | reverse complement strand
CGCTACTGGACCTGCTGGACCGACTGGTGCCGACGGCGCGACCGGACCTGCTGGACCGACTGGTGCCGACGGTGCGACTGGACCTGCCGGACCGACTGGCGCGGACGGCGCGACTGGCGCGACTGGACCTGCCGGACCGACTGGAGCCGACGGTGCGACTGGCGCGACTGGACCTGCCGGACCGACTGGCGCTGACGGTGCGACTGGCCCTGCTGGACCGACTGGCGCGGACGGCGCGACTGGACCTGCTGGACCGACTGGCGCCGACGGCGCGACTGGCGCGACTGGACCTGCCGGACCGACTGGTGCTGACGGTGCGACCGGACCTGCCGGACCAACTGGCGCGGACGGCGCGACCGGACCTGCCGGACCGACTGGTGCCGACGGTGCGACTGGACCTGCCGGACCGACTGGCGCGGACGGCGCGACTGGCGCGACTGGACCTGCCGGACCGACTGGAGCCGACGGTGCGACTGGCGCGACTGGACCTGCCGGACCGACTGGCGCTGACGGTGCGACTGG
>NZ_JANIPJ010000064.1 GCF_024623455.1 Paenibacillus soyae | reverse complement strand
GTAACCCGCAAGGGAGCCAGCCGCCGAAGGTGGGGTAGATGATTGGGGTGAAGTCGTAACAAGGTAGCCGTATCGGAAGGTGCGGCTGGATCACCTCCTTTCTAAGGATTACTCAGTCACGATGATGACTGATAAGAAGACGAAAGTCTTCACAATGTGCGGATTAACTGCGCGAGAGCGCCGGACGTGAACCCCATTTGTTCAGCTTTGATGGAATTTGCTTGGGGCCATAGCTCAGCTGGGAGAGCGCCTGCCTTGCAAGCAGGAGGTCAGCGGTTCGATCCCGCTTGGCTCCACCAACAAACTTCATCTATTGCACCTTGAAAACTGGATAACGAAAGTAAATCAAGATGAAAATCTTGAGCTGAAACATCCTTTAGCTGAAGTATAACCGTTTAAGATCGGCGCGTCTTTTCTGAAGCAATTCGGGAAGATGAGTCATCGAAAAACGCAGGTTAAGCTAGTAAGAGCGCACGGAGGATGCCTAGGCACCAGGAGCCGAAGAAGGACGTGGCGAACAACGATACCGCCTCGGGGAGCCGTAAGCAGGCTTTGATCCGGGGATTTCCGAATGGGGA
>NZ_JANIPJ010000063.1 GCF_024623455.1 Paenibacillus soyae | reverse complement strand
ACACCCGAAGTCGGTGGGGTAACCCGCAAGGGAGCCAGCCGCCGAAGGTGGGGTAGATGATTGGGGTGAAGTCGTAACAAGGTAGCCGTATCGGAAGGTGCGGCTGGATCACCTCCTTTCTAAGGATATACCCGATCTCGATGAAGATCGGATAGGAAGCATAAGCTTCCACAAGCAACTCTCAGGCAGGATTGTTGCTCGCTCGTTGTCAGTTTTGAAAGATCAATTCAATCCCTAACGGGGTTGCGAATACATCTTTCATAAAGCTATCCGTTTGGTGGCGATGGCGGAGGGGAACCACGCGTTCCCATACCGAACACGACCGTTAAGCCCTCCAGCGCCAATGGTACTTGGACCGCAGGGTCCTGGGAGAGTAGGACGTCGCCAAGCGGATTCTTCCTATTATGATCTTGTCGAAATAACCAACAATTTCTTGTTGCAGAAGTCGACAGAACATGATAAGATATGAATCCTGTCGCAGCAATGCGGCGCATTTGCACCTTGAAAACTGGATAACGAAAGTAAAATCAAGATGAAAATCTTGAGCTGAAACATCCTTTAGCTGAAAGAAACAACCGCCAGCTGAGGAAACTCACGCTGAGCGATAACTAGGTTAAGCTAGTAAGAGCGCACGGAGGATGCCTAGGCACCAGGAGCCGAAGAAGGACGTGGCGAACAACGATACCGCCTCGGGGAGCCGTAAGCAGGCTTTGATCCGGGGATTTCCGAATGGGGAA
>NZ_JANIPJ010000062.1 GCF_024623455.1 Paenibacillus soyae | reverse complement strand
GCGCGCTTTGACATCTACGCGAAGGACGGCAACTACTACGGTGTGGATTATCACGTTGGCGCGTCGGTTATCTATTACAACAAGGAATTGTTGGACAAAGCGGGCGTGAACCCGGCCGACATCAAGACGTGGGACGACTACGCTGCAGCCGGCAAGAAGGTGCTCGATGCGACTGGCGTGCCGATGACGACGCTGGAGACGACAGAGCAATGGTCGATGTGGCTGCAGACGGCGCAGCAACCGGCGAAGGGCGATCTGCTGAACGAGAACTTCGAGCCGAACCTCGACAGCCCGGAAGTGCAAAAGGTCATGAAATGGCAGCAAGAGCTGATGAAGTCGGGCGTAGCGGTCGGCGCGCCGGGCGGCTTCCATCACACGGAAGAATACTTCGGCTTCATGAACGGCGGCGGCGCCGCATCGATCTGGATGCCGCTGTGGTACATGGGCCGCTTCACGGACAGCATGCCTGACCTGAAGGGCAAGATGGTCATAAGCCCAATGCCTGCATGGGCGGAAGGCGAACCGCGTTCGGCGGGAATGGGCGGTACGGCGACGGTCATAACGAACCAGTCGAAGAATGCGGACTTGGCGAAAGAGTTCCTTGCGTTCTCGAAGATCTCGAAGGAAGGCAGCTTGGCGACATGGACGATTCTCGGCTTCGACCCGATCCGTTCGGACGTATGGACCGATCCGGCGATGAAAGCGGCGAACAAGTTCACGGACTACTTCGGCGACAACATCTTCGACGTGCTTGATCAAGT
>NZ_JANIPJ010000061.1 GCF_024623455.1 Paenibacillus soyae | reverse complement strand
TTTCCCCATTCGGAAATCCCCGGATCAAAGCCTGCTTACGGCTCCCCGAGGCGGTATCGTTGTTCGCCACGTCCTTCTTCGGCTCCTGGTGCCTAGGCATCCTCCGTGCGCTCTTACTAGCTTAACCATACGCAACGGCTTGGCTTGCTTTCGCAAAACTCAGCTCGCTGCTACTTAATACAGCTAAAGGATGTTTGCAACTTCATATCCAGTTTTCAAGGTGCAATTTTCAAAAAAGATGAATCAAGAGATGCTTACGCATCCGCTTGGCGACGTCCATTCCGCACCGATTGCATCAACTTCTCGAAACACTTCGAGGTCGGCATCGGAAACTTCATTAAACTTCGCTTCCGCTTCATTGAGTATACTTCGATCAAGTTTCCGATACTCTCCCAAGGGAGAGATCAGTCGCTTCATCTATGAAATACCCGCTTGGCGACGTCCTACTCTCCCAGGACCCTGCGGTCCAAGTACCATTGGCGCTGGAGGGCTTAACGGTCGTGTTCGGTATGGGAACGCGTGGTTCCCCTCCGCCATCGCCACCAAACGGAATGAGGGTTGTTCCCTCAAAACTGAACATGAGCGACATGTCGGTTTGCATCCGATGGATGCTTATCAGTCATCATCGTGACTGAGTATTCCTTAGAAAGGAGGTGATCCAGCCGCACCTTCCGATACGGCTACCTTGTTACGACTTCACCCCAATCATCTACCCCACCTTCGGCGGCTGGCTCCCTTGCGGGTTACCCCACCGACTTCGGGTGTT
>NZ_JANIPJ010000060.1 GCF_024623455.1 Paenibacillus soyae | reverse complement strand
GTTGCTTGCAGGTAGATGATCTTCTCGGCGGATTCAATGTTTGTCAGGCTATTCATGGGCTTGAGGCGTTTGCGTAATTCTTTGTTCATGCGCTCAATCGAATTCGTTGTATAGACTGCGTATTGTACCATTGGTGGATACTCGTAGAAGGTAAGCAGCGTCGAAAGCTGACCTTCCCAGGAGGCAATCTCGCGGGGATAGCGCTTGCCCCAAGTTGCTTTAAATGCGTCGAATACGGCCCGGGCCACATCCCCGTCGACTGACGTGTACACCTGCTTTAAATCACTTAAGAATTCTGTTTTGTCTGCAACACGGATCTTGGGGAACGTCGCACGAACCTTGTGCACGACACAATGCTGCACATCCGCTTTGGGGTAGATGGTGCGGAACGCTTCTTCAAGCCCTGGCAATCCGTCAAAGACGCCTAGCAGGACGTCAGTTGCGCCACGGTTTTTGAGATCCTTAAGCACCTCTATCCAGCCGTTAGAGCTCTCATGGCCACCCACGTCGAAGCCTAGGATTTGACGGTAACCCTTTTCGTCAATTCCCATAATCAAATACACGACTTCACTGCTCACCGTGTTACGTTTCAATTTGACGTATAGACCATCAAGATAGATGACAGAGTAGCGCTGCTCGAGCTGGCGCGTCCTCCATTCATGAATGTCTTCCATGACGGTTTTGGTGATGTTGCTGATGGTCGTTGGCGAGTACTGGCTGCCGAACATACTCTCAATAAATTTAGCTACCTCACGCGTGCTCATGCCGCCTTTGTACATGTGAATGATCGCTTCTTCCAACCAGCCTTCCCGGCGTTGATACGGTTTGAACAATCTCGTCTGGAACGTGCCCTTGCGGTCGCGTGGTACCTGAAGATCCGGGATTGTTCC